>JAENYP010000017.1:18241-106095 GCA_016841725.1 Thermincola carboxydiphila | reverse complement strand
GCACTCGGGACTTGCACCCGTTAGACTGCGCCCATGCTGGGCGCACACAAAAAAACTGCCTGCTAGATTATGCAGACAGTTTTGGAATAATTCATCTATTGCTTACATCTTTGCCTGTTTGGCGAATTCGGCCCCCAGTTCCAGGGCCTGTCTGTTTAACGGAATCAGGTTATGCCTGCGTTCCGGCAGGACTTTTTTCAGAGACTCAATTATGGAGTCAATTGTAACCACTTTAGTAATCTCGATATAGGCCCCAAGAATAATTATATTGGCAACCCTGGTGTTATCAAGCTTTTCATTGGCCAGCTCATTTGACGGTATTTCCAATACTCTCAGGTCATCACGGGAGATATCTGCAGTAACCAGAGAACTGTTTATCAGCAGAAGACCTCCTGGTTTCAAAATCGGCAGGAACTTTTTCAGGGAAGGCTGATTCATTATAATGACTGTTGTAGGTTCAGTAACTACCGGTGAACTGATTTCCCGATCAGATACGGTGACAGCACAATTTGCTGTTCCCCCGCGCATTTCAGGGCCATAAGAGGGTATCCAGGCTACATTTTTGTTTTCTATCATGCCTGCATAAGTAATAAGCTGACCCATTGACATGACACCCTGACCCCCGAAACCGGCGATTATAAGTTCTTCAAGCATTAGCTGCTCACCTCCCCGGGTGTCTTAAATTCTCCGATGGGAAAATACGGCAGAACATTATCTTCCAGCCACTTTATGGAATCAACAGGTGAGAGCCCCCAGTTGGTCGGACAGGTCGAGAGAATTTCCACAATGGCAAAACCCTCTCCCTTCATCTGGATCTCAAAGGCCTTTTTAATTACCTTTTTAGCCTTGACAACATTGGCCGGGCTGTGTACTGAGACCCTTGCGGAATAAGTCACCCCGTCAAGCACTGCCAGCATTTCTGTGAGTTTCACCGGATATCCGGCCCGGCTGCTGTCTCTGCCGTCAGGTGTAGTTGTGGTTTTTTGCCCGACTATTGTTGTCGGAGCCATCTGGCCTCCTGTCATCCCGTAAATGCTGTTATTTACAAAGAGACAGCTGATTTGTTCTCCCCTGGCTGCAGCGTGCACGATTTCTGTTGTGCCAATAGCCGCGATATCACCATCGCCCTGCAGGGAAAAGACAACCTTATCGGGATGTACTCTTTTGACCCCGGTGGCCACAGCCGGCGCCCGTCCGTGTGAGGCCTGTTGAAAATCAACATCCCAGTAATCATAGCAGAAGACGGCACACCCTACAGGACCTACGGCAATTGTATCTTCCCTGATACCTAATTCATCAATCACCTCGGCTACCAGGCGCTGGATAATGCCATGGGTGCATCCCGGGCAAAAATGCATTGTCTTATCAGTCATAGAGGCCGGTTTGGTAAACACTTTTTTAACTGCCATTACCGGACACCTCCTGCAGCTATTTTCTTTACATCAGCATAAATTTCAGCCTTTGTTGGCACTATTCCGCCTGTTCTGCCCAGGAAATGGACCGGTTTCTTACCATTTACAGAAAGACGTACATCTTCCACCATCTGGCCGTTACTCATTTCAACAGCCAGGAAGGCGTCGGCATAGTCGGCAGCCTTGAAATACGGCTCGTCAGGGAAAGGCCACAGGCTCACCGGCCTGATGAGTCCTGCCCTGATACCTTCTTCCCTGGCCTGATCAACAACAGCCTTGCATATTCTGGCCGTTGTCCCATATGCGGCCAGCACTATTTCGGCATCTTCCGCAAAATATGATTCATGCCTTTTTTCCACAGCTGCAATACCGTCATACTTTTCCTTCAGCTTCCTGCAGTGTTCTTCAAGATCTTCAGGAACAATGTACAGAGATGTTATCAGATTTCTTGTCCTGCCTTTAGCGCCTGTGGTCGCCCATGGTTTTTCAGGACCGCTCATAATCTCCTTAACCTTAAATTCAACAGGTTCCATCATTTGGCCCAAAATACCATCCCCCAGTATCATCACCGGATTCCGGTAGCGGTCTGCCATTTCAAAGGCTTCAATGGTCAGGTCAACAAGCTCCTGAACCGAAGCCGGCCCAAGTACAATCAGCCTGTAATCGCCATGACCGCCTCCTTTGGTAGCCTGGAAATAGTCAGACTGGGCAGGACCGATATTTCCCAGGCCGGGTCCGCCTCTGACCATATTCACAATTACACAGGGAAGTTCAGCTCCTGCAATATAGGAGATACCTTCCTGCTTTAGGCTGATCCCGGGCCCCGAAGATGAAGTCATGACCCGGGCACCGGAACCCGCGGCGCCAAATACCATATTTATTGCCGATATTTCACTTTCTGCCTGCAAAAAAGTCCCGCCAACTTCAGGCAGCCTCTTTGCCAGGTATTCGGGAATCTCGTTTTGTGGTGTAATCGGGTATCCAAAGAAGTACCTGCATCCGCCCAGGACAGCTGCTTCTGCAACTGCTTCATTCCCCTTCATCAGCACTTTACCCAATCTATTTCTCCTCCCTTTCCACTTCAATTGCAACATCAGGACACATTAACGCACACAGGGCACATCCTTTACATTTTTCCAACTCACTTACCACTGCAGGGTGAAACCCGGAAGCATTCAGCTTATTGGATATTTCTATCAGTCCCTGGGGACATGCGGTAATACAGAGTCCACAGCCCTTGCACCGGTGTTCACAAATAATAGCTCTTCCCTTTGCCATTTATAGTCCTCCCTTCGATGTCATTTTAGTTGCCCTTTAAATAAAATAACCCTCGCATTGTGTAACGGAGGGTTTGCAGTGTTTTCCCATTGATAAACAGACGACACTAACCGGACTCTTATCTCCTTTTCGCGAAGCTCCCCCCGGTTTCCCGATAAATGAAATAAGGATGGACATATTTGACCACCCTTTCTATTATAAAGCATAAGAACACATTTGTTAATAAGTTTTTGCAGATTCAGCGCCTGAAAGTACCCTAATCCCACCACAGGCAAGAGCCTGCATTTCATCCTCACCCGGAAATACACTGACAGGGGCCATAAATCCGACCTGTTCTTCTATCCATTTAACCAGCATGCTGCTGTGGGCGATACCTCCGGTAATGATGATGGCATCAATATTGCCCTTGAGCACTGCGGCACAGGCTCCGATTTCTTTTGAGACCTGGTAAGCCATTGCCCGGTATACCAGCTTTGCTTCCTCGTCTCCATTATTAATCCGTTTTTCCACTTCTATGGCATCATTGGTACCCAGGTAAGCCGCCAATCCCGCATTACCCACAAGTTTTTTCCCCATTTCCTCTCTGGACAGGCATCCACTGTAGCACATTTCCACCAGTTTCCCTGCCGGCACACCCCCGCTTCGTTCCGGGGAAAACGGCCCATCACCCGGAAGGGCATTATTTACGTCAATAACACGTCCTCTCTGGTGAGCGCCGACAGATATGCCTCCTCCAAGGTGTGCCACAATAAAGTTGACATCCATATAGTCTCTGGCCAACTCTTCTGCAGCTCTTCTGGCCACAGCCTTCTGATTCAGCGCATGGAACAGGCTTTCCCTGGGGTTGTCCGGCATCCCGGAGACCCTGGCTATGGGCTCCATTTCGTCAACAGAGACCGGATCCACTATAAAGGCCGGAATATTAAGTTCTGCAGCAATTGCATGTGCTATCAGCCCCCCCAGGTTGGAAGCATGAGAGCCGCGCCGTTCCTCTCTCATATCCCGGAGCATTTTTTCATTAACCAGATAGGTTCCCCCCGGTACCGGTCTCAGAGGACCGCCTCTGCCCACAACTGCATTCAGCTCACTGGCATCAATCCCCGAATTTTTGATATTATCTTTTACAATTTCCAGCCTGTATTCAAACTGATCAATTATTTTAGCATACCGTTCCAGGTCCCTAACGCTGTGCCTGATTGTTTCCGTATGAACAGGCTCAGCATCTTTAAATACAGCGATTTTGGTAGATGTGGAGCCAGGATTTATAATAAGCTGCAGATAGTTTATCACTCCCGAAACACAACCCTTCTCTATTTAATGCTCTTCCTGGTAAATCTTTTCGAAGATTATTCTCCTGATTAAAAACGCGTTTTATACGTCCATTAATCTTCCCTAAAAAAATAAGTTGTGTTCACACACAACTTAAACAGCTTTAAGGCTTTTATCGTCGCGTTTACTGTTTCCACCGGATTCCTCTTTGCTGGTCATCAACACACCCAGCGCCACGGAAACCAGTTTTGCCTCATGGGAATCAGCTCGTGAGGTCAGGATAACAGGCGCCTGTGCTCCCATGACCAATCCCGTTATTTTGGCCCCGCCAAGAAAAACCAGGGCTTTATATAAAACGTTGGCCGCATCAATATTGGCCAGCACAAGAATATCGGCTTGACCAGCCACCGGACTGGTCACACCTTTGGCACGGGCAGATTCCTTGGACAGGGCTAAGTCCAAGGCTAAGGGTCCGTCAATGATACAATCCCCGATCTGACCCCTCTCAGCCATTTTGGAGAGGAGTGCAGCATCAACAGTGCTCGGCATGTCCGGGTTAACCAGTTCCACACCTGCAATGACAGCAACCTTCGGCTGCTCTATTTTTAGGGCTTTTGCCACATGGACGGCATGCTTAACCATATCCACTTTCTGATCAAAAGTAGGCATAATATTCATCCCGGCATCAGTCATCAACATCAGCCTGTCATAACCCGGGGACTCAAATACGGCAACATGTGTCAGCACACTACCGGTGCGCAGTCCGATGTTCTTATCCAGTACGGCCTTCAGGACAACGGGTGACTGCACAGCTCCCTTCATTAACATGTCGGCTTTCCCGGCATGTACCATGAGTACAGCTCTTCTTACTGCCTCTTCAGCATCAGGTTCGTGAATAAGCTCAAATTTATTTATGTCAACTTTCCGTTCAATAGCAATCCTGGCCATCTCTATCGTATCACCCACCAGAACGGCATCAGCTATACCGCTGCACTGGCATTCCCTGGCTGCTTCCAAAACTGACCCATCCTGGGCTACAGCAATAGCAACTTTTTTCCGGGGACACTTTTTAGCCTCATCAAGTATTTCCGTAAATGTCCGCATGATTTTGCACCTCTCTTTTACATGAAGTGTGCTGAATATCCAGCGCTCAAGTATTTCACATCTTTCTCATGCAAACATCATGCCAATTTTCAATATTTATCCTACACCCCCTTAAACCATATATTTTCATCAATTTTCTTCTACTACACTCGTAGTATGTGTGCAAGTTTTCACATGCACAAACTCTCCCTGCATGCAATCTTTTGCAGTTCTCACATAAAACTTGACTTACTGCTTAACTAAACATCCGAGTTACTATAAGTTGAAACCATGAGGTTAGTTTTGTCTCAATTTTTAACTGTAGGTTAAGGGAGAGTCAGATATGTTCCGGAACGACGAGTCTGACGTCCGTTTGTCGTTTCCCGCGATTAGCGGGAAACGGTAACAAACTGAGTTGTAGCCGTCGTGAAGGAATTTATCTGACTCTCCCAGGACTAATAGCAAAAATTCATATACAATCACCCAATCCCGTGTTTCTCCAATTTATAGTAAAGACTCCTGATAGCAATGCCAAGCTCCCTGGCAGCCATCGTTTTATTTCCGCCTGTCTTCTGCAGGGCCTTTTCCAGAACCTGCTTCTCCGCAGCATCCATGATTTCTGTAAGTGTCCCTTCAAAATCCACTAAACCAACATCTTCTATCATGCTGTGATCCCGTGTCTTCCACTGAGGCCTCTCACCTTTCCCAAGTACCGGCACATGATGCGGCATTATGGTTTCTTCGTTATAATTCATATTTATAATGGTTCTCCCCACCACATTTTCCAACTCCCTGACGTTTCCCGGCCACTCATAGGCAGTAAGGATTTCTATCACCCGGGGCGCTATCTTGGCAACTCTGCGTCCATATTCCTGACCCAGTTTTTTCCTGAAATGAGCCGTCAATAGAGGAATATCTTCCTTGCGCCCCCTAAGAGGAGGGACGAAAATCGGGACAACGTTGAGCCTGTAATATAAATCCTCTCTGAATGTGCCCTCATTAATTCTCTGCTCGAGGTTTGCATTGGTAGCTGTTATCAGCCTGACATCAATCTGTACCGACTTGCTGCCTCCCACCCTGATAAGCTCCCGTTCCTGCAGCACTCTAAGCAGTTTAGCCTGGACAGACAAATTTATTTCGCCAATTTCATCCAGAAAGATTGTCCCCCCGCAAGCCTCTTCAAAATACCCTTTCCGACCGCCTTTCACAGCTCCTGTGAATGCCCCTTCCTCATATCCGAAGAGTTCACTTTCCAGGAGGGATTCTGCAATAGCAGCACAGTTAACCCTGACAAAAGGTCCGCGGGACCTGGAGCTGTGGTTGTGAATGGCATGGGCAAACAACTCTTTTCCGGTCCCGCTCTCACCTCTCAGGAGAACGGTAACCGGTGTATCGGCAGCATGTCTGGCCTGTGATATTGCAGATTGAACAAGATCACTTTCACCGATAATGTCTTCAAAAGTGTACTTGGCAGTCATACGCCTGATCAGGCTTTTGGCGTGTTCAAGTTCTTCAGTAAGTTTGCGGATTTCAGATATATCATGAATAATACCAACACTGCCCTTTATTTTTCCATCAATGATTACCGGGGCCACATTTACCACAACCGCTTTCTTGTTTTTCCCGACCTTCATTAATGCTCCCCGGACAGGCTTTTTCGTCTCCAGAACCTTCATATGCATACTTTCGCCTTCGGCGATATCGACAGTACAGGGTTTATTAATGACATCCTCTTCACTGAGCCCGGTTATTCTGGTATAGGCCGGATTAATCAAAATCCCGCAGCCCTTCTCATCTACAACGGAAATCGCATCATCAGTGGAATGAAGAATTGCTTCCAGAAGACTCCTGACTTCCTTCAACTCATCTATCTGATGAGCCATGTTCTTCATTTCATTAAGGATAACATCCAACGACGCTTCACTGTTATTATTTTTCATTTTCCTTCCCCCCATGGCCATCGGCCGACAGCCAGTATAACGACTGGCAATACAACAACACTTATAAATATTTCTTTTTCGTGTTTGCAGATTCCTGCATGGTATTACTTAATTCTATGTATTATTTTGCAGATTTCATCTACGCCCCATCATATCAATATAAGTTAGGACTTTATTTTTTTCAATGATTTTTGTCAGTGAATACTTTTCAGTCAGCAGGTGAAATCCCAGTAAAAGCAGCAGAAATCCAGCCTTAAACGGGATACTCAGTATAAAAACCGCCGTAAAGCCCAGGGCCGCACCCAGCACATTGGAGCCGGTATCTCCCATCATAGCCCTTGCTTTTAGGTCAGCCGGCAGATATGCCAGCAGGCTTCCTGCAATCACAGCCAAATAAGCAATATATTCCCCGGATAATTCGGGGCTGCAGAAATATCCGGCCACAGTTATA
Source organism: Thermincola carboxydiphila (assembly GCA_016841725.1). Lineage (GTDB taxonomy): Bacteria > Bacillota > Thermincolia > Thermincolales > UBA2595 > Phosphitispora. Next base: position 98,662 of record JAENYP010000017.1, on the reverse strand, counting down.
AATACACCAATTAACAGAAAACCCTTAGCCGCCCTGCCCGGTCTCAGGTCAAGAAGATTGACGGCATTTGCAGAAAATGCAATAATTAAGGAATTCAGCAAAAGAAATATCCATCTGTCAAAGCCTGTACCATCACCCGCCTGCAGGCTTACCAGAATGGCAATAACCCCCCCGGCCAGCGCTTTCAGGGCTCCGGTAGTCAATTCCTTCTCCAGCAGCAGTTTTTTGAAGTGCCCCTTTAACCCTGTAGCATGCCTGGTACCAAAAACATCATCAATCAGACCAAAAAAACACATCCCCCCCACAGCAAAAAGAAAGGCATAGACTCCGCGGTTAGCCCAACCCACCACTGCAGCGCCGGTCAGGACTAAAACAGCGGAAAAAAAGAAAACCATACCCACTCCCAGGGGAATTTCTTCCTTACGATAATTCGGTTTTACAAAACCTGCCTCTGTCAGCATCCCCATTATCTGAGGAAGCATCGGCCGGGTAACGGCAAAAGAAACAGCCATCAGCCCTGCAATATAAACCCAAGCCATAAATCGGTCACCTCTTAACAGCGCGTCGGGTCAATACCCTGAATACATGCACAAACTGTTTGCCGCGGTGCAGAAAACCGCTTAAATCCCTGCCTGTTTCGGCATGGGTCATGTTTACCTCAACTTCCGTTATGGAAAACCCTTTGCGTGAAGCATCAATTGTCATTCCGACTTCAACACCGTAACCTGATTCAAACCCGCCCAAAGCAGTAATAACCTCTCTCTTCATAACCCGCTGCCCGGACAAAGGGGCCAGCACCTCCAAACCGGTAAAAAACTTGATTCCGCCGCGAGCCAGTCCTTTGACCAGGCCAAAACCACCTTTCTTCCGGGCCCGTGGAAACTTGGCTACCGTCATGTCTGCCTGGCCTTCCAACACAGGTAAAATCAATTTCTTCACTTCGGCAGCGGAAGCTCCCAGGTCTCCGTCAACCAATGCGATGATATCACCACTTACCTGTTCCATTCCCCTATTCAAGGCCCCGCCTTTCCCCAGGTTTTTAGTCGTTGAAATGACCACAGCCCCCGCCTCAACCGCAAGTTTGGCGGTATTATCGGCGGAGGCGTCATTCACAACAACTATTTCACTGACTTCCGGGATACTGCTTACAGCTGATACGGTCTCGAAAATATACTTTTCTTCATTATGAGCCGGAATTAAAACAGAAACCTTACTTTGAGCCACTTGTTTCACTCCTATTGGACATCTGGCATAAGCTGCCTGGCGGTAGTCTTGATGCCATAATTTCCGGGTTTTCCATAAACTGACATTACCAGTGATAGCTGTCCCGGTATCATATCAATATTGTCAACAGTGCTGACTTTGAGCTTTTGGTATTCCTTCATATAAGAATATGCGATATCACTGGTTTCCACGCCGAAAACAGGAACGTTCCGTTCCAGAAAATATTTCATCATCGGTAAATCAAGATTAGCGCAGCGTTCCCCAACTTCCTCCTGACTGCCTCCCACAAAAATCACGGCATCTATGGGGACCCCATATTCACCCGAATTTTTAATTAATCCCAGTTGTTCAAAGTAATGCAGGTTTTCTAAGTTCTGGGCGCTGATAACTCCTTCGGCAATCTCCCGGGCCAATTCCTGGGAAACAGCCCCCTCCGAAGCATCCTTTAGCATCAGCTTGGTTTTAATACTGTTTCTTGTTTCTTCCTGGCTCAGGTCAAAACCTTCGAGCACGGTAGTAATTGAAACCACATTTGCCCCTGTCATCCCCATAGTGTCAATCCAGTCATTATGAAAATCATAATTGTTTGTTTCGATAACTGCTATATTTTTCCCGGCCAGTTTACCGGAAAACAGCGCCGGAAGAACCTGATCTTCAAACTGTTTGCTAATATTCAAAGCTGACTTGTAAGATTCGATTTCCTCCTGAGCCACTTTATGGTCCTGTCTCATTTGTTCAAAATCACGGTTCAGATTGCTGACAATCTGTTTTTGCTGCTGTATTATGGCTTCATTGACATTTTCCCCTAAAAAAGATGACCCTACCAGAATACCAATACCCAGAGCCAGAAATACTGCAACAAGTGAGGCAACATGGTACTTGAAGTCAATAATCATATCAATGCCTCCCTATCTGCGACAAATTATACCCCAAACACAATCTTTAATTTTAGCCAGACAACTTGGAGAAACTGCCTGGTAACCGGGAACTGGTAAGCTACAATAGCGAACGTAACCGATGCTGCCGCTACAAGTTCTGCCAGGTACCTGAATTTGACCTTACTCTTATATAGCTTATTCACACCTTTGGCATCAACCAATACGGAACCAACTTTCAATCGGACCAGAAATGTACTTGCCATACCTTTCCTGCCCTTTTCCAAAAAATCAATCATATTCGAATGGGTTCCCAAAGCTACAATTAAATCTGTCCCCTTGTGATATGCCAGTAACATAGCTATATCTTCACTGGTGCCCGGAGCAGGGAAAGTAACCGCTTTCAGGCCAAGGTCCGTAACCCTTGCCAGGCCGGGCGCCCTTCCATCGGAATACGCATGGACTATTATTTCAGCCCCGCACCGGAGTGTTTCATCACTAATACTGTCCATGTCTCCAATAATAATATCAGGTTTATGCCCAAACTCACGCAGAGCATCAGCCCCTCCGTCGACACCTATCAGCACCGGCTTGACTTCGTGGATATAAGACCTTAAGGCGGACAGGTCGTCTTTGTAGGTCTGGCCTCTGACCACTATCAAAGTGTGCCTGCCGCTAAACGAAATCTTTGTATCCGGCATTTTTATATCACCAAGTATAAACTCTTGTTCCTGTTGAGCATATTCAATAGTATTCTGGACAAATTTTTCCAAAACCATACCAATATTTTTCTTGGTATATTCCATTTCTTTTTCTACTATATCAACAGTCAGGACTTCCCCTGCTGCCTGCCACACATCCTGAACCGATATCCGGTCATTGGAAATCTCTACAACCTCTCCTTCATGGACCATTTCCATAATATCCAGGCCCACATTATCCAACAGGTAAATCCCCGCCTTCACAACCGCCAGCGGACCAAGATTGGGATAGTTTTCACTAATTGAGGAGGATGCATTAACGACAGCCTTTACTTTAGCATCAATCAAAGCTTGAGCGCTTACCTCGTCAAGATCTTGATGGTTTATAACCGCAATTTCACCAGGCTGCAACCTTTTTACAAGGTGTTTGGTTTTCCGGTCAACCCGTGCCGTACCTCGGATGACACCCATTGTATTCACCTTTTTCCAGAAAAATATAACCTAAGTATATATAAGTGCATTCCTAATTTACAATTGTACAATATTTACTATGTATAAGCAAGTAAACTATCCACAACAAGAAATTTGACTTATTAAATTTATTCTGATGTCAATTTTTCTCCAGCCCTGCAAAAGGTAAATTTTATTTATAACAAAAGAAACCTGACAAAGGTCAGGTTTCTTTTGTTAGCTGACTTTTGTGCTTATCCGAAGCTTGTCAGCAACCATTGCAATAAATTCGGAATTGGTCGGCTTACCTCGTTCCAGGTTTATGGTATATCCGAAGAACTTGTTCATCATCTCCGTATTTCCCCGGTCCCAGGCAAGTTCTATGGCATGTCTGATTGCCCTTTCAACCCTGCTGGGGGTTGTCGAATACTTCTGAGCTATCAGTGGATATAGCTCCTTGGTTACTCCGCCCAATAAGTTGACTTCATCGACAACCATTTTTATGGCATCTCTTAAGTACTGATAACCCTTAATATGTGCCGGTACTCCCATTTCATGGATAATATTTGTTACGGCAACGTCAAGATTGCGTGTTTTTACCGGTGGAGTATACTGGGGAATACTTTCCCCTTCAACAAGCTGTCTGATTCTGGTGGCAAGTACTGAAAAATCAAACGGCTTCAGGATATAATAATCTGCACCCAGCTCAATAGCCCTTTGAGTGACACTCTGCTGGCCAAATGCCGTTAACATAATCACCTTCGGTCTTGGCTGAGTCCCTGATGTAACCAGTTTTTCGAGAACGCCGATTCCATCCAGATGAGGCATTATGATATCAAGGACTACGACATCCGGTTTCTCCCGATCAATAATTTCCATTGCTTCCACGCCATTATTGGCAATTCCCACAAGCACAAAATCGTCCTCCTGGGAAATGAATTCTTTTAATAATTCGCAGAATTCTCTATTGTCATCGGCTATTAGAATTTTGGTACTCCTTACACTCATGAAATTCCCTCCTGATAAAATTTTCTAACTGCTTTGATATCAAAGATTTTCGACGGATAAGAGAGAATTCCTCCCTAAACATTAAAAAATTTGGGAATAATTTTAAAACAAATCAGGACAAAAACCCCTTTATAACGCGTAGTACTTGTCGAATTCAAATGTCATTTTATGTGTTTTTTTCTGTTTATCTATGGTATTTGTCAAGCAACTATATGTATTTTTATGTAAGATGCTGCCAGTTATACTCTGATTGAGGAGGTAATCATGGCATGAATGGGAATTGACAGTTATGTTATATTGTTAAACTTATAGAGGAAATCAGGGGGTTTTTGGTCCCCCCTGATTCCGATTGTCGACCGATTTTTGTCCCGGTTTCTTTTAACATCCACTCTATTAGGCACCCATACCCACGAGCCGGGTCATTTATAAATACATGTGTGACTGCTCCAATTATTTTTCCTTCTTGAATCAATGGGCTGCCGCTCATTCCCTGAATAATGCCACCTGTTCTTTTAAGCAGTCTCTGGTCTGTTACTTCAACTATCAAACCTTTACTGTCAGGAACATTTTGCGGTAATACTCTCTTTATTTCGACCTTAAATCTTTCAATTTTCTCACCATCCAGGACTGTCAGCATTTCAGCCGGTCCGGTTTTTACCTGATCCGCCAGGGCAATTGGCAGCATCTTGCTATAAAGGGGGTTCTTAAGTTTTCCATTAAGGGTGCCATAAATACCATATTTGGTGTTTTTTTCAATTGTCCCTGAAAAGTCCTTTTCATTAATAAACATGCCGATTTTTTCTCCCGGAATACCGCTTTTTCCGGCCTGAATACCCTGTATAGTGGCTTTGACTATCCGGCCATCACTTACATCTATCGGCTGATTAGTATCGGCATCTGTGATGACATGTCCCAGAGCCCCATATTTCCCGGTGCCCGGGTCGTAGAAGGACAGCGTGCCAACTCCTGCCGCACTGTCCCTGATATAGAGGCCAATACGAAACCTGTCTGTCTCCCGGCAGCGAACTGGTTTGATATTGGCAGAAAATTTTTTGTCGCCGCGCTTTACCAGTAATTCCAGCCTATTATCTGATTTCCCCGCAGTATCAATTATTTTGGCAACCTGCTCATCACTGGTAACTTTCTGACCATTAATGCTTATGATAACGTCACCAACCTCAATTCCGGCCTCCCTTGCAGGATTGAACTTTGTTCCTTTTTTATCCTCCACAATTGACTGGCCTACTACTATTACCCCTTCGGAGTGAAGGAGTACTCCAACTGAATGGCCTCCTGGCACAAGTTTAGTCTGTGGTACCACTTCAACCTTCACATTCTTTACCGGAACGATACCAAACAGCCTGATTTGGATAATGGCTTTGCCCGGCGATGTCGCCACAGGCCAACCGTCAATAAAGCTGAAGACCTTCCCGCTTAAATCTGTGCCATTCAACAAGAGTACGTTCTGTTTATTTGGTTCAACATAGAGACTGAATTGTTTGAGCAAATTTTGCGGAAACTCCAGGTTAAACCTTATATGATCTCCAACCGTTACCCGCTGTTGAGTAGGGAGTGAAAAAAAACTCTTGGCATGCGGGTTAAAGGTAGCTGCAACTATCAGTGCTGCAATAAGCAGTCCGAGCGCTTTACGATACCCTTGATACGACAACTATTATCACCATCACTCTCCTGTTTTATTTTTGTCACCTCCATATTCTGCCTGCAGATGGTTTCTATTACAGCGCTGAATTACATCATGATGTATTTTTGGTTCTGAATTTAAATTAACCTAATTGACGATCTTTTATAACATGAAATATCACGGAAAATTTCCATTAAGTCAGTATGCTCATAAAAATCTGCAGCAATTCGTTTTTTTAACGAAATTTAAACTATTTTGCCAATCAAAAGGGGACAATTAAAAAAACGGTTTCAACATTAGTCAGTTGAAAACCGTTTTGCATATTTTTTAAATACTGAGAAATAATATTTATTATAAAAATGTTTTAAGTATTTCTTCTGCGTGCTCCCTGGATACAGAGGTTATTTTGCCCCCGGAAAGCATTCTGGCAAGCTCCTCGACCCGGCCTTGACTATCCAGTTTGCTGACCCGGGTAAAAGTCCGTGTTTTGTCAGTGATTTTTTTGATATTAAAATGGTGATTTGCAATACCTGCTATCTGGGGTGAATGCGTTACACAGATAACCTGTCTGTCCTGTCCGACAGTTGAGAGTTTGGCAGCTACCGCATGCAGCGCATTCCCACCGATACCGGCATCAATCTCATCAAAAATGAGGGTGCCCACCGGTCCGGTTTTGGCCAGAATTGACCGGAATGCCAGCATTATCCTGGAAACCTCACCACCTGATACGATTTTAGCAAGAGGTTTGAGGGGTTCACCCTTATTGGGTGAAATGAGAAATTCAACATTATCCTGTCCATTTGATAAAGGTTCTTTCAGGACAATCTTAACATCAAAGCTGACATGAGGCATATTAAGGTCTTTTAGTTCTGCAGTGATAGAGCTCTTTAAATCTTTGGCTGCCTTCTTCCTTGCTGCTGTCAGCCTCTCTGCAAGTCCCTGATATATTGAACCGGTGTGCTCAATTTCCGCCCTGAGACTGCTTACCTCATCATCATAGTTATTTATTACGGTCAGAGAGGATGTTACCTGATCTCTATATTCAAGAATTTCCTTAATGGAGTCTCCATACTTCTTTTTCAGGCCTTTAATGCGATTTAACCTGTTTTCTATTTCATCCAGCCGTACCGGGTCCGGTTCCAGCTTCGCGGAATATGTTTTTACGTCCCTTGCTGCCTCTTCTACCTGGTAAACTGCCGATTCCAGCATTTCATAAACACCGTTTAGTGAACTGTCTACAAGAGCTAATTCCTTTAAAGAATTCAAAGCCGCATGAAGAAGCTCAGCTGCCGGTCTCGTGGAGTTACCTTCATAAAGCAGGGTATATGCCTCTGAAGCCAGTGACATTAACCTTTCTGCATTAGCCAAAATGTTTTTTTCCTCACCAAGCTCCCTGTCCTCACCTATCACAGGGCTGCAGCTATCGATCTCCTCAAGCTGGTATCTGTACATATCTGCCATGCGTGCCTTTTCCTTCTCACTATCCTCCATTTGCCTGAGCTTTGCCCGCAGAGTCAGGAGTTGGGCATAGCAGGCAGCCAATTTTTCCTTTATCTCATGAAAACCCGGTAGAGACAAATTGTTTTCTCCATATTCATCCAGGAAATCAATATGCTTCTGCTGGTCCAGCAGGGACTGCTGGTGATGCTGTCCGTAAATATCTATGAGGTTTCCGGCTATTTCCTTGTATAATGAAAGATTAACAATCCTGCCATTAATCCTACAGGTGTTCTTTCCCGACTTCACCAATTCACGCGTCAATATAAGCGACTCACCCTGTTCCGGCAGGAAACCAAACTGCTCCAACAGTCCCATGATTCTCGAATTATCTTCAATTTCAAACACAGCTTCCACTACGGCTTTTTTTTCACCGCTCCTGATAAATTCGGTAAGCCCCTGACTGCCCGTTACAGTGCCTACGGCATCAATAATTATTGATTTGCCTGCCCCTGTCTCTCCGGTGAGGACATTAAATCCCCGGTGAAAGTCCAGCTCCAGTTTATCGATAAGAGCGAAATTCTGAACAAAAAGCTTTACCAGCAATTGGTACACCTCACATTATGTACTATTTCAGATAGGAAGAAAACCTGTCCAAAACAACATTCACAGCTGACTTTGGTTTTACAATTACCATTACAGTATCATCACCGGCAACGGTGCCGATAACCTCATCCCAGCCCTCATTATCAACAGCCAGCGCTACAGGCTGGGCTGCACCTGGCGTAGTTTTGACCACAACTATATTTTCACTGTAATCAATGTGGGTGACAGAATCTCTGAAAACCCAGTGGATTTTTCGGGGAGTCCCGCTAAATATCCCTTCACCCGGTAATGCATACCGATAACGGTCAGCCCCGGATGCAGCCTTTACCAGCCGAAGTTCCTTTATATCCCTGGAGACCGTAGCCTGGGTTACCTGAAAACCCTGCCGTTTCAACTCAGCAGCTAACTCCTCCTGGGTTTCAATAACATCTTTTTGAATTATCTCCAATATTTTTCGGTGCCGTTGTGTTTTCATACCAATCCTCCCGGGGAAACCTCACAAGCCTTTTCCACAACTAACAGGAATGGGGCTTTGTTCCGGTTAAGAAAATCTATTTTGCAGACATAATAACTGTTCTTATCCAACTGCCGCAGATAGGACTCCAACTGTTCCTGCTCTTCCGGACCGCCGGAATGCCCGGTATACATAACAATACACATAACCCCACCCGGTTTCAGCAGGTTAAGGCCATCTGTAACTGCTCTGAGTGTAGTTTCCGGACCCGTAACAATGTTGTGGTCACCTCCCGGAAGGTAACCCAGGTTAAAAACCACAGCATCGACAGGTTCAGTAACAAAAATGCCCATGCTTTCATGACCCTGCTCAAAAAGTTTCACTATATCTGAATACCCATTCTCAACTACCGCCTCGGTAGTTCTCCTGATTGCTTCAGGCTGGATATCAAACCCGTACACCCGGCCATGTACACCCACCAGTCCGGCCAGGAACAGGGTATCATTGCCATTACCCACTGTTGCATCAACTGCCGCCCCTCCCGGCTTAACGACAGTTTTCAGATAACCGTGAGTAAGGTCCACCGTACTCTTAAAAAGGTTAAACATCCGTGTTCCCGCCCTCTTTCAGCTTGGTCCGCAAAATCTCGTAAAAACCCCGCTGGTTTAATTTCATAAATTTTGCATTAAAAGGCGCTCTCTGAATTATCACATCATCAAAAGGTTCCAGCCGCAAACCACTCTGCCCGTCCATTGTAAGCATTACTTCTGCCTGGGTATCCTGCAGTTCAACCCTGACAATACTGTTCTTATCAATCACCATTGGCCTGGAATAAAGGGTGTGGGGGCAAATAGGTGTAACTATCATCAATTCCAGGTCCGGGGCTACCAGCGGGCCTCCCGCAGACAAGGAATATGCGGTTGAACCGGTCGGTGTAGAGACTATAAGTCCATCCGCAGGAAATATATCAACATATTCATCGTTAACAAAGGTCTTCAGCCGAATAATCCTGGCAAAAGCCCCTTTGGTTATCACAGCATCATTCAGGCCGTAAAACTTACTGATTTCTTTACCCTGCCTTACAACTGTGGCCTGAATCATCATTCTTTCCTCAACAAGGTAGTTTCCGGAAATCAATTTATCCAATGCAGGGGTAAGGTCAGGAAGTTCAATTTCAGTGAGGAAACCCAACTGGCCCAGATTGACCCCAAAAAGTGGAATCCCTTTTACGGAAATATTTCTGGCTGTGTTCAACAGAGTGCCGTCACCGCCCAGGACAATTATACATTCTGCTTTTCCGGCGAGAGCCTCCTCATCGCAGGCTGAATAACACAACCCGGCATCAAATGACCCGGTTCCGGCAACAATTACTTTTTTGCCATGCTGTTCCAGCCATCTGATTATATTTTTGGTAATTGTTTCTGCTTCAGGTTTTTCCAAGTTTAAGATAATTCCGATACAGTCCATTGTTTTCCCCCTCGGGATTAATAATTCTACAGAAATAATTGAAGTCCTGTCACAAAAAAATTATTGTTTCTTCAAGGATTATGGAAACGTCTGTCGAATATAAATATTCGTACTGCGGTATTATAACTCCCGACTGAACAGAATAATATACAGATAAGGAGATGTCCTATGAAAAAACTGTTTACTTTATTGTTATGCTCTTTAATTCTGATCTCTGCAGGCTGTGGGAAAACCGAGACAAAAAATCCCCCGCCCGCATCTGATACAGAAAAAAAGGCCGATACAGCACACCTTACCGCCGCAGATAAGGAGTTTAAAATGTCAGTGAGTAAGGAAATTCGTTCCCTCACTGCCATGAATATCAGTACTAAAGATGGTTATGACGTTGTAAGTATCCTGGTAGCCATTGAAAATGTTTCTAAAGATAATGTACCCATTTCACCGGATTTTGTGACCTTAAAAACATCAGATGGCACCGAGTATAAATATTCACAGGAACTTACCCGGAAAATAACCAGTAAATCGGCCTTCAAGGAAGTCGTCCTTCCTCCGGATTACCGGGGAGGCGGACTGCTGTTATTTGAACTTAAAAAAGATTCGATACCGGAGACGCTAACTTATAAGGACGACTCTAATCACGAAATGACAGTACAATTTCCTTCCAAAACGAAAACAAGCGTATAACCAGTAAAAGATATGCTTCTGTAGTAAAAAAAAACGGGACTGCCCAAAAGCAGTCCCGTTTTTTATTGCAAAAGGTTTGCCAACTCCTGGTATCTTTTTTGTGTATAGTCAAGGATTCTGGTGGAGTAATCGAAGTTGTGAATTCCCTTGCTTCCGTCAGCTATAACAAATGAAAGGTTGGTATATACCACGTTGTACACTTCCTGGGCCGGATCCACCTGAATACCCTGGTTTCTACGGATGTCCAGCTTCTTCTTTGACTCTGCCAGTTTTTTCTCCAGGTCTTCACAATTCTTCTCAATCTGCAGCTGCATTTTAGCAACCTCTTTGGCAAATTCCTCTTCAGACTGATCAGCATGACACATGACACAAATACTCTCAGTATGTTCCTTTAAAGCTTCCTCCGGAGTTTTGCCTTCAAAGCTATGGGCCTCATTGGGCATATGACATTCTATGCATGTAAGCCCTGCTTTGTATTTTGAATCCGGAATCACCGGCACGCCGATAGCGCCATAACCCAGGAACATTTCTTTCTGGGGATGGTGGACTACTTCCCCTGCCACAATTTCTTTTGTGGCATTATGGCAGGAAGTGCATGTTTCCAGAGGCTCTAACCTGAGCTTAAACTCACTCTGGGTCAAAACATGACAGACAGCACAGGTGATTGAAAGCTTCACACCCGCAATATCAGGTTTCTGGTCAGGAGGGGCCAGAAAATATTCGGCAGAATGGCACTGGTAACATTCGGCAGTCGCATGATCACTCTCCAGCAGATTGGAAAGTGATTCTACATGGCTGCTGGTAGCATACTGCTCTTTAATGGGTATATATATATCCACCCGGTTCTTTTGCTTGTTCTGTTGGAACTCTTTTACCTGTGCATCTGTAACCTTGGCTCTCTCCGGCGCTTTATCATCTGGGCTTCCTTCCCTCTGTAAGCAACCGGCCAAAACAATTGTAAATAGGACAATTAACAATAATACCACCAATTTAGATTTCACACTGTTCCCCCCTCAAGAATCAAAGGTATCTTCGCTGTCAACATTAAATTTGGAAACTGCTTCCTGTAGTTGATGTACCATACCGGCCAAACTGTTAGCCGCATCAAAGAATTCAATAACAGCTTTAGATTGAGCAATAACCAGTTCGGACATTTCCTGGGATGTCATCACGGTTTTCTTTGATATCTTACTGTTTTCAGTAACTTCCTGGACGATATACTGACTGCTGACTGTTATCTGCTGGGTGTTATGCACTACTTCCCTGGTTTGTTCAGATGCTGTATGAACAGCCTCAATTATTTCTGTAAGTATTTCTCCGGCATCATTGATAACAACTGTCCCGGCTGCAACTACCTCCCGGCCTTCATCCATTGATAAAACAGCATCCTGTGATCGTTTCTGTATCTGGGCTATTATCTGGCGTATCTTTTCCACCAATTGTCCTGAACCGGAAGCCAGCTTACGCACTTCTTCGGCAACAACCGCAAAGCCTTTTCCCTGTTCACCTGCCCTGGCTGCCTCAATCGCCGCATTAAGAGCCAGAAGATTTGTCTGCTTGGCAAACCCTGAGATCATATCAATAATCTCAGAAATTTTATTTACATCACTTACAAGTGTTTTAACATCCAGGGACAGGTGGTCTACCTTCTGTTCAATAAGGTTCATCTGTTCAATGGCCGCCCTGACTGAGCCCCCGCCTTTTTGGGCCATATCGGCTGCCGATGTTGTAGTCCGGTCAATCATCTGGATGCTCAGGTTAATGTTGTTAATTGCTTCCATGGCTGTTTCTGCGGATGCCTGCAGCTCTGCAATGCCATTAGCCTGTTGTTTGGCTCCCTCTGATACGTCATTAATGGAACGGTCGATTTTTGTATAAGCTGCTGCACTCTGTTGGGTATGTGATGCAAAGGCTTCGCTTGCAGAAGCAATTTCTCTGCTCCAGTCCACTATTCGTTCAATTATTGCCCTGAGGTTGTCTACCATAATATTGAATGACTTGGCCAGTTCACTGAACTCTCCAATGGAGTTGTCCTTGATTTTCTGGGTCAGGTCACCTTCCGCAATATTTCTGGAAACACGGACCAGATTCATCAAGGGTGTGGTAATATTCTTTGAGGTTATGAAAGTAAGGGTAAAACACCCGATAATGGCAACTACTGCAATTGAATACATAATACTGCGCGAGGTCAGCAGGATAGCCCGGCTTTTCTCCTGGGCTTCAGTGGCCTGTTGCTGGGTTCCTTCAACCAGTTGGTTGGCTGTTTCAATCATTTTGTTTCCCGCCAACCGGTAATTGCCCCATAGGGTATCAACCAAATTATCACGTCCGGCCTCCTCATATTTGAAGATATGATTAGCCACCAGATTAAAGTTGTCGTGTTCCCTATCCACTCTATTGAGGCTTTTCAGGGTTTCTTCATCCTGAGGGTCATTGCCTACCATAGCTTCAAACTCGGTTATCTTTGCTTTAAACTGCCTGTCCAGTTCCCGGTATTTCTCTTTGATGTTTTTATTGCCTACAGTAAAATCCCGAGTCAGCATTTGCTGTTCCTGAACAATAGACTGGATGCTTCCGGCAATATTAATCTGAGGCAGAAACTTATATGTACTGTCATCAATAGCCTGCTGAATTCTGGCCATATTGGTGTCAGCAACAATCATAACCAGTGTAAGCATTATGACTACACCCAGATACCCCATCAGTATCTTAAGTGTGACATCACTTATTTTAAATTTGGAATAACCCAAGTCGCCCACCCCCTGTGTGCGTACCAACAAATAGTTTCACCCTATAACAAAAAAACCTTTTCCCCTGTATTCTGTTATGGAAAAGGTCTGCTTTTTGAGGAACATTTATAGATATTCGCCAATATTTTTCAATTTCCTGTTATGTTTTGAAACAATTAATAGAAATATGTTAGAAAAACGCGTTACCTGTATATTCTGCCTTAATCCCAGATAAGATTTATAGTCCGGTATATGCTTCGCCAACTGTCCTTAATGCCAAAACAGCCAATTCCTCCGCGGCTTGATTATTCTGCACGTCATCCTTTAACAGGTATGCCAGGTATTCAATGTTTCCCTCAGGCCCTTTGATGGGGGAATAAGTCAGGCCATTAAGCCTGAAACCAAATCCCCCAGCCTTTTCCAGCACCTTCATGATAACCTCTTTATGAACTTCCGGATCCCTGACGACTCCCTTTTTGCCTACCTTATCGCGGCCTGCTTCAAACTGGGGCTTTATCAGTACAACAGATTCACCGCCGGTCTGCAGCATTTCTGTTATTTTGGGCAGTACCAGCACAAGGGAGATAAAAGCTACATCTACTGTTACGATGTCCGGAGTTTCGGCAAGGAGGGCGGTATCAAAATACCTGATATTACTGCGCTCAAAATTAACGACCCTGGGGTCCTGTCTGAGTTTCCAGTCAAGCTGCCCATAGCCCACATCAATTGCATATACTTTAGCCGCCCCATGCTTCAGGGCACAGTCTGTAAAACCTCCTGTTGAAGCCCCGATATCTGCCACTGTCTTGCCGTCAAATGTAATCCCGAAATAACTTATGGCCTTTTCGAGTTTTAGCCCTCCCCTGCTGACATAGGGATTGGCAGGTCCGGCAACTTCAATAACAGCGCTGACAGGGATTTCGGTCCCGGCTTTATCGACACGTTGACCGTCAACCCTTATTAATCCTGCCATAATTGATGATTTGGCCTTCTCCCGTGAAGGGAAAAGGCCTTTTTCTAACAGCAAAATATCAAGTCTCTTTTTTACGGACATGGTAACACCTCGGTTTTCCTATTAAGAGTTCAAAATCACGTTTATAATTTCGGCAGCAGCTTTATATTGGTTTTGCCGCGCCGGCTTTTAGTTTTCAGAGTCCCGTCCACCATGCTTTGGGCCTCTTTGAATATATTGGATGCAGTTAAACCACACTGTTCCCTTAAAATGTCCCGGGCACCGTGACTGACAAACTTATCGGGAACCCCTATCCTCTTTACCGGAACCATAGTTCCATGATTTTCCATGAGCTCAAGAACAGCGCTGCCAAATCCTCCCTGTAATACGTTTTCCTCAACAGTCAGAAGCCTGCCGGTATTGTTGATGCTTTTAAGGATACATTCCTCGTCAAGGGGTTTCACGAAACGCGCATTAATTACCTCTGCACTGATTCCCCGTTCTGCCAGTAAATCTGCAGCCTGCATCGCCTCATAAACCATTGGGCCCAAAGCCACAATAGTGATTTGGCTTCCTTCACGCATCAGTTCTGCCTTTCCAAAAGGAACACCGGCGATATCCGGGAAATCATCCAGCTTAACTCCGACCCCTGCTCCACGTGGATACCTTACTACTGCCGGGCCATCATATTGTTCAATTGAAGCCCTCAGCATCTGTCTGAGTTCACCCTCGTCTTTCGGAGCCATAACAGCCAATCCCGGGATATGTCTCAGAAAAGAAATATCGAATACACCCTGATGGGTTTCCCCGTCTTCTCCCACCAGGCCGGCCCGGTCTATGGCAAAAACCACGTGCAGGCCCTGCAGGGAAACATCATGCAGCACCTGGTCATAGGCCCGCTGCAGAAATGTTGAATATATGGCCACAACAGGTATATACCCCGAAACCGCTAGCCCCGCTGCAAGGGTCACAGCATGCTGCTCTGCAATCCCTACATCATAGAAACGTGCCGGAAAACGTTCCCGAAACTCAGTCAGGCCTGTTCCCGTCGGCATGGCTGCAGTAATCGCAAGCACTTTATCATTTGCAGCTGCAAGATGGCAGAGGGTTTCACCAAATATTTGAGTATACGTTACTTTTGATTTTCCCCTTTTATTCCCTGTTTCAACATCAAAGGGACCGATGCCGTGGAATTTATCCGGGTTTTCCTCGGCAGGTTTATACCCCTTGCCTTTTTTTGTGATAACATGTACCAAAACAGGTCCATGGCTTTTCCGGGCACGTTCCAGGACTGTTCTGATAAGAGAGATGTCGTGTCCGTTAATGGGTCCGAGGTATGTGAAACCAAGCTCTTCAAAAAGCATCCCGGGAACAACCAGGTACTTGAAGCTGTCTTTTATTCTCTCCATAGCCTTAACAACAGTAGACCCTATCGAAGGAATCTTTTTCATGAGGAGTTCCATTTCTTCTTTGTGTTTGTAGTATTTGGGGTCAGTTCTCATCCGGCTCAGGTATCCTGCCAGAGCGCCGACATTCTCTGAAATTGACATCTCATTGTCATTTAGGATTACAATCAGGCTGCTGCCGATGTGTCCGGCATGGTTCAAGGCCTCAAAGGCCATACCGCCTGTCATGGCCCCGTCTCCGATTACAGCAATTATGTTATTCTTTTCGCCCCGGAGGTCCCTGGCAATTGCCATCCCCAGAGCGGCAGAAATTGAAGTACTGCTGTGACCTGTATCAAATGGATCACAGTGCGACTCCGCCCTTTTGGGGAAACCGCTGATCCCGCTGTACTGTCTCAAAGTGGCAATACCTTCACGCCTGCCTGTAAGTATCTTATGTATATAGGACTGGTGACCGACATCCCATATAATTTTGTCCACGGGACAATCAAAAATACTGTGCAGGGCAATCGTCAATTCAACGACACCAAGGTTAGGCCCTATATGCCCCCCGGTCTCAGCAACTGTTTCGATAAGCAGTCCCCTGATTTCACCTGCAAGCTTGTACAACTGTTCTATGGAAAGATTTTTCAGGTCAGCAGGGGAAATTATCTTATTCAATAAAGGGGTATCCATTCATTTCACCTTCTCCTGTCCCTGCGCCGGTTAAGGGCAAATAGGTTCAGACCTGTCGATGTTTCAAACCAGGCCAGAATACGTCCAACCGTACCCACAATTTTCTGGGAATCAACCATTGCCTTGCTTTTGGCGAGAGCTTTTCCGCCAACTGTAAGTGAGGCCACCATTCCTGTCATGATCATTGTCAGAATGGATTCATCCCATGACGGTCTTCCTGAAGCCAACTGGAATACTATAGTTACTCCGAAAACACCGCTGACCGTCCCACAGATGTCGCCCACAACGTCATTGCAAATGGTAGCAACCTTTGCTGCATGCCGAATCATCAGGATGGACTGGCCGGCGCCCCGCAATTTCTTAGATGCCTTGGCATGAAACCATTTCTCATCGGCAACCGCCACCGCAATTCCGATCATATCAAAAATTATGCCAACAAAGATAACGATTAACAATGACAAAAAAGACAGCATAATTAACTGCAATTTTGGTAAAACTATTTCAGAAAAAAAGCTAAAAAAAACGGCCGCAATAAACGCCCCGGTTCCCGTAAGTATTGCAAATTTGAGGGAACTAGGCTTATTATTACCCAAATAATTTCACCTCATACAAGCATCGGCAGCTTGGTTGTGTTTTAAGTATATGGTAGGTGGCAGCACGATAAGTAAATATTGTGGCTTAAGGTCCAGCTGGTTTTCCCATTCATCTCCGTCGCGTTACCGCTCCGGCGGTTTCCCTTTATGATGAATCCGTAGCGTCGCCGCTTACGGGGCTGAATTACCACTTAGTCCACACTTTAATCCCTATCATGCCTTAGTAAAACTAAACAGTCTAGGAGTTTTCCTCAACAGGACTGGAACACTTTTAGCCTCTTTTGCAGTGGTGGTTTCAAACAGCGGTTCTGTCGAAAGCGGGCCCGCATTCAACAGGTCCGATAACCCATAATCCACCAGCACCACTCAAGGCAGGCTACACTGCTTTAAACACTGTACCGTAGCACAGCATCATATACGCAGGTTTCTCCCGGGAAGTTACCCTTGCTAAAAGCCGGTATGCTTCCCGGGCCTCCACGGAGGCTGGGTCAACGCCTACATGCCGTTGTAGATCGCCCTTCCCCCTTACTCCCAGAACCGACCCCCAACTGGGCGTCAGCAGCCGGAACCAGGAACTTCATCGATATGCCCTTTGACGGATTTTTAGGCCCGCCTTCAAAGTGGCAGTCCTGACTAGAATACTGCGCCACCTACATTGTGTTTTCATCAAAGAGCAATTATATCATGAAACAATTCATTATTCAATACATTATAGAATAAAGGACAATAATTTAGAGAATCAGGGCAACAATTAGTCCGAGTACGGCACCTGCGATAACCTCAACAGGAGTATGCCCAAGTATTTCTCTGATCTTCACCGGAGTAATAGCGCTTCCGCTGTACAAATCGTGCAGCAGTTCATTAAGAGTTTGTGCCTGAATACCCACAGCCTGTCTTACACCTGCGGCATCATACATTATAACCAAGGCTACAACAGCAGCCAAAGCGAACACTCCGGAGTCAAAGCCATGCTGTTTGCCGACACCGACAGCAACAGAAGTGACAAAAGCTGCATGACTGCTGGGCATACCGCCGCTTTTCACCAATCTGACAAGATTTATTTCACCGTCAGTCACAAGTCCAATGACAAATTTCAAAGCCTGGGCTAACAGCCATGACATCATTGCAGCCAATAAAGCCGTATTTTTTGCTATTTCTTGAAATGCTGTATCCACCGGGTTCCTCCATTTGATGCAGTCAGTTTTCCCGTTCCAAAAGGTATCTTGCAATGCATCTGAGCAAATCTGCTTCCCTGTCAAACATATCCAGAGCCTTTAGAGCCCTGTCCACCGCATCTGCGGCCAGCTTTTTGGACTCCTCAAGCCCGTAAAGTGAAGGGTAAGTTGCTTTCTTCAGTCTTTCATCACTACCAACTGTTTTCCCTAGTTTTCCCGAATCACCCTCAACATCCAAAACATCATCCGTTATCTGAAAGGCCAGACCGAGATTTTCAGCATACCTGGTCAAAGCCGCCAATTGTTCTGCACTGCCCCTTCCCATAATAGCCCCGGCACGGACACAGGCCTTAAACAGGGCACCCGTTTTATGAGAATGAATGTACTCCAAAACATCTTTATCTATAGATTGGTTTTCTGAATGAATGTCAACAACCTGTCCGCCAATCATCCCGAAGGGACCTGCTGCCTGTGATAATTCTTTAATTACAGTGACAACCGTTTCCGGCGAAATGTTCCCTGAAACGCAGCACTCAGTTATTAACCCAAATGCCTCTGTGAGCAGCCCATCACCGGCCAATATGGCCATAGCTTCACCAAAAACCTTGTGATTGGTGGGCTGACCACGCCTAAAATCATCATTATCCATAGCAGGCAGGTCATCATGAATCAGGGAATAAGTATGCACCATTTCAAAGGCAGACGCAGCAGGCAGCAGCAGGACGGCATCCCCCCCTACAGCCTCTGCAGATGCCAGCAGCAGTACCGGCCTTAGCCTCTTCCCTCCGGCAAACACACTGTATCTCATTGCATGATGAAGTGTTTCCGGTATTGCGGCACTATTGAACAGGTAATTATCCAAAGCCTGGTCGATTAACCTGACTTTATCATTTATTTCCCTCTTAAAGGTATCTTTATTCATCCTTTTGCTCCATTACTCCGGCAGGTTTCAGGATTATTTCCCCATTCTCCTGGCACAGCAGCATTTCAATTCGTTTTTCTGCCTGTTCCAGTTTTTTGCTGCAAATCCTGGACAGAGCAATCCCTTTTTCAAACCTGGCCAATGCATCTTCCAGATCCAGGTTCCCCCCCTCCATAAGCCTGACTATGGTTTCCAGCTCATTTAATGCCTCTTCAAAGGTAGGTTCAGCATTTTTCTTATCTGCGGCCATAAGCGCCCTCCTTTATGTTTTTTACGACACAGTCAGCCGAGCCATCGGCCACAATAACCTCTACCGTGTCTCCCGTTCTGAAACCCTTAACACTGTTAACCACTCTTCCTCCTGCCTCACGGCAGATACTGTAGCCCCTTTTCATTGTGGCCAGAGGACTTAAGTCATCAAGCCTGGAAACCTGGAGGGCCAGACACGATTTCTTTTCAGTTAAATTCAATTTTGCTGCCTGTGCCATCCTTCTGGTCACATGGTCCAGGTCCTGCATCATCCTGTACAATTTGTCCTGGGGCCTTTTCATCACCGGGCTTCCGGTCAGGGAATTTACCTTTTCCCCGGATGTGTATATCATATTTTTCAGCCCAAGTATCATCCTCTGTTCCAGCATATCTATATTCTTTTGGATTTCCCTGAAATCAGGGACCACAATCTCTGCTGCCGCCGAAGGAGTAGGTGCACGCATATCGGCAACAAAATCGGCAATTGTAAAGTCAGTTTCATGTCCTACTGCAGATACTACAGGGATATTGCTGGCAAATATGCTGCGGGCCACCACCTCTGTATTAAAAGCCCATAACTCCTCAATAGACCCGCCACCCCTGCCGACGATAAGGACATCCAGGTTTTTCATCTCATTTGCAAGGCGGATTCCCTCACAAATCTGGCCAGGAGCCTCATCACCCTGTACCGCAACCGGGAACAAAATAATATGGGCCTGGGGGTATCTCCGGTGAATAACAGTAACGATATCCCTAACAGCTGCCCCGGTCTGTGAGGTAACCACACCTATCCGCTGTGGAAATCTGGGCAGGGGGCGTTTCCTTTTGGGGTCAAACAGCCCTTCTTTTTCCAGCTTTTCTTTTAACTGCAGGTAGGCCACATACAGAGTGCCAACTCCCTGCTGATGCATTTCCTCAACATAGAGCTGGTACGCCCCATCCCTCTCGTATACCGAAACATAACCCTTTGCTATAACTGCCATGCCTTCTTTGGGTTCAAAAAAAAGGCTGTTGTTCCTGCTTCGGAACATCACGGCTTTAACAGCCCCCTTTTTATCTTTAAGGGTAAAATACATATGCCCTGAGGAATGGTGTTTGAAATTGGATATTTCCCCTCTGACCCAGACATTGCTCAATAAAACGTCAGAATCAAGTTTTTCCTTGATGTAACCGTTTAGATTACTGACAGAAATGATTTTCACGGTGATTCAGCGCCTTTCTGTATGATTATCACTTATTATACCATAACAAAACCCGGAGGTTCCAGTGATGTATAATGATACCCTCACCCGAAGACCACCGGGGAAAAACAAAAGCTTAAATGTTCACCTGAAGAGCTGACAGCTTTTGCAGCATTTTTTCTGTTTCACCGGCAGGTTCCGGTTTACTGAACAGGTATCCCTGCATTTCATAACACTCCTGTTGTTCAAAAAAGGCTAGCTGTTCTTCACTTTCAACCCCTTCTATAATCACATTAAGCTTAAGGTTCTGGGCCATAACTATAATTGTGGCTACAATAGCCGCATCCTCAAGGTCTGTCAGCACATCATGCACAAACGACCTGTCAATCTTAAGAGTGGTAAGTGGGAACTTCCGCAGGTAGCCCAGAGACGAATAACCTGTCCCAAAATCATCCATAGCAATCCTGATTCCCATTTCCCTTAGTTTCTTCATCATAACCAGACTGAACTCTACATCCTGCATTGCCGTACTTTCTGTTAATTCAAGTTCCAGCCACATGGGTTCCAGACCCGTTTCCACCAATATAGATGCTATCATATCCACCAGATTTCTCTGTCTGAACTGGTGTGCTGACAGGTTTACTGAAATCCTTGCCGGTGGATAACCGGCATCCTGCCATGCCTTGTTCTGGGCACAGGCTGTTTTCAATACCCATTCACCAATCGGAAGGATTAATCCCGTGTCTTCCGCCACACCGATGAATTCCATTGGCAGGATAACACCTCTTAGCGGGTGGTTCCACCTGAGGAGTGCCTCAAATCCGACAATCAGACCTTTTTCAATATTAACCTGCGGCTGATAATATATCTGGAATTCCTCATTTTCCAAAGCTCTCCGCAAAGCCACCTCAATTTCCATGCGCTGCACATTCTTTAGATTCATTGACGGGGTATAAAACTGGTAATTGTCACCCTGTTCCTTGGCCCGGTACATGGCTGTATCCGCATTCTTGGTGAGTGTTTCTGCATCTTCGCCGTCATTCGGGTATAGCACTATCCCGACACTTACTGTTATCTGGAACTCATAACTGTTAATAATCCATGGTTTTTTGAGGCTGTCAATAATCTTTTTGGCAACCTTCCCTGCATCTTCCTCCCTGCTTATGTCAGGCAGCAGAATAGTAAATTCGTCACCACCGATACGGGCTACAGTGTCATTTGACCTGACACAGGCCTTCAACTGTTTACCAACCTTTTTCAGGAACTGGTCCCCCATTGCATGACCCATGATATCATTAACCAGTTTAAAGCGGTCCAAATCAAGAAACATCACAGCAAGCATCTGCTTATTTCTTTGAGCATTTGCTATAGCAACAGTAAGGCGGTCAAAAAACAGTACTCTATTGGGGAGGTCTGTCAGTGGGTCGTGATATGCCAGGTAATTTATTGTCTCTGCTGCCTTTTTCCGGTCCGTTATGTCACGTACGATCCCAAGGAGTACCTTTTCATTCTCCAATACCGTTCCCTGCAGGCTCACCTCAACAGGCATGATTTTCCCATCCCTGAGCTGGTGCATTGTCTCGTAAAGCAGGCCATTCTCTTCTGCCTGGTCAATCTGTCCCGCAAGCAGCGCTTTTGTATGATGGGCCCGCAGGTCGCAAACATTCATTGTCAGCAGCTGCTCCCTGGAATAACCGTAGGTATTTACCGCAGCAGTGTTGGCCTCGAGTATTGTGCCGTCACGGCGGAAAAAAAGTATAATATCACTGGCGTGTTCAAACAACAGCTGGTATCTTTTTAATACTTCGTCAGCCTGTATTCGTTCGGTAATATCTTCACCAAAACAGGTCAGCCCGATAATCTCCTCGGTAATATCCCTTAGTAGTGTTGTGTTCCATGAAACCGTCCTCAGTTCCCCCTGTTTTGTTTGGATTACAGTAACCTTATGCAGGTCATCAGGGCCCGCATTCTCTGTAAACAGGCTAAAAAAACCGTCTCTGAGCTGATTTCTGGTAGTTTCGGGCATAAAGGTATCAAACCAACAGTTCCCGAGAATTTCATCGCGCCGCCATCCGGTAAGTTCAAGCAGATAATCATTACAGAAGGTGACCTTTCCCTTTAGGTCCAGCGTAACAGTTAACAACCTGACATTTTCCAGAATCACCCGAAAACGCCGTTCCGATTTCCT
This sequence comes from Thermincola carboxydiphila, assembly GCA_016841725.1. Classification (GTDB taxonomy): domain Bacteria; phylum Bacillota; class Thermincolia; order Thermincolales; family UBA2595; genus Phosphitispora. The sequence continues at coordinate 76,044 of JAENYP010000017.1, read as the reverse complement.
TAACTCTTCTTCTGCCTGCCTTCGTCTCGTAATGTCTCTGGCTATCCCTTCGAACCCCACCAGACAACCTGTCTCGTCATAAAAAGGCACCGTATGGTGCTCAGTCCAAACCATATTCCCGTCTTTTCTGAAAGTTCGTATAATAACTGGTTTCCTCTGCTCAACTGTCAGCACCGGAAGCTCTTTCAGTATATCCAGGTCATCGGCATGGGTGATTTTATATAACAGGTCCGGATCTGCATAATGCTCTTCCGGAGTATAACCCGTAATATCAGTAGCAGCAGGGCTGACATATTCGAAACCACGGTTGGGCTTCAGGCGGCAGCGATAAATAATGTCCTGGGCATTTTCAGCCAGTCTGCGGAACCTCGCTTCACCGGAAGATAAGACAGCCCTCATTTTTTCAAGATATACCAACAGGATACCGGTGGCCACGACAAACTCAAGAACTGCCGCTATCAGATATCCCCATGGCTCAAACCCTGGAGCAAAATCTATGAAAGGGTAATTTAGCTTATGTATCCCCCATAACACAAATCCCCATCCGGTGAACAACTTCCCCAGCCCTTCCAGATCCCTGGACCGGAGAAGCGTCACGCCGGTCCAGATATAGACTAGTCCGAGGAATAAAAAGGTAGGCAAATTTAAAATATGCAGCGGTATACCTAAAGTTAATCCGACAATGACCCATATACCGTCAGCCAAAACGGCGTACAGGGGCCACCTTGACAGTTGTTTCCCCAGAAACGAATATGTCCCCCACATAAACAGCAAACCACTTGCCAGGGTCGCAAACTGCTGTCCGGCCACAATCAACGTCCAATTCATTCCGGATTTCGCCAACAGTTCTAAAGTAAATCTTAGTGCATAAACTGTCCAGCTAATTGCCCATATCTTCATAAAATGCTCACGGTATCTGATAAATAAATACCAATATACGTGTGTTAACAATACTGTACCCAAAAGTGTTGCAATAACAGAAGGAATTATCCAGTCCATAATATTCCACCCTTACACAATATCGTCATTTGTCGAATCAGGGTAATATATGGTATATTACTGCAATAATTAGAATAATTCCTGCAAAAGGAGTCTATATTTTTTATTCAGCCACCTCCTTGCTATCAGTAGCAAAAGGAACTATCCCACCCCCATTAAAACAAAGACACCAACCCATTTAGGATTGGTGTGTAAATTTTCTAATTGTCAAATATTTTCAAAACCGAATCTATGAGCCTACTGCATCCTAACAACTTCCGGAGCAACTGCTGCAGCCGCCCGCATCTTTTTCGGATACGCTAAAACCCTTGCCCATGTAATTATCAACCCAGTCAATAACGAGGTTTTTGTACATGTCACTATAATCTTTGCTGATTACAACCTTAAAACCTTCATATTCGAAGATTTCATCATTGTCTTTAGCTGACTTTTCCAAAGCCAGACCAAAACTTGGGCCGCCTCAACCCATTCCGGCAAAGGCAACTCTAATCATTTCCGAATCATTTGCATCCAGCACTTTTTTCATTTCTTCCTGTGCTGCATCTGTAAAACTAATCAATTTGAATCGCTCCTTTTTTATTTAAAATTAATGAAACAACATTATAATACCCTATGAGGGTATTATATATAACTATTGGCAGAAAGGCAAGCCCTGTATGTTAATCGGCCCTGCTCCCTCACTGTCTTGAATCTGTGTTTCATCTGGTATTAATTATCCATCAAACTGACATATTCCTGCTGAAATTTGTTGTTTGTCCACTTTCGGGCATGTTTTATGTTACAATAACCTTAATTAGCTGTTTGTATCCCTTCAGAAAGGAAAATTACATGAAAAAAATAATTGAAAACCTGATTCATGAAAAAGTGTCCGCCAGTAGTGAACCTATATTCCGCCAAGCTTTAACAGGTTATGCCGATGCGGGTGACCCGATATTCCAAACGCTAAAATCCGTAATCGGCCCCGAACACCTGCTTCCTGCCGAGATACTTCCGGGGGCAAAGTCTGTGGTCGCTTTTTTTATTCCCTTCAGCAAAGAAATTATCGTTGGCAACCGGGAAGGGGAGTATGCTTCCCGAAAATGGGCTGAAACTTATGTTATCACCAACAAACTTATTGACTCTATTTGCCGGGACTTAAGCAAAACCCTGTCACCTTTGGGAGTTCAGATGGCCTGGCTGCTCCCTACATATGAGTTTGACCGGGAAAAATTAATTGCCCAGTGGTCCCACAGGCACGCAGCATATGCCTGCGGTCTGGGCAGTTTCGGGCGCAATAATATGATTATTACCAAGCAAGGCTGTGCCGGAAGGTTTGGCACAGCTATACTGGACACATATCTGGAACCAAGCCCCAGGCCAAAATTAATTCATGCCTGCAACAGAGACAACGGCTGCCTTTATTGTGTCAAAATCTGCCCGGTCCAAGCCCTTAGGGAAGCAGATTTTGACAGGCACAAATGCTACCAGAGGCTTTTGGAAAATGACCGGTTATATCCCGATCTTGACCTAACCGATGCCTGTGGCAAGTGTGTGACCGGCCCCTGTGCTTTTACCGGTTAATCGGCTCAGCCGGGATATCCTGCCTGCTGTATTTGGTGAAGATATAAAGCCCAAATACTATGATGGCACCGGAAACCAGCTGCTGCGGAGTTGGGTTTTCTCTCAGGAAAACCGCGGCCCATAAAATGGCGCCTAAAGGTTCTCCCAGTATCGCAATAGCCACTACCGAGGCCTGGATATACCTGAGAGTCCAATTGAAAACAGTATGTCCGAGCACAGTACAGACAAAGGCCAGGCCAAAAAATAGCGCCCATTCGCGCAGCGGGTAAGGATAAAATGGCATTTCAGCCACTGCTGTGGTTATGCCCAGAATAATGCTGCTGCTCCCGTAAGCAAGAAAGGTATATACCGGCAGCCCTACCCTGCCCCTGATTCTCCTGCCAATAATGAGATATCCTGACACCGCAACAGCCCCGGCAAGAGCCAGAATATCACCTAGCAGTGCCGTTCCGCCTATTTCAAAATCGCCCACACCGATCATGATACCGCCCAGCAATGCTATAGCTCCTCCAGCAAGGGCTTTAAGTCCAATTTTCTCCCTGAAAAAAATATATGAACCAACCACAACCCAAATAGGCTGTGTGGTCACCAGGACCACCGAACTGGCAACACTGGTATATTCCAGTGAAATAAACCAAACAACAAAATGCACAGCAAGAAATGTGCCACTCAGACATGCCAGCAAGCCGTCCCTGAAGGTGATCTCCCGCATTCCGGTAATTTTTTCTTTCCAGGCTATGGGAAGGAGAATCATAAAAGTGATAAAAAGTCTGTAAAAGGCTATTGTAAATGAATTCGCATCTGAAAGTTTAACAAACAGGGAGGAAAAAGAGACTGCAATTACTCCGAAAAAAACCGCGAGATAAGGATTCACTTTAGCCTGTTCCAATGCTGCTCTCCCCTTGTTTATGTAATATTTTGCATTTAATTGACATATAAGCGAAAATAATTCTCTTAAAGTGTAGAAAACTCCTCTATTTGGTTGGCATATAATTAAATTCAATTAGAAGGAAGGAGATTTTTGGCTAATTGTTGAATAAAAACTAATTAATTATTGTCAAGCTATAATATCATAATCAAAACATAATTCTTTACGTCAGATTGACCCGAAAGACCATAAAATAATCCGGAGGTGTAAGTTCTGTGCTAGAAAAGATGTTGGCCAGTATGGGTATTGGTGCGGCTACTATCGACCTGGAAATACCCAACCCCCAGGTAGAACCTGGTGAGAGCCTGAAAGGCACCGTTAAAATCTCAGGAGGCAGCGTGGAACAGGAGGTTAAAAAAATTGAAATTAGCCTCATGCTAAAATCATCCTATTACGAGAAGAAGCAGTCAAGAATTTTAAACAAGGAAGTTTCATCAGTAATCATTGCTGAAAAAATGGTAATTACACCTGGCTATGAAGAGGTAATACCTGTTAGTTTCGAAATTCCTTTTGCCAGGAATATGCCAATTTCCAGAGGCAGGACAAGATACTATCTCCAGACAAAAGCCGATATTCGCAAGGCTATCGACCCAGTTGACCATGATGATATATTGGTAATTCCAAACACCTATCTAAAAATGTTCTTTGATGCCATGGCAACACTTGGTTTTCATGAAAAAAAGCATTCAGGGGACTTTGACGGGGTTTTACAGGAATTTAGTTATGACCCTACTACGTTTTTTGCCCAGGAACTTGAAGAAATCAGGGTATATGCAAAGGTGAAAAAATCCGAAATGGATCTAACAATTAAAATGAATAAGAAAAACCGTGGGCTAATTGAAAATTTAGTTGATGATATTGACCCCAATATGGCAGTCATTCAATTTACACTCATTTTCAGCAAAATGGAAAACATCCAAAAAACTGCAGATTATTTAAAAGAAGTTCTTGAACAAGAGTGCCGGAAATTATAATCCGGTAATGTTGGCCGCTTAATAAAAAAGGGATCTCTCAGCAGGCACCTGTTTTGCCTTTCTTGCAGGCGGTCCTGATGAGATATCCCTTATCCCTTTCCTATTACGTATAATACACAGTTAAAGAAATTGTAAAGGTGACTACAGATAAAATTACAGCCAACGCCAAAAATACTGCTACTCTGGTCAACGAACTCCTGATACTGAATTTGCCAAAAGTAATATAAGCACTTATTGTGAAGCTGATCAGCAATATCAAACCTATTCCTGCAGATATAATAGCTGACATTAGTCTCCCCCCTTCCCCTAAGAGTACGTTAGAATTGTGGTTTCAGGGCGGCATTTTGTGTGCACTTTCACAATCTATGCCGGACTCATGTTCTTTTTATGTATGTTATTCCTGTTTAGCACCAAAAGTCACCGAAAACGAAAAAGCTTTAGTGACGGAATATACACTAAAGCTACTGCTAGACCAGACTCATTTAACCATTTACATTCCCCCCTAATTCAATAACCGGAAAGGAACCGCAAATACAGGATAAATGAACTTGTTATCATTTTCACATATTTTACCATTTCTTTTTTTATATTATACCATAAGTTTTAACTATTTTAAAGAGTTTTTTGTATCTAATTAAGATCGCTTAATGTCGGGAGTAAATTATTTTTGAGCCTTAAAATATTAAGACAGGGGTAGTTGTGTTCCGTAAGGCAGAGTCTGTCGTCCGCCGCAGGAATTCATCTACCCCTGTCCATATTACAATTTAATACTCAAAAACCAGGGCTCTTAAGCCAGTCCGTTTTGCATCTCACATGCCATTATGGTCTGCTTGCAGAGAACAACAGTAGTAACAGAGCCTACCCCACCGGGTACGGGGGTAATCTTCTGAACAATTGGCTCAACTGCGGCATAATCTACGTCACCACAGTATTTTCCGGGGTTATCAGGATCTTCATTAATACCGACATCAATAACAACCTGACCGGGCTTTACAAAGTCAGCCTTGACCATCTTGGCACGGCCAACTGCTGCAATCAGGACATCGGCATCTGCACATACTGCAGGAAGATTCTCAGTGCGGGAATGGCAGATAGTAACTGTGGCATGTTCCCTCAGTAGAAGCATGGCAACAGGTTTTCCTACAACCAGAGAGCGGCCCAGGACAACTGCTTTCTTGCCTTTTAAGGGAATATCATAGAATTTCAGGATATCCATACAGGCAGTCGGGGTACAGGGTGGAAAGCCTGTCAGGTCATCAGCAAATACCTTGGCTGCACTTCCAAGAGTCATGCAGTCAACATCTTTTTCTACCGGAATCAGAGACCTGATCTTACGCTCGTCCAGATGCTTAGGCAATGGAGCAAACATCAGGATACCGTTAATTTCCTTGTTAGCCCCAACATCAGAAAGGGCTTTTTCAAATGCTTCCTGAGTAACATCGGCAGGATACTCAAACACTTCATAAGCCATACCGATAGTATCACATGTTTTCTTAGCGCCGCCTTCATAAAAAAGGTCATCGGGGCGGGCGCCGACCCGGACAATCCCCAGTTTGGGCATAATACCCTTTGCTTTCAGTTCCTCAACCTTTTTGCTGAGGTCTTCCTTCATGGCATCAGCAACAGCTTTTCCGGCTAATCTTTCAGCCATTATTCTACCTCCTTATTATAATTCTTGATTAGGCAAGCTTTTTGGTAACAAGTGCAAGTGTATCGTCTGCAATCTTGGTACCTTCAGCAAGTAAGCGGTCCATTTCCTCTTGGGTAGCCTTGTTGAACTCAGCATCCTTAATGGAGTTAACATTAATAATAACATTCATGCTGGCAGCAATGAGAGCGGCCTTCATGAAAACGACGCCACAGGCTACATCGGAGATGGCAATCATTGTACCGATTTCACCCATTCTGGCATGAATCTTAATACCTTCAAAAGCAGCCCTCATAATGTCCATGGGAACCGAGCAGGCTACCTTGCAGCAGTTTTCCAGGGTTTCTTCCCTTTTCTGAGCCAGTTCAGGAGTATCCTTGGGCAGTCCGTAAGCCTTTGACAGGGGCTCAAACACCTCAGCATCTTTGTCTACCAGAGACTCCAGATCAGCTATTACCTTATTACCCTTCTCGATTAATTCTTTAACTTCACCTTCAACATCAGCATACTTCTTCTTGCCAACTGTAAGATTCCCAACCATGTTGGACAGTGCCATTCCTACAGCTCCACCCAGCGCTGCCGCTCCGCCGCCACCCGGAACCGGAGCCTTTGATGCCAGGACATCAATAAATTCTTTACATGACTTGTCTAACATTGACATAAATACATTACCTCCCTGTTCTCTTAATAACTTATTATTATTTATTTACTTAATCTTGATTCTCTAGCAGGATCGAATTTTGTTACCGTAAAAACGGCAGTTGTGAATTAATTCACTACTATGTAGGAGGACTAGCCACCGGCAAATATCCCAGTGGCTGTCCTATTATAATTTTTCATGATAATTATTTTTAATTTAACAGGTTTCTCACTAAAAAACATATTAATATCCCTTGTCCGAAACAGGTCCTTTATTTTTTGAGCAGCTCACAGATACTTGTTGCCGATACCCGGCCTGCTCCCATTGCCTTGATAACTGTAGCGGCGCCTGTTACGACGTCTCCACCTGCATATACACTCGGTTTGGAAGTAGCTCCAGTCTCTTCACTGGCAACAATGTTCCCCTTCCTGTTGGTATCCAGACCCTTAGTAGTTCTTGGAACCAATGGGTTAGGTCCTTGCCCGATAGCCACAACAACTGTGTCCATTGGCATATGGAAGTCTGAACCTTCAATGGCAACAGGCTTTCTACGGCCTGACTCATCAGGTTCACCAAGCTCAAACTTGAGACATGTCATGCCAGTTACCCAGTTTTGGTCATTACCTATAATCTCAGTTGGATTGGTCAGGATATCAAAGATAACCCCTTCCTCCTCGGCATGATGCACTTCCTCTACCCTCGCCGGCAGTTCTTCCATGGAACGGCGGTATACAATGTGAACTTCTTCAGCGCCGAGACGCAGAGCTGTCCTGGCACAGTCCATGGCCACATTACCACCGCCAAGAACAGCAACCTTCTTGCCTACCTTGATAGGAGTGTCATACTCGGGGAACAGGTAAGCCTTCATAAGATTAGTCCTGGTCAGGAATTCATTGGCTGAATAGACACCGTTTAAGTTTTCCCCGGGAATGCCCAGGAAGTACGGAAGTCCGGCGCCCGTTCCAATAAATACGGCATCAAAACCCTCGTTTTCGAGAAGCTCATCAACAGTGTCGATTGCACCGATAACTGCATCCACTTCAACTTTGACGCCTATCTTCTTCAGGTTTTCAATTTCGGCCTGAACAATAGCTTTAGGGAGACGGAATTCGGGAATACCATACATGAGAACACCACCGGGCACGTGAAGGGCTTCAAAAATAGTTACATCATGTCCCGCCTGAGCGCAGTCAGCGGCAACAGTCAGTCCGGCAGGCCCTGAGCCAACAACGGCAACCTTTTTACCGGTCGGAGGAGCGCACTCAACAGGATTGACCCCCTGTGACCTTTCCAAGTCAGCAACAAATCTCTCCAAGCGCCCAATTCCAACGGGATCGCCTTTTTTAGCGCGGACACAGTATTTTTCGCACTGGGCTTCCTGTGGGCAAACCCGTCCACAGACAGCCGGCAGGGCATTCTTTTCTTTTATGGTGGCGATTGCTCCGGCAAAATCGCTCTCTTGGATTTTTGCGATAAATTGCGGTATTGGTACCTGAACCGGACATCCCTGACGGCATGGTTCCTTCTTACATCCCAGGCAGCGGTTGGCTTCATCCAGTGCCTGCTCCACGGTGTAACCTAAAGCTACTTCTTCAAAGTTCTTTGCTCTTACCTTAGGGTCCTGGCATGGCATATCATTCTTAATAGGGCTATTGTTTAGTGACATCCACAGCCACCTCCTCCACAACTTCCTGCTGCTAAGGCACGCTGCTCCTCATCCTTGAAGATTTGGGCACGGCGCATTTGTTCATTAAAATCAACCAGGTGACCGTCAAACTCAGGACCGTCAACACAGGCAAACTTGGTTTCATCACCTACAGTAACCCTGCAGGCACCACACATACCGGTTCCGTCAACCATAATGGAGTTCAGGCTGACAAAAGTTTTGATTCCATATGGCTTGGTCAATTCTGCACAAACCTTCATAGCCGGAATCGGACCTATTGCTATAACATAGTCAACCTGTCCTTTTTCTTCAATAATCTTTTTCAGGATGTTGGACACAAATCCTTTTTCCCCGGCAGAACCGTCATCTGTACAGATATGAAATTCATCACACTGCGCCCTGAACTCATCTGTCCAGAAAAGCAGTTCCTCGTTCCTTGCGCCGGCAATCCCGATAACCTCATTACCGGCTTCTTTAAGGGCTCTGGTAATAGGAAAAACCGGTGCTATACCCACGCCGGCGCCAATACATACTACACGGCCGTACTTCTCTATCTCTGACGGCCGTCCAAGTGGTCCAACAAAGTCCAGAAGAGCATCCCCGGCTTCCATTTGGCCCAACTGCTGGGTTGTTTTGCCTACCTCTGCAAAGATAAGAGTAATAGTCCCTCTTTCCCTGTCAAAATCAGCGATAGTCAGCGGAATCCTCTCACCCTTTTCATCAATCCGAAGAATGATAAACTGTCCCGCTTGACATTTCTTTGCAACTTTTGGGGCATCGATTTCAAACAGTTTCAGAGTTGGTGACAAAACTTCTTTTTTTAGTATCTTGTACATGAAAACTTACTCCCTCCCTTTTTCGAAAGAAACTTTTCGTAATTTTTAGTATATTCGGCGAAAAGTCGTCGATTCCTGCTATTCAGGTCAAGTTTTTCCCAAAAAAACAGCAGGTGCCACTACCTATATATATTATTACAGACAGGCTTGTATAACAATATGTTTATAATATTTTTTTTCACAAACACCGGATAGTTAATAAAAACTTATTTAAAAAAAAGAAGCCGCCTACCGGCAACTTAAGTTAGCTGACCCCTATTCCCTTATACCAAGACTGCTCCAGACATAATAATCTACCATACCGTTGACCGGCATGCTGCACTCCTGTTGAAACCTTGATACTGCAGACATTGTTCCACGTCCGTAGCGACCATTAACACGGCCACGGAAGTACCCCAGCTCTTTCAGCCGATGCTGCAGTATTTGAACATGTTTTCCTTTTTCCCCCTGGCTTATGATTTGTCCGGGCATAAATCCGGACTGCTGGGAATCTAAACCACCCGGGATACCGGGTATGCCCTCTCCGAGATCCCCACTGGGACCAAGTCCCGGAAAAAACGAACCCTCATTGCCGGGATAATCACCGGCCGGCCCTTCAGAAAATCCAGGCATACCTCCGGGATAACCCCATACCTGTTCACCGGAATAACCGGTGGCCATCCCTCCCGGAAAACCTGCCGCTCCGGGGAAACCGGGCGCTCCGGGGAAACCGGGTGCTCCGGAATAACCGGGGGCCATCCCTCCGGGTAAACCTGGCGCTCCGGGAAACTCCGTTATCCCGGGATATCCAAACCTCATTCCTCCCAGATATCCGGTGCCGCCATTGTCCGGGCCGGATTCGGGAATCATGCCTTCGCTGCCTGCCACAAATGGCACTTCAATCACTTGTTCCGGGTAAATCACATCAGGGTCCTGGATACCGGGGTTTGCCTTAACAATTTCCGCAAAGGGGATGCCAAAGTGTTTGGCAATGCTGTACATACTGTCACCCTTTTTAACAGTATACTTCATCTTTCAACCTCCATACGCCGGGTTCAGCCGGCAGTTTTACCTGTATTCACCGTCAATATCAGCTTATGTATGACAACAGCCAATGGTTACAAGCGGCTTGTCATTTTTTTCACGGGTACAAAGCGCACGAATGACCGTAACCGCAGGCGTACTGGACGAAGCCCCCATTTTGTTACCGGAACCCCGGCTCCCGCGGAGCCGCCGTCCCGACAAAATGGGGGGACCCCCGACGTCGAGGATTACGGTCATTCGCGCAACACAGCCATGAGCCATTTTCACCAGCATGCACAAATCAAAAACGGTGGCGGGCCAGCCTCATCCCATTTAGGGTCACCAAAACCGAAGCCCCCGTATCAGCAAACACTGCCATCCATAGATTAGATATCCCTGCAAGTGTCAGAACCAGGAAAATCAGCTTCAGGGCAACAGCTGTGACAACATTCTGTCCGATAATCGCCCTTGTCTTTCTGCCGAGTTTGATCACAGCAGGAATATGCAGCAATTCGTCATTCATCAGGGCAACATCTGCTGTTTCCAATGCCGTATCGGTGCCTGCCGCTCCCATGGCTATGCCCACAGTGGCAACTGCCAGGGCTGGGGCATCATTCACCCCGTCCCCAACCATAACAGTCTCCCCTTCCCGGGTGAGGGCCTCGACTTCCCTGACCTTATCATCGGGAAGCAAATTGGAACGGTACTCTTTAATTCCCAGTCTTCCGGCAATATTAGCCGCAGTAGCCTCATTATCGCCGCTGAGCATAACAATCTTCTCAATGCCGAGCAGCTGCAGCTGCTGCATGGCATCCCCCGCTAAAGCCCTGGGAACATCCTCTATCCCCAAAATACCCAGCAATCTTCTTGAAGTTGTGACAAATATGATTGATTTCCCTGCATTCTCGAGATCTGCTTCCGTCTGTGCAATTTCCTCCATAGGAATGCCAAGGTCATTTAGAAACCGCTTGTTCCCGGCATAAATTTCTTTGCCATTCACCTTGCATACTGCACCCTTCCCGGGAAATGAGCGGAAGGAATCTGAATCCGGCAGGGAAATTTTTCTTTTTGACACTTCAGCCATTACCGACCTGGCCAGGGGATGTTCGGAAAACCGTTCCACAGCGCCGGCAGCCTGTAAAAGCTGCTCACTGTCAATGCCATTAACAGGGTAAATATCTGTCACACTCATCATACCTGTTGTTACTGTCCCGGTTTTATCAAAAGCAATGTTTTTTACCTTTCCTAGAGCCTCCAGGTATACACCGCCCTTGATTAAAACACCGTTTCTCGCCGCATTGCCGATAGCCGACACTATAGATACCGGAGTGGAAATAACCAGTGCACAGGGACATGAAATAACCAGGAGTACCAGTGCCTTATAGAACCAGTCTGCAAAGGGCAGGCCCAGCAGCAGCACAGGTATTGCAACAACTAAAACCGCACCTATAATGACCGCAGGGGTATAATACCTGGCAAAGACATCAACCAACTGCTGTGAAGGGGCTTTTTTAGCCTGTGCCTCTTCAACCATTTGGATCATTTTTGCCAGAGTACTGTCTGCAGCCAGGTGGGTGCATTTAATAAAGAGACTGCCCTCATTATTAAGAGAACCCGCAAAAACTTCTTCCCCATCAGTTTTTTCAACCGGTTTGGACTCACCTGTTATTGAGGACTGGTTCACCCAGGACAGGCCCTTTATTACAGTTCCGTCCACAGGTATGCTCTCCCCCGGCTTCACCAAAATCGTATCCCCAACAGTAACTGTTTCTGCGGGAATCATGGATTCACTGCCGTCACCGGTTATTACTCTTGCTTCCTTGGGAGCCAGCTGCATCATTTTTTTAATTGAACTTCTCGTTTTATCAATGGTATATGCCTGCAGCAGGTTACCCACACTGAACAGGAACACGACTGTCGCTCCCTCTGACCATTGTCCCAGAAAGACTGCTCCGACAGATGAAACACTCATCAGGACATTCATATCCAAAATGAGGCTCTTCAGTGAGTTTAATGCCGTTTTATATACATAATACCCTCCCGCAGCCATAGCTGCGGCATACAAATATACCTGAAAACCGCCGGAAGGCCAGGCCCACTCGGAAACCAACCCTGCTCCCAGCATCAGCCCGGAGACCACAGCCAAAACCTTCCTGGTCTTTAGTTTGCCCGCAGGCTTGGCAGCATCCTGCGGGCCACCCTGAACCCTGGCATCATAGCCATTGGACTTGATAAGCCTGATAACATCCTCAACTGATATGTTTTTGTGTACCGCCTTTATCAAACCTGCTCCAAAATTTAGCTGAACCTCAGCCACACCGGGAAGTTGTTCAATTTTTTTAACCAGCTTCCCTGCACAGTCCAGTCAGTCTATTCCAGATACTTCAATAACAGAATTAATTTCCCCGGAACCGGCCACTCCAGATTCAATTACATTCCCTTCAGCAATATAGCCGTTTTTCATAACTTCCCCTCCCGATTATGTCAGTCGAACACAACACTATTACGCCTTCAGGATACGTGCGACTCCTGATTAGTCATGGGTTACGTGGTCCAGGCACTGGTTAAACAAATCGACAATATGGGCATCATCAAGTGAATAATATACTATTTTCCCCTGCCGGCGGAATTTAACCAGCCTGCGGCTGCGCAGCGCCCTAAGTTGGTGGGAAACCGCCGACAGACTCATACCCAGCAGTTGTGCCAGGTCACATACACACAATTCCTCCTGGGCCAGATACCTGATAATTTTTACCCGATTAGGGTCACCCAGCGCCTTAAATATATCGGCAATACTCCTGATCACCTCTTCATCAAGCATTTTTTCCCTGACACGGTTTACTGCCTCATGGTTAATACAAACTACCTCACACCTGTCGAGCACTTTCTTCATAATTGCCTCCCGGTAACCATTATACTTTATTACTTGAACAATTGTTCAAGTGTTCTAATGTTATTGTAAACTAACCGCATAGTTTTGTAAATACTAAAAAAACCTCCCTTTGCGGTAAACGGCATAGGGAAGTTTAATGTTTGAGGCCGCAATCCTTTTCATTGCGGCCTCAAGGGAATTTGGGGATATTTCACATATATTCAGGGTCTACTCTGATATCGACCCCGTTTTTCAGGTTATTTATCGCAGATGAAATGCTTTCAAAACACATTCTCCTAATAAACGGGTGCTGCTCAACAGGCACAGAATCAAGTGTAATCAGGCAAACAACTGCTTCCCTGGCAAGAGTCTCCTTGCCTGCCCTTTGCAGAAAATCAATTGTTATTTTTAGGCGGTCTTTGATTACAGGCAGCATGGGCTTAATCACTTTGTTAATGATCCGGTTCTCCAGTTTCATAACTTTTCTGGCATAGGTCTGACCGGTGTTTCTGTCAGCCAATGCCATAATCTCCTCAGCCGTATCATAAACTTCAGGTGTTTCTTCATACCAAACCGCAAATTCCCGTTCCTCAAAAAGCATCTCCAGACGGTCATAGCAGTCCTGTATCTGTTTCTCTGTCTCAGGAACAAATTCATTATATACGGGAACATATTCTTCAGGATAAATATCATCATCCATACACCGGCGCCAAAAAGCAAACTCCATGGGTATACGGTAGCCTTCTGAAAGGTTTTTTTTCAAAGCCCCTCTAACCAGTGACATACAGTATTTATAGTCATTTCTCAAAACAACCGCACTGCGGGATATTTCTTGAATCATGTTTTCAAAATCCTTTTTGGTCAGAACCGGGATACCGAAACAGTCCTTGATTCCTGTAGCCGTATTCAACAGCAAATTAAAGGCCACTATCCTATTCTTTCGGTTAGGCAGTTTCCATGCAAGCCAAACAGCCCTGTTACCCTGTCCGTCTACTGAACTTACAACCGCATCATATAGCTCTCCATTGGGTTTTTCCCATTTTCTGCGTGACGGCTTACGCCTTCCGTCCTTATTGCACTCTGAAAGAACGCGCCTGGCTAAAGCGATAATAAACTTGTCATTACAGGATGCAAGTTCATTCAGGATACTCACTTTTCGCGCCCTGAGATTCTTACCCAGGAGACTTACAGCCGGAGCAGCAATACCAGCTTCATAGGCATATGCCAGGACACCCAGCATTTCAGCAGCAGCATCGGTATTTTCCTCAGCAAGCTGTTTCATTATTTCCTCCTGCCCCTGGTCATCAAAACCGCCAAACTCCTGTAAAAAGAGCAGCTTATCTCCAAGATCTCCCCTGATAAGGCCTATCAGGTTATCAGTCGCAAACTCAGCCATTTCCGCCAGTTCGTCAAGATCAAAAAGTGTCGCAATAACCTCTTCTTCCATCCCAATGTCAACAAGGAAAGACAAAAAAAGAATTTTGATATCCTTGCTTACCTGCCGGGACCTGGTAACTGCCATTATTTCATTTAATACAAACTGTTCTCCGGAAAAAATCTCTCCGATTACCGACAGTAAATTATTGACCTTTATAAACCTATACGAGTCTGTTTCATTAAGAACAGTCTTCTTTAACCGGGAAACAGAGGAAAGCAGCACCTGTCTGTCATCAACCCCAAACAAGTCGGGGAAAGCATCTGTTACACTGACTCTTTTATTAATGGACATCAGTGTATCAAGATTATCTTCAATTACCTTTTTATTTAGAAGTCTGTAACTAACTGTTCCGTAATTTTTCTTTTTACAACCGCTGTACACCATTAAACCTCCACTAAGTAATACTATTTAAAAGTTAAATAATAATATTTTAGAGCTATATGATGATATTCGTCAAAATATCCTATTTACCTTTAACAGTTTGAGTAGTTTTTATATATTACTCTCAATAAAGTCACATGCTACACCTGATTCTCGTTTCTTTTATCCCTTTTCATCCTTTTCACCCTTTTGAGTCATTTCATCCTTTTCTTCACAGTCCGGGCAAATCTGACAGTCATTACAAAGACCTTCACAGGGCTCTATATGAAAATGCATATTAGTATCTTCAAGTTCCTTCTTAATCTCACTTTCAATGTCATCACAGTACTCCCTGGCTCGGGACACAGAAATATCCCCGGGCATTACAATATGTATAATCACATCAGTGCCTCCCGGCCCCCTCCTGACAACAAGGTTGTGGTATCCCTTTATTCCCGGGCTTTTCTCAACCATTAACCGGGTGACAGCCTGTTCTGTTTTAAGAATGCTGCTGTTTACGGCTTCCCAATCATCCTCAGGCTCAAAGTGGACCAAAATATCGTTACTATGCCTTGACAGCTTTTCCTCCACCAGGGACGCAATCCGGTGCCCTTCCACAAATGATATGTTCCTGTCGATAACCACATGCATGTCACCGTGAATGCGGCCCCCGGCTACACGCAGGCGTACCTTATGAACTCCGACAACCCCGGGTGTCTCCATTACTTCATTGGCAATATCCCTGTCCAGGCCGCGAGGAGCTTTATCGAGGAGTGCATTAACCGTTTTCACGGTCAGGCGTACACTGGCCACAATGACAATAACTGCTACTATCAATGCTGCCACAGGGTCAGCATAGTTTATCCCAAACCGTGCAAAAACCAGACCAACCAGCACTACAGCCGAACTTAGAATATCACTGGAAAAATGCAGGGCATCAGCTTCCAGGGCCTGGCTGTTATATTTTTTTGCTGCTCCGGCAAGGGCCCTTGACCGGGAAAAATCGACCAGAATGGATACCACCAGGATAGTAAAGCTCCATACATTTACCTCAATAGGCACATGTACAAAAAACAACCTATTTACAGCTTCCTTAATTATCCACACACAGGTAAGGAGCAGCAGCAAGGCCTCGATAAGGGCAGAAAAATTCTCCACCTTGGCGTGCCCGTAATGATGCTCCTCATCGGCAGGTCTGTCTGACACCCTGACAGCAAAATATGTAATCAGGGCAGCAAAAAGGTCCAGGGCCGAGTGGGCAGCTTCTGAGAGTATACCCAGGCTTCCGGTGTACAACCCAACAGCCATTTTCCCTCCTGTAAGCAATAGTGAGGCAAATACCGAACTCAAAGCCACCGCTTTTTTTTCAGCGCTCTCCTGTTCAAGCGTCATAAGACATCCCTCCAATTAATAAAGCCTGTGGTTCCGTTGAGGTCCCACAGGCTATCCTGCTGCGTAGAAGCCCGGCTCACCGGACAGTCCGGCTGCCTGATCCTTTATTAAGAGTATATCATACGGCTTGAAATTTATGCAAATAATTTTGATAAAAAAGGTCTATTTATACAGCATTTCTATTTTATGGCCTACAAATGGAGCTGCCGGATCATTGGTTTCTCCTGCATAGAAATTGACAGTAACCATCCTGTTTTCCTTAGTATAGGTTACTGAGAAATTATCTGCAGTATTAATGTTTTCCTTTGATTTTGTCCAACCGTTTTGACCCAGTTCCAGCTCATACCATGAGGCGACATCGTTCCCATCAACTGACTGCTGCCTGTCTGAAATTATTATTTTAGCCCCGGCAGATTCATACTGCTTGTCAAACCAGAGCTCTCCTGCAAAAATCCGGGCATCCTGGGGAACAGTCCACTCAAATCCCGGGTACAAAGGTATATCTTTAGGAACCTTAGGTATCATATTGACATTGTGCCCCTCATTGTGGCAGGAAAAACAGCTTGTGTTGCGGGTATCAATAGAATACTGCACTATTTCCGGGGCATTTTCACTGTGGCATACCTGACATCCGTTCTGGCTGTGGAACTGGGGTTCACTTAGTATAGAGCTCGAGTGGCAGGTCTGACAGGCTGCATCCAGCCCTCCCTCGTGTGCCGGATGGCCTCCTGACTCTCCCAAATCGTGACATGCCGCACATGATGAATCCTCATTGGTGATAGCATCCTGAACCTCGGCTGCTTCGCTGGTGTGACAGGTGTTACAGGTCAGGCTGTTACCGGCGCTGTCAGTCCTTCTGTAGTGTTCCCTGGTCAGGCTTTTGGCATGGCATTCCTCACAGCCTGCTGATGATGTCAGGTGACGGTCAGCAGTATCTGTAATGGTATGATACTGGGGGATATCTGTCTGCCATGTTTTATCGTGACAAGCGATGCAGCTGTCAGTTGCCTGTACAGGATGCTCCGGTGCCACATATACGGGTAATCCGCTGCTGTGATATGAAACAGGATAATTAGATGATTCAAAATGGCATTTATAACAGTCATCAACGGGATAAACCGGCCTGCTGGCATTCAGATTAGTCCCGTGACACCCGGCACAGTTAGTCATCAAGTGCTCTGACCGCGGGTGGCAGGATTGGCATGTTTCATCCTTCACATTAAAAGCCATTTCCTCATATGTATTTGTCTTAAAGGTCCATTGGGCCTGAACTGTACTCCCTGATTGACCGGATACTTCAAGAGTCACCGTATGAACAGATTCATTGTCAATATCTGCAGACGGTGTAAAAGAAACCCTGCCGGTGGCCGTATCGTATTCAGCATTTACCTTTTTTCCGTCAAGAGTCATTAGCAGAGAGTCTGGATCAATTACCTCAATGTTTTTCACTACAGCCGAAATCTCGGGTTTCAGAGAAGTCACTATAGCGCCCTCAAGGGGGGTCTTTGAAGTTATCTGCGGCGGCGCAGCCACTGTTAAGGACCACGTGTATTCAGAGAAGTTTCCCCTAACGTCTTTTACTCCCACATATATTGTATGGTCACCCTGTGACAGGTTAGCAGGGTAATAAATATTTAGTATTGTATAGTCATCCTCCCATTCACTAAGCCAGCCATACTCTTTTATCGGTGAAACCGCTGTCCCGTCTACCTTCATAATGACTGAAGCATCACTTACCTTATCATTATCTTTGGCAGTAACTGATATTGTAACTTTTCCAGTACTTAACTGTGCCCCCTCTACAGGACTGATTCCCGAATATGTAGGACCTATGGTATCAGCAAATGCGGGACCGGCAAAAGTAACAGTAATAAACAGAGATAACATGATAACCGGAAACAGGAACCCCCTTAAAAATAGCGGCTGCAATTTTCTCATCCTTATTTCGCCCCTTTATACCTTATTAGTGGGTCTGCTTAGCTGATAACCTACTTTTCACCTCCTAATTTAACCGCCTGCAGCAAGAAGTCTCCCGCCTCTAAGCTACCTTGCTCACGCTAGTGAGAGCGTAGGCGGGTGATGAATTGCCTCCTTTTTCTCCCTAAATTTGTTGATAGATTGCTCAAATTATGGTAAAATACGAACATGAGTTCGTGGTTTATATATTGGAAGACAGGGTACGTCACTTCCAATATCACTGTACAAAAGTATCTTCGACAAATTTCGACATTTATTCCATCTATTCCTGCCTAATCTAATATTTTTCTGAAATAAAAAAAGCACATGCAGCCGCATGCGCGTAAGAAGCTTACCATTTATTTCTAAACCTGCTCATTCCGAGGAGAGCCACCCCGGCTGCATTATCACCGCTAAGTTCCCGGGAAGCAAAATAAACCCTGGCTCCCACTGCCTTGTGCTGTAAACGCTCACCCAGCCTCTCCCTGATACAGCTGTTTGCAGCAACTCCGCCAACAATCAAGACTTCCCTTAAACCGGTCTCCAATACAGCCTTCCTGATTACTTTTTCCAGGGTGTTAGCCACACATTTCTCTACAGCCCTGGCAATTTCCGCTGGAGGTGTATCCCCCTCAATCAGGCGCAGCGCCGCCGCTTCAGGGCCTGAAAAGCTAATTTCACAGCCCTTTACGGAAGAAGGAACAGATATATCTCCCATGGCCTGTGCGGCTAGCTGTTCCAGGTGCGGTCCTGCCGGAAAGGGAAGCCCCAGCCTTACTCCCACCCTGTCAATAAACTGTCCGGCGTGAAGATCACTGGTTCCTCCGATAATACTAATTGAAAAGTATGGTTCATCAGGCCGGAGGCCTTTTCTGACCCGCAGCAGTTCAGTGGTTCCTCCTGAAAGATGTACGGCAAGAAACTCTCCCGTCCCCGGGCCGCCCGCCGACATAATGCCTGCTGCTAGGTGCCCTTCCTGGTGCGAGACTTCTGCAAAAGGGATGTTCAGCATTGCGGCAATTATATGTCCATAGCTTTCGGCAACCCTGAATACCGGCATATAAGAACCTTTTACCGGTCTGGGGCGGACACTTGCCGCAATTCCGGAAAAACTCTCTTGGGAATAATTCATGGCAATGCGCTCAAAAAGTGAAGGCAGATTATTGATGTGCTGAAATACCGCCTCACTCTGAGCAAGACCTCTGGCGCCACTACGAACATCCAAAATTTTTCTGGCCTCAGAAAGTAAATTTCCCTCACCGTCAATAACAGCAAGGGAAGTTGTATAACAACTCGTATCTATTCCCAGGAACATTTCCATCCCATGCACCTCGCACTTATACTCGTGCCTATACTCACGCCTATAATCCTGAATTAGTTGTGACCCGGCGGTAATCGCCAAGGTTCTTGACAACCCGGCCAAGAATTCCGTTAATGAACTTACCGGATTCGGCAGTACTAAATGTCTTTCCAAGTTCGATGGCTTCATTGACAGCAACATTTGGCGGCATCTCGGAATAGCAAAGTTCATAGAGAGCCATCCTGAGAATACTGCGGTCCACCCCTGCCAAACGCTCCATATCCCAATCCAGGGCAATTTCATTAATAATCCGGTTGAGTTCATCCATATGCTCAAGAACTCCGGAAATAATATCCCTAATAAACTGCACCTGTTTCTGGTCCAGTTTGTTCTCTACGATAACAAAATCAAGGGCATTATCAAATTTCATCTGCCCGATATCCATCTGGAAGAGTACCTGTAACGCCGCTTGGCGCGCTGCCCTTCTGCTCATATGACCCTCCGGAAATCATTTGGTATAATTATTGTATCCCTGTTATCGCTTAAATATCCTGTCAAGAAAGGCGCTGAGGCTGTCCCCTTCGTCAAGCTGCTTGCCAAATATGTATCCCAGGACAACCAGAATAATAACAAAAAAGGTTTGCAACACCCCATACTCAATAATCATCCATCCTAAAAGCAGGCCACTTAACACGCCCAGCAGTTTTCCGAAATTGTTGGCGATAAATTCCTGCAATGTTTTCCCGGACAAAGCAACCACTCCTTTCTAGTTCAGCTTGCGTGCGCTCTGGCTGTTTTCTGAGGCAGATATACTGTTTACCAGAATCTTGACGGCCTGAACCTTAATTCCGGCAATCTCCTCAATATACGCCCCGACCTTTTGCTGAATTTCGTCAGAAGTTCCGGGAATGTTTGTCTCAGGCGCCATGGAAACATGTAAAAAGACGCTTACCCCCTCAGGCATGCAGGCAACCCGGGGGTTGACCTCCCTGACACCCTTTATCTGTGCCGTAACCCTGCGTACCATGTTTTCCAGAGCATCAACAGAGACCCTGACCTGCCCCATCCCGGTTTCCTGTACCACTGCCTGAGCAGGGGGTTTTACACTGGACAGCGCCAGGAAAAGGAACCTGACACTGAGTGCAAAATACACCAGAGCTATTGCGCCTAGCACCAGGCGGTAATTAGTGTGCAGCAATGTTATGCGCAGCCACTCCACAGGGGTTGTCCAACCTGCGGCTGACAGTCCTGCCAAAAGCAGTATGAAGATTATTCCAAGTGAATATAACGACAACAGGACCCTGTCAAAAAACTTCAAAGTGGCCCAACTCCCTTCATCAAAACCGTTTAAACCCCCTGAATAATCAGGGGGTCTGTTTTACTTTACCCTATGGTCTTCTTCTTTGGAGTCAGGGGTCGTAAATACCACTCCCTGAATATGAACATTTACTTCAACAACATTGAGACCTGTCATACTCTCAATTGCTCTCTTAACACTTTCCTGAATCTGAATAGCTACATCGGGAATCCTGATTCCATATTCGACGATGATAAACATATCCACTGCGGCTTCTTTTTCGCCAACCTCCACCTTAACACCTTTTGACAGGTTTTTCCGGCCAAGAATTTCGGCGATTCCGCCTGCCAGGCCACCGCTCATTCCGGCAACTCCATTAACTTCGGTAGCTGCCAGTCCGGCGATAATGGCCACAACCTCATCAGCTATACGGATACTCCCAAGCTCAGTGTCATGGCGTTCTACAAAATCCTTTTTTTCCATCAGGTTACCTCCTTTGTCCGTGGTAACTGCTATTATATGAATATTATACCAGATACACAGTTATTTGCAAATTCTCTAATCCTCGAGCCGTCTCTGGATAAAGTTTGTATAAAATTCACCGCGCTGGAAAAATGCATTCTCAAGGATACGAAGTTGGAAGGGTATCGTAGTCTTCACCCCTTCAATGACATATTCCTCCAGGGCTCTTTTCATCCTGGCGATAGCCTCATCCCTATCCTTGCCCCAAACAATCAGTTTGGCAATCATGGAGTCATAATAAGGCGGAATATGGTATCCGGTATAAGCGGCGCTGTCGATTCTGACCCCCGTACCCCCGGGTGCCAGGTATTCTGTAATCTGCCCCGGTGAAGGCATGAAATTTCTGTGGGGGTCTTCGGCATTGATGCGACATTCAATGGCCCATCCATTAATCCGGATATCTTCCTGAGTATACCCCAGCTTTTCACCGGCCGCAATCCTTATCTGTTCCTTTATCAGGTCTATTCCCGTTACCAGTTCAGTTACCGGGTGTTCAACCTGTATCCGGGTATTCATTTCAATAAAATAAAATTTATTGTGTTTATCGAGGAGAAACTCCACCGTACCGGCATTGGAATAATTAACAGCCTTGGCAGCCCGGACAGCAAGTCCCCCCATCTCCTCCCGGAGTTCAGGCGTTATGGCCGAGGAAGGCGCTTCTTCCAGCAGTTTCTGGTTGCGTCTCTGGATAGAGCAGTCCCGTTCTCCGAGGTAGACGGTATTGCCGTAATTGTCGGCAAGAATCTGGAACTCTATATGCCTGGGCTCTTCAACATATTTCTCAATATATACCTCAGCATTGCCGAATGCGGCTTGGGCCTCCGACTGGGCTGTCTGAATTGCCTGGACAAGGTCATTTTTGGACTGGGCGACCCGCATTCCTTTGCCGCCACCGCCTGCAGATGCCTTTATCATGACCGGATAGCCTATTTTCTTGGTAATTTTAACCGCCTCATCCATGTCTGAGATAATGCCTTCAGTACCAGGCACAACAGGAATTCCTGCTTTAATCATGGTTTCCCTGGCCACTGCCTTGGCCCCCATATTCTCCAGCGCCTCCGGGCCTGGTCCGATAAACCTGATACCGCTTTGTTCACAAATCTCGGCAAAATCTGCATTCTCTGCCAGGAAACCATAGCCCGGGTGTATCGCATCCGCCCCGGAAACCTGGGCAGCGCTTATAATGTTGGCCTTATTCAAATAGCTGGAAACTGACTGGGCAGGACCTATGCAATATGCCTCATCGGCAAACCTTACATGGAGCGAATCCCGGTCAGCTTCGGAATAAACAGCCACGGTAGCGATGTCCATTTCCTTGCAGGCCCTGATAATTCGCAGAGCTATTTCCCCTCTGTTTGCTATAAGTATCTTATTAAACATCTTACACCTCCGTTATCGGGTACGTTATCAAATACGTTTTTGGGAACATTGCTGAACTGAAATATCCTGCCCCTTAAACCTTTTCTATAAGGAACAGTGTCTGTCCGTACTCAACGGGATGGTTATTATCCACGAGAATCTCAACAATACGGCCTGAAATCTCAGCCTCAATTTCATTCATCAGCTTCATTGCCTCAATGATACATACCGTCTGACCTTCAGTCACCATCTGGCCTACCTCTACAAAAGGAGCGGCCTCAGGAGCCGGGGAGCGGTAAAAGGTCCCTACCATTGGCGCCACAACTGGAATCAAATGTTCTCTATTGGCTGCCTTTTCTTCTGCAGGCGCTTCGGCAGCAGCTTCAACTGCTGCAGCTCTGACATTATTGCCGGCGGTTTCAGGAGAGGCTGTAAAGCCTGTTCCCGGCGCAGCCCCGGATTTTCTGATGGCAATCTTAACACCGGCGCTTTCCAACTGGAGTTCACAGATATCTGTTTCATCCAGCATTTTTATAAGTTCTTTGATTTCTGATAAGTTCATGGATTTTCCCTCCTTAGTCACTATACCATCTGAGTCTGGTTTACCCTGTATACTGCTTTCCGGAAGACCGGCCTCTTCATCTTTTGGCTTTTCTATAGCGGGAGGCTCAATGGCCGCATCTTCGGTATCCAGTCCCCTGTTCAGGCGCCACTCAAAAAACTTCCTGGCAACCGGGGGATACATCGCGTATGACAGTATATCTTCTTCAGACTCTGCCAGATCCTGTATTTCCTTTTTCATTTTATCCATTATCGGCACAAGCAAGTCAGCCGGCCGGCCTTTAATCAGTTTTACATCACTGTCTCCGAGGATTTGTTGGATAATTTCCTCCTTTATGGGAGCAGGCGGTTTTCCGTACTGTCCCTGAACATAGGCGCGCACTTCACCGGGCACCAGCTTGTAACGCTTACCTGTCAGCACATTAAGTACTGCCTGGGTACCGACTATCTGACTGGTCGGGGTAACCAGCGGCGGGAAACCCATATCTTCCCTGACCAGAGGTATTTCTGCAAGCACTTCATGAATCCGGTGCAGGGCCTTTTGTTCCTCAAGCTGAGATACCAGGTTGGAAATCATGCCTCCGGGCACCTGGTGTTCAAATACCCTCATATCAGTAAGTCTGGTAACTCCACGTTCAAATCCATACTTCTTCCTGAGCTCCTCAAAGTACTTGGATACCTCAAACAGGGTATGGATATCCAGCCTGGTATCATGGGGAGATTCCTGCAGAATCCTGACAACTGTTTCCACCGGCGGCTGGGATGCTCCGAAGGCCAGCGGCAGTGCGGCAGTATCGACAATATCAACACCTGCATCTGCTGCTTTCAGGTAGGCCCCAACTGCCAAACCGCCAATGTAGTGACTGTGCAGCTGTAAAGGCAGATTCAGGCGCTTCTTAATTGTTTTTACCAGGTCATAGGCCACATGTGGTGACAGCAGTCCGGCCATATCTTTGATACAGAGAGAATCTGCACCCAACTCGGCAAGCTTCTGCGCAGTTTCCAGATAGTGGTCCAGGGTATGTACCGGGCTGATGGTATATACAACGGCTGCCTGTACATGGGCTCCCGCTTTTTTCGACATTTTAATGGGCACTTCCAGATTTCTGATATCATTAAGGGCATCAAAAATACGGATAATATCAATCCCGTTCTGCACCGCCTTGTCAACAAAGGCCTCGACCGTATCATCGGGATAGTGTTTTAACCCCACCAGAGACTGGCCCCGCAGCAGCATCTGCAAAGGGGTATTTTTCACTGCTTTTTTTAACTGCCTCAGCCGTTCCCAGGGGTCTTCATTTAGAAAGCGCAGGCATACATCAAAGGTAGCCCCTCCCCAAACCTCCAGGGAGTGGTAACCCACCTGGTCCAGCTTTTCACATATCGGCAGCATATCTTCAGTTCTCATCCGGGTAGCCCACAGGCTTTGATGTGCATCTCTTAAAGTGGTATCGGTTATTTCCACCTTAGTGGGTTTTACCATAATTAATCCCCTCCATCGTTTGTCCTAATTGTCACAAATCTTGCCCCTCATAAACAACATTAATTCCCATCATAAACAACATAAAACTCAGGTTGTGTTTTTACAACCTGAGAATATAGATTTTGATGTTAAAGCCTGCTTTTTATAATTATATGCGGTGCTATACCATATTTCAATATGTTTTACACAAGTATACAATATTACGAATATTACAAAACCGTACAATTTCTTATAATTTTGCAAAAACTGCAATGTTTTCGGCATTAATGCCGGTAACCCTTGCAGTGATGGCAGTCAGCTTCTCCCTGTCAGGCTGTGTAAGCACGGGTGACTGTATTATTATTGTAACCGATTTTTCCTCAACAAAAACCACTGCATCCTTAAAATCTTCTGCTCTAATCAGATTCTCCAGCTTCATTTCGGTATCGATGGCTTGTGAAATGGCCAACAACCTCGTCTGGGCCTCTTTCCTGATATCATCTGAAGAATTACTGTTATTTACAATCTCCCGCAGCAAATCTATCTGCTGGCTCCTGGTCCGGTCACGTTCCAGCCTGTATTCCACGAAAAAGGCGCCATTATCTGTACTCTCATTCCCAGTTTCATTATTTTTAGTTCCGGTGTCCACAATTGCTGCATCCTCTGTTGTGCTGTCCCCTTTTGCACTATCCACTGTTGGATTGTCCACTGTTGGATTGTCCACTGTTGGATTGTCCTCTATTGGATTGTCCTCTGTTGCGCTGTCCACAGTTCCGGTATCACCGCCCGATGGAATGCCGCCAATCTGGAAGAAGCCTGCTGCTATAAGGAATACCCCTAATATAAACAGCCCGGTCCACAAACCTTTTTTCTTTATAAATAACATACTCATCTGATCACCTGCTTTCCATTGGTAGGACCACTACCTTGTATAAAGGGACATCCAGGTAAACCTGTACTGCCATCATCAGACTGGCCTTTATCTCCGGGTTTTCGGCTCCTTCTGATACCACAATAACCCCTTTAACCTCAGGTTTGAGTTCCTTTACGACCACCGGCATCTCACGATTGCCCTGGGTTTCCCGTACCAGAACAATCTGGCCGTCTTCATTTATCTCCGTAATAGTGCGGTTTGCCCCCTTCTGATCACGTTCCAGGGTGTCTTTTTTATTTGTAGTCGTATTAACGGCATAGTCCTTTTCAGTAGTGGAGGCAAGGTTTACGGTAACCCTGGTTTCACCGGCACCGCTGATCCGGACCAATGCCTGTTCCAGCCGCTGGGCCAGGAGATTTTCCAGGTCGGTAATCCCCGATGAAAGACCTTCTGTCTGCTTACTGTCTCCACCCAGGCTGTCATCACCGTTTTGACCTGACATTATCCCCGGGTCTGACAGCTCGTTTGAAGGCTCACCCGGGGCATTAGTCCCGGTACCAAAGGTGTTTGCCAGGACTATCAGCAGAACCCCTGCAGCTGCCACAAGCATCAGTGTATTCACTCTCCTGGCGGTAGGACGTTTTTCTCCGGCTTCATTTCCACTGCCCAGTAATTTCCTGATAAATTCTGTAACCTTACTCATGGTAACACCTCCTGATTTCTAATTTCAATTTGTTCCGGTGACAGGCCATAAAAATCAGCAACCATTTCCCTCAGTCCCCTGTCAGGGCCCGAATTTTCCGAATTCTCCAGGCCTTGCGAATTCTCCTGTCCGCCCTGATCCACCTCTATTTTCACCTCTACTTCATCTATATTGACCTGTCCCTGGCTGTTCCCGCTGTCTTCTCCTTCACTGTTTACTGCTGTCGAATCATCAATCCAGAGTACTATTTTGTTGATTTTTCCGAAGTCAGGCGCTGCTGTGTCGGCCACCATATCAACCTGCACATCTGCCACATTGGTATTCTGATAGAGGCCCGACAAAGACTTCACCTGCTTTTCCAATTTCTCCTTATAATCACCGGCAACCCTGTTGTCCCTCGCCCGGGCCATGTCTTTGCCCTGGTTTATCAGGGTTTCGGTATCCCCGGTTATCCCGTCCGGGACAGCGCTGAGTACCTCAAAATCGAAACCGGTATTAAATATCGCCAGAATCGGATTTAAAACAGCAATTATGATGAACATCCCTATAATCAGGTTGATATACCTTTTGATATCACTTCTGGGTAAAACAATTTCCAGGAAGGCTGTCATCAGTATAATTACCAGAATGCTTTTTACCATTAATCGTAATGTTTCCATGTAACTTTCCCCCTGGATTGTTTCTGTTCTTTCACTATCACTTTTTCTTTCGTATTCTGGCATCGCATCTTACTTATTTTTTTTGCCTAGGTTGGCTCCGGAAATGACCGTGCCATATGTTGAGGTGTTGTACTGTCCTGTGAGCCAACGAATTCGGGGACGCTGCCTTACAGCCGGTGGTGGCAGCTTAGACTCATAGGCGGCAGTGCGGAAAAGGTACAATACCTCACTATATTAATGCGGTCATTTCCCGGAACCTACCTTAGCATGAGGCTGAAATCTCCTGCCCCTACCACTATGGCAATTACAAAAAAGAACATTATTCCTACCGCTGTCACTGAGGCAAATACGATTGTAAGGCTGTTACCCATAATGTTCAGGGAATCGGCAATCAGTGTATCTCCTATCGGCTGAATCAGAGCAGCCGTAATTTTATAGATAAGCATCAGTGCTAATATTTTTAACACCGGAAAGGCACAAATAAAAAAAACGGCCAGAATTCCCACCAGTCCGACGGCATTTTTCAGCAGCAGTGATGTCCCCACAACAGCTTCCAGGGCATCGGAAAAGAGCTTGCCCACCACCGGTACAAATACCCCGATACCAAATTTTGCTGTCCTCATGGCAACACCGTCGGCAACGGAACCAGCTATGCCCTGAACCATCATGAAGCCGAGAAACACCGTGAAAAACAGTCCCAACAAACCCATGCTCCAGTTTTTCAGCAGGTCTGCCAGTTTGGAGACATCGACCCGGGTGGTAATTTTATTGGCAAGTCCCAGTATTACCGAAAAAAATATGAGTGGGAAAATCACGTTCTTTATCAGTGTGCTGATAGTACTCAGCACTATCAGGGTCAGGGGGTGAAAGAGTGACGCCGTAGTGATATTGCCCATTGCCGTAAGCAGTGTGATCAAGACCGGAAGCATTGCATGCATGAATGATACCATATCCTCTATGGCCTGCCGCCCGGTCTGAATAGCTATCGTAAATGAACCCAGGGCCAGGGACAGGAGGGCCAGAAAGCACACCGACCAGGCCAGCTTCCCTACGGTTCCCTTTTCAAAGGCTGACTGTACATTCTGCAGGATAGCACAAAGCACAGCAAGTATCAGCAGCTGCCCCATCAGTCTCGAATTTGCCACCATTTCTTTAAATAGGTATTTTAACAGTCCTGAAAAGATGTCTCCCAAACCGACCCCCAGTTCCCCATGCGCCAGCTTTGCCAACATCTCCTTGAGGTCCAGCTTTGGCATATATGTGTTCATATCCCGGTTTAGTTCAGCAAGATGTTTCTCAATTGTTTCCATGTCCAGTCCGGTCATTTGTTCCTTCAGTTCTGCTTCCGAACTTACATCAGTCGTGTCACCGGGAGAGGTGTTTTCATTCTCTGCCGCTAATGCCGCCGGCATAGCAAAACACAGGATAACAGACAGGCTTAATATGACCAGTGGTATAAATCCCCGGAAAGCGGATTTATTTATCAATGTGTCCAACTCCCTAAGAATCTTTTATGTAAAAATCGCTTAAGGTATCAGTTTCAGAAGTGAATCAAACACAGCCACAATAACCGGAATCGCCAGCACGATCACAATTACCTTGGCCGCAAACTCTATCTTGGAGGCTACTGCCCCTTCTCCGGCATCCCTGCATATCTGGGCTCCGAATTCAGCTATATAGGCTACCCCAATTATTTTCATGATTGTCCCCATATACAGGACACTGACATTTGACTTCTGGGCCAGATCCTTCATCAGGGTCACCACTGAATTGATTTTTCCCAGCATCATGGAGAAGATAACCACTCCGGTGATAATACTTAACTGAATGGCCAGTTCCGGCCGCTGTTGTTTTATAATAACTATAAGAATGGTTACCACAATACCCAGGCCGACGATTTGTATGATTTCCAAGAGAGATTCACCTCTTAATAAATTTGAAAAACAGAGCGCACTGTCTCAAACAACCCGGCAATCTTGGGAATAATCATTGCCAGGACAATAACGATACCCAGCAGAAGAGTGGAAAAGGCGAATTCATCCCTTCCCGCCTGCTTTAAAACAGTATATATTACTGTTATTACAATACTAATTCCGGCTAATTGAAAAATCAGGTCGGTATCCATTTACAGACCTCCCTTAACAAACTTTTGCTTTCTCCCTAATCTGGAATCAAGACAATTAATACAGAATCAGGACCAGCAGTAAACCACCCAGAATACCCAGGTATTTATAAACAGTCGCGTTTTTCTTTGCAGCAGCTTCAGCCTCGGCAGCCGCCAGTTTTATCTGGCTGAGAGCAACTTTGAGGTGTTTGGCCTGGTCCTCCCGATCTGATGCCCCCAGGGAGACCCCAAACCTCCTCAGAATCTGCAGGTCTTTCTGCGCTAAAGCCGTTTTTACAGAAAACTTGGCCAGCGCCCTGTCCCATGCTTCACCTGCAGTTACCCCCTCCATCTTGCGCAGTTCTGCTGCCGTGCAGCTGAAAAGTCCGGCAATCTCGGGACTGCAGTTGGCAGCAACCTGTTCCATCGCTTCCGGAAGAGGGGTGGCCCCGTACAATATCTCGGTTTCCAGGAGCTGCAGCCCTTGTCCCAAATATATCAGCTGCCGGGGCCGCTTCTCATATACCCCCGCCCACGTAAATCCTATTGTGGCACAAGCGCCAAGGGTTACACATGCGCCAAGGATTTTTATCATCAGGCCTCACCTCAATTTGTTTTTAGGGAATCATTCTGTTGTTATAAAAGGGATTTGTCGGCTCTGCAGTCTATAATATCCTCTATAGTGCCAACACCCCTTGACCGCCCCAGGATAATCAGCTTCTCAAAAATGCCCTGTTCCATGATGTACCTGAGTACCGGCCTCTGGGAAATTTCCTCCCGACCGGCCCCATGGGCAGTAGTCAATACCTTAATCCCCGCATTCAATGCCTCTTCAAGGGCAGCAGCATCTTCCTGCCTGCCTATTTCATCAGCTGCAATAATCCGGGGGCCCATAGCCCTGATAAGCATCATCATTCCCTCTGCCTTGGGGCATCCATCAAGGACATCTGTCCTTATCCCCACGTCTTTTTGCGGTATCCCATGATAACACCCGGCAATCTCGGAACGCTCATCAACTACTCCAACAGGGCAGCCCCCGAACTCCAGTTTGGGTATCCCGGTACTCACCTGTCGGATAATATCCCTAAGCAGTGTGGTCTTCCCACACCGGGGCGGTGATATAATCAGTGTATGGCAGAACTCACCGGAAACAGGGTCAATCAGGTAGGGCAGGACCCTGTCTGCAGCCCCGGTCACTTCCCGGGCTACCCGGATGTTTAATCCCGTAATATATTTAACAGTTTTAACTTTAGCGCGGTCCACAACCACCTTGCCTGCTATCCCCACCCGGTGACCGCCCCTGATGGTAATAAAACCGTTTTTCAGTTCTTCTTCAAAGGCATATATCGAGGAACCACTGATCAACTGGACAGTCCTTTTCATGTCCTGGTCAGTTACCATATAGCCAAACTCCGGGACAGTGGTCACCTGTCCCAGGGGGGTCACCAAGGCATCTTCCCTGGTGAGGCCAACAATCAGGGGTTTACCCTGGCGCAGGCGGATTTCCTCAATCTGGTTGAGGGTATCGCCAGGCAGTTCCACAATAATCTCCCTGATCCTGTTGGGCAGGACCGGCAGTATATCACGGGAAATCATACATACCATCGTATCCCTGTCTTTTATACAGTTCTTGCTTTGAACAGCAGCGCCGTCAGCCATACTTTGTCCCCCTTCCCTATATAGTTATGGTTGATGTACAAGTTTTATGATTAAAAATGGGCGCAAAAAAAACAGGCCTTACGGCAAAATCCACAAAGCCTGTGAGATGATTATTCTAGAAATTTATTTCGTTTTAAGCGAACGGTTTGGTCTAGGCAAGTTTGCTTTATATCATTTGGACTTTGGATATCGTAATTCTATTTCCTCCTTTTTATCATCCCACTGTACAGTTACAGTAACTGTTTCATCCTTCTCTAATAAATGAATATTCCCGGCAACGCCTCCTTTAGTTACATAGCCGTTATTGTCAGCATGAGCCTCTCCACTTCCGCTTTCACCACGAATTTTATATTCGTATTTGACCAAACCAAGGTTAGTAGGGATACCTTTATATTGTACTATAAGTTTATGTGAAGACATCTTTTCAGGCGGGTTCTGTGGAATCGGAACGGTTTGAATTAGTTCTACCTTCCAGTTTTCAGTTTCACCAATAAAGTTTAACGTATCGGCGGTAGGCGTAACCTTACTGCAACCTGCAAACACTATTAGACATAGTATTAATAGCACTGCTTTACGCAAATTCATGCAACTCCTTTAATCATTCCGGTTGTAAAGTATACATCCATTACAAGATTTAACCCCAGTTTATATAGAACAAAATATACTATACACCATATTAAGAAAGTCGTTGTTAACATAACATATTTTAAGTAAAGAGCGGAAAGTTCGTAGAATAAGAGATCGATTTTACTCTTGTTTACCACATTCCAAAGCAAATAAAATAGTGCAGGCATTATAACCTTTGAAAAAGCTGCTCTCTAGTAAGATTTTGTTCTATAACCATAAATGAACCGATTATCCCGGAAGCTTCAGCTTATCATACCGGGCTAATTGTAACCAACTCCCATGGACCTGAATTTGCTAACAGAACCTTTGGTGGCTGGGCTAGAATTACCCCTGAGCTTTCAGAGGTAACCAGCTAACGAGATTCTTATTATTGGATTCAAACTGATCAATTAACTCTAATAAGGCAGAACTTGAAGATAATCCTACCATCCATACACCATCATTTTGATATCCTGATACTCCAAACCTCCTGGATTCAGGGAAAAAGTACAGAGGATACAGTAGCCTGATTCATCCTCAAAAGTTATTAAATGTTTAAATTTATCCGGCGGGGGATCTAATAAATTGGTAACCCAAGTCCATTTGAGATCTGAGATAATTTTTTCGATGGAATCCTGGTCCTCAATTAATGGTAAATACTGTACATCATTCTTAATTAACGATTTTTGTTAATTCTATTTTATCAGTTACAATTTACAGCACAGCAAGAAAAGACTGGAGCTTGTTAAGCTCATGCTGGACGGTTTTCAAATGAAGTTGTCATAGTATTATGGCCCGGTTCTCCGGGCCTGTCTCTTTTCCTGTCTTTATGAAGTATTTTTTGACCCACTGGCAATGGCAAATACTTTATCTCACTGTGATTTATCTTGTCCTGCTATCTTTTCTGTCTATTTGTCGAGCAGCCTGTCCCACTGATGTACATGTTGTCCTATTGAAATTTATGGTGTCTTATTCAATTATGCCGTCTACTGACGTTTAGCCTGTCATGACCACTGTCAAATGGCTTGTCTTAGGACAGTAACAGCTCTGCTGTAATTGCCCCGAGTTGGGGTGATATGAAAAACCCTTTCAAATAAGTTTTTTTGGGGAAGCTATTGTAACGGCTAATTTCAATCACAGGTTCTTTTTTCTAAAAGGTTGGGTTTTAAAGGAAAATTAAATAATGAGTTTATCAGAGCTTGAGCCAATAATGAGCTAATAAATGTGGTCAAGACCTTGCTGTTATCTATAAGAATAACAGGAATATTAGGTATAACATTGTACATCCAAAACACCGGGACTAAAAATAAGGCAGTTAAGGGAATTACCCAAAGTGCAATAAAAAATTTATTCAAAACAAATTTTCCTTTAACTATTCTTTCAAGGTTCAGGCTTATAATCGATAAGAAAACGAAAGCAAAAGAAATATAAAATTTTACGATAAGTGTCAGTTTTGAAGATGAGGCTACATCAGATACAGTTGGTGTTATTGAAATAAAATGGGCAAATCCATAAACAGATATAACTAATAAAAATAATGATATTATTTTAAGTGTTATTGGTTTATGCATCCTTATTTTATCCCCTTCCCGTTAATCTTGTATTATCTTTAAATTTTTATTAGGTTAAAATAAACTCTATCATTGAGCATCTGAGAGGTTAATGTTTTTTACTTATACTTTGATTCTACTGAAGAAAGTTTAGAAAACAACAGCCTTCTTCTCTGCTGACCGCTTTTTCAATCAGCCATTTACCATCTTATGGATATCGAAGTTCCGGAAGAACCTTTTGGATCATCTCGACATCACTCGTGCTATTGGGTTCCAGTTGATAATGGGTAATGATTTGCACCGTGTTGTCTTCAGCGCACGTTTCTGCAAGGTTAATCACATAGCCAACATGATTCTTGCCTGCCTTTTTCCGGTACGTTGCCTCCGTGTCATAGGCCGACTGCAGGGAACTTGCCGCGATAGCTTTGTCATCTTTGGCTAACCATACCTTGCGTTCATCATTAAAAATTGCTTGTTCGTTGAGAAATCGTCGGAGCAACTGAATATCCGGATGGATACTGAGTTCAGGATTCTCCTTCACGAGCTCGATCAGATCAGCCCCCAAATTCAAAAGCTTTTCTAATCGTGAAAAGGCTTCCGAATCTTTCAATTTGTAAAGGAGTTTGGTTTTGTAATTGGGAACCCAAAACTCCTTCAGGGCAGGACTCAGGATTTCAGGAGGGCAGGCTTTAATCCCTTGAAGTAAAACATCATAAGCCAGAGCAAGCCGTCCGGCCCGTTTGATATTGGACATGATTTGAGATGAATCTATTCTCTGTTCGTCGGTATTTAACTGAGCTACTTCAATAAAGTGCTGTACGAGTTTTTCAAACTGTTGAAAGATCGTATCGCTTTCCTGGGGGTGATCCAGCGTGTAGTTATAGAGTCTAGCCCGAAAATCACAGAAGGTTCGGGGCCAAAATAAAGTTCGCCTATGCTTCGCAGGCCCAAGGCATAGGAAATCTGATAGTTGTAGGCATACTTGTCAGAGAGAACCTCATCGACATAGCCTTTTAAGTGCTTAATGATATCGAGGCCCGCAAAGATATTGACGGGAAAATTAGGACGACCATTATCACTGAAGTAAAGGGGAGCAAATAACTTTTCATCGACTTGAGAAAAAACATGTTGATAAAATAGTCCGGCCCACCTCTTTTTCAGTCTCTCTTTCAAGCGGGAGTCCATGCTGCTTTTACTATTAAACAGGTCCGTTTGCGTATGAGTCTTATTTTCTCTAAACACGGCAGAAATCACCTCAAAATATTGTTTGCGTTAAATATGTCACGATATCTCTGAGAATATCCTTAATACTTCATATTTCGACGCAAGTTGGGTGAAATCCTGATACGAGGCGAAAAAAGCAGGGGGTTTCTGCAGTGGAATCATACTTTATATCATTAATAATCCGAGGTAAACTCCCACCCGTCCCTTGACAACGAGAGCAGAATCCCGTTGTCAAGGGTACATAAGAACGGACAAGGAGTTCAAGACGTTTCTGGTCGAAATAAAGCTAAGGCCTAATACGTTTTGCTGGCGGTCTATACGCCAACAATTCTTCTGTTATAGGGTCGCCTGCAAAGGAGTAACTTTTTTTTAATTTATTATAGCTAATGAGGAGATACTTCTGTGTTTAAATGAGTGAGCTTTGTGCCATACGAGTCATAGATATCACTTTCTATTGCACCTCCACTGAATCCAAACTGGGAAAGTGGCTCAATCCAAGGCCAGTTTGAATAGGTTGAGTAACCAGGATCTACCACAACCAACGATTCGGTATAAGACGAACCAGATGTCCAGGTGGGAGTAAAAGAAGATGGGCTGGTATAAGTGTAGACTTGCCCTCCCCCTGTTTGAGTAATATCATTTCCTATCATAGCTGCTCTGAATTTTGCATTATAAACTTGTTGGCGGGTTTCATCTCTACTCCACCATGCCTGCTGTTTTGTTAATATGAAGTATCTCGTTCCGTCTGTATAGTCATTGTAATTCCAATATAATCTTAGTCGTTGATGTATCATGCTATAATCAGTCTGGTTTGATGCATCATTAGAACCGATTGCAGCATATGCTATGTTGTTGAATAGTTTTTGAACTATATTCTGGTTTTTAGTGATTTTGACTTTCAACGGGACATCAATTTCGCTTACTATAGAATAAACTTTTCCTTCATCAATTTCTTCAGTTTTAATTACTTTATGAGTTGCCCTATAATTGATGTGCATTTTTGTGCCATGTTTATCCTCGGATATTGATTTAACTTTAGGCGGCTTAATGGGTAAATCGATGGATATATTTTCGTCAGCTTCTAACTCACTACCGACAACTTCATATTTTTCTGTTGGCTGTGCAGATACCACGTAAGGTAGCATCGTACCTACAATTACGGTCAAGATTATAAAAATCTTGAATAAACGAATTCTCATGTTTTAAAACCTCCTTTTTACTGTCCTGTTTTTGTACTATAAATAAGTTATGTCCCAAGAACGAAAAACTGTTAATTGCCTTCATTTCAGGGTTGCCATTTGGTTCTTCGACATGCTATTATAATAACAGGCATAGTGGTTCGTGGCAGTAGCTTCTGGACAATAGCTTCGATGGCTTTTCAGAGCGAGCCGCCGAACCACTATATTTCAGTGGTGCACGGTTAATTTTTTGCATAACAAATCACCTCCTTTCAATAGTTTTAAGTCTCTCGGAAATAGAATTTCCTTTATGTTCAAGGCTTTGCGCCTTGGACTTTTTGTTTTTTCCTCCACCTATTACTTTGTCGAAAATCAGAACATTTGTTCTCTTGACTTTCTGAAAATCGCCTCATAATCGCGATGGAGGATTATTTTACAGCCTACTAACGATTATGGTGGTGTGTTGTTGTGTTAAAACCCTCTCGATCTCATGAAGATTTTCAGCATTTTGTTATTGAGCAGCTGCGTATTAATTATTTTGATATTGGTCAATATGGGACAGTGCTCTTGTATCATGTTGAACTGGCCAAAGTCTGGATCACTGATTTTACCCCTGTATATGAAATTTTATCCCATCGCTACAGCACGCGCGGCTCTTCCGCCCGTGACCCGGTGGATTTATTCAGGTCACTGTTACTTATGGAACTAACACACCCAAAATCTGTTGATGAGTTGGTGAAAACTATGAGAGCATTTCCTCTCTGGGCCATCTATAGCGGTTTCACAACCGATAGCATCCCTGGTGTCGGCACTTTTTATGATTTTATGAATCGTCTTTGGTTGGCCGATTCTCCCCATCTGTCTCCTAAGTTACGCAAACCCCGGCGTAAGCCGCTAAGAGGGAAAAAGAAAGGCGAAAAGGCTCCGTTACGCAAACCAAGTATTGTTGGGCGTTTGGTATCCCGCTATTTAAATCATCCACCTGCTTCTAAGATTCAGCCCTATGACCTACTGCAAAAAATTTATAAAGAGTGTTTTGTACTCCCTTCTGCTAACCATGGACTATTGGGTGATATTAATAAGCTCAATATCGCAAGGGATGGTTCTTCCGTCCGTACCGGTGCCAGCCGGTACGGAAAAATGGTCTGTTCGTGTAGAGAACAGAAAACCTTTAACTGCCGGTGTAACCGGCTCTATAGCGATCCCGATGCTTCATGGGGCTGGGATAGCTACCGTGAAGAATACTACTATGGACGTGGGCTCTATGCTTTTTCTGCTGCCGATAGCCCATATGACTTACCAATCTATATTAATTTTTTCAAGGCACAACGTCATGATAGTGTTGTTTTCATACCGGCATTCCTTGACATTATCAGGCAGTACCCTGATTTTAAGTTTGGAAACTGCCTTTTAGACTCTGCACATGATGCTTATGGAATTTACCGGC
The DNA here is from genome assembly GCA_016841725.1 of Thermincola carboxydiphila. GTDB lineage: Bacteria > Bacillota > Thermincolia > Thermincolales > UBA2595 > Phosphitispora. Next base: position 39,268 of record JAENYP010000017.1, on the reverse strand, counting down.
TCTTATCTCATTATGACATCGGAGCTGTTATTGATTTAAACCAACGCAATGCCGGCAATATCTCTTGCAAAGGGGATATTTCCTTTACCAAGGATGGCATCCCTGTTATCCCCAAGGCCATATCATGTCTTACTGCGGTTATTTGCTATGACCGCCAGCGTCATAAATGGCGCTGCCCCACTACACGCAAAAATTGGAACATTTCCTGTTCTAATCCTTGCTCTACTAAAGATTACCGCCGAGTATTTTACACTTATGAAAAAGATAATCTCAGGTTCTTTACCCGAATCCCAAGAAATTCTCAGCAGTGGAAATCTCTTTACAAACGCCGCACTACTGTTGAACGTTACTTTAAACGTCTTAAAGAGGATTATCATCTCGAAACCAAAGGCAGAATTCGCAGCTCCAGAGCCTAGTATTTCAGAGTCTTTTTGACCAGCATGTGCCTGCATATTGATGCTTGGGTTAAACATCAGGCACTTGACATACGACCTATTGTCCTTCAATGCTTGGACCCTGACAACTCTCTTGTAGCTTAATTCTCGGCTTGATTTAGATATCTTGTGTAAAACTCCTGGTACTGCTATCAGGATTGTTTCTCATGCCCAAATACTGTTCTTCGCGATTTTTTCCCCGTAGGCTTCGAAGATGGCCGTGACATATGGTGAGGTATTGTACAAGATTTTCCTTGCACTGACGCTGTGAGAAATATTACCGCAGTTCCGCTAAGCGAAGTCCGGGACGCGGGCCACGGACGGCCCGCGCCGCCATTGAGGCAGGAGCCGAATTGGCGGTGTTTCCGGACTTCGCCAGGAACAAGGTTAGATTTCTCCATCGGCAGTGCTGAAAATCGGTACAATAGCTCACCATATTCCATCCACGGTCATTTCCGAGAGCCTACTAGTTTCTACTCATTACTCCATTATCTTCGGCTGATACCATTATAACCAGCATGCCGTATTTGACCCCTTTTTGATAAACTGGAAAACCAGAGTTATAATTACGCCTAAATCTTATTTGTTTTAAAATAAATTTCCCCGTTTTCTATAATTAGGTCGCTGATGCCAAAAAACGGCATCGCCCACCCTCGTCAAAGGGTCTTTGCTGTGTTCTTGGATGAAAAAGGTTGTCGGCTACGCCTTCGATGAACTTCGCTTTGCTCAGCCCTTGATGGCACCAAGGGAAAGTTCCTAAGTAGCACTGGGGCATATTATCGTAATATTTCCTTAAAAAGTAGATAGATTTGAACTCATCAATTAATTTAGTGAAAATCAGTTTGCAAGGGCACTCTAATATAAAACTGTGTCTAAATCAAAAAAGAGCAAATCAACTTTAAAAATCAGTAAGGAGAAAATTGTCCATCCAGAAATCCCAGGTTGATGAACTTCTTGTTATTTTGCAGTACTGGTTGCTTCCTACACGGCCAGCCCTTATGCCTTCCCAGCTAGAAGGCAGACTGTAACTAAAACTCATTGTCGAGGGATATTGTGTTGTATTCTGTGAGATTGTGAACCCAGTGGGAGTATAACCATGTTGTTGTATAACAACCTTTTTATCAGAAATTGCGTAACCTGAAAGAACCTGCCAACCGCCGGTTACCTTATACAAGTCATAATAAGTATATCCGCCAGTCATAAAAGAAGTGTGATAAAGAGTTGAATATGCTCATACTCCACCGGTTTCCGGATCCCAAGGGCTTTTATCTTTCGCATCCATTGTTGAAAAAGCTTTGTTAGAAACATCTTCCTCCTCCAGCTTCGTATCAGCAAATATTGTCGTTGCATAAGAATAAGTATATTCATTGTTATCAAGCTTCTCAACTTTTAATAGTTGAGTTGTAGAAATTATATCTACAGGTAAAGACTTTCCGTTTTGATTTTTTACAATTGCTTTTGTTACTATTTTTCTATTATCCAATCCCTAGAATAGCGCGCTGGAGCAATTCATTTAAGTCAGTAATTTCCTCCCCTTGGAAAATAACCTCAGAATCATTTCCTGCTGCAAAAGTAATTAGCTAATGACTTTCATCTTATATTTCGAAAGCCTACTTACCCCCTTCCGGCAAAATGTTTAACTATATTATATTTAACATGTTTTCCCATTTTAATCAATACTAGTATGCTATTTGGGTCAATGTTCTGCTAAATGGGTAAATATTTGCTGCGAATGTCCGCTAGTAGAATAAAATGCTTACTTAATTTTAAACACTTGTCTAAGAACTTTTTCCCGATTCCGGCTTAATAAAACTTTGTCACCACTGTTTAAAACTATTTCATAAGTTCTGCCTGAAGGTAGTATTTCTTTTACATAGTCTAAATTGACAATATATCCTTTATGGCTTCTAAAGAATCCGTCCTGTGAAAGCATGTTTTCAAATGTTTGTAAATCGCCTCTGGTTAAAAATTCATTACAGACAGTTTTAATCAAGATTTTAGGCCTTTTGCTTTCAAGAAATAGGATTTCACTTAGTTTAATAAATACTTTTTTCTGAACTGTTTCAATAAGTAATTCTCTTTCCTTCTGCTTTCCAGATGGAATTGTGGCTAATTCTTTCTCTTTCAGCCTATGGATAGTTTTTTGTATCCTTTCCCCTTTAAAAGGCTTCATAATATAATCACAGGCAGAAAGTTCATATGCTTCTAAAGCATATTCCGAATAACCAGATACAAAAACAATACTTATGTCTGGATACTTTCGTTTTAAATACCGGGCAACATCTACTCCTGACATATCGGGCATATTTATATCCAGAAATACCGCATCCGGCTTATATTCATCAACACACCGGATAGCATCCTTTCCGTTATTTACCACCTTAACGACATTGGCACCCTGAATTTCATCAATAACATTCTTTAAGTATTTTGCTGTAGATGGTTCATCGTCAGCTACAACTATTCTTATGTTCATAATAGCTCCCCCTTCACCTTATGTGTTTCTTCACTATTCTTATTTTATTTTTATTTACTTACATTTTCTCCCTTTTTGGTCAATATCCTTTTTTCCCTACTCCCACAATACTTTATTCCCACACAAAAACAAGGGGTACACCCCAAAGTTCACAAAAAACTTTGGGGTGTACCCCCCGCATAATATCCTTTAATATTTTAAGCTTGGCAAAACTCTATCCTCTAGATATCCTCTTCAACTCCTCCGACCAGTGAAATTCCCCTGTCATCGCCCAAAGATAGCCCTCTATCGGCTCCCAATCCCTCAATGAGGTCCTGGTCATTTATAAATACTACCTCATCACAGTTGGGGCAGGTAACCTCTATCAGATCCTCGTCATCAATAATATCTGCTTCAAAACAGACTGTCTCTTCACAGTTGGGGCAGACTACCTCTACAATATCCTCATCAATCAGGTCTACTTCACCTAACAGGTCTCCCTCGAGGTCAAAGAGGTCTTCATCAATACTCTCAACATAATCTTCCAGGTCATCCTGGGCAATTTCAATATCTTCAATTTGTTCCGCCAAATCATCAAGAATCGTGATTATTCCTGACAGCACCTTACCTTCCTTGGATGACTCTTCTACATCCAAACCCCGAGACAGTCCCTGAAGGTAAGCAATTTTTTCCTTAGTGTTTTTCAAGAGATAAACCCCCTTCAAAAAGTAAGCTCAAAGGCGCTTAGCGAAGCTAAGCCTTCTTAACATTAGTATGACTTTTTTCAGGGCAATTTAAACAGAAATTTAAACTCGTTTGATATAATTCCCGGTACGGGTATCAATAAGCAGGACATCGCCAACCTCTACGAAGAAAGGAACCTGAACAACTGCACCGGTTTCCACCGTCGCCGGCTTGGAACCGCCGGAAGCGGTATCCCCCTTGATACCCGGGTCAGTGGCAGTAACCTCAAGTTCCACCTGGTTGGGAAGGTCGACACCGATAAGACTGCCTTGGTACATGAGGACACTCACATTTGTGTTTTCCTTCAGGTACTTAATGGCATCTCCGAGTTGTTCCCTGCTGATACTGATCTGGTCATAACTCTGGTTGTCCATAAAATTAAAGGCATCCCCGTCATTATACAGGTACTGCATTTCCCTCCGGTCAAGGTGAGCCCTGGGCATTTTCTCCCCGGCATTAAAGGTTCTTTCCACAACTGCTCCGGTTTTCACATTTTTCAGCTTGGTACGCACAAAAGCAGATCCCTTGCCCGGTTTAACATGCTGGAAATCCACTACGGCAAATACCTCTCCATCAATTTCAACAGTTACGCCCGTTTTAAAATCATTGGTAGAAATCATGTCCTAATCCAGACCTCCTCAGTAATTAGTATGTATTATTCCCAATAGACCTGCTGCCTTCGCAGCCGCACGCAATTAAAGTACGATAAGTTCTTTGGATGACCTGGAAAGTATTTCACAGCTACTGCCGGTAACTAAAACCAGATCTTCTATTCTAACCCCGCCCCAATTGCTCAGGTAGATACCGGGTTCCACAGTCATGGCCATTCCTGGCTGTAAAACAGTATCATCCCTGGGGGCAAAAGCGGGTTTTTCATGTATTTCCAGTCCCACACTGTGGCCCAATCCGTGCCCAAAATTGGCGCCATAGCCGTTTACAGTGATAAAGTCACGTGCCACCAGGTCCACCTGAGAGCATCTGATACCAGGCTTAACGGCCTCTATAGCGCGTTTTTGTGCATTCAGTACTATATCATAAATCTTCTTCTGGTCAGCGTCAGGCTCACCAAGGACAACAGTCCTGGTCATATCTGCATGAAATCCGGCAAAAACTGCCCCAAAATCAAGGATTACCAGTTCACCTGCAGACAGTTCCTTATCTGTGGCCACACCGTGGGGAAGCGCAGCCCGCGGTCCTGAAGCCACAATAATATCAAAAGCAGATTTTTCAGCGCCCTTTTTCTTCATATAATACTCAATTTCCAGGGCTATTTCCGATTCTTTGACACCTGGCTTGATAAAATTAAGTATATAGTCAAAGGCCATATCGGTAATGGAGGCAGCCTTTCTTAAGGCGGCAATTTCGCGGTCATCTTTTACCTGGCGTATCTTTTCCACAGCTTGGGTAAAGGAAACCCATTCCACACCCGAAGTTTTTTTGTTATAGTCTGCATACTGGCTGTATGTCAGGTTATCCCCTTCAAAGCCAACTCTGGTCAGCCCAAGGCTGGTCACCAGATCCACCATGGCATCTTCAACCAGGGTACGCGGCTTAATAATATGAAAACCCTCTGTTTCCAACTGTGCCTGTTCCAAATATCTGAAATCAGTAATTAAGTAATTATCAGATAAAGTGAAAATCAGGACCGCATTTGTGCCGGTAAAACCGCTCAGATACTGCCAATTTTGCTGCTTGGTGACAACAAGTCCGTCAAGCTGGTTATCCCTGATTATTTTACGAACAGCTTCTATTTTTTGGTTCATTATATTACCTCTTCTGCCAGCGCCCTCAGGCCAAGCAAATAACTAATGGCTCCAAAACCCGAAACCTGGCCCAGGCACACTGCCGCAATTACTGATTTACTCCTGAACTCTTCACGGGCATGGATGTTGGACAAATGCACCTCTACACACGGAACACCCACTGCAGCTACAGCGTCACGTATGGCATAACTGTAATGTGTAAAGGCTCCGGGGTTAATGAGGATACCATTAATGCCCGAAACACACCTATGAATCCTGTCAACAATTTCGCCCTCATGATTGGACTGGAAAAACTCCAGGTCCAGTCCCAGTTCCTTTGCAAGCACTGCCAGCTTACTATTAATATCATCCAGGGTCTGGGGACCATAAATATCCGGCTCTCTCTTCCCCAGCAGATTTAAGTTGGGACCGTTAATCACAAGTACTTTTGGCAACATTATCACTCCAGACTAAAATCTTCCACTATGAAATTTTAACATAATTTCTCTAGTTTGAATAGTATTTATTTGATTTGTTCCAGTGCCTGCTCAACCTGTTTATGAACCGCTGATCATCATCCGGGAGACCCTTATGGTAGGCGACCCCTTACCACCGAAGAACGTTAGGTCAGAGCCGACCTCCTCCACTTCATTAAGGAGGTCCAGGATATTCCCGGCAATGGCTACACCCCTTACAGGCTTGGTAAGCCTGCCGTTTTCAATCCAGATGCCCGAAGCGCCGACAGAAAAATCACCCGAAATGGGATTTGCTGTGTGCATGCCCATCACATCAGTAACATAAAGTCCGCTGGTGATATCCTTTATAAGATCATCAGGGTGTACAGTACCGGGTTCAATGTAAAAATTTGTAGTCCCCACCTCAGGAGTGCTTTTAAAGGAATTCCTGATACCATTGCCGGTTGACCATACCTTGTCTTTTGCAGCTGTATAAGTGTTGTGCAGGTATCCCCTGAGTTCTCCGTTTTGGATAAGGACAGTTTTCGCAGTCGGCACACCTTCCCCGTCGAAAGGTGCAGAAGCAATGCCTCCAGGCATTGAACCATGGTCTATGATGGTAATCTTATCTGAAGAAACCCTTTGGCCCACTTTTCCGAAAAACAGGGATTTTCCTTTTTGCACTGCCTCTGCCGACAGGGCTGGAGAAATAATTCCCAGAAAACTGGTCCCGATATGTGGGTCAAACACAATGACTGCCTTCTGAGTATTGATTGATTTGGCGCCTAGCTTCCTGACTGCCTTTTGGGCAGCTTCTTCTCCAATCTTTTCCGGGTCCAGGTCGTTAAACTTCAAGCCTATTTTAAGGGCAAACCCGGTCTGGTTATCACCGTCTTCCTCGGCAACCAGGTCTGCGTAACAGCCGCAATAGGCCCCCTGATAAGATGTCGTTATCCCCAGGGAATTGGCCAGGATAACCTCATATTCGGCATCAAAATATGAAGACCTTTCGGTAATGGTAATCCGTTTATCAAAACCGGCAGCAGATTTTTCAATCCTTCTGGCAATTTCGATTTTCTCATCAACCGAAACCTGCTGTATGCGGGGGTCAAAGAGGTCCAGCTCATTATAGGGCCCTCCGGGCCCAGGCATTATATTAAATTCATCTGGGCTGGTCTTATCGGAATTGGCCAGGGCCTGCCGCACAATTTCATCAACAGCCGTATTCCCCAGGTCAGAGGTATAGGCAAAACCAATTCTCCCGTCACGGAATACCCGTAAACCGAGACCCCGGTCCTCGGCAAGTTTTAATGTTTCCACAAAGCCTTCCCTGACATCAATGCTAAGGTCTTTTGATTTAATTAAAAAAGCTTCCGAGTGGCTGGCGCCCAACCCCTGGGCCTTGTCCACCACCTGCTTTGCCAGTTCGGCAAAACTGCTCACCATACAGAATCACTACTCCTTTCACGCTCTCTAAAGTAGTATAATTCAATGGAAGTAAGAATATTCCTGCACCATAGGCTGTCGTAAATGACCGTAAACCGAATATGGAGTACTGTTGTAGCGATTTTCCACACTGCCGCCTATGAGTCTAAGCTGCCAACCCCCTGGCAACAAGGCAGCGTCCCCGAACTCGATGGCTCATTGGGTTTTTAAATTAAGATGGCCGCCTCTCGTTTTGGCAAGCCAAAACTTCCCGGCGGCCTTCGCCATCTTCGGACATCCGGGGACTCCCTGCCTTGTTGCCGGGGCTCTGCAGCAAGACTCATAACGGCGGCAGTGCCAGGAAAATCTCATACAACAGCACACCATATTCCACGGTCATTTACACACCCATTTCTGCAGTAACATTTAAAATTATTTTTATTTAAGAAGGGAATATTAGTACCATCGCGAATAATTATCACCAAACAAAATCTGTTTTTTGGAAAGGAGTGAGCATCTTGGAATTGCTGCCTTTTATTGCCGCCATTAAAGACCGGGATGAAAAGTTCTTTGAATTGATGAAGGGTCTGCAGGAGTTGGTATTTGCTGAAAGCTCCCTTGACATCAAGACAAAACTGATGATTTCCCTGGCGGTGGACGCCGCAGAAGGAGCTGATAAGGGTGTGGAGTCAATTTCCAACACCCTGCGCGGAATGGGTGTCAGTGAAGAACAGATTGCCGAAGTACTCAGGATTACCTACTTTGCTAAAGCAAACTCAATATTGGCAACTTCAATGGCTGCATCATTTAAAAAGGCTTAGCTTCGCTAACCGCCTTTGGGCTAGCTTTCAGCGAAGCTTAGCCTTTTTTATGCAGATAGGATAAGGTTTTTACTCTCCTATCTGCATAAAAAGTGAAAGGGCTGAATTACTGCCCTTTCACTTTTTGTTCCAGCTCCTTGGGAATGTTAAGTTCAGTTTTGTCATAATCTTTAGGTACACTGACCACCATAAACTTCATGGATGCCAGGCCAAAAAAGGAGACCCTGGCGTGAACCTCGTATCTCACCGGCAGATAACTTTCCCGGGAAATCCGGAATACCTGTTTTATTTCCTTTAACTCAGCCCCTTTCAGCTGTGGCGGCATGGCATCAGTTAACTCTGAAAGAGCCCCGGCCTCAGGGATTATCTCAATTACATATTCCGTCCCCACATCTTTTTCCGCGGAGTTTTTTGTCACTGCAGCATTCCCGTTCTGTATGTCTGCACGGAGAAGGTTTGACACCGGATCTACCAGATCCAGCTGCCTGTAAAAAAACTCAACAAACGGCCCTACTGTGGGGTCTTCCTCAGGTCTCCCCCATTTCTTCTTTACGGGGCTTAAAACATATACCTCGTCACCCTGGATATACATCGATGTCTCTCCCGACATTTTGGGTATCTGCCAGGTAAAATCAACCATCTGCCGCTCCTCTTCCCGGTCAACCCTGTTCAGTATGTCTACATCTACCTGATTGCCCACCGATACCTGTGTTTTATACGTATAGTTTTCGATATCCCCTGCTGCATCCCTGGCTTCTTCCATGATGTCTGCAGCATTTTCAGGTTCCGGTTCTTCCCTGCGGGCATTCCATGGTTCCCAGAAATATAAGATAACCCCTGCTGCCAGAACCAAAAGCAGGAGCAGTGCTTTTCTTTTTTTCATGGCGGCCTCCTTTAAATCTGCTAACAAGTTCCCGTAAAATTAATTATGCCTCAAAATGAGAAAAAAGAACCAGGGGCAGTCTCTAAAACTGAGACAACCCCTGGTTATGCACCTGTAAAATCCCTTCCATTTTTTTATTTTTTGTATATTTCTCATTTTTCTCTCAACTATCACTTTTTGCAGTAGTTATGCCACTCTCCGGTCCGGCAGAACTCCCTGTTGCACCCCCGCCTCTTACAAAGGAAACCGCGGCCCCGCAAAGGGCTATTAATGCTGCCACCTTAAAGACAAGGCCAAGGGCCTCAACATAGGCAGTCTGCCAGGGCAGAACAGATTTCAGGGCTGCAAATCTGGAATTAAAAATCGCCACCGAAAGAGCAACTCCCACTACCATGCCAACATTTCTCATGGTGGCCACAACCCCTCCGGCAACCCCCAGTTTGGGGAGCGGAACCGTACTCATAACAGAACTGTTATTAGGTGACTGGAACATTCCCGTTCCCAGTCCCATTAAAGCCATTTTCCAGACCAGTGACAGGGGCGACATATCTACACTGATATTTGCCAGTAAATACAAGCCAATTGCATTGATACTCAATCCCCCGGTAGTCAGCAAAAGAGGCCCTGTTTTATCTGACAGCCAGCCGCTCAAGGGAGCTGTCAGGGCCATAACCACCGGAAAAGCAGTCATCACCAGTCCCATTTGGTATGCCTTCAGATCAAGTATCTCAGCCATATAGAATGGCAGCAGATAAGTAGTGAAGAACATGGCCACAAAAGACAGCAATCCCGCCACATTGCCGGCGAAAAACAGCCTGTTGCGGAACAGGGAAAGTTCAATCATCGGCTGCCTGATTTTCAGTTCTGTGATAAAAAACGATCCCAGAAGGACAGCCGAACCAACCAGGAGAATCAGTACCCGCTGGGAAGCCCAGCCAAATTCCTGGCCTTCAGACAGCCCCAAAAGAAAACACGTTATTCCACTGCCAAACAGCACGGCCCCTAAATAATCAAATTTCTGCTTTTGCAGTATATCCTTGTCCCTCGGGAGGATAAACAAGGATGCTATAAATCCCATAATACCGATGGGAATGTTAATATAAAATATTGCCCGCCATCCCAGACTACTGACCAAAAAACCTCCCAAACTGGGTCCTGTGAGACTCCCCAGGGCAACTACGGTTCCCATGGTTCCCAGAGCCCGGCCCCGCTCCCTGGGAGGAAAACAGGAAGTTACCAGCCCCATGGCATTTGCCATCATCATTGCAGCTCCCACCGCCTGGACAATCCTGAAGATTACCAACAGCTGCACAGTACCGGCTGTCCCGCACAGGGCTGAACCCAGCGCAAAACCAAGAAAACCCGCTGCATATACCCTGTTTTTGCCAATGATGTCTGCCAGCCTGCCAAAAGCCAGGAGCAGGCTCGAAATAGTCAGCAGGTATGCAGTGACCGCCCACTGCAGGGTCTCCTTGCCAACACCGAAGTCAACAGATATTGTCGGCAAAGCCACATTAACAATACTCCCATCCAGGGTGGCCATAAAAGTACCTGCGGCCACATTACAAAGAACTATCCATTTAAAATAAGGCTTTTTCTTTAATTCTTCCTTAATTGACACCGTCTTATCTTCCCCTTGCATTAGCAGCATTCTGCATTAGTATAACTGTCATGAAGATGAATAATATTGCTTTTTGGCACGCTCAATAGGAGTCTCATCATGAATCCCCAGCTTATATCTCCTTTTGTCCTCATACATGCTCTGGTCTGCCCGTGTCAGTATATCACTGAGGCCGTCCCGGCCAAATGCCGTTGCTGTGCCGATACTCAGTGCAAGAGATCTATCCTGGTTATCATTTTCCTCCTCATTCCATTTGGCTACATTCTCCAGAATCCGCTTATGAACGATAAGCGCTTCCTCCCTGGTTGTATTGGGAAGAAGAATAACGAGTTCATCCCCCCCGTAACGGCATACGGTATCACTGTCCCTAACGCTGTGCTGCAGGACATGGGCAGCAGCTTTGATAATTTGGTCACCCATGATGTGTCCAAAAAAGTCATTGATAAATTTCAGGTCATTGACATCAACCATAATAATGGTCAGGTACAGGTCTTTTCTCTTCAGCTGGGCAACTGCCTGATCCAGAATCTGGTCAAAATACTGGCGGTTATATAACCCGGTAAGTCCGTCAACAAATGCCATTTTTTGAGTCCTGGCAAATAACTGGGCATTTTTTATGGCTGCGGCGGCATGATTGGCAAAAGTATGTAAAAGTTCCTGTTCCTCAAAGCCAAAGACATCCCACTCCTCACTTTCCACCACAAGCGCCCCCAGGCACTTGTCCTGGTCCTTTAGCGGCAGAACAAACACTGCATTTGTTTCAGTCCTTTTTACAATCTTATCAAAGCCCGGTCTGCCCCGTTCCAGGCTTACCATTTCCCCGGACCTTACTGCAAAGGCAATAATGCTGTCAGGAGAACCGAAGTCAATTGTTTCCACAGGGGTCTCTCCAAGCAGGCAGTCTGTGGTAGCCATAGGGATAAGCTTTTCTCTTGCCTCATCCAGGAGATAAATTGTACCTGACTTAAAATTTATTACTTCTACCGCGAGAAGCAGAATTTTAAAAAGGACATCATTAAGGTTAAGTGATGAATTAATTGTGTGGCTCACCTTAAAAAGAGCCGATAGTTCCTTCTGTGATTTGCGGATACGGTCCGTAAGCTCACGTTTACCGGTGATATCCAGATTTACCAATACCATCCCAATGAACTCCCCATCAGGGGCGAATACGGGTGATACCAGTTTCTCCAGGTCAGGTTCTGAATGAACGTCAATTTTTTTCCATTCTGCAAATTTTTTTCCACCGGTATTTCTAATCATTTCTTCTATTTTGCCATATGCCTCTTCAGGGTGGCAGTCTTGCAGTTTTCTGCCCACAAGGGCTTCCTTGCGGATGTTTTTCATCATGCCTGCAGGGACATTACAGTACCGGATAATACCATCCGGGTCCACAAAGATAATCCCAATATGCATACTCTCAAACAGGCTTAACAAAACATCAACATCGAAAAACCGGTTCACCTAAACCCACCCCAATCGGATACCAACTGAATCCCAACACCACTGCCGAAGCAATATCATGCAATTATACCGTTCCACCTGAAAGGCTGTGTTATGCAGAAATATTGCTCTGTATCAATCTTCCAGTTCGACACCACCATGATTAATCCTTTTTTTGGTTTTCATTAAGATTAAATTAGGAAAATAGTGACTACTTTAGGTTATGCAGAAATTCCATCTATAGGAATAATATAAGCCCCCAAAGGCCGGTCTCTGGGGGCTCCGTTAAAGATAATCAGTTTATTTCGAGAAGCACAGCCGTTTCATCACAGTTAGGGAACTTTGGACATTCTATACATTCCTTCCATACCTTGTGTGGCAGAATTTCTTTAGAGACAACCTTAAAACCGCATTTCTTAAAGAAAATTGCCTGATAGGTAAGAGAAAAAACCCGGAGAATCCCAAGGTCCCATGATTCTCTGATAAAGCAGCTAATAAGCCCCCTTCCTATACCCTGTTTGGTATACTCGGGGGCAACTGCCAGAGCCCGTACCTCGGCCAGGTCCTCCCATAGAATATGCAGCCCTCCGGCAGCTATCACCTTACCATTATCTTCGGCAACAGTAAAGTCCCTGATGTGTTCGTATATCAGAGCCCTGGAGCGGGCCAGCATCAACCCTTCATTGGCATAGTGTGTAATCAGTGCATGTATGCATTCAGCATCACTTATTCTGGCTTTGCGATAAATCATCTAACCATAACCTTTCCTCGAAAATATGTAGTAATTATATCACTGTATATTTAGTTACTTCAACAAAAACTTTTCCCGACCTTAAGCGCCGTCTGGAAAAGCGCAAAAAAGTGAGCGCCTCATTCGTTGCCCTGAGCGCTCCCTGATCTTCATATCCTTCTAATCCGTTTTACCTGTGGGCTGTTTTCATCGCCATGTGCCGTTCCTCCCACAACTATTTGCGGGATGTGGATAGTTGGCTGGGCATCGGAAACCGGTACCCCCTGGCCGTCTTTGCCGCAGGTGCCTATAGTGTAGCCCAGGTCCCTGCCCACCATATCAATTGTCTGCAGCACCTCGGGACCATTGCCGGTTAGGGTCGCCCCTCTTACCGGCCCAGTGATCTCACCTTCTCTGATAAGGTATCCCTCGGCCACATCAAAAACGAAATCACCATTGGTTGTATTTACCTGACCGCCGCCCATCTTTTTGACCAGCAGTCCGTTTTTTACATTTTTGATTATCTTTTCGGGATCCTCCTTCCCTGGGGCAATATATGTATTGCTCATCCTGGGAATAGGCCTGTCCTGGTATGACTCGCGCCTTCCGTTGCCGGTCGGCCTGACCCCTTCTTCACGCATCACCGTAAGCCTGTCATACATATATTCTTCCAGTATTCCGTCCTTGATGAGTACCGTCTTCTGTCCCTCAGTTCCCTCATCATCAAACCTGAAAGAGCCGTACTTCCCTTTTATCGTGGCATCATCAACAACAGTAATCAGGTCAGAGGCCACCTTTTGGCCTTTTTGACCGGCATAAACTGAGAGTTTCTTCTGGACCAGATCTGCCTCCAAGCCATGACCGCAAGCCTCATGCACCATGGTGCCGCCTGCTTCTCCGGCCATTACCACTTCCATCTTCCCCGCAGGTGCAGGTTTGGCTTCCAGCATTTTAACAGCCCTTCCTGCTGCTTCCCGGGCTACATCTTCAGGATTGTATTCCTTTAAAAGTTCAAAACCCAAAAAACCTCCAACGGCATCGTATCCGGTCTGGATTACACCATTATCCATGGCAACCGTATTTATCATAAACCGGGTTCTTACCCGCCGGTCATGGACATAATCACCTTTTGTATTGGCAATCACAACATTCTGAATAACATCCCCCAGTCCAACAGTAACCTGCTTAATCCTGGGGTCAAATCCCCTTGCCGCCCTGTTGCCTCTGAGAACCATCTCTACCTTGTCATCAATGCTGACGGTGTCAGGCATTTGTTCAATTCCGAACTCAACTGCAGGTTTAATTTCTCTAAGATCTACCGTAACATCACGTCCACCTTCAGAAGCAGCGCTGACTACCCCGGCAACCTTGGCAAGCCCTTCCTTTGAAAGGTCATTGGTATATGCATAAGCTGTCGCATCTCCGGAAATTACCCTGATTCCAGCGCCTTTATCTATGCCTGAATTAATCCGTTCAATTTTATCAGCCTCACAAGCCACGGCAGCTGTCTTTTTTTCTTCAACAAATATATCTGCAAAATCGCCCCCCCTGGCAACTGCCAGTTGGAGTATTTCCTGAAGATCACCCTTTGCTAACACAGAAGCACCCCCAAAGTTAATACTTTCCCTCCGGTTTAGTTTTTGCCCCCAATTGCCTTAGTATACTTAATTCCGCTGTCCCTGTAGTACAATTTTCAGGATTTCATGAGGTATCTCTGAAACAATTCCAACCCTGCCGATAATCTCTGGCAGTATATATCTGATTTTACCGGCAACTGCTTTTTTGTCATGGTACATGCTTTTTATTATTTCTGTAATATCCAGATCCCCGAAACTGCCGGGCAGACTATATCTGTCAATCAGCCTCTCAATCCGAGCCAGGTCGGTTTCCGGCAGCAGACCTGTCTGTACCGCAGCCCTTGCGGCAGATACCATGCCAATGGCTATGGCCTCACCGTGGACAAATTTAGTGTACCCGGTCAGCGCCTCAAAGGCATGGCCAAAAGTATGGCCCAGGTTAAGAATAGCCCTGACACCCTGCTCAGTTTCATCCTCTGCCACTACTTCTGCTTTAATCCGGCAGGAGGTTTGCACAACATGAATAATTGCCCCGGTATCCAGCTTTTTTACTTCCGGGGCCTCCTTTTCCAGGAAGGCAAAAAATTCGCTGTCCCTGATGATGCCGTATTTAATAACTTCCGCCATGCCGGCTCTGAACTGCCGTTCTTCCAGGGTATGGAGTGTACTTATATCAGTAAAGACCATCCTGGGCTGGTAAAATGCCCCAATGATATTTTTCCCTCTGGGGTGGTTAACAGCCACCTTTCCTCCCACACTACTGTCCACCTGGGCCAGGAGTGTCGTAGGGACCTGTATAAAGGGAACCCCTCTCATATATGTTGCCGCAATAAATCCGGCCAGGTCGCCGATTACGCCGCCTCCCAGGGCCAGTACCGCACAGCCGCGGTCAAGGCCGTTGGCAAAGGCAGTATCATAAAGGAGTCCCGCTGATTCCAGGGACTTATATTTTTCCCCATCAGGCACCTCAGCAACAATTGCTTTAAAGCCCGCTGCTTCCAGACTTTTAGTAACAAGCCTGCCATAAAGCGCCCCAACCTTCGGGTTGGTGACCACCATAATCCTGCTGCCAATCCCCAGTTCCTTAACATATGCCCCCAGGTCAGGGAGAATGTTGTCACCGATATGTATCGGGTAACTTTTACTGCCGAGATTTACCTGAACAGTTATCATGAATTCTATCGCTCCCTGTTTTTCCTGTAGCTTTCGAATATCCGCCTTACCTCTTCAACCACATCGTCAAGTTCCCGGTGTGAGGTATCAATCCTGAAAGATGCAAGGGCATAATATGGCTCCCGGTCTGCGAGCATTTTGATGATTTTCTGCAAAGGGTCTTCTGTCCTCAGCAGGGGACGGGTCTTTTTCCTTTTTGTCCTTTCATGGATGATTTCCGGCTTGGCATCCAGGCAGACCAACAGTCCGTCCTGCTGCAGCAATTCCACATTTTCGCTGTCAAGTACCGCCCCGCCGCCGGTTGCAATAACCATGTTGTCTTCACGGGTTATTCTCCTGACAGCCGCCTTCTCCTCGGAACGGAAGCGAATTTCCCCGTGTTTATCAAAAATATCGTTAATACTCAATCCGGTTACCCGTTCAATTTCATGGTCGGTATCCACAAATTTCATTCCCAGCCTTCTGGCCAATTTTTTGCCAACTGTTGTTTTCCCTGTACCCATATAACCTATCAAAACCAAATTTGGCATCTCTACACCCGCTTTACATATTCAACATAGGCATCATAATTCCGTTTCATCTCTGCCAGGCTGTCCCCGCCGAACTTCTCCGCAATTGACCTGGCAATTTCAAAACCAACCACAGCCTCACCCACTACCACCGCAGCGGGGACGGCACAAACATCAGACCTCTCAATGGAAGCCTCATAGGGTTCCTTTGTATGCATATCCACACTCCTGAGAGGTTTATACAGTGTCGGGATAGGTTTCATCACAGCCCGCAGCACCAGCGGCTCCCCATTGGTGATCCCGCCCTCCAGGCCCCCGGCCCGATTGGTATTCCGCCAGAACCCGTCTCTGGGGCTGTGAAATAGCTCATCATGCACTTGTGAGCCGGTCAGCCTTCCTGCGCGAAACCCAATCCCAAACTCTACACCCTTGATTGCCTGGATGCTCATTACTGCCTGGGCCAGCCTACCGTCAAGCCTGCGGTCATACTGTACATGACTGCCCAGCCCGGGCGGCAGTCCGGTAACGATTATTTCAAAAATCCCGCCCAGGGAATCACCATCATCCCGGCAGCGGTCAATTTCATGTTTCATTTTAGCTTCTGTCGCACTGTCCGCACACAGTAACTCCGACTGGGCAGCCCGTCGGGATATTTCTTCAGTGTCACCGGGGATTTCACTAATTTCTATGCTCCCAATAGCGGTTACATGACCAAATATCCTGATGCCGAACTGCTCCGCCAGGGCTCGTCCTGCTGTCCCGGCGGCCACTCTGGCAGCCGTCTCCCTGGCGCTGGCCCGTTCCAGGGTGTTTCTGATGTCAGTATGACCGTATTTGAGGGCGCCGCCCAAGTCAGCATGCCCCGGCCTTGGTTTTGTCACCACCCGTTCATCAAGCCTGGCATCAGCCCCGGGGGACATAATCTCAGACCAGTTAGCCCAATCCCGGTTTTCGATAACCAAAGAAACGGGGCCCCCTGTAGTGAGGCCGCCTCTTACTCCGGCAGTTATGCTGACACGGTCTTTTTCAATTTTCATCCGGCCGCCCCTGCCATACCCTCCCTGGCGTCGCGCCAACTGAATGTTTATGTAGTCCTCTGTCAGGGGAACTCCGGCCGGAAGCCCTTCGACCAATGCTGTCAAAGCCCTGCCGTGAGATTCCCCGGCTGTCAGGTATCTTAACAAATCTACCACTCCTGTAAATTCAAATAAAAATAGTAAATAACAACCGGAAACTCCGGTGTTATTTACTATTATGAAGTGATTTCGGCCTGTTGTCAATCTCAGGTTATTGGATATCAACTGTGCCCAGAGAGTTTACTTCCAGGGTTATGGTCCTGTTATTGCCGCTTACTTCCATTAATACAACTATTCCTGTGTCAGTAGTATTACCGGAGTTGTCAAAGACAATTTCCACATGGCCGGCAGAATCTATAATGACATGTTTATCCAACTCCTGCTCTTCCCCTGTCCAACTGGAACCTGTGGCAGGGTTCCGTGAAAACAGCCTGTAAGAAGTGGCATTAGTTGAGTTTTTAAACCGGACTCCGTAAGTCGTTCCGGGAACATCCTGGGTAATGGACTTCTGCCTGGCCAGCCTGATAGTTCCGGCCAGTTTCTGAGCCTCGGTATCCAGAGCTGCTGAGTTTGCCGCTTTTGACAGTCCCAGAGGCAGTACCAGGGCAGCGGCAATGCCGATAAGTACCAGCACCACAGCCAGTTCAATCAGGGTAAATCCCGATTCAGACCGCAGCTCCCTTTGCATAACCCCTTCCCCCCCGCTATTTGACCTAGAATTTAAAAGGTGATTGTTTCCCGGCGGCTGCATTGGGAATATCACCGGTATGCTTAAAATTCGTGGCGCCATATGCAGCCACATAAGAAGTGAATTCAATAGTACACTCAAGTGCAGCCTTTTCCTTGATTTCGTTAATTGTAATCACCCGGTTATGGGTTATTCTGGTTAGTTTTTCGGTCTGGTTTACAAAATTATTCACCTGTGTATAGGCTCCCAGAACACCAACTTTGCCGCCTACCAAAACCAGGCCATTCTCAGGTTCCTTATCGGCATCTGCTTCACTCTCGTTAAACTCGTACTTCATTAGGGTAACACCGCTTTTTTCGGCGGCCTGGTTCAGATAATAGAGTAGTTCCGCTGATTCCGGTGACACCGGGAGCTGTCTACGATACTCCTGCAGATCGTCTTTTATCTGATCCAGTTCTTCCTCGGAGGTATTCATAGTCTCCTCAGCCATTTGAAGTTGTTCCAGCCTTGCCCCCGCTTCGGTAAGCCTGGCCTGTGCAGATTTATTTTTATCTATTCCGGGTAATATTAAATACGTTATAAACAGTGCACAAAAAATTATTGTTACTGCCAGGGTAATCAAATTCTTTTCTCTTCCTGTCATGGATTGCTTCATTATTTATTCCCCCCTTTTTTCTCAGGGGTAATGGTGATTGAATATTGAATAACATTTTCTTCGACCTTCCTGATACTGGAGCTTATAATCCCGTCCTTGAAATAAACCGAATCCTGTACATTCTTGCCAAACCGGGCCACTTCCAGGTGTGACAGTGAGTCACCCTTCAGGACAACCTCAAAAGGCTCGTTCTTAATCTGCAGGTGTGTAAGACTTATCGGGGCGGGAATTATCTTCTCTATTTCCGCCAGATATCTGGACATCTCCGGTCTCTCGTAAATGAGCCGGTTGATATTTTGTTCGGATTTACTCTTTTCAGCTGCCAGGGCGCCCCTGGTTTTCAATTGTTCCGAAACTTCTTTTAAGCCGTCAATCTCGTTATTTGTCCCGGCAACCTTACCCAAGGTATATTTCTCCATGCCAAATACATATAAATATGTTCCGATACAACAAACTACACTTAAGATGCAGATGGCCACCAGAATTTTGCTGGGACCTTCAGATGCAGGCTTGGTCTTTATTGAAGTTGATGGGTTAAGTAAATTAATCCGGTTTTGCATCTATTCCACCTCACTTAAGGCCAAGCCGGCAACTTGTGTCAGGGCCGTTCCGGCTTCCTGGATTTCTTTTTCCAGATACTGTACCTTGCCCGATAACTGCATATGCCGGGTCGGGTTGAACACCGCCACCGGAAGGTCAAGCTCATCAGCCATATATGTATCCAGCCCCTTAAGCTGAGCGCTGCCCCCTGTAATGAATATCTTAGAAAACCGCTGCCCCCTGTGCTGGGCCAGATAATAGTCCAGTGAGCGGCCCAGTTCCTTTACCAGTTCACCGATTACCGGAAGGATAATCTCTGCTTTCTGGTAGAGCAATACCGTAAGTCCATGCTGGTCGGAATCACCACTAAAATCAATCAGTTTTTTGGTCCCTTCCGCCTCTTCCAGGGGCATATTATAGTGGTTGACCAGAGCCATACTCAGCTTGTCTCCGCCAAACCCAAGGGTCCTGGTAAATGACAGCCTGTCATTCTCAAATACGGCGATACTTGAGGAGCCTTTGCCAATATTTACTATGGCATAACTTCCATCGACCGGTACTATACCTGGGTTCAGGATCTTAAGCGCCCTCTGGAGGACAAGAGGCTCAACATCGATAATCACAGGCTCAAGCCCGACAGCTGCAGCAATCCGGGTCATTCTCTTAATAATGTCATTTCTCACCGCTACCGCCAGAATTTCCTGCTTTTTGACAGTTCCGTCAGAAGTAAGACCACATTTTATAAAATCTATGGTAACATCCTTCCCCGGAATAGGAAGCTGGGCCTCGGCCTCGATTCTGATAGCTTCCGCCAGTTCCCGGTCAGGCATGGCAGGTACCGACAAATTCCGCACAATGACATTCTCACCGGACACAGCCAGAGCAACCCGGGGTGTATTTAGCTGAACTTTACCGACCAGTTTCCCCAGTGTGGCAATAATCCCCTGCTCATCAATAATCATACTTCCTTCCATCAAACCGGGCGGGGTCGGAACAACTCCATAGCCGGTTATCTCATAACCGGTCCCGGCCTTTTGAGCTTTAACCAGTTTCATCCGGTGTTCACCGATATCCAGCCCGATACAGGAAATCGTTTTCGAAAAAAGTCCCATGTAATGCTCCACTCCTTGTCTGTAGGTCTTTAACCGGGGAAATTACAGCTCATCATAGTTGGCAATGATCTTTGTCCCTATGATATCGAATACATCGTAAACAGGATTGTCGTTCCCATCAACGTATTCTATTTGAAGTTCCCCGCTGCCACATTCAATATTATTGCCACAAAGCACACTTCCCGTTATCTTGGCTTCTCCCTGAGTACTTACGTTATTCAAGGCAATAACTAGCCCGCGTATTTCCGGTCCGTCTACTCCGGGCAGGTCAAGCCTGCCATCGTCCCCGAACAGTTTAAGATTTTTTCCGGCAAATAAACCAACAACTGCATAATTTGAACTGGGATAATCATAGTCTCCGCTGATGGTTATGTCCCCGGTAGCCACAATCAGGGCACTTCCGCTGACCTCTCCGGTTAAAGTGAGGTCTCCGTCAACAAAAATCACATCATCTTCATGAATTTCATTCCCGTCCAGAGAGGTTTTCTTGTCATATACCTGAGTAGCATTTTCCCTGATATAGTCCCAGTTTATTTCCGGCATGACAACGGGCGGTACTCCCACATTCATTTCAACTCCGGAGAAATCACCGCTTTTTCCGATGATCTTGATCTCATCTGTTGTACTGACAGGTCCCGAGACTGTAATCCCGGCATTATTTCCATTGTTATTGAAATGAATGCTCGAATTGGAATGCATCGGCCCCTGAATCTTGATATCACCGGTTAACTGGAACATTCCGGTGCCCTTGCCCTGGCCCAGCACGGCATATTCAAAGGGATCTGTATTGTTTGGGACGGGAGGGTCTTCAACCGGAGGGTCGTCTACGGGTGGGTCGTCTACGGGTGGGTCATCTCCCGGATTGTCATTACCACCTGGATTCTCATTACCGCCACCTGGATCCTCATTACCACCACCTGGATCCTCATTACCACCACCTGGATCCT
>JAENYP010000017.1:0-18231 GCA_016841725.1 Thermincola carboxydiphila | reverse complement strand
CCACCTGGATCCTCATTAC
The DNA here is from genome assembly GCA_016841725.1 of Thermincola carboxydiphila. Taxonomy (GTDB): domain Bacteria; phylum Bacillota; class Thermincolia; order Thermincolales; family UBA2595; genus Phosphitispora. Next base: position 18,212 of record JAENYP010000017.1, on the reverse strand, counting down.
CACCACCTGGATCCTCATTACCACCACCTGGATCCTCATTACCACCACCTGGATCCTCATTACCGCCACCTGGATCCTCATTACCGCCACCTGGATCCTCATTACCGCCACCTGGATTGTATTTGAATATTACTCTTACAGTCTTTGTTGCAGATTCTCCATTGGGCATTAGAGCAGAAGCCTGAACATCAATTTGATATTGATTTGCAGACATGCAGCTAATAGTATAATCGTATTCCCCACCCGGAACCACCTTTTGAATTTCAGTAATATCTGTTACCGGTGTTCCTGCTTTGATGGCATTAATTATTTGCTGTTTAACAATATCTACACCACTATCGGCAACATACAGTGCCGCTTTGCTTCCCTCCTGAGCCGAGGCCACCTGTGAGTCGGTACCGGTTACGGCAATTGCGGCCGTAGCCAGAATCATCAGCACCGCAAACACCAACAGGGTGAAAACTAGCGCCGACCCCTGCCTGCTGCCCAGTAACTCTTTTAATAACCTCTGCATGTTAATCCCCCCTTGATAATTGGTAACCTGTATTGCTTATAATCAGCAGACAATCAGATATCTTCCTGCCATTCCTCCAGGTTTGAGGAACTGCGGACAACTACCGTGGTCTTTACAGTAAGCTTCCTGTTTCGCGAAGCAATCTCATTAGAGCCTACATACTCACCGCTAATTGCTATCTCAAATTTGGGCGGATTTGAACTCAACCGAACAACACATGCCTCTGTGATATTAATCAGGGCAGGAGCTGTAACCGACTCTGAATTAAATTCTATGTAGTGCGTGCCTTCGGATGACTCCTCCACTTTGAAATAATTGGTAGACCCGTCAGTCGAATATTGATAGTTTACAATTTCATTCTCATCTTCCTCAATATTTATAGAACTTGCCTTTGCCTGGCGCAGTTCCCGGCTCATCAATTGAAGCGCAGAATTCAGGTTCTGCCTCAGTTCCACTTCCGCCTTAGTATCCTGCCAAGAGTCACTACCCTCTTTGAAGACAGGTGTAACGGCAACAACCAGGATACCGAAAATGACAAAGGCAATTAGCAGCTCAATCATGGTCATACCTGAGTCATTTTTGATTATTTCCATAAATCTCAACCTAAATTTCATGAAACCACACCCTAATTCCTGTCAAATTGTCTGACTGTGACCAAACTTACTTCCTTGGTGCCGTTTTGCGTCCAGGATACATTTATTTTCAGGGTCACCAGTGTGTCCGGATCTGGTGGCAGGTCTGATGACGGATTAAGGATAACCTCGACATTATAATCGCCGTCAGTTTTATTTCGGGTATAATCATTTGAGATATCTGTGATAACACCATATCCCGGATACCCAAAATCAGGGTAAGGATCGTTTAAATCACGGTATTTCCATATTTCCATGTACTGTTCGGCAATGTTCATAGCCTTTACCTTGTCACGGTTAATGGCATTAACTGTTATTCCGGTTGATAAAAGTGTCAAGGCAGTCAGTATCCCAATTGAAAGCAACAGGGTAGCTACTACCACCTCTACCAGTGTCAGGCCTTTTTCGTCTTGTCTGAAAAAGTTCTTCATATCATTCACCTTCTTATTCACCTGCACTCTTTTATCCCAGGATAACCCGGATATACCACGAAATGATCTGATGTGACCATAAATAAACTGTAATTGTCGCCCCTGCCAGGAACGGGCCGAAGGGGACAGCAGTCTTGCGTCCTTTTCCCATAACAACCATGAGAAATATTCCGTAAACAGCTCCGGCAAGAAATGCCATGAATATTGCCATTAAGACTCCCTGCCAACCTAGAAACAAACCCATTACAGCAGCCAGTTTGACATCACCAAAGCCCATTTGACCGCGTGACACTACAGCCACGACGAAAAGTGTCCCAAACCCAGCCAGCAGTCCTTTTGCCATAAAAACAATCCCGGCATCAGGCCGGAGCAGGCCCATAACTAAACCAACAGCCAGCCCAAATATAACCAATCTATTGGGAATAATCCTATGCTCTATATCAATAAATGCAACCACCAACATTAGTGATGCCAGAATAATCACGGTCCAAAAATCGATGCTCAATCCGTATAAATAATATGATAAACAAAAAACTGCACCTGTAAATATTTCCACTATTGGATAACGCCAAGCTACAGCCGCAGTACATTTGCGACAGCGGCCTCTCTGCATAATGAAACTGACTACCGGAACAAGTTCATACCATCTCAGCCTGTGACCACAGGCAGGACAAGCCGAAGGAGGATTGACCACCGACATCTGCCGGGGGATACGGTAAATACATACATTAAGAAAACTGCCGGTTATTAAGCCATAGATAAATACTAATACTGCCATAACCAATCCTTCCATTAAAAGAGGGTAGGCGATGACACCGCGGCCACGGTGTCATCGCTAAATCAAACTGTCCTGCTTATTATTCATTTTGGACTTTACCACCTGAAATTTCATAGTCATTAAAAGTTGCAGGTGGTGTTGGTATCTCAGTAATATAAGGACCATTCCACATAGCTGCTCCGCTTGGTGCTGATGAATCATCTAACTCTTCAAGAGTAATTGTACTAAGGCCTGAATCAGCCATAGCCCTTTCTAAGGCTGACTGTAGCATTTGAATATTGGCATCATTCGCATTGGTTCTGGCTTGATTACCCACGTTGCCAATAACCCTTGGCAGAACCATTGCAGCCAAAATACCCAGGATGACAATAACCACCATAAGTTCAATCAGGGTAAAACCTGATTCCTCCCGGCGTGCCTGCTTCATAAGCCTGTTCATTTTAATTATCATGTCATTTCACCTCCCCTCGTCTTCAAAGTGTCAACTTCTTCTCTTTAAAAGTTCTATGCTTTGGACTTCTTGTTTTCCCACTCACGGTTGGCTCAGGAAATGACCGTGTAATATGGTGCGGTGTTGTATAAGATTTTCCTGGCACTGCCGCCGTTTTGAGTCTTGCTGCAAGCACCGGCAACAAGGCAGGGAGTCCCCGCATGTCCGAAGATGGCGAAAGCCGCCGGGAAGTTTTGGCCTGCCAAAACGAGAGGCGGCCATCCCTTTGAAAAACTCCCCATGAGCCATCGAGTTCGGGGACGCTGCCTTGTTGCCCGGGGATGGCAGCTTAGACTTATAGGCGGCAGTGCGGAAAATCGATACAATACCGCACCAGATTACATTACGGTCATTTCCGGCAGCCTCCACATAAATGGAAAAACTAATACTGTCCAACCACATCATAGATCTTGAGCATCGGCAGGAGAATACTGACAATCATCCCACCTATGATCACGCCAAGGAAAACGATAAGAACCGGCTCGATCAGTGATGACAGGTTATCCATAACGTGTTTTACTTCCTTTTCATAGAACTCAGCAACCTTGTGCAGCATGGCATCAAGGTTACCCGTCTCCTCACCGACAGCTATCATCTGGGTAACCATGGGGCTGAATACCCCGGTAGCCTCCAGGGGTCCGGCTATCCCCTCCCCCTCCCGGATGCTTTCCTTGGCTCTCGCCAGGCCATTGATGATTACCGCATTGCCGGAGGTGGCCTCAGAGACCTCAATAGCCTGCATGATCGGAACACCGCTGTGGAGGAGTGTCCCCAGGGTGCGGCACAGCCTTGCAGTGGCAACCTTGGCGGTAATATCACTGATTACCGGCACGCGGAAAAGCAGCCGGTCAAACTTACTTTTTCCTTCAGGAGAACGCAGGTAACGGACTGTCAGGATTACCATCAGAGCCATAAAACCAATGACCACCAAAAAATACTTCTTCATAAAGGCCGAACTGGCCATCAGAATTTTTGTTATCAGGGGAAGTTCCACCCCCATAGATGTGAGCATCTTCTCAAATGTGGGCAGCACAAAAGTCATCATTATAATAATGACAATTACCGCTATTCCCAGAACAATTGCCGGGTATCTGGTGGCGGTCTTTATTTTTTCCCTGAGTTCATATTCATTCTCAAAGTGTTCCGCAAGTCTCTCCAGGGTCTCATCCAGAATACCGCCCGTCTCTCCTGCCCGCAACATTGATACCATAATTGGCGGGAAAATAAGGTGGTGCTTGCCCATGGCGTTTGACAGGGCGCTGCCGCTTTCCACCTCACGCCTGACATCATCCAGAGCCTCCCTGAGCCTGTGTTTTGAGGTCTGCTCAACAAGGATAGACAATCCCTTTAACAGGGGCAGGCCTGCCCCGACCATGGTAGCAAACTGGCGGCACATGATTGACAGGTCCCTTGGGGAAATTGCAGCCCATTTGGAAAAGGTCTCCCCGACAGTCGGTGATTCATTCTTTGCTTCAACCTTGGTCACTATATAGCCGCTCTGCCGCAGTTTATCAACAACCGTTTCCCTGGAATCTGCAGTAATTTGCCCTGAATGCACTTTTCCGAAATTATCTCTAACTTTATAGCTAAAGGTTTGGGACAATTATATCACCATCCTTTAATAGCTCTCTTGTACGAGGCGCTTAAATCCATCCTGGTCCATTGCCCTTTTGCGGGCTTCTTCATAACTGATAATCCCCCTCAGATAAAGGTCTTTTAACGAATTGTCCATCATCTGCATGCCATACTTGGCACTTGATTGAATAACCGTGTTCAATTGAGGTGTCTTCCCTTCCCTGATCAGGTTTCTTACCGCAGGTGTAGCCACCAGGACTTCAACCGCCACAACCCTGCCTTCCCTGTCGGCCCGTGGTATCAGGGTCTGAGCGACAATACCCTGCAGTATCATTGAAAGCTGCACCCTGACCTGATTCTGCTGGTGGGGTGGGAATACATCTATGACCCTGTCCACAGTCTGGGTGGCATTACTGGTATGCAGTGTGGCAAAAACCAGATGTCCTGTCTCAGCAGCAGTAATGGCAGTACTGATGGTCTCCAGGTCTCTCATCTCACCCACGAGGATGATATCAGGGTCCTGTCTCAGGGCTGCTCTGAGCCCTGAAGCAAAGGTCTTGCTGTCAATCCCTATTTCCCGCTGGTTCACAATGGACTTTTTATGGGTATGGAGGAATTCAATGGGGTCCTCCAGTGTGATGATATGTCCGGAATTTTCTTGATTTAAGAGGTCAATCATAGCCGCCAGGGTCGTAGACTTGCCGCTTCCCGTCGGACCCGTCACCAGCACCAGACCATAAGGCCGGCGGGCCAGGGTTTTCACAATCTCAGGAAGCCCCAGTTCGTCGGGGGTCATTATCTTTGGGGGAACTATCCGGATAGACATTGCCGGGGTTCCCCTCTGGCGGAAAACATTGACCCTGAACCGGCTTAGACCGAATATCGCATATGAGAAATCAACTTCCCCACGTTCTTCAAAAATCCGGTGGTGTTCCTCACCAATAATCTGATCCATCAATGCGGCTACGGCTTCCCGGTCCAGGTTCCCCCCCGGTAACTGCCTGAGATTCCCGTCAACCCTGATATTCGGAGGAACATTTGTAGTTATATGGAGGTCTGAAGCCCCCATATTAACCGCTTTTTTTAGCAAATCATCGATATGCATTGCCACACCTCTTAAACATCTTCGTCGGTCACAAAGACTGCCCGCATTGCCTCTTCAAGACTGGTCAAGCCCAGGGCCACTTTCCTCAAGCCATCCTGTCTCAGTGTCATCATGCCCTCTTCAATGGCCACAGTTTCGATCTGGTCGGCAGGAGCCTTATTGGTAACCAGGTCTTTGACCCAAGAACTCATAAACAGGACTTCCTGCAAAGCCAGCCTGCCCCGGAACCCTGTATTGTTACAGGCAGGACATCCTTTGGGCTGAAACAGGACAATCCGTTCATCAGGTCTTGCCTTGATGCCCAGTTTTTCAACAAGCATTCCCGAAGGTTCATATGGTTCTTTACATTCGGGACACAGACGGCGCACCAGCCGCTGGGCAACAATCCCGACCACAGATGAGGCCACCAGAAAAGGTTCAATCCCCATCTCCATCAGTCTGGTGAGAGTAGCTGAAGCAGTATTGGTATGTAATGTGGAAAGTACCAGGTGTCCGGTCATTGCTGACTGGATAGCAATCTTGGCTGTCTCAGGGTCCCTGATCTCACCCACCATAATGATGTCCGGATCCTGGCGCAGCACTGAGCGCAGCCCTCCGGCAAAGGTAAGTCCGGCTTTAACATTAAGCTGTACCTGGTTAACCCCGCCCAGGGTATATTCCACCGGGTCTTCCAGAGTAATGATGTTTTTTTCCGGGGTGTTAATATCATTTAAGACAGAGTACAGTGTGGTGGTTTTCCCGCTTCCGGTAGGCCCGGTCACCAGGATTATCCCATAGGGATGGGTGATTACCGTACGGAACCTTTTAAGGATTTCGGGGAGCATCCCCAGTTCCTGCAGGTGCATCAGTCCCCTGGATTTGTCCAGTACCCTTAAAACCACCTTTTCTCCAAATATTGTCGGCAGGGTGGAAACCCTGAAATCAATCTCCTTGTTTTCAATCTTCATCTGGATCCGGCCATCCTGAGGCACCCTGCGCTCAGCTATATCCAGGTCTGCCATAATTTTGAGCCTGGAAATAACCGGAGCCTGCATCCTTTTGGGAAACTGGGTGACTTCACTGAGCACACCGTCAATCCGATACCGCACATGAAGCTCTTTTTCCCTTGGTTCCACGTGAATATCACTGGCCCTGCCGGCAACTGCCTGTGTAATCAGGGAGTTGACCAGCTTAACCATGGGGGCATCTTCAACTATTTCCCTTAACTGTTCTAAACCGCCCTCTTCAAAATCCATCCCCAGGTCTTCAGGGATGTCTTCAACCATTTTAACTATGCTGTCCTTACCAAAATAAGTGGCAATAGCGCTGTCTATGTCACTTTCAGAGGCGATGGCAGGCTCAACATCACACCCTGAAGCAATCCTTACATCATCAACTGCCAAAACATTAAGCGGGTCAGCCATAGCCAAGGTAATCCGGTCATCATCCAATTCTACCGGAATTACCTTGTACTTCAGGGCCAGTTGTTCGGGAATCAGTTTCACCACTTCAGGGTCCAGGTTCCGCCTGCTGATATTTATCAAGGGTAGTCCCAGTTTTGCTTCAAGTACCTTCAGAACTGTCTTTTCATCGACAAAACCCATTCTGATGAGAATTTTGCCCAGGCGCTCATTTGTTTCCTTCTGTTTTTCCAGAGCAGCCTGAAGCTGTCCTTCTGTCAGCAGGTTATCTTCACGAAGTATTTCTCCGAGCCGTTTCCTGATAGGTAAAAACACAAGTCTGCCTCCTGTCACAATCCTTATTACGCAAAATACCGAAAACAACCGCAATAATACCAGAATTATGTAGTACTATGTAGAATAACTTCTACTCTTCTTTACTAAATCCTGCTAGACTTGTACCTGAGAGCACAAAAAAATGTCAAATATAAGCAAAGCCCTTCAAAAGAAAGACAAAAAAAAAAGAAGCTTAAGCTTCCTCCTGTTCAGAAATTTTTTTAACCTGCATTTTATCTTTCAGAAAATCCAATAAGCCTTTGTTTTTTTCTTCAATGAGTTTCTCTTCCACTCTTATTTTCTCTTCCCGCAGTTCCCGGACCTGTTCGGCCAGTTTCCGGCTATCTTCACGGTAGGCCTGCAGTTCCCGCATAATTGCAGAAAACATGAAAAACACCGTTGTCTTGAAATTACTTTCAATACCAAGACCGCTGGTCAGGGTCCGCTCCATCTCCAGCTTCCGCTGGGCCCCTTTAATAGTATACTGTTCGGTATAGAGCAGTTCCTTAATCTGGTTGAATACCTCCAGGTTCTTTTCGGTAAACCTTTTATGCTGGCCTTTCTTATTTTTTATGTTCAGGAATTGAGCGAATTCCTTTTCCCAAAACCTGACAGTGCTGGTCTCAACCTGGAGTATTGTAGCTACCTGCTGCAGGGTCAAACTCCGCTCAGCTTCTCCGGTCAATTTCAATCACCACGCTTCCAAACTACCTGCTAAATAAACAAGCTAGTAGATACTTCATTACCTGCACATTAAAATCCTCCATATATGACAGTTTTTTTACCAACATTTTCCAACATTTTTTGACATTACTGCTTAGCTCATTATCGTCAGCTCACGACCGCTTTCACAAGCGCTTTTCTCATTACCTCCACCGGAGCCTCCCGGCCTGTCCACAGCTCGAAGGCAATTACACCCTGGTAAAGGAGCATTCCCATTCCGTTCATTACGGGATGTCCATGTTCTTTGGCCTTCTTTAACAGCATTGTCTCACCGGGATTGTATATCAGATCACAAACCAGGACTCCTTCCGGTATCCCTGTAAACCTAAGTGGCGGCATATCATTTGTGTTTGGGTGCATTCCCAGCGGTGTGGCATTAATTATAATATCGGAATTTGCCGCGGCCAGGGATATGGCGTTTTCGTCCCAGGCAGCCTCGGCAACAGAGGCTGCGGCTGCGGAAGTGATGACCTTTTTAATAGAAATAATCTCCTGCGGAAACGGTGAACTTAAAGTCACCTTTTCTACTCCCTCCAGAGCCAGCTGTATGGCAACAGCCCTGGCAGCTCCCCCGGCGCCGATTATGGTAACCTGTTTGCCTGCCGGCTCAACTCCGGCCTCTTTTCTGAGTGCGGCCACAAAACCCGGAGCATCGGTGTTGTACCCTGTAAGTCTGCCATCCCTGTTCACAATGGTATTCACAGCGCCTATCAACTGTGCTTCGGGGGCCAGTTTATCCACCATCTCCATAACAGCTGTTTTATGAGGTATGGTCACATTAACCCCGGCGAGGTTCATTCCCCTGATTCCTGCTGCTGCCGCAGAAAGTTCTTCCGGTTTTACGCAAAAAGGTACATAAACATAATCCATGCCCAGCCGGCTAAAAGCTGCATTATGCATAGCAGGTGAAAATGAATGTTCCACCGGATAACCGAATAATCCGGTAACTTTTGTCTTTCCGCTGATACTTCTCATCTCTGCACCCCACTGTCATATAATAGAACAAATACACTCTCCGCCTGGATATAATTTAATTCTCAAAACGCTGCCTCAAAAAGAAAAAGGTGACCCAGAGGATCACTGAGGAGAGAAAACTCAATTGTAGAAGCCTTGTCCTTAGCTCTATTATACTACAAACCGCTGTCGTAACAGCTCGAAATCTGACCCCAGCAAAAATTTTTTTTAAAAGACATTTGTATAGAGCTACTGTCGCCTTACAGGGGCCTTGATTACCCGGCTTTTTGCCAAATTTCTGAGCACTATCTTTTCAGCAATCCTGACAAACCTTGTACCCACAAATTCAGTTTTGCAGATTGGTTTTACCAGAACAGTATAGCATCCCAGCCTGTTGCCGCCTAATACATCTGTGAAAAGCTGGTCACCGACAACAGCAGTTTCGTCTTTGCCGGTCCCAAGAATCTTCAATGCCTTTAAAAAAGGCTTCCGCCTCGGCTTTCTGGCCCTGCCCACTCCCGGAATCCCCAAAGGGCTCATAATACCCGAAACCCGGCTGTTAAAAGCATTGGAAACAACACAAATTTTTAACCCGGCGGCAATATAATCCTGCAGGAGACCCGAAATTTCAGGTTCTATAGCTCCGCTTTTCCATGAAAGCAGCGTATTGTCCAGGTCGATAATAAGTCCTTTGATACCCCGTTCGATAAAATACTCGGGTCTGATATCTGTTAACGACGCAATATAAGCATCCGGATGGAACATTGATAACAATAGCTTCCCCCCCTCATACCCTTACAGGAATATTATACCACATCTATTGCAGTTCATCCAAGGAAGCAAAGGAATAACCTGCAGCGCTCAGGTCCTTTAGAATTCTGTCAAGTGCATCCCTATTGGACTCCGATACCGCGTGCAGCAGGATTATGGCCTCATTGTGCACGTTGTCCATCACGCTTTGATAAGAAATTTCTTTCCCTGGTTGATTATTCACATCCCAGTCCCGGAAAGCCACACTCCAGAATATTGTCCGGTAACCTAACTGCTTGCTGACTCTCAAAGTCCGGGAGTTGAACTCTCCTTTGGGAGGCCTGAGGTAAGACATCGATTCTCCGGTAAGCACCCTGTACTTACTACTTACTGTTTCGATTTCTGCTTTGATTTCCGTATTGGAAATTGCCGGCATACTCGGATGGTTTTCAGTATGGTTCCCAACTATATGTCCTTCAGCAACCATTCTCTTGACCAGCTCAGGTTCTTTATCGATATATTTTCCCGTTACAAAAAACGCCGCCTGCACACCGTTTTCTTTTAAAACATCCAGTATGTCAGCGGTATACCCGTTTTCATAGCCTTCATCAAAGGTAAGGTAAACCTTCTTTTGTGACCCCGTTCCGACATAATAACCCCTGTTTTCAAGTTCCCTGATAAAATATGGATCAATCTCAGGCTGCCGATGGTCCGTGTTCTTTTTATACCACCAGCTATAAGTCTTGCCAAGGGGTTCGTCATCAGTTATCCCGCCGGACGAGTTCCCGGTCTGGTTGTTACCTGTGTTCTGTTGACCATCACCACTATCCGGTTTCCCAGGTTCATCCGGTTTCCCGGTTTCCTCCGGTTCCCCGGGTTCCTCGGGGTTCTCATCACTCCGGTCATCTCCATGGGATTCCTTCGAAGTTTCTTCGCTGCCTTTGCCCGGAGCCTCGTCCTTTGGGGTGCTGTCCTTTTGGGCAAACCCGAGACCTTTGGCAATGCCTGAAGCCCGAAAATCGCCATAAAACATAAAGGAGACAACAAGTGCAGGTATCAATACTGCAATAATTATGCCAAATACCTTTTTCATCAACTGCTTCATCTCCTTAGGCAAACTATAGAGTTATACTTACACTTTTGCTGTTTTCCCTTTTTCTCCTCTTGTTAATTTCCGGCAGGTCTTATTTGAAATTGCTGGCCATCATAAGTCCCATTATCACCCCAATAATAACTATCGTACCCAGTGCAAGAAAGATAATCATCCGAACTGTTTCCACCCGGTTGTCCTCCTGTTTTTCGCGGTAAACAAGTATCCCCGCAAAACCCGCAATAAATAGAGCCATCAATAAAATCGCACCTATCATGACAAACCTCCTTCTTAATAATACTTCTCCATACTCAGCTGCTCACTGAAATCTCACATAAATCAGGGTACGCATCAGCATAGCTGCCGCTTCGGCCCGGGTGGCATGGAAATCAGGATTAAACTCCCCTCTCCGGTTCCCTTTGATTATCTGCACCCGGGCAACTGCGGAAACAGCAGACCGTGCCCAATTGCTCACGGAATCCCGGTCACTAAAAGATGCCATTATATCATCTGTATCACCAGATGCTGCGGGACAGCCGGCGAATTGAACGGCCCGGGAAACCATCACTGCCATTTCCTCACGGGTTATTTCCTTATACGGCCTAAAGGTCCCATCCTCGTAACCTTTTATCAAACCTGCAGCAGCAGCGCTGTTTACTGCTCCGGTAAACCACTGACCGGAAACATCGCTGAATTCCCCATTTCGGGTAATGTCTGAAATTCCAAGGGCGCGTACCAGAAGTGCGGCAAATTCGGCACGGGTAACCTTTCCGCCGGGGTCGAAGTTCTGACTGTCTTTTCCGGTTATAATGAGCCGGGAAGCCAGTCTTTCAATATCTCCCCTCGCCCAGTGGCTCCTGATATCGAGAAAGGTTTTTTGACCTGTGACCACAGTATACCAACCATTGCCCCTGTGTTTGATAACCACACCGGCCTTGTCCCCACCGGCCCCAAAAACCGCCGGAACGGGGTAAAACACTTGGGCCGCAGTATTATAGCAGACAGCTCCGGAAATGCTTGGATTAACACTGTAACCCATCTCCAGAAAACGTTTGATATAGCTGTCAAAAACGTTGATCTCCAGTCTCTGCCCAGTGTCAGCCACAGCCCCTGCCCGAAATTCCACAGGAACAGCTGTCATCGCAAACCCCTGCCGGGTTACATCCTGCCTTATTTGAGCTGCCATTGCTTCCCCGGCCGTGCTGATAGTTACAGTAACTCGGAAAGCTTCCGGAGATGCCCCCAGTTTGTCTGACAAGTCACCAACATTCACTGCTGATACAGGCAGGTCATAAGAACCGGCCGGAACAACCACCCGCAAAATGGCCCCAGGTTTGCTCTGACGCAAAGCGGCAATAACATCTGCCGGAATCTCTGTGGTAATACTCTGGCTGTCACTGTACACCTGAATTACATAAACATTTACTGCAGGGTCCGCAAGGGCTAAAAATTCATTGAGAGTTGCACTGTCAACTTTAACCGTTCCTGCCCCGCCGGAAGAATCAACAAAACTGATTGCATTAACCCGCTCCGCCGGTTCCGGGAAGGGTATTACATTGCTGCCGCCCTCATATTGAGGGCTGTCATCACTGTCTTCAGCGTCACCGCTTTGGGTATCAGTATCATCGTCACCGGGGTCTGCCGGCACAGGCAAATTGCTGTCATTACCGGGCACAGTTCCCCCGGTATCCTCCACACTGCCCCCAGCTGAAACTGTGGTTAGTTTTTGAGGTAAAGTAACCATTGCTGACTCCTGATCCTGCTGGCCTGGCTGAGTTAGTCCCCACTGCCAGAAGCTGCCGTCACTCTGAAGGGCTATAGTATGGTTCTGTCCACCGGCAACCGATATTATCCCTGATAAGCCGGGTACTTTAACAGCAACAGAACTGTTGCCTGTTGTTCCGTTCCCCAATTGTCCCTGGGTGTTGGCTCCCCAGCACCAGACAGCCCCTTCCCCGGTCAGGGCCATAGAATAGGTGAAACCGGCATTTATTTCCAACACCCCGGTCAAACCGGAAACCCTGACAGGTAAAGCGCTGTTTGCCATTGTTCCATCACCAAGCTGACCGGTACTGTTAGCCCCCCAGGACCAGACTGTACCGTCACTTTTCAGGGCAGCCACATGATGTTCACCTGATGCCAGTGAAGTTATCCCCGACAGCCCGCTAACCATCACCGGGACCGGGCTGTCCACCGTCGTGCCGTCCCCGAGCTGTCCCATCCGGTTGCTGCCCCAGGCCCAGACAGTGCCATCCGACTTTAAGGCAGCCGTATGATAAGCCCCTCCGGTAACAGCCACTATTCCGGTAAGGCTCTCAACCATTACCGGTACCAGACTGTTGGTAGTTGTCCCGTCCCCCAGCTGGCCGCATTCGTTACTGCCCCAGGCCCATACAGTGCCATCGTTTTTCAGGGCAATCGTATGACTTCCTCCCCGCGAAATGACTTTTACACCTGTCAGGTTCTTCACCTTTACAGGTACCGGACTGTTGTTTGTCGTTCCGTTTCCCAGCTGGCCATACATGTTGCTGCCCCAAGCCCAGACTATGCCGTCATTCATAAGGGCTGCCGAATGATAATAACCTGCAGTCAGTGCAGTTGCCCCGTTCAGTCCCTTAACCATGACAGGTTCCGCACTGTCGGTTGTCGTCCCGTCCCCCAGCTGGCCTTGGTGATTCCAGCCCCAAGCCCAGACCGTGCCGTCATTTTTCAGGGCAATGGTATGGTTGTAACCGGCAGCAATCCGCGAGGTTCCTGAACCTGCCGTGGAATATGAAATACCTGGAGAAAAACAGGAAAGCAGCAGCAGCATAATCGTGAATACTGCAACAAAACCGCGTCTGACTCTATATGACTCATTTTTCCCCAAATTTAAGCGCCTCCCGTTTTCCGGCCTAGGCCGGTATGTTCATCCCGTTTTTATCAATATTTCGACAAACTGTCGATGTTCCCTTCTTCTGTCAGGATAATTAAAAAAAAGCAGGTCAGGCCTGCCTCTGCCTGCAAGAAACAAAAAAGAGTGACTCTGATTTGACTCAGATGTCACTCCGTATTGCGCGAATGCCTTCAGTTGGCTTATTAAATTATTATTGGGCTGATTGGCGCCGGTAAACATTCCTCACCCATGACCCCGAATCCCAAGCCTGAGGAGCGGCAACCTTCTTGAACTGATGGTATTTGCTGCCGCGCGAAATAAGTGTTTCATTGGCAACCGTACTGTGAAAGACCTGCTTTAACTTTCCGATTACTTCTTCATAATTAAAGAACCGGCAGGAAAAAAGGTCCAGATATGCCGTTCCCGGCTTCTCAAAATAATGAAGACTGATATGGCTCTCTGCAATCATAGTCATTATTGAGGTAACAGGTTCGCCCTCCACAAAATTCCGGGTCACATAAGGGCGCATAATTGGAGTCATCCCAATTTCAAAGGGAAGGGTATCAAAAACACTAAACAGCTGATCCATGGTTTTGGGACCATTATAGTTCTCAAAATCAAGAAAAAGGTGTGGTCCGAAATCCAATTCCTCGTTAACTTCAATAGTCTCAGGGTAACTCTCAGTTCTCTCCCTCTCCAGCAGATAAGAGGAAGTTCTCTCAGCTGGAAAGGTTTCCCTGATTATCCGTTCCAGTTTCTCAGCATCAAAAGGTTCAACAGAAACCATATCCACATAATAGGCTTCCCGGAAGGAAAATGTGTGGATAGTAAAGTGACCCCCTGCCAGAAAAACAAAAGCGCTGATTCCGCAGTCTTCCGGAATTACACCATTATAATAAGGCAGGATGAAAGGAGGCATAGCGGTTTTTAGGCCCAGTTTTACAGGCATTTCCTCCAGGAATTCATGAACCAGGGTAATGTCATCAAGCCGGGAACGATATCCGTTAAAAGCATCCATCACAAAATGGTTCATTTCTCATCACCTTACCTTTGTTTTCTAGTGAACCACATCATATTATATTACTTAAATGAATTTTGTCAACCCTTTTCCTTTTTTAGCGCCTTTGACACAGAAAAAGCAGGCGCCTCGCCTGCTTCTCTAATACCCTTCAGCTTTGAACTCTTTTGTCAGCTTAGTCAAAGCCCTTTTCTCTATTCTGCTTACATAAGACCTGGAAATGCCCAGTTTTCGGGCTATTTCCTTTTGCGTCTTTTTGATGCCGTTAAACAGTCCGAACCGCAGCTGAAGTACATTCTTCTCTCTCTTATTCAGCCGCAGTACCTTTTCAATCAGCCTCCGCTGTTCAAAGTTGCTTTCCACAAGGTCGGTTACAACTTCTGCGTCAGTGCCCAGCACATCAATCAGGCTAATCTCATTACCTTCCTTGTCAACCCCTATGGAGTCATAGAGTGAGACCTCAACACGGTTTTTCTTAATGGCTCTCAGGTGCATCAGAATTTCATTCTCAATACACCGGGCAGCATAAGTTGCCAGGCGGGTTCCCTTGCCCTTGTCGTAGGTGTTTATTGCCTTGATCAGGCCTATGGTACCGATGGAAATCAGGTCATCATTGTCCTCCCCTGTGCTGTCAAATTTTTTGACTATATGTGCCACCAGACGCAGGTTACGCTCTGTCAGTACATTCCGCGCATTCTCATCACCCTCTGCCAACAGGTCAAGATACTTTGACTCCTCTTCCTCACTTAAGGGCTGTGGAAAAGTGTTGTTGGTGATGTAGGAGACCAGTAACAACAACCCTTTAATAAACGAAATAGCGGCTAGCACCGCAAGCTCCGGTACCATTTAATAACCCCACCCCCCGATTCATTTTTTAAGTCACCACTTTAAATTATATGCTGGAAAAGGTGAGGTGGTGCCAGTACCCGGAAAACAATTTCTGGTAATGCAAACGGCCTTAACTTGTTTCTTTTTGCTCAATTCGATTCATAAATAAGATTGCACTTTCTTCACTGATTCCCAGTTTCTTGGCAATCGCATCCGAATCAAGTTTATTATCCTTTTTGATTAAAGATAGTATTTCCCTTTCAACTTCCTGTGCCCAGTCTTCAAATAGCGCCCTGACCTCAGGAGTAGCATTGCTGCCAATTTCAGCAGCTTTAACTGCGGGAGATGTCATCTGTTGGAACCCCATACCAAAGCTCTGCCGGCACATTTCCCCCATTAGTCTCATCATAGTATCACCCTCCTTTGCACAGAATGTCATTAAATACTTTTCTGTTTTTCCAAAACAGTCTCAATTAACCTCAGCCACCACTGCTTTTCCCATTTGTTTCAGCCTTACTTTCTGCCTTAGCCTCTTGGGAAGGACTGTTACAAGAATCGGCAAATTTTGAAGCTTCCGCAAACATTTTCCGGCATACTTCCATTGGGTCTGAACCTGCGCTCATCATTTTCTGCATCATCGCCATTCCCTGTTCCCTCATTGCCATTCCCTGTTCCCTCATTGCCGGACCGCCGCCCATAGGTCCCATTTTCCCCATCATTTCTGACATTTTACCCATCATATCAGGTCCCTCCTATTATTTTATTATTATTTGACTTCACTTTATCAAAATTTTTCATTAAACCACAGGGGAAATGGCCGGATAAAACCAGGTTCTATTTCACCTGTAGTTCTATAAACATATTCCCCACAAGCAGAAAGAAGGTCTATCAATTCGGGGTTCCCCAAACTGTAATAGATAAAAGCTCCAATTCGCTTTGTTTCAACAATGTCTGATTCACGCAAAATTTTCAGGTGAAAAGACACCAGTGTTTGTGAAAGGTCTGTTTCGTTGATAATCTCCGATACTGAACGTTCTTCTTTCCCAATCACCCAAATTATTTTTAGTCTGTTGGCATCGCCAATTGTCTTCATGAATTTGGCAAGCTTCTTAAGCATATCACTTTCTGCCTGTATCATAAGAATCACCTCAAGTATTAACGAATTGTATATTTGTGTGCCTTTATATGAATATTCACCAATATGTGTATTTACTCATATATTATATCTTTTGTATCGGTTTGTCAATATGTACCACCTCAATATATTTATATCTTAAGGCAACAGCCTTTTAACCCCAAAAGCCCGGACCGTTTGACCCAACAGTCCGAGCTTTTTTAAAACATTAAAAGTTATTATTGTTTTAGATAGAGATTGTTATACCCGGTTAATTTTTTGATGTTATGCATCAGGGTTTCTTCATCAATCTGGCTTTTATCAAACTTAACAACTGTTTGTTGGTCTGCCAGGGTGGTTTCATAACTCTTAACTCCGGCGGACCCCTCCAGGGCCGCATCGACCATCGCCGCTCAAGACGTTCAGGTCATACTGGGAATCTTTATAATGACTTCTTTAATCTCATTGTCCATACCTGCACCTCTTTCCTTAAGGTATCTGATGCCCTATTCTAAGTTAATGGGTGCTGCCCGTATTTTCTGGCAGCATTCATCATGGCTGAAATATTTTCCGGAGGTGTTCCCACCGGAACCTCACAGCCGGATGCCAATACAAAACCACATGGGTTTTTACCAGCCTTGTCCATAACTTCTTTAACCCCGGCGTCTACACTTTCAGGGGTACCCATGAACAGTGTTTTACCGGGAGTAACATTTCCCATAACTCCTACTCTGTCACCCACACGCTGTGACACTTCACCAATATCTACCCTGTCAACACTTAGAACTGTCGGTTCGGTTCGCATCCAGGATTCCAGGATAGGCATACAGTCACCACAGATATGGTCTAACACGGGTAAACCTTTAGATTTAATGAATTCATGAATTTCTTTAAAGTATGGTTCAATATATTCAGTAAACATTTTCAGACTGAGGATGCTGCCCGTACCCACCGGTTCGCAAAGGACCGGAACACCACCCCGTTTTATTACCTCCTCCAAAAATACGATGGTGACATCAGTAGACCATCTCACAAGTTGGTGCACCAAATCCTTGTTTTTGTAACAGTCCCTAACAAGAGTCTCAGTACCTCTCAAGCAAGCTGCAGTTGTGAAAGGTCCGGCAAATAAAGTACCTACAAATACTTCACTGCCAACTTCAGAAACACAGTATTCCGTTGCAACCAGGTAATTGTTAAGTCTTCCATCCTTTGTGGGGTCTAATGGCTGCAGTCTTTTCACATCATCTTCAGACTTTATAACAGGGTCTTCAACATAGGCCGGGGCGTTGTCGGGGTAACACAATTTTGTTCCGGCGGCTTCAGCGGTCGTTGCTGTAGCATCAAGAAGGCATATCATATCATACCCGTACTTCCTGTAAGTGGCTACATTGGACTTGCCAAACTTCTCACCGTCGAGGGTCATTTCTTTAACCGTATACCCGGCTGCGGTGCAGCAGCCATTCAAGATTACCGGAATGCAGGGCACACGGTCAATCGGTTTGCCCTGCAGTAATGAACCAATTCTTTCCTTTGGGGTCATCCTGTCTTCTGGAATCTTCATAATCACCCTCCTCGTATAATAATTTTAGAGTCCTAACCTGAATGGTAATATTTACCGTC
>JAENYP010000016.1 GCA_016841725.1 Thermincola carboxydiphila | reverse complement strand
ATGGACGTTCCAACGCCTTCGCTTAGGAAGACATGCCGCCTGTTGAAATAACGTATATTACAATTTAACACAGCCCTTTATTTGAAGAAGAGTGCCTTACGCCAAGTGTATCAAGTGAGATTAGAGATATCTGGACAGGTAGACCGCAGGGTCCTGGGAGAGTAGGACGGTTGCCGGCGTCAGGGGTCTTAGTGCTTTAGCACTTAGCACGCCAGTAGTAGAAGTTTAAAGATGAACTCATAAAAATTGCTGAGTCAATGAAATCGCTTTTTCCGGAATATTTTCTATTACTTAAAGTCGGCAAAACAATAGCCACCGGGTTGCTTCCGGTGGCTATATATATGGGGATTTTAGATAGCAATTGATGTTAAACTTCTCTTCCGATATCTACACTTTCTTCATGGTGAACTCTTCAAACTGACCTTCACATGGTTTACCGGCTGTGACTCGGATGGACTTGCGGCTTGGATATATTATAATTGAAGCCTGAGTGGAAAATACGGCACCATGGCGGCAAACTGTATTTTCTCCCGGAACCCCTTCATTGTGGTCGGCAAGTATCTCTGCAACAGAATCGGGATTTATTTCTCCCTTGCTCAGTAGTTGTTCGGCCCTTGAGTATCTTGAAAGGCTGGAGTCATATACAGCTTCTCCTCGCAGCCGGGGTAAGGCCTTATCACCCCATCTGGCATCCATGGGGAACTGATTTTTTGCCATTTCCGGCGATGTGTAGTGGTTTGTGGCAATGATATAATTATTTTCGGCCAGTCGCTGAGCTGAGCTTGACCTGCTGGTTTCCAGTACTCTCATGTCACCTGAAGCGTCAGCCAGCAGAATACTTGCTCCTGCATCCCTGTTGTGCCTGTTAATTAGTCTGGCAGCTTCTTCAACAGAGTAACATGTTTCCAGTGCCTCCTGAAGAACTATACTAAGTGGGATACTTTTAATGCTAAGACTGTCCGACGGGTAAGCAAAAGTATGCAGAAAACATAAGCCGTGTTCGTTTATGCCTGCATGGGCTCCTGAAGAAAAGGCCAGAGATACGTCAAGCGTTTGGCAGCCGGCCATGGGCTTGTTTCTCCTGACAAAAAGCATGTCCTGGTAAGGAAGGGTATAGTCTAAGTTCTTTATCATTACAGGTTCACCTGTGGTGGTAGCATCCGGCTTGATACCCATTATAGTTCCGGAACCGAGTGCATACGTGCTGGGTTTGGGCGCAAGCTCCATTTCAATTGCCTGAAGCAGGTAGACGATCTTCTCGGGTATGTCTGCACCTGAAGCTATCCCTTTAATGCGCTCATGCTGTTCAGGGAGTGCGTCTTTAACAATTTTTTTCAGAAAGTTTTCAGCCTTCTGTTGACAGTGAATCAGATAAAGGGCTTTTGGAGCAAATTTTGCTTTTCTTATCATCTCCAGATGCTGAGAATCAGAAAAGATTTCCCAGGCAGCATGAATAGCTTGTTTGCCTATTCGGCCCTGCTGTATGCCCACCATATAATGAGAACCCATACAGTCTAAGAATCTGACAGCCATTTTTTTACCCTCCTCAGTTAACGAAGGTTACAGCAGCAATTTATATAAACATTTAAACAATTTTTGACAAAATCCTTCTTTTTAATATAATTAATTAGTAATTTCTTGTAAGATAGGAAAGTACTATCTGCTAAAAAGGTTGGTCAAGCCAGGCGTCTTTTCCTCAAAAAGCAAAACCCCCCAATGGAGATATCCTTGCCGGTATCTTCCAAATAAGGGGTCTAAGGTTCAGGGTAAAGGGTTCTGTGTTCAGGATAAGAAGCTTTTAATGGTCATGCCATGTAGTCGATATTGAGTGCCTCAGTCACTTTCTTTATATAATTACGAGTCTCTTTAAAAGGCGGAATCCCACCGTATTTATTTACATTACCCGGACCCGCATTATACGCGGCCAGGGCAAGTTGCAGGTTCCCGTCGAACTTGTCCAGCATCTGCTTCAGATATTTTGCCCCTCCTTCAATATTTTCAGCAGGGTTAAAGGGGTTGTTTACCCCTAGATATTTAGCTGTTTGCGGCATTAACTGCATTAATCCCTGTGCACCTGCCGAGGATTGGGCACCAGTGTTAAAATTGGATTCAACCTTAATCACCGCTTTTATTAGTTCCGGCTGCAGCCCATGGTGCCGGGCAGCATCCATAATCAGTGTGTTAAAATCAGGGTGAGAGTTTGCAGGTTTACTGTTCCTGCGGGTCAGGGTGCTCTTTTGGTCCAGGGGGCTTACTGTTCTCGGAGTTCTAACCTTATTAAGGGCTTCTGTTAATTTCATAAAAAAATATGTTTCGACAAGATTCCACACATTAATGTCTCCTTCCCCATCTATTTCCATAATAATCCGAGAAGCAGGATTTGTAAAGAACCTTTATAGTATTTGATACATAGAATAATATATGGTTATATTGCGGAAAACTTGTCAACAATACAGACTCAGGGAAAATAAATAGGATTACTATTTACTTAATTTTAAATATAATAGAGAGGAAGGATAGGGGGAACATTTAATGAAGGGATTGGTTCATTGCAGTTTTTGTGCTGAAGAGATTTATGAAGGCCAAGAGGGATTGAGATTACTGGGACGGTATATATGTGAAAGATGTGAAAAGATGATTGTCGATTCTACGGTAGAGGATAAATCATACTTTCTTTTAAAGGAGAAGATGAAGAGCATTTGGTTTGCCTGGTGAATCTGACAGTGAGCATTTTCACTGTTTTTTTTTATATTAGGCAGGGGCAAAAAGGAATTTACCTCAAATAAGGCGAATTCAACAGGGAGAAAGGGGCTTATTCCGATGCACAAGTCCGGGTATATGCCTTTAATAGAGGCTCTGCTGAAGAACAAAAAGAGGAATATAGTTCCCTTCCATATGCCGGGTCACAAAAAGGGCCGGGGAGTCCACCGGAGATTTGCCCGTTTAATGCGGACCGACCCTTTTGCCATAGATATGACTGAAATTCCCGGGCTGGATGACCTGCACAATCCTATGGGGCCGATCAAAGAATCACAGCTGCGGGCTGCCCGACTTTTTGGTGCGGATAGGACTTTTTTTCTCGTAAACGGTTCTACTGTAGGAATACATGCGGCTCTTTTATCGGTGTGCAGGAGAGGAGAAGAAGTATTACTTCCCAGGGACATGCACCGCTCAGTAATAGGGGCGTGTATTCTTGCCGGTCTGAAGCCCAGGTATTTACCGCTTCAGCTGGATGCGAAGTATCTGATACCTTATCCCCCTGCACCTGGGGAAATTGCAGCAATGCTGGAAAAGTACCCCCTGATTAGGGCGGTGTTTCAGGTTTACCCTTCATATTATGGATTGGCCGGAGATTTGTCAAAAACTGCGGAAGTAGTTCACCGGTACAATATACCGCTGGTCGTTGATGAGGCTCATGGCGCTCACTTCATATTTAGTGATGATTTGCCTAAAACAGCGCTGCAGTCAGGTGCTGACATAAGTATTCAGAGTACCCATAAAACCCTGGGTGCCTTTACACAGGCATCTATGCTTCATATAAAAGGCAAAATTATTGATGACAGCAAAATAGCCCGGCAGCTCGGAATCCTACAGTCAACCAGCCCTTCTTATTTGTTGATGGGATCACTGGATGCAGCAACAGGACATTTGGAGATGTCAGGCAAGCGTTTAATGGATAAGACCTTAAATACAGCAAGATACATCAGGGAGCAAATAAGCAGGATACCGGGGATTAAATGCCTTGGGGAGAGCCGTTCTGGATTATTGGGGGTTACTGCTGTTGATCCCACAAAAATTTATATGTCCTTAGTGGATTTAGGGTTGTCTGGTTATCAAGCTGCTGAAATACTGCTTGAAAAGTACCATATCCAGGTTGAACTATGTGACAGGTTCTGTATTTTATGCATGTTGTCAATCGGAAGCAGTCCTGAAGATGGGGACAGGCTTGTAAGTGCCCTAACTGACATTGCCTCCAAATCAGTCTCTGCAGGCGGTGAAAAAAGTTTACCCGGACCGGTGTATATACCTCCACCCAGAGTTATTCTCAATCCTGAAGAGGCATGGTTTGCCCCCTTAAGGAAGGTCCTGCTTAAGGAAGCTGTGGGAGAGGTTGCGGGAGAACTGGTTGCCCCATATCCACCGGGAATACCGCTCCTTTGTCCGGGAGAAATGATTACCAATGAAATAGTAGCTTTAATCAGGGAATTAAAATCCTGGGATTGTATGTTTCATGGTCCGGATGACCCCGCACTGGATACCATTAAGGTTGTTGACCCATTTTAATCTACGCATACCGGAGGATTCGATGAAAGGCATATTTATAACATTTGAAGGCCCTGACGGGGCAGGTAAAACTACCCAGATCAAGATGCTGGGTCAAGCCTTGGAACAGATGAATAAGAGTGTTATATACACCAGGGAGCCGGGCGGGACAAGCATAAGTGAAGAAATCAGAAGTTTGCTGCTTAATCCCCGGAACAAGGAGATGGTTGCCCGTACTGAGGCATTATTATATGCAGCGGCAAGGGCCCAGCATGTGGAAGAAGTTATCAGGCCGGCTGTTCAAGAAGGGCAGATTGTGCTGTGTGACCGGTTTACTGATTCCACTATAGCTTACCAGGGATTTGGGCGCTGCATTGATATCGGGTTTTTAAATGAACTCAATGCAATGGCGGTTGCCGGGGTAGTTCCTGATCTTACCCTGATATTTGACCTGGATCCTGATATCGGTATTGGGCGCATTAATGAAAAGAGGATCCTGGCAGCAGGAGAAGAAAAAGACCGTATCGAACAGGAAAATATGGAGTTTCACACGAAAGTGAGACAGGGCTTCAGAGCTTTGGCATTATCAGAACCCCAAAGATGTAAAATAATTGATGCCGGTAGGAACCCGGAAACCATACATTCCGAGGTCATCAGACTGGTAAAAGAGGTTTTGGGATTATGAAAATCCGCAAAGTTACAAAAGATGGAGCTGCCGGTTTTGCGATATCTGACAAGGATGCCAAACAGGTTGTCGGTCGGGAAAACCAGTCATTTAACGAGCAGCTGCACAGAGTTCACAATGAAATTGCCCACCAACATCTGGGGAATCTGTTGAGTGATATCGAAAAGCAGGGCCGGGTGCTGGGGGAAACACTGAATATAAGGGACTTGAAAAAATACAAGGACCTCATTCAGAAGTTCCTTGATTATGCGGTAAATAAAATGTACCAGATGCGGGAACAGCATGGATGGGACAGAAGGGGCAGGCATAAGGTATATTCAATGGTGGAGACAGTTAATAAGGAAATGGAAGGCCTGACCAAAATGTTATTATCAGATCAAAAGGATCAGATTGCAGTACTTGCCAAGGTTGATGAGATCAGGGGCCTGTTAATAGATATTTATTCATAAACAGAGGGATAATAATTATGATGATGGCTAATGTAATTGGGCATAAACAGCCAAAAATGATTTTGCAGAACGCGCTGGCTGAAGGCAGGGTAGCCCATGCCTACCTTTTTCATGGGCCGGAAGGAGTTGGAAAAACCACTCTGGCAAAGGCGTTTGCCAATACCCTGTTGTGCCGGGAAGGAACAGGGGATGCCTGTGGCGAATGCAGTATCTGCAGGAGGTTTGCCAAGGGCGGCCTTCCGGACTTTTTCCTGGTAGAACCCCAGGGAAATAATATTAAAATTGAACAGGTGCGGGAACTGCAGAAAACGGCCTCATTCAAGCCTTATGAGGCGTCAAGGAAGGTATACCTGATAAGTAGGGCGGAAACAATGACACGGGATGCAGCCAACTGCCTGTTAAAAATTCTTGAGGACCCCCCGCCAGATACGATTTTTTTATTAACTGCGGTAAATCCGTATAATTTATTACCAACAATTGTCTCCCGCTGTCAGCTGGTTACACTTGGGAAAGTGCCACAGCAGGAAATAGAGCAGTTTTTAAGCGATAACAACAGGGGTGACCCTGAAACTGCCGTACTACTGGCCACTCTCTGTAACGGACTGCCTGGTAAGGCCTGGTCCATGGCTGAACCCGACCAAGGCCTAAAGACAAGGGAGCTGGTTTTCCAGCTGTATGAAAGGATTAAAAAGGGGGATATCAGTGAACTTCTAAAGAAAGCTGAGGAATTTGAAAAAAACAAGGAGATTATGCCTGAGGTGTTGGAGCAGCTGCTCCTGTGGTACAGGGACCAGTTGATATGGAAAGAGACATCTGATAAAAGCCTGATTATTAATATTGACAAGATTGAGGAGTTAAAAACAGATTCTGAATATAAAGACAAAAGCTATCTTATAAAGAGTATCCAGAACATTCTTGAAGCCAAAATGCAGATCAGCCGTAATGTAAATTTTAGACTGACATTAGAAGTACTAATGCTGAGGCTTGCCGAATGTGCTTAAAAAAGGTGGCAGGAGTTAGGAGGGCCCATAATAATGATTAGAGTGGTTGGCATCAGATTTAAATCTGCAGGAAAAATATATTACTTTGACCCGGGTGACATTGACCTCAGGATTGATGAAATAGTTATCCTGGAAACAACTCGGGGTATTGAATCCGGACAGGTTGTTGTTGAGCCTAAAATGGTGGAGGAAGAAAAAATTGTAGCTCCACTTAAAAAGATTATCCGTAAAGCAACTCCTGTTGACTTAAAACAGATTGAAATTAATAAGAATAAGGAAAAAGAAGCCTATAAGGTATGTGCAAAGAAAATCGAAGAACACGGTCTGCCTATGAAGCTGGTAGATGTTGAATTTACCTTTGACGCTAATAAAATCATATTTTATTTTACAGCAGATGGAAGAATTGATTTTAGGGATCTGGTCAAAGACTTGGCTGCTATTTTCCGTACCAGGATTGAACTCAGGCAAATCGGAGTCCGGGATGAAGCCAAAATGCTGGGCGGATTGGGTACCTGTGGGCGTGCCCTTTGCTGTGCTACGTTCTTGGGGGAATTCGACCCGGTATCTATCAGGATGGCTAAGGAGCAGAACCTTTCCCTGAACCCGACAAAGATATCAGGTATCTGCGGCAGGCTGATGTGCTGTCTAAAATATGAGTCAGAGGCCTATGAAACTGAAAAAGCGGCTTTCCCTCCTGAGGGGACTCCTGTGATAACGCCTGTGGGAGAAGGTAAGGTTGTATCAGTCAATATTCTTAAAAAGAACCTTATGGTAGAAATGAAAGAAAGCAGGCAGTTGGTTGAATTCACACCGGATGAACTGCAGATATGTCCAAGAGAAAAATGTAAAGAAAAGTGCAAAGAAAAATGCCTGGAAAAAAGAGATAAAAAGCCACAGAAAAACTCACGAAACTGCGAAAGTGAGGAAAAAGGTGAGGACCTTTGAAACAATTAAATGCCCTGCTGGCCGAGTTTGAAGACAAGATGAAGGGCCTAATGCAGGAACTGCAGTCTCTTAAAACAAGAGCATATGCTTTAGAGGATGAAAACGAGAAACTACGCCGGGAAATAATGGATGTTTACCAGTATTATCTTAAAGATGCCGCTGATCCCAAAAACAGACAGGAACAAAGCCAGAAACACGGGTTTGAAAATCTGGTTCGGCTATACAGCGAAGGATTTCATATTTGTAACCTTCATTTCGGACAGCTCCGTTCTGAAGGTGACTGCCTTTTCTGTATGGGCTTTCTTGACAAAAAGTAACGGGGGCTTCAGCTATGCCGTATAATGATTCTAATCTTAATTCCCGTTTTGATATTATGGAGGGAGAGCGGCTTGATGACCTGATTAGGGGAGGTTTGAAGATTATTCAGTCTCCGTCTGCCTTCTGTTTTTCCATGGATGCTGTTTTATTGGCTAACTTTACAGCCTTGAAAATGGGGGACAAAATTATTGACTTGGGTACAGGTACCGGAGTGATACCATTACTTTTAGCGTCAAGGAAAATGGCTGGAAAAATCATCGGACTTGAAATACAGGAGGATAGCTGTGATCGGGCCAGAAGAAGTGTTCGTGGGAACTGTCTAGAAGGCCTCATTGAGATAATTCAAGGGGATATTTGTGAAGCAGACAAAGTGCTCGGAGTTGGTAAATTTGACGTGGTAACGACTAATCCACCGTATCTTCCGGTAGGTAGAGGCGCTCAGAATGAGACTGACCCAATCGCTATTGCGCGGCACGAAATCCTGTGCAGCCTTGATAATGTTGTCAATGCCGGCTCCCGGCTGGTCCGGTATGGAGGACGAATGACTATGGTCCACCGGCCTGAAAGGCTTTCTAATATTATTGTCACACTGGAAAAATACCGTTTAAAGCCCCGAAGGCTGCAGATGGTACATCCGGGCCCGGGTAAAAAACCCAACATGATCCTTATTGAGGCTCAGCTGGGCGGTAATCCTGAACTTATTATACAGGAGCCTTTTTTTGTTTATAATGAAGATGGCAGTTATACCAATACTTTTTGGGATATTTATTATCCCGGTATACCCTATTCCCTTAATGGAAGTGGCAGTCTATGACAGTTAAATTTTATACTTATATACTGAAGTGCAGCGATGGAAGACTCTACACTGGATATACCAACGACCTGGAAAAGAGAATTGCAAAACATAATACGGGAAAAGGGGCCAAATTTACCCGGGGCCGGGGGCCTGTAGAGCTTATGTTTTCCGAAGAATGCCCCTCAAAGGAACAGGCCATGACCAGGGAAGCAGAGATTAAAAAGCTGACAAGGCAGGAGAAGTTAGAGATTATCAAAGGTGATCAGAAAATGACCGGAAACAGTAAAAAAGGTATCTTGTACCTGTGTGCCACACCGATAGGCAATCTTGAGGACATCACATTAAGGGTCCTGAGGATACTTAAGGAGGTAAGCCTTATAGCTGCCGAAGACACCAGGCACACCAGGAAGCTGTTGAGCTTTTATGATATTCATACCCCCCTTACCAGTTACCATGAACATAATGAAAAAGGAAAAGGGCAGATTCTAATATCTGAGCTTAATGCCGGAAAGGACGTAGCCTTGGTTTCGGATGCCGGCACACCTGGAATTTCGGACCCGGGATATGAACTGGTATGTCTGGCAATAAATCAAGGGTTCACAGTAGTTCCGGTTCCGGGTCCGGCAGCGCTTATCTCTGCAGTGATATGTTCCGGACTGCCGACAGATAGGTTTGTGTTTGAGGGATTTTTGCCCAGGGTAAAAAAAGAGCGGAATAAGGTCTTTGAACAGATGAAGTCTGAAGAAAGGACCCTGGTTTTTTATGAGTCACCCCGCCGGGTAATTAAAACACTGCAGGAAATGCAAAAACTGCTGGGGGATAAAAATGTTGCTGTAGCCAGGGAACTTACTAAAATTCATGAAGAAGTTGTGCGGGGGTCACTGTCAGATGTAATCAGTCACTTCCAGGCAAATAGTCCCAAAGGTGAGTTAGTTATCGTTCTGGAAGGCAGCAGAGAACATCAAAAAGACTCTCCGGTTCATGAATCTTCCAATCTGTCCCTGATGGTTGCTGATCTGGTCACCCAGGGGTGGGATAAAAAAGAAGCTATTAAAGAGGTTGCCCGTCGCACCGGTACAGGCAGGAACAACGTATATGCTGCCGTATTGGAAGCTGAAGGTAAATAAGGTAGTTAGCCAAGGCACAAAAAAAGAAGAACTCCTTTAAAAGAAGTCCTTCTCTTTATTGGTTACAAAGGGAACTTTAAACTTTTACTGCGCATCAGCTGCATCAGACATTGCGTGGGCACATTCCTTGCAAACATTTTTTCCGCGGAAGTGCTGCACATCATCCGCATTTCCACAAAAGATACAAGCGGGTTCGTATTTTTTGAGAATGATTTTTTCACTGTCCACATAAATCTCAAGCGCATCTTTTTCATCAATGCCAAGAGTTCTGCGAAGCTCAATCGGAATCACGACCCGTCCAAGCTCGTCAACTTTGCGAACAATTCCTGTTGATTTCATACCTTATAACCTCCCAGCGAGTTTCGACAAATATTTACAAGTAAATGATACCAGTGATTCCATTAAAAGTCAACCACTTTTTTAGAAAGAATTGTTGCCAAATTATACAGCCACACTGTCATCAGTCCACTTTGGCACAATGAATCCAACTCTAAAAAAATACGATGGTCGGCAGATATTTAAGGGGGTTCAACTGGGAGTTTATCCGTAACAGTGTATATAGTTTTCAACTCCAGGGAAAACTTGACAAAAGGAAGTTTTATAGTTATTATCTGTTTATACTCACTAAATCAGCATCCCAAATGTAATGAAGGGGAAGAGTAAATAACGGATTATCCGCCCAGAGAGCAGGGAGTAGGTGAAAGCCCTGCCGGAGAAACTGTATTGAACATGGCCCCAGAACAGCAGGCTGAAATTGTTAAAAAAGTAGGCTGTGCCGGATAAGCTCCGTTAAAAGGCTTCAGGTATAGAAAATCCTGCTTATTCAGATAATACATTCTGTACCTGTATAAGGCTTTGTGTTTCACAAAGTAAAAAGGGTGGTACCACGTGGATATCCCTCGTCCCTTTGCGTTTTTTTCCGGGACGTGGGTTTTGATTTTTGTGGGCCGCTTAAAGTATATCCAAAATAAAGAGGAGTGAAATTATGGTCAGGAAAAGTTTTTACATTACCACACCGATTTACTATCCCAGTGACAAATTACATATCGGTCACGCTTATACCACTGTAGCAGCTGATGCCATAGCCCGTTATAAGCGGCTAAAGGGATTTGACACCCGGTTCCTGACAGGGTCTGATGAGCATGGTCAAAAAATACAGCGTACTGCCAAAGAACGGGGGATGGAACCCAAGGAATATGTTGACGGAATTGTTGCCGGGTTTAAAGAACTTTGGAAGGCGCTGGAGGTCTCTTATGACGACTTTATCAGAACCACGGAAGACAGACATAAAGAGGTTGTTCAGGAGATATTTGCCAACCTATATAATCAGGGGGACATATATAAATCAGAGTACGAAGGTTGGTACTGTACCCCCTGTGAAACCTTCTGGACAGAACGTCAGGCAGAGGGAAAGGCCTGCCCGGACTGTGGACGTCCGGTGGAGCTTGTTAAGGAAGAAAGCTACTTTTTTAAAATGTCGAAATATGCGGATCGCCTGCTGAAACATATTGAAGACAATCCCGCATTTATACAGCCTGTAACACGCCGCAATGAAATGGTTAACTTTATTAAACAGGGTCTTGAAGACTTATGTGTTTCCAGGACAACCTTTGACTGGGGGATTAAGGTTCCCTTTGACCCCAAACATGTAATTTATGTATGGATTGATGCATTGACCAACTATTATTCTGCACTGACAGGCGGTCAGCCGAATGATTCTCTGGTTAATAAATACTGGCCTGCTGATGTCCATCTCATGGCCAAGGACATAGTGCGTTTTCACACTATCATATGGCCCATCATTCTGATGGCATCAGGAATTGAACTGCCTAAAAAGGTTGTTGCCCATGGATGGCTGCTGCTTGAAGGCGGGAAAATGTCCAAATCAAAAGGGAATGTAATAGACCCATTATTACTGATTGATAAGTACGGAGTTAATGCCATCCGTTACTATTTATTAAGGGAACTGCCTTTTGGCGCAGATGGCTACTATTCGGAAGATGCGCTGGTACAGAGGATTAATTCTGACCTGGCCAATGACCTGGGCAACCTGGTGAGCCGCTCTGTGGCTATGGTGGAAAAGTACTTTGCCGGTGAGGTGCAGTCTCCGGCTGAATATGATGACATCGACAGGGATCTGATAAGGACGGCAGGGGCGGTTATTGAAGAGTATGAACAACTTATGGAAACTTACGAACTCAGTAATGCCTTGGTGGCAGTATGGCGCTTTATAAGCAGAGCTAACAAGTATATTGATGAGACCTTCCCATGGCTGCTGGCCAAAGACGAAAGTAAAAGTGCGCGTCTGGGTACGGTCCTTTACAACCTGATGGAAAGTATCAGGGTGATCACTATTATGATTGCTCCTTTTATGCCGTCTTTGCCTCCGCGCATATGGGAACAAACCGGGCTGAAAAATGCCGCTGATGATGTGAAGACATGGGAGTCGTTAAATGATTGGGGCCGCTTCCCATCGGGTGCGGCTGTTTCAAAGGGGGCTGCCCTATTCCCCAGAATTGATATTGAAAAGGCGCTGGGTGGGGAGGCCGAAAGTGCAGAACTACTGAAACCGGAAGCTCCCAAACAGGAAGCTTCCAAACAGGAGGAGTACGTTTCCTTTGAGGACTTCGCCAAAATAGATTTACGCCTGGCAGAAGTCTTAAAAGCTGAGCGGGTTGAGAAAACGGATAAGCTCCTGAAGTTGGAGGTTGCCGTAGGGGACCGGCAGAGGACTATAGTTGCCGGAATTGCCAAACATTATAGTCCTGAAGAGCTGATTGGCAAAAAGATTTTAATAGTTGCCAATTTAAAGCCCGCTAAATTAAGAGGAATCTTATCCGAAGGGATGATTCTCGCCGCTTCCGAGGGTGACAACCTGGGAATAATTACTGTAGATCCTGGCAAGGAAATCCCCAGCGGTTCAAAAGCTAAGTAGGAGTTGGTGATAACAATTGTTTTTTGATTCACATGCCCATCTTGATGACAAAAGGTATGATTCTGACCGATATGAAATGATAATGCGCGCCAGAGAAAAAGGGGTTTCCGGTATAATTAATGTAGGGTACGATATACCTTCTTCAATGCGGTCTATTGCGCTGGCAGAGGAGTATGACTTCATTTTTGCCGCAGTGGGAATTCACCCTCATGATGCGGCAGATGCAGGTGCGGAGGCCCTTGAACAGGTCAGGCTGCTTGCGGCCCATCCCAGAGTTGCTGCCATTGGAGAAATGGGACTTGACTATTACCGCAACCTTTCCCCACGGGATATTCAGCAAAAAGTGTTCAGACAGCAAATAAGTCTGGCTAAAGAGATAAACAAGCCAATCATAGTACACGACCGGGATGCTCATGGTGATGTGATGCAAATATTAAAAGAAGAAGATGCCGCCATAAACGGGGGTGTTTTGCACTGTTTCTCCGGGAGTGTTGAAATGGCCAGAGAATGTATTAAAATGGGATTTTATATTTCCATTGCCGGACCGGTGACTTTTAAAAATGCCGGTAAAATTTGTGAGGTTGCTGTTGAGGTTCCTTTGGACCGCCTTCTTATTGAAACAGATGCACCATATCTGACTCCCGAGCCTTACCGGGGAAAGCGCAACGAATCTGCCTACGTGATATATGCCGGTAAACGTATTGCTGAACTCAGGGGGATATCTTCTGCGGAATTGGCAGAAGCAACATCTCGAAATGCCCAAAAACTGTTTGGTATTAAAAATATTTAAATTAAATTTTAATCAGTTGAAAAATTAATCGATGACCCAAATGAAAGGAAAAACTAATTGTTAGTCACTGTATCAGGCGGCAATAATTCACTTTTAATGGAAATAAGCTAAAGTTATCTTTTAAGATCGCTCTTTGTGAAACCCTCTGCAGGGTTTCTTTTTTTGTGCCAATCTCCCGTGGTTCGCCAAATATTTGGGTAAAATTGCTGCCATGGAATGACATGTTTCTGTCGGGTAGTATATTACACTGTTTTTGAAGGCATAGGCCATGGAATTATTTGGCAGTAATGTTTAGATAACCCTGTAGATATATTTTAAGGACAGGGTTTAAGTGACAAGGAGGTTAGTATATGTATGATATTAGGAACGGGACTGCAAGCCTGAGAATTAATCAGAACTTGACCACATTTATGGCCTATGTTCTATATGGGGTTTTGATACTTGCAGTGGGGTTGTTTGTGTCTTGTGCAGTAAAAGAGGTATCTGTAAAAATAGACAATAAAACCATATCTTATCATACGTTTGCCCCTACCGTCCAGGATGTTATCAGGGAAGCCGGCATTAAAGAAGAAATCGGCTTCAGCGGGTCCCCTGATACTCTGAAGGAAGGTGAAACGATAGAATACTATTCAGTATCCCGCCACCTGTCATCAAGAGTAAGGGATGGAATGGTTATCTGGGTCTATAAGCATAGAATAACTAAAACAGCGGAAAATGAAGAAATCCCGGCACCTGTCAGTAAAAAGTGGGACCTGTATCTGGAACCCGGGCAGCAGCGGGTAACCCAAGAAGGTAAAAAGGGTATGACAAAGCATACTTTTATTGAACATTACCGTGATGATGTATTACTATCCAAAAAGAAGACCGGCAGCACAGTAATTATGGCTCCGACTCCACAAGTTATAGCCGTGGGTTCATACAGCGCCCCATCCCGGGATGTGGCATCCCGGCAGGTGTCATCCCGGCAGGGAACACCCGGCGCCGGTCAGCAGATAAAATTTATATCCACTGCATATTCTCACACCGGTTATCGTACTGCAACCGGAATCAAGCCCAGGAGAGGAGTGGTTGCCGTGGACCCAAGAGTAATTCCCATGGGAACCAAATTGTACATTGAAGGATATGGTTACGGAATAGCCGCTGATACAGGCGGGGCCATCAAGGGTCGGAAGATTGACGTCTTTTTTGAGACGCGTGCGGAAGCGCTAAAATGGGGGCGGAGGACTGTTTCTGTTCAGATTATGAAGTAACTCACTGATTTAGCAGATTAACAGTATTCATGTCGGAAGACAGGGGATATTGTATTACGAATTATAAAGGGATTTTTCCCGGGGCATAGAAATATATTGGATATAACATAATACCCTAAAGGAGGACCGGATTCCGGAGTTGATTTGACATTTACATATTTATAGTTTAAAATATAACGACAACCCTTACGTAAAGTCAGAAAATTTAAACAAAAAAATTTGCAAGGAGTGATTGCATGCAGGCTAACACCTCCCCGGGAAGTACCTTTGGGTTTTTGGCAGACAAAAGGTGGATTGCTTGGGGCCTCGGGGTCGTTGTAGCAGCTATAATAATTTTAACAGGATTTTTTTACAACAGGCATAACATCAGGATATTTGCAGACGGAAAAGAAGTAAATGTGGTTATGAGGGGCGGTACTGTGGCCGAATCTTTAAAAAAGGCCAATATTCCCCTTGGTGAGCGAGATATAATTGAACCATCCCCGGATACCAAACTGACAAATGACGTGACCGTGCGAATTACCCGTAAATTACGTATTAATCTGGTAGATGCCGGTGAGGTCAGTGAACAATGGGTTACTCCGGGAAATGTGGGACAGGCCCTGGAAAAACTAAAAATTGCAGTTAACCCTGGAGACCAGGTAGCTCCGGAGCCTGGCACAGCTGTCAAGTCGGGTGACACTATAGAAATATCCAGATATAGTGACAAATATATTGAGGAATCTATAAAAGTTCCCTTTAAGCTTGAAAGGCGAAATGACACTTCCATGGAGAAAGGGACTACCAGGGTTTTGCGTAAAGGCCAGGATGGCCTAATTCAGAAAACAGTAAAGATTACATATAGAAACGGTAAAGAAATAAACCGTGAAGTGATGGGTGAAAAGGTGGTCCGTGAGCCGGTTGCCAAGGTAGTGGCTTATGGCACTGTGACAGTAAAAGAGGTCTCCCGTGGTGGACAAATCAGGTTTGACAGAGCGTTGTCCATGACTGCAACAGCTTATTCCCATACCGGCAACAATACTGCTTCAGGGATATATCCATATAGGGGGGCTGTGGCTGTTGACCCTACGGTAATTAAATTAGGGACAAGGCTGTATGTTGAGGGCTATGGATATGCCAAGGCACTTGATATCGGAAGTGCTATCAAGGGAAACAGAATTGACCTGTTTTTTGACACCGAAAAAGAAGCCCGTAAATGGGGAAGGCGCAAAGTAAAGGTATATGTTCTGGAATAGTGGAAAGGCTAAGCCTTTCCTTTTTTGTATATACTAATTTTCGGGGGAATTCTTAATGAAGCTATACTCACCGGCTACAGTAAGGCAGGTAATAGATAAATATAAATTCACATTCCAAAAAAACCTGGGGCAGAACTTTCTGGTTGACGGCAATATTGTCAACAAAATTGTTGATGCCGCATCTTTGGGCAGTGAAGATACGGTTCTGGAAATAGGCGCCGGGATAGGCACTTTAACCAGCGCCCTTGCTGATAGAGCCGGGAAAGTAGTAGTCATAGAAATTGATAAAAACCTCCAGCCTGTTTTGGCAGAGACCCTGTCCGGATATACAAATATAGATATGTTTTGGGGAAATGCCTTGAAAACAGATTTTGATACTCTGGTTGAAGAGAAGACCCAAGGGCAGTATGGGAAAAACGGCAGGCCTTTTAAAGTTGTAGCAAACCTTCCGTATTATATCACTACACCGCTGCTGATGCATGCCCTGGAGAACCGTTTTAATATCAGTCTAATGATATTAATGGTGCAAAAAGAGGTTGCCGAGCGTATCACCGCAGCCCCGGGAAGCAAAGATTACGGGGCCCTTACCCTGGGGGTCAACTATTATAGTGACCCCCAGCAGGTTATGAAAGTACCCCGGAAAGTATTTATGCCTCAGCCGGATGTGGAATCTGTTGTTGTCCGGCTCATTCCCAGAAAAAACCCTCCCGCTTCAGTGGAAAATGAGCAGGCTTTTTTTCTTGTTGTCAGGGCAGCTTTTGGTCAGCGACGCAAAACCCTGTTAAATGCGCTTTCTTCTCTTGGAGTTGATAAGAATAAAATAGGATTAATGCTTCCCGATTTGGGCATTGACCCCGGGAGAAGGGGTGAAACCCTGAGTTTTGAAGAGTTCGCCAGGGTAAGCAACTCCCTTCATCCGTTTATACCGGAAAACTAAATATCATAATTCAGAACTAGAATTATTCTTTAAGACAGCCTTCCACAATGATGTGACGGCTGTCTTTTCTTGTGCATAGTATATAACCAGAGATGAGGGCGGGGTGAACGGTATGGATGGTATGGACATAAAGGTAGGGGATATTGTTGCCCGAAAATCCTACAATAACGATATTTACTTCAAGGTTAATGAAGTTATGGAGAGTGATTCCGGAGAAGTCAGGGTTAAGTTACTGGGGCTCGATGTCAGGCTTTTTGCCGACTCCCCTGTTGAAGACCTGGTTAAGGTGGACAGGGAAAAAATCAGGCAGTACCGCAAAAAATTCATTAAAACCAATAATGATTGCCTGAAAAAAATATTTGAAAGAAGGTCAAAGGAACGGGGTAACGGTTTAATGCGGACCCAGAATGAAACAGTGGAAGATTTTTTTGAGATACCGGGACGGGTGCTTCATATTGATGGGAATCTGGAGTATCTGACTTTGTGTATGGCTATCTACGAACAATTGGGAATTCAGGCTGCAGGAATGAATTTGCCTGAAGGAAAACAGCCTGCATCTGTCCCGGAGTTATTAAAAAAACACAGCCCCGATATCCTTGTTTTGACGGGCCATGATGGAATTATCAGGTCAGGTGCTGATTTTTCTGACCTGAACAATTACCACAACTCAAAATACTTTGTTGAAGCCGTAAAAGCAGCACGCCGGATAGAATGTAACCGGGATAATCTCATCATCTTTGCCGGGGCATGTCAGTCCCATTATGAGGCTTTGCTGGAAGCAGGCGCTAATTATGCCAGCGCTCCCCTGCGTGTATTGATCCACGCCTTCGATCCGGTGTTTATAGTGGAAAAAATAGCCTTTACGTCTATTAACAGGACGGCAGCGACAAGTGAGGTCATTGAAAATACCATTACCGGAACAGACGGACTGGGTGGAATTGAGACATGGGGAAAATTCCGAATGGGTTTTCCTAAATCTCCTTATTAGTCACAAACCTGAGTGGTTCGAAATATAATGAATTGAACTGGGCCAAAGGGGTGATTAAGTGAACATACTGGTTTCAGGGGCCGCCGGATTATATGGCATGCATACTGTCGAAGAATTACTGGCCCGGCAGGATATTACAAAAATTTACGCACTGGATGACCTTTCGCGAGGGTATCCGGATGGAGATGGCCTGCCGGTCAATTGGTCGGACGGAAAGGTGCAAAATCTGAAACAAAGATACCAGGATATGTCGGTGAAAGAAATGAATTCCCTAAATATTGATGTGGTGATTCATTTAGCCGGGTATAACTCGGGAAAGGAATCAATGAATACCCCGGAGGAATATTTTCTGAATAACGAACACGGTACATTTCAGTTTATGCAAACACTCCTGCGGACAAAGAACCGTCCCTTTTTTATTTATGCATCCACGGTTGAAGTATATGGCGCCGGGGATAGTCCTGGGGTTGATGAACAATCCTGTGTGAGGCCCCAGAGCACCTATGCAGTTACAAAACTGGCGGCTGAGCAGCATGTAATGGCTGTAGGCAGATGGTATAACTACCCGGTGACATCAGTCAGGTTCACTAATACCTTCGGAGAAAACCACAGCATTTATGGTTATAATTCTGTTGTGGCGTCATTTATAGACAGGGCTTTGCGTAATGAACCACTGATTATTTACGGCACAGGTGAACAAACCAGGGATTTTATATATGTCAAAGATGCCGTTCGGGCGCTAAGTCAAGCAGTATCTTATCGCAAGGAAGTAGAGGGGCTGATAGTAAATATCGGTTCAGGAACACAACTATCCATAAATGAGTTGGCAAACAGTATAATCAGGCTCACATCTTCAACTTCAGAGATAATTAATCTTCCCTGTGAAAAGGGAAAACACCTTGGATTCAAGATTGATATAGGTCTTGCCGGGAGAAGCATGAAGTGGTTTCCGGTATTCGCCCTTGAAGAAGGACTCTTGCGCACAATTAATTGGCACAGGGCGCTGTATAGTATTTAAACTGCCAGGGGTGGTCGAAATTCATCCAAGAAAATATTTGAAATAAATTGGATAAGGTATCATATATTATATTAAAGTGCTTTGAAAGGGGGGATATAGTTGGCCGGAGATAAACAAAGGTTCCTGTTCTTTAAATACGTTCCACCGAAAAAGGGTGAAAAGCCTTTAAAGGATAAGGAGTACATATCCAGTGAAGATACTGAAAATGTTATAGAGCCGCCAAACTTTATTCAGGGGGACCAGACCGCACCTGCGGAAGCAGAGGTTCCGGTGGAAGCAGAGGTTCCGGTAGAGGCAGAGGTTCCGGTGGAAGCAGAGATACCTGCAGAATCAGAAAGGCCTGAACAAGAGAGAGGTTCCGACGGGGAGGATTTTGCTGAACCCGATATAGCAGAAGCAAGAGAAGACCTTGTGGAAGAAGACCTGGAGTCCTTCCCGCAAATTCCCTGTATTCCCGATTTTCCTGAGTGCCCAGACCTTCCGGAGATACCGGAGTGCCCAGACCTTCCGGAGATACCGGAGTGTCCTGAGCTTCCGGAGATACCGGAGTGCCCTGAGCTTCCGGAGATACCTGAGTGTCCTGAACCTCCTGAAGAACCCGAGGGTCCTTGTCCGGGTAATGCTATAATGCATGTTATCCAACAGGGAGATACGTTTTGGAAGCTTTCCAGGAAATATGGGACTACTGTTGAGGCAATTACAGAGGCTAATCCGGAAGCAGACCCGTTGAACCTGCAGATTGGCGAAACCCTCTGCATACCTGTGGGAATACCGGGGGCAAAAGGGTGATGTACTATGGAAGCTGTTTCTAAGCAGCTTCTTTTGTTTTTATTGGGTTTTTTTCAGGGCTGCGGACAAACACCGATAAATCATAAGTTATGCTTTATTGGGAATTATATTAACAGAGTTCTTGCATCAGGTGGAGTCTTGGGCTCTATCTATTTCCAAGAGCTGACAAATATTGGTTGGGAGGGTTAATATGTCTCCTTATAATGACACGGAACACAATAAAGGACAAACTGTTCAACGGGAGTATAGGCTGGGGGGTATGACTGAACCCGGAATCACCAATGAGGTTGTGGCGATGATAAGCCAGATTGATGGCGTCCGGGAAGTTAATTTTGATGAACGTTCACGCAATATAGCAATCCAGTTCGATTCCGGGAAGGTTTCGGAGGCTCATATTACCGGGACCCTCAATTCACTGGGCCATAGTGTCCTGGACCCGGAGTAGACCAAGGACAGAGAAGGGGACCTCAGGCAGAAAGAAAGACACGCGGTTTAGGAAACATTTCCTGACACTGCGTGTCTCGCTTTTCCAGTCCGATAAGCCGGGCAACAGAGGGATTAATGGATGAACCCCAAAACCAATATAAAGAGAAAGCCGATGATTCCGCCAAGAGTTGCATAATTGGGGTGCCTGCGCCTGGATTCCGGCAAAAGTTCATTTTTGACAATGTATGTCATAGCTCCGGCGGCAACTGCCAGTAAAAGGGCAACATGACCGGGAGACAGGTTTAAAAGCAGCAGACCGATGAAGGCACCGGCTGGGGTAAACAGGCTGAGGACGATGTTAAGCAGCAAGATTGTTAAATCAGGTACTTTTCCAATTTTGAGGGGTGTGGCAGTGGCCATCCCTTCGGGGATGTTGTGGAGGCCAATGGCAACCGCAATAACCAGGCCTAGATGCTGCTGAGCAGAAAATCCTGCTGCAATTGCTATTCCTTCAGGCAAATCGTGCAGCGCAATTCCGATGCCAACCAGGTAACCCATCTTTCGAAAGTAGGCCGTTTGATTAGAATTACTTTTTATAGGGGGATAAATTTGGGAGAGGACCAGGTCCAGCACCAGCATGATCATTATCCCAATACTGAAACCTGCTGCTGTCTGCCGGAATGTACCCTGTTCCAGAGCGGAGGGCAATAAGTCCAACACTATAACAGCCAGCATGATTCCGGCAGCCAGGCCAAACAGTGTCGAAAGGGTTTTTTCCCGAGGGTTGCCAATCATTAGTACCACCAGGGCTCCAAAACAGGTGGCAAGTCCCGCTATCAGGCTTATTATCACAGTTTCGACCAATCATACCACCTTCACCATGCTTAATATTTCTTTTACATACGTATTCCACTTGGCAAAAATTATGCTCCGGTTTCATAATCAGGTTCTGCGGTACGTATAAATTACCAGACGGGGCAGGATAGTGCTGTCCAATGGGGGTGCTTTTATGTGGGGTATAATCAGGATACGTTCCGTGCTGGCAGCAGGCATCTTTTTTTTAACAGTGCTTCTTATCGGATTAATGGGTCCGATTTCCAAATATTTTTGTAAATTTGTAAGGTAAAAGTTGAATACTGAAGGAATTTCCCATATTTTGTCGAAGTATCAGTTAAGACTGGCTAAATTTGCTAATTACATTAAATACTTTGATGGAAACAGTATGAAGAACAATTAGACCGGTAACTGGCAGCACATCATGCCAAATGGATGGACAGGCAGGTATTCTGTCAAAGTATTACAACACCATGTGCAGCCAAAAAAATAACGTGTGGGATGGGTGAGGCAGGGTGAGGCTAAGTATTAAAGGCAAGTTAATGGTAATGATGTTTATTGTAGCTTTGTTTGCAGTAATTACACTTAGTGTTGTGTCGATTTATTCTATGAATAAGGGAGCAAAAGAGACTTTTCTGGAAAAGGCCAAGGGAGACCTGGCAACAGGCGAGGAATTGATAAACCGGACATACCCCGGTGACTGGAGCATTAAAAACGGCAAACTTTATAAGGGTAATACAGTCATGAATGAGAACTACGAGCTCATTGACAAGATTGCAGAGCTAACCAATGATACTGTTACAGTGTTCCAGGGGGATACCAGGGTTGCCACAACTGTCAAAAGAGACGGCGTACGTCAGATTAACACCAAAGTATCTGATGAAGTAAAACAGCAGGTGCTGGATCAGGGTCTGCCTTTTTACGGTGAGGCAGAAGTTGTAGGGGTTATGTACCAGACGGCATACAAACCTATTAAGGACGCAGCCGGAAAGGTTATTGGTATCTGGTATGTGGGTGTATCAAAACAATTTCTGGATTCATTGAATACCACTTTTATTACCACAATCGGCATCTTCGGTATTGGTATCCTGCTTGTAAGTATTATAATTGCATTATTTGTAGCCAGAACCATAGCTAATCCTATAAATACGGTCAAAGCGGCTGTTGAGAGGGCGGCACAGGGGGACCTTACCGGTGAGCTTGTTATCAGAACCCATGATGAAGTGGGGATACTGGCAGCTTCTTTTAACAGCATGACAGCTAATATGAAACAGATAATCTCAGAAATTATTGCTGCCAGTGAAAAGTGCGCCTCTGAAGCCAACGAGTTTTCAGCCAATTCATTAAACATGACTCGTTCCAACCAAGAAGTTAATAATGCCATTGAAGAGGTGGCCAGGGGCAACACGAAACAGACCCAGGACATCGCAGAGGTTGTAAAAATAATGGACAGGCATGGTGAAACCATAACTTCGATTGCCAGGGGGGCAGGGCAGCAGGCTGAAAAGGTAAACAGCACCTCTATGGCGATTGGCCAGATGGTTTCCGGGGTTGAAGAGGTTGCTTCCAGTGCGCAGTTTGCGGCAGATACCGCAGAAGAGACTACTCAGGTAGCCGGCCAGGGGGGGCAGGCGGTAGAAAAGGTTGTATCAGGTATGGATAACATCAAGTCCAAAGTTTTTGACGCGGCAAACCGGATTAAGGAACTTGGAGAACGATCACAACAGATAGGAGAGATCATCCAGGTTATTGACGATATAGCTGAGCAGACTAACCTTCTGGCCCTTAATGCAGCTATTGAAGCAGCACGGGCAGGGGAACACGGCAAGGGATTTGCCGTGGTGGCTGATGAAGTCAGGAAACTGGCTGAGCGAAGCAGTAAAGCAACCAAAGAGATTGCAGAATTGGTCAATGCAATCCAGGGGGGTACTGAAAGAGCCGTTTCGGCAATGAATGAAGGAACACAGGAGGTTGAAAACGGCGCCGGTCTGGCAGCAGATGCAGGCAGCGCCCTGGACCGGATTATTACCAATGTGGCCCGGACCAATGATGAAATACATAAGATTTCAAAGGCTGCCCAACAGATCTCAGAATACAGTACCGAAGTTGTCGGGTCAATGGAAGTCGTGGCAGGTATCACAGAAGAGAATTCTTTGGCCACACAGGAAATGGCAGGCAGCAGTGATGAAGTAATCAGGGCAATAGAGGAAATCGCAGCAATCGCTCAGGAGAGCGCTGCTGCTGCTGAGGAAGTGACCGCTTCCTGTGAACAGATGTATTCAACCAGTGACCTGATTTCTTCATCTTCAAAAGACCTGGCAGCAATGGCCCAGAACCTGAAAGATTTGTCTCTGAGGTTCCGTGTCTAAGTTTAAGGAGGGATAATATGGCTGAAGAGCTGATGACCGGTGACAATCAATATGTGGTTTTCAGGCTTGGCAGGGAAGTTTACGGGCTCGAGATTTCTACTGTGCTGGAAATCATTACAATGCAGACTATCACTGAGGTTCCGGGCACGGAAGATTACATAGAAGGAGTGATAAACCTCAGGGGTCTTGTTATTCCTGTATTCAACCTGCATAAAAAATTTAACCTGCTAGGTGGTGAAATAACCCGCTTGACTCGAATTGTTGTAGTTGAGGTTGAAGGCAGCAATATTGGAATGCAAGTTGACGGGGTGTCTGAGGTTGTCCGGATTCCCGGTGAGGTTATTGAACCTCCTTCAAAGATTATGAACGGGATTGATGAGGAATACCTGTTAGGTATTGCCAAATTAGAGGACAGTCTGGTTATACTGCTTGACCTTGCCAAGGTACTCCGTAAGGACGATACATCCATGCTGGATAACTTTAGCTGAAAAAAGAGAAGGGAGGATGTGCCATGAGTCTACATTTGGATGCCTCTCCGGAGGAACTGAAAATATTTCTTGAGGAAGCAGAAGAACATTTTCAGACATTGGAAGAAGATCTCGTACGAATGGAAAAAGAAGAGTTTAATGAAGATTTGATGCAGGAAATTTTCCGTGCTTCCCATACATTGAAAGGTTCATCTGCTACTATTGGGCACAACCGCATGGCTCAACTGACACATGCCATGGAAAATGTTCTTGACAAGCTGCGCAAAAGGCAGATAGAGGTTACCAGTCACTTGGTTGATATATTTTTTGAATGCCTGGACTGTCTTAGGGTTCTAAGAGATGAAATCATTAATGATGAAGAATCAGACCTGAACCTTCAGGATATTATTGCTAAACTGAGCCTTGAAGCTGAGTCTGATGCTGCTTCGGTTCAAAAAGAAGCAGAGACGCCACCTGTTACCGGCAAAGCAGTGCCGGAGCAGAATGATGGATCCGAGCTGGAGCGGTCTGCCGGAAGTAGTTTAGAGCTCTCCTGGGAGGAAAAAGATGCCGTACAACACGGAGCGGAGGAGGGCGCTATTCCTTATTGGGTCAGGATAAAGTTCAATGTGGAACCTGAGATGGCAGCTGTGCGTACTTTTGTCACCCTGATGGCTTTTGGGGAAATCGGTGATGTAATCATTTCAAAACCTACTGCCGAAGAGATCGAACAGGAAAAGGTTTCTGACTGCCTGGAAATGCTCATTCTGAGCAGGGCAGAAGAAGAGTCTATTAAAAAGCTTATTCAGGAGCTGCCGGATATAGAAAAATTCGATGTCTCCAATTACAGTGCCCCGGAGTCTTCATCAGGACAGCCTGACAATATTGAAGCAGCCCCTAAAGAGGTTGTCGCCGAACCTGTCACAAAAGGAGAAAATTCTGAAAAGGCAGGCAATGGAGCTAAGATACTGAGTGCAAAGAAAACCAACAGGACTGTACGGGTGGATGTAGAGCTTCTTGACGGTCTGATGAACCTGGTGGGGGAACTCGTTATTGACAGGACCAGACTGTTTCAGATACTTAATATGATGGAGACGGAACACGAAATGGATGATATGTCTCAGGACCTTGGCAGAACTTCTGTACATATAGCCAGGGTAACAACGCAGCTCCAGGAACATATTATGAAAGCCCGGATGCTTCCTGTCGAAAACCTTTTTAACAAGTTTCCGCGTATGGTTAGAGATCTTTCCCAGAAAGCAGGGAAAGAGGTTGATTTTATCATGACAGGCCAAGAGACGGAACTTGACCGGTCAATTATTGAGGAAATTGGTGATCCTCTGATTCACCTGCTGAGAAATGCTGTTGACCATGGCCTGGAATTGCCCGAGGAACGGGAGGCAGTCGGTAAGAACCGGATTGGTCAGCTGAAGCTTCAGGCTGCCCATGAAGAGAACCATATTATTATAACCATCAAAGATGATGGCAAGGGAATTGACCCTGAGGCCGTCAGGCAGAGTGGTATCAAAAAGGGTCTGGTTTCAGAAGAACAAGCCAGGAGGCTTACAGATAAAGAAGCAATTAGTCTGATTTTCATGTCTGGACTAAGTACTGTCAAAAAAGTGACAGATGTATCCGGCCGTGGGGTGGGAATGGATGTAGTCAGGAACAACATCGAAAAAATTAATGGGGCTATTGAGATTAACTCAATTGTGGGTAAGGGAACGGAGTTTAAAATCAAGCTGCCGCTAACCCTTGCAATTATCAGAGCCCTGCTTGTTTCGATAGGAGAGGCTGTATATGCAATTCCATTATCCACCGTAACAGAGACTATCAGGATACAGAAAAAACAGATTGAATACGTGAATAATCATGAGGTAATTGTGGTCAGGGGTAAAGCCCTGCCCCTAATCAGACTTAAGACTGTATTCGACGGCAGTATAAGTGAAGATGAGAGGGAAAAACTCTTTATCGTTGTGGTTAATC
This sequence comes from Thermincola carboxydiphila, assembly GCA_016841725.1. GTDB lineage: Bacteria > Bacillota > Thermincolia > Thermincolales > UBA2595 > Phosphitispora. The sequence goes on along the minus strand of JAENYP010000016.1, from coordinate 81,891 downwards.
TGGCTGGACAGCAGGTGGGGCTTGTGGTGGACTCTTTGGTAGGTGAGCAGGAAATTGTTATCAAGAGCCTGGGAAAATACGTAGGTGATGTCCAGGGGATTTCAGGGGCAACCATTCTTGGGGATGGCAATGTTGCCCTTATTGTTGATGTTTCCAATCTCATAAAAAAGGTTGCCTCTTAAGCCGGCACAAATGAAAGGAGTGGCAAAATGGCAAAGGTGTTGCTGGTTGATGATGCCGCATTTATGCGCATGCGGTGTGCTAAACTGCTTACCGAGAACGGATATGCTGTTGATGAAGCCGAAAATGGGCAGGAGGCCCTGGAAAAATACCAGAATATAAAACCTGACCTGGTGCTGATGGACATAACCATGCCGATAATGGATGGGTTGACAGCAGTTGCGGAAATCAAAAAGGTAGACCCGAATGCAATTATTGTCATGTGCAGCGCCCTGGGTCAGCAGAACACGGTCATGTCTGCTATAAAAGCAGGAGCTAAGGATTTTATCGTTAAACCTTACCAACCCGAAAAAATATTATCAACAATCAAAAGATTTATTGGATAAATTGCTAACATTACTCAACATGCTGTGCAGGAGGAATAACAATGCCGAAAAGGATTGAGGTCCTTGTCGTAGATGATTCCGCATATATGAGGAAGGTGGTTTCCAACTTACTCGAGTCTGATGAAAACATCGTTGTTATCGGTACCGCCAGGGATGGGTTGGATGCACTTGAAAAAATCAAGAGTCTGAAGCCGGACGTAGTTACCCTTGATGTGGAGATGCCCAGACTTGATGGTTTATCAGCTTTGCAGCGAATTATGAAAGAGTGCCCTACTCCCGTCATTATGCTCAGCAGCCTTACACAGGATGGGAGTGAGACGACAGTAAAAGCACTCACCCTTGGAGCGATTGATTTCGTTGGCAAGCCTTCAGGGACGATTTCCCTTGATATACATAAAGTTCAGGAAGAACTGGTGGCCAAGGTTAGAGTCGCTTCCAGAGCCGTTGTTACCAATTTTAGAAGCTCAATATTGCCCGTTCTACAAAAACCTGTATCGTTTTCTCCTGTACTACCGTCTGGGCTAACCCCAAATAGGCTGGTTGTCATCGGGAGTTCCACGGGAGGTCCGAATGCATTGCAGCAGGTTGTTCCGCGTCTGCCAGGGAATTTGTCGGCAGCTGTTTTGATTGTCCAGCATATGCCGCCAGGTTTCACTAAATCTCTGGCCAACAGGCTTAATGACACCTCTCAACTGGAGGTATGTGAAGCTCAGGAGGGAGATGAGCTGCTGAGCGGCAAGGCATATGTTGCTCCCGGAGGATACCACATGATTCTGCGTTCCAAGACCCTGCTCGGTTTAAACCAGAACCCGCCGGTACACAGTGTCAGGCCCGCTGTGGATGTAACCCTGGAATCTGCGGTGGATTTTTACGGGTCAAGGATTGTTGCGGTAATCCTCACCGGGATGGGTTTCGATGGCTCCAGAGGTGCTGCTTCGGTTAAGCAGGCAGGAGGAAAAACGATTGCCCAAAATGAGGCAACCTGTGTGGTATATGGAATGCCGCGTGTTGTTGTCGAAATGGGGAAAGCGGATAGAATTCTTCCGATTCATAATATTGCAGACGAGATAGTGGCCATGTTAATGGTATAGTCAGTAGGAGGCAGCTATGGATCGCAAAGTGCTTGTGAACAGTTTGCCGGATATGAGCTGCTTATTTTTATAGATGCCGATGCCAGGGTGACTGTTTTGGCAACTTCATTGACTGCTCTGTCCATTGCTGCATAGTTATGGGCGGTAGAGACGATGATATTTACCTTTTCCAGTTTACCCATATCGTCAGCCCTGATAATGGTGTATCAGGGTCCCCCGAGGAGCTTCAATGACACCAATCCCTTCACCTGCCTGCCTGGTTACGGTTACCCGGACGTCTTTGCTTACTATTTCGTCATCCTGATGCAAATTCGGGAATCAGGGCACTATGATTTTCATTAATCCCAAGGTTATGGCTGTTGGAAACACAGCCTTCAACAATTCCCACCGTCACTTCAGGGATTTCTTTGACATCCTGAATGGGAGATGCTTTAAGGTCTACAACTTCCAGAAGGTCAAGCAGTTCTTCATTAAGGTCCAGAAGTGAAATGTGGCAGCCTGAACAACCCTGGAGCCAGACGGAAGCTGCTGTTACTTTGACCATTAGTTTCCACCTCCGTTATTTTTTATTTCCTCGTACAGGGCTTGAACAGAATGGACACAGTTATTTTTTGTTCCCCTCAGACCCTCAACAATCCACAGGTTCTCTGAGTCAATTCCCCTGCTCCTCAGGATTTCACGGAAGAGGTTAGCGCGCCGGTCCAGGTCGGTATTGCCTACGATATTGCGGCAGTCAGTGTCGCCACATTTACAGATTATGATTCCCTGAAATCCCTGCCGGTAAGCTTCAAGAATCAGCTGGGTGTCAATATTGCCGCCACACCTGATTCCCAGGGGCATTATATTGACATCATATTCTAAACCTTCGATACCGGCCAGGTCCAGCGCCTGGTATCCACAGCCCTCACAAAGAAATGCCAGTATCTTGGGCTCAATGTTTTCTGTGCCGCCAGCCAATAATTCAATAGCCTTTGTCAGGTACTTCTGCGGGTAGGTCAGCAGGTCTCTGGCCCCGGTGGGACAGGAGGTCACACAGTTGCCGCAGCCCTTACATCTCTGTTCATCTATAATAGATATGTTTTTCTGGGGGTCAATGCTGGAAGCCTTAAACATGCAGGTTTTCACACAGGCTCCGCAGCCACTGCATAGTTCTTCATTAATTTCGGAAACCTGAATCCGGTAACTAATCTCCCTTTTTTCCAAGAAGGAAGTAACTGCAAATGCCACCGAGTCACTCAGGGCCACAATATAGGAAATATCCCGTTCTTCATCATCCGGAAGCAGGAAAATTCCCTTTTCGTAAGTGAATACCTGCAGGGTATCGGGATTCACAGGTTTAAAAAGGCCGGCGTCATTTACGTCAATGTGGACCATCGGGCGTAAAGCCTGGGTAGCTTCGGGGTCTGCAGTATTTGCGAGAATAATACTACCAACAGTAATATCTCTTGTCATATCCTCAGTGGTAATATTAAGGGTGAATCTTCCCGGATATCCGTAAATGTCATTAATCTGTGTATTCAGCAGAAATCTAGTCATTGGGTTCATTTCAACATATGTAATTACAGAGGCGATTTTTTCCTGGTGCTCGCTTCTTTGAAATTTGCGAAACCTGTCAGCTGTGTCAATGATATATACCTTGAAATCACGTTCCAGAAGCCGCTGTGCGGCCAGCATTGCTGCCGGAGTAGCTCCTATAAGGGCAACAGCCGGATGTGGCGCAATTTGCCGTGTTTTGATGGGGTGGGAATTTCGCACCTTTTCAATAGCAACTTCCACCAGAATCTTTGCTTTTGCGGTTGCCTTTTGCGGCTGGCCCGGGTGAGCCAGGGCTGCCTGCTCCTTAATATTAGCAAAACTGATTTTGTTAATATTGATACCTGCAGCCTCAAGCCGATTTACCACAAAATCGGCACTCTTCCTGTTTGAGTAATTCAGTGGAGAATCTCCGGCAAGAACGACTGCATCAAAGCCAGCTTTTGCGACTTGGGCCTGGATAGCTTTGAGTCCTTCAGGTGTGAAGAAATCGTCGACAATGAAGGTATGATACTCCTGACTGAATTTCCTGGCCAGGTGGTCAATATCGACAACTCTGTCGGTAACTCCGCCTGACCGGGAGAAAAATAAACCTATTTTCATCCCCTCTAACGCTCCTTTCACAATTTGTTAAGGCCTTTAAGAGGAAGAAAGTCCCAGACACAAAGTATATACCTCCCCTTTTTTTCCAGGTTTTGATTATGAATTCGACAAAAACAGGGAATTACCTGCAATTTGCAGCAAAATTCTACATATTTCCGGTTAACCTGCCAAATAACTGCTTATCTCCAAATATTGTATATTTGCGGGAAAAATATTTATTAAAGCAATAACGTGTGATAACTTACAAAATAGGGAAATAACTGGGGGTATAGGTGTAAAATAAGTGGGCGTATGGGTTGGGTAACCAGTTTTTTGTAAGGGTTTTAAATTTCCAAAACAAAATATTTAGAGGGGGGATATGTTTTGGTCAGAATTACGAAAAGTCTGTCTTTTAAGTTAGTGGTTACTCTGTTCATCTGCCTGGGAATACTTATGGGTCTCTTTACGTGGTATCAGTGCCGCCAGGTCCGGATGCGGGTAGAAAAGGATCTGGAGGCAAAAGGCTTTGCCCTGGCAAAAGCCGCTGCTTTGGGCCTGCAGGCAATGATTGTAAATGATATCAGGGATGGAATTATCACCAAAGAAGAATTATTTGACAGGAATTACCGGGAAACAGGTAAGACAGAAGATGGCAGTAATATTGTATATAGTTCTGAATTTGACAGTTATACCGACAAATACTGGCAGGAGTATGTGGACTCGTTTCTTGTAGACGAAGATGTGGTTTTTGCCATCCCGGTGGCTTATTCCGAGGACCCAATTCTTAACGGATATCTGCCCACTCATAATACGACATACAAAGCAAGAACCAAGCGGATTTTCAATGACCCTACCGGGGCAGCGGCGGCAGCTACCACTGAAGCCCTGAAACAGGTTTATAACCGGGATACCGGTGAGGACATGTGGGACATGTCTTATCCTATATTTGTAGATGGCCGGCACTGGGGCGGCTATAGAGTAGCCATATCCATAGAGCAGGCAGAAGCAAAAATTGCAGTGGTGCAGAAACAGACAATCGGAATCATGCTGGGGATACTGGTAGCTATTAGCATTATCCTTGCTGTTGTTATCAAATTAATGGTAAACAATCCGGTGAAGCGGATTTTGGAGGCAGCCCGGAACCTGGCATCCGGAGATGCCGACCTGACCCGGCGGCTTCAGGTCAGTGGCTCCGACGAATTCAGTATGCTGTCAGATAACTTTAACCAGTTTATAGAGAAAACACATCAGATGGTAAAAAAGGTGGTTAATTCCGTAGACCATGTTACCCAGACCAGTGACAGTCTGACTCTTACCTCTGAGGAAGCAGCTAAAAGCGGGCAGTTGGTTGCCGCATCCATACAAGAGATGGTGCAGGGTATCAATAACAAGATGGATGCCGTTACCCGGACAAAAGATATAATGGACCAGTTTACCCAAGCCATAAATCAGATCGCCGGTGGTGCCCAGAAACAGTCGACCCATGTCAACCAGACCTCCATGACCATAGGCGAAATGGCTAAAGATATTGAGGATGTTACCGGCAATGCCCAGGCCGTTTTAAATGCGGCCACTGATGCTGCCAAGGTTGCCCGCAATGGGGAGACGGCCGTTAATTCCACTATCTCCGGAATGGAAAAGATTAAAACCTCTGTCGATGAATCGGCGGTCAAAATAAAGGAACTGGGTGACCAGTCACAAAAGATCGGAGAAATTATCCAGGTAATTGACGAGATTGCGGAACAGACAAACCTGCTGGCATTAAATGCCGCCATTGAGGCTGCCCGTGCCGGTGAACACGGGAAGGGCTTTGCTGTAGTGGCTGATGAGGTCAGGAAGCTGGCAGAAAGAAGCGGCGGGGCGACCAAGGAAATTGCGGAACTGATTACCAGTATTCAAAAAGGGACGGAAAAAGCTGTAACAGCAATGGAACAGGGGACAGCTGAAGTTGAAGAGGGGGTACAGCTGGCTCATGATGCCGGACAGGCCTTAGAAGAGATAATGAAGACTGTGGAGTTGACCCTGAGTCAGATTCAGCTTATCTCAGGGGCAGCCCAGAAAATGAGTGAAAACAGTTCTGCGGTGGTAGTAGCCGTAAACAATGTGGCTTCAATTACCGAGGAAAACTCGGCCTCAACACAGCAAATGGCCGCCGGAAGCCATAATGCCATGGAGGCCATCGAGACGATTACCCACTTGACCCATATTAACTCAGAACATGCGGAAAACATCTCTTCTGCAGTAGAGGAGCAGGCGATGTCTACAGAGGAGATTGCCCAGTTTGCCGAAAATCTGTCAGGAATGGCACATGAACTGCGCGACCTGGTCAAAGGATTTAAGGTGTGAAAGGTACAGTGAGAGGGTCCCATAATCAAATGGGGCAGTTTCTATGTCTTGAACTTGGATTTAGGGAGGGGCAGATGTGTTCCGGAAGGATGAGTCTGACGTCAGCCGGCCCACGAGCGCCTTGGCGCGAGTGGCTAGCCGGCTGAGTTGTAGCCATCCTGGAGGAATATATCTGCCCCTCCCTGCGTCAAGTTTAAAAAAAGAAGACCCCATTTAATTATGGTCACCTGGCACCCCTGCTTCTTCGGCAAGGGGCTTGATTATTACCGTTGTTCCTATACTGACACTGTTGAAAAGTTCTTCAACATCCTGGTTAAACATCCTGATACAGCCATTGGAAATGGCCTTCCCTATGGATTCGGGCCTGGAAGTGCCGTGGATGCCGTAAGGGCCGTTAGGGATACTCAGACCCAGCCACCTGCTGCCCAGTATCCCTCCGGGATTAATAATTTTGTTTACCACTTGATAAGTTCCGTGGGGAGTGGGAGTCTGCGGTTTTCCTACCGCTATGGGATAGATTTTTTCGGTTCGTTGTGAAGTGGCGAGAAAGAGTTTACGGTCAAAGGTATAAATATATATACGCTTTTGGGAATAGACAGTTTCTCTATTCATGACAACCTCCTTGTAATTACCGGTGGGCAGCCGGAATACACGCCGGATACGGTTATTAACATTATATGCATCTGGACCAAAATAGTATAATCACTGGTAAAAAAGGGCAAAATACCACCTGATTGATTAAAAACGGAGGACTATATGGGAAACAAGGTTAATGGAACTCTGCTGGTTATCGGGGGAGCGGAGGATAAGGAAGGGAACTGTGAAATTTTAAGGGAGTTCATTAGGTTGGCCGGCGGTCCTGAGGCGAACCTGGTAATCATCACCACAGCTACCCTGGAGCCGGACAGCGCCGGGAAGAAGTATCACAGCCTGTTTGAGGAATTGGGAGCGGGTATAGTCGAGTCGCTTGACCTGGACTCCCGGGAAAAAGCCAATAACCGGAGCATTGTCGAAAAGATGGCAGAAGCAACGGGTATCTTTTTTACAGGTGGCGACCAATTGCGGCTTACTTCGATATTGGGCGGCACAACAGCGAATGAGGCTCTTCAGAAGGCTTACCGGCGCGGAGCTGTTATCGCAGGCACCAGCGCCGGTGCTTCTGTTATGAGCAATACCATGATTGTTGAGGGCAACAGTGATGAGGCGCCAAAATTGAACACTATTAAGCTGGCACCGGGTCTGGGCCTGCTGGAAGAAGTGGTAATTGACCAGCATTTTGCCCAAAGAGGCAGAATTGGTCGTTTGCTGTCTGCTGTAGCCCATAATCCTTATATACTGGGAATGGGCATAGATGAAGATACAGCCGTAATCATAAGGGCAGATGCCAGGCTGGAAGTGATTGGTTCCCAGACGGTTACTTTTGTGGATGGCCGGGGTGTTTCTTTTACCAATGTTTCTGAACTGTCACCTGGGCAGGCCCTGGCTATAGATCGTGTGGTTTTGCATGTTCTGCCAAAAGGCTTTGGTTTTGATTTGGCTGCAAGGGCACCTGTCATCAGTGATATGAGCGGTGAATCGAAGGAAGGAGAAGGAAATGGAGATAATTGAAATCAGAGTTCTTGAGGGAGCAAACATTTACTGCTATAGTCCTGTGATTAAGACTAAAATCGATCTGGGAGAGTACCGGGAGCTGACTACCGAAACAAATCCGGGCTTTGTGAAGAACCTGCAGGCTCATATGCCAACCTTGTCGGAACACTATTGTTCCCGGGGCAAACCGGGTGGTTTTGTGGAAAGGCTGAGGGAAGGCACATACCTGGGGCATGTAATCGAGCATGTTTCCCTGGAATTGCAGCACCTTGCCGGAATGGATGTAATTTACGGGAAGACGATTTGTGCTGAAACACCGGGGATGTACTATGTGATTACTGAATTTGAGTCCAAAGAAGGCGGTATCAGGGCAGTACAGGCAGCTGTTAAGGTTGTTGGTGCACTGCTGAAAAATAAATTAATTGATTTAGCTGCTGAAGTTGCTGCTATCAGGCAGGCGGCAGACCGGACCAGCCTGGGGCCCAGCACAGCGGCCGTGGCCCGGGAGGCTGTAAGAAGGGGAATACCTGTGATGCGCCTGGGTGAAGGCAGTATACTTCAGCTCGGATATGGCAAATACCAGCAGAAAGTTGAGGCTACCATTACCGGACAGACCCGGTGTGTGGGTGTGGATATTGCGTGTGATAAGGTACTGGTTAAACAGCTTCTGGCAGAGTCCGGGATACCGGTGCCGTGGGGCGGAGTAGCCCGGACCGAATGGGAAGCCCTTGAAATTGCCCAACAGATTGGTGATGCTGTTGTGGTTAAGCCTTTCGACGGAAATCAAGGCAAAGGGGTTGCCTTAAACCTGACAAAGCGGGAAGAAATTGCCCGGGCCCTTGAAGTAGCCCTCCAGATTAGTCCAAGGGCAATTATTGAAAAATACATCAAAGGGAAACATTACCGCGTTGTAGTTGTTGGAGACCGGGTGATAGCGGCAGCGGAACGGATTCCTGCATTTGTGGTGGGAGACGGGCAGAGTTCCGTCAAAGAGTTAGTTGGTCTGGTAAACATGGACCCACTCAGGGGTGAAAGCCATGAAAAGCCCCTGACCAAAATAAAAATTGACCCCGTAGTCATCATGGTGTTGGCCAAAAAAGGGCTGACACCTGATTCCGTGCCGGGAGAGGGCGAAATAGTGTATCTCCGGGAAAATGCCAATATCAGCACCGGGGGAATTGCCGCAGATGTAACGGGAAGGGTGCACCCGGATACGGTACAGCTGGTGCTTAGGGCAGTCCGCCTGGTGGGGCTTGATGTAGCCGGGGTTGACCTGGTAGCCCGGGAAATTGACCAGCCGCTGGAGCGTGATAATGGAGCCCTGATAGAAGTGAATGCTGCGCCGGGGATAAGAATGCATCACTATCCGGCCAAGGGTAAGGTTAGGAATGTTGCCGGGGCAATTGTGGAGATGCTGTTTCCCCCGGGGACGCGGTCCAGAATTCCAATAGTTACTGTAACCGGGACAAACGGTAAAACAACAGTTACCAGAATGGTCAGTCATATTCTCCGCGGAACAGGTCAGGTTGTGGGAACCACCACATCAGACGGTGTTTATATTAATGGCCGAAAAATCGTAGCCGGTGACACTACCGGTCCCCAAAGCGCCAGGGTTATCCTCAGGGATCCCTCTGTAGAGGTTGCGGTCCTGGAAACCGCCCGGGGAGGGATTCTCAGAGCCGGGTTGGGCTATGACTACAGTGATATCGGTATTATCACCAATATAAGCAATGATCACCTGGGACTGGAAGGGATTGAGACTCTGGAAGATATGGCAATGGTGAAGTCGGTGGTTGCCGAGGCGGTATTTAAAAGAGGCACGGCTGTCCTTAATGCAGATGATATCTATGTAGCGGCAATGGCTGACAGGGTACGCTCAGGGATAGTGTATTTCAGCGCTGCCTCAGATAATGTCCTAGTCAGGAGACATCTGGGGGCAGGTGGAACGGCGGTATTTATAAAGAATGGTTCAATGGTGAAGGCTGCCGGTGTAAAAATTGAAAAGATTCTGCCTGTAAAACACATTTCCTGTACTTTTGGAGGCATTGTTAAACATAATTTGTTTAATGCTTTGGCTGCCGCTGCAGGGTGTGCCGCCCTGGGGGTAGATACAGAAAGTATCAGGGATGGTCTGTTAAGCTTTAAATCTGATGAGACATGCAATCCGGGGAGGTTTAATGTATTTGAGACCGGGCTGTACAAGGTTGTAGTGGATTATGGTCATAATACCGCTGGGTTTCTCCAAACCCTGCAAACCGTAAGAAAGTTAAACCCCAAGCGGGTGATAGGTGTTGTCGGGATGCCCGGAGACAGGAGAAATGTTGATATAATTGAGGCAGGACGCATCATAGCACAGTATTGTGATGAAATCATTATCAAAGAAGACAAAGACCTGCGCGGGCGCCAGGCAGGGGAAGTGGCCTCACTCATGCGGCAGGCAGTCCTGGAAGCCGGCGTGGAGGCAGACAGAGTAACGGTTTGTCTGCCGGAGAAGGCTGCAGTTGAGGATGGACTGAGCCGGGCCAGTAAAGGGGATATAATAATCGTGTTCTACGAAAAGTTTACCCCTGTACAGGAATTGATTAAAACGGTATCGGAGAAGCTCAATGCTAATAGTAAGGAAGATGATGGAAGAAAGGTTGTCTGTTAATTAAGGGTCTGGGAAGGATTTTTCCCCTTTGTAGAAAATACATTATCATAACGTGAAAAAAAGGGGGGGATTCTTTGAGACGAACGGAACTCAAAGCAGCCGCTAAAATTAACCTGACCCTGGACATACTCGGAAAACGGCCTGATGGATACCATGAGGTGGAAATGGTAATGCAGGCAATTGAACTTCATGATGTGGTGGTTCTGGAAGAGACCGGAGAAGGGATTGAGGTTGTTACCAATCATCCCGGACTTCCGGGAGGCCCGTATAACATAGCATACAGGGCAGCTTTACTTATAAAAGAGAGTTTTGGAATAAAAAGCGGGGTAAGAATTCATATCACCAAGAATATTCCTCTGGCTGCGGGATTGGCCGGAGGATCAACTGACGCGGCAGCGGTACTTAAGGGGTTAAACTCCTTGTGGGAACTGGGGTTAAGTTATGAAGAGCTTTTAGCCAAGGCTGCGCTGATAGGTTCTGATGTTTCTTTTTGTATCCGAGGTGGAACCGCGCTGGCCAAAGGAAGGGGGGAGGTTATCCTGCCACTGCCGGATGTACCTGAACTCCGGCTGGTCCTGGTAAAACCTCCGCTTGATGTCTCTACAGCCCAAATTTACAGGGGCTTTGACCCTGGCAGGGTCGGTGGCAGGCCGGACACCCGGCAGATGATTTCCTCAATTGAGAGAGGCGATAAGGCAGGCATTGCAGGAGGCCTGGCTAATGTGCTGGAATCTGTGACCCTTTCGGCATATCCGGTTGTAGGGCAGATCAAGAAGAGGCTGGAACAGGCAGGGGTGCTGCGGGCCCTGATGTCAGGAAGCGGTCCGACAGTATTTGGAATAACGCATGACCTGAATCAGGCAGAGGAAATTGCCGAAGGCCTGAAAAAGGAGCTGGAGGGCATGTTTGTAGGGGTATCCCGGACATTGCGAGCAGGCAGCAGGAATTAGGAGAAAACATATAGAATAGACTATTAACCGGTAATAATAAATTTTACCAGCCGCATGAAAGGGAGAGAAGTGATGTCTGAGACTAGATTAATTCCTGTAACCCTTGATAATTACAAACCCTTAAGGGAAATAGTATTTGAAACACTGAGGGAAGCCCTCATCAATGGAGTGCTGAAGCCTGGAGAAAGACTTATGGAGATTCAGCTTGCTGAAGAAATGGGTGTCAGCCGAACCCCGGTAAGAGAGGCCATCCGAAAACTGGAACTGGAAGGGTTTGTTGTCATGATACCCCGGAAGGGCGCTTATGTAGCCGGGATTTCGGTCAAGGACATAGCAGATGTCTTTGAAATCAGGACGGCGCTTGAGGGCCTGGCAGCAGGCCTGGCAGCAGAACGTATTACTGAAGAGGAACTGGAGCAGTTGGAACGTATTCTGGTCAAGATAGGGGAATGCGTCCAAACCAATAATCTGGAAAAACTGGTAGAGGTGGATACCGAGTTTCATGATACCCTTTTTAAGGCCAGCCGGAATGAGAGGCTGGTACAAATTGTGAGTAATCTACGTGAACAGATACAGAGGTTCCGGACCACGTCTCTCTCAACACCGGGACGGATGAAATATGCTCTTGATGAACACAAAAAAATAGTTGAGGCTGTCTCGGAACGAAATGTGGAACTGGCCCAGGCCCTGGCAAGGGAACATATTGAAAATGCAGAAAACAGCATGCTGGAGAAGTTAAATGAGTTAAAAGAACCCGGGCCAGAAGAGCAAATTTAGTTAAGGGGTTAGTTAAATGCTTGATGCTATTGTTGTTGCCGGCAGTGACAATTCCGGCCCGCTAAGGGACTGCAGTAACGAGTCTTATGAGGCTATGATCAGAATAGGGAGCAAGCCTATGGTCAGGTATGTTATTGATGCCCTTAAGGAATCAGGCATAGTCCACAGGATTGTGGTTGCGGGTCCGAAAGAGTTAGAGGAGTTTCTGGCTGATGATTGTGTCACCGTAGTGCAGACAAAATATGGGATAATTGAAAATGCTGTTAAAGCCCTTGAATATGTGGACACATCTGCCCCTGTCCTCATTGCCACGTGTGATATTCCGCTTCTGACTGCACAGGCTGTGAAGAACTTTGTGGATTTAAGCCTGAAATATGATGCTGACTTTTTCTATCCGATAGTTTCGATGAATGAAGTATACCGCCGGTTCCCGGAAATTGAGCGAACATCAGCGAAGCTCAAAGAGGGCAGGTTTACCGGAGGAAACCTTTTTATTGTAAATCCTGCTGCTGTACCACGAAGTGCTGAAAAAGCCAGGGAGTTTGTAAATTACCGCAAAAGCCCGGTAAAGTTATGTCGTATCCTGGGGTTTAAATTTGTATTCAAGCTTATATTAAACATGCTGTCCATTCCCGAACTTGAAGACAAGGTTTCTGAAGTACTTGGGATTAATGTAAAGGCCATAATCACAAAGTACCCTGAAATTGGAATTGATGTCGATAAACCCAGTGACTATTCAATCGTATCTCAATACCTGGACCGGCCAGCCTAAGTGCTGGTCAGCTTATTGACAAACCCCATATTTTTTGAGTATTAAACTCTAATATAGACAGGGGTAGATGAATTCCTCCGGCGGGCTACATCTCCGCCGGCATCCGCTCCCGCGTTGCGGGTCGCGGGCCGGACGGACGACAGACTCCGCCATCCGGAACACATCTACCCCTGTCTTTAAAGATTTTTATAGTTCAAAATTAATGACTTTGTCAGCAACCTGACCAGCCTAAGTGCTGGTCTTTTTTGTCGTTTTTCTCTTAATACGCCACCTTTTCTCCGGAATTCCAAGCATAACCAGTAGCCATTCTCAGTAAATTAAAAATTTTCTTAAAATTTTGCACTTGCCAGGAAGGAATTCTTTGGTAAATGAAGAATATCGAAATTTAACGAATGATTTTGATTGGGCTGAAAAGGGGGTTGCAAAAAATGAATGTCACTGATGTGCGGGTAAGAAAAATTAACCAGGATGGCAAGATGAAGGCTATTGTATCTGTAACTCTGGATGATTCCTTTGTTATCCATGATGTAAAGGTTGTTGAAGGCCAGAACGGTCTGTTTGTTGCTATGCCGAGCCGGAAAACTCCTGACGGGGAGTTTCGGGACATAGCGCATCCTATTACATCAAATGCCCGGGAAGTGATTCAGTCTGCTGTGCTTGAAGCTTACCAAAATGCTTTGGCTACAGCTTAATTGTTAACAGTTGTGAACAGGATGCAAACTCCTGTTTTTTTTTGTCCGTTACCTGAAAAGTGAAGTTTTCTATAAACCGCAGGAAAACCCGTCTTTACGTGGAATATTAATTTTATGCTAAAATGCCTGAATTATGGTAACTATAATAACTAATAAAAAGGGAGGAGAGCGCTTACGTGAATGTAGTGGCAATTATTTTAGCAGCCGGTAAGGGAACACGGATGAAGTCCCGGCTGCCTAAAGTGCTGCACGGCGTATGCGGCAGACCGATGCTGGAACATGTAATCGGCGCGGCTGTAGGAGCCGGTATCAGCAGGAATATTGTGGTCATCGGGCACGGGTCAGATATGGTCAGAGAATCTGTCAAGCTTGATGTTGCCTGGGTTGAACAGACCGAGCAGTTGGGTACCGGTCATGCCGTTATGCAGGCAGAACGGTTGTTAACTGATTTTACCGGCAGCATCCTGGTGCTGTGTGGGGATACCCCCTTAATCTCACCTGATACGCTGCAGCGACTTTTGCAGAAACATAAGGAAGCGGGGGATTCCGTTAGCGTATTGACTGCTGATGTTGAGGATCCATCGGGCTATGGGAGGATTATTAGAGACGGCGATGGAGCTGTAACGCAGATTGTGGAACATCGGGATGCTTCAGGAGACCAGTTAAAGATAAATGAAATAAATACGGGAATTTATTGTTTTGCAGCTAAAGAGTTATTTACAGCTTTGCAAACTATTTCTCCGGCCAATGCCCAGGGCGAGTATTATCTCACTGATGTAATTTCGGTGATAGCCGGCAGCGGTGGGCGGACGGGTGCCGTTAAAGTGGAGGACGCCCTGGAAATCATGGGGATTAATGACAGGGTCCAGCTTGCTGCCGCCGAGACCCTGATGCGACGGAAAATATTGACCGCACATATGACTGCAGGAGTGACAATCATTGACCCCGACAACACTTATATAGGCAGTGAGGTTATTATTGGCTGTGATTCAATTGTATATCCCGGCACGGTTATGGAGGGGAACTGTTGTTTTGGAGAAAATTCTATCCTCGGACCATATTCAAGATTAACTAATGTTAAGGCAGGAAATGCAGTAACCGTGCAGAATTCTGTAATTACTGATACTTCGGTTGGCAATGGCGTGACTATTGGACCGTTTGCCTACATCAGGCCCGGAACTGTTCTGGGTGATAACGTAAAGGTGGGCGATTTTGTAGAAATTAAAAATTCAGTGGTGGAAAAGGGCAGCAAGGTGCCGCATTTGAGTTATGTAGGTGATGCTCATATCGGAGAGAGGGTCAATATTGGTGCCGGCACCATTACCTGTAATTATGACGGAACAGAGAAATGGAAGACCAGTATTGGAAATAACGCCTTTATTGGCAGTAACACCAATCTGGTAGCGCCAGTAACAGTGGGGGAGAACGCAATTGTAGGCGCTGGGTCAACTGTCACCAAAAATGTTCCCGATGGGGCCCTGTGTATCGAAAGAGCGAAACAAAAAGTATATCCTGAGTGGACTACTAGAAAAAACAAGAAAAAGTGATATAATAGATAATTGGGTAAAAAACTATTTATATTAATTTGCTGGGGGGTTTTTGCAAGCCAATGCCAATCTTTAATCGGAAACTCAAAATTTTTTCTGGAAATGCGAATTTGAAACTGGCCGAGGAAATTGCCGAATACCTTGGGGTATCAATTGGTGAATCCAAAGTTTCCCGGTTCAGTGACGGTGAGATTCATGTGAAGATCAATGAGAGTGTCAGGGGTGCCGATGTATTTGTAATCCAGCCTACCTGTGAGCCTGTGAATGATAATATCATGGAGCTTTTGATAGTCATTGACGCACTTAAGAGGGCTTCAGCCCGGAGAATCACTGCGGTTGTACCTTATTACGGATATGCCAGACAGGACAGGAAAGCCAGGGCCCGTGACCCGATTACTTCGAAATTGCTGGCAAATGTGATTACAGCAAGTGGCGCCATGAGGGTAATTACCATGGATCTGCATGCAGGCCAGATACAGGGCTTTTTTGACATTCCAGTAGATCATTTGCCGGGAGTTCCGATTCTGGCCGAATATTTCCTCAGCAAAAACCTCGAAAATATTATTGTTGTTTCACCTGACCTGGGAGGGGTTACCCGTTCCCGGGATATGGCTGAGCGTATCGGGGCTTCCATAGCGATAATTGATAAGCGCAGGCCGGAGCCCAATGTTGCTGAAATCATGAATATTATCGGGGATGTTGATGGCAAAACAGTTGTTATGATTGATGACATAATTGATACTGCTGGAACCATAACCCAGGGTGCAGCCGCGCTTTTGGAGCGGGGTGCCAAAGAAATTTATGCCTGCTGTACCCATGGAGTCCTGTCCGGCCCGGCCATAGAAAGGCTTCAGAAGTCACCCATTAAGGAAGTTGTGGTAACCAATACGATTCCGCTGCCTGAGCCTAAAGCAATTGACAAAATGAAGGTCCTTTCAGTGGCGCCGCTCCTTGGGGAGGCAATAATCAGGATCCATGAGGACCTGTCGGTAAGCAAGCTTTTTGCATAGTGATTTTTAAATAAACAAATAGGGGTAGATGTATTTCGGAAGCGGAGTCTGTCATCCGCTTGAGGAACACATCTACCCCTATTTTACTATAATTTAAAGAATTAAATATAATGCGCCTTTAAAAGATAACGACACCCACAAGGCCCGGGCCGGTATGGACAACCATAACGGGACCTATCTGGCCTGTTACAATTTCCTCAACATTGTCGAATGCCTTCAGTTGAGCAATTAAAAAGTCTGCCTCCTGCCGGGCATCTCCATGAAACACTGCGATTTTAACTGTCCTTCCTTCGGCTGCCTGCCGGATAATCTCTAACATTCTGTTTAGTGATTTCTTTCTGCCCCGGGTCTTTTCATGTGTATAGTATTTTCCTTCATCATTTATGGATATAATGGGCTTTACCTGGAGTATCTCCCCCAGAGAAGCAGACACATAGCCAATTCTCCCGCCTCTTTTCAGGTATTCAAGGGTGCCGACAACAAAGAAAGTCTGAACCTGATCAATTACCTCCTCAGCTTTGTTTACTACCTCGTCAAAACTGCTCCCTTTGGAGACTTCTTTTGCTGCTTCCAGAACAGGAAAACCTAACCCCATTGACAGGGACTTGGAGTCCAGGACCTTGATTACAATGCCCTTAAATTCTGCGGCAGCGTTCCGCACCATCTGTATAGTGCCGCTTAAGCCGCCGGAGATGTGGATACAGAGGACATGGGTGAAACCGCTGTTTTTCAGATGTTCAAATAACTTAAAAGCATCAGAGGGACTGGGCAGCGAGGTTTTAGGGACTTCCTTTTCGAGGTTCCGGTACACTTCCTCCGGGGTAATGTCAACCCTGTCGGTAAATTCACGGTCAGTGTAGATTATTTTTAGCGGGAGGACACTAATCCCATATTGTTCAAGTTGTTCATTTTCCAAATCACAGGTGCTGTCAGTTACAATAGCAATTTTTTGCATAATAACCACCTTTCGCAAGTGAATATACTGTATTCAACTAAAAGGGGAATTATACATTATTCAACAGAAATGCCATATATCCTCCTGCTGTTGCGGGAATGAAGCCAGAGTGCCTGCTGGCAGGGCTTTCTGTATTAAAAGAATGAAGGGGAGGAAAACTATCTGGTAGTTTAATCATGTTATAAGGAGGATGTGCACGTGACCAATAAAACCAGGCACCGTTTGGATGAGAAAGTTAGTATCCATGAGTCTGTCCAGGAAATGTATCAACGATTGCATGAGGATGAGATGAGCAATACTTTTGACCGCTTTGAGCCTCAGGAAAAAATAAGGTGCGGCTTCTGTGTATCAGGAACCAGCTGCCAGCTATGCACCAATGGCCCCTGCCGCATTTCAGAGAAGACTGGGGCCACTCTTGGAGTATGTGGGATAACTCCTGATGCCATGGCTATGCGGGACATGCTGCTGAGAAATGCTATGGGGGCTTCAACTTATGCCCATCATGCCTATGAGGCCTTCAGGACATTGAAGTCCACTATTGAAGGGAAAACCCCCTTCGGAATCACTGACAGGGAGAAACTTTACTGGTTTGCCGGACAGTGCGGGGTTAATATAAATGGTGATCCGGGTCAGGTGGCTTTGTGGCTGTCAGATTTTCTGATGTATGAGCTTCATCGCGGATATGATGAGCCCAGCCGGATAATTACGGCATTTGCACCTCCCGCGAGGCAGAAGGTGTGGCGGGATCTGGCTATCTATCCTGCAGGGACACTGCATGAGATCAAGGATGCCGTGGCCAGTTGTCTGACAAATGTTAACGGTGACTTTATATCACTGGCGAAGAAGGGACTCCGGCTGGGGGTAGCCACGATTTACGGAGCCCAGATAGGCCTTGAAATGGTTCAGGACATCCTTTTTGGCACTCCCATGCCTCATGAGGTGGAAGTAGACCTGGGGATTCTGAATCCGGAATATATTAACATTGTTTTTAACGGGCACGAACCATGGGTGGGGATGGCAGCTTACTATGCTGCCAAAAAACCTGAGGTTCAGCAGCGTGCTAAGGACGCCGGAGCAAAAGGATTACGGATTATCGGTTCCATAGAAACAGGGCAGGAGATGCTGCAGCGGCTTCCCATAGATGAAGTGTTCAAAGGTTTGACAGGCAACTGGCTGACAATTGAACCGGCATTGGCGACAGGGGCAATAGATGTTTTTGCCATGGATGAAAACTGTTCCCCTCCTTTTTTAAAGCCTTATGAGGAGAAGTACGGCGTAACCCTTGTGAGTGTTAATGATCTGGTTCGGATTCCGGGCGTCAGCAGAAATTTTGATTACAAACCCCCTGAAGCAGCCGGCATTGCCAATCAGTTGATAGACCTCGCTGTGGAAAATTTTACCCGGCGTAAGGGGAAAATTACACCAAGAGTACCCCAAAAGGTTACCAAGGCAATTTCGGGGTTCTCCACAGAGGCGGTGCTTAAAGCTCTTGGGGGCACTCCCGAGCCTTTGGCCGGGGCCATAAAGGCCGGTAAGATAAAAGGCGTGGTTGCTCTGGTAAACTGTACCACTTTATCTACCGGACCCCATGATTATATGACTGTGAATCTGGCTAAGGAGCTTATCAGAAGGGATATTCTTATTATCAGCGGCGGATGTGGCAACCACGGTCTTGAAGTTGCCGGACTGTGCAACCTTGAAGCCATTGAGATGGCAGGACCGGGCCTTAAAGAGGTATGCCGGAGCCTCAAAATACCACCGGTGCTTAGCTTCGGAACCTGTACCGATACGGGCAGGATTTCCATGTTAACAACAGTCCTGGCCAATCATCTGGGGATTGACTCCGCAGATCTGCCGGCGGCTGTTACGGCACCCCAATACCTGGAACAAAAGGCGACAATAGACGGCATGTTTGCTCTGGCATACGGGCTTTACACCCATCTATCACCCACACCTCCCGTGGCGGGGGGGCCTGAGCTGGTCAAGCTTTTGACAGAAGACCTTGAGGGTATCACGGGAGGCAAGGTAGCTCTGGGCGATGACCCGGTTGAGGTCGCCGCAGGCATAGAGGAACATATCAAGAAAAAAAGGGCTAAAATCGGCCTGGATTAAGAAAAAATTGATTTTTCGGATGGGGGTCCCCAAGAATTGAATGAGGGCCCCGTTTTTTTGGGGGGGACGTTGTAAGGCCATAAATTACCACACCTGCTAGGCAGGTTTTTTCGGCAGGGTTGTCTAATTGATATAGTCGACTAAACAATAGAGTTGGGTGGTAAATATGGAAGAAGCAGTAATGTTATATAAAAAGAAAAAGTTTATTGACGGATTTTTAAGTAAATTCGAATTAAAGAAACAGGAGGCCTCCCAAATTTTGAATTTTCTGCGATCCAGGGACGGGCTGCTGGCTAATACCTATTTTGTAGAAAATGTCAGATACCTTCCGAATGCCCTGATTATTTCTGCATCTAATGCATCTACGGTTTCATTCCTGTGTCGGATTGATAACGAATATTATGAGGATATTGAAGAAATTGTTTCCCTGTTGGACCAGAAAACTCCTGAAGAGTTGTTTGTCTGGCTTTCTTTTGAGAAGGACTATATGTGTTCTGCCTGCAATACTGATTTGGAATTAGCACCTGAAGTCAGGGAGAAGGTTTTCTATTACCAGGTTATCCGGGCTTTGGAACGTGAAATGAGCCGCAGGATACTGGACAGGGAAGAGCGGAAGGCAGAAATGCTGGCCGAGATTGACCTTGCATTGGAGAAGGGTGACAGGAAAAAGTTTGACTACCTGGCAACCAGATATAAAAAGCTTTTTAAGGCATCCTAGGTAGTTTCCGGCAGGAATTGCAAGAGGAAGATGGGGCGGCCCTGAGATTTTAGGGCGGCCCCATTTTAAGCTCATTTGGTGTTGACCTCTTCCGGAGCATCAACTGCTTCCTCAGGAGCATCAGCCTCCGGCGCTGCAGAATCATTCTCCGGCACGTCGGGAGTATCTGCTGCCTCGGTGTCTTCAGTTTCCACGATTTCGGAAACTCCGGTAATTATGTCCTCATTTCTTATTTCCACTTCACTGGTTACGTCAAGACCAGAGTCAGGCTCGGGAAAATTTTCGTTCCCGGAGGTTTCCGCTGCATCAGGTGCAGGTGATGCACTGGGGTTATCATTTTTTTCATACTTGTCTTTAATATTTTTACGGATCTTTCCGGTGCGCTTTTTAGTGGTTTCCCAAAGTGTGGATGTGCTTTCTTTCAGGTTATGGATTGTTTCATTTAACCCGCCGTCGACCTTTTCCAGGTATGTTTCCGTACCTTCATTAACAACAATAATGTCTGAACCCATAGTCCTGATATGTTCTGCCGACATGAGCGCCTTGCCCTTGAAAAGGCTCTCCAGAAACTTGCCGCTGATTTCGAAGCATTCGATTTTCCCGGTAATTTCATCAATATAATATTCGTCAACTACCCCTAAAACGGTTCCGCTTTCGGTAATTACCTTAACACCAATGGGATTAACATTTTCCTTGATTAATTTCAGCATATGGGGGAGGCTCATGGTTCTCTGCACATTTGCTGACTGGTCTATTGTGATGGCATCATCACCCATACTCCGGACCTTTGTGTAGGGGATTATTTTTTGTTCCCGGAACCATCCGCGCTGGTCAATAACTATTGCGGCAATCTCCATTTTGGACGGGTCCACAACGATATTTTTGGATGCACCAATCTGGATACCTTCTTCCAAACTTATTATTGGCATGGAGATAAATTTACGGCTCTTTCTCAATTTTAAAACCCCCCATAAAAATTCTTTGCTACCATATTATTCATGAGACATGTTTGTTATACCATTTTCCGGGAAATACTATAACAAAATTGATTGTTAGTCTAAAAGGCTGAACTGGAAAGAAACAGAGGGGGTTAGAAAATGGTGGAGGCAAAGATAGGTGCCAGCCTGAGGCCAAGTACCAAAGGAAGCTATCGGCACTATTTGCGTGATAAAGGGAGGATACCTGCGGTGGTTTATGGGAAGGGCATTAAGGAACAGGCCATTGAACTTGATCCCAGAGACCTGGAGTCCGTAATTCGCAAAAAGGGGCGTAATGTCCTTATTGACCTGGATGTAACAGGAGGACCGGAGCAGAAAAAATACGTGGTCATGATCAAGGACCTGCAAAGAGACCCTATCCACAGGGATATTGTCCATGCTGACCTTTGTAAAGTGTCATTGGAGGGCAAATTACGTACAACTGTTCCTCTGGTGTTAAAAGGTGAGGCTGCCGGAAAGAAGACCGGAGGCGTTTTGCAGACCGGGCTGCGTGAACTGGAAATTGAGTGTACTCCTGACAAGATGCCGGATGCGATTAGTGTTGATATTTCCGGCCTTGAGACAGGTGAGCGCTTGACAGTGGCTGACCTTATGGTATCTGGGGATTTAAAGATTCTGACAGAACCGGATAAGATGGTTGTCATGTTAGTGGCACCCAGAGTGGCGGAGGATCCGGAAGAAGACGCCGCAAGAGAAGTTAAGGACCAAGAAGACACAGCAGGAGAAGCCGCCGGAGAAGCTATGGAAACTGCCGGAGCTGAAAATGAAGAGGCAGATGTTTCTTAAAGGGTCCAAATAATACAAAAAGGGTTGCTAAAGTTTAAATTTCACAGGAGGAAAAGTGCTTCAGCCCTCGAATAAACAAGTGGATAAAGGGGGATTCTTTGTGAAACTGATAATAGGATTGGGCAACCCTGGCAGTAAGTATGCTTCTACAAGACATAATATCGGCTTTATGATTATTGATTACCTGGCCGGAGTTTTGGGTATTAGTGTAGACAGAGCCAGATTTAAAAGCCTGGTTGGTGAAGGGTTTAAGGATGGGGAAAAAATAATTCTGGCTAAACCCCAGACCTATATGAATCTCAGCGGGGAAGCCGTGCTTGACATGGTACATTGGTACAAGACTGATCTGCAGGATATCCTGGTAATCTATGATGATATGGACCTGCCTCTCGGAAAGCTGCGCCTTAGAATCAAAGGCAGCGCCGGAGGGCATAATGGGATGAAGTCAATAATTTACCTGATACAGTCTGAAGATTTCCCCCGTTTGCGCATTGGCCTTGGTCGGCCGGAGAACGGGTATTTGGAGAATGTTGATTTTGTCCTCGGCAAATTCAGTGAAGCGGAAGCAAAGGTAATGACCGCAGCTGTTAAAGAGGCTGCTGAGGCTGTACTGGCAGTAATTGAAAAAGGGGCGGAACAGGCTATGAATGAGGTAAATAGGTTGTAAGCGGCCGGAGGGATGTTATGCTGTTTTTCGCGGCTGGGGCGCTGGCTGCCGTGGTTTCCTGGATAGGGAACCGGTTGGTCTTAAAGGTAATGGGAGCCAGGGAAATAGTAGTATTTGCGCCGCTGATTGAGGAAGCTGCAAAAACCGGGGCAGCTGTTCTGACCGGAAGTCCTTTAATCCTGACTCATGGAGCATTTGGCTTGATAGAGGGGGTTTATGACGCCTGGGATGCCGGGTTGCAGGGACTGCAGGCAGGGGCGGCCAGTCTTGCCGGGCATCTTTTTTACGGTTATATTACTTTTCTGGTTATGCAGAGGCATCATAACTGGTTATATGCTGTATTGAGCGGGTATCTGCTGCATATGCTCTGGAACGTTACGGTGTTAAAATTTTTGGTCAAAAGAAGGGGGCATCCAGCTTGAAAGTCAGATTTTTCTGTGACTGCTGTGATACCGTTTTTGATGAGGCTGAGGTAGCTGAAGGTGCCTTTCCGGGAGAAATAGAAGCCTTGACTGGGGAGACCGGGAGGGGTATAATATTACAAGACGCTAACGGTCCCGGAATTTATTTCCTGTCAGTTTGTCCCGAATGTAACAGGGACCTCGGTTTTGGAGAGGAAGACAAGTTTGTTTTTTTACAAAAGCCTCTAATGCACTAAAGCATGTCATATAATAGAAATATCGAACAGCGGTTAAGCGCCGGAGAGCAAGGGGATTGATATTCCGGAGGCCTATCAGAGCTTTAGCCCAGGTGCTGGAGCTTTTTTAATATTCAGATACCACCGGATGCCAAAACCGGTGTTTTTTGGCGTGCCCGTGTTTTTGGGTTTAGGGAGTTTTGCCTCGAGGGCATATTTCCGTTACAAGAAAGGGAATGCAACTATGACGGTACACGGATTTTACGATCCATTGCGTGAAAGCTCAGATTATGTCTCTCTGGTAAAAGGTCTTCAGAAAAAGACCGGATATCAGATGGTGTATGGGCTGTCATCTACCCAGATAAGCTATCTGACGGCAGGTCTTATCAGTGGCTGCAGGCAGCCGGTGTTTTTTGTGACTGCCGGCGCTCAGTCGGCTAAGAAGAAGGTCACTGACCTAAAATCACTTTTACCAGGCAGGGAAGTCCTGCTTTTTCCTGATCTTGATCCTGTTCCGTTTGGAGCAATTGCTCAAAGCAGAGAGGTTATGATTCAACGCCTTCAAGCCCTTGACGGGATTATCAGTTGTGAGGGAGCCATTGTGGTAATCCCTGTTGAAGCGCTCCTGAAGAAACTTATTCCACACCAGGTCTTTTGTGGGTTTTGCCTAAAAATCGAAGTGGGGCAGCGGCTTGACCTTTCAGAAACGGTCAGGATGCTGGTAGACCAGGGGTATGAGAAAGTAGATATGGTGGAAGGTCCGGGGCATTTCAGCCTAAGGGGAGGAATATTGGATATATATTCTCCGGTCTCGGAAAACCCGGTCAGGATTGAACTATTTGATGATGAGGTAGATTCTGTGAGGGATTTTACCGTAGAGACACAGCGTTCCCTCGAAAAACGCAGCGGTATCACCATTATTCCGGCGCGGGAAGCTGTCTTTCCCTCGGAAAGGATATTAAAAGCGCTGCCGCGGCTGCGAAAGGATTTTATCACTGAAAAAACTATGCTCCTGAAAGCCGGAAAAAATGATGCTTATAAGAGGTTATCTGAAAGGATGGGTGACTTCCTGGAAAAACTTGACCAGGGAATAGTTCCTGAGGGAATTGAGGCCCTGTTTTCGTATTTTTATCCGGACGGGGTCACAGTATTGGAGTATTTGCCTCAGGGGTCAGCAGTTTTTCTTGAAGAGCCGTCCCGGCAGAGGGATATTATCCAGAACAGGCTGCGGGAACAGGCAGAAATGCATGTGAGCCTTCTGGAACAGGGACTGGCGCTTCCCGCCCAGCAGCATAATAACCTGACTGTTGAACAGCTTAACAGGGTCATGACGCGGTATACCAGGGTCGGTTATTCCCTTCTGCCCAAACAACCTGGGGTAAAACCAGGTAACATTGTGAACTTTTCTGCAAAAACCATGCACATATTTAAGGGTAAAATCGACATTCTGGTTGATGAAATAAAAACGCTTAGGGAAAATGGTTTTGCAGTTGTTATTTTTGGAAGCACTCCCGGCCGGATGGAAAAGATCAGAGAGCTTCTCAAGGACAACGGCATCTTTGCCGGCATGGAATCCGGGCTCCCCCAGAGGGCTGCACCCGGGGAAGTAGTCATTACATGTGGGCTGCTGGAGGCCGGGTTTGAATTAACAGCTGCCAAACTTGCCGTGATTACAGACTGGGAAATATTCGGACAGCCCAAAAAGACCCGCGTTGTTCGTGCCCAGACTCAGCAAGGAGCCAAGATAAGCCATTTTTCAGATCTGCGGCCCGGTGACTTTGTTGTCCATGTAAACCACGGTATTGGGAAATATATGGGTATTAAACAACTTGAGGTTGCCGGAATCCGGAAGGACTATCTTTTTGTTCAGTATGCCGGGGAGGATAAGCTGTATGTTCCGACAGATCAGATAGAACTTATTCAGAAATACCTCGGCGCAGAAGGGACGGCGCCAAAACTCTATAAACTGGGCGGGAACGAGTGGAACAGGGTTAAGCAAAAGGTGAAGGAGTCAGTCAAAGATCTGGCCAATGACCTTATTGCACTATATGCCGCCAGGCAGAAAATTCCGGGGCACAGTTTTTCCCCTGATACGGTATGGCAGAAGGAATTTGAAGATGCCTTTCCTTTTGAGGAGACCCCTGACCAGCTAAACGCTATTGAGGATGTAAAAAAAGATATGGAAACTTCCAGACCTATGGATCGTCTTCTGTGCGGGGATGTCGGCTATGGCAAAACAGAAGTTGCCATCAGGGGCATTTTTAAGGCTGTAATGGACAATAAACAGGTTGCGGTCCTGGTTCCCACAACTATACTGGCCCAACAGCATTTTAACACCTTTAGGGAGAGGTTTGCGGGATATCCGATCCGGGTGGAAATGTTAAGCAGATTTAAGTCTGCAGGGGAACAGAAAGGAATTTTAAATGACCTAAAAAAAGGGTCGGTTGACGTTATTATCGGGACTCACCGGCTGCTCCAGGGAGATGTGGAATTTAAGGAGCTTGGCCTGGTAATTATTGATGAGGAACAGCGATTCGGGGTTACCCACAAAGAAAAACTAAAACATATCAGGCAGAGTGTTGATGTCCTGACCCTTTCGGCAACCCCCATCCCCAGGACTCTGCATATGGCGATGATTGGAGCAAGGGATATGAGTATCCTGGAGTCACCCCCGGAGGACCGTTATCCTGTCCAGACGTATGTGCTCGAGTTTAACCTGGAAATAATTGCTGACTCTGTCAGGCGCGAGATTGACCGGGGAGGCCAGGTTTATTTTGTGCATAACAGGGTCAAGGATATCGATAAAACAGCCCGTATGCTTCAGGCGGTAGTGCCTGAGGCACGTATTGCGGTAGCTCATGGACAGATGAGGGAAGACCAGTTGGAAAGAAGAATGCTGGATTTTATTTCCGGGGATTATGATATTTTGGTTTGTACAACTATAATCGAAACAGGCCTGGATATACAGAATGTTAATACCCTGATTGTGGATGAAGGGGACAAAATGGGGCTTTCCCAGCTGCATCAGCTTAGGGGGCGCGTAGGCAGGTCACACCGGCTGGCCTATGCGTATTTCACTTATAACAAAGACAAGAGCCTGACGGAAATCGCTGAAAAGCGACTGCAGGCCATTCGCGAATTTACTGAATTTGGCGCCGGATTCAAAATTGCTATGAGGGACCTTGAAATAAGGGGCGCCGGTAATATCCTGGGACCTGAACAGCACGGCCATATGATGGCTGTAGGGTTTGATATGTACTGCAGGCTTTTGGAGGAGGCCGTTCATGAGCTGAGCGGCACATCTTCAGAACGCCTGCCCGAGCCGTCTATTGACTTGAACATTAATGCATTTATAAGTGACAATTATATATCTGACTCGGCAGTGAAAATTGAGGTCTATAAAAAAATTATGCACATTGAAAACCAGGAAGACTCCTTTGATGTCGTGGAGGAGCTTGTGGACCGCTTTGGTGATATACCCAGCCCGGTCGAAAACTTGATTTCCATTGCCAGGATAAAATCTTTGGCTGCCCGAACAGGGGTCCAGAGCATTGTGCAGACCAGGGATTCAGTAAGCATCAGGTTTCATGAATTATCGGGCATTAAGGCGGAACAGCTGGCTCCGATTACAGAAATGTTTAAGCGGAGGGTATCTTATTCAGCAGCTGCGGGTTTTCAAATAATTCTTTCCGTAAAGAACTTAAGCGGTCCGGAGGTGCTCCGGAAATTGGAGGAACTGTTAGCCAAATTGGCGGGACAGGCGGAATAAACAACTTGAACATTAACACCTGTAGGAGTATAATAAATTTATGATTTTTATTAGGGGAGGGTAATATTCATGGGAAGAAATCTGAAAAGAATCGCCGCCTTAATGATTGTTCTCGCGTTCTCAATTGCTGTGGCCGGATGCAGTTCCAAAACCCTGGCTACCGTTAATGGGGCAAAGATATCTAAAGAAGACCTGGACAAGAGAATGAACAAGGAAAAACTATATTTGGAGCAGCAAGGGGCATCTTTTTCCGGTCAGGAAGGTCAAATGATGTTAGCGGCCTTGGAAAAACAGACCCTTGAGAAGATGATTGAACAGACCCTTATTGAGCAGACCGCAAAGGACGAAGGGGTATATCCTTCCAAGAGTGAGATTGACAAACAGGTTGAGGAAATTATTGCAAAGTTTGGCAGCAAAGCCGAATTTGAAGCGGCAATGAAGCAGTATAGTTATACCATAGAAGACATTGAAGAAAAGGTTTCATTTGAAACAGCATATACCCAGCTCTATGAAAAAGTTACCGCTGATGTTAAAGTTTCTGAGGAAGAAATCAAGCAATACTATGATGAAAATAATGACCAGTTTAAAGATCCGGTAAAAATCGGCGCCAGAGCGATTCTTATCAAATATGACAACCCTAACCAGACAACCATGATGGGACAAGATGTACCTAAAGTGGGTCGTAATGAAGAGGAAGCCAGGGAGATTGCTGCAGGAATAATCAAGGAACTTGATTCCGGAGCGGATTTTGAAAAACTGGCCAGGGAGAAGTCCGAAGATGCCACGTCCAAGGAAGACGGAGGGCTGGTTAAGGATATGCAGGGGAGCAGCCCTTATGCCAAAGGAACCGTAATGCCTCCTGAATTTGATGAGGCAGCCATGGCGCTTAAAGCAGGACAATATAGCAAAGAACCTGTTCAAACTGCCACAGGATATTATGTAATCAAACTGGAGTCCCTGACCGAAGAAAAACAGCTTTCCTTTGAGGAAGCCAGGGAACAGATTGAGCAAACCCTGCCGATGGTCCAGAAACAGCAGAAGTTTGCTGAGTATATGACCGGAGTAAAGGAAAATGCAAAAATTGACAACAAGCTGGCAGAAGAAGCACCTGCTGCTGTTCCTGAAGCTCCAACAATGCCGCCTGCAACAGGTTCCCAGCAGCCGGCAAAGTAAAGCAAATCAAAGTGTTGCTGCAAATTTGCCAGACGTAAAGGAATGCTACTGCGCCTAACGAAAATCCAATGGAAAAAAATGAATAATTCCCTCTGCTCTGTTATATACTATCAATGAAAGATTATTGTTAAAAAGCGCAGAAAAAGGAGGGAAGACAAACTAATGAAGGCAACCGGTATAGTACGCAGGATAGACGACCTAGGACGCGTAGTGATTCCTAAAGAAATTAGAAGAACCCTGAGGATTCGTGAAGGGGACCCTCTTGAGATTTTTGTGGACAGGGAAGGGGAGGTTATCCTTAAAAAATACTCACCCATTGGTGAGTTGGGTGATTTTGCTAAAGAATATGCTGACTCTCTTTATGAAGCTATTGGGCATATTGCCTGTATTGCTGACAGGGACACCATTATTGCTGTTGCTGGGGCGCCTAAAAAGGAATTTCTGAACAAAGCTATTGGGCCCGCAGTGGAAAAGGTAATGGAGGACCGTAAAGCGATACTTATAAACGACCCTGGCTCTGAACCCGTATTAGAGGGGGATGAAGATGAGCCTGATAAGTTTAGTGCACAGGTGATTGCACCGATAATCGCAGAAGGTGATCCGATTGGTGCAGTGATACTCCTGTCTAAGGAGTCCGGAACCCAAATGGGCGATATGGAGTTGAAGCTTGCGGAAACAGCGGCAGGCTTCCTGGCAAAACAAATGGAACAGTAATTCAAAGGTAGCTTAAAAGCTACCTTTTCTTTATACCGGCGCATTTCCCAGTGGAATTTTTTATGCCCCCCGTAAATATTTATAGATTAATACATTTTGGGGAGGCGCTTTTTTGAAGACCCATTCTTTTTTAAAAGGGGCTGCTATACTGGCGCTGGCGGGATTGATAAGCAAATTCCTCGGGGCGCTGTACCGGATACCGCTTTTTCGGGTAATGGGGTCAGAGGGAATGGGGCTTTATCAGATGGCTTATCCTATTTATACAATATTACTGGCCGTTTCCAGCGCCGGTATCCCTGTCGCAGTTTCGAAAATTATCTCTGAAAACATGGCACACCGGAATTTTCCCGGTGTCAGGCGCACCTTTGCTGTTTCCCTGGTATTTATCGGATTATTATCCGGTTTCCAATCGATAATGCTTTACAAAAGCGCTGGATACCTGGCGGCAGATGTGTTCCATGTACCTGCAGCAGTTCATAGTATCCGGGCTATTGCTCCGGCTGTTTTTTTTGTAGGGCTGATGTCTGTATTCAGGGGGTATTTTCAGGGTTTTCAGGAAATGACTCCGACTGCTTTATCCCAGGTGCTGGAACAGTTTATCAGGGTAGGAACTGTACTAACCGGTGCATACATCTTCCTGCCTGTGGGCATAGAATATGCCAGCGCTGCCGCTACTTTCGGGGCTGTAACAGGAGCGGTGGGAGGGCTGATGTTTCTTGCGGGTCTTTATTTTATCAGGCCTTATTTCAAAATGGCCCCTTTAGGTTCTGGTGAGTCTTCTAAAGAATACGTCCGAAGCGTCATGTTTATTGTTTATAGACTAACCTTACTGGCCCTTCCTATTTCCCTGGGAGGGCTTGTCCTTCCATTGATGCAGACCCTTGATGCGGTTACGGTTCCCGGACGCCTGCAATTGGCGGGATATACTGTATCCCGCTCATCCCAGCTGTATGGGCAGCTTACCGGTGCTGCCATAACTTTGATTAACCTGCCGACAGTGCTGACCGTTTCACTGGCGTCTTCTCTTGTGCCGGCTGTCTCCCGGGGCCTCGAACGCAGGAGTTTTGAGGAGGTTAAGAGGCAGATTAGGACATCTGTAGAGATAACATTGCTGGTATGTATACCGGCTGCAGCAGGACTGATAATTTTGGCAAAGCCAATCTCCAATCTCTTGTTCAGGTGTCCGGAGGCCGGACTGCCTTTGGCAGTTTTGGCGCCGGCAGCAGTATTTTTGGGGCTGCACCAGACCACTACCGGGATTCTTCAGGGCATGGGTAAAACTTTTATTCCTGTAATAAATCTTGCTCTGGGGGCAGCTGTTAAACTGATTCTCAATTATACCCTGACGGCTTCGCCGCAGATCGGTATTATTGGCGCTGCCGCCGGAACTGTGGCTGGCTTTTTAGTGTCCTCTTACCTGAATTATGTATACATCCGCAGCTTTCTGGGCTGGACGGCCGATTACCGGAAAATATTGCTTAAGCCGGTATTTGCTGCTACAATAATGGCGGTGGGGGTATATTTTACATATGCTCAATCAACAATAATTATGGGAAGCGATTGGGCAACTGTGACCGCTGTACTTACCGGGGCCATAATTTATTTTTCGGCCTTGTGCTGCATGGGAATATTCGGCCAAGTTGGAATAAACATTAAAAAGTAAATCCGGGGCTATTAAAAAGTAATCCGGGGGTGGATAAAATGGAAACAATTAATAAAGAGTTATCAATCGTTGGACTCGGACCGGGAGGTTTAGATTCAATCTCTGTAGGCGTATTTGAAAAAATAAAGAACGCCCGAAGACTGCTGCTGCGCACCGGAAAGCATCCTGCAGCTGAGGAATTGCGCAGCAGGGGATTTGAGTTTGAGACATTTGACTATCTTTACGAGCGGGTCGGTGATTTTAAAGAAATATATTCCGAAATTGCTGTAGAGGTCGTCAGGCTGGCCCGTGAATATCCTGTTGTTTTTGCGGTTCCCGGACACCCGCTGGTAGGGGAGGAAGCAGTCCTAAGGATTATTCAGCTGGCCCGGGAAACTAACCTCTCATATGAAATAGTACCTGCAATGAGTTTTCTGGACCCTGTATTGACAAGCCTTGGTCTGGGCCTGTCACAAGGCCTTAAACTTGTTGACGGGCTGGAGCTGGCCAGGGAGGAGCGGAACCCTGCGGCGAACCCGGATCCGTTAGTTCCAAATATAATAATGCAGGTATACAATTCCAGGGTTGCTTCTGAAGTGAAGCTGTCTCTTATGGAGTTCTATCCGGATGACCACCCTGTAACCGTTATCAGCGCTGCCGGAACAGCAGGTCAGGCCAGGGCTGAGGAAATACCCCTTTTTGAACTGGACAGGCTGTCGTGGATTGACCACCTGACCTGTGTCCATGTACCTCCGTTTTTAGAATCAAAATCAATGGTCAGCAGGTATCCTGCTGACCGCCTGGTGGGACTGTTGGCAACACTTAGAGGCGAAGACGGCTGTCCCTGGGATAAGGAACAGACACACACTTCATTGAAGAAATATCTGATTGAAGAGACCTATGAAGTAATAGATGCAATTGAAGAAGGAAATATGTATAAAGTCTGCGAAGAAATGGGAGACTTATTATTACAAATAGCTTTTCACGCCCAGATAGCAGCGGAACAGGGCTTTTTCGACATGAATGATGTGATTAGGGTTATTTCTGATAAACTTATCAGAAGGCATCCGCATGTATTTGGCGATACTGATGTCAGGAACAGTGAGGAGGTTTCTGTTAGATGGGAAGAGATTAAGAAAAATGAGCTGAAGGAAAAGGGTGAAACCCGTAATTCGTTGTTAGACGGTATACCAAACCATATGCCTGCTTTGATGAAGGCCGACAAAATTCAGCGACGAGCAGCCAAAGTCGGGTTCGACTGGCCTGACTACAGGGGTGCTTTGGACAAGGTTAGCGAGGAGTTAATGGAGGTATGTGAGGCTATTGACAGCGGCAATGCGGATAAGGTTCGTGAAGAGATAGGAGACATGTTGTTTGCTGTTGTGAATCTTGCCCGTTTTAAGAAAATTGACCCTGAAGAAGCCCTGGCACTTACGAACCGCAAGTTTAAAAACAGGTTTGTCTTTATGGAAGAATCAGCATCAGGTTCCGGGAAAAATTTAAGTGAAATGAGCCTTGATGAACTTGACAGATTATGGAATAATGCCAAATTGATGCTGCAATCTAAAAAATAACAGGGTTTATCATAAAAAATTTCCGTAAAAGCAGGAGTTTAGCGGGTTTTAGCGAATGCAATAAATGGAATTCTAAAATGAACACCAATATTTACATTTAGGAGGGATTTTTGTGAACAAGCAAGAATTAGTGACCAGCGTCGCAGAAAAGTCAGGTTTAACCAAGAAAGATTCCGAAAAAGCAGTTAACGCTGTGTTTGCCAGCATTGAAGAGGCTCTTGCGAAGGGTGACAAAGTTCAATTGGTTGGTTTCGGAACTTTTGAAGTGCGCAGCCGTGCTGCCAGGAAAGGCCGCAACCCGCAAACAGGCGAAGAAATCGAGATTGCAGCTGCCAAGGTGCCTGCCTTCAAAGCAGGTAAATCTTTACGCGATACCGTTCAATAGGCTGGAAACGATTACTGCGCCAGATTTACAGGTTTTAAATTTACAGTAAACATTATTGCAAATAGTCGAAGCTAAGATTTAGAAGATAGTAAAGAGCTCCTATATGACTATAGGAGCTTCAGCTTATTAAGAATGCATTTTTTGGCAGGCCAATTGCAGCCTGAACGCGGGTTAGATATATTATAAATTTTTCAGTATTTTCGATTTAGGGAGGATTTATCTATCATGTGTAGAATATACAGTTAAACAGGCGATGGAGCTCGCCTTTAACCGCTGTTTTGCAGCTGATAGCTCCTACCGGTAAATTACTGGTAGGAGCTTTTTGTATAATTGATGAGAAGAAAGAGGATACAATTGCTGAAGCTTTAAAATAGCGCAATTTGTAGGTGGTGACTAACTTGGACTTTTTAGCAGTTGCAGTTGCCGGTTTTTTTGGAGCTGTAACACGGGCTGCATTTCAGAAAGCTATCAAAGCATTAGTTTTGACTGCTTTCCCTTTAGGGATTTTTATCATAAACTTAACGGGGTGTTTTATATTGAGCTTTTTTCTAACAACGACTTTGGAACGCCTTGAAATCAACCCGAGACTGCGGTTGGCGATTGGAACAGGTTTTCTCGGAGCTTATACCACATTTTCTACATTTGCCCTTGATTCGGTTTATCTAATAAGAAGCCAACAAGTGTGGGCTTCTCTTGCGTATATTCTGGGAACTTCACTTGGGTGTGTTATTTTGGCGTGGCTCGGTGCAGCCACAGGTAAGGCCTTGGCTCGACGAAGGGGAAACGAGACGGAGACTTCGGAATAAAATACAATAATGAGGGAAATTTAATGGAATATCTATATGTTGGTATTGGCGGAGTTTTTGGGGCAATCACCAGATATGGTTTAAGTAAATGGGTCGGACAGCGGTGGAAAGGAGATTTTCCACTGGCAACCTTTTGTATAAATATTACCGGTTCCTTTATTCTGGGGTTGCTGATTGTCGTTTTTTCTACGGCGGGTCCCAGTGTAACATATTTAAAAGATCTGACTACAGCCGGTTTTTTGGGGGCATTTACAACATATTCAACGTTTACATATGAAATAGTTAATTTAATCGAAAATGGGGAGAAGGGTACAGCGGTAAAGTACTTTTTGGCGAGTATAATTGTTGGGTTGACAGCGGCTTTTTTGGGAATGACTTTAGCCGAGTGCTTGTAAAGGAGATTTAACTATGTATATGACAGGTAACTACTAACTGAATTAACGGAGGGCAAGATGAGACTTGACAAGTTTTTAAAGGTATCACGTATTATCAAGCGCAGAACCATGGCTAAAGAGGTTTGTGACAGCGGAAGGGTGACAATAAATTCAAGGCCGGCAAAGCCGGGCACTGAGGTTAAGACCGGAGATGTGTTGGAACTGGATTTTGGAAGCAAGCGTATCAAGATGGAGGTTCTGGATACCCCCTCTACAGTAAGGGCCGACCAGGCAAAAGACCTCTACCGGACTCTGGAAGAAACAAGGGTGCTGAATTAACCTCTAATTCCCATTCATATTGTGATTTCCCTGGGAGGATACTATCAACAGTTGGCTGGATGTAAGTTGATAAGGGGGAATCGATAATGAAGAAAAGGTTATTTGGCAGAAGTACGGCGGTATGTTTGTGTTTTTGCATGGCTGCCGGTCTTCTGGCAGGCTGTGCCGGTGCCAAAAAAATCCTGCCGGGAGAGCAGGGCCCCGGCAAACAGCCAGGTAAAGAGCCTGCCATAAGATTGTATATTAACGAAACAGGTGAGACCAAAACTATTAAGATGGAAGAATATATTCAGGGTGTAGTGGCCGCGGAAATGGATCCAAAATGGCCGGTAAATGCCCTGGCTGCCCAGGCCATTCTGGCCCGCACATTTACCCTGAAGCAAATCAAAGATAAGGGTGGGGTACCCAAATACAATACGGATGCCTCCACCAGTGTGAAGGAGTTTCAGGCCTATGACCAGTCAAGAATAAATGACAATGTGCGTCAGGCGGTTAAGATGACCAGGGGTGAAGTTGTTAAATATAAAAATGATTATATTAATGCCTGGTTCAGCGCCTGTGACGGAGGTGTAGGCGCTTCTGCCGCAGAGGGCCTGTCCTACAAGAAAGAGGAAACGCCCTATATTAAGGCCGGCGTTGAAGATGGCTGCCTGTCTATTACCGTACCCGAAAATGTGAAGTGGACTGCCAAATTTCCTCTGGCCACAGTCATGACTGCTGTTCAGCAGGTTACCGGAAATGACCCGGGGGATATTAATGCCGACAATATTAGGGTTGCCAAGAGAGGGCCCTCAGGAAGAGCGGAGACACTTAAAATAGGGACTCAGGATGTGGGAGGTGCAGCCTTGAGGCTCGCTCTTGGCAATGAGAAGATGCGTTCTATTTATCTCGATAAGATGTGGATAGATGGCGGAAACCTTGTCATGACAGGAAAAGGTTATGGACACGGTGTCGGTATGTGCCAGTGGGGGGCCAAAAAAATGGCGTCAGAAGGAAAAACTCCGGAACAAATAATACAGTTTTATTTTAAGGATATTTCAATAGAAAAGGAATGGAAGTAAGCATGAAAAAGATAGCCCTCCAATTAAGCCAGGATAGCTTAATTGGAGGGCTATCTTTTTTGAGCTTAAAATGTTGGCGCTTTAGCGCTTAGAGATGGCGGTACCCTTGGGAAGGCAGGCCTTTTTTGTGCAGCCAACCCTTTGGTGGCATATTATGTCTTTTAACAGAATATTTATGAGATAGTAGGATGTATTAAGGAGGGAATGTCTTGATTGACCGGGATCAGGTAAGAGAATACAAAATTATTGTGACCAACAGGGAAACTGCCCTCATTGAAGGAGTGGAAAATGTAGAGAGCTTTGATGAGGAAGAGATTCTTCTGGAAACTAAAATGGGACTTTTAATTTTAAAAGGCCAGGGAATGCATGTTGTCCAGCTCAATTTGGAGGACGGTGTGCTGATCGTCGAAGGTTACTGCAAATCCCTGGAATTCTCAGATGAAAAAAATGCACGGGGTGTCAGAAGTAAAAGCAGAGGCTTTTTGGAGCGCATCCTAAAATAGTCTGTGACCGGAAGGGAGGGGGCTAATGCAGTCTTTGGAGTCCCAGTTGTTTTCGTTTATTGTGACTTTATTGATGGGAATAACAATTGGCATTTTTTTTGATTTTTATAATGTTACCAAAGGAATCATCCGTCCCCGGAAAGTTGGCATATATCTTGGCGATTTATTATTTTGGGTGATCACAACTATTGTGGTCTTTTTCATGCTGCTTATCGGGAACTGGGGTGAACTGCGTTTTTATGTTGTTATTGGTATTTTGGCAGGAGTATTATGTTACATAAAATTGCTGAGTCGGATTGTAATAAAAACACTCTTATACATTATTTGTATTATCAAGAGAGTCTTGGCATGTATTGCTAAAGGCCTCCGCTTCTTTTGGTTTGTCATAAGTTATCCTGTAATTTTGCTGGGGAATATCATAATTATTCCGGTCGGGCTTTTAGGCAGGACATATAACAAGTTGTGCAATTTTACCGGACGACAGAGTGAGAGATTTATTAAAAAGCCTGCAAGGAAAAAAGCTGTTTTATTGAAAAAAAATATTAAGAATAAGCTAAATTCGTTGTTTAATAGAAAGCCTTAACTTTTTTGTTATAGCCAAGAAGGATAATTGCATATTGGCGTAGAATCAATACTTGTACTAAATATGTCATTGATTTGTACACAGTTTGTGGATAAGATGTGGATAGTTTGTGGTTAATATAAGGCTAATGTGTGGTTAATTCCCGAGATGAAGCCTGTAGGTGGCAGCTATGAAGATAGAAATAAGAGGCGCGGAAAGACTGAGCTTTCGGGAGCGCCAGGTGGTAACCTTAAAGGAAATGGGTTATTCAAATGATAGAATTTCCAAAAAGCTCGGGTTAACCGGAAGCACCGTGGCAACCCTTTACAGCCGTGCCAAGAACAAGGGGTATGAGGTTGTTATTGTTATACCCGGGGATGCTTTGGGGTTATTCGGGCCTGATGATGAGGATGGTGATTCGTAATGGTACTTTCAGCAAAAGTTAAAAAGTTTGATAACCCGGGGGACATGCCAGGCATACTCAGAAACCCCAAAAACAAAAAACTTAAGTATAAACTTAAAGGGCCCAGTGTAATTATTCTGATATTATTGGGGATGATTTTTTATTCCTTTGGTGGACAAATGGTAAAAATGTATAATGTCCAGCAAGAGATTACAAATATTCAGGAACAGATGAACCAGCTTAAGGTAAATAATGACACATTAAAAAAACAATTGGAACAATTGAACTCTGAAGCATATATTGAGAGAGAGGCTCGGGAGAAGCTGGGGCTGGTTAAACCGGGGGAGAAAATAATTCTTGAAGCAAAATCGGGTGAAAAAGGGAGCACAATTCCGGCTGCTGCTAAAAACCCCAAACAAATTGAAGTACATTAAACAATAGCGGGCATCTTGACACATAAAATCCATTCGGTTATAATTTGATTGATTACACAAGATGATTGCAGGTCTTGTCTTATTTTAAGGAGGATTTTTTGTTTTATGTCAATTGAAGTGGGGAGCATCGTTGAAGGAGTGGTCACAGG
Organism: Thermincola carboxydiphila; assembly: GCA_016841725.1. Taxonomy (GTDB): domain Bacteria; phylum Bacillota; class Thermincolia; order Thermincolales; family UBA2595; genus Phosphitispora. The sequence continues at coordinate 45,024 of JAENYP010000016.1, read as the reverse complement.
TATCACCAATTTTGGGGCTTTTATTGAATTGCCCGGAGGCCAGACGGGGTTGGTTCACATCTCCGAGGTTGCCGACTCTTATGTCAGGGATGTCAAAGATTATCTCAAGGATAAGGACCGGGTAAAGGTCAAGGTTATTGCTGTAGACAAGGGCAAAATAGGCCTGTCTATCAAACAAGCCAAACCAATCGTTGCTCAGAGCACTTCCGAGCGCAAGGGTAATCCTGAACGCAGGGGATATCATCAGCCTGCCAGGAAGCCGGAAAATTTTGAAGACCGTTTGACTAAGTTTATGAAGGAGAGTGATGAGCGCCAGCAGGATATTCGGCGCAGCACTGATAACAAGAGGGGCGGCAGAGGCGCCAAAAAATCGTATAAGACTTCGGTCTGATATTTGTAATGCAGAGCACCGGCCAACGGTGCTTTTCTTGTTCCAATACTGATAATAAGGAGGAGATTTTATGCGTATTGCTGTTGTTGACATAGGGACAAATTCTACAAGGCTGCTTATTGCGGGTTTTGCAGCGGAGGAATTGCGGACATATGAGACAAGCCTGGTAACTACGAGGCTGGGAGAGGGAATTGGCAGGAAAAGTCATTTATCCCGGGCGGCGATAGAACGGACAACTGAAGCACTGCTGAAGTTCCGTAATACAATAACCAGGGCTGGGGCTGATAAAATTATCGTGACAGCAACAAGTGCTGTGCGTGATGCTGACAACCGGAGGGAGTTTTTGTCAGAGGTTGCCAGACAGGTAGGATGGGATGTCAGGGTTCTGACAGGTAGAGAGGAAGCTGAGCTAAGCTACCGGGGGGCTGTCAGCAGCTTTGGTTCGAAATATGGGGAGCCGGCAGTAGTTGATATCGGCGGGGGAAGTACGGAATTTATCTGGACAGAGAATGGTATGCTAAACTGCATCAGTAAACGGGTTGGCGCAGTCCGGATGACTGATACTCATGCGTCTCAGTCTGAAATTGCAGCATTGCTTAAAGAAGTGCTGTGTAATGTTCGGGGAACGGGGGTACATCACTTCATAGGGGTAGGGGGGACCATAACCACTGCGGCTGCTATTGACCAGCACCTGGCGGTTTATGACCCTGAAGCAGTTCATGGTTATTGCCTTAAAGAGGAAAGCATAGCTGACATCCTGTCTCAACTTGAGGGGATGTCTCCTGCCCGGAGAAAAGATGTTCCGGGGCTGCAGCCTGAAAGAGCTGATATTATAATTGCAGGACTAAGGATCCTGCTGGCTGTGGTCAGGGGACTGGGCACAGGTACGATAACTGTCAGTGAAACTGATATCATGCACGGCCTGGCCCGGAGTGCGGCACGGACTACAAATTAATTCCAGCGGGAAAATCAAAAATTTTGTTAAAGTTCTGGCATAAGAGGCATATACTTATTTAAGACGGAAGAGTTGCAGCCGCTAAAGTCTTTTTTAAGCAGATCGAAGGGGGTTTGGCATGAACCGTCTGACGGATAGAGAGTACCACCGTTATACAGCGGTTCTGCGGGAAGATAATCACAGCTATGCCAAAACCCCGGCTAGAAGGCCGGGAGGCAAGGCGACTGTAGAGATTACCGGGAAATCAGGAATGCTGAAGTGTTCTGTCAGAAATCTGCGCCCGCTAAATACACCCAACTCTGACAAAGGATATGGGGTTTGGATCAGCGCAGGGGAAAAAGGCGATAGTGTTCCTGTATATGCAGGAATTATTGAAATCAATGCGAGGGGGGTGGGAGACAGCACAATAAGCTTTGAACCTGACCGTATACAGGGTTTGGGACTCAATCTCAGGTCAGGTGGGATTTTGGAAGTATGTGTGCATACAGCACCCAACGATGATTTGCCTGGTGACAGGGTTTTGGTGGGGGAGCTGGAACTTGAAGAGGCAGACCTTCCCGGAGAGCCGAAAATGGAGAAAGTATCACCATTTGGGACGGGATTGCCGTATCACCAGTGGTGGAAGTTCTACCCAGGGTATTTTCAAAATATGATGTTTTTTTCACAGGACAATCAAAATTCCGGTTCATACGGACCTGTTTTTCGGGGGCATCAGCTTGTAGGTCTGCAGTATGCACAGGGTGCGGTAAAGTATCTGATACACGGAATCCCTGGCAGGTTCTGCCTTCGAGACCAACCTTTCGGGGGAGCCACCGGGTATGTTTACTGGCATCCTTTGCCGGGACAACAGTTTAAACCAGGGGACTATGGTTATTGGTTAATTTACATTGACCCTGCAACCGGGGAGGTGGTTTATCCGGATAAAGCTGTAAAACCCCCTGACTGTTCAGATTGTGAAAAAGAGTAAATTATAATTAAAGGGGTGCCTCGCGGGAGGCACCCTTTATCAGTTTTAGGGCCAGAGGTCCGGTTCCGTCGGTGAATGGCCCGGTTACCTAAATTAGTGCCCCGGTTCCAGTGGTTCGTGGCGGGGTGCGCTTACTATTGTCAGGCTGTTAAGTACCAGGGTAGTCTCAGTACAATTGCTGCCTTCGGTGATTTTCTGTTTAATTTCAAGGCGCGGTATGAAAACGGAAACCTCATGAGGAACAGGAATGGATATTTTCCGGACAAGTTTGGCATTAATTCCAAAGATATTTATTGCGGCTTCATCCAAACCCGCTCCAATGCCAAACCTGTTGAATAAGCATTTGGTTTTTTGCAGCAGTTTCATTGTAGAACCCCCTCGGTATTAGTATATTAGGGAGAGCCATTTAATTGTGAACGCCTCCTGAAAATCCGGGTGTAACGGAACCCGGGATGAAGTAATATACTGATATAAAACACAGCTTTAGTGTGAGGAAAGGAAGGTATCTGATGGATTTACCCAAAGGTACAGATTACTCTTTTCATAAGGTATACCTGTATCCCGCCGGAAATGTGGTAAAGGAAAGCGCCATACCGCAGGGTAAAGTTGAAATTATGGTAAACGGCCCTAAAGGCCGGTTAAATTGGTATCTGAATGAAGCTTTTAATACTGGAAAACCGGATTCAGGAGAGCTTCTGGCGGTAGTGCTGTTTAATGAAAGTAACGGACAGGCACTCAGGATAGGGAGTTTTGCTGCCGGCAATTCGGAAATGGAAGGCGGCAGATGGGATTTTAATACAGTTTCCGCTGCTTCCCAAAACCTTGAGGTTCCGGTGAAATATTCCATCAAAGTTATTGCTGAGAACCAACCGGGCATGCAAAACAGCGAAACTGAAGGCAGCGGAACTGAAAACAAGTTATCTGGATACAGTGTGATTTTGGAAGGGGTTATGCTAATTTCCGCGGAGCTGAATGACAACCGGGTAATTGGGCTTAACAGGGAGGTGAAAACCATACAGTCAGCACCCAAGAGTCCGGTAAACAATCTTTTTCAACCGGTTCAGCCATTTATGCCACCCCTTCCAAATGTCAGGTGGTGGCAAATCAGTATAATGCCTGATTTTGAGAATAATTACAGCCAGCCCGCTTTCTGCCCCAGGCAGAAAAAACGGGCAGTGTTCTAGCATGGGATGGCGAACATTAGTTTTTTTTAGGAGGTGTATGCTGTGACGGTTGTTGAAACCAAAAAAATGCTTGTATTTCCCAGAATCCCGCTAAAATTAAATTTACCCCCAGGTTATCCCAAGGTGGGGAAGATTTCAAACATATCGATAGCTCCCGAAATAAGTGACTATAGGGTCAGCCGTGGTGAGATGGAGATAAAAGGTTCCTACCAAATAACAGTATCGTATTTTCAAGCCAGGGAGAAAGAAGACCAGGATCTGCCTGAACAGAAAGAACCGGAAAATGATGATTTCTTTTGTCATTTAAGGTTACAGGCGGACGGCTTGTTTGCTGATGAGGAAGACAATTATTCCGGGAATACCGGACGAGGGACAGAACTATATACAGTGCATTATACAAGACCATTTCATACATTTGTTGATCTACATTTAATTGAGAGACCAAGACAATATAAACCGGGGATGGTTGTAGAAAGAGCCGATTTGAGCTGTGACGGGTCTGGTTCCCTAAGCGGGGAACTGGTGCTGGGACTGGTCAACAGAGCCCGCAGGCGTCCGTGGTAATTTAATATGACTCTGGTGCGTATGAAACTCATACGCTTTTTTGTTGTCCGGGATATTTTATAAACGAATCCGGTCGAAATAAAATTCTGCATTTACTACCAAACATGACAAAGATTTTCCAACACATGTAATATAATAAAACAAGAGTTTCTTTGAGCAGGCTGGAAACTTATTAAATTCCAAACGGGCGGTGCTTAAACAATGGGTGAAAAATCAGGTATTTATGCTTACCACCGGTTAAGTGGACGAAGGTCAAAATCCAGGGTTGTGCTGCCCGCTTTCTCCGGGCAGGCGGCAAAGCAGTTGTTACAACAGATTTTTTCTATGGAAACCGGTTTTTTAATGGTCCTCTCCTTTTTTGTCGGACGGGCTGTAATCGCCGGGGGGCTGATACCGTTCCCGGCGGCCCTGCTGGCTGCCGGCATGACTGTTCTGGGTGATAAGGGTTTTTTGATACTTATTGCTGCAGCCGCCGGTCTGACCACAGTGTGTTCAGGCTATACACTGGCATCAACAATGATAACGATGGTACTGCTGTTCCTTATTCTTGGCCGGACCCGTGCTCAGTTCCGGCAAAAGTGGTATGGTGTGCCGATCCTTGTTGCCGGTTTGATTGTAGGTGTTAAGGTAGGGGTATATTCGTATTTTGCTCCTGAACTATATAATTATATTGTGGCCATATTCGAAGCGGTCCTGGCCGGATGTGCCACCTTTTTACTGATAAAAACTCTTCCGGTATTACAAAAAGGCAGTAATGCGGGGAACCTGAAAAAAGAAGAGCTGATTGGCGGCGCAGTTCTGGTGATTGCTTTTCTTACGGGGATGTCGGAGCTGAGTTTTCAGGGGCTGCAGGTCAAGAATGTTATTTCCAGGGCTTTGGTACTGTTTGCTGCCTATACGGGAGGCTGCGGTTTTGGGGCTGCCATGGGAACTCTGGTAGGCATGGTGCCCAGCATTACGGCTGAAGTGGCTCCTGGCATGGTGGCTGTGTATTCATTTTCGGGTCTCTTGGCGGGAATGTTTCGCGGATTTGGCAGAATCGGCATCTGCATAGGATTTATCCTGGGCAATGTCCTCTTGTCTATTTACCTCACTGACTATGCGCAGCTTGTCAATACCTTTGCGGAAACGGTTCTGGCAGGTGCCCTTTTTATGACAATTCCTGCAAAGCGGCTGTTCGCCCTCAGGACCATGGTTAAAAACAGCCTGTTCAGCTTCAACTCCAAGCCTTCAAGTGAAAAAAGGGTTAAGGAAATTGTTGCCGGGAAGGTCCGTGATTATTCGCGGATATTCCGTGAACTGTCCACTGCTTTTGAGGAGGTATCATGTGATGTCAGGGTTTATGAAGAGAACAACCTCCAGACCCTTTTCAGCGGTGTTGCCTCAAAGGTGTGCAAGGGATGTTCCCTTTACAGGATTTGCTGGGATGCGGAATTTTATAAAACTTACAGGAATATTATGGATATGATTTCACATATTGAAATCAATGGACGGCTTACTGAGGAACACATTTCACCGGAGGTGCAAAAGCGCTGTTCCAGGCTCAAGGAGCTGGCTGTTACTGTTAACTGTCTTTATGAGACGTACAGACAGGCCCAGGTATGGCAGCGGAAACTTACCGAGGGGAGAGATATTCTGGCCAGACAGCTTGACGGAATTGCCACAATGATGCAAAATCTGGCCAATGAAGTCAAGATTGATATCAGAATGAGAGAAGATATAGAGGCGATACTGCGCACCGAGCTGGCGAAGGCAGGGTATAGCATACTTGAACTGAGTGTTATGGGAGAAGTAAACGATCAGCTGGAAGTGAGTGTGACTTTTCCATCATGTGGGGGCAAAGCAGTGTGTGTTAACAGTATCAAGCCTATTGTGTCAAGAATTTTATCACAGCCGCTGACAGTACTTAATTCAAATTACTGCAGCAAAAAGACTAATGAACCTGTTTGTGAATTCAAGCTGGTTCCTATGAGGGCTTTCTCGGTTGAAATTGGTTCCGCATCTGTTGCCAAAGACAGCAGTATGGTGTCAGGGGACAATTATGCTGATTTTGACCTGAAAGATGGTAAATATGCGCTGGTTATAAGTGACGGTATGGGGGTAGGGCCCAAGGCATCATTAGAGAGCAAAGCTGCCATTGCTCTGGTGGAAAAACTTATGGAGGCAGGTTTTGACCACAGTGTGGCTGTAAAAACTGCTAATTCTATTCTTATTCTGGGTTCACCTGATGAGACAATAACAACAGTGGACCTGGCAGCTATTAACCTCATGAGCGGGGTGGTTGAATTTATCAAAATCGGTGCAGTTCCCAGTTTTATCAAACATGGCAGCCAGGCAGGAATGGTCAGGTCCGGCAATCTGCCGATTGGCATATTAAGCCACATCGAAATAGATACCATCCAGCAGCAAATGAATCATGATGATGTCCTTGTGATGGTGTCAGACGGGCTCCTGGGATCGGGTGAAGACCAGGAAAGTGAAACCTGGGTCATGGATGCCCTCCAGAACATCATGACAACAGATCCGCAGAATATAGCAGACCTCCTGCTGAACAAGGCTATCCTCAGGTCCGGAGGCATAGTTAATGACGATATGACCGTACTGGCTGCCAGACTGGTATCGGCACATAATTGAAATAGTATCCCAAGTATAAGCAAGCCATATTTTGGGAACTTTACCCCTAAGGGGGTATTTTTATGTCTTCTACAAATAATTTTAATTTAATAATTGTTGTCACAGACGGGCAGTCAAATAATGGAGAAGACCCTGTAAGGGCAGCTTTTAGGGCCCGGCAGGCCGGAATTACTGTAAGCGCTGTAGGGATTCCTGACAGCGGCAAGCTGGGGGAAAAGGGAAGGGAAGAGGTTCAGCGGATTGCTGCGGCAGGTGGTGGTGAGTGTCATTTTACAGCTGCCGGAGACTTGGCTTATACGGTGCATACAATAACTATGGAGGCCGTCAGGACATATGCTGAGCACATGACAAACCGCCATCTGCGGCAAATCGTGGGGGTGGAATTAAAAAGCCTTCCACCTGTCCTGAGAAATGAAATCCTCCCTGTCGTGGGACATCTGGAAGAAAAAGTGCCGATAAACCTGATGCTGTTGATTGATACCAGCGGGAGCATGAAACACAAAAGAGATGCTCTGCAGCGAAGTATCGGGGATCTGTTAATATCCCTGGCAGGTCGCAGAGGTCCTGTAAACCTGGGTATCATCGGGTTTCCGGGAAAAAAATCTGCAGCTGACATATTAAAACAGCCGGAGTGGGATAATGCTCTTACAAGCGTACTTTTACAGTCTCTGAGTTTTGGCGGGCTGACACCTACAGGACCTGCCATCGAAGCCGCTGCAAAAGCATTAATCTGCCCCGGATGCGGGACCGGTAAACCGGTGAGGGATGTTATATGAGTTCGGGCAAGTTAAAGCCTTTTCTAAAGCCAGGCCAGGTTATCACAGGGCGCTGGGAAAGAAACCGCTATCAGGCAGTGCGCTTTCTTGGCAGCGGGGGAAGCGGGCTTGTCTACCTTGTCAGGGATGAAGAGGCGCGGCTCAGGGCAATGAAGCTTTCTACCGACATTGTCGGTATCAGTCATGAACACCGGATTTTGATTCATCTGAACGGCAATTGTGGGCTGAAAGACAGTAGTATGGTCCCCAGGGCTTATGAGCTGGATGATTTTCAGCTTGGCTCCGTTGTATATCATTTTCTGATAACGGAATATTTTGAAGGAAAGAGCCTTGGCAGATTAGTGGGGAGCGCCGGCTGCCGCCGTGCCCTGGCAATAGGGGTGCAGATAAGCCGGTTTCTTAACTGTCTTCACAAAGCGGGCTTCATATTTGGTGATTTAAAACCTGGAAACATTATCCTGGGTCGGGAGCGGGATGAAATACACGTCATTGATTACGGCAGTGTCAGTGTAAAAGGGCACTGCTTAAAACAATACACGCCGGGTTATGACCGGGCAAGCTGGCAGGCAGGAGACCGGATTGCTGATGAAGGGTATGATATGTTTTCCCTGGGGATGCTTCTCCTTTCACTGGTCCTGGGAAAACAGAACCAGACAGGAAATCACAGTCTGAATGAAGTAATCTCTATGGCAGTAAAAAAAGTTGGAGATAAAACACTGCGGAATATAATCATTAGATGTCTGAAACAGGAGGTCGGCACATGCTTTGAACCGGCGGAATGCCTTGAAGTTATTCCGGATGACATGCCGGGAACGGAAGCGGGTCTAAAGGTGGAGGCTTTTGTAAATTATATTGCGGCAGTCAGTATTATTTCATTCATGTTAAGTGTTGCCTATTATTATCAGTAAAACAGCCATTGATTAAATTATATTTAGTGCAGGAAAAAATAAGTAAATGTCGAAAGGAAACGATAACCAAACTGAGAGAGGTTTTTCCATGCTTGATCAGGTTAGGGCAACAATTGAGAAATACAGCATGTTTAAGCCCGGAGACCGTATTCTTATAGGGGTATCAGGAGGGCCGGACTCCACGGCGCTTGTTCATATTTTACATAGCTTGATGGATGAACTTCAGATTTTGCTGTATGTTGCCCACCTCGACCATTGTTTCAGGGGACCGGAGTCGGCTGCGGATGCGGAATTCGTGCGGGAACTTGCCGAACGGCTGGGGCTGCCGGCTGTAATCAAAAGTGAAGATGCGGCGGCTTATGCTTCAGCCATGAATTTGTCTGCCCAGACAGCGGCCAGGGAAATCAGGTATCGCTTTTTTGAGGAAACAGCAAAAAAATGCGGCTGTAATAAACTGGCGACAGGTCACAATGCCAATGACCAGACAGAGACAGTTCTCCATCACTTTTTAAGGGGGACAGGGCCTGCGGGGTTAAGGGGCATCCCCCCGGTTCGGGACGGCTGGGTAGCCAGGCCTCTTATTGAGGTGCCGAGAAGCCAGATAGAAAAGTACTGCAGGGAAAAACAGCTGACTACAAGAATAGATAGCAGCAATCTCAAACTTGCTTATACCAGAAACCGGATTCGCCTTGAACTGATACCTCTTCTCCAAAAGGAATATAATCATAACCTAATTGAAACCCTATTAAGGACAAGCGACATTTTCAGGGAAGAAGAGGAGTGTCTTGAAGGTATTACTGAGGAGTATTGGCGGGGGGTCTGCCTGGAAAGTGAAGCCAGCCTGATCAGTATTAATCTGAAAAAGTTTCTCGAAACACCCCGTGTTTTTCAGAGGAGAATCATTCGACGTGGCTGGTCTGCCCTTACGGGGAGTGTGCATAATATTACTTATGCACACCTCACTGCCGCGACTGAACTGATTTTCCAGGGCAGAACGGGTTCGGTATTTGATCTGCCGGGTTTGGTAAAGCTGGAGAAGAGCTATGATAGAATCAACCTGTACAAGTCCGCTGATATGAGGACAACAGCTGATTATTTATATGAGCTAAGGATTCCGGGAGTTACTTCAATACCGGAAACCGGTGATTGCATTGTGGCAGAAGAACCGGAAGGAGTCTTGTGCTCCGGACCACAGAACCCCAATGAGATAACGATTGATCTGGACAAAGTGAGTGTGCCTTTAATTGTCCGCAGCCGAAATCCCGGAGACCGGTTCTGCCCCCTTGGATTTAACGGGTCCAAAAAGTTGAAAAAGTTTTTTATTGACTCTAAAATCCCCAGGGTTGAACGTGACAGGTATCCGGTATTGGTTACCTCAGACGGACAGGTTATCTGGATTGCGGGAATGCGGGCAGACAGGAGGTGGGCAGCCACACCTGAAACCAGGAGAGCCCTCAGGCTGAAATTAATCAGAAATGTCAAAAAACAAAATTGAAAAGAAAAATGTTTTGTGTTACAATTACTGAGTATAATTACTTTTGGATCCGTTAATTGGAGAGGGGTGAAGTGATGAACCGTATTTTTAAGAATCTCAGTATTTACCTGTTAATTGTTGTTTTGGCAGTTGCTATTATTAGGTACACTTCCCCGGCACAAACGCCTGTCACGGAACTTACCAGTGATGAATTGTATGAGCAAATCCAAAAGGGTGCAATTGCACAAATAAGTATTCAGCCTGAAGAACAGGTTACCAATATAACAGGTGAGTTCAAGGATGGCAAGCAGTTTACCTCCATAGGCTCAGTCGAAGAGATGGATAAGATAGCAGAGAAGCTGAGAGGCCAGAAAGAAAAGGTGAAGGTATCATACAAGCCTACGCCAAAGGCTCCTTGGTGGACCAATCTGTTTATTAACTTCCTGCCTATATTGCTGCTAATTGGAATCGTATTCTTTATGCTTAACCAGACTCAAGGCGGCGGAAATCGTGTCATGTCATTTGGGAAAAGCAGGGCTCGGCTTCATTCTGACGATAAAAAGAAGGTCACCTTTGAGGATGTTGCCGGAGCGGATGAAGTTAAGCAGGAACTTGAAGAAGTAGTTGAATTTCTGAAGCATCCGAAAAAATTCAATGAGTTGGGTGCCAAAATACCAAAAGGAGTGCTTTTGTTTGGTTCTCCCGGTACAGGCAAGACACTTCTGGCAAGAGCTGTTGCCGGTGAAGCCGGAGTCCCGTTTTTTAGTATCAGCGGTTCCGACTTTGTGGAAATGTTTGTCGGTGTGGGTGCATCCCGAGTCCGTGATTTATTTGAACAGGCCAAAAAGAACTCACCGTGTATAGTATTTATTGATGAAATTGATGCGGTAGGCCGTCAGCGTGGTGCCGGATTAGGCGGGGGGCATGACGAGCGTGAGCAGACCCTGAACCAGCTGCTGGTGGAGATGGATGGTTTCAGCCCCAATGAGGGCATTATCATTATTGCAGCTACCAACAGGCCGGACATTCTCGACCCGGCGCTATTAAGGCCGGGACGTTTTGACAGGCAGATAGTTGTGGATGTTCCTGATGTTTCAGGCCGCCAGGAGATATTACAGGTACACATTAAGGGGAAACCCCTTAACGGAGATGTGGATCTCTCGGTTCTGGCCAGAAGGACACCCGGATTTACCGGGGCAGACCTGGCTAATATGGTCAATGAGGGCGCACTGCTGGCAGCCCGGCGAAACAAAAAGCAGATTGGGATGGCCGAAATGGAAGACTCTATTGAGAGGGTAGTGGCCGGTCCTGAAAAGAAATCAAAGGTAATCAGTGATAAGGAGAAGAAACTGGTTTCTTATCATGAAGCCGGACATGCTCTTGTGAGCACACTGCTCCCTGATACCGATCCGGTTCATAAGGTATCAATTATTCCCCGGGGCCGTGCCGGAGGGTATACACTTATCCTTCCGACAGAAGACCGGTACTATCGCACCAGGTCCATGCTGCTTGACGAGATAGTTGTTCTGCTGGGAGGGCGTGTAGCTGAAAGTTTGGTGCTGGGTGATGTCAGCACCGGAGCGCAAAATGACCTGGAACGGGCTACCGCTATTGCCCGTAAGATGATAATGGAGTATGGCATGAGTACGGCGATAGGTCCACTAACCCTTGGCAAGAAAACCGAGCAGGTCTTCCTGGGACGTGATATTGCGCGGGACCGTGATTATAGTGAAGAGGTTGCTTCCGCGATAGATAAGGAAGTTCGCAAGATTATCGATGGGTGTTACAGCAAAGCGGAACAGCTTCTCAAGGACAGTATTGAGAAACTGCATCTCATAGCCAATACCCTGATGGATAAAGAGACCCTGGATTCTGATGAATTTACTGCCCTTATAGAAGACAAGACTGTGGCAGAAGTCAAAGAAGAACGACTCGCCAGGGAACATGAGCAGGATATGGGCAGGACAGTTCTTAACAGGGGTCAAGATGAACAAAAGTCAGCTGACATTACGACCGAACAAGAGGTTGGAGATGACCTTCCCGGCCCTCCGCAGGACGAGGTTCCTGAAATTAAGTAAAGGACCAGAAGATAATAATAACAAATCAGATAAAGATTAGGCTGTTAGATTTTTAAAATTGTTGTTCGGGAGGGGAAACTATCTTGGAAAGAACTTATGTGATGATTAAGCCTGACGGTGTGCAAAGAAACCTGGTGGGTGAAATAATTTCCCGTTTTGAAAAAAAGGGTTTTAAGATTGCGGGACTTAAAATGCTTCAGTTGGATAGGGCTATGGCAGAAAAACATTATAAAGAACATATTGGCAAACCCTTTTTTGAAGCCCTGGCAGCATATATAACCTCAGGTCCTGTGGTAGCTATGGTACTTGAAGGCAAAGATGTTGTCAGCACAGCCCGCGCTATGAATGGAGCCACTAATCCCGCTAATTCAGGTGCAGGAACCATCAGGGGCGATTATGCAATTGAGGTCGGTCGAAATGTAATTCATGGCTCTGATTCTGTTGAGAGTGCAGCCAGGGAGATTGGGATTTACTTTACCGAAAAGGAACTTTGTGAGTACCAGATGGTACTTGACAGGTGGATTTACGAATAATAAAAAGAAATAATGACAGAATAAAAACAGCAGATCTGAAAAGAACTGCTGTTTTTTGTATTTTAAAACCTTGATGTAAGACTTAATGTGGTTCAGATATGATTAATTTAGCATGGAGTTCCGCAATAGCGCAGCAGTTGGCATAACCCTTGGTACACTCGGTCCAGGCGACTCGTAAGGTCGATTTTTCAACTGCAATTGTCAGTTCCCCGGGTGTGCCCATAGAGGTAACGCAGAAGGGACACATATATTTCTCGAAATAGAAATCCTTTTCCCGGTGTTTGTCAGTGACTGAAAAATTCACACGCATCACAGTCCTCCTTCGCTAATATTGTGTAGAAATTTTTATGATGGGGTCAAGATATTATTATTTCTACAGATAGAACGGGATTCCTGCTTTAAACAAAATAGTTGTACTAATTTTCTAAGTTTGGGAAATAAATGGTGGGGCAACTTATTTATCATCTTTTAGCAGGAATTTTACCAAAGACACCGAATTTTACCTTTACTATACCACTACTATACCACAAAGATTTGAACAGAGGGGGTGCGAGTATGGAGGCATCTTTACAGACCGGGCTTTTGGGAGAAATCAGAGTTGTAGTGACCGAAAGGGATACCGCAATAGCACACGGGAGTGGCGGTGTACCCGTTTTTGCAACACCGGCGATGATAGCGCTGATGGAGAATGCGGCATTGACTTCTGTTGCCCGGTATTTATCTGAGGGAAATACTACGGTAGGTATTAAAATCAGTTCAACACATAGTGCAGCGACACCAGTGGGTATGGAAGTAACAGCGAAATCAGAATTAATGGAAATCGACGGAAAAAGGCTGGTATTTAGGGTTGAGGCTTTTGACGAAGTTGGCAGGATAGGTGAAGGAATTCATGAAAGGTTTATTATAAATACCGATAAATTCATGAAAAAAATTATCGGAAAGGGTTCCCGGCAATAGTTCTGTAGTGAAACAAGCATACATAAGTTATAAAGTGGATACTGAGGATAATAGTTCCCGGTCAGGCAGGAGTACTAATTTTTTAAATATTTTGTCTTTATTGGCAGGAGATTTCGTGAAAATAGCGAATATGTATAAACCGAACTAAAGTTTCTATATCTACCCTTGTTGCGGGAATGGGATTGTGATTGTTTTCATAAGCTGTTCTCCAGGGCTAAATCACCCTGAAAGGCAGGCAGTCGAAAATTATTATATATATGTAAACAGGCTGCCGTAAGATACAAGATATCTAATTAAGAAAAAGGGGGTTGGTTGTTTAGAGAAGTATCGAACACAAAGAATTGCACAGATTTTTAAAATCAAAATTATAAGCAAACGAAGGGAGAGGATTTTTTAAATGCCTTACAATCCGAGATCTATGGACCCGACAAAGTTTAAAGATTACCAAATTGCTCAAGAGGCTGAAAAGTTTCTACCGACTCCGGAAGAGTGGATTGAAAAACTTGGGCTTGAAAAAGAAGAAATGATTCCTTTCGGGAAGACTCCTAAGCTTGATTTCCTGAAAATTATGAACCGCTTGAAAGACAAGCCTGACGGCAAATTTATTGAAGTTACCGCTATCACCCCAACTCCTTTTGGTGAAGGAAAAACAACTGTTGCCATGGGTCTTATCCAGGGACTTGGCGTAAAAGGTAAGAATGTCGGTGGTGCGCTGCGCCAGCCTTCCGGCGGCCCCACAATGAACGTTAAAGGGACTGCAGCTGGTGGTGGAAATGCCCTGCTTATTCCTATGACCGAATTTTCCCTCGGCCTCACCGGGGATATCAATGATATCATGAACGCTCATAACCTCGCTATGGTGGCTGCTACATCCCGTTATCAGCACGAGTGCAACTATACCGACGAAGAGCTCACCAAGCGTGGCCTGAGACGTCTGGACATAGACCCGAAAAACATGGAAATGGGTTGGGTAATTGACTTTTGTGCCCAGTCCCTGCGGAATATCATGATCGGCCTCGGCGGCAAGAAAGACGGTTATCCGATGCCGTCACGGTTTGGTATCGCCGTTGGTTCCGAGTTAATGGCTATTCTCGCCGTTTCCCGTGACCTTGCTGACCTGAGAGATCGCCTTGGCAAGATTACTGTTGCTTATGACCGGACCGGCAAACCGGTTACTACCTCTGACCTTGACGTAGCCGGTGCAATGTGTGCCTGGATGAGAAACTGTATTAACCCAACTCTGTGTTACTCGGTGGAAGGCCAGCCTGTACTGGTTCATGCCGGCCCCTTTGCTAATATTGCTATTGGACAGAGTTCAGTTATTGCAGACCGCTTAGGGATGAAACTGTTTGACTACCTTGTAACCGAGTCTGGTTTTGCTGCAGATATCGGTTTCGAGAAGTTCTGGAACGTAAAATGCCGCTTAAGTGGCAATGTTCCCAACGTGTCCGTAATCGTTGCTACTATCCGTGCTCTTAAGATGCATGGTGGCGGCCCGGCTGTTGCCCCTGGACGTCCGCTGCCGGCCGAATATACCCAGGAGAACCTCGACTTGGTCGAAAAAGGCTGTGAGAACCTGTTCCATATGGTCAATGTGGTCAAGAAGTCCGGTATCGTTCCGGTTGTATGTATCAACAGTTTCTACACTGATAGTGATGCAGAAATTGATCTCATCAGGAAAAAGTGTAATGAGTTTGGCGTTCGGGTTGCCAGGTCTGATCACTGGATGTATGGCGGCGAAGGCGCAGCTGAGCTGGCTGATGTTGTTATGGATGCCTGCAACGAGCCATCTAACTACAAGCCGCTCTATCCGCTGGAAATGCCTCTTCGCCAGCGCGTAGAACTGATTGCCAAGGAAGTATACGGTGCTGACGGCGTGCAGTGGTCACCGATGGCTGAAGCTAAAGCCAAGAAGTTTGAATCTGACCCGCAGTTCGCTGATTTCCAAACTATGATGGTTAAGACACACCTGAGTCTGTCTCATGACCCGACAGTGAAGGGTGTACCCAAGAACTGGATGCTGCCGATCCGTGACATATTGGTCTACAGTGGCGCCAAGTTCCTGTGCCCGATGGCTGGAGATATCAGCCTGATGCCTGGTACTGCTTCTGACCCGGCTTACAGAAGAGTCGATGTGAATACTGAGACTGGTGAAGTAAGCGGATTGTTCTAAAAAAGTTGATATGATCGGGGAGGTTTGTAAGGCAAACCTCCCCGATTTAATTAAAGGGTGCTATGCTGTTAAGCAAACTAACAGTAAGGGGTTTGCGGACCACCTGCTGCAACGGAGGTAGTCCTGTGGACAGGCTGGACGGGTTATTAAAGGACGAGTTGTACAGAGGTTATCTTGATAAGAATGCAGCGGCTGAAAAGAACCGAAAGTTTTGCAGACATAATTTTCAGCATCTGGTGGATGTCGCCAGGATTGCTTATATACTTTTGCTGGAGACAGGAGAAATCCGGAGTTTTATGGAGGAAAATGATTTTAACCTGCGCCTGGCAAGGGAAATTATTTATGCCGCTGCCCTCCTGCATGATATCGGCCGCTGGAAGGAATATGCAGCCGGGGAGGACCATGCAAAGGCCGGCGCAGTACTGGCTGAGGAGCTGCTGCAAAAAACGGGATTTAATGAAAAAGAAACAGAAATAATAATTAGAGGGATTAGAGAACACCGGAGGCTGCCTGAGGAAAAGTCTTTACTGGGGAAGTATCTGCACAAGGCCGACCGGCTATCCAGGCAGTGTACCCGCTGTGAAGCTGCCGATGAGTGCTATAAAATTGCACAGATGGAAACTGGCCGGATTGAACTTGTATATTAGGGAAAAAGTTTAATGACTACAATCTTAGCAGATTTGGGGGAATGAAAAAGTGTTTACAGTTCGGGCAATCAGAGTAGGTGATATCGAAGAGGCTAAAAAGGAGCTTGCTCTGACAGGGGCGGATGTTTCAGGGGTTAATATTATGTCCCCCAAGGCAGTACACAGGGTTATCAAGGTAGCAGATGTTCCAGTCAGGGCAGCAGTTATCCTGAAACAGGAGATGCTTTCAAAGGGTGGAGAGGCGGCTGTTAGCCGCGGTGTAGGGAATTTATCTGTGGAGACAACTGATGTGCTGTTAATGGGTACTGTAGAGCATTTTAACAGGGTTATTAAAAAGTTGAAGGCACAGCCCTTTGGGTTGAGCAAATTGGCTGAGATTCTATGCCGTGTGTTAAATAATCTGGAAGGGAACAACCATAAGGCATTAAACTGCAGGGGACATTATTTGCCGCTTGGTGAACGAACTATTATTATGGGTATTTTAAACATTACCCCTGACTCCTTTTCCGATGGGGGCCGGTTTTTTGATTTGGACACCGCTGTAAAACATGCCCGGGAAATGGTTGAGCTGGGAGCAGAGATAATTGATATTGGCGGCGAATCAACAAGGCCCACGGCTGATCCCGTACCCCTGGATGCGGAATTGGAACGCGTTTTGCCGGTTGTGAAAAGGCTGGTCAAAGAGATTGATGTACCTGTTTCAGTGGATACCTATAAGGCAGAGGTTGCCAGGCAGGCGCTGGAAGAAGGGGCTCATATAATAAACGATATCTGGGGTCTTCAGGCTGATCCTGACATGGCAGACGTTGTGGCCAGGTATGAAGATGTACCCCTGGTTTTGATGCATAACCAAAATGGTACAGAATACCACAGTATGATGGATGATGTCCTTAGCGCTTTGCAGGAAAGTGTGGATAGGGCACTTCGGGCTGGCGTGAGACAGGAAAATATTATTATAGATCCGGGTATTGGGTTTGGAAAGGATACTGACCAGAATCTTGAGGTAATGCACCGGCTGTGGGAGTTTAAGACACTGGGGTATCCAATGCTTTTGGGCACATCAAGGAAGTCCATGATTGGCAATACCCTAAATCTTCCGGTGACCGAAAGGATTGAGGGCACCGCAGCTACAATAACCCTTGGAATCGTACAGGGAGCAGAAATCGTAAGGGTCCATGATATTAAGGAAATGGCTCGGGTTGTAAGGATGACAGATGCTATGGTAAGGAGGTAATAGATTTGGCTAAAGATAAAATCCTGCTCTCCGGGATGCAGTTTTACGGGAGACATGGTGTTTTTCCGGAAGAAAAGGCTATGGGACAGAAATTTATATTTGATGTTGAACTCACTCTGGACTTGAGAAAAGCCGGTGAGACAGATGATGTTAACCATACGATAAATTATGCGGATATATATGCAGCAGTAAAAAATATCGTCACCCAGAAGAATTTTAATTTAATCGAAGCTCTTGCTGAGACAGTCGCCCAGGAAATCCTGGCAAATTACCGCATTGACCTGGTGCGGGTGAATGTGCGTAAACCTCATGCTCCCATTAGCGGAATTTTTGATTTTATGGGCTGCGAAATTATAAGGGGGACCAAGTTATAATGCCCCGTGCGTATATCGGACTGGGATCCAATATGGGTAACCCGATTTTAAATCTGGAAACTGCCCTGAAAAGGATTGACGGGATAGAGGGAACCAGGATTACAGCAACTTCCTCAGTTTATGAGACTGAACCGGTTGGCTATGAAGAACAGGCCTGGTTTCATAATTGTGTTGCCGAAATAGACACAGTACTTTCTCCGGAAGAGCTTTTGGGCACACTTCAGGAGATAGAAACTGATCTTGGCAGGGTTAGGAAAATTAGGTGGGGGCCCCGGACTATTGATCTGGACATCCTTTTATATGACCAGATGAGCATAAACACAGAGCGCTTGATAATTCCTCACCCCAGGATGGCAGAGCGGGCCTTCGTAATGGTTCCTCTGGTGGAAATTGCTCCTGGCGCGGAGTTCCCTGATGGAAGGACTGCTGCACAGGTCACGGAAGTTTTGAGTGATAATAAAAAATTCGCTTGCATTAACCGGAAATTGTGGTAAAATTATAGGCGTCGGGAAGTAACCGTTTTGCGGTACTTCACCGGGAGCTTTGCTTTTTTGTCGTTTTTTAAAAACTAAGAGCCGCTTGGAGCCGTGAGGACCGAGACGGAAGGTATAATTGATGTGTATCAAAAACCTTTCCGATTTAGTCTGGAGGGTTTTTTTATTTCTTTTGATGTTTTCAAAAAATTCTGTTAAGGGGTTTATGACCATGTACAGGATTGGGGTAATTGGTACCGGGGTAGTTGGTTCAGCTGTAGCCATTCTGCTCCAAGATAAAGGCCATCAGGTTACCGGGCTTTACTCAAAGACCGGAATCTCTGCTGCCAGCCTGGCTGAAAGGCTTGGTTGTAGAGCATTTGCCGATCCCGTAGAACTATTAGGTTTTGCCGAGGTAATTTTTATAACAACTCCTGACCGCGAATTGGACCATATGGCATCTTTGCTGGCCGGTTCAGGGATGGTCAGGGGAAAGCACCGGTTCTTTCATATGAGTGGAGCTTTACCCGCAGAGGTGCTTACCCCACTAAGGGAACAGGGTGGCGTTATCTGTTCGCTGCATCCACTGCAGTCATTTGCCGGGATTCAGCAGGCCCTGGTGAATTTACCGGGTTCATTTTTCGCTGTTCAGGGTGATGCCTCTGCAATGGAGATTGCCTACAGAATAATCAGTGATTTGGAAGGGAAGCCATTTACCATACAGGGGGAAGATAAACCCCTATACCACCTGGGGGCGGTTATTGCCTCCAATTACCTTGTAACTCTGATGCACTATGCCCTAAGTATATTTGGCTCGATAGGCATCCCTGAAGACAAGGCCATAGCGGCATTATTACCCCTAATCAGGGGCACTTTATCAAATATAGAGGAACTTGGCCCGGTAAAATCCCTTACCGGACCTGTTGCCAGGGGGGATTCCGATACTGTCGGGGGACACCTGAAGGTAGTGTCGAAATTGAATTACAGCTATACGGACTTGTATAAAACATTAGGTCGCTATACTGTTGAGATAGCATTGGAAAAAGGAAGTATTGATGAAACCCAAAGAAACAGGCTGCTAAAACTATTTTGTGAGGGGGCTGAATGATGAATAACAACAAGGTGACCACATTTAAGCTTAGGGAAATGATGGCACGTGGTGAGAAGATAACTGTACTCACGTGTTATGACTATTCCATGGCCAAAATGCTGGACCAGGCAGGTATTGAAATACTGCTGGTGGGGGATTCCCTGGGAAATGTGCTCTTGGGTTATGACTCTACTATACCCGTGACCATGGAAGATATGCTGATTCACACCAAGGCTGTTTCCAGGGGGGCTCAAAATGCTATGGTGGTTGCAGATATGCCTTTTATGTCATACCAGGTTTCGGTAGAGGAAAGTGTCAGAAATGCGGGGCGCTTCCTTCAGGAAGCCGGGGCCAATGCCATCAAGCTTGAAGGCGGACGGGAGATTTCCCAAACAATAAAAGCCATTAATGATGCCGGTATTCCGGTAATGGGACACCTTGGGCTGACTCCTCAGTCCATTAATAAGCTTGGCGGTTATCGCGTACAGGGCAGGGATGAGGCTGCAGCACGGCTGATACTAAATAATGCCCTGGCTCTGCAGGATGCCGGTGTATTCTCTATAGTCCTGGAGTGTGTCCCGGCACCTCTTGCCAAAATGGTTTCAGAGCGCATCGATGTACCGACAATCGGAATCGGAGCCGGGGCAGGTTGTGATGGTCAGGTCGTGGTAATCCATGACCTGCTGGGGTTGTATTCGGCCGTTTCACCAAAGTTTGCTAAGAAGTATGCCAATCTTCACAGTACCATCCTGGAGGCTGTTGGGCGCTATAAATCCGAGGTCAGAGAAGGTCTTTTTCCGGGGCCCGAGCACAGCTTCGATATGGAAGAAGCCGAAATCGGCAAACTGTACTAAGTTATCCGGGGCAGGCTGCCGGATATAATTACTAAAAAAAGCTAATCGTTTTTGGGGGGCAGGTAATGAGCGCTGCGAAAACAGCAGAGGGCATAAAAGTAATAGAAATGATAGCTGAAATGAAAGAGATTGTTTCCAAGGTAAAGAGACAGGGTAAAACTATTGGGTTTGTCCCTACAATGGGGTATCTCCATGAGGGACACCTGACATTAATGAGGAAAGCAGCCGAAAAAACTGATTTTGTTGTGGCCAGTATTTTTGTTAATCCGCTTCAGTTCGGCGTTGGGGAGGACTTTGAAGATTACCCCAGAGACCTGGAGCGGGATATCAGGCTTGCTGAAAGTGCCGGAGTGAGCCTTATGTTTACCCCTGGGGTTAACGAGATGTATCCGGGGGGGTATGGAACGACTGTGGATGTGGGCAACCTGACCGACAAGTTGTGTGGCAGGTCACGGCCCGGCCATTTCCGGGGGGTTACTACTGTTGTCACCAAGCTCTTTAATATTGTGGAGCCGGACATTGCTTTTTTCGGTCAAAAAGATGCCCAGCAGGCAGTTGTCCTAAAAAAAATGGCTGCAGATCTCAATATGAACCTGGAAATCGAGGTTGTCCCCATTGTCAGGGAAACCGACGGCCTGGCCATGAGTTCCCGCAATAAATACCTTGCCCCTGAAGAGCGCAAAGCAGCCCTGGTATTGTCAAAGGGGCTTGAGCTGGCCCGAAATCTTGTTGGTGCCGGAGCAAGAAATACAGCAGACTTGAAAAGAGAGATAACCAATTTTATTATCAGGGAGCCCAGGGCAAGAATAGACTATGTGGAAATCCTTTCCTTTCCCGGGCTGAAAGAAACTGAAAACATGGATGGCCGGGTGATTATCGCCCTGGCAGTATTTATTGGTGATACCCGGCTGATTGATAATATGGTACTGGAGGTGTAACAATTGTTCAGGACAATGTTAAAATCCAAAATTCACCGGGCAACAGTAACCGGGGCTGACTTGAATTATGTCGGCAGCATAACATTGGATGAGGCTCTGATGGAAGCGGCCGATATTCTTGAGAATGAGAAAGTACAAATTGTGAACAATAATAATGGAGCACGTTTTGAAACCTATGTCATTAAAGGAACCCGGGATTCAGGCACAGTGTGCCTTAACGGTGCAGCTGCACGGCTGGTACAGCCGGGTGACAGAATTATAATTATTTCCTACGTTATGGTTGATAACCATGAAGCAGCCGGTTTCCAGCCAATCGTCATTTTCGTAGATGAAAAAAACAGGGTTTCTGAGATTAATTCCGGGGAAACTGCAGGAGAGTCCCGGTGAGTAAAGAAATATATGGAATAATTCCGGCTAATTGGGCAATTGTTGCAGGTTTTTATAGTTTAATATAGAATAAAAATATCATTTACGCTCTGATTAGGAGTTGATAGACTTTGATTAAACAGGAATCTGAAATTTCCGGGTTGCAGAATGAAATCCTGGAGCTTAAAAAGAAGCGCAATGCTGTAATATTGGCACACCTGTACCAGAGACCGGAAGTGCAGGATATTGCGGATTTTACAGGTGATTCCCTTGGGCTTTCTAAAGAGGCGGCTAAAACTGACGCTGAGGTCATAGTGTTCTGCGGGGTACATTTTATGGCTGAAACCGCAGCTATACTCTCCCCTCAAAAGACTGTACTGCTGCCTGAAGTAAATGCCGGGTGCCCGATGGCTGATATGATAACTGCTGATCAGTTGAGGGCTAAGAAGAAGGAATGCCCTGATGCTGTAGTGGTATGTTATGTTAACTCTTCGGCAGATGTTAAGGCAGAAAGCGATATCTGCTGTACTTCAGCCAACGCTGTCAAGGTTGTCAGGTCGGCTCCTGCCGATAAACGCGTTTTATTTGTTCCTGATAAGAATCTGGGACACTATGTCGGCCAGCAGGCAGGCAGGGAGATTATTTACTGGGAGGGTTTTTGCAATACTCATGACAGGTTATCTGCTGAACAACTGCGAAAGGCCAAACAAACTTATCCCGAGGCCCTGGTGATGGTTCATCCCGAATGCCGGCCTGAGGTGATTGCTTTGGCTGACAGGGTATTCAGCACATCCGGTATGATAAAGTTTGCCAAAGAAAGTGAGCATAATGAATTTATTTTGGGTACTGAATCGGGGATTCTTCACAAAATAAGAAAAACTGCTCCCGGGAAGAAATTTCATATGGCTTCTGAGGAACTGGTCTGTCCTAATATGAAAGCCACTACTCTGGAAAAAGTTAAACTGTCACTTGAGGAGTTACAGCCCCGGATTATGGTGCCTGACGAAATTCGTGACAAAGCCCTTGGCGCTGTAGAGCGTATGATTGCAGTTAAATAGGGGAGGGTTTTCTTTTGATTCCCAGGTATATCGTAAATTTTGATACCCGGTCTCTGCCGCAAAAGCAGACCGATTACCTCATTATCGGCAGTGGTATTGCCGGATTGTATGCTGCATTAAAAGCCAGTGAATTTGCTGAAGTCACCTTGCTCACCAAAAAGAAGATGGGTGATACCAATACGGAAAGGGCTCAGGGTGGTATTGCAGCCGCTATCCATAGCGCTGATTCGCCGGCATTGCACAGGGCTGACACCCTTGAAGCCGGAGCCGGGCTCTGTGATGTGGAAGCCGTGGAGGTGTTGGTAAATGAAGGACCGGATCGGGTCCGGGAACTAATTGAGATGGGCGCTAATTTTGACCGTTTGGATGGTGAGCTGACTTTTACCAGAGAAGCAGCACACAGCCGCCGGAGAATTCTGCATGCAGGTGATTTTACCGGTGAGGAAATTCAAAATACCCTTGCCAGAAGGATTCTTAGTGAAAACAAGGTGCATTTCCTGGAAGACCATATGGTGATTGACCTGCTTACTGATGGGAATAAATGCTATGGCGCCCTGGTATGGGACAACCTTGCCCAGAAGACCATTGCCTATTTTGCCAAAATAACTGTACTGGCCACAGGAGGCGCCGGACAGGTTTTCCAGAACACCACTAACCCCGAGGTTGCCACCGGTGATGGAACAGCCCTGGCCTTTAGAGCAGGGGCAGCGGTAATGGATATGGAATTTGTTCAATTTCATCCCACCGCGTTATATCTTCCGGGAGCCCCTCGTTTTTTAATTTCTGAAGCCGTCAGGGGGGAAGGCGCTCTCCTGCGAAATATACATGGTGAACGCTTTATGCCCAGATACCACCCGGGAGCGGAGCTTGCGGCAAGGGATATTGTAGCCAGGTCCATATTCCGGGAAATGGCAGCTACCGGCAGTACCCATGTTTTTCTTGATCTGTCACCCATTACGGGCAAAAAGGTTAAAAAAAGGTTTCCAACTATTGCCCGGACCTGTTCGCAGTATGGGATAGATATAGCCAGGGAAATGATACCTGTGGCTCCGGCTGCCCACTACATGATGGGCGGCATCCAGACCAACCTTGATGGGGAGACTTCTGTTGCCGGGCTTTATGCCTGTGGGGAAGCAGCATGCCAGGGGGTTCACGGGGCTAATCGACTGGCCAGTAATTCACTATTGGATGGCCTGGTATTCGGCCACAGGATAGTAACCAGCAGTAAGCCCAAATTTAAAGAATGGCGGGGGCCCCATGGCCTGCATTTTAGTTATAAAGAATTGCTTGTTCCGCCAGCGGATGATGTTTACCGGATCAGGGAAGCCAGGGGAGCTGTTCAGAGTTTGATGTGGGAAAATGTTGGCATTATCAGGGATGAAAAAATTCTGCAGAATGCCCTTGAATGTCTTGAAGAGATGCATAACATATTTAAGTTTGAGTCCAGGGGTATGGAAGAAATGGAAACCTATAATATTCTTATCACTGCTACACTAATCACCTATGCAGCGTTTTACAGAGGTGAAAGCAGAGGCGGGCATTGCAGGGTAAATTACGGAGTCAGGGATGATGTTAACTGGAAAAAGCATATGGTAATATACCGGGATTCAGGAGGCGGAATAAGTGTATATAAACGTGAAGTTACTTGATGAAATAATTGCCGGGGCGATAAAGGAAGATATCTGGACAGGAGACCTGACCACAATGAGTACTGTGCCTGAAAGCGCTGTTACCGAAGGGTATATTTATGCCAAGGAATCCGGTATTATAGCAGGTACGTGGGTTGCTGAGCGGGTATTTCAATTTCTCAGCAGTGAAATGAAGTTTACATACAGGAAAAGGGATGGTGACAGAGTTGAACGGGGAGATGTTATTGCCGTTGTCTCTGGACCCGCAGGACCCATTTTGACGGGAGAAAGGGTAGCCCTGAATCTGCTCCAGAGGCTGTCAGGCATAGCTACCCGGACCGCTGCCGTTACGGATATGGTGAAGGGGTTTGACAGTATAGTAGTTGATACCCGGAAAACAACCCCAGGGCTCAGGGCCCTGGAAAAGTATGCCGTTACCGTCGGCGGGGGCAGAAACCACCGGTTTGGCCTTTATGACGGGGTCCTAATTAAAGACAATCATATCAAGGTTGCCGGAGGTATTGCAAATGCCGTGGACATGGCCAGGGCGAAAGCGCCCCATACCCTTAAGGTCGAGGTGGAAGTGGAGGACCTTGAAGGGGTTCGTGAGGCCCTGGAAGCTGGCGCTGATATCATTATGCTTGATAATATGGATTTTGAGGCTGTCAGCGAAGCAGTCAAACTGATTAACCACAGGGCTCAGGTAGAGGTCTCCGGTGGAGTAACCGAGGACACGGTCGTAGGGTATGCCCGCGCCGGAGCTGATATTATTTCTATGGGTGCGCTGACACATTCTGTGAAAGCCCTGGATATCAGCCTGGATGTCAGGGAGATAAAGATTAGACCCTGGAGTCAGGAGTAAGAAGTCAGGAGGCAGTAAGCCGTGCCGTGTTATTAGCGTTATTTTTATTATTTAAGTGCACAGTATATTTGTTAACTATAATGTAAGAAGCGGTTGACAATGTGCTGTTTTGTATTTTATAATGAGATCACAGTGAGGTGTGGTATGAAGGGTCAGATTGTATCCCTGCTGAAAAAAAGGTATCCAGAATATGTTTCCGGGGAAGAAATAAGCCAATTCCTGGGGGTATCCCGGACTGCAATCTGGAAACATATCAAGAAGCTGAAGGAAGATGGCTACCGGATAGAGTCGCATTCGAGAATCGGTTACAGGCTGCTGCATATTCCTGACCGTTTATTCACACATGAGCTGGCAGGGTTGTTAACAGGGAAGTTGATTGGAAGTTACATAGTATATCGTGAAACAGTAGGTTCTACCAACGAATTGGCAAAGGACCTGGCCAGGGAAGGTGCGGAGGACGGTACCGTTGTGATTGCCGAGGAGCAGACCGGCGGTAAGGGCAGATTGGGGCGGGACTGGTATTCCCCGGAGGGGGAGGGGTTATGGTTTTCTTTAATCCTAAGGCCGCCTATCAGCCCCGTTGAGGCTTCTAAAATTACTCTGGTGGCAGCAGTTGCCGTGGCCAAGGCAGTCAGGGAATTAACCGGTGTTGAGGCAGGTATAAAGTGGCCCAATGATATCCTGGTCTCGGGGCGCAAGCTGACAGGAATCCTTACAGAGATGAGCGCTGAAATCGACAGGGTTAATTATGTGGTTGTTGGTATCGGTGTCAATGTAAACCTTGATAGTGCGAAACTGGCTGAAGGTCTGGCGGAAACGGCTACTTCCATCGAAAAAGAGAGTGGCGGGCGGGTATCGCGTCTTAGGCTGTTATCCGGAATCCTAGACCGTTTTGATGTGCTTTATGAAGAATTTATTAACGGTCATTTCAGCAGGATTCTATCATTGTGGAAGGAAATGTCTGTTACGGTAAACCGCTGGGTCAGGGTTACTTCCCTTGAAGGCGTTGAGGAAGGAATAGCCTTTGATATTGATGCAGAAGGGGCGCTTCTGTTGATGAAAAAAGATGGTTCTATGAAGAGGGTACTTTCGGGGGATGTCACCTTGCGTTAGTAGAAAGTTCATAAGTTTGTTTTGAGGGGCAGGTTTTTTTTGCCTTCATTGTAAACCATGCAGAAGAATAAGGTTAACAAAAGGGGTGTTGTTTATGAAAATTTCTGTTAAAGAGATGGCTCTTGTTTCCATGTTTTCAGCTCTGGCATGTGCGGGAGGCCTGATACTGAGGTTTGGCGGAGATGTTGTAGTGCCGTTCAGTATTCTGCCCTTTATCACCATGCTGGCAGGAGTCCTCCTGGGGGGAAGGCTGGGAGCCTTGAGTATGACGGTTTACCTGGTTATTGGTCTTGCCGGAATACCTGTTTTTCAAACTCCTCCGTATGGCGGGCTGGCGTACTTGGTCAAACCAACTGCCGGGTTCCTGTTTGGATTTATTGGCGCTGCCTATGTCACTGGCAAAGTGAGCGAAAAGATAGGCAAAAATACCATGTGGAGCTACCTCATAGCATCATGTGCCGGAATAGCAGTCCTCTACCTGGTCGGTATCCCGTATTTCTATTTATTGATGAACTTTTACCTGGGCAAAGCCATGACTGTGTGGACAGTAATTCAGTATGTTTTCCTGCCGTTTATTTTGTCTGATCTGATTAAAGCAGTTATTGCATCTGCAATAGCAGTACCTATTGCCAGGCAGGTGAAAATACGGACTTCGTTTTAGGCCTTTTTCCGTACATCTATACAGCGTGCGTTCTTCCGTGCACTTTCAGCTATTTCCGGAGTTATTGCCCCCTCTGTATTTTGTGGTATGGCCAGTTCAAAACCATGCCTCCGGGCCAGGCTCTTAAGGTAGTAAATATCCTCTACCGGTAGTTTTAACCCAATACTGAAGTCCCGGTAGTCACCCTCCAGGGACAAGAGCATTGTTTCTGACAGGCAGGCCAGATTCATCCCGGGGGCATAGCCGATATTTTGCCCAAAGCAGATTTTATCGGGGTACTTAACCAGGCCGCCTTCGATTACCAGAACATCTTTGCGGCTGCTGAGCACAGAGCGGGAGACGTCTGCCGGGCGGGCGACATCACAGATGACACAACCCTGTTTCAGGTTTTCCGGCATGATCAGGTCAGATGTCGAACTTGATGCCGTGATTACCAGGTCCGACTGCAGCAGCGCCTGTCTGATATTCACAGTGGTCTTTATTGGGGGGCTGCTGAATTTGCCGGACCGTGCCAGATTATTATTTATAAATTCGGAGAATGAAAAAGGTATATCCTCTTTGATGGCATTTCTAAGCATTTCAACCAGCCGGGAGTCTAAATTGTTGAGATGACTGATAAACCCTTTCAGCCATTTGCCAATTCCTCTCTGCTGGTCAAGTGATTCATTGTCTTTTACTAAGTCTGTGAGTACATGTCCATATATTTCATCAGCCAGCTTTTCCAACCTGCGTAAGCTGGTTTTCTCTTTACCAGGGTTACCCACCAGGTAAAGCTGGCCAGCTTCCTTTGCCAGCATAATGGCACAGACTCTGCCTATGGAACCGGTCGCCCCAATCACCGCTCCGGTCGCCTTTTCGGGGTTAATGTCCATCATGGAAGCCCCCTTCATGAGGGCATCAAAGGCTGTGGCCACAGTAAAACTGTTGCCTGAGGTAATGGCGACACCTCTTTTCTGAAGGTCAGTGCCTCCCCGGCTGACAATTGATGTATATGCCCCAAGGCCTACTATTTTTGCTCCCAGACTCTTGGCCAGATCAACGGCTTCAGCCAGAGTAGATACAGCTTTTTTCCTGGGCATATCCAGGAGGTGCTTTCCGCTGTAAGGAACGCCAATCAACCAGCCTTCAGCAATTTTACCGGCTTTTGATTTGAAGGCCGGGAGGTGTACAATAATATCCGGATGGGCTTCCAGGGAAGCCTCCCAATCCAGCAGTTTTTCCAGTTCTGCTGCGTCCAGCTTGATAAAGGAAGGGTTGTTTTTAACCATGTCCACTACTGCCGGGTAATGAATCAGAAAAGCAAATTTTTCAGAGGGCTTTTCTCCCGGAAGCAGAGCTGAAGCTTTGACCGGTTTCCGGTATTTTCTGAAATCGGTAACCATACCGTCACTTTTCCGGCCCAGAAGGTAGCTGTACAACTCACTGTAATCCTGGTAATATAGTATTTTAACTGCGTCTTCCAGAGCTCCCAGAGCTTGTCCGATTTGCTCCCTGCTGACTGTAAGGGCCGGCTGCATCCTGAGAGTCATAGAATTATTGAGAAATGGAGCACACCGCACCTTATGAACATGCAGCAGGTAACCTGCCAGCAGCGCTGAAAATCCGTTCTGCTGGGCCAAATACTTGATGCTAAAGGACTCTGAACCGTCAAAGCCGTTGAATTCCACACCAACCATCAGCCCCTGCCCCCGAATTTCTTTAATTACACCGGGATACTTGGAGTCTATTTTTTTAAGGCCCTCCAAAAGATATGAACCCATCATGGCAGCAGACTTGACCAGTGACCGGTCATTTGCTGTCAGGAGGTCAATAACTTTAATGCCAACAGAGCAGGTAAAATTATTATTGGCAAATGTGGAACTGTGCAGTTTGCCAAATCCGTCATTCCAAGCGTGTTTTGAACTGAGGCAAACACCCAGGGGAACCAGACCGCCGCCCAGAGCCTTGGATAAGAGCAGAATGTCTGGGCTGACTCCAGCCATTTCACAGGCAAAAAGACTGCCGGCCCTGCCCAGGCCCGTCTGGACCTCATCAATAATCAACAGGACACTGTACTCGCGGCAGATAAGTTCTGCGCGTTTGAGGTAGCCTTCAGAGGGGATTATGATGCCACCCTCACCCTGAATGGGTTCGACAATAAAGGCTGCAATTTCACTGCTCTGGTTTTTCAGGTTTGTTTCCAGGGCCTCGGTGTCGTTAAAGGGGATGGTTTCAAATCCGGGTACGGGTGCAAAAAAGGGTTCCTGATATACAGGTCTCCCTGTAGCCGACAGAGCGCCCATGGTCTTGCCGTGAAAACTGTTAACTGCAGACAGAATCTTTTCTTTCCCCGTAGTGGAGCGCGCCAGCTTGATGGCAGTTTCCACCGCTTCGGCGCCGCTTTGACAGAAGGTGGCCTGGGCCATTTCGCCCGGAGCAAGTTTAATCAGCTTTTCTGCCAGTTCCGCGGCTTTTACCGGCACAGACGGCTGGACCATGGCGGGAAGGCCTGAACTCAAAAAATCCTGCACCGCAGATGTTATTTCCGGGGGATTATACCCAAACGGTACTGCGCCGTACTGTGAAATGAAGTCCAGATATGAATTGTCCTGCCGGTCATAAAGGTATTGACCCTGACCTTTTACATATTCGATATCCAGCTTAAAACTTTTTAACAGCTTGCCTGTTGATGGGTTTAGTAAATCCATACTCAAAGTAATCCAGTCCCTTCGGTAGAGAATCCAAATAAAAACGGCATTATTAAATATATGCTTATATTATATATTTTAATCCAATAAAGGGAAAATTATTTCAACTGTACTTATACTGCTCCCATTCATGGGTTACCACATCTACGAGGCTGTTTTTGTCAAGTTCGTCAACAATGTAGAGGTTGCCCTGGCCTGTGGCAGCCAGTTCCTTCATATAATCTTCATTGGGAATAACACCGATACAAACCAGCCTTATTTTGTTTTCTGAGATAAGTTTTGCGGCCTTTAAGGCATCCCTTTGGGCATCAGTGGTCCACAGAGGGAAGTTGGGGATACCGTCTGTTATCAGGACCAGCAATGGGTTGCGGGCCCTTTTTCGCCTTATCAACTCAATACTCGTGACAATACCTTTGGCCAGTGGTGTCAGCCCCTGAGGCTGTAAAGTGCGAAGCCCATCCTGAAGTTTTTGGTGATTCTTTGTAAAGGGGACCACAATCCTGGAATCCATCTCCTGAAAAGAGACAACACTTACTTTTTCTTTAGAAGTCAGGAGAAAGTGTTCTGCCAGGTAAGAGACAGCTCTGATCTTTTCCCCGACCATGCTGCCGCTGCAGTCTATGGCAATACAGGTGTCAATAGGAGCAAAAGATTTTTTTCCGAAGACCCGGATGTCCTTTTTTTTAACTGTCATCCGGGGTTGGCCTTCTAAAAAACTGCGAGCCGAGGCGGCAACCAGTGTTTCCGGAATTGCGATATCACTGTGACCTGACCATGGGGATACCTTTTTATGGTCGGTCAGGTGGCTTTTTCGCGATTTAAGTTCTGAGTGCCGGTAGGTCCTGTAATTATGCCGGACTATCTGGTGTCTGCGGATAGATTTGCGGACCTGGGCTTCAAGTTCCTTCTGGTGTTCTCTGATAAAGTCCCGCATTCCTTTGCCCTCTTCGGTGAGAACAAAAGCAAAGGCGTTTTTTTTCACCATCCCTGCATTGGTTAGGTCCAGCAGGGTCTGTTTAAGGTCGCCGTCACCGTGTTTTTTGGCAAAGGCACCCAAAAAAATGTTCCCGGCAGCTGAAAGTGTATCGAGAAACCTTCCGGCATCTTCAATACTTCCAAAAGCGCTTGCCAGGTTCATGATTATTTGGAGCCGGTTCTGGTTTGCCCTGTACTTTTGGGCTTCCGCAGAATTGAAGCCAGGAAGGCCCAGGCCGATTCCGGCTGTAGATTCTATTTCAATATCCTTCCTGCGGTGCACGATTTTTTCCACACGCCTGATTTCAAAACCCTGATTGAGTATAGCCTGCTCCACTCCGTCGGCAATAAATAAAATAGAGTCATAATGACCTGACTCCATAGATATTAACAGATGGACATGGGTCTGGGGCTTTTGCTGCTTTTCCGGGATAAGTTTTACTTTAAGGCTGGATAGTTCAAAGATATTTCCGGAACCTCCGGATGTGCTTAAAATAATACTCTTGGTTAATTTTTGGGTCAGCTTGGTGACCTCGTCCCTGGACAGGTCCGCGGACTCTTCTTCAAAAAGCTTGGTAAGGTAAGTTTCCAGTCCCTGCCATACCCGGCGGGCAATATGCACAGGGTTGAGCACGGCCGGTTCATGGAAAACATCCATATGAAGCACTAAGTCATCTGTAGAATTTTTTAAATAATGCCTGCCGGCATCCT
The DNA here is from genome assembly GCA_016841725.1 of Thermincola carboxydiphila. GTDB lineage: Bacteria > Bacillota > Thermincolia > Thermincolales > UBA2595 > Phosphitispora. The sequence goes on along the minus strand of JAENYP010000016.1, from coordinate 13,759 downwards.
GATCGGAATAAATATGAATCTCCCCGGGAGTTTGGGGGTCATTTCCGTGCACTTTATGACTGATTACAGTAGTTTCTCCCAGGCGCACCCCCTGATTTTGCTTGAAATATGCTGTCAGGTAGTGTTCCAGGGTCATTCGCTGATGTCTCTCGGAGCGTTCCAAAGGTCTCTTCCTCCTTCTGAACACCGGAAAATGATCGGAGTTGCCGGTTAGTATGTTATTTGCTGTATTTATATTGTTCCCATTCCTGGGTGACCACGTCAACAAGGCTGTCTTTGTTAAGCTCGTCGACAATATATAGGTTGCCCTTGCCGTTAGCAGCGAGTTTTTTCATAAACTCTTCATTTGGGATGACACCTATGCAGACGAACCTGATTTTGTTTTCGGCTATTATTTCAGCAGCCTTCAATGCATCCTTCTCAGCGTCAGTGGTCCATAACGGGAAGTTGGGAATACCGTCTGTTATCAGGATAAGCAAAGGGTTACGAGCTCTTTTTGCTTTAATGTGATCAATACTCTCAATGATTCCTTTTGCCAGGGGAGTCAGACCTTCTGGCTGAATGGATCTTAGACCGTCCTGGAGTTTCTGATAGTTTTTCGTAAAAGGAACCACAATTCTGGCATTCATCTCCTGGAAGGCAATAACACTGACCTTTTCCTTGGAAGTAAGGAGGAAATGTTCCGCCAGATAGGAAACTGCCCTGATTTTTTCACCTACCATACTGCCGCTGCAGTCTATGGCCAGGCAGGTGTCGATGGGGGCAAAAGATTTTTTGCCAAATACCTTGATATCTTTTTTCTTTATGGATAACCGGGGCTGACCTTCCAGAAAGCTGCGGGCAGCAGCTCGAACTACTGTTTCGGGGATGGCAATATCACTGTGGCCTCGCCAATCTGCTATTTTCTTATGGTCGGTAAGCCGGCTTTTTTTGGACTTCAAATCGGTATTCCTGAATGTTCGGTAATTATGCTTGACGAATTGATGCCTGCGGATAGATTTGCGGACCTGGGCCTCCAGTTCTTTCTGGTGCTGCTGGATAAAATCCTTCAGTCCCTTGCCCTCTTCAGTGAGGACAAAGGCAAACCGGGTCTTTTTAACGATATTTGCATTGGAAAGGTCCAACAGGGTCTGTTTCAGGTCACCATCAGTATGTTTCTTGGCAAAGGAACCAAGAAAGACATTCCCTGCCGTAGTGAGAGATTCCAGGAAACGGGAGGCATCTTCAATACTCCCGAAGGCGCTGGCCAGATTCATAATAATCTGCATCCTGTTTTGGTGAGCCCGGTACTCCTGAGCTTCCTTTGACCTGAACCCGGGCAGTCCGAAACCTATCCCGATTCCAGGCTTATACTCGATGTCTTTTTCACAGTGCACGATTTTCTCCACACGTCTGATTTCAAAGCCCTGGCTCATTATTGCCTGTTCTACGGCATCGGCAATAAATAGTACACTGTCATAGTGTTCCGGATTCACAGAGAAAAGGAGGTGTACGTGTGTTTCGGGCTTCCGGGCCTTTTCGGGAATCAGCTTAACTTCACGCTTGGCCAGAGCAAACACAGTTCCGTTACCTCCGGAGGTTCTTAGAGTGATGCTTTTAACAAGCTCTCTTGACAGTTCTTTTATTTTATCATCAGAATAAGCCAGCCTGTTTTCGTGTTCCTTTAACTGGGTGAAATAAGTGTCAACACCCTGCCATATCCTTCTGGCAACATATATGGGATCAAGGGAGGCCGGTTCATGGAATACATCCATGTGCAGGGTCAGGTCATTTTCCTGATTTTTCAGGTAGAATGTGCCTGCATCCTGGTCTGTGTAAATCATAATTTTCCCGGGTGTTTTGGGGTCATTACCGTGAACGTTTTGGCTGAGAACAGTTGTTTCTCCCAGGCGCACCCCCTGATTTTCCCTGAAATAAGCAGTAAGGTAGTTTTCCAGGGTCAGTCGCTTGTGCCTTTCGGAACTTTCCAAGGTTCATGCCCTCCTTTGCAGGGGAGTACGGCTAATGAGTAATTGTTTTTATTTTCGATATTTATATTGTTCCCATTCACTGGTGAGAACATCCAACAGGCTGTTTTTATTGAGTTCGTCAACAATGTAAAGATTTCCTCTGCCTGCTGCAGCCAATTGTTTCATAAAAGTCTCGTTGGGAATAACCCCGATACAGACAAACCTGATTCTGTTTTCGGCAATCATTTTAGCTGCCTTTAAGGCATCATCCTGAGCATCCATGGTCCACAGAGGGAAGTTGGGAATGCCGTCAGTGATAAGTACCAACAGGGGATTGCGAGCCCGTTTCATTTTAATCAGCTTAATACTCTCAACAATTCCCTTGGCGAGTGGAGTCAGTCCTTCGGGTTGGATTGACCGCAGACCATCCTGAAGTTTTTGATAGCTTTTGGTGAAGGGGACAACTACCCTGGCTTCCATTTCCTGAAAAGAAAGCACACCGACCTTTTCTTTGGAAGTCAGTAGAAAGTGTTCGGCCAGGTAAGAAACTGCCTTGATTTTTTCCCCAACCATACTTCCGCTGCAGTCAATAGAGATACAAGTGTCAATAGGGGCAAAGGATTTTTTGCCAAAAATCTTGAAGTCCTTTTTGGTAACAGTCATCCGCGGACGGCCTTCCAAAAAACTCCGCGCAGATGCGCTGACAACTGTTTCCGGGATAGCTATATCAGTCAGCCATGAATGATCTGTAGAATTGAGCACCTTTTTATGGTCGGTCAGGTGACTTTTGCGTGATTTCAACTCGGAATTGCGGTATGTACGATAATTATGACGGACTATCTGGTAACGGCGAATAGACTTTCTGACCTGAGCCTCAAGTTCTTTCTGATGTCCCCTGATAAAACTGCGCAATTCTTGACCCTCTTCCGTCAGGACAAAGGCAAACCTTTTCTTTTGCACAATGTTAGCATTGGACAAATCTAAAAGGGTCTGTTTCAACCCGCCGTCAGTATGTTTTTTGGCAAATGACCCCAAAAATATATTGCCTGTTGTGGTGAGGGATTCAAGGAACCTGGCAGCATCCTCAATACTCCCGAAAGCGCTCGCCAGGTTCATGATAATTTGCAAACGGTTCTGGTGGCGGCGGTGTTTCAGCGCTTCGGGTATATTAAAACCCGGCAGACCAAATCCTATTCCAAAGCCTGGGCTGGGTTCGGAGTCTTTTTCACAATGGAGTATCCTTTCGACACGCCTGATTTCAAATCCGTGCTTGAGTATTGCCTGTTCTACGGCATCGGCGATAAATATAATGCTGTCATAGTACTTGGGAGCAATGGAGAGAAGAAGGTGGACATGGGTTTCCGGTTTCCCGGTCTTATCGTGCTGCTCCAGCTTATTGTTGGACAATTCCCCGATGGTTCCTGAACCGCCGGAGGTTCGGATAACAATGTTCTGTACCATCATTTTCGACAGCTCTTTGGTTTTCTCCTGCGTAAAAAGAGAACGGTTTTCGTTACGGAGCTGCACAAAGTATTTGTCAATGCCCTGCCAGACCCGTCTGGCTACATAAACCGGGTCCAGACAGGCCGGTTCATGGAACACATCCATATGAAGTACCAGATCACCTTCCGGGTTCTTCAGGTAATACTGTCCTGCATCTGTGTTTGTATAAATACGGATCTCACCGGGAGTCTTGGGGTCATTGCCGTGAACCTTGTGGCTAATAACCGTAGTTTCACCCAGCCTGACACCCTGGTTTTTTTTGAAATATGCACCCAGGTAATTTTCCAGAGTCATTCTTTGGTGTCTTTCTGAAGTATCCATAGACTGACCTCCCTTCAACGTCTCGGGAATAATTTTTTATTCTCAAGGCATTTAGCCCTGCCTCTTTTATCTTTTTTCCAATATTGGTTTCGGAAATGGACGTAGAATGTGGTGAGCTGTTGTACAAGATTTTCCTGATACTGCCGCCGTTATGAGTCTTGCTGTAAATCACCGGCAACAAGGCAGGGAAGTCCCCGCATGTCCGAAGATGGCGAAGGCCGCCGGGAAGTTTTGGCTCGCCAAAACGAGAGGCGGCCATCTTATTAGAAAAACCCACTGAGCCATCGAGTTCGGGGACGCTGCCTTGTTGCCAGGGGGGGCAGCTTAGACTCATAGGCGGCAGTGCGGAAAATCGTTACAACAGCTCACCATATTCGCTAACGGTCATTTCCAAAGCTTACTTTTCGGGAAAAAAGATATAACAGGGGCCGGGATTATCCCGGCCCGGTTAGGTTATTTAAAATCACCCTCTGATTTTACCAGTTCATCAAGATTCAGATCAGGCAGCCTTTTAGCCTTGTTCAGCGGAGATGCCTTAATCGGATCATTATCTGATTCCCCGGCATCTGTTTTACTTTGCTTACCGGAGAATAATTGTTTGAGGGGTTGAAAAATTGATTTTCCTTCTTTGCCGGCGCTGTCGTAATCACTGCTGCTGCTCATTATGCCGTCATTGACTGCCGGTTCATACTCTGAAGAAAAAGTCTCTGGTTTCTTTTTTTTTTGCTGTGAACCAAGACTTGGTGAGGGAGTATTGTCACTTGTGCTGGGCTTGGTGGAATCTGATGAGTTCATTATCTTAGTCAGTGTTTCTGTTTCGACACGATGTTTCAGAGCAAGAGGAATTACTTTCAGGATATCACTTACCAGAGGCTGTTGACGCCCCCTCAGAGCACAGTGCAGCAGAGCTGAATGCTGTATGGCTTCAATAGCCCGGAAACTTTCCAGGTTATACTTGACATAGAGCCGGGCAATATAGTTTCGTAAAAAGTCCGGCATAGTCAGGGACTCAGATTTTCTGGCCATAGTTTCCAGTTCTTTGCGGAGACGGGAAGAATTATCGATACCTTTTTGCAGGAGTTCTTTTTTACCCAGTCTCCTCAGTTCGCTCTGAATCAGGATATCTGCAATGGCATCAGGACTGGTGGTGCGGCCCATTTCAATGACCAGGTCAAACCTGTCGGACAGCTGGCGCCTGATTTCCTGAAGGGGGCCTGGTTCTTCATCAGGGTTTGAGGCGGCCCATACCGAAACCTGAACAGGCAGTTCAACAAGTGGCAGCCCTGTTTCTTCAATTTGCACCCGGCCTGGCTTGGTTCCCATGGCATCAAGCAGGATATCGGTAATCTCAGGTGAAGTATCAGCCAAACGGTTAATTTCATCTATAAATATAACTCCTCTGTGTGCCTGAGGAATTATTCCCGGCAGCAGTGCGGCTTCGGGATTTGAAGAATTGGTTATTTTCTGCAGGTCAATACTTCCTGCAATTGTGCCAATCTTGGCTGAATGAGATATCTCCAGAAACGGGCGTGGTACGGTTTCAATCCCCAGGGATGCAATTTCTTCCGCCGATAGGTGCCTGTGGTTGGGACAATGTGGAGCTTCGGGATCACAATTGTACAGGCAGTCCTTGACACGGACGATAGGAGGCATAATCTGGTGTGCAGCTCTCATGATTGTTGTTTTTCCGGTACCTCTTAAGCCCTCTGCGTGAATATGAAGCGGAATATTCCAGAGCATTGAAATAATCCCCATCTCAACAACTTCAAATAAGGTTTCATTACCGTCATGTCGCGCTAACTCAGCATAAGATTTCATATTCTTTCCCCCTGCCTGTAAATGGCTTGCTAAAAAAGCATCTGTAATAGTTTTTGAAAAATATCCTTTGAGTCATATAAGACTCGGCTAAACAAGGAAAGACGGTCTAATCCGCAAGAATGTTTATTATTTAATGATATATCTTTAATTATACTCAATAAAGTAGTCAGATTGCAACTATTAAACGTCTGAAGTGTATTTTTTGTGACCTTTATGGGAAATAGTGAATTTGAAACGCCGGGACAAGTTAGAAACGGGTTCCCCGAATGGTTGTAGTGAAGTTTTAACAGTTAAGAAATTTACAATTCACCGGTGTTAATTAATTGCTACAGCATTGAAAAAATTTGGCATAATTTTGTATTTCAAAGAAGGGAAAATGGCAATTCTGTCGAAACATTCACCTAATGGAGAGGAGTGAAGGAGTTTGAAGGTAGAGTTTGTCAGCCCTTTCGTTACTGCTACCACAAAAGTGTTAGAAACAGAAACCGGACGTTCTGTTCCGGTTCAAAAAGGGCAGCTGACTATCGAGGCTTCTTCCCATACCTGCCAGGATGTAACGGTTTTGATTGGAGTGATTGGAGCTGTTCAGGGAATCGTGATGTATGGCATGTCAGAAAGAACAGCAAAGAATATTGTGTCTGCGTTATTAAATGAGCGGGTGGTCGTCTTTAACGAAATGGTTGAAAGCGCTGTTGCCGAGATGGGCAATGTGATTACCGGTATTGCCAGCTCCGACCTGGAGAAAGCCGGATATCCATCTACCTTGGCACCTCCTACAGTCATTTCTGGCCGGGGAGTAATTATCTCAACAATAAATATAAAGAGGATTCAGATTCCACTCATTACAGAGTTCGGTGGAATTGAAGTCGGTATTGCTCTCAGGGAGAACAACAGGAAGAATTAATGTTTAAAGGGGTAACATTTGACATAAGATGAAAAGATAAAGAAGTTACTTCCCAAAACTCCTCCGGGAGTTTTGTTTTTATTAAGGAAATTACCGTTTTGCAGTATAATTATGTTTGGCAGAATGCAAATAATACTGACAAAGGGAAGAAGGTGTCATCACATGCTGATGGTTCTTGATGTTGGGAACACTAATATTGTGTTGGGTGTGTTTGAAGGGCAAAGACTGGTGAGAAACTGGCGGATTTCCACAAATAAAGATAAAACTGCTGATGAATACGGTTTGCAGATAAGAATGCTTTTCGAGTATTCAGGTATTAAATGCAGTGACATGGCAGCAGTGATTATTTCTTCCGTAGTGCCCACGGTTATGTCAGCCCTTGAAAGTATGTCTGTAAATTACTTTGGAATTAAGCCTTTGGTAGTGGGACCCGGTGTCAAAACTGCCATGCCCATAAGATATGACAATCCTAAAGAGGTGGGCGCTGACCGGATAGTCAATGCCATTGCAGCTTATGAAATCTATGGGGGGCCCTTGATTGTCGTTGACTTTGGCACAGCAACCACTTTTGACGCGATATCCGCAGATGGCGCCTATCTTGGTGGTGCAATAGCTCCGGGTATCGGTATTTCCACAGAAGCGCTTTACACAAAAGCGGCCAAACTGCCCAGAATTGAATTGTTAAAACCAAAAGCAGTTATCGGGAAAAATACTGTAAGCAGTATGCAGTCAGGGATAATATACGGTTTTGTAGGCCAGGCAGATGGAATTGTCAGCCGCATGAAAAAAGAGATGGGCGGAAAAGCTTATGTTGTTGCCACTGGAGGACTTGCAGAACTTATCAGCAATGAATCAGGCTTGATTGATACCATAAATTCCAACTTGACCCTGGAGGGGCTAAGGATTATTTATGAACGTAATAAAGGGGATTAGGATGTGGGAACAGACATAAGGTTGGGGAATCTGAGGCTTGCAAATCCGGTAATATCTGCCCCGATGTCAGGGATTTCTGATAAAGCTTTTCGGCTGCTTGCCGGAGAAGCCGGCTGTGGACTCGTTTGCACTGAGATGATAAGTGTTAATGCACTTGCTTATGACAGTGAAAGAACAAAAACCATGTTTGACCTGACGGGTGAACGGGGACCAACAAGTGTACAGATATTTGGCAATGACCCGGAAAGAATGGCCGCTGCCGCGGGAATTGTAAAGGATGCCGGAGCAGGTATTATTGATATAAATATGGGGTGCCCAGCCCCAAAGGTCGTCAGGAACAATGAAGGCTGTGCTTTAATGACTAATCTGCCTTTGGCGGAAAAGATTATCGGGGCAGTTGTTAAAGCTGTGGATATCCCGGTATCTGTGAAGATGAGGAAGGGCTGGGACGAGGAATCAGTGAATGCTGTTGAGCTGGCAAAAACGGCCGAGGCAGTTGGGGCTTCTGCGGTAACCGTACATGGGCGTACCCGTGGTCAGTTTTATTCGGGAAAGGCCGACTGGAATATTATCGGCAGGGTAAAGCAGGCGGTGAGCATTCCGGTGGTAGGCAATGGAGACGTTTTCCGGCCGGGGGATGCCGTGGAGATGATGAGGCAAACAGGGTGTGATGCCATCATGATTGGCAGAGGAGCCATGGGCAATCCGTGGTTGTTCCGGCGTACTGTTCATTTCCTTGAAACCGGACAGGACCTTCCCCAACCGGGTCCTGAGGAGAAGATAAACATGGCCCTGAGACACCTTGGGATGGTCGTCGGGCTTAAGGGTGAGTATACCGCCGTGCGGGAGATGAGAAAACATATTTCCTGGTATCTGAAGGGCCTGAAGGATTCTTCAAGGATACGGCAGGTGGTTAATGAGACCGAGACCCTTCAGGGGCTTATTGAGGTTTTGCAAGAGTATAGAGATAGCAGCTTTTCATAATTTCATGGCTAAAAAGAGCCCCATTAACTTATGGGGTGTCTTTTTATTTGAATAAGTCCAGCCTACTTGAACAGGCTGGATAATTTTGTTAGAATGGTTTCGACGTGTACACACTTTTGTGCACATAAATTTTCCGGAAAATGGTTAAAATAGAATCAGTAAGGAGTAATGGAATGGACCTGCTAAGAATTGGCGGCAAGATTTTAAGTCGAAGGAAGATATCCAAAGCAATTAACTTAATCCTGGAGATGCGGGGTTCGGGAGTTGCCCAGCAAAAAGTTGCAGACCAATTGGGAATTGACCGTACCTTTATATCCAGACTGGAGGCCCTGGGAGAAGTGCGCAAAGGGAACAGAATAGCAGTTATCGGGTTTCCTATTAAAAATAAAGATGAAATTTTGAACTTACTGCACAGGGAAGGTATTGAATTTACTCTAATTATGACTGAACATGAACGATGGGATTTTGTTAAAAAAGATGATGGGATTGACCTTTTAAATAAAATCTTTGATTTGATTGCTGAAGCCAGATCATTTGATGTGGTCATAGTAATCGGTTCAAACCGGCGCATAGAGACAATTGAGGCAATTTTTGATCAGGAAGTAGTGAGTATGGAAATTGGAGAGTCACCCATAAAAGAGGACAAATATGTTGCCCCGGAAGAATTGTCAAAAGTATTGCAGGCTGTAAAGAGAAAACTCTAAGTGCCAACAAAAAGGAGGCTATTTGCTTTGAAACGGGTTATGAGTGTCAGTTTGGGGTCTTCGGTTCGGGACCATTCAGTTGAAACAGAGATATTGGGACAGCGGCTTCTAATAGAACGGATAGGGACAAATGGTGATATTGAAAAAGCCATTGAACTTATCCAAAAATATGATGGGCAGGTGGATGCCTTCGGACTTGGCGGAATTGACCTGTACATTTATGCCGGACGCAAACGGTACACGTTCAGAGATGCTAAAAGAATTGCTCTTGCTGCCAGGAAGTCACCGATAGTTGATGGCAGTGGTTTGAAAAACACACTTGAGCGGAAGGTTATAGCATATTTGCAAAACGAATTGGGAATGGTCTTCGCAAACAAAAAAGTGTTGATGGTATGTGCGGTTGACCGTTTTGGCATGGCAGAAAGCCTTGCCGCAGCAGGGGCTGAAATGACTTTTGGTGACCTGATCTTTGCATTAGGACTTCCGGTTAGTATTTCATCAATTACTTCACTGCAGAGGATAGCAAGAATAATTGCACCAATTATTGTAAAACTTCCTTTCAAAATACTTTATCCGACGGGTGACAAACAAGATTACCAGACTCCCAGGTATGGCAGCTACTATGAACGGGCTGATATCATAGCCGGGGATTTTCATTTTATCAAGAGGTATATGCCTGAAAATTTGTCCGGCAAGTGTATTATTACGAATACTGTAACCCCAAGAGACATACAATTGTTGAGAGACAGGGAAATCGGGCAATTGATCACAACAACTCCGGAACTCAATGGAAGATCTTTTGGCACAAACGTTATGGAAGGTGTGTTGATTGCATTATCAGGCAAAAACCCTGATGCAATGATGCCTGAAGACTATTCCGACATGCTTGAAACTGTTGGATTCACACCCAGAGTACTTAATTTTAGAGGAGAGAAGGCCGGTTAGGGGGAATACCTTGATGAAAAGGTTTGCCTTTATTAACCATCCCATTGATACAAATGAGTTTAAGATGAATTACCCGGCTGCCAGGTATCTCCCGGGTATTCTGCTAAAACAGATACTCAAATACAGCCCTCCATTTAAGTCTGCAGAACTTATGATTAGGTTTGATGAGCTTAACTGTAAGGGCTGGAGCGTTACGTGTCCCATGACAGAGACGCAAATCATAGGCTCGTCTGAGAGACTGGTGCAAAAAAATTTTTTTAAAGCTTTAAAAGCAGCTCAAAAGCTGGGAGCTGAAGTAATCGGGATTGGAGGCTGTATTTCGTCTGCCCTGGGGTCTAAAGAAATAATTATGGCAGAGCACCCTGAAATCAGAATAACGTTCGGGCATAACTACAGTATTTTGGCTGCAGTTGAAGGGGCGAAGCTGGCAGCTGCTGCCAGGGGTAATGATATGGATCAGGTGACCGTTACGGTTTTGGGAGCCGCCGGTCGTACTGGGAGTGTTTGTGCAGCCATTCTGGCCCGGGAAGTAAAAAATCTGATATTAGCAGACGATAATAAAGTAAAACTTCGTCAAATGACTAATACTATTCTTTACGATACCGGCTTACCTGTTAAAGCAGCCACCAGTATTAAGCGGGCTTTGAATTTGTCTGACATTGTTTTTGTAAGTGTTGCTTCGTCGGTGCGTGAAATCAGGCCGGAAGATTTTAAAACAGGTGCGGTTGTGTGTTTTGTCAGAGGTGCAGGAATATCTGTTGAGGATTTGCTTATACTAAGGTCGCTGCAGGATATTGCTGCCTCTAGAAATGACCTGAAGATTATTGACGGGGGACTTGTAGAAGTGCCCGGAATCTCCGGGTTTTCCTCAGAGTTGCAACTGCCTTCCGGAATGGTTTACCCATGGATGGCGGAAACGTTAATTCTGACCCTTGGGAAAAATCGATGCCGCCCGGCAGCTAATGAATCAACTGCTATAGGAACAATTGATGCTTTAAAAGTGATGGCCAGAAGTTATGGTTTTCGTGTGGCCGGTTTCTCGGAAGTCGCGGGATAACTGCTCTGAAACTGCCGCCGTTGTGCCGGTTAGTGGACCGTTATATATGAGAGGTGTACCGGATAATTTACTTTACAAATAGTTTTGGTTTGATTTCCTTGACAACGATGAGTAATCTCTTTATAATATTTCCCAAGAGAAATGCTTGCTGTAGGCATCAGTTTTCTGCAGTAATGCTGTTAGTGTCAAGTCGTTACTTGACACTCTTTTAGTGCTTTTAGGCGCAAAATCGACAGCGTACTGCATTGCCGGGAATGGCCTGAATCTTGGCCTAAAATTTAAAGGGGAGCGAGATAATGAGTGAAAAAGAAGTAATACTTACTCTTGAAGGCCTCAAAAAACTTGAAGAAGAATTGGAACACTATAAATCTGTGAAGAGAAGAGTGGTTGCCGAGAGGATTAAAGAAGCCATCGGATTTGGCGATATAAGTGAAAACTCCGAGTATGAAGATGCAAAAAATGAACAGGCAATGATCGAGGGCAGAATCCTGACACTGGAAAAGATGCTCCGCAATGCCAAGGTAATTGATGAGGGTGACATTCATACAGACGTAGTTTCAGTTGGTTCCACTGTGGTTATCAAGGACCTTGAAGTTGGAGACGAGATAGATTATACTATTGTTGGGTCGGCTGAAGCCGATCCGGCAAACAACAAGATTTCCAACGAATCACCTGTTGGGAAAGCCATACTTGGCAAAAAAAATGGCAGTATTGTCGAGGTTTCAGTTCCGGCCGGGAAACTTCAGTATCAAATTATGAATATCAAAAAGTAACAAAAGTAAAAGTAACAAAAGTCAAGTCCGGAACCCATTGTTGGATTCCGGGCTTTTTTGGAGGTTAGAAAGATGACTCAGGAACTGGATTTAAATGAAATGTTACTGATTCGCCGTAAAAAGTTGGACGAGCTCAGGGAAAAGGGAATAAATCCCTTTGGGGCAAAGTTTTTAGCCAGTCATAAAGCTGCGGAGGTCATGGAGCATTTTGATGTACTGGAGGATGCTCCAGTTGTCGTAGCAGGCCGGATAATGGCGAAAAGAAATATGGGTAAGGCGACATTTGCCCATATTCAGGATTTTTCCGGACAAATTCAGATATATGTCAGGGTAAATGAGGTTGGTGAGGAAACTTATGACCTATTTACTCATTTTGATATTGGTGATATCGTCGGTATTTCTGGAAAGGTGTTTAAAACCCGTAAGGGTGAAATCTCTGTATGGGCAGATCAGATAACACTGCTTTCAAAATCATTGCGCCCACTGCCGGAAAAATGGCATGGCTTAAAAGATGTTGAATTGAGATACCGGCAGAGGTATGTTGACTTAATCGTAAATCCTGAAGTAAAAGATGTGTTTATTACGCGCAGCCGGATTATTAAGGCCATCAGAAATTATTTGGATAACAAAGGGTTTCTCGAAGTTGAGACCCCGATGATGCATCCTATTCCTGGTGGTGCGGCTGCAAGACCGTTTATTACGCATCATAACACCCTTGATATGGACCTGTACTTAAGGATTGCTCCGGAGCTTTATCTGAAGAGGCTGTTGGTTGGCGGTTTGGAGCGTGTTTATGAAATTAACCGTAACTTTAGGAATGAGGGTATTTCAACAAAGCATAACCCGGAGTTTACAATGCTCGAATTATATCAGGCCTATGCTGACTATAATGATATGATGGACCTGACAGAAGAACTGATTGCCACGGCAGCCAAAGAAGTTTTGGGGACCCCAATGGTGGAGTATGAGGGGCGGCAAATAGATTTGACACCACCGTGGCCTAGGATTCCCATGCTTGATGCAATAAAACAATACACGGGACTTGATTTTCTTCAGGCACAGGATGATGCCGGGGCTGCTAAGGCTGCCCGGGAACTGGGCCTGGAAATAGAGGAGGGCTTAGGCAGAGGGACCATTATTAATGAGGTTTTTGAAGAGTTTGTAGAACCCAAGTTAATTCAGCCTACATTTATAACAGACTATCCAATTGAGATATCCCCTCTGGCAAAAAGGAAAAAAGAAGATCCCAGATATACGGATCGGTTTGAATTATTTATCTATGCCCGTGAGATGGCAAATGCATTTTCGGAGCTGAATGACCCTATTGATCAGGAGCAGCGTTTCAGGCAGCAGGTTGAACAGAGGGCATCGGGTGATGATGAGGCACACCGCATGGATGAGGATTATATTAACGCTCTTGAGTATGGAATGCCCCCGGCCGGCGGCCTTGGTATAGGGATAGACCGGCTGATTATGCTGCTTACAAATTCCTTATCAATCAGGGATGTTCTGTTGTTCCCCCAGATGAAGCGACGGGATTAAATCTTCTTAATATACATAATGTTTTTATGACGAAATTACAGAAAAGACGGTCCTTACTATTGCAAATAGTGAGGGCTCTCTTCGTTTTAAGCTATGGTATAGCGGAGATGCCGATTGGCGATTTTAAACTGTCATCGGCTGCGCCATGCTTGACAAACTCTGTTTGTCCGTGGTACAATAAAAGTCCAAAAGCGCGCAGAGCGCTTTTTAACAGTTGCAGAGAATTACCAGTTGACCTGAGAGGGTTGAACGTGGTAAGATGTAAATCCGCGCTTGAGAGAGCACGGGGAGATTTTGAAAAACAGCAGAGATTACCAGTTGACTCG
>JAENYP010000015.1 GCA_016841725.1 Thermincola carboxydiphila | reverse complement strand
GACGGTAAATATTACCATTCAGGTTAGGACTCTAAAATTATTATACGAGGAGGGAGATATGTGAAAAAAAGAATTAATTCTCCGCTAACCAAGGCCCTGATATTATTTTTGCTGCTGCTGGCTTTGTTTGCTGTTGCCGGTTGCAGTCAGGAAAAAGATGCCGGTGATAAAGCGGAAATAAAAATTGCTCCGGCAAAAATCAGGATATCACTGCAGTTCGGACTGGGTTATGCGCCGCTTCAGGTAATGAAGGAAAAGAAACTGATTGAAAAATATCTGCCCGGTATAGAGGTGGAATGGGTCCAAATGGGAACAGGAGGTCTAATCAGAGAATCACTTATTGCAGGTGATTTGGATGCCGGATTTATGGGGATACCCCCTTACCTGATAGCCTGGGATAAGGGTGTCGACTGGAAAATTGCCACAGCTCTGGCCAGTTCGCCACAGGGGCTGCAGACATATAGGGATGATATTAATTCTTTAAGTGACTTTAAAGAGGATGATAAAATCGCTGTGCCCATCCCGGGCAGTGTGCAGCATATTCTGCTGGCAATGGCTGCCGAAAAAGAACTGAAAGACCCCAAGGCGCTTGACTACAACCTGGTTTCCATGGCTCACCCTGACGGGACGAATGCGCTTATCAGTGAACGGGGCATTACTGCACATTTTACTTCACCACCATATATTTTTGAAGAACTTACTTCAGTGAATATTAAGCAGGTTATCGATGCTGAGGAAGCCTTTGGGGGAGAACATACTTTCCTGGTCGGGGTTGTTACCAAAGAATTTCATGACAAATATCCTGCGGCCTATGCAGCCTTTGTGGCTGCAGTCAATGATGCTATTTACTATGTGAATCAAAATCCACGGGAAGCGGCTAAGATGCTGGCCCCGGAATATAAAATGTCTGAAGAAAAGACATATGAATACCTGACATGGCCGGGAACAAATTTTACTTCTACTCCTTATGGCCTGATGGGATTTGCCGAATTCATGAAAATGTCGGGATATATCTCTAAAACACCTACAGATTACAGTGAAATAGTATGGGAAAATGTGAGTGCCGCCATTGGCAACAAGGCGGGCGGCAAGTCGCCTGTGGAGGAAGCACAGTACAGGAAGAAAACCAAATGAAAAAGAAATTCATCAATAGGTTAATATTTATCATTGGCTTGTCAGTCCTCTGGGAAGGTACTGTAAGGTCCGGAATTTTCCCAAAAGCCGAACGGTTATTTCCCTCTCTTATGGATATTTTCAAAGCTCTTGCAGAGGTTATTGCCAGTGGCGAATTATTTGGGTTAATGGGTTATTCCCTTTATCTGATCGTTCTGGGGTTGTTTATCGGCGTGGTTTTAGCCCTGGTTTTGTCAATACTGGCTATTTCATCACAGACTATAGCAGGTTTTGTGGATACGGCAGTTACCATTATGCACCCCCTGCCCGGAATAGCTCTGCTGCCTCTGGCTATACTATGGTTCGGTACAGGCCAGGAACCCATTGTATTTATAATAGTACACGCCATATTGTGGCCCATGATTCTTAACATAATGGCAGGTTTCAAAGCTATCCCTGCCATTTACAGGGAAGTAGGACAAAATATCGGACTGTCAGGCCCGAGACTGGCCATATCAATTATGCTGCCGGCGGCATTTCCCTACCTGCTGGCAGGACTTAAGATTGGGTGGGCGCGGTCCTGGCGGGCCCTGATAGCTGCAGAAATGATTTTTGGAACCTCTGGAACTCAGGGGGGCCTGGGCTGGTACATTTACCAGCAGAGGTATTTTATCAACGTTTCCGGTGTTTTTGCAGCACTCATTGTGATTATGGTTATTGGGATCCTTATTGAAGATATCTTATTTGGATTAATAGAAAGGAAAACGGTAAAAAAATGGGGAATGACAGCCTGATACACCGAGAAGAATCCAGGAAACTGAGAATTATTAATATCAATAAAACGTTTACCGGCGGCAGCCAAAACCTGGCAGCTTTGTCAAATGTCAGTATTAAGATAAATGAAGGTGACTTTGTGTGTATTCTGGGACCCTCCGGCTGTGGTAAAACAACGCTTTTACGCTGTATTGCCGGGCTGGAAAGAGCGGATAGCGGGGAGATTATGCTGGGAGAAAATCCTGTCCGGGGCCCCGGCCCTGACCGTATAGTTGTGTTTCAGGATTTTGACCAGCTGCTGCCATGGAAAACGGTAAAGGAAAATGTCGCCTTTCCCTTAAAAGTAAATAAGAAGGCCCCGGAGAAGGAAATCAGGGACACCGTGAAACAAAATCTGGCCCTTGTCGGATTGGAGGAATTTGAAGATTATTATCCACACCAGCTCTCAGGGGGGATGAAGCAGCGAGCTGCTATAGCGCGAGCCCTTACAATACATCCAAAAGTCCTTTTGATGGATGAGCCTTTTGCCAGTGTTGATTCCCAGACCAGAACGTCACTCCAGAATGAACTGATTAAAATATGGGAAAAATTTCACCCGACAATTGTGTTTATTACACACAATATTGAAGAGGCAGTGATCCTGGGCAACAGGATTGCAGTAATGAGCAGCCGTCCCGGTACGATTAAAAAAGTTATCCCAAACGAACTGCCAAGGCCTCGGACAGTGGGAAGTGCAGGTTTCAGCGAAAGGTGGAATGAACTGAATAATTTGTTGGTCAGTAACTGACCCGGACAAGGCGCACTGCTTGCTTAAGGTGTTCCTTTTTTTTTGCTGAAACCGGGCCAGGACAAAGGGAACGAAGAAAAACGGCGCCAACTGGGGCTTTGTCAGCACAGCTGCGCCGAAAAAGATACCGCTGATTCCGGTGGCAGCCAAAGAGTCCTGGTCCAGTGCCAGAATTATTGTATATATATATGTCAAGAATAAGAAAGTAAAGTGACTCTATCAAAAATGCGCTGGTACTCCAGATTAAGGGCGGGTATACTGCTGCCACCAGAGCAGCGATAATTGCAGTGAACCTGCCGACTGTATTTCTGATTGCCGACTGTATTAGTATCTCAATATCATACCAATTTATGACACATATCACAGAAATTGTACGTAATTAGCGTTAAAATATATTCAAGGAACAGCAATAATTATTATAAATTAAAAACCAAAAAAAGGAAAGGGGGATACCTGAAAATGGAAACAAAATACAGACTCCCAGGTAACTGTATGACAACCGCTATGGGGATTCTGCCCCATGATCAGGTGGATGAGGCCATGAAACTGGCTCTGGGTGTTGATATACCGTTTTGGCCGCAATTGCCGCATGCCGGTTTTTATGAAGACATGTATGTTCAGATAACCGATAACTTCCCGGGTATCAGGATAGATGAGGATGAACAGCGCATCCTGTTTGATACGTCTGAGTTTTACCGGGAACTCAATAGGTATGTGGAAAACTTCGACAGTGACGACTATTTTCGGATTCAGGGAAGGTATTCAGCTGTATACCGGAAGTTTCTGGAGAACCCCGAGATAACAAAATATCCCCTGATCAGGGGGCAGTCCATCGGGCCCATAAGCTTTGGACTTAAGATTACTGACGAAAACAGGAAACCGATAATCTATAATGATGAAGTAAGGTATTTTTTATATGAGTTTATGTCAAGGAAGATCAATGTCCAGTACCGGGAAATGACTGAGGTCAATCCAAATAGTTTTGTTTGGATAGATGAACCCGGGCTGAGCTTTATATTTGGCTCTTTTACGGGATATCCCGCCGAAAAAGCCGGCAAGGACTACCGTGATTTCCTAGGTCTGATTGAGGGTCCCAAAGGGATTCACCTCTGCGGCAACCCTGACTGGTCTTTCCTGCTGGAGACACTTGACCTTGATATACTCTCTGTTGACATCTTCAGTAATGGTAATATTTTCGTCAGGTATGTCGATCAGATTAAGGCGTTTCTCGAAAAAGGAGGAATCATATCATGGGGCATAGTACCCACCCTGACAGAGGAATATGTTCAGGAATCGGTGGAAACCCTGACCGGCCAGTTGGAGCAGCTGTGGAAATACCTGGACAGCCGCGGCATCCCAATAGAAACTGTTATTCGGCAGGCTTGGTTAGCGCCGGCAAGGTGCTGCCTGGTCAATTTGGATGGAACGGCAACGGTTGCCAGAGCCTTTGATGTGCTCAGGAGAGTTTCCGAATATTTCAAACAAAAATATAATTTAGTGTAAAAAAGCTAAAGTTTTTGTAGTATTGCTCCGATAAATATTTAATAAGGGATACGGAATAACTGGGCAAGGGAGGAGTTAAGGTGCACATTTCATCTCTGGTTAATTCGGCATATTTTAAACCTCTGGTTTTGACGAAGGCCCGTGAGAGCAAAAGTGTTGTAGACCACACTCCGCCAGTGAATGCACAAAGCATCAATGCAGAGAACACCCGGGATTTTGCGGTAATCCTTGAACTGACATCAGGAAAGAGCAGCAATAGCAGGGAGTGTCTTAAATAGGCGCTCCTTTTCTTTTCCCCTTCAGCAATTGACTGTGGGTACAATATGTGTTAAAATTTAATGAAAATTTTCTTTTGTTACCGGGGAATTGTTTATTTGCACAGAAGCTAAATATTAGGGAGGTAATCCGGACAGTGAAATTGCACGGGACTATGCGAATCAATGATAAAGGACACCTGGAGGTTGGCGGATGTGATACTGTTGAACTTGCCAGGGAATTTGGCACACCTTTGTATGTAATGGATGAAGAGCACTTGAGGGATAATTGCCGGCAGTACTATGAGGCATTTACCGGAACTTATCCAGACTCTCTGGTGATTTATGCCAGTAAGGCTTTTCTTACCTTAGCGATGTGCAGACTCATAGAATCTGAAGGATTAGGGCTTGATGTGGTGTCAGGAGGGGAATTGTATACTGCCCTTAAAGCCGATTTTCCTCCGGAATTGATTTATTTTCACGGCAACAACAAGTCATCTGAAGAATTGCGAATGGCTATGGATGCAGGTATAGGAAGAATTGTTGCCGACAATATGCAGGAACTGGATAAAATTAACGAGATATCCGGCAGGATGCATACCAGGACCGATGTTCTCATCAGAGTAACCCCTGGGATAGAGGCACATACACATGAATACATTCAGACAGGACAGATTGACTCCAAGTTTGGCCTTGTTGTCAGCAATGGTCAGGCGCTTGAAGGGATTAAAAGGGCCTTGGCGTATGATAACATCAATCTAATTGGATTGCATTGCCATATAGGTTCACAGATATTTGAACTGGAATCCTACCAGCATACGGCTGAAGTTATGATGGAATTCCTGATAAAAGTTCACCGGGAAACGGGGCACAGGTTTGCTGAGCTTAACCTGGGAGGCGGTTTCGGGATATATTATGCTTCCGGAGATAAACCGGCAAGTATTAAGACTTATGCTGCCATGGTAATGGAGACAATCAGACAGCAGTGTGAGGAAAACCAATATCCGATGCCCAGGGTCATTATTGAGCCGGGTCGTTCCATTGTGGGAACAGCAGGGGTTACCCTTTACACTGTGGGGACTGTCAAGGATATTCCCGGTGTCAGGAAATATGTTGCTGTTGACGGGGGAATGACTGATAATCCCAGACCGGCGCTCTACCAGGCACGTTATGAGGCGATACTTGCCAATAAGGCTGACAGACAGAAGATTGAAGAGGTATCGATAGCCGGAAAATGCTGTGAGTCAGGTGATATGCTGATTTGGGACCTGCATGTGCCCGAAGCCCAACAGGGTGATATTCTGGCGGTTTCCAGCACCGGAGCATATAACTACTCTATGTCCAGCAACTACAACAGACTGGGCAAACCTGCGGTGGTTTTTGTCAGGGAAGGCCGGGCTGACCTTGTAGTGAAAAGGGAAACCTTTGATGATATTGTAAGAAATGATGTCTTGCCGGAAAGAATGAAAAAAGGGATGTCTAAAACGCACGCAGACTTAAAAATATCAGGTTAAAATAACGGGGTGGGGCTTGTGCCCACCCCGTTGCTGTAGGGGTGCTCCGGCTGTGTGAGGATAAGGAGTCAGAATTCAGGCGACAGGAGTCAGAATGACATTGATTTTATCCTGAAACTTATCTATAATTTTCATTGTAGCCGTTATTGCAGAAGAGCATTATGAATTCTGACTTCCGTTTGCTGCTTTGCTGCGGTATGATATAATATTCCGGTAACGGCACAAGGAGGACAGGTATGGAGATAATAGTCAGCCATAACAATACAGATTTTGATGGACTGGCTTCAATGATAGCCGCCAAAAAGCTGTTTCCTGATGCCGAACTGGTGTACAGCGGGAAACTGCAGCGGAATGTGAGAGAATTCATGTCTCTTCATAAGGACACCTTTAATTTCCGGCTGGCACGGGATATTGATTTTAAAGAAGTGACCCGGCTTATTCTGGTTGATACCAAAGGCATTTCCAGGATTGGGGAAGTACGTGGGGTCCTGGATAATCCGGCAATTGAAGTATACATCTATGATCACCATCCGGCTTCTGCTGATGACATTAAGGGTTCATTGGAGGTAATTGAGGAAGTTGGTGCGGCCACTACTATCCTGGTTGAAATAATGAAGAAACAGGGCCTTGTCATAAACTCTTTTGAGGCCACGGTTTTTGCCCTGGGAATTTATGAGGATACTGACTGTCTGACCTTTACCAGTACAACCTCAAGGGATGCGGAGGCTGTTGCTTATTTGCTGTCACATGGGGCGAAGCTCCCGGTAGTTTCGGAATTTATTGACAGACCACTGTCTGAAAAGCAAAAAGACCTTTTGAACAAACTCATTGTAACTTCAGAGTCATATGATATAAACGGGGTGAAAATCCTTATCACCAGTGGAGAAATTGGGGAATATGTCGGGGGGCTGGCCTTACTGGTGCATAAAATGGTTGATGTCTCCAATGCTGATGTGGCTATAGCAGCTGTCCTCATGGATGACCGGGTCCATATTGTGGGCCGGAGCCAGGACAGAGCGGTGGATGTGTCCAGAATACTGGCCGGTTTTAACGGCGGCGGGCATGCTATGGCGGCATCGGCAACTGTCAGGGACGGAAATGTTGAGACAATTATCAATAAAATAAAAATCCTGCTAAAGGAGCATGTGAGGCCGGAAGTAACAGCTGAGAACATCATGTCTGCCCCTGTGAAAACAGTAACTCTGGATACAACTATAGAGGAAGCAGGCAAAATACTGCTGAGGTATGGTCATACAGGGCTACCAGTGGTTGACGGGCAGAAAATGGTTGGGATTATTTCCCGGCGCGACACTGATAAGGCCAAACACCACGGTCTTGGCCATGCGCCGGTCAAAGGCTTTATGTCCCGGAGGGTAATCACGATTTCAGGAAAGACAACCCTGCCCGAAATCCAGCACCTGATGATAGACCATAACATAGGAAGGCTTCCGGTAATTAATAATGGCCGGATTGCAGGGATAGTATCCCGGACAGATGTCTTAAGGTCACTTCACGGGGAACACTACCCGGAAAAATATGAACGAATATATAATATCACACAGGTGTCAGCCGGCAACGGTTCGGATAACCTGAAAAGTCTTATGGCAGCCAACCTTTCCGGCCCCATCAGGGATCTGCTCGGACAGATAAGCTACCTGGCCGACCGGGATGGATACCGTGTCTTCGTGGTCGGCGGTTTTGTCAGAGACCTGATCCTGGGAGTGGAAAACCTGGATATTGACCTGGTGGTTGAAGGAGACGGACCTGGTTTTGCCCGCTCTCTTGCCGAATTCCTCTGTGGCAGGGTCAGGGTTCATGACAAGTTCGGTACTGCTATGGTGATCCTTCATGATAATTTCCGCATAGATGTGGCCACTGCCAGGACCGAATATTACGAATACCCGGCGGCGCTGCCCAAAGTAGAGGTATCTTCACTGAAACAGGACCTTTACAGGCGTGACTTTACCATTAACGCGATGGCTGTGACTCTCAGCGCCAGGAATTTCGGCAAACTGGTGGATTATTTCGGCGGAAGGCGTGATCTTGAAGAAGGAATTATCAGGGTTCTGTATAATCTTAGTTTTGTAGAGGATCCTACCAGGATACTGAGAGCAGTCCGTTTTGAACAGAGGTATGTGTTTAGGATTGAAACCCAGACACTGTCTCTGATTAAAAGGGCTATTAAAGCCAAGATGCTGGCAAAGCTTTCGGCAGACCGGGTCAGGGAAGAACTGAAACACATCCTGGGTGAAGCTTCACCCACCGGCGCTATTCTCAGGATGAGTGAACTGAATATATGGCCTTTTATCCTTCCGGCTGCCAATACCGGCCAGGAGTCACAGGAGATTCTGAAAAGGCTGCCTCCTGCAATAGAATTTGTCAGTAATACCAGTGGCGGCTTCAAGCTGAACTCATGGATCCTGTACCTGGGGGTACTGGTGCGGGAAACCGGATGCCAGATTTCTCTGATAGATGAGAAATTGAGGATGAGCAGGGCAGAACAGAGGAAAATGAGTGAGCTGCTGTGCCTGTGCCCTGAAGTTGTGAAAAAACTTTCCGGCAGACAGCCAATGAAGATGAGTGAGATTGCTTCAGCGGTACGGGAATTATCCGGTGAGGGATTTGCCTTTATCCTGGCAGCTGCCGGGGCGGAAGTTGTGACTGAGCGTATTAAAAACTATCTGGCCCGGGCCTTGCACAATAAATTGTTAATAAACGGAGAAGATATTAAGAGGCTGGGATATCATCCTTCACCCTGTTTTAAGGATGCCCTTGATGCCGTAAGGGATGCCCGGCTTGACGGTACAGTTGCCACCAGAGAGGACGAATTAAAGTTTGTCGCTGAATTTCTTAACGGGCTGGGGGTCAGGAAGACATAATCTACGGGTTCTGAAAGGAGTTAATTATTTTGCCGTTTTTTGATATTCAGACAATGATATACATTCTGCCGGCCCTGCTGCTGGGGCTTACTCTGCATGAGTTTGCCCATGCCTATGTGGCCTCCAGACTGGGGGACCCGACTGCAAAAAACCTGGGCAGGCTGACAATAAACCCATTAAAACACCTGGACCCTTTGGGGACCATATTCCTGCTGTTTTTTCATTTCGGATGGGCCAAACCGGTGCCGGTTAACCCGTTTCATTTCAAGGGTGACAGGCAGCGGGGCATGCTCTGGGTGGCTCTTGCCGGACCGGCTACTAACCTGCTGATAGCTGTGGTAACTGTATTGTTGTGGAGGATAATGATGCCCCAGAGTGAAGTTATCCAGAGGATTCTGTATCTCATAATTTCCATTAATATTGTCCTGGCGGTTTTCAATATCATTCCGGTCCCGCCTCTGGACGGTTCAAAAATCCTGGCTGGACTCCTGCCGCGAAGATACAGTCATATAGTATATAACCTGGAAAAATACGGGTTTATAATTTTAATCCTGATGATGGTTTTTGGAGTGATAGGCGCAGTCCTGATGCCAATAGTAGGATTTATTGAGACTTTGCTGTTTAGTTTAGCAGGGTTCTAAAAAAAGGTTGTCACAGGAGGAGATAAGATGAGTAAAGGCACAATATTGAGCGGAATGAGACCTACGGGAAGGCTGCATATAGGACACCTGAGTGTTTTGGAAAACTGGGCCGGGCTTCAGGATGAATACAAGTGTTTTTTTATGGTCGCAGACCTGCATTCCCTGACCACCAAGTTTGACGATACTGCAGATCTGCCCAATGATACCAGACAGATGGTGCTGGATTGGCTGAGTGTGGGTATTGACCCCGTCAAAAGCGCTGTTTTTGTGCAGTCAGCGGTCAGGGAACATGCGGAACTGCACCTGTATTTTTCGATGAATGCGCCTCTGACCTGGCTGGAAAGGTGCCCGACCTACAAGGACCAACTGGCTCAGTTTGAAAAACAGGGCAAAGATATCACAACATATGGTTTTCTGGGATACCCGCTGCTTCAGGCGGCAGATATCCTGGTTTATCTGGCTGATACAGTGCCCGTGGGGGAAGACCAGCTGCCCCATATTGAATTAACCAGGGAAATTGCCCGCAGGTTCAATTTCCTGTACAAGACAGACTTGTTCCCCGAACCTAAAGCGCTCCTGGGCAGGTTCCCCCTGGTCCCCGGGGTTGACGGCAGGAAAATGAGCAAAAGCTATGGCAACGATATAGCCATTTCTGCAGCCTCAGATGAGGTGAAGAAACGGGTCAATGCCATGGTTACCGACCCGCAGAGGATACGCAGGGAAGACCCGGGTCACCCCGAGGTGTGTATTGTGCACAAATACCAGGAAATCTACAATAATGAATTGCTGGAGTATGTGCAGCAGGCCTGCCGGAGTGCGGAACGCGGTTGTGTCGCCTGTAAGCAGGAACTTTTGGAGATTGTGGAACAGATGCTGGCCCCTGTCCGGGAACGCCGGGCCAGGTATGAAAATAGTTCCTATGATGATCTCAGGCAATATATCCTGAATGTAAAAGAGAATCTGGCCGGCCAAAGTAACAGCCAGGCTAATGACAATGATAATGATAATGGCAAAGATAATGAAAGGCTGCCGGAAACGGTTGTGGCCAGATTTAAGGAGTTCACCGGGACGCGCAGGGAAAAGAATTACCTCAGGGAGATCGGCCAGTCGATAATTGATGACTATATGGCAGGTGTTTTTTCCGAAAGCGATATCCGGGATCTCCTGGATGCCAAATTGGACCTGGTCAGCCTGATACTTGTAAAAGGCGGTCAGAGGGCCCGCTTAAAGGCCCGGGATACCATCAAAAAGGTGAGGGAGGCCATGAACCTCAAGTACTAGTTTAAATTATTCGGGGGAGTGAAGTCTTTTGGCCTACCAGATTAAACTGGAAGTCTTTGAGGGCCCGTTTGACCTCCTGTTTCACCTGTTGGAAAAAAACGAAGTCGATATCTATGATATTCCCATAGCTAAAATTACCGAACAATACCTGGGATATATCACGGCGATACAGATTCTGGACCTTGAAGTTGCCAGCGAGTTCCTGGTAATGGCTGCAAACCTCCTGGCCATCAAGGCCAGGATGCTGCTGCCCAAACCGCCGGTTGAGGATGAAGAGGCCCTGGAAGAATATGACCCCAGGGATGAATTGGTGGAAAAGCTTCTGGAATACAAAAAGTTCAAGGTAATGGCCGACTTTTTTCAGGAAAAAGAGACCTTAATGAACAGGGTTTATACCCGGCAAAATGAAGAGGAAATGTTTTATCACCTGTTTCGGGAGGAAAACCCCCTTGAGGGGATAAATATGTCCACCCTTCTGGAGGCGCTGCAAGAAGTTCTGGAGCGGACGGTTGACAGGGAACTGACCGGCGAGATTCCACGGGATGAGGTAACTACAAGGGACAAAATGAAGGAAATTATGCGCAGGCTGTTTTTTCACAACCGGGGGATTGCTTTTAAGGACCTGTTTCACTCCAGGGTAACCAGAGTAGAGGTTATCGTGACGTTTTTAGCCCTACTGGAGCTGATTAAGCTTGGCCGGATAAGGGCATATCAGTCCAGGGCTTTTGGGGAGATAATGATATACAGCAGAGAGAATGATACTGCCGAAGCCTAAAGGAGTGAATCAGACTATGGGCCTGATGTTTCCCCGGGAAACGAAAGCCATAATTGAATGCCTGTTGTTTGTATCAAAAGAGCCGCTGACTTTAAAGGATATGGCCCAGGTACTGGAGATGCCTGAAAATGATATCAAAGTCCTGGCAGATGAGCTCATGTCCGAATATAACAATAACTGCCGGGGCATTAACATAAACCTCGTTGCCAATGGTTACCAGATGTGTACCAGGCCGGAAATGGCAGGCTATATTGAAAAACTTTATAAGCCTCAGGGGACTCACGGCCTTTCCAAGGCAGCCCTGGAGACTCTGGCGATAGTTGCCTATAAGCAGCCGATTACCAGGGCGGAAATTGAGGCTATCAGGGGTGTTAAGGTCGACAGCGCCATTGGAACACTGGTAGAAAAAAACCTGTTAAGAGAAGTAGGCAGGAAAGAAGGTCCCGGGAGGCCGATGTTGTTTGGGACAACGCCGAGTTTCCTCAGGTATTTTGGTTTACAGGACCTTTCCGGACTGCCGGACCCTGACGAATTTACCAGGCGTCATGGCGGCAGTGAAGAAGAAAATTCCGGTTCAGAGAAAATAACAGGTGAGGAAGGTGAACAGGGTGGATTTTGATTCTGTGAAGACCATTGCAGTTGTCGGACTTTCCAATAAGCCCGACAGGTCCAGCTACACTGTGGCCAAGTATCTGCAGGATTGCGGGTACCGGATTATTCCGGTTAACCCCACAGTTGACAGTGTCCTCGGAGAGAAGGCCTATCCTGATATTGATTCCATTCCGGCAGATATTGTTGTTGACGTTGTCGACATTTTTCGCAAACCCCAAGCTGTAATGCCTTTTGTCAGACAGGCGGTAAACAGGGGTGATGTCAGAGTCATCTGGATGCAGGAAGGCGTTATTAATGAGGGAGCGGCTGAAGCTGCGCGAAACTCCGGACTTGAAGTGGTCATGGACAAATGCATCCTCAAGGCACACCAGAAGTGCAGTTTGAATTATTAAGGTTCACTAAAAGAGCAATATATTAACACTAAACAGCAATAATTGGAAAGCATAGTGTTACCTTTGGTGGTAAAGTTAAGATGATTATTCTTTACATAAAAGATATGATGGGAGGCAGATGAATGGCTGATGTAATTGATTACAAGGTTTATGGTGATGACATGCAGATGGTGGAAATTGAACTTGACCCTCAGGAGGGTGTGCGTGCCGAAGCCGGGATGATGATGTATATGGAAGACGGGATTGCCATGCAGACAGGTACCGGAGGCGGGCTGTTCAGCGGTTTCAAGAGAATGGTAACAGGTGAAAGCTTTTTCATCACCACATTTATGAACAGTGGCTCCAAAAAGGCAAATGTCGGTTTTGCAGCCCCTTATCCCGGAAAAATTATCCCTCTTGATCTGGATAAGCTGGGAGGGACTTTCCTCTGTCAGAAGGACAGCTTCCTGTGTGCCGCTAACGGGATTGATATCGAGGTAGCCTTTACCAAGAAGCTCGGAGCCGGACTGTTCGGAGGTGAAGGTTTTATACTGCAAAAATTGACCGGAAATGGCATGGCATTTATTCATTCAGGGGGCACAATTGTGGAACGGAACCTGGCAGCAGGAGAATCTCTCAGAGTAGATACCGGATGCCTTGTCGGTTTTTCGCCATCTGTGGACTATGATATTCAGTTTGTCGGTGGATTTAAGAACGCCCTGTTTGGCGGTGAAGGTGTCTTCCTGGCACGGGTTACGGGACCGGGATTAGTTTACCTGCAGACCCTGCCGTTCTCCAGGATGGCTGACCGTATTGCGGCAGCTGCAGGCGGGGCCCGCAGTGAGGGTGGATCAAATATTAATGCGGGGAACTTAATTGGATCGTTCTTTGGTAAGGACTGATCAAAGCGGCAAGAAAAAGCGCCGGGGCTTAAGCTCTGGCGTTTTTAATTTTATTATAGCAATATTACAAAAGTACATAGCAATATTGCGAAAGAATCATACAATGAAAAATGTTAAACTTATCAGGGAAAGAAATAAAACAAGAATAACGAACGGAGGGAATTTAGTGAAAAAAAAGGTTGCTTTGATTCTGATGCTGACGGCAGCGCTGTGCCTGGTCTTTGGTGCTGCGGCCTATGCTGAGACCAAGACAGTTGTACTCAGGATCGGTGATCCCAACATGAGTGTAAATGGCTTGACACAGGAAATAGACCCTGCAAGGGGTACCAAGCCTGTGATTGTTAATGGCAGGACACTGCTTCCCATCAGGGCTCTGGTAGAAAACATGGGGGCAACAATAGCGTGGAACGGAGATACCCGTGAGGTAACAATTACCACAGCAACAAAGACTATCATTATGACTATTGATTATAATCAGGCCCGAGTCAAGGACATGAATTCAGCAACTGCTGACTGGGTTGTCAAAACACTGGACGTACCCCCGACCATCATCAACAGCAGGACAATGATGCCGGTCCGGTTTATTACAGAGGAACTGGGCGCTCAGGTTGGCTGGGAGGCTGCAACACAGACAGTCACCATTACATTTACCAGTGGTGCGATTGACCAAATGAGCTGGACAGGGACATGGGATGCCGGTGATGGCGGACTGTTTATCTTTAATCAGTCAGGAAACAATGTGGCCACAGTCCAGGACAATGATATGTATGGCAGAATTACCGGTACTGTGTCCGGAAACGTACTTACCGGAAAGTGGTTTATAGATGTCGGTCAACAGGGAGACATCGTTTTCACCATGTCGGAAGACGGGAAAACCTTTGTAGGTGACTGGAAGTTTAATTACCCCGGGTTTGAAGTAGACCCTGAAGATGAGAATCAGGGCTGGTGGAAAAACTATATTTTGGGTCAGCGAAACTAATCGATTTTTGGCCAAATTAAGGGAGAGACAGGTATCTTCTGCCTCTCCTTTTTGCGGATAGGTTTTTTTATAAACCTGATCTGCCCCAAAACTATCAGCAACGGCAATGAATATGTTTTAAGGAGCCTGAATTACCAGATTGTAGTCAGTCTGCTCCGCAATATTAACGGCAGCACGGGAGATGTTAATGCTAAAAACAGACCTAATAAGACCGATCCCAAAAAATGCTTTGATAAAGAGAACATCACCAGGGCCATAAAATACCTGCAGAGGCATGTCGCCGGAAACTTTTCCCTAAGTGGGCCTGTCGCCTTCGGTTTACAGAAAGAACCTTCTTAATCGATTATGAGTATAGCAGCCGGGCAAAACAGATAAAATATAACCTGTAGAGAGAAATATTTCCAACAGGGTGATTATCTATGTCCGGTTTTATCATTTTCGGGGGGATTTTGCTAATTATAATGGCAGCTGCACTTTTTATCAAAGTGCGGTTTGATATTTTTTTTGTACGCAAGGGGAGTAATGACCATTTAAGGGCAGAAGTATCCCTGTTTAGGGGGCTTATCCGATATAAAGCAGAAATGCCGGTGGCAGAAATTGATATTAACCGTTTTAAACCATTGGTAAAGCTGGAAACAGATGCAGAGGGAGTTTCACCTCCTGTTGGAGAAAAGGAAAAGGTTCTGAAATTCCCATTGTCGGAGCTGCTGCAACATCTGCCAAAATATATCAAACTGGGAATTAAGTACCTGAAACGTTACCGGAAAGCCTTAAAAAGTCTCCTCAAATCAGTCAGGTTCCGCCATTTAAGCTGGAAGACGGAAATAGGCCTGGGAGACCCGGCAAATACCGGGATTGCCACAGGTTTTCTGTGGGCTGCCAAAGGGTTGATATATGGCATTGTCAGCAGGAATGTCGGGAAAGTTGACAGTCCTCCCATAATTTCAGTGCTCCCGTGTTATCATAACCCTTGTCTGAGACTAGAATTTCATTGCATATTTGATTTGCGAATAGGCAATATTATTATTGCAGGACTAAAATTTGTAAAATGCAGATTAATTTCATAATGCCACAGGGAGGAAGATATTGATGAGCAATCATCCAATAGAAGGGCTAATGAAAACAGCAATGGAAAGTATTAAGGAAATGGTTGATGTAAATACAATTGTAGGTGATCCGGTGGAAACTCCTGACGGCAGTGTGATCATACCGGTGTCCAGAGTAGCCTGTGGATTTGCTGCGGGCGGCGGTGAGTTTGAAGGTGGCGCAGGGCAGCAGGATAACAGCGGCGGGGGCGGCGGCGGTCAACCGGGCAGCGGCACAGTAATGCCGTTCGGAGGAGGCAGCGGCGCCGGTGTATCGGTTCAGCCGGTTGGTTTTCTGGTAGTGGGACAGGGACAGATAAGGTTGATGCCTGTAGACGGTAATGCCGTCGTGGACAGAATAATTGATGTCGCCCCACAGATGGTGTCACAGCTGCAGTCAATATTCAAGAGGGATAAAAGAAACCCTGAACATCATGAATATTGTTAGAAACTTATCGCCGGGCCGGCGCATATAATGGTGAGAACAGTAATTTGCTTTTGAGTCAACCGGTAGGAAGGAGGACTCAGATGTGAAAGTTGTTGTTGCCGGAGGAGGCTGGGCCGGGTGTGCTTCCGCCTATTTTGCATCAAAGGCAGGAGCAGAAGTAATCCTGGTAGAAAAAACCGACCTTTTACTTGGAACAGGCCTGGTTGGTGGAATCATGAGAAACAACGGGCGCTATACAGCGGCCGAGGAAGCAATAGCCCTTGGTGGAGGAGATATCTTTAGAGTTATTGAATCGGTGGCCAGGCACCGGGACATAAATTTTCCGGGTCACAGTCATGCACTGCTTTATGATGTACAGCGAATTGAAAGGGTTGTCCGCAGATGCCTGGAGGAACAAGGGGTAAAAATAGTGTTCAGAACCCTGATCAAAGGTGCTGCTGTACATGACCGGGGAATAGAGCATGTGGTCACTTCTACAGATGAGGTGATTCCAGGAGATGTCTTTATTGATGCCACCGGGACAGCCGGGCCAATAAATAATTGTATTAAATACGGGACAGGTTGTGCCATGTGTATCCTTCGCTGCCCTTCTTTTGGTTCCAGAGTGAGCCTGACAGCTTTGGCCGGAGTGAAAGAAATTAAAGCAGGAGAAGGCACGCACCAGTTCGAAGCTATGAGCGGTTCCTGCAAGCTTGACAAGAAATCCCTCTCAAAAAGCCTGGTCAAAGAACTTGACCGCAATGGTGTTGTCATAATTCCGCTTCCGGAACAGTACCACAAAAAAGGTTCCCTGCGCAGAAAGGCCTGCCAGCAATATACCATGGAAGAATATGCTGCAAACTTGATAATTTTGGACACAGGACATGCCAAACTGATGACTCCTTTTTTCCCTATCGAAAACTTAAGAGAATTAGAGGGCTTTAGGGAAGCCCGATATGCAGATCCATATTCGGGTGGACAGGGCAATTCCGTTAGGTTTATGGCTATGGCGCCCTGTGATGACTACCTTAGGGTGAACGGCATAAAGAATCTTTTTTGTGCCGGGGAAAAAACAGGCCCTTTGGTAGGGCATACTGAGGCCATTATTACCGGGATGCTGGCAGGAGACAATGCAGTAAGGCTGGCGAAGGGCATGGCTATGCGGGTTTTGCCCACAGAACTTGCTTTGGGAGATTTAATCTCTTTTATGCATAACGAAATTAAAACAGAAGAAGGCCTGCAGCGCAAATATACCTTTTCAGGGTCAGTATATTTTGAACGCATGATAAAAAAAGGCATGTACACAACTGACCGGAAGGCAGTCAGGGAAAAAGTAAGGAAACTGGGGTTAAGCAGATATTTTCAATAAAACGAGATTTAAAGGACCAGAACCATATGGGTTCTATTTTTTTTTTGATATACATAATTATCAGTATAATAGGGACAAAGTACAGCCTCTAAATATTTCCCTGCTTTGGAGGAATCATGGTCAATATTATCTGGGCCGCCATGCTGCTAACCGGCATTGTGGTGGCTGCCGTTAATGGAAACATCGATGTCGTAACTACTGCAGCCCTGAAGGGGGCTCAGTGGGCGGTTGACTTTGCCCTTGGGTTGATTGCTATCATGACGTTCTGGCTGGGTATCATGAAGGTAGCTGAAGAGGCCGGAATGGTCAGAATCTTCGCCAATATGGTTAAACCGGTCACCCGGTTCCTATTCCCGACAGTACCCAGGGACCATCCGGCAATGGGAGCAATAATAATGAATCTGAGCGCAAATGTGCTTGGTTTGGGGAATGCCGCGACTCCCATGGGTCTGATAGCAATGAAGGAACTGCAGAAGCTCAATAAGTCTGATCCTGAGACCGCCAGCGAAGCCATGTGTACGTTTCTGGCCCTGAATACCTCATGTATAACAGTGATTCCGGCAACGATTATCGGGATTAGGATTCAGGCCGGGTCTCTAAACCCGACAGAGATAGTTGGGACAACAATTTTTGCCACATCCTGTGCCATGTTTGTGGCTGTTGTTGCCGACAGGATTTTAAGAGCGTTATTTCGGCGCGGAAGATGGAGGTAGAAAAAGATGTTCATGGATATGGTTACCTTGGCAGCAAAATGGGCCATTCCGGTTCTCCTTTTTGTGATAACTGTTTTCGCGTTGATAAGGAAGGTAAATGTTTATGAAAAATTTATCCAGGGAGCCCAGGAGGGCTTTACAACCGCGGTGAAGACAATTCCTTTTCTGGTGGCCATGTTTGTGGCCATAAGCGTATTTAGGTCATCCGGAGCTATGGAACTGTTCGTCAAAATGGTTTCACCGGTAACCGAAGTCCTGGGTATTCCTGCTGAGGTGCTGCCCCTGGGAATTATGAGACCCCTTTCAGGAGGCGGGGCTCTTGGCATTACGGCAGAACTCATCAAGACTTACGGCCCTGACAGCTTTATCGGGAGGCTTGCGTCAACTCTGCAAGGCAGTACTGATACTACTTTTTTTGTATTGACACTGTATTTTGGGTCAGTTGGGGTTATTAGATACAGGTATGCGGTATTTTCCGGCCTGACTGCAGACATAACCGGATTTATAGCCTCAGTGGTAGTTTGTAATATTGTGTTCAGGTAGGCATTATCCAAACCTTTACTTTTATAAAATACGTTTGTACAGTATAATTAATGGAAAAAGGTATAAAGTAAACTGATGCAGTATATTAACTTGAGCAGTGTATTAACTTGAAAAGCAGGTGTTTTTTGTGGAACGTTTACAGAAATACCTTGCTCATGCAGGTATCGCCTCCAGGAGGTTTTGTGAGGAACTGATATCACAGGGCAAGGTTAAAGTTAATGGGAAAACAGTAACAGAAATGGGTGTAAAAATAGACCCGGAAACTGACAGGATTGAGGTCAGGGGGAAACTAATTGAGAAACCTGAAGAAAAGGTATATGTTTTGCTGAACAAACCTAAGGGCTATGTTACCACAGTAAGAGACCCACAGGGGAGGCCTAAGGTCACCGACCTTTTGACAGGTGTGGATCAGAGGGTCTATCCTGTTGGCAGGCTTGACTTTGATACTGAAGGACTGCTGATCCTGACTAACGATGGAGATATTACTTACGGGCTGACCCATCCCAAACATGAACTGGGCAAGACCTATGTAGCTACAGTAAAAGGTGTTCCTGACAAGGACAAGCTGAAACGGTTCGGTAAGGGGCTGCGCTTGGCGGATGGTGTAACTGCACCGGCAAAAGTGCGGCTGCTCAATAAAAAAGGGAGTAATGGTGTTTTGGAAATCACCATTTATGAGGGACGTAACCGGCAAATAAGAAGGATGTGTGAAACAATCGGACACCCGGTTCTGGAACTAAAGCGGGTCTCCGTGGATTTTCTCAGGCTTGAGGGACTGGAAACGGGGAAATTTCGACACCTCACTAAAGAGGAAATCAGTAAGCTGAAAAAACTAGTCGAGTAAACAGGTGGAGAAATACATCCCCACCTGTCTTATTTGGCAAGCATACTTTGGGCCGACAAAAATATATTTGTTTTAGCCGGAATTAATTTAAAAGTATCCGGTTAAAAGGTATGGGGGTAACTTAGATGGGCAGGCCCAAGGTGCATTATATTGATACCAGAATACTCTTTCTGCAGGCAGCAGTTGTTGTCCTGGCAGTTATACTTGGCGTTTCCTATCTGCGCTGGACTAAAGTGACAGAGGTTCAGTTTAGTTCAGGGGAATTTAAGTCATCATGGGAAATTACTGATAAGGATACTATCAGGGAAATTGCCCGGGAAGTTAAAGCAGCGTCTCAGATTAAAGGCACTGTACCCGAAGAGATTTATGTAATGAAACTCTTCAGCAGAAGGGAAACCAGAGAATATATTTTTGCCTCACCGGAGGTTATTTATGACGTCAAGGGCGGCAGATGCCTGAACCCACCTGGACAGCTATGCAGGTTATTGGATAAAGCTGCAAAAGAACTGCGGCTGAGAAGCCCTTATGGAGACTTACTGGAATGGGAGGATGCTCAGAGGCTTTTATTACCTGGTGAAAAGGTGAAAATTTCCGACCTGGATACAGGAAAGAGTTTTATGGCAGTGAGAAAGGGCGGATACAGTCACGCTGATATAAAGCCGCTAACTGAAAATGACAGTAATGTCATCAGAGAAATATTTGGCGGAACATGGTGCTGGAAGAAAAGGGCTGTGGTGGTCCAGACAGGTGGGATTAAATTTGCTGCTGCCCTCACGGGAATGCCTCACCTGCAGAGCGGGGAAAGTGGGTGTTTTGACCTTAGGCTCCCCTTAGCCGGTGATCGCAATAAAGGTGATACTGTGGCGTGCCGGTTGATGTATTATAAGGCCTCAGGCAGGCTGGATGAAATCCTGCAGGAAGCAAATCCTTCTGAAACCATCCTTCTCCTGTTTACGGCAATAGACCAGATGGATTGGCAATCAGCCCGGTTGATGCTGACATCCCTGGAAGGGGCGAAGGGTGACAAACTCAAGAAATTAATCGGAGTCAGTGTATTGAATCTTAATGAAAAAAATGACTTGGTTTTCCGGCTTGCGGTGTCAGTATCTTTTACAGACGGGCCGTATAATGACCGCAGAAACCTCGTGGTGCGGTTGAGGCAGAACAAGGAGACCGGGGCCTACCTGGCAGAACCGGGGTTTTTGGATGTTTTGTTTGCCGGAGAATAAGACTTTTTTCTCAATTTTAATGTCAAATTATACAATTTTGTCCCGGGTTTTGATATAATTGAACGGGAAATCAGTATTAATAGTGAAAAATATCGAAAAATCAAAGCCAAACAATTCTACCAGGGGGGCCAATCATGAAAGTTGTGATAGCACAATTGAACCCTACTATAGGGGATATTGAGGGAAACATAAAAAAAATAG
The DNA here is from genome assembly GCA_016841725.1 of Thermincola carboxydiphila. GTDB lineage: Bacteria > Bacillota > Thermincolia > Thermincolales > UBA2595 > Phosphitispora. Next base: position 87,377 of record JAENYP010000015.1, on the reverse strand, counting down.
CCGAAACCCTCGGCAGCCTTGATAAGGAAAGACCTGATCTGATCGTGTTTCCGGAGCTTTTCCTGGTGGGTTATCCTCCCAGGGATCTCTTGGAGAGGCAGTGGTTTATTGAAAATGCACAAGAAGCAGTTGCCGGTGTCAGGCGGCTGTCCATGGCTTACCCGGAAACAGGAATTTTGCTGGGGGCTCCTATCCGCAGCAGCAGAACAACAGGGAAGGCGCTGCATAACTCGGCATTACTGATCTGCAATGGACAACTCCTGTTCAGCCAGCATAAATCGCTTCTCCCTACTTATGACGTATTCGATGAAGCCAGATATTTTGAACCGGCATCTGGAGTGGGAACAGTAAAATTTAAAGGAGAAATACTGGGGATTACGATATGTGAGGATGCCTGGAATGAGCTGCATATGCCGGGTATCCGGAACTATGGTTATGACCCGGTAGAGGAACTTGTTAAACAGGGCGCCGGCTTACTTATTAATATCTCTGCCTCACCATTTCAGGTGGGAAAAGAAGAACAGCGTTTTCGGATAATCAGTAACCATGCGCGTAAACACGGTGTGCCGTTTTTGTATGTTAATCAGATAGGAGGCAATGATGAGCTGGTTTTTGACGGCAGAAGCATGTTTGTGGATAAAAACGGTGAGCCTGTCAGAGTTCTGCCTGCTTTCAGTGAAGAGCTGGCAACTGTGGAGACCGGTATTTCCGGAATTTCCGGGCTTTATACACCACTGGACAGGACAGGCTCCATATATAGCGCCCTGGTTACCGGAATCAGGGATTATATGAGAAAATGCGGGTTCAACAAAGCAATTTTGGGACTGTCAGGGGGGATTGATTCTGCCGTTACCTGCTGCCTGGCAGCAGAGGCAGTGGGGAATGAAAATGTGGTAGGTGTATCTATGCCGTCACCGTATTCCTCCACAGGAAGTGTTGAAGATTCCCGGAAACTGGCCGAAAACCTTGGCATTGAGTTTAAGGTGATTCCCATTTCCGACATTTATTCAGCATACCTGGGGTCTCTTGAGGAGCCTTTTCGCGGCCGAGAACCTGACATTGCCGAAGAAAACATTCAGGCCCGCATCCGTGGCAGTATTGCTATGGCCCTTTCCAATAAATTTGGGTATCTGCTCCTGGCTACGGGTAACAAGAGTGAAATGTCCGTAGGTTATTGTACACTTTATGGCGACATGAGCGGAGGCTTGAGTCCTATAGCAGATGTTCCCAAAACGATGGTTTATGACCTGGCCAGATTTATTAACCGGGAAAGGGAGATAATCCCTGAAGAGACAATTACCAAACCGCCATCAGCTGAACTAAAGCCTGACCAACTGGATCAGGATACACTGCCGCCATATGATGTCCTTGACGGAATTCTGAATTATTATGTCGATGAGGGCTATTCTGCCGAAGATATCATTAAAAAAGGTTATGACAGCGAAACAGTTAACTGGGTAATCCGGAATGTGAACAGAAATGAATATAAGAGAAAACAGGCTGCCCCCGGATTAAAAGTAACTACAAAGGCGTTTGGAATTGGCAGGAGAATGCCAATCGCAGCAAAGTACTGAAGTTAGGTATAATTGTATTAGCGGAGGGGGAAGTTCATTGAAAGCAGAAATTATAAATCCATTTCTTGTTTCGGCAAAGGAAATACTGGAGATGGAAACGGGTGTGACGGGAATAAGAGGGGAACTCTCCCTGGCTTCTTCCAAATGGACTACCCAGGAACTAACTGCAATCATAAACATTATTGGAGATGTCAAAGGGACTTTTCTGATTGGAGTTTCGATTGCAACAGCAATGGAGCTTGTAGGGACAATGCTGGGGGAAACAATTGATTCTTTCAGTAACTTGGTTATCAGTGGAATTGCAGAAATGGCCAATATTATTGCCGGAAGGGCGCTGGCCAGGATTGAAGAACTTGGCTACATCTCTGACATTACCCCGCCGATGCTGATATATGGGCAAAAGGCCAGCATTTCCACACTTGACCGTAAGAGAATTCAAATACCCTTAAAAACTGACATAGGGTTAATTGAGCTGAGTATTGCCCTGGAGTCCTGACAGATGCCGGAAACCCTCATTGAAACACCATCAATACCCCTTTCTCTTAATCGGAAAAGTGCCGCCATGGATATTTTTGGCATCTGAGACTGTAAAAAACACATTAGGTGATACTTCGTCAAGGATTCTGACAGCGAGCTTGAGATCTTTTCTCTTAAGAGCGGCAAACAGAAGAGTTCTTTTGCCGTGACGTCCCTCGCCTTCCACCAGAGTTACCCCAAAACCGTGGCTTCTGAGACTTTCTGCAATGAGGTCACATTGGCAGGGCTGAGGAAATACCTGCAGGGAAACAAACCCAATCGCGAGCCTGTTTTCTATCAGGCTGCCGATGTAATTACCGGTGGCGAACCCGCCCGCATAGGCGATTACTTTACCGATATCGTCTAATCCTCCGGCAAGCACCTGGTTCAGAGCCAGGACAAAAACAGTGACTTCACAAAAGCCTATAAATGATGCCATGATACGGCGGTCACGCATGAGCATCAACATTCTCAGAACATCCAGGGTCATGTCAATAACACGGGCAAAAAATATAAACAGATATGCTCCGACAGCCGGCAGCAGCCATTCCATGATAGTATTCTCCCCCCCCAAAAAGATAAAAAGCCTACCTGTATATTATAAACAGGTTTCTGGATAATGCAATTGAAAACCTTTATTATTTTTAAGTTTTTTAAGTAATGCAGGCGCATAGAAATAGACATTCATGAAAAAGAGAGCCCTCTACTTAGCTGGGATAGCTTGATGTAGAGGGCGTATTATATTAAGTCCTGGGATGTTAATAAGACAGGGGTGGATGTGTTCCGGCAGGCGGAGTCTGTCGTCCGTCCGGCCCACGACCCGCGAAGCGGGAGTGGAAGCCGGCGGAGACGTAGCCCGCCAGAGGAATACATCCACCCCTGTACTTTTAATTCCATGGTCTTAAGGGTTTGTCAATCGTTTTACTCCATTTCTGGACCATATGGGCTCCGAACTTATTCAGTAGATTGGATACTTCACTGGCTTTACTGTTGTTTGTTTCGATTACTGTAAGGAAAAAGCCCTCGTTAACAAAGTTTTCCAGTTGGGCCGCATATTCACCGGAAATGCCGTAATAAGTCAGGGATTCCGCCAAAGACTTGTCACCCTGGACCAGGGCGCCTGCCAGCGGTCCTCCGGCAGAAACAGCCCCCACTACCGGGAGGTCAATTGTATCTGCCTGAACCAGAATACTGTTAAAGTCATGCAGGGATCCTGCAGAGGGGTCAATCAGACTCTCACCGGTATAGTTTTCACCCGCATATTCGGAAGTTTTCTTTAAGACAACGGAAATCTGGTTATTTGCATATCCCTGTGTTTCAATTTCATCAATAGCCCGTTCAGCCTGGGTAAGTGACTTAAAGACCCCGGTAACAGTACGGCGCAATGAAACCACCCCTTTTAAGTAATTTTGGAATAAAGCATTTTTAAGTATTGATAGTATTATGTTAATTTTGTAGAAGGATTTATGCATAGAATATCAGAGGTTGTTCAATGATATTGTTAAAATGCATTAGGAGTGGTAGTTGTGCCAAAATGTGTCAGATGTGGCAATACATTCAGTTTTGGGAGTTCAGGGGTACCACCGGCTGCCCCGGCTGCAAACGGACCGGTCTCAGGATTAATCGCAAATTTTGATGAACAGGGATATATCACAGAAATGGACTCCATGGCAAATAATCTGGACCTGGTTCAGGAAGCATGGGAGATGCCAAAAGAATTTTTTGACACCTGTTATGAGTGTGGGAGTAATGAAATAATCTGGGATTGAGGGTCTGTGGAGTACTTTTTGGAAGTACTTAGAAGGAATTTTAATAAGATTGGCGAAAAAGTACAGAAATTGCGGAGTTTGAAAGGGGATCAACAATGGTCAGGACAAGTATTGGGGATGAAGTAGTCAATACAGCTGTCAGAGTAAAGATTCGACTTGATTATAAAGGCGTACAGAAGCCAGGTAAATTTTTTTTCGGTGGTAAAAGCACCGAAGAAGTAGCCGAGGAAGTCAGGGAACAACAGGTTCAGATGCTGAGGAATGTACCCATGCAGAGTATTGCCATAGAAGAAGTAGATATGAGCAGTGATGTGTATATTGTATTTGACGAATTTATTAATGCACAGATAGCATACGCTCCTGTTATCCTGACTGTAACAGCTGACAGCTTGGAAGATATAATCAGGTTTATCGCCAGGGAGGAGTTCAGAAAAATAGAGATAATTGAGCCGGAAAATGTTGTCTTAAACAAGGTTGATATTGAGCGTGTATTATTTAAGGTTAGTGAGGAACTGAGAAACTACCGGATGCTTATTGAGAGAAAATACAGTTCCAGATAGGCAGCAGCTGCGGGCAGGCGGCAGCGTTGAGCAGACAGCAGTAGGCAACGGGTTATTGAAAGGACTGATTTTGGTGGGGGAGTTGTCTCTAAATGATGTTGTCCAAAGGGTCGAGGAATTGCCGGCTTTACCGCATGTAACATACAGGGTGCTGGAACTGACCAGCAGGCCCGATACCACTCTGAGCCAGCTAACAGAGATTATCACACAGGACCAGGTGCTTACAGCAAAAGTGCTGCGGATGGCAAACTCGGTTTATTACGGGTATGCACGGCGAATATACGGAATCACCGAAGCCCTGCTAATTCTGGGCTTTAGTACCGTCAGGAACCTGGTTATGGCCGCTTCGGTTTACAATGTGATGGACAGGGAGGTCCAGGGGTATTTTTTACCGAGGGGTGAATTGTGGAAACATTCCATGTCAACTGCCCTGATAGCCAGGTCCCTGGCGAAAAAAACCGGTTATGAACTTCCTGACCAGGCATTTGTGGCCGGACTTTTGCATGACATGGGGAAAATTATTCTTAATACGTATATGAATCAAAAATTTGAAGATGTTATTTCCAAGGTAAACGCAGAAAACATACCGTTTATGGCAGCAGAACGCCAGATACTTGGATTCGACCATGCTGTGATGGGTTCCAGGGTAGCTGAAAAATGGAACCTGCCCTTTGAACTGGTTGAAGCAATCGCCAATCATCATACTCCCGCGCTGGCAAAGCATAATCCCAAGCTGACCTCTTTGGTCCATGTTGCTGATGCTGCCAGCATGTCTATGGGGATAGGGCTTGGCGGGGACGGGCTGCTTTATCCTTTTGACGGTTTCGCTACTGAGCTGCTGGGTATGAGCAGTCAATTAATTGAAGAAACGATTGCAGAAATAGCAGATTCCCTGATAGATGCGGAAACTATGATCGAAAACTGATACTCCTAAATGCTAAACAAAGGAAAAGACAAAAAATTTAAAAAGGGAGCATGGATACTCCGGTATAAGGACTTGTACCCCAAATGCCTGAGTTTTCCATACTCCCTTTTCATATCGTTGAGAGCTGATTATGCCCTCTCTGGTATTCTTTTTTCACCTGGCTGACGATTCCTATCAGATTATTCCTGTCATTGTCGTCAACAATATAAGTATTGCCTTTCCCGGCTTCAGCAAGAAGGGGAAGAAACTCATGATTCGGGTCTATCCCAATACAGATAAAATGGATATTTTCTGCAGCAATCAGTGATGCTGCCTTGATTGCATCCTGGATAGGGTCTGTTGTCCACAGGGGATAATTGGGAATCCCGTCAGTGATTAGAATGAGCAGGGGATTGCGTGGCCGTTCTTTTTTAAACATATCGACAGTGGTCTTAATACCATGTGCCAGAGGTGTCAAACCACCTGGAACAATTTTTGACAGTCCGTGGTGCAGTTCAACATAACTTCTGGTGAAAGGCACCTGGATTTTGGCTTGTCTTTCCTGAAAGGTAACCATGGATACCTTTTCCCGGCTGTTTAAGAGCAGGTACTCGGCAACATGGCCGACCGCCCTGAGGCGGTCACCCATCATACTTCCGCTGCAGTCAACCAGGAGGCAGGTATCTACAGGTGCATAGGACTTTTTCGCATACACCTTGATATCATTTACAGTGATATTGATAGAAGAGTTTTTGGAGAGAAAACTTCTCCTGGCTGCCTCAACAACAGTTTCCGGTACTGCAATTTCGCCCTTCCAGGACACAGGGTCATTTGGGGTGACCACTTTACGCCTGTTGGGAAACTGTTTTTCTTTTGATTTCAGGTGTGAATAACGGAATGACTGGAACTTAGGCTGAGTGTGCCTGAACTGCCTGATGCACTTGCGTATCTGTGCAGCCAGTTCCTTCTTGTTATTCTTTAAAAAATCCTGCATTTCATGACCCGTATCAGTGAGGGTATATCCAAAAAGTGTCTGTTTAACTATGTCGTTTTTGACTAGCTGAGATATCAGCTCATCAAATTCCTTTTTGTCTTTCTGTAAACTCCCCAGCTTAAAGTTTCTGATAGGGGAGAGATATTTAAAGAAATCCACCACGGCTTCGATGCTTCCCAGTCGCATTGCCAGGCTGTTCATCACCTGAAGCATGTTCTGGTATCGCAGTGATTCCGACAGACCTTTGGAAACCGGGGGGAGATAAAGGGTTGAAGCGGTTCTGGATGCTCCTTCGTCAGCGCTGCCATAGTGGATAATTTTTATCACCTTGCGGAGTTGGGCGCCCTGATAAAGGATGGCCCTTTCAATCTCATCTATCAGGCAGTAGGCCAGGCTATAATAACGGGGTTTCAGTTTTGCCAGCAGGTGAATGTGGTTTAAATACCGGTCATCAGTGCCCTTTACGGCCTTTTGGTCAGGGTCAATGCTTGTCCCAAAACCCAGCGCAGTCTGGAGATGGATTCCCCTGGCAATGCTGGCCGCTGCCAGGTTCTGTTCTTCAGGGCTCCATTCCTGATTACGGTCAACTGTATTCAGGTAATCCGGGATTACCTGCCTGATGCGGCTGGCTACATCAACCTGGTTGATTTCGGCAGTGTTATGGAGGACATCTATATGAACAACCTTACGCGGTTCTTCGAGGTTAAAGTAGTGCTGCCCGGCATCCTTATCCCTGGAAATACCCACTTCACCCAAAGATTTGATTGATTCATGATGGGCCAATTGGCTCACCACTGCAGTGGTTCCCATAATAACACCCTGGTTCATATCAAAATATCCGCCAAGGTTTTGGGAGACGATTTTCAGTTTTTGATAATTTAAAGATGCTCTCTGATTTACTGACAAGACTGTCACCGACCTTTCGTCAAACAATGTTAGCTATAAAACAAAAAGGCCAGCGCAGTTGCTGGCCTCCGGACTGTAAGTCTCAGGACTTTGTTTTTGATATCCCCTGTCGTTCACTATGCATTATATTTATCAGACTGCTGCGGTCAATATCTTCCACGAGGTAGTAAGTTCCCTTTCCGGCTTCAGCCAGTGTGGGGAGGAATTCTCCCAGGGGGTCGATTCCCACAGCAGTAAATCTTATCTTGTTTTTAGGAAAGCTGCGGCATATATTAACGGCATCGGCAACAGGGTCCAGGCTGACCAGAGGGGTATTTGGCCTGCCGTCTGTGATTAAAACCAACAGGGGGTTTTTGGGCCTTGACTGCCTGATAAGTGTCAGCCCTGTTTCCAATCCTTTGGCCAGTGGAGTAAGGCCATGTGGTGCCAGGTTATTGAGGCTGGAGTGCATATATGAGTAATTTCTGGTAAATTCGATATTTACAGCGGCATCCCGTTCTTGGAACGACACCAGAGCAACTTTATCCCGGGTGGTCAGCAGCAGGTGTTCGGCTACCCATCTGACAGCGGAAATTTTGGCGCCTTTCATGCTTCCGCTGCAGTCAGCCACAATGCAGATATCAACAGGAGCCCGGGACTTTTTGGGACAAACCATAATATCACGGTTACTTATATGTAATGCACCGCTGTTTTCCAGATAACTTCGTTTGGCCGCATTGATGACAGTTTCGGGAACTGCAATGGGATTGGAGCTGTTAGTTTCACTCCGGTTTACTGATTTTTTGTAGTTGTAATTTATGAGTTCTTTAGCCGGGCAGCGAGCGCGGTATCCTGAAGGAGTTGCTCCCGATTTTACGGGGATTTGTCTGATAGCTTTGCGAATTTGGGCGGCCAGTTCTTTTTGATGCCGGTGCAAGAAGTGGTTTAATTCACACCCTCTGGCTGTAAAGGAATAACCCATCGGTTTTCCGATTACCAGATTAAGTTTTTTCATGTCTTTCAGCAGAACACCGAGAGAGGGATGAGTTTTCATCAAGACTTTCATGGTCAGAAATTTAGCGGGCGAGATTGAACCTAGAAATTTTGCCAGTATTTCCAGGCTGCCAACCTGGACAGCAGCAGAATATAGCGCTTGGAAGTAATTCTGAAACACTACCTCAGGAGGGGTACCGGTTTTATTGAAGGTAACCGGTACCCCCAAGGGAAAATTTTCTGAATTGGCCCTTATTGTGGAATGGTGTACAATGTTTGATACCTGTCTCAGTTTAATGTCCTGATAAAGGATTGCCTTTTCGGTCTGGTCAACAATAGAATATATCAGCCCCAGATGTTTTTGGGGAAGCCTGGCAAGGATGTGGACATGACTCATGATAGTTCCTCCCGGGAGCCCCGGCGCTTTAAAGGGTTTCAGGACAGTACCTTCACCGGTGGCTGTTCTAAGGTGGATCCTCTGGGCCAGATTAAGGGTAAGGGCTTCGCGCTCTATGCTGAGCCTTTCTTCTTTGCCTTCAATAAAGTCAAGGTATTCGGCTGTGGACACCAGAATGCGGTTGGCAAGATCAAAAATATTAATCTCTGCAGGTTGGTGATAAACATCAATGTGGATTACCTGATTGTCTTCGACCATGTTAAAAAAAACTTTTCCGGCATCCCGGTCAGTGTAAATAATGACTGTTCCTTCAGCATCTCTGGGTTCAAAATGAAAGTTCCGGCTGACAACCGAACAGCTTCCAAGGATAATGCCTTTACCACATTCAAGATGTTCAGCAAGCGCTTTCCCGAGGGTAATCACCCTGGAACGCTGATAGACATTTTGTTGGTCTGCTTTTTTCATAAAGACACCTTCTTTAAAATTTAACATGCTTATCAGGGCTTAAGGTTTTTATCGGTCCGAATGAGGTCATTTAAATTGATTTCACTGATCCGTTTCAGGTCCGCAGTTTGGCCGGAAGTTTCGGAAACATCCGGGAGGTCCGGCTGGGCGTTTGCAGCGGCAAAGCTTATTTCATCATGGTCTTTTTTTAAGCCAAGAGTATTGAGCATTCTGTTTACCAGAGATTTGCCGTCTGCAGATTGTTTTTCTTTAACCGGCCCAGGTTCGGGAGAACCTGTTACTGCCACAGTTTCATCATCACGGACTGCACTCATGGAAACCGTATTCACGGGAGTCGCAGAATGTCCGGGAGTGGAATTCATTATTCTAGTCAGTATTTCCAGGTCAACCCGGTGGCGCAGGGCGAGGGGCAGCACTTTGATAACATCACTTACCAGTACGGTATCACGCTGTCTCAGGGCACAGTTTAAGAGAGCAGCATGCTGGATGGCTTCTATAGCCCGAAAACTCTCGATATCGTACTTGACATATAGCCTGGCAATGTAATTCCTGAGGAAGTCAGGCAGGTCCAGACCGGCATGCTTTCCGGCAATACCCTCAAGTTCTTTTCGCGTCCTGACATTCCTGGCATGGATATCCAGTGGGTTAACCGGTTCCTGAATTCTGACGTGGCTGGCCTGTTTGAGTATACTGGCAATTGCGTCAGGGTCATCGGTCCGTTTCATGTCAATTACCAGGTCGAAACGGTCAGCCAGCTGACGCCTTATATCCTGAAGCGGCCCGGGTTCTTCGTCAGGGTTGGAAGCAGCCCAGACGGAGACCTGAACAGGAATCTCCACAACCGGCAGTCCGGTTTCCTCGATCTGGACACGGCCGGGTTTGGTACCCATAACATCAAGCAGGACATCAGTGAGTTCAGGAGAAGTGTCAGCAAGCCTGTTAATTTCATCAATGAAAATGATACCCCGGTGTGCCTGTGGAATGATGCCTGGCAGAATAGCTGCTGTGGGGTTTGTTCTGTCAGTGATTCCAGCCAGGTCAATACTTCCGACAATAGTTCCTATCTTAGCGGAATGAGAAATTTCCAGAAATGGCATTGGAATTTCCTCGGTTTCCAGCTGGGCAATGACATCAGGGTGAAGGTCCCTGTGTGCTGGGCAGTGAGGCCTTTGCGGATCACAGTTGTACAGGCAGCCCTTGATTCTGGTTATCCGTGGGAAGATATCCCTGGCTGCACGCATAATAGTTGTTTTTCCGGTTCCTCTGAGACCTTCTGCATGAAGATGCAGAGGAACCCCCCATTTGGATGAAATGACTGTCATTTCCACAACGTCAAAGAGGGCGCTGTTGCCCTCGTGACGGGCTAACTGCAGGTAATTTTTCACCAAATAAACCTCCTCTCGGAAGACGCCTGGCGCCAAAATTAAAAGGCCAGCAATAAGCTGGCCTCTGGACTCAAAAAACGTCTCCGGACTTTAAAAATACTCTGGACGCTAAAATATATTTACTTTTAATTTTTGTATTCGTCAGAATTCACATTTTTCCTTCCCAGGTATGTAAAATATTTCACTTTTGTGAGAAAACAGGAGTCAGCAGACAGGAGACAGGAGGCAGGAGTCAATAGAGTGGTTAGGATGCAAATAACTCTGGCGTTAAATACACCATTGATTTTATTCTCGAAACTCTCTATAATTTTCCTTATAGCTGTTACTTTCTAACTACTAACTATTAACTACTGAATTCTGACTCCTGACTCCTGACTACTTTTGTATACCAACTGTTCAACCCTGATATCGGAAAAGGAGGAATAACCGGATAATGGCGGCACTTACAAAAAAAAGAGGAGCTAAACTGTTTGAAGGGTTTGTAATTTTACTCTTAATGCAGAGTACCGGGACATTTCTGTCCAATTATTTTGACCTTATCCTGCCGGGCAACCTGGTAGGGCTGTTGCTGCTGTTCCTGGCCCTGGTCCTGAGGATAATAAAACTTGACCAGGTCGAAGAAACGGCCGGCCTGTTGCTGGATAACATGATGGCCCTGTTTATTCCGCTGAATGTCGGGCTGATCACAATCCTTCCCAGGATAAAACAGGAATGGCTGGCAATCATGGTGAGTCTCCTGGCAAGTACTGTAATAGTTATGGTGGTTACTGCCAAAGCAGTGGAATTCAGTGAAAGGGGGCGGAAGAATGTTAAACAGCCTTCTTAGGGAACCGTTAATCCAGGTAACAGTTACCCTTTTTGTTTACCTGCTAACAAACAGGTTGTACAGGAGATTCCATTTCTTTCTTTTTAACCCCTTGATTCTGGCTACACTAATCGTTATTTATATTTTACATTATGCAAAAATTGATTATGCCGTTTATTCACAGGGAGGGGATATGATAACTTTTCTCCTGGGTCCGGCAACGGTGGCCTTGGGAGTTCCTCTTTACAAGCAGCTGCCTAACATCAGGTCAAACCTGAAAGGTATTTCTGTTGGGGTCATTACCGGCAGCATTACTGCAATAGTCAGTACGATTTTCATCGCCAAGGCGCTGGGGGCGAGTAGAGAAACCCTGCTCTCAATTGCGGCCAAATCGACCACAATGCCTATCGCGCTCGGTATAACCGGTATTTTGGGAGGGAACGATAAAATAATAGTGATGGCGGTTGCCGTTACCGGGATCTTCGGCGGTGTTATCGGGGCTGAGATTATGAAAATGGCGGGAATAAAGAGCAGGATAGCAGTAGGTATCGGGATTGGTACTGCCTCACATGCCGGAGGAACCTCCAGGGCCATCCGGATCGGTGAAACCGAAGGTTCCATGAGTGGCGCTGCCATAGTGCTGACAGGGTTGGTAACCGCCCTGCTGGCCCCATATATCGTCAAATGGTTAATCTAAGGATGGTGTGTCATGAAAGTAATAGTTATCGGGGCAGGAGCTGCCGGTTTATTGGCAGCAGGACAGGCTGTCGCAAACGGGGCAGAAGTAACCGTCCTGGAAAAGAACGACAGGCCGGGCAGGAAATTGCTGATAACGGGAAAAGGCCGCTGTAATATCACAAATACCGATGATATTAAGCAATTCATCAAAAACATTCCGGGAAACGGGCAATTCCTTTATGGCGCATTTAACAGGTTCAGTAACCGGGATTTGATATCATTTCTTAATGAAAATGGGCTGGCAACAAAGGAAGAACGGGGAGGACGGGTGTTCCCTGTTTCTGACAGGGCTCAGGATGTAGTGGAGACACTGGTCAATTTCTGTGTTTCCAAAGGAGTGGAATTCCGGTATACAGCCGGCGCTGCGGGTGTTTTGACAGATAATCAGCAGGTAACCTCGGTTAAGTTAAAGGACGGTTCCCTGCTGGGCTGTGATTCTGTTATCCTGGCAGCTGGCGGGGCTTCTTATCCGGGAACCGGTTCCACCGGAGACGGCTACAGGATGGCTGAGGCGCTTGGACATACGATAGTACCCCTGAAACCGTCCCTGATACCGCTGGAAACAGAAGAAAAATGGGTTAAAGAGCTTCAGGGCCTTGCTTTGAAGAACGTAGAGGCCGCCGTTTTTTATGAAGGAGAGAAAACCGCAGCAGAATTCGGAGAAATGCTGTTTACCCATTTTGGAGTCTCCGGGCCGGTTATTCTTACTCTCAGCCGGACCGCTGCCGGTTTGCTGGAAAAAGGGGGCCGGGTTCAGCTCAGGATAAATCTTAAACCGGCCCTTTCACCGGACCAGCTTGACTCCAGAATACAGCGGGATTTTAGCGGACTGTCAAGAAAACAGTTTAAAAACTCCCTGGGAGAATTGCTGCCAAAGTCACTGATTCCTGTTATCATGAAATTATCAGGAATTCCGGAGGAAAAACCGGTAAACCAGATAACACGTGAAGAGAGGCTGGGACTGGCCGGACTCTTACAGTCACTGACACTGAATGTTAAGGGGCTGCGGCCGCTGGCGGAAGCAATCGTAACAGCAGGAGGGATTTCGGTTAAGGAGATAAACCCCAAGACCATGGAGTCAAAAATAGTCAAAGGACTGTTCCCTGCCGGGGAAGTTGTTGACGTGGACGGTTATACCGGCGGTTACAACCTGCAGGCAGCCTTCAGCATGGGCTGCCTGGCAGGCATAAATGCAGCGGGAGGGTAAACAGGGAGGGTCATGCCCACGGAAGGGTAAAGTAGAAGACGGTTCCTTTACCGGGAATGCTTTCTGCCCAGATGCGTCCACCGTGGGCTTCGGTTATTTCTCTTGCTATGGCGAGACCGAGGCCGCTTCCGGAAGAGGTGTTACGGGATTTTGAGGCCTTGTAAAAGCGGTCAAATATAAACAGCAGATCGTCTTGGGAGATCCCAGGACCGCTATCCCGGAAAATTACCAGAAATTCTCTGCTTTCAGGCAGAAAATCAAAGCCTAAGGTCACGGTATCACCTGGAGTGCAGTACCTGATGGAATTAGCAACCAGATTGGAAAATATCAGGTCTATCCGGTCAGGGTCGGCTGTGATAAGCGGGTAATCTTTTTTATCAGCATAAGAATCCCGGGGTTTTTCCATAAAAAAACTGAACCCTGCATTTTCCAGGTCGACCCTATACCTGTCATACACCTCCTGTATGAAGAGGTCTGGACGGATTCTGTCCATATTAAAGCTCAGACTTCGTGATTCCAGGCGTGCCAGGAGGAAAAGGTCCTGGATAAGCCTGTTTAATCCTAATACTCTGGAATGAATAAGCTTCAAGTAGTTTTTTTGTTCTGCAGGGTCGGTGACCATGTTGTCAAGAAGGGCCTCTACATAACCCTGAATTGATGTTATCGGTGTTTTCAGGTCATGTGAAATGTTAGTCAGAAAATGCCGCCGCGCTTTCTCCAGTAATGCAGTATCTTCTTCAGCTCTTTTACGCTGTGTAATATCGCGGATTATGCCCTCAAAGGCAGTGGGCATGCCTTTGCTGTTGTAAATAACCGTGTTCCGCTGTTCGACCCAGATGGTGCCGCCATCCTTACACAGCCACCTGAGAATAAGATTGTCCCTGACAGCTGAAGCGGAGTTAAGCAAACCGTCAATGAGGTTCCTGTCGTCGGGATGTGCAAGTTTCCGGTAAAGGTCGGGGTCAGTGTAAAAATCATCAACATTGTACCCGGTAATTGACTCCACTGACGGGCTGATATAGTCAATACCTCTTGGTGCGGTAAAGCGGTAACGGTATAAAATGTCACGGGCATTTTCTGCCATGAGGCGGAAACGTGCTTCACTGTCATAAAGGTCCTGTCTTAGTTTTTGATAATAAACCAGCAGGAGACCGTGAGCAACTACCATGGAAAGGATGCCGGCAGCCAGGTAACCCCATGGGGCAAGCCATTCAACACGGGATACCACCGGATAATCTGCAATATGGATACCCAAAAAAACAAATGACCAACCGGGTATATACTTACCTGTAACTGCAATTTTGTCAGAGCGCAGAAATGCTGTCCCTGTCCATATAAAAACAACCCCCAAATAAAAGAAAAGAGGCAGTGCCGCTAAATAGAAGGGATTGCCTGTAAAGGACATTATTATAATCCAAAGGGTTAATAGACCGGAGCCATACTGCCAAAAAGCCGGGATATTTTTTTGAATAAAAACAAGGGTGCCGCACGAAAGGAAAAGGGCCCCATACTGCCAGCAAATCAGATTTGCAGTAAGCAGGGAAACATATTCGCAGCCCCTAAAAATCAGAATTTCAAATATATATTTTGCGGACCAGATGGCCCAGCCTAAGGACCAGAAAAGAATAAAGCGCTGCCGGTCCTGGAGGTATAAGTACAAAAACACCATGGCCAGGACTGCTGACAGGACAATTTGTGCTATTTCAGAAGGAATGAACCATGACATAATTATCCTCCGTATAACTTAGCAGGATTGTTAAATTTGTAACCGACCCCCCGAACAGTTAGGATGTACCTTGGATTTGCGGGGTCTGTTTCGATTTTTTTCCTTAGATTACTTATGTGAACAGGTATAGTCCTGGTATCTCCTGCGGTTTCTTCTCCCCAGACGAGGTCATAAAGCTGTTCGATATTAAACAGCCGGTTGGCATTTTGGGATAGCACGGTCAGGAGCTGAAATTCCTTAGCTGACAGCGTAACGAACATATCTTTGACCCGAACCGTATGATTTGAAAAGTTAATCTCCAGTCCGGGAAATTTAAGCAGCACTTCCTGGGAGTTATTTAAGGGGCTTAATGATGAATTAATTCTGCTGCGGCGGAGGTGGGCCTTGACCCGGGCAATCAATTCACTGGGGCTGAAAGGCTTGGTAATGTAGTCATCACCGCCGACACCCAGACCGATTACTTTGTCGGTGTCTTCATCCTTACAGCTTAGAAAGATTATCGGAGCAGAAGTATGGCTGCGGATCTTCTGACAGATCTCAATCCCATCAATTCCAGGTAACAGGATATCAAGTATTATTAGATCCGGTCTTTCTGATTCTACTATTTCCAGAGCCTGTAATCCATTATCTACAATTACGGAAAGGAATTTTTCTTTATTCAGGTAAAGAGATATGAGATTACTGATTTCAGGCTCATCATCAATAATAAGAATTTTTTCTCCCGCCAAAGAAAACTCCCCCTTTATTAGTAATTCCATCCAAATAATGACTCTTTGTATACTTCTCTGATAGCAATAGCCTTTCCTGCTAAAAGCGGTTAACTTTTGCCGGCGTTTCCTTCTTTCACAACCTGGCAGGAAAACCGGGCCAGGTGTTGAATAAACCTTATATTGTCTTAAGAGCCGCTCCTATTCGAAAAATGGTTAAATGTGTTAGCAGGAAGGTATACTTTATACAAAGAAAATTTATCCAGAAAAGCCTGTTGAGGAGAAGGGGGTTAATATGCTTGTTGCCGGATTTTCTTTTGAGGTGCTGTTTATGCTATGGCTGCTGATATTAACAGCGGCACATTTTGCGGTAAGCATTATTGTCTACAAGGATGCCAGGACCCTGAAACGGTCAGCCCTGGGTCTTACCCCCATGATATGGGGGGCAGTAGCTTTCTCACTGCCTGTAATTGGAATGTTTATATACTGGTTAATGAACTATTCAACCCTGAAGCAGGGTTCCAACTAGATGAAACAAATGAAACTGGAGCTGATACATTATGAAACGCATTGCCAAATACTTCTTTGAAGGTCTGATTATCCTGGTGCCTGTGGCGCTATCTTTGTACATAGTATTTGTCCTGTTCAAAAAAATTGACGGTCTGTTAAGGATTCCTATTCCCGGTTTAGGTTTTTTGGTTACTGTTGCCATAATAACCTTAATCGGTTTTCTGGCCTCAAACATTTTCACCAAAAAGCTCTTTGAGCTGGTGGAACGGCTGTTCACCAGGCTGCCGCTGGTAAAACTGCTTTACGGTTCTATCAAGGACCTCATCGGGGCTTTTGTAGGTGACAAGAAGAGTTTTAACAAACCGGTTGCAGTCAGTCTTTCCGGCGACGGCGCGGTGAAGGTGATTGGCTTCATTACAAAGGAAAGCCTGGCTGACCTGGGGCTTAATGATCATGTTGCTGTTTACCTGCCCCAGTCGTATAACTTTGCCGGAAACCTGCTGGTTTTGCCCAGGGAACGAATTATGCCCATAAATGCAGACAGCGCCGATGTGATGGCATTTCTTGTTTCCGGCGGGGTCTCCGGCGGCAAAAAGGCCTGATTGATTGCATTTTAAAAAACCATGTATTATAATTGTAATAAAATAGGCAGTAAGACAGGTCAGGAATTAAGGGAAACCAAAATACTCCCCTTCCGGGGGAGTATTTTAATTAGGGGGAATTCTAGGTGTCAAACCATACCGGGAGCAGGAAAACTGCAGGGGTGGCTATAAAAATGGCTCTTACAGAAAGCAGGGAAGAAGAGAAGGCCCTGCAGAAGAGATATGCCGCCGAAGGGATAAAGACTGCTGCTGTTGATTACGGCGGGGAATTTATCACCTCAGTCAAGAAGATCGTTGAGCGCGCGGTGGTGGCTGCCAAGAGAGAGGGAGTTATCAAAGATACCCATACCGATGAAGGGGCAGTAGCCGGGGCTACCAGGGAGGCATTGAGCCAAATAATGCCAAAGGCTATAGGGTTGAATGTCGGCGGGAAAATAGGGATTGCTCACCAGAATGACCACATAACTGTTGCCGTGTTTTTTGGAATCGGGCTCCTGCACCTGGACGAGGTATCGATTGGACTGGGACATCGCGCAGTATCGTAGTAATTAATAAAGCAAAGCACCAAGGAGGATGGTATTTATGGGAGAGAAATTGGTTCGCGGCATCAGAGGAGCGATTGCGGTTAGGGAGAATACGGCAGAAGAAATATTTAGTGGGACCGAGGAGCTTCTCAGGAGAATTGTAGAGGAAAATGAGATAAACACCGGGGATATTGCCAGTGTTTTTTTAACTACCACTCCGGATCTGAATGCCGAATTTCCGGCCACTGCGGCCAGGAGAATGGGCTGGACACTGGTGCCTCTGCTGTGTGCCAGGGAAATCGATGTACCCGGCAGAATGCCCAGGCTGATAAGGGTTTTGATGCATGTAAATACATCTAAGACCCAGGAGGAGATAAAACACCAGTACCTGGGTGAGGCCGCAGTTCTGAGACCTGACCTGATGGATAAATAAAAACATTGACACACTAAATTTGTCCGTGATATATTGTATACAATAAGGATTTTGAAAAGATAGTTTAGTTTAGCAGAGCAGAGAGAAACCAAAAGATGAGCTGAGATGAGCTGAGATGAGTTTTGCTGGGTATAATTAAGATACCGGTACTCATTTGAGTACCGGTTTTTTGCGTTTTTCAGGCAGAGAAAGGTGGGACCGTTAATAATGATATACCCTGACTGTGATGAATATATGGACCTCAGTAAAAAATATAACCTGATTCCTGTCTACACCGAAATGGTTGTTGATATGGAAACAACTGTATCCATTTTCAAAAAGGTCTGTCATGAAGATTATACATACATGCTGGAAAGTGTAGAGGGTGGTGAAAACCTCGCCAGGTATTCCTTTATCGGGCTGGAGCCAATGGTGAATTACCGCTATGAAAACGGCAGCGGAATAATAGAGGAAAAGGGTAATCAGGTGAGGATTCCCGGAGGTCCGCTGGATATCCTGAAACTTATTATGGACCGCTATCAGGCGCCTAAAATTGAGGGGCTGCCCAGGTTTTACGGGGGAGCTGTCGGTTACTTCGGTTACGATGTGGTCAGACACCTGGAAAACCTCCCGGAAGATACGCTTAAAGACCTTGACCTGCCTGACTGCCATTTTGTAATCACCCGCCTGGTACTTGTATTTGACCATGTCAGGCACAAGATAAAAATAGTCTGCAATACCCAGCCGGGAGCCACACCTGAAGCTGCATATAATGATGCCATTGACAGGATCAGGGATGTCCGGAACATCATCAAGGCACCTGCAAAAACCGGCAGATATCAGGTAAAGAAATGCGGCTGCAGTGAGATTGATTCCAATATGTCCAAACAGGAATTTATGAATCACGTTGAACAGGCCAAAGAGTATATAAGAGCCGGGGATGTTTTTCAGGTGGTGCTTTCCCAGAGACTGAAAACCCCACTCAGGAGTGAACCATTTGATATCTACCGGGCTTTGAGAACAATAAACCCGGCACCTTACATGTATTATCTCAACTTCGGTGAAACCGTTATCATTGGTTCATCCCCGGAGATGCTGGTCAGGGTGGAAGACGACAATGTACAGACCTGCCCTATAGCCGGTACCAGACCGAGAGGCAGGACAGCAGCCGAGGATGAGGCGCTGGGGATAGAACTTCTGGCAGACGCCAAGGAAAAAGCCGAACACATCATGCTTGTCGACCTTGGCAGAAATGACTTGGGGAAGGTCTGCGATTATGGTAGTATTAATATAAACGGCTTTATGGAGGTACAGCGGTATTCCCACGTGATGCATATTGTGTCCACAGTCAGCGGCCGCCTTCTTCCCGGGAGAACGGTGTTTGATGCCCTGGAGGCATGTTTCCCTGCCGGAACTGTTTCCGGAGCCCCTAAAATTCGGGCCATGGAGATAATCGAGGAACTTGAACCAGTGCGAAGAGGGGTTTATGCCGGGGCTATCGGGTACTTTGGGTTTACGGGAAATATGGATACCTGTATTACAATCAGGACTATTCTGGTGCACAACGGGATGACTTATGTGCAGGCAGGAGCCGGAATTGTTGCCGATTCCGATCCTGAAAGGGAGTACCAGGAAACCATAAATAAAGCCATGGCTCTGCTGGAGACTTTAACTCTTGAGGAGGTTGGCTGAAATGATATTAATGATAGACAATTACGATTCCTTTACCTTTAACCTGGTACAGTACCTGGGTGAGTTGGGTGAGGATATCAGGGTTTACCGCAATGACAAAATTTCGGCTGCAGAAGTCGAGGACTTGAATCCAGGGCATATTGTTATTTCACCGGGTCCCTGTACTCCCAATGAAGCCGGGATATCTCTGGAGTTAATTGAACGGCTTGGCGGGAAAATTCCCATCCTCGGGGTCTGCCTGGGGCACCAGTCAATAGGCCAGGTATACGGAGGCAATGTAATCAGGGCGGAAAACCTGATGCACGGGAAGACCTCACTGATACACCATGATGGGAAAACAGTTTTTGCAGGACTGCCTTCACCCTTTACTGCGACCAGGTATCATTCTCTGATTGTTGAGAGAAAAACACTTCCGGACTGCTTCGAAATAAGCGCCTGGACCGAAGCGGGTGAGATTATGGGCCTGAGGCACAGAGAATTTATTGTTGAAGGAGTCCAGTTCCACCCCGAATCCATCCTTACCGAACATGGCAAGACATTGTTGAAGAATTTTCTTGATATGGGCTATGGGAAATGACCGAGAATGGAATATGGTGAGCTATTGTAACGATTTTCCGCCCTGCCGCCTATGAGTCTAAGCTGCCACTCCCCGGCAACAAGGCAGCGTCCCCGAACTTGATGGCTCATGGGGTATTTCTCACAGGATGGCCGCCTCTCGTTTTGGCAGGCCAAAACTTACCGGCGGCTTTCGCCATCTTCGGACATCCGGGGACTCCCTGCCTGGTTGCCTGTGATCTGCAGCAAGACTCATAACGGCGGCAGGGCAAGGAAAATCTTATACAATACCTCACCATATTCCACGGTCATTTCCAGAGCCCATAATAAAAAATAAAACAGGTCCAAGGCATAAATAAGGGTCTAAGGCACAGAACCTTCAACATAAGGGAATTATGTCGAGTTTAGCTTAGAGGAGGAGAGATGAGATGATTAAGAATGCAATTGACCGGGTTGTAGGTGGTCAGAACCTGAGTGAGGCAGAGGCTGTTGCGCTGATGGAAGAGGTCATGAGCGGAAAAGCCACAGATGCACAGATAGCTGCATTGATTACCGCTCTCAGGATTAAGGGTGAAACTGTAGCCGAGATTACAGGGTTTGCCCGGGTGATGCGCAACAAGGCCACCCCGGTGAGGACAGGACATCCGTTTGTAGTGGATACCTGCGGCACCGGTGGTGACGGCTCCCACACCTTCAATATTTCCACTACTGTGGCCTTTGTTACTGCCGGAGCCGGAATCCCTGTGGCCAAACACGGCAACCGTTCGGTTTCCAGCCGGAGCGGGAGTGCTGATGTTCTGGAAGCACTGGGGATCAATATCAACCTGACACCGGAACAGGCAGGGGATTGTATCGACAAGGCCGGGATCGGTTTCCTGTTTGCCCCTGCACTCCATGGGGCCATGAAATATGCCATTGGTCCCAGGAGGGAAATAGGAATCAGGACAGTTTTCAATATCCTGGGGCCCCTGACAAATCCGGCCGGAGCCCAGGTACAGATACTTGGGGTCTATGACCCGTCCCTGACCGAGGTAATGGCAGGTGTCCTGGCCAATCTTGGCACCAGAACGGCATTTGTGGTTCACGGCGCCGGAGGGCTTGACGAAATATCTACTATCGGACCGAGCAGGGTCAGTGAAGTCAGAAATGGAGAAGTGGTCACCTACAGCCTCGATCCAAAGGAATATGGCATTAATTATGCTTCAATAGAGGATCTCAAGGGTGGCACAGCAGAGGATAATGCTGCCATCACTTTAAGGATTCTGAGCGGGGAAACCGGCCCCGGGAGGGATATTGTGCTGCTGAATTCGGCTGTGGCCCTGCTGGCTGCAGGCGCTGTGCCGTCAATTACGGAAGGAATTCAACAGGCAGCTTTGGTAATTGACTCCGGGGCGGCCATAAGAAAGCTTAATGAGCTGAAGGAATTCAGCAATTCTTTTACAGGTATGGATATAACTGCAGCAAAGGTAGGATGACAGTGATTCTTGATAGAATAGTTGCCAAAAAGAAAATTGAACTGGATGAACTCAAGCGGCTTGTCCCCTTTGCTGAAATTAAGGTGAAGTGCGGCCTTTTAAATGAAAACGGGACCGGATCATATTGCCGGGAGACAGGGTTTGCCTCTGGGTTGAGAAAAGACGGAGAAGTGGCCCTGATTGCAGAAATCAAAAAAGCCTCACCGTCAAAGGGTCTGATTCGCGGCAGCTTCGACCACCGGGAAATAGCGCGGACCTATACAGCTTCCGGAGCTTCTGCCATATCTGTGCTTACTGACAGGGATTTCTTCCAGGGGAGCCCGGACTATCTCAGTGATGTCAGGAAAACAACAGACCTGCCGTTACTCAGAAAAGACTTTATTATAGATCCGTATCAGCTTTTTGAGGCTAAACTGCTGGGAGCTGATGCGGTGCTCCTGATAATGGCCATCCTCAGTGACGGGCAGGCTGCAGAACTAATAGAGTACGCCGGTTTCCTGGGCCTGGAATGCCTGGTGGAGGTCCATACAGAAGACGAACTGGAAAGAGCCCTGGGCCTGGAAGTAAAGTTAATTGGGATCAATAACCGCAACCTGCAGACTTTCGAGACTGACCTGGAAACCACCTTCAGGCTGAGAAACATGATTAATGATAAGACAGTGACGGTTGTCAGTGAAAGCGGGATTAATACCGGGGAAGATGTGCTCAGACTTAAGGGGCATGGGGTTCATGCCATGCTGGTGGGTGAAGCCCTGATGAGAGAAAATGATATTGCTGTTAAAATAAGGCAGCTGCTGGGGAATGCAATGATATGATTATAAAAATATGTGGTTTGAATGATGTCAAAAGCGCCGTCTTTGCAGCAGAACAGGGTGCTGACCTGCTGGGATTTGTTTTTGCGGAAAGCACCAGAAGGGTTACTCCGCAACAGGCCAGGGGAATTATCCGCGAACTCCCTTCAGCTGTAAGTAAGGTCGGAGTTTTTGTTAATGAAGACCACTCACTGATAAATGAAATAACAGAATTTTGCGGGCTGGACATGGTTCAGCTTCACGGCCGGGAAACACCTGAACAATGCCGGGAGATATCTGTCCCGGTAATTAAGGGCATTAGGATTAAAGATAAAAATTCCCTGGAGGATATGGCCTGTTTTCAAGATTGTGTGGAAATGTTCGTCCTGGATACTTATGTTCCCGGGGCAGCGGGCGGCACAGGGAAGGTTTTTGACTGGAATACGGCTCTGGGCGGGACAGCTTATGGCAGAATTCTGCTGGCAGGAGGCCTGACCCCGGAGAACGTCTGCCGGGCTATCGGGGCGGCAAAGCCATTTGGAGTAGATGTCAGCAGTGGAGTGGAAACCTGCGGGGAAAAGGATTTGCATAAAATAGAGGCATTTATAGCGAGCGTTAGGGGGCTGAAAAATGTATAGATTACCTGATAACAGAGGACATTACGGCGATTTTGGCGGAAAATATGTCCCCGAAACCCTGATGCCGGCTCTCGAAGAACTGGAAAAGGCATATCAGGAAGCACTTAATGATTCTTCCTTCAGGGAGGAAATCAGATATTATCTCAATGATTATGTGGGTCGGCCTTCACCACTGTATTTTGCCGGAAGACTGACTAAACACTGCGGAGGCGCCAAAATATATCTGAAGCGGGAAGACCTGAACCATACCGGTGCACATAAGATCAACAATACCATAGGACAGGTGCTCCTTGCCAGGAGAATGGGCAAGAAAAGAGTTATTGCCGAAACCGGTGCAGGGCAGCATGGAGTCGCTACGGCGACCGCTGCTGCAATGTTCGGACTCGAGTGCGTGGTTTTTATGGGTGAGGAGGATATTCGCAGACAGGAACTGAATGTTTTCCGGATGAAGCTCCTGGGAGCCGAGGTCAGGCCTGTTGCTTCAGGGAGCCGCACACTCAAGGATGCCATGAATGAAGCCATCCGTGACTGGGTCACTAATGTCAGGGATACTTTCTACGTGCTGGGTTCTGTTGGCGGACCCCACCCCTACCCGATGATGGTGCGTAATTTCCAGAAGATAATCGGTGAGGAGACACGGGAACAGGTACTCCAAAAGGAGGGCCGCCTTCCTGACTGTATCATTGCCTGTGTGGGTGGCGGGAGTAATGCCATCGGGATATTTTACCCCTTTCTGGAAGACCGGGATGTGCAACTGGTTGGAGTGGAAGCGGCCGGCCACGGCCTGGACACCCCTTACCATGCAGCTACCCTTACCAAGGGGTCCCATGGTGTACTCCACGGCGCTTACAGCTATATCCTTCAGGATGAGGACGGACAGATCCTGGAAGCCCACTCAGTCTCTGCAGGGCTGGATTATCCCGGGGTAGGTCCGGAACACAGCTATCTTAAGGAAACAGGCCGGGTCCGGTATACCAGTGTTTCCGACAGCGAGGCCCTGGAGGCCTTTGGGGTGCTGTGCCGCACTGAAGGCATCATCCCGGCCCTGGAGAGTTCACATGCCCTGGCCTATGGTCTCAGGGTGACCCCGGAAATGCAGCCTGATGACATCGTGATTATTAATTTATCAGGTCGCGGCGATAAGGATGTGCATACGGTTTCCGGAATTCCGGAGGTGATATAATGAATCGGATATCTCGAAAATTTGCGCAGCTCCGGGGTCAAAACAGGAAAGCCCTGGTTACCTTCATAACTGCAGGGGACCCTGACCTGGAAACCACTGTGGAACTTGTATTGACTCTGGAAAAGGCAGGCGCAGACATCATTGAACTCGGGGTTCCTTATTCGGACCCGCTTGCCGACGGACCTGTGATCCAGCAGGCCTCACAGCGGGCGTTGCAGTCAGGAACCTGTCTCAGAAAAATATTTGAGGCTGTGGCCCAACTGCGGCAGCAAACCGATATTCCCATTATCCTGATGACATATTATAATCCCCTTTTGCGTTATAGCCTGGAAAAGGTGGCTGCAGATGCTGCTGTTTCAGGTGTCGACGGGTTCATAGTACCCGATTTGCCCATGGAGGAATCAGGGGAACTGAAGCGGGAACTATCTTTACTAAATATTTCCCTGATTCCTCTGGTGGCCCCAACCAGTGGGATAGAAAGAATAAAACAGATTACTGCCGGCGGTTCCGGGTTCATTTACTGTGTGTCACTTACCGGTGTTACCGGGGTAAGAGAAGGACTTCCTGATAATCTGAAGGAATTTGCCGGTGCTGTAAGGAGCGCCAGCCCAATACCGGTTGCCGTGGGATTTGGCATTTCAACACCACAACAGGTAGCCGCAGTTTCACAATACTGTGATGCTGTAATAGTTGGCAGCGCTTTGGTCAAAACTATCGGTGAAAGGGCTGGCAGGCCGGAATTTTATGATGTCATTTACAGGCTTGTCAAAACCCTGAAAGAGCCGTTATTATTAAAAGCAGAGAACTGAACCGGTCTCCGGGAGGTAAAATAGGAATGAGATATAAACTGGCCAGCAGAAAGGAAAAAACTGAGAATACAATTATTACTGTGGAGGACAGCAGTGTTGGCGGAAAACAGCTTGCAGTCATTGCAGGGCCGTGTGCCGTTGAGGACCGTGACCTGTTTATTAAAACTGCAGTACAGCTGAAAAAATTAGGGGTGCAGATGCTCCGGGGAGGTGCCTTTAAACCACGGACATCACCATATGCGTTTCAGGGGCTTGCCGAGGAAGGCCTGAAAATACTTGCCGAAGCTAAACGCACCACCGGTCTTCCCGTGGTTACCGAGGTAATGGATACCAGGGATGTCGAACTTGTTGCCGGTTATGCTGATGTAATTCAGATAGGCAGCAGGAATATGCAGAACTTTGTCCTGCTTAAAGAAGTGGGCCGGGGTAACAGGCCTGTTCTGCTTAAGAGGGGCCTGGCGGCAACTATAGAGGAATGGCTGATGGCTGCAGAGTACATCATGGCAGAAGGAAATAAAAACATAATTCTATGTGAACGGGGTATCAGGACTTTTGAAACACATACCAGGAACACCCTGGATATCAGCGCGATACCGGCGGTACAGCATCTGTCACATCTCCCGGTAATTGTTGACCCCAGTCATGCTGCGGGGAAATGGGGCATGGTTGCTCCTCTGGCCAAGGCTGCTGTGGCGGCAGGCGCTGACGGGCTGATTATTGAAGTCCATCCCTGTCCTGATAAAGCCCTGTCTGATGGCGGGCAGTCCCTCACGATGTCTAATTTCTCTGAGCTTATGAGTCAATTAGTTCCGGTGGCGGCAGCAGTTGGGCGAAAATGTAATTATGAGGGGAAAAAACTTGTCAGGCAAAATATAATATGATACGATTAATAATGTAGTTTTAATTGCAGGATGGTTGTTATGGCAGGATGGTTGTTACGGTAGGAAGGCTTTATTTGCAGGAGTGATGGTTTAACAAAAGACATGGGTAGAACGGTAGGAAGGGAGGTCATTATGCTAGGATCAGGGGCACTCCTCTTTCAGGAGTGCCTTTTATTTCATTTATGTGCTCGGTTTTAAAATGGCAGATACTTATATTTACATGAAAAGATAATGGAGGTACTGATATGATTATTGTTATGCACAGCGGCGCTCAGAAAAATGAAGTGGATGAAGTCCTGAAAAGACTAAAAAATCTTGGTTTCCAGATACATCTTTCGGAAGGTGTGGAGCGGACCATTATCGGAGCTATTGGTGATAAGACAAGGTTAAATGAAGTATCCCTTGAGGCTATGCCCGGTGTGGAAAAGGTTGTCCCCATTTTACAGCCCTATAAACTGGTCAGCCGCGAATTCAGACATCACGATTCTGTGGTCAGGGTCGGGGAGCTTGAATTCGGCGGAGAGCAGATTCAAATAATGGCAGGACCCTGTGCTGTGGAAAGCAAGGAACAGCTCATGAAGACAGCGGAACAGGTAAGTAAGGCAGGGGCTACGGTGCTAAGGGGAGGAGCCTTTAAACCGCGGACATCCCCTTATGCCTTTCAGGGTCTGGAGGAAGAAGGTCTGAAGATGCTGGCTGAAGCCAGAGAAAAAACAGGCCTGAAGATTGTGACCGAGGTGGTAGACCCGAGAACAGTTGAACTGGTATCCCAGTATGCTGATATACTGCAGATTGGGGCCAGAAATATGCAGAACTTCTTTTTACTTAAAGAAGTGTCTTCTGCCAACAAACCGGTAGTTTTGAAGCGCGGACCCTCAGCTACTATAGAGGAGTGGCTGATGGCTGCAGAGTATATCATGGCAGGCGGTAATTATGGGGTTATTCTCTGTGAACGGGGCATCAGGACATTTGAGACTTACCTCAGGAATACCCTGGACCTTAGCGCGGTACCGGTAGCCAAACACCTGTCACACCTGCCGGTAATTGTTGACCCCAGTCATGCCCTGGGTAAGTGGAGATTTGTTACTCCAATGGCTAAAGCAGCTATTGCCGCCGGAGCAGACGGGCTCCTGGTAGAGGTTCACCCAGACCCGGCCAGCGCTCTCTGTGACGGCCCGCAGTCACTGACACCTGACAATTTTAGCGAACTGATGGGTGAAATCAAAAAAGTGGCAGAGATTATGGATAGAACAATCTAACACAAAGTGACTGACAGATAAGTAATGGGGAGATTTAACATGCAGCCAATATTTGATAAAATAACCATTATAGGTGTGGGGCTCATCGGCGGTTCACTGGGGATGGCGGTTTTGAACCAGGGGCTGGCTGCAAGGGTTACCGGTGTTGATGACACTAAAAACCTGGAGCTTGCAGTTGAGGCTGAAGCAATCCATGAAGGGGACTGTCTTGAGTCTGCAGTTGGGGATGCCGATTTGGTGGTTGTGGCCACTCCTGTAGGGGCAACCGCTGAAATTATCCGGAAAGTGGCCCCACTGGTTAAACAGGGATGTATCATTACAGATGTCGGCAGCACCAAGTCAGGTATTGTCAGAGAGGCAGAAAGACTAATGCCTCCCGGAACCTGTTTTGTCGGCGGGCATCCGATGACCGGTTCGGAGATCAGTGGTGTCAAGGGCGCTGACAGGTATCTGTTTGAGAACGCGGTATATGTTTTAACACCCACCAAAAATACGGATAGTGATGCAGTTGTCAAGGTAAGCTGTCTGGCTGCTGCGATTGGCGCCAGGGTGATTGAAATAGACCCTGACGAACATGACCTGATGGTGGCCACTGTGAGCCATCTGCCCCACATTGTGGCCACTGCACTGGTAAATACTGCCGGCGACCTGGATATGGAGCACCAGGGGCTGTTGATGCTGGCGGCAGGAGGCTTCAGGGATACCACCAGGGTTGCATCAGGACACCCGTTAATGTGGAGGGATATCTGTATCACAAATAGGGATAATATTCTAAAGGTGCTTGACAGGTTCAGCAAGGTGCTTAAAGAGACCAGAGAGATGGTGGCATCAGGTGATCACCGCGCTCTTGCAGAAAGCTTTGGGAGGGCAGGAGAAACAAGGAGAAATATTCCTTCAGGAATCAGGGGATACCTGCCGCTTATGTATGAAATAACTGTGACAGTGCCTGACAGGCCCGGAGCAATTGCCGGACTGGCTGCCTGTCTGGGTAATGCAGGTATTAACATTAATGATATCGAAATACTAAGGGTCAGGGAAGGAGAGGGAGGTACCGTCAGGCTTGCTTTTGGAAGTCAGGCTGACCAGGACGGGGCTGTTGTTCTCCTCCGCTCCCAAGGCATTGCTGCCAAAAAAAGATAAAAATAGTTTTAGAGCCGAATAGATTATATCTGAGGTGTATATTTTTGAAACTCCAGGTCAGACAGACAGGTAAAATAAATGGTGAAATATCGGTTCCGGGAGACAAGTCGATATCCCACAGGGCTGTTATGCTGGGAGCATTGGCTCAGGGAACAACTACGGTAACGAATTTTCTCATGGGAGCAGATTGCCTTAGTTCCATTGACTGCTTCAAAAAAATGGGGGCTGCCTTCAGCAGGCCTGATAATAATACTATTATTGTAAAAGGAAACGGGCTGTATGGACTTAGGGAACCTGAAGATATTCTGGATGTCGGCAATTCGGGTACAACCATCAGACTGATGTTGGGAATCCTGGCCGGACAGCCTTTTTTTTCCACCGTGACCGGTGATGCCTCTATACGCAAAAGGCCAATGGGAAGAGTTACTGAACCGCTGCTGGAGATGGGAGCAAATATTGACGGCCGGCAAAACGGGTCTCTGGCTCCGCTGGCCATCAGAGGAGGCGCCCTAAAACCCATACAATTCAACTCACCTGTAGCCAGCGCTCAGGTTAAGTCAGCAGTAATTCTGGCCGGATTGTATGCCGGGGGTCAGACTGAAATACGGGAACCCCATAAGTCAAGGGACCATACCGAGAGAATGCTTGCTTACTTTGGAGCGGAAATTGCGGTTAACCACTGTGCCGTCAAAATTAAGGGAGGGCCGAACCTGGAAGGTAAACCGGTTGAGATTCCCGGGGACATTTCATCAGCTGCGTTCTTTATGGTCGCTGCAGCAGCAATGCCCGGTTCCCGGCTGATGGTTAACCGGGTGGGCATAAACCCTACCAGAACCGGTATTATTGACGTTTTAAGAAATATGGGAGCCGAAATAACTATTCATAATGTAGATGAGGTCAACGGGGAGCCGGTTGGAGATATCTGTATCCGCGGAAGCGAACTTAAAGGGACTGTCATTGAGGGCAGCCTCATCCCCAGGCTTATTGATGAAATACCGGTGATCACAGTTGCCGCTGCAGCCGCAGCAGGAGAGACCATCATCCGGGATGCGGCGGAACTGAAGGTTAAGGAATCAAACCGGATATCGGCAATGGCTCTTGAGTTAAGGAAACTTGGTGTAAATGTAAATGAATTAAAGGATGGTATGATTGTACACGGAGGCAGCAGAATGAAAGGGGCGGTTTGTGAAAGCCATGATGACCATAGGGTGGCCATGTCCATGGCGGTTGCAGGGCTCCTGGCCACAGGAGAGACTTTAATCAAAAATACCGAATGTATCGGGATTTCCTTTCCGGGGTTTGCCGAAACTCTGGCCGGTTTTACGCATTGTGCAAATATCTAGATAGAAGCCTGAGAAAAGACTATGCGTTTTTTTGCATAGTCTTTTAAAAATGTCCGCCACCACAAGGAAAAACCGTTCTTTTGTCGAAAGAAAATACCTAGTTTGTAAAAAATCGGGGAATGACTATCTTAAGGAGTGGAAAAATGCAGCGAGAAGGGCGAAATTTAGTTGTGGCAATTGACGGGCCGGCCGGAGCCGGTAAAAGCACTGTGGCCAGACAGGTATCCAAAGATCTCGGGTACATTTACATTGACACAGGCGCTATGTACAGGGCGCTGACCGTGAAAGCGCTCAGGCAGGGAATCACCCTTAGTGACGAAGCAGCCCTTACCCGGCTGGCAAAGGAGACAGAAATCCGGCTGACCTATCAGGATCATACCCAGGTTATTATCATGGATGGTGAGGATGTCAGTATTGAAATACGTACTCCTCAGATTTCTCAGAATGTTTCCCTGGTTGCCAGGGTGCCGGGTGTGAGAACTGAAATGGTAATACTGCAGAGAAGGCTTGCAGAAAACGGCGGTGTTGTCATGGATGGAAGGGATATCGGGACATATGTTCTTCCGGAAGCAGAATGCAAGATCTTCCTGACCGCTTCTGCCAGGGAAAGAGCCTTAAGAAGGGCCAGGGACCTGGAAGCTTCCGGTTATAAAGTGGATATTGATGAGTTGGAAAAGGAGATTGCCACGAGGGACCAAATAGACAGTACGCGTGAAATGGCCCCTCTTCAGCAGGCGGCTGATGCTATTCTAATGGACACATCTGATATGTCATTTAACGAGGTTGTCGACAAAATCAAGGAATATATCCTGCAAACACAGAGGAATTTGTTTCTTGGCCTAGAATAAAAAAAACATCAGAAAATATGAAACAATTACTAAAAGAGTTAAAATACGGCCCCAGAGGTGATATAATGAAGACAATCCTTGCACCCAAGGCAGGATTTTGTTTCGGGGTTAAGCGGGCTTTGGACCTGGCGATGCATACGGCTCAGCAGGAGGAAAAACCCATTTATACTCTGGGTCCCTTGATTCACAGCCCACAGGTAGTTGAAGACTTATCCCAAAAAGGGCTGAAGGTTGTCCAGGATATAGAAGATATTCCTGAAGGAGTTATTATTGTCCGGTCACATGGGGTAGGTCCTGAGGTATTTGAAAGGGCCAGGAAAAGGGGCCTCAAGGTCATTGATGCGACATGCCCTTTTGTAAAAAAAGCACAGGAACTGGCCAAGAAATTAAATGAACAGGGTTTTCAGGTCATTGTCGTAGGTGATAAGGAGCATCCTGAAGTTACAGGAATTCTTGGCTGGACAGGGAACCAGGGTATTGTCGCCGAAACTCCCCAACAAGCCGAAAACATGCCTGCAATGAAGAAAATCGGGATCATCAGCCAGACCACACAGCCGGAGGAGAATTTTAACAAAATCGTCTCGGTTTTGCAGCAAAAGGCTGATAATACCATTACTTACAACACAATCTGCCACGCTACCAGAGACCGGCAGGATGCTGCTGTTGAACTGGCCAGAAGTGTCCATGTGATGATTGTTGTTGGCGGGAAGAACAGCGCTAATACGCAGAAACTTGCACGTCTTTGTGCAGATACCGGCACTCCGACGTATCATATAGAAACTGCCGGTGAAATTGACCGGAAATGGCTTTCCGGAATGGAACTGGTAGGGATTACTGCCGGGGCTTCGACCCCGGATTGGATAATAGAGGAGGTTAGTAGTTACATGGATGATGTTACCAATCAGGAAAATGAAAAAAAACAACTTGAAGAGGCATTGACTGTAAAAGAACTTCATAAAGGAGACATTGTAAAAGGTGTTGTGGTCCAGGTTGGCGATGATGAAGTTCTGGTGGATGTCGGTGGAAAGTCTGAAGGAGTTATCCCCATGAGGGAATGTTCATGTTGCGATATAAGGTCACCTAAAGATATGTTTAGTGTCGGAGATGAAGTAGAGGTTGCGGTTATTAGAGTACAGGATGATGAGGGGAAGATACTCCTTTCAAAAAGAAAAGCAGATGCTGAAAAGGCATGGGATGAGCTGGCAGAGGCAGTAAATGAAAAGAAATTGGTTGAAGGTGTCGTTATGGAGGTTGTCAAAGGCGGTCTCCTGATGGATGTGGGAGTTCAGGCATTTATGCCTGCCTCACTGGTGGAAAGAGGCTATGTTGAGGATCTTGCCAGATACGTTGGGGAGAGACTCCAGGCCAGGGTTATTGAAGTAAGAAAGGAATCAAGAAAGGTGATTCTCTCAAGAAAAGCAGTTGTAGAAGAAGAATACAATAAACTAAGAGCTGCTCTCTGGGAAGAGATTGAAGAGGGTCAGGTTCGCAAAGGAACTGTACGCAGAATGACAAATTTTGGAGCGTTTGTAGACCTGGGTGGAATTGACGGCCTGCTTCACGTGTCTGAAATGGCCTGGTACAGAGTTGGTCATCCTTCGGAAATATTAAAGGAAAATGACGAGATAGAAGTTTTTGTCCTCGGTATTGACAAAGAAAATGAAAAGGTTTCCCTCAGCCTTAAGAAAATAGTACCAAATCCATGGGACAAAATCGAACAAAAATACAGCCAGGGCCAGGTAGTCACAGGAAAGGTTGTGCGCTTGGTGCCATTCGGGGCATTTGTTGAACTCGAACCGGGTGTTGATGCACTCGTACATATTTCACAACTTTCACATAAGCGCATTGGAACACCCGGAGAGGTTGTCAGTGTGGGTGAACAGGTGACTGCAATGGTCATTGACGTTGACACCGAAAAACACAAGATCAGCATTTCCATAAAAGAGCTCGCTGAAAAGGAACCAGAAACCCGTCAAATTGGGGCTGCAGCAGAAACTGTCCTTCAGGAAGATGTTCCGGCGCCAACCATCGGAGAGGGTCTTGATGCTGAAACTCACAAAAAATTAATGGAAACAGTTGAGGAACAACGTGAAGATGAAGCAAAAACAGAGCAGCCCGAGCCCACAGACACAGAGCCCACAGACACAGAACCCACAGATACAGAACCCGCGGAATAAGACAACTGTTAAGTAACTGTGGCAGAAAAATGCAACACAAGAAATTGAGATAAACTTTGAATAAAGTTCTAATTGTATTAAGACAGGGGTAGATGTATTCCGGAAGGCGGAGTCTGTCGTCCGTCCGGCCCGCGACCCGCAAAGCGGGAGCGGCCGCCGGCGGAGATGTAGCCCGCCGGAGGAATACATCTGCCCCTGTCTTTATTGCAATTTTTTACTTTCGGTCCACTCTGCAAAGGTCATTCCTGTATCACAGACAGAGTCCCCATATAGTTGTTTAAACCTCTTAGCCGGTTTGCCCCGGCCATTGACAAGGAAAACCCTCTGTTCAAGGCAGGACAGTCTTGCGGCAAAGTCAAACAACTGGTATGAAAGTATATCAGCCGGAGGAAGTGAATAACCGATAAAAAAAACTTCCGCCGCCTCAGCCAGGGTTTTCAGAGCGCTGAACCACAGGCTGCGCAGTGTTGGCAGGGAGTAAGACTTAAAAAGAGTAGGAGCAATTATAAAGTGCCTGAGTGGTATGTTTTTACCCTGCCGGGAACAGTTCAGGCAGTTTAAAAGTGCCGTGGTGTCATTCTTGTTTCCGGATGCCCCGGGCAGGGGATGGCTGGTGACAGATTCCGGAAAACGGTATATCTGTCCACAGAATGGGCAATAATACATATTTATGGAACCATGCAGCTTAAAAACCCCGGCGCAGGAGGCTCTGTTTTTACACATGGAAAGTTCGGGGTAATGGAAACCATTTCCGTAAACACTTAACAGGTTTTCTATAACAAGGTCATAGTTAAATGTAATTATCGAATCACCGGCTTTAAGGATACCCGCAAATATCTGGTACGACTTTTCCAGATAGTTGGTTTGGTCAGGACTGAGCAGTCTGATGAACTCTTTCAGCAGCAATTCTTCAAAATAGATAACTTCATCATAATCAACATGGGGATAAGGTTTATAGTGTCTGATAATATCCAGCCTGCTTAAGATTTCTTCAAGGCTTGAAGCATTAATCCAATCAGACCTGCCCTGGTAGAGAAAGTCGCTGATATATGATTTTAATTCTGAAAGCTGCCGGGTGACCCGACCCTGGTGAAAGATTTTCCCTAAAGCAGTTCCGGTAAGGGGAGCGCCCGCATCTGAAGAAAAACCTGAACCAAGGACAAAAACGCAGTTCATAGCAAACCTCCTGGCATTAGGTTGAAACAAATACAGTTTCTTTATACCTTGACCTAAAAAATATAGTTTGATATACTTTTGTTGGCACCCATAAAGACAACCAAACAATTGTTTACGGAGGCTCTTTATGAGTAAAATAACGGAACGGGAAAAAGAAATCCTGAAAATATTAAAAAACGACCCTATGATAGCACAGGATGACCTGGCCCGGGTATTGGGAATATCCAGATCCGCAGCGGCAGTACATATTTCCAACCTGATCAGGAAGGGATATATCCTGGGCCGGGGCTATGTGTTCAATGACCGGACCGGAGTGCTGGTGATAGGCAGAATTTTTGTCGAAATATCTGCGATAACAACCGATGCCGGTCATTCCGCAGCAGAAATCGATATTCTTCCAGGGGGCCCTGCTTATAATATATCTCTCCACCTGGCGGCACAGAATATTTCTGCTCTTCCCGTAAGTGTTATCGGAAGAGATGATTATGGTAACATGATACGGGAAAAACTGAGTAGAAAAGGATTGGATACCAGGCTCCTTCTAATTCAGGACCAGTTTCCCACACCCCGGAGAGTTACTTTTGTTGACCAGGGCCAATCTGCTGAAATATCTGACGGGCGGGCCGCAGACATGCTTTCGGAAGAGAGGCTGCAGAGCATTGATGTCACTATCAATAACTGCAGAATGGTGATCATTGATTCCGGTATTCCTGAGGCTGCAGTCAGTTACATAAGTGAACTTTCGGCTGCGGCCGGAGTTCCCGTTTGTTTTAAATTTAACGGTGAGATTCGGGAGAAATCTTGTTATCAAAAACTTGAAATGTTCGATATTGTAATAATGACACAGGATACTGCAGAGGAGATTTGTAAGTGTAAGATAAAAACCCTCGATGACGGCCTGGAGGCTGCCCGGCAGATTGCTGAAACCGGGGTTGGAAAAGTAGTTGTTGTCTTACCTGAACTGGGGGTTGTCATGGTTGGAGAAGAGGGTTCCGTCTCTGTTCCGCTGCATCCCGGTCAGAAAATCCGGGACAGGCGGGCTGTTGATATTTTCACTGCCGGAGTGGTTAATGGAATCATCAATTCCTATGATTACCGTCAGTCTATGAGGCTGGCTCTTGGTGCAGCGGGACAGCACTAGGTCTGATACGTAATTTGCCAAAACGGAAGGAATAATAGTACTTAATGTAGAAACATAATTAGCAATAAGGGTGAAGTTCAAAATGTCAAATGAAATTTCTGTCCGGGAAGCGCTGGAGTTACCGGGTGCAAAGATAATAGATGTCAGATCTGAATCCGAGTATGCAGAGGCTACAATTCCGGGAGCCTTGAATATCCCGCTGCTT
This sequence comes from Thermincola carboxydiphila, assembly GCA_016841725.1. Classification (GTDB taxonomy): domain Bacteria; phylum Bacillota; class Thermincolia; order Thermincolales; family UBA2595; genus Phosphitispora. The sequence continues at coordinate 52,391 of JAENYP010000015.1, read as the reverse complement.
GATAACAGCCAAAGGGCTGAGGTGGGGAAGCTGTATAAGCAAAAGGGCGCCGAGGAGGCCAGGGAGCTGGGACTTCAGTTTGTTTCTCCTAAACTGTCAGGAATTGTCCGTCAGTTCAGTGAACAAGCACAGGAAGGTCCCCTGGTTGTTTTTTGCTGGAGAGGCGGAATGCGCAGCAAGTCAGTCTGTTCTTTGCTGGAATCAATGGGACTGCCGGTTTACAGACTGGTTGGCGGTTATAAGGCTTACCGCAGATATGTCCATGAATATCTCACCAGGCCCCTGAGCCTCAAGGTGGTAGTTATTCATGGCCTGACAGGTGTCGGTAAAACCGAGGTGCTTCATGAGCTGAGAAGAATGTCTTTACCCGCCGTGGATTTGGAAGGGCTGGCTAATAACCGGGGTTCTGTTTTTGGGCAGATAGGGATGTATCCTCAGCCCAGCCAGAAGATGTTTGACAGTTTGTTGGTAAAGGAACTGGCCTTATGGGAAGCCGCCGGATATATCATCGTCGAATGTGAAAGCAGGCGGATAGGCAGGCTTATTCTTCCCGACAACCTTCTAGAGGCTATGAGAAACGGTATTAAAATACTGGCTTACTGTCCTATAAAAATGCGTATGGAACGTATAAAAAGAATATATAGTTCTAAAAATGAGTTTGGACTAGTAGAGAATAAGGAAGAATTGAAGAAAGCCATAAAATCTCTTGAAAGAAGAATCGGAAAACAGAGAACAACTGAGTTCTGCAGGATGGTGGACCTGGGACAGCTTAATGAAGTGGTGCAACATCTCCTGGTTAGTTATTATGACCCCTTGTACCGGTATCCGTCCGAACCCAGCGCTCAGTATGACCTGAGTATTGATACCAGTGATATTTCCACAGCAGCAGCAAAGATAAGCGCAGTACTTTCAAAAATGGAGGTGTGACGATGGGCGGCATTGGAGAAAACCTTAAGAATGCGCGTGAATCCAAAGGCATAAGCCTGAGGAAGGCTGAGGAAGACACGAAAATTCGCAAGAAATACCTCCAGGCTCTTGAAGAGGGGAACTATGATGATATTCCGGGAAGAGTTTATGCAAAGGGATTTTTGCGTAATTATGCAAACTACCTTGGTCTTGACCAGGAAGAAATACTTATGGAATATAAGCTGTTAGGAACACCGGTGAGGGAGACGTTTCAGGAAACCGAATTCAAAAAGAAATTTCGGCAGCGAAGGAATAACCGTTCCAACAGGAGGACTTACCTGATGACAGCGGTGATTGCCCTCCTGGCAGTCTTTACACTTGTGGCATATGGCTATATAAATAAAAAAGGAGATATGGGTTTACAGGATAAGGGTGGTACTCCCCCAAGTGAACAAACAGATAAAAATGGCGCTCAGCCAGGTGAAGGCGATGGTCCGGAAGGCATGGATGAGCAGCAGGGTAAACAACCTGACGAACCGGGAGAACCTGGGGTTCCTGAGGGACAAAATCAAGGCCTGGATGAGGAAGATGTTCAGCAGAATGCCGTAACAATTTCTCTCAAGGGTAAAGACCAGGTTTGCTGGATAAATATCCGGGTTGACGGGGCCAATACTTTTACCGGAAACATAACCCCGGGGGAAACTAAAACATTTACCGGCAGTAATATTGTGATGACACTTGGTAATGCGGGAGCAGTTGAGGTTGTGAAAGACGGAACCAGCCTTGGGGTTTTGGGTCGATATGGAGAAGTGGTAAAAAACAGAGAGTTTACCGCTGGTACTATGTAAAGGAAAGGACGGGATAAAATATGGCCGCCAAAGAGAACAGCTTTGATATAGTATGTGAGGTCGATATGCAGGAAATTGATAATGCCCTCAATCAGGCAAGACGGGAAATTGAAACGCGCTTTGATTTTAAGGGCAGCAAGAGTGAGATAAAGTTTGACGGAGAAGTGATAACCCTGGTTTCAGATGATGATTTCAAACTGAAAAACGTTGTTGACATCCTGGAATCAAAGGTTATCAAAAGAGGTGTGGACATCAGGACATTAAAGTATGGCAAGGTTGAACCAGCGGCGGGTGACACTGTGAGGCAGCAGGTAAATATACAGCAGGGAATTGAGTCTGACTTTGCCAAAGATATTGTAAAGGAAATCAAAAAATCAAAGATTAAGGTACAGGCTTCCATCCAAGGGGATAAAGTCAGAGTCGCGGGAAAAAACCGGGATGACCTGCAGGCAGTAATTCAACTGCTTAAGGAAAAGGACTATGATGTTCCCCTGCAGTTTAGCAATTACCGTTCCAGTTGATTATCCGAGCGGTGATTAGCTGTCAGATAAAAAATCAGCCTTAATGGGTTATGGGTTATTTCAGGTATTGCAGTTAACCCTGCATATCCGTATTGCTCATGGCCCTTTTTATTTCATTTGCAGGTTTCAGGGTGTAATTGGGATAAAAGTGATATATAATGATATAATAGACACATTTAAAGGTGATAAAATTAAGGTGAGAATCCGGTGATAAGATGAGTTATACTGACTTTCTTCCGATGACAAAGGACGAAATGGCTAAATACAACTGGCATTATGTTGATTTTCTTATAGTAACAGGAGATGCCTATGTTGACCATCCCAGTTTCGGGTCTGCTATAATAGCACGACTGCTGTCAAAATTGGGTTTTAAGGTAGGCATAATTGCTCAGCCTGACTGGCATAACACCAGTGATTTTACAAGGTTGGGAAAACCCAGGTATGCATGCCTGGTAACGGCCGGGAACCTTGATTCCATGGTAAGTAATTATACCGGAAACCGGAATCACAGGAAAAAAGACCTGTATTCACCGGGGGGTATCCCGGGAAAACGCCCCGACAGGGCTGCCATTGTATACTGTAACCGTATCCGGGAGGCCTGGCCGGGGATTCCGCTGGTTATTGGCGGAATTGAAGCCAGCTTACGCCGGCTGGCACATTACGACTATTGGGATAACAAGGTGAGGCGTTCCATACTTCTGGATTCCAGGGCTGACATTCTTGTCTATGGCATGGGGGAAAAGCAGGTAGAGGAAATTGGCCTGAGACTTGCCAAAGGCGAAGCTATCGGACAACTCACTGATATTTTGGGAACTGTATATGCCGTTGGAGAAAAACCGCCGGCAGGTGCAGTGTGCCTTCCCGGATTTGATGAAGTCAGTACTGACAAACATAAATATGCTGAGGCTTTCAGGCTCGCGTACGGTGAGCAGGACCCGTTCCGGGGCAAGATTCTGGTCCAGCCTCACGGGCTGCAGTATGTGGTGCAGAACCCGCCGGCAAAGCCTCTGACAACAGAAGAAATGGATGCTGTCTATGAATTACCCTTTATGAGGAGCTACCACCCTGCTTATGCAAAATATGATGGAATTCCGGCACTATCGGAAGTGAAATTCAGTATTACTGCCCAAAGAGGCTGCTTTGGGGGTTGTGCCTTTTGTGCCCTTAATTTTCATCAGGGCTGTATTATTCAACCCAGAAGCCATGACTCAATTTTGAGGGAAGCCAGACTGCTGACGGAACTACCAGATTTTAAAGGGATTATTCATGATGTGGGAGGTCCCACTGCCAATTTTCGCCTGCCTGCCTGCCGGGCACAGCTTAAAAGAGGCACCTGTGCAGATAAGCACTGCCTCGCCCCTGACAAATGCAAAAATGTAGCCGTAGACCATTCGGATCTTATTGAACTGCTCCGAAAGATACGCGGCCTGCCCGGGGTCAAAAAAGTATTTCTGCGTTCCGGATTGAGGTATGATTACCTTTTGTATGAGAAAGACCCCGAGGTTTTAAGGGAAATCTGCAAATACCACGTCAGCGGACAACTAAAGGTAGCTCCGGAGCATGTATCTTCAGGGGTGCTTAAAGTAATGCGGAAGCCGGGACATGACATTTACAGGAGGTTTACTGATAAATTCTATGAGGCAAACCGCCGGCTTGGCAAGAAGCAGTATCTTGTACCGTATTTTATTGCATCACACCCCGGAAGCACCTTAAAAGATGCCATAGAGCTGGCCGAGTATATCAGGGATATGGGATACAACCCGGAACAGGTACAGGACTTTACCCCGACACCGGGCAGCCTGTCTACGTGTATATACTATACTGGAATTGATCCCTTAACCGGGCAGAAGGTCTATGTGCCCCGGTCAACAAAAGAGAGAAAAATGCAAAGAGCCCTTATTCAGTACCGCAACCCCAAAAACCGCGGTCTGGTAAAGGAGGCCCTGAAAAAAGCAGGCCGGGAAGACCTCATTGGAAAGGGTCCCAAATGTCTGGTCCGCTGAAAATATTTTTGACACTGTAAGGGTCATATTCTATACTAGTAAGTATATACTTACATGCGGAGGTTTTAAATTCAAGTGCGCAAAATAAAGATATTAAGTCTTGGCTGTGCCAAAAACCTTGTTGATACCGAAGTGATGACAGGCTTGCTCCGCAAGGCAGGCTTTGAAATTACCGGCACTCAGGACGGTGCAGACATTATCATAGTTAATACATGTGGTTTCATAGCCGATGCCAAGGAAGAAGCAATTGATGCTTTACTTGAGGCCGCAGAGCAAAAAAAACGAGGTTCATGCAGGGCTATTGTGGCTGCCGGCTGCCTGGCCCAGCGATACAGTAATGAAATTCTACAGGAGATACCGGAAATAGACGGTTTGATAGGCACAGGTGAGATTCCGCGTATTGTTGAAGTTGTTAAGGCTGCTGCTGCAGGCGAAAAAATGATATGTGTTGCTGCAGCGCCTTCTTTTATTTATAATCATAATATGCCCCGGGAGCTTCTGACCCCGCCCTATACTGCTTATATAAAGGTGGCAGAGGGCTGTAACAACAGGTGTGCCTATTGTGCAATTCCTCAGATAAGGGGAGAGTACCGCAGTCGAGAAATGGAGTCAATAACTGCTGAAGCCCGGGCGCTTGCTGAGAAGGGAGTCAGGGAAGTTAACCTGATTGCCCAGGATACCACCAGGTACGGACTTGATATCTATGGTGAATATAAACTTGACGAATTGCTAAAAGGCATTTCAGAAATAGACGGGATCGAATGGATTCGGATTCTCTATGCGTATCCGACACATTTTACCGACAGCCTCATTGAAGTCATTGCCTCTGATGATAAGATATGCAAATACCTTGACATCCCGCTGCAGCATGCAGATGACCACATACTCAGGAAGATGAACAGACAGGGCAGCAGTAAAGATGTACTTCGTCTGATTGAAAAACTGCGACAAAACATTCCCGGCCTTGCTCTAAGGACATCTTTGATAGTGGGTTTTCCCGGTGAAACAGAAAAAGAATACCAGACACTGGTCGATTTTGTGAAAAAGGTCTGCTTTGACCATATGGGTGTGTTTGTGTTTTCTCCTGAAGAAGGAACACCTGCTGCCCGAATGCCGGGACAGGTATCTGATGAAATCAAAGAATACCGCAAAGACAGGTTAATGAAAATACAGCAGGAGCTATCCTATGCCAGGAATATCGGGAAAATTGGGGAGATAATTTCTGTTTTGATTGAAGGAAAAGTCGCAACTGAGGCAGAATTATATGAGGGTCGTACAGAATATGATGCCCCAGAGGTTGACGGTGTAGTATCTGTCAGAGGCATAAACCTGAAACCGGGTGATATTGTGCCTGTGAAAATTACTCATGCATACGAGTATGACTTGATAGGAGAGGTAATAAATGAACCTGCCCAATAAGATTACCCTTGCCAGAATAATTCTGGTTCCGGTGTTTCTGGCCATTATCTCTATAAAAATAAAGTACGGTCATTTCCTGGCTGCGGGATTATTTATTTTAGCTGCCAGCACCGACGGGCTTGACGGGTATTTTGCCAGGAAACGGAACCAGGTAACCAAACTTGGCAAGTTTATGGACCCTCTGGCTGATAAGCTGCTAGTTTCCGCTGCCCTGATTTCACTGGTTGAGCTTGATAAGATTACTGCTTGGGTGGCATTTGTGATTATAGGCCGGGAATTTGCGGTAACAGGGTTACGCTCAATAGCTGCTGCTGATGGTATTGTTATTTCTGCCAGTAAACTTGGCAAGCTGAAAACCATCTCACAGATAGTGGCTATTGTTTTTCTGTTAATTCAGGATTTTCCCTTCAGCTTGCTGAATATTCCAATAGGAAAAATCTCCATGGGTGTGGCCGTGTTTTTTACCATTTGGTCCGGGCTTGATTATTTTAAGAGAGCCCGCCACCTCCTTAAGGCAGGTCAGAAATGAGAAAAAACTTTATAGTTTTGCTGGCATCAGGTTTCGGACTTGGTTTGATCCCCAAGGCCCCCGGAACCTTTGGCACACTTCTGGGACTAGTGCTGGCAGTATTATTTCCTGACAATATTTTCTTAATTACCGGCATTGCGGTTCTAGGGATATGGATTTGCCAGGAAGCAGAAAAGACCCTTCAGGAACATGACAGCCCCAAAATAGTTGTTGACGAAATTGCCGGCTATTTGATTGCGGTCTATACATGGGATGGAATTTATCTTATTATCGGATTTCTTCTCTTCCGTTTCCTTGATATTCTCAAACCGGCGCCGATTAACCGCCTGCAGAGACTGCCGGGGGGACTGGGAGTTATGGCAGATGACCTGGCAGCCGGTCTTATTACTAACATTATCATGAAGGCTGCAGTATTTGTTTTTCTTACATAATTTAGAGTTTGGAGGCGGCATGTGAAGACCATGTTTAAGGTCAGGCAAAATTATCGAAGAAGTTTTTTTAAGTGGAAAACAATCGTTGTTTTCCTGCTTTTATTTACAGTGGCAGGCGCTGTTTATGGGACGAAAAAACCGCTGCCGGAAGGTATTTCTGTTGCCGATAAACCCCACAATGTCTCTGAGGTTGAATTTCTCTATGACCTTACCTACATTAAGGATGGTCAAAAAGTTCATGAACAGGAGATTTTTGACCGGGCTCTGAAGATTATCGGGGAAGCCCGGGAATATATACTTATTGATATGTTCCTTTTTAATGACGAATACAACAGACAGTACAGCTATCCCGCACTTTCGTCCCGCCTGGCAGATGCCCTTATAGAGAAAAAACGCCAACAGCCCGAAACAGAGATCACCGTTATCACTGACGAAATTAACACCTTTTACGGGTCATACCCCTCAAAACCTATGGAACGAATGAAGGAAAACGGGATCCGGGTTACTTTTACCGACCTTACAAAAATAAGGGATTCCAACCCGGCATATTCCGGTTTCTGGAGAGTCTTTCTCCAGTGGTTTGGTTCAAAGGGAAAAGGGTGGCTGCCCAATGCCTTTAGTCCGGACTCCCCGGAAGTAACACTGCGTTCCTATTTTAAATTGCTTAATTTCAAGGCTAATCACAGGAAGGTAATCGTAACTGAAAAGCAAACCCTGTTAACATCAGCGAACCCGCATGATGCCAGCTCTTACCACTCCAATATCGCTTTTGTGGTCAAAGGAAGTATTACAGAACAGGTTTTTAAGTCTGAAGCTGCGGTTACAGCTTTTTCAGGAAATCCAGCCAAGCAGCCTGGTGCAGCATATTATGGTTCAGCGCCGGCAAAATCCGGGGGCGATTTACAGGTAAGCCTGCTGACTGAAGGGAAAATTAAAAAGCACCTGATAGATTCTTTCAGAAACTCAGGGCCTGGGGATCTGATCCAAATGGGGATGTTTTATCTCGGGGAACGGGACCTCGTCGAGGAACTCCTGAATGCATCAGCGAGAGGCGCCGATATCAGGCTGGTCCTTGACCCCAACAAGGATGCCTTTGGTATGGAGAAAAACGGGATTCCCAACAGGCCGGTGGCGGCAGAACTTAGTGAAAAGTCAATGGGCAAAATTAAAATCAGGTGGTATGATACCCATGGTGAACAGTACCATACAAAAGTTGTCATGATAAAAGGAAAACAAAAGACTGAAATTTACGGTGGTTCGGCAAACCTGACCCGAAGGAACATCGGAGATTATAACCTGGAAGCCGACCTGAAAATTACTGCCCCAAACAATAGCAGTCTGGAAAAGGATGTATCAGCTTATTTCGATAAAATCTGGAATAACCATGGCGGGGAATATACGGTTGATTACGATAAATACCAGGATGACTCCAAATTGAGATATGTAATTTACCGGCTGCAGGAATGGAGTGGTCTCTCGAGTTTTTAAAGAGGCAATGTTTTTTTGCAGATAAGTGATGATTGATATAACTATCCACTTTTTCGATGCATAGTATGTAACCAGGAGTGGATGTTATGAGAAAAAGTCCGGTGATTAATCCTGAACAGGCGGCAGATATGGGAATGCGCCTTCAGGAAATGGGGCAGTTACTTATCGCTGTCACCAACTTATTGTCCCCGCAGTCTTTACCAGTGAGCAAGGGTGAAACAATGGCAGGAAAGCCCAAACTGCCACAGCTTCCGAAAGTCCCTCAGATTCAGGGGAATTCTCAGCCGCCGCCGCAGTTGCAGCTGCTGCAGCAGTTACTCCAGCAGTTTAACCAGCAGCTAAAGCTGCCCCAGGCAGGAAGTGAAGCACCTGTACAGATGGCAGCAGAGCTAAATGACCGGCTAAACCGGCTGCAGGAGTATTTAGTACCATTAAAGGAGGAATTACCACAACTCAGGGAGGAGATCAGCCGCCTCAGGGAGCAGATAACAGCCGTGGAGAATTTAATCAGCAATTTGCAGACATAAGGAAAGGGGCTGATTCATAACTAATGAGTCAGTCAGATTGCAGGCAAACGCCGCTTTATGCCGGAAGCATATTAGCGGCGTTTCGTTCATTGGTAAATTGATGTAATTTGTGCTAAAACCAGGGATATCGGGGATACTCCCGCGGCTTCGCCCAACATACTTTTTTGTATCCCATTTCCTTATATAAGGGAATATTACATACTAATAATAGAGTTGAATATGATATAACGAGGTGGTACAATATGGACAAAGAAAACTATACGAAAGATGGGGTTCATATGGTAGCTTCCAAAGGAGTAATTTTAAGTGTAAAGGGGAAAACCGCCAAGAGAATTCTTGCTGGATTAGAAAATCCCAATATAAATGAAAATTTAATTAAAGACTGCACTGCAATATCAAAAGAACTTAAAGGAACACAAGTCGTTGTTAGAAATAGAAGCGGAAAAATTGCGAGACCGTGTAAATGTAGGACAAAAGCTAAAACTCTTGGAAAGGCCAGAATTAAATAGATATGGGTGATATCGAAGTTGAATTGCTGGCCGAGGTCCATTTACCTCTAGTTGAGGATTTTGACTGTGGTGTAGAATCAGTGAATACATTTCTTGAAGAATTTGCTTTAAAATACGCTATTATTGGAGAAATGAAAACTCTTTTGTAACCCAGGTAATGAAGGATGCATTCTGATGTTCTTAATCTTACCAACCTCCTAAAGAGGAGGTTTTTTTTATTTGACCCCAAACAGGAAAACATTTCGCTTAACTTGACAGGCACGTTGTGTCGTCTGCGTCATTGTTAGCACTTTAGTGTTTTACAATGACGGCGCACTCCTTGCGGGTGAGTGCAGCGAAGCCGTTTCCATTAGTGTTAAGCGATGGACTATGCCAACCCTAAATTTTCCAACATTTTCATAAAGGCTTTTTTCCATATTGTCTAGAATACAGCAATGTATTTTCTTATATTATAATAATCGGAAGGACTGTTGCTTATGTCAAAGAAGGTTAGTCTTTTATTGTTTGTTATGCTGCTTTCGTTACTTACAATTAGTTCTTTATTATCAGGTTGTAGTAATTCATCAAACAATGCGTTAAGCAAAAATAAAATTGCCTATGATAACCCATATAACGAAACATTTTTCCCAAACGGAAAACCCACAAAGGAAGCTGCCACTTCACCTAATCCTGCTGTACAATTGGCTTATCGGATTTTTATCAGTAAATCAGTTCTGGTAGATTTGACTAAAGCTAACAATAACCAGGACGAATTAAAGGAAATAACTGCAAACCTTAAGAAGCTTGAAAAACTTGAAGGAGACCTAAAAGAGGGCAATAGACCCATTGAAGACATCAAAAGTGAATATATTATAATAAGTCAATTGAAAATAAAAGATAACTAAACTTCTCGTACATGATTAACACATACATCGCGTCACAAGGTATTTTTATTATATTGCCACCTGCACAGCAGGTGGTTTCCGCTATCAAACGCATAGTGGCAGATGGGTTCCGTTTTTAATCACAGAGGGGGAGATGTGTTCTGAAAGGCGGTGTCTGTCGTCAACCGGTCCATAACCCGCTTTTAGCGGGTTATGGACCGGTTGAGACGTAGCCCGCCGGAAGAACACATCTCCCCCGGTTTCCAAACATTCCATAAGGAACTGTCCAAAGGCATATGTTATAATGAGCCTATCAGGCAGAAAGGGGAGGAAAAAGTTGCAAATTAAAGGAGTCCGAGTATATGTCGTGATAATAGTCCTTGCCGTAACTCTAGGTGTCCTCCTGACTGTACAGTATGTTTACCAGAAATACAATGTTGAACAACCACTGTTCAAAATGTATTCGGATACTGAGCTTGTTGATGATGTCAAGCTTGACAATGAGGGGGAAATGGTAACCGTTAACCTTAGTGTCAGGAAAACTGAAGACCTCAAGGAGGCATACCTTGAACTGAACGGTTACACAGAAAAAATACTGGGACACAATCAGTTTCACATGGAATTAAAGGACAAAAGGACACAGGAACTTTCGGATGCTTATTATAAGAGCCAGTATATAATTTATGAGGCGCTGGCAAAGGGTGATTTTACAGAAATGGCTGCAGAAGTACAGGAAAACGCCAGGGATGCCGGGGCTAAAGCAAGGGTATTTATTGACAATGATAATGTCTATATTTCATTTATCAAGGACGATAAGTACCTTTACGAGGTAATCCCCAGGCATAATGCAGCCTCCCAAGTTTCTGGAATGTTAGGAAGTGATGCGTTATGACAAAGGGATTGATGAAAGAAATAGGGCTTGGAATAGGACTTGCCTTTTTTGGCTTTCTGGTCTGGAAAGGCTACGATGTATTACCATTGATGTTTATACTTGGTTTTTTTGCAGCCATGTATTTTCTCGCGGAAAGCAAGGGTCTTATCAAACCTGTGGGAGTACAGGAGGTCACCGGAAAAAACACCAGTGAGGTTTATTTTGATGATATTGGCGGACAGGCATCTGCCATCAAGGAGCTTAAAGAGGCCCTTGATTTTATAAAGAACTATGAGAAGATAAAAGAACTTGGTATCAGACCCCTGAAGGGTCTTCTGCTCCTGGGCCCTCCGGGAACAGGGAAAACCCTTATGGCAAAAGCTGCAGCAACCTACACAGATGCTGTTTACATTGCTACCAGTGGTTCTGAATTTATCGAGATGTATGCAGGGGTTGGCGCCCAGAGGGTCAGGAAGCTATTTAAAACAGCCAGGGAAAAGGCTGCCAAGCTGGGTAAAGATAATGCCATGATTTTTATTGATGAGATAGAGATCCTTGGCGGCAGGAGAGGTCAGAACAGCAGTCACATGGAGTATGACCAAACCCTTAACCAGCTTCTGGTTGAAATGGACGGTATGAAAAACGATGATTCGGTAAAAGTCCTTTTGATTGCAGCCACCAACAGGGCAGATATGCTTGACCCGGCGCTGATGAGGCCGGGCCGGTTTGACAGGCATGTAAAGGTTGACCTGCCGTGTAAAGATGGCAGAGCTGAAATACTAAAGATTCATACCAGGAACAAACCCCTTGAGGGTGATGTTGAGCTTAGAGAAATTGCCAGGGAGACCTTTGGTTTTTCCGGGGCTCACCTGGAGAGCCTTACCAATGAGGCTGCCATTTATGCTTTCAGGGAGGGTTTGGCCAGGGTTGGCATGAAACACTTCAAGGAAGCAATCGATAAAGTTATTATGGGAGAAAAACTTGATAAACGTCCAAATGCAGATGAACTTAGGAGGGTTTCTATCCATGAAACAGGACATGCTCTGATAAGTGAAATCGTAAAGCCCGGTTCTGTTTCTACACTGACAATAAGTCCCAGGGGGAATGCCCTTGGGTATATGAGACAGACACCGGAAGATGACACTTATCTGTATACCCTTGAATACCTGGAAAACCAGATTTCAATTATGCTGGCTGGTGCGCTGGCAGAAGAGCTTATTTTCAGCAACAGGAGTACCGGGGCGTCTAATGACTTCGAAAAGGCCGTTGATTTAGCCAAAAGAATTATCATTTCCGGGATGTCCAAACTGGGTGTGGTATCAGAAGACAGTCTTCCCAAAGATAAAATGTATGATGTGATTACTGAAATCATCAGTGAGCAGGAAGATAGGGTTCGGAATACCTTATTGCCATACAGGGAAAAAATAATTGAAGTAACTGACATTCTTCTGGAACAGGAACAGCTTTCCGGTACAGATTTCAGAAAGCTGGTTATTGAGCATGATGAGCCGGTAGAAAAAGCCGGCTAAAAATTAAACATTCGTTTTACCGGGAACAGGGCCGGCTGTGAAAGGGGAATTTCTCAGCCGGCTTTGTTGGATTTATGTAAATAATTACTTCTGCTGAAGGTTTTAAGGCTCATTTAAAAGAATAATATGTAATAGTTAAGAAGATACCATTTATATTGGGAAAGGGGCTGGGTTATGCGGGCCGAACTGATTTCAACGGGAACAGAACTCTTATTGGGACAGATTGTGAATACAAATGCCCAGTTTATCGGCCAGAGACTTGCAAAACTGGGAATAGACGTATTTTTTCAAACAACTGTGGGAGACAATGCAACACGCCTCAGGGAGGTTGTGAAAACTGCCATGGGAAGAGCTGACCTTATAATTGTTACCGGAGGACTTGGTCCGACCTCAGATGACCTTACCAGAGAAACAATTGCGGGACTGTTGGGTACGGAGTTGGTTATGGATGAAGCTTCACTGGCACATATCAGGGGTTTCTTTGAGGTCAGAGGACGAATAATGCCCCAGATAAATACCAAGCAGGCCTTAAACATTTCCGGCGCTGTTACTATCCCCAACAGGATTGGTACTGCACCCGGAAGCATTGTGGAATATGAAGGGAAGAGTATAGTCATCCTGCCGGGGCCACCGGTCGAAATGAAGCCTATGTTTGTGGAAACCGTGGAGGAATATTTAAAGAAAAAGACCGGGAATGATAAGGCTGTTATTGTCTCCAGGGTAATAAAAATTCTGGGGATGGGGGAATCCATGGTGGAGGAGCGTATCAGTGACCTTGTTGATAAACAGGTTAACCCTACGATTGCATTTCTGGCGCCCAAGGGAGAGGCATATATCAGGCTTACCGCAAAAGCAAACTCAGAAGATGCAGCCGGGGAGATTATCTCCGGTGTTGAGGCAGAGATAAGGAAAAGACTGGGAGATTATATCTATGGAACAGATGATGACACCCTTGAAGGTGTTGTGGCGGGGCTGCTTAATAAATACAGACTGACTGTTGCCACTGCAGAGTCATGTACAGGGGGACTTATTGCCTCACGGCTTACAGAGATACCGGGGGTGTCAGAAAACTTTGTCTGTGGATTCATTACTTATTCTAATGATGCCAAAATTAATATGCTGGGGGTATCCCGTGATACTCTGGAAAAATACGGGGCAGTCAGTGAACAGACAGCCCTGGAAATGGCTGTCGGGGCCAGAAAGGCCGGGGGCACAGATGTGGCAGTTTCTGTAACCGGGATAGCCGGTCCCGGAGGGGGAGCCCCTGAAAAACCTGTAGGGCAGGTATATATTGCTCTTGCCGGAGAAGATAACGCCTTTGCTGTAAAAAACCTCTTTACCGGTGACCGGGAAGTTATCAGGTGGCAGTCGGCAAATGTGGCTTTAAATATATTGAGGAGGTATCTGCTGCATTACAATATCCAGAAGGGATGAGCCACTGATTGTGATTATGGTTATTGGGATCCGTATCTGCTGCATTACAATATCCAGAAGGGATGAGCCTTATGAAGAAATATCTGCACTATGTTTCGATCCCTTTATTTGCGATAATTGGAGCAATTATTTTTGTAAACCTTTTTGCTCAGGTGGATTTTAAACTGCAGGCACTGCAGGCGAGGATTTCAGTTCAGGCTTCCACTAAGGGGTATACTGTCTTACAGATAAGCCCCTTTGGAGAGGTAATGGCAAGGACTCACAAAACACCACTGAGAGTTAATATATCCCTTGAAAATATTGATATGGAGCTCCTTGGTGATTTACTGGAGACAGGAACGGAACAGGACAAGATTGTCACAGATGCCAATGACGCCTTAGCCGCGGCTATCCGAAAATTCATTATACTGACGGCCGCACTGGGTTTTGCAGGCGGTCTTTTTGGGGTGTTTGTCATTGGGACAAGAAATCTGAAGGAGCTTATCCTTGGGGGGATAATTGGTTTTGCTATTGTGTCCCTGCTTATGCTGGGGACATACAGGACCTTTGATATTGACCAATTTCAGTCTCCCGAATACAATGGTGTGTTAAAGGCTGCCCCATGGATGATCGGGCTGGCCGAAGAAGCGTTTAACACTGTGAATACCTGGGGAAAGCAGATGCGAGGCATTGCCATAAACATGAACGGACTGTTTCAACGGGTGGAAAGCCTTCAGGCAATGGCCCCTGGTGAAGGGGAATTTAAAATCCTTCATGTATCTGATATTCATAATAATCCGGCTTCACTGGAGTTTATCGACCAGATGGTGAGGACCTTTGGAATAGACATGGTTATTGATACCGGTGACCTTTCGGATTTTGGCACACCTCTTGAGGCATCTTTGTTTGAGGGAATCAGGAAACTTGGGGTGCCATATGTTATTGTCCCGGGCAACCATGAAACACCGGCAATTATTCAGGAAATGAAACAATTACCAAATGTGCTGCTTATTGAAAATGGTGTTTTAGATGTCAGGGGAATCAGGATAGCAGGTATCGCTGACCCTGCTTCAGATTCTTTAGAATACAAGGTGAATATGGAAGAACTGAAGGAATCAGCACAAATACTGGAGGGAAGTATCAAAGGTGCGGAGAAGAAGCCGGATCTGCTGGCAATCCATAATGTAAAACTGGCGGAAAAGTTAACCGGTCAGGTTCCGGTTATCCTGAGCGGTCATGACCACAGGTTTAAAATCAATTTTAGAGGGGACTCTTTGTTTATTGATGCCGGAACGTCGGGAGCTTCCGGTATAGGGGCCTTACAGACTGACAGAGATATTCCCTATTCCTTTGTACTGCTTCACTTTGACCGCAGCGCTGCAGGAGTAAGGTTAAAATATACGGATACAATAACAATATCTGGCAAACAAAGCGGATACAGCCTTGAAAGGAAGATTTATCCCCAGTTGTATGAAACAGTTTCCGAAAAATAATGACAAATAACGATTATTTGATATAATAAAATAAGTATAATTATTGATGAAAATAAGTGCAGTTTATTTTGAGAGGAGACCACAGCTTTCATGTATGACAAAAAGAAGTTCGGTAATCTTGAATTCAGCAAAAAGATTTTTAATGCCGTTAGTGAGATGGGCTTTGAAGCACCGACACCGATTCAGGCAGAGGCGATTCCACTGCTTATGGAAGGGAAGGACGTAATCGGACAAGCTCAGACCGGTACAGGGAAGACTGCCGCCTTTGCTATTCCAATTATAGAAATGTTAAACCCGAGGTTTCGCGGTGTTCAGGCCCTGGTTCTGACCCCCACCAGGGAACTGGCGATACAGGTGGCAGAGGAAATAACCAGGATTGCAAAATATAAGGATGCGCGTGCCCTGGCCATATATGGGGGCCAATCCATTGACCGGCAGATCCTGGCCCTTAAAAGAGGAGTACAGATAGTTGTCGGTACTCCCGGGAGGATACTGGACCATCTAAGGAGGAAAACCCTCAGGCTGCAAAATGTTGCCTTTATGGTTCTGGATGAAGCCGATGAAATGCTTGATATGGGATTTATTGAAGATATTGAAACAATACTGAAGGAAACCCCTGAAGCTAAACAGACACTGCTGTTTTCGGCAACAATGCCCAGGGAGATACAGGTACTGGCCCGTAAATACCTTAGAGACCCGGAAGTGCTCTCTGTCAGCAAGGATGAACTTACCGTACCCCAAATAGAACAAGTGTATTATGAAGTCAAGGAATTTAATAAACTGGAAGGGCTGTGCCGTGTCCTGGACACCTCTGAGATAAAACTGGCCATTATATTCTGCCGGACCAAGCGTGGTGTTGATGAGCTTGTTGCGGGCCTTGAGGCGCGCGGCTATGAGGCTGACGGGCTCCACGGGGATCTGACTCAGGCTCAGCGGAACAGGGTTATGAAAAAGTTCCGTGAGGGTCATGTTGAGATACTGGTTGCCACTGACGTTGCCGCCAGGGGGCTTGATATCGACAATGTAAGTCATGTTATTAATTATGATCTGCCCCAGGATCCGGAATCTTACGTGCATCGCATAGGGCGCACGGGAAGAGCAGGTAAATCCGGTATTGCCGTATCATTTGTGATCCCCAAGGAGTACAGGCTGCTGAGACTGATAGAGAAAATAATTAGTACCAGAATCAAGAAGCTTAGGCTGCCAAGTTTTGAAGACGTCTTTGAACGGCAGCGGGAAATTATTATCGAGAAGCTGTCCGAAACCATTGAACAGGGGAAATTAAGCCATTACCGGGCTATCATCGAGGAAATGGGAAATGCTCATGATACTGTTGACATAGCAGCAGCAGCCCTGAGACTGGCCTTTGATATTGAAGGGTCCCAGGATTTCAGTGAAGATGCTGCGGTTGAGTTTGGCAATACCGGAGCTGAACCGGGAATGGTGAGGCTCTTTATGAGCATCGGAAGAGTTGATGAAGTAAGACCTCAGGATGTGGTTAAAACTATTGCCGAAGAGGCCGGAATCCCCGGAAAGGTTATTGGCGCCATAAAAATATTTGACAGGTTTACTTTTGTAGAGGTACCCCAGGATGCTGCCGAGAAAGTGCTGTATTCAATGCACAAAAATGTCATCAAAGGTAAGAGGGTCCATGTAGAGCCCGCAAAGGCAAGAAACAGATAGCAGCCGTGTGGTTGCTTTTTGTTTTGCCTGCTGCTAACACTTATTGAGACAGAGGGAAAATGAGTGGAAGAAGAAATGGTCATTCAAAAACTTAAAATTGATGCACCGGGGATAGCGAATGCATGGTATGCGCTGCATGTGCTGAATACAGATAAGATAGGTCCGTTAAATCCATATCTGAGGAGCCGTTTCGGGATTGACAGGCAGTTGTGCTATAACCTGATACTTATTATTTGCAGGTATCTTGAAAACGTGGATGTAATTAACGAAATAAAGGAATGGATAAACAGCTCTCTGGCGGTCAGACAACTGGAAACAGTTCCCGATGAACTCGTCAGTCTAAGAATAAATTTCCTCAAGGAAGTTATTGACAATGAATTGAACAGTCTCAAAGAAAGCGGGAAAGTATCAGAGCCCATTGTCTGCCGGTGCCGGGGTGAAATTGCCGCAGTGCTTGAGTATGTAAAAAAGGAATATATTAAGGCTTTGTTGAATCAGTGAATGAAAAGACTCCAAAAAGAAATTATAAATATTTATTGACAGGCTTTCAAATTATTGGGTATAATTAATTAAGAAAACCGAACACATGTTTGAGGAGGCGTTTTAATGTCAGATAAAGTTAAGGCTCTGGAAATAGCTTTAAGCCAGATAGAAAAGCAGTTTGGTAAGGGTTCCATAATGAAACTCGGTGAAGCGGCGGCCAAGATGAATGTTGAAGTTATTCCCACAGGTGCTTTAAGCCTGGATATTGCACTGGGAGTTGGCGGAATTCCACGGGGAAGGGTTGTAGAGATCTATGGTCCGGAATCATCAGGTAAAACCACCGTGGCTTTACACATCCTTGCCGAGGCCCAGAAACTGGGCGGGACCGCGGCTTTTATAGATGCCGAACATGCCCTTGACCCTGTATATGCCCGGAGACTGGGAGTTGATATAGACAATTTACTGATTTCTCAGCCCGATACCGGGGAACAGGCCCTTGAAATTGCAGAAGCCCTTGTCAGGAGCGGGGCAGTTGATGTAATTGTTGTTGATTCAGTTGCCGCCCTTGTTCCCAGGGCTGAAATTGAAGGGGAAATGGGTGATTCCCATGTGGGACTACAGGCCAGATTAATGTCACAGGCCCTTAGGAAATTGACGGGAGCAATATCCAAATCCCATACAGTGGCTATTTTCATTAACCAGATCAGGGAAAAAGTAGGGGTCATGTTTGGAAATCCTGAAATAACCCCAGGAGGAAGGGCGCTGAAGTTTTATGCGTCTGTGAGGCTTGAAGTCAGAAAAACCGAGACCCTGAAACACGGGGCAGATATTGTCGGTGTGCGCACCAGAGCCAAAGTTGTTAAAAACAAAGTTGCGCCTCCCTTTAAGCAGGCTGATTTTGACATCATGTATGGTGAGGGCATTTCACGAGAGGGATGTATTATCGATATTGCCACAGAAATGAAAATCATCGAAAAAAGCGGTGCCTGGTACTCATATAACGGGGAACGCCTTGGCCAGGGAAGAGAGAATGTTAAGGAATTCTTTAAAGAAAATACTGCCGTGGCCGTAGAAATAGAAACCAAGATAAGAGAAGTCATGAAACCGGCTGCAGCCGAAAACCCGGTCAGCGCCACCAACGAAGAGTAGTATGCCTGCAGACAGTGAAATAAAGGCACATGCCAAGGAGGTTGCCCTAAACTACATTTCATACAGGCCAAGGTCAGCTTGGGAAGTACGGAAGAAGCTATCTGAAAAAGGATATGAAAATGGAGTTATTTCTGAAGTAATTAGTTTTCTTGAAGAATACAGGTTTCTTGATGATATGGAATTTTCCCGGATGTGGGTGCGCAGCAGGACCAGGGACAAGCCTTCCGGGCGGCGGAAAATCTCATATGAATTGTTCCGGAAGGGGATTTCACGTGACATCATAGAAGAGTGTCTTGCTGATTATCCAATGGAACTTGAGGAAGAACTCGCCTGTCTTCTGGCAGAAAAACAAATAACCCAGAAGGGATTTAACTTAAAAAAAATAGAAGGTTTTCTTTTGAGAAGAGGATTTGACTACAATATAGTGAGAAGGGTTCTCTCAGAAATCTTAAAAAAATTTGGCTGATAAAGGCTGTGTTTTACCGCCGGAAACAGTCATGAGGCGCTTTGACAGGCCTTTTTACTGAAGATAACCGGTAATTGACAGTGTGAGAACGCTCAATGCTTGACATAACGGCCAAAAAAACTTAAAATTATACTTGGGAGAAACTAGAATAGGATTTAACTGCCATACATTTATGGTTTCTTATAAAGTAGAACTTTCCTCTTGTTTTTTTAAAATAAAATATAATAAAACAATATATGAGGCAGGTTTAAAATATAAGATACTAACAGGAAGGTAAGCTGTTTTTACCGTACTTGATTGTTTATGGTAAGTAAAATCTTTTTCTGACCGGGTTTCTACTCGGTTTTTTGTTTATGAAAAACAAAAAAATGACGACAAATAAAAAAATAGGAGGTGAACTAATATTACAGGGCAAACAATAATAATAGCAGCTGCTACAGGATTTATTGCATTCATTGTTGGCTATTTCATCAGGAAATCACTTGCAGAAGCAAAAATTTCCTCGGCAGAAGAGGCTGCCAAAAGAATAAGGGAAGAAGCTGAAAAAGCCTCTGAAGCCAGAAAAAGGGAAGCGATTCTGGAAGCCAAGGAAGAAGTCCACAAGCTTCGCAGTGAGGTTGAGAAAGAACACCGCGAACGCAGAAACGAACTCCAGAGGACAGAACGCCGATTGACCCAGAAAGAAGAGGCCCTTGACAGAAAAATAGATTCAATTGAACGCAAGGAAGAAGGCCTGGGCCAAAAGGAAAATGAAATTGAAAAAGTCAGGACACAAGTTAAGGAACTTCATGCAAAACAACTTGCAGAACTGGAACGGCTGTCAGGACTTACTTCTGATGAAGCTCGGGAACTTCTCCTGGCAAATATTGAGGAAGAAATTCAGCATGAAGCAGCAATTATGATTAAAGAAATTGAATCTAAGGCCAAGGATGAAGGGGAAAAGAGGGCCAGAGACATAATTTCACAGGCAATCCAGAGATGTGCTGCCGACCATGTGGCTGAGACAACAGTGACAGTTGTTGCACTGCCGAATGATGAAATGAAAGGCCGCATTATCGGTCGTGAGGGAAGAAATATCCGGACACTGGAAACCCTTACAGGTATTGATCTAATTATTGATGATACTCCTGAAGCCGTTATTTTATCAGGATTTGACCCGATTCGCCGTGAAGTTGCCAGGATAGCACTTGAAAAATTAATCCTTGATGGAAGGATACATCCTGCCAGAATCGAGGAAATGGTAGAAAAAGCTCAGAAAGAAGTAGAAACACAAATCAAGGAATCCGGTGAACAGGCAACTTTTGAAACAGGAGTACACGGTCTGCATCCCGAATTGATCAGACTTCTTGGCCGGCTCAGGTATCGTACAAGCTACGGTCAGAATGTTCTCAGACATTCGGTTGAAGTATCACAGCTTGCAGGGTTGATGGCTGCGGAACTTGGAGTTGATGTTACTCTTGCCAAAAGGGCGGGTCTGCTTCATGATATAGGAAAATCAATTGACCACGAGACTGAAGGGCCTCATGTGACCATTGGAGCTGACCTGGCGAAGAAATACAAGGAGTCAGCGGCAATAATAAATGCGGTTGGTGCACACCACGGTGATGAGGACGCTAAGACCATTGAGGCAGTATTGGTCCAGGCGGCTGATGCCATTTCTGCAGCCAGACCGGGGGCTAGAAGAGAAACTCTGGAATCGTATATTAAACGTTTGGAGAAACTTGAAGCAATTACCAACTCTTTTGAAGGAGTTGAAAAGTCTTTTGCTATCCAAGCAGGGCGCGAGGTTCGGGTAATGGTTAAACCTGATAAGGTAGATGATTTATCTTCTGTCCGCTTGGTCAGGGATATAGCTAAAAGGATTGAAGAAGAGCTTGAATATCCCGGTCAAATCAAGGTGATGGTAATCCGGGAAACTCGGGCAGTGGAATATGCGAAATAAGAAAACAGAGGGGTTGTCTCGTCAGAGACATCCCCTTCTTAAATTTTAACCTCACCACATATTGGCAAGGATTTTTTTTTGTTTTCCAGGGAGTTATGGCAGGAAAAGCGCCCTGAGGTACAGAACTCTTTGAAATTGAATATTTTTGCGAGGTGACTAAGATGCAGCTAAAATATAAGACTGCTCCCCAGGATGAGGTTTCAGACAGTATCGGACTTTTGATATCGATTTTAGTGCGTTATCCTGAACTGGGTACCATAAATTATGACCCTGAACTGCAGCAGCTAAGGTTTACTTTTATTTTTTCGTGTGTATTAGATGAAGAAAAATTGGTTAATTTTAAAGACATGGTGGTTGCAAGTATTCAAGCATACCATTCTCTGGAGAATCGGACCCCACTGGTAACCGAGGTGAGGTTTAACCCATGTGAAGAGTTTACCATGCTGGAAATCATCAGGGATGTGGGCACAATGAGCCAGGAAGAATTATCAATGCTTATTGAACTGGTGCATTGTAATTTTAAAAAAGATCTCATTTTTGAAAAAAATGATTACCTTCTGGAAGAAGACCTCCTAATCCAAGAAGAACTTATAGAACATATGCTGGAAAATATAAAGTCATCGTACCCCCAAAAAAACCTGATCGCCTTCAGGGAGGATGGCAGGGTGCTGGTATTCAATAAATAAAACGGAGGATAGATTCTTTGCGCATCTTAATGATTGGTGATGTTTTCGGCCGCCCCGGAAGGAAGGCGGTCAGGGAAAACCTGAGTACAATTAAACAGGAACTTAAGCTGGACATGATCATTGCCAACGGAGAAAACGCATCCGGTGGGAATGGCATAACTCCGTCCACGGCCAATGAACTGTTTGATTATGGTATTGATGTCCTGACAATGGGAAACCACATCTGGGATAAAAAAGAAATACTCGGACACATAGAGAAAGAGCCAAGGATCATCAGGCCTGCCAATTATCCTCCGGGTACTCCCGGCAGAGGTTACGGTGTATTTGATATTAACGGTATTAATGTGGGAGTCATCAACTTATCCGGACTGGTATACCTTTCGAACCTTGATTGTCCCTTTAGGACTATTGAACAGATTCTTAATGAAATAAAAGATCTGACAAAAATTATTATTGTGGATTTTCATGCGGAAGCCACATCAGAGAAAATTGCCCTCGGATGGTATTTGGATGGTAAGGTATCTGCAGTTGCCGGTACACATACCCATGTACAGACGGCTGATGAAAGGGTGCTTCCCGGGGGAACAGCATATATCACTGATCTTGGCATGACAGGACCTTTTAATTCGATAATCGGAGTCAAAATAGATATTGCCCTAAAGAAATTTACCACACAGATGCCTGTAAGGTTTGAGTCAGCTGACGGCCCCTTCCAGTTCAATGCAGTTGTCATTGAAGTTAATGAGGATACAGGCAGTGCAGTAAGCATTAACAGGGTATTCAATATTGAGTACTAAAGATGTAATTATATTAAATTTTTAAATAAGTCTGAAATATTTATTTGAGAAAAAGAGGAATTTTTAGTTAATTATCGAATATATTCGTTTATAAAGAATACGGCTAAAATTGATTCGTTCAAATAAGGAGGTTATGATCTTGGAAGTATTGAAGGTTTCAGCAAAATCCAATCCAAATTCAGTAGCAGGTGCTCTTGCCGGTGTTCTTAGGGAACGCGGCGGGGCAGAAATTCAAGCAATCGGCGCCGGTGCTCTAAACCAAGCTGTGAAAGCTGTAGCTATTGCCAGAGGATTCGTAGCGCCCAGCGGAGTTGACCTCATTTGTATCCCGGCTTTTACTGACATTATCATTGATGGCGAAGAACGGACAGCAATTAAGCTTATTGTTGAGCCCAGGTAAGTGGGATGGTGCTAAGGCCAGGTAACTGATGGTTGAGCTGAGAACGAAGATTTCTAATTCAATTCTATAAGTGAGACCCATAACCTGTTTGTTCAGTAGAATAAACAGGTTTTTCCATCATATATTGTCATAATAGAAGGTAATCAAACCAATAAAGCAAAAGGACTGATATGATGGTAAAGAAGAGTATTACTGCAGATGCCATGAACCTGCACCGGAAGTTAACTGTCGTTGACTGCCATTGTGACACCGTTCTTCAAGTGGCAAAGGGAAAGGCTAAACTTGGACAATATAATGAAACAGGACATATTGACCTGTATAAACTCCAGGAAGGTGGCACCAGAGTCCAGTTTTTTGCCTTATTCATTGAAACTATCTTTAAACCGCAGCGCGCGCTTTCAAGGACCCTGCAGCTTATTGATACCTTTGATACGGAAATTGAGTCCTGCAGCCATGTTTTATCTCCCGGTCTGAATATGAAACAAATAAAAAGGGAATTGAAAAGCGGCAAAATAATTGCGGTTATGGGAATTGAAGGTGGGGAAGCCTTAAATGGCGATATCTCTGCACTAAGAATATTCTACAAACTTGGAGTGCGTTTCCTTGGACTGACGTGGAACCAGAGAAATGATATAGCCGACGGGGTTGGAGAAAAAATCACCGGTGGGGGGCTGACCTGTTTTGGACGCAATGTTGTTCAGGAAATGAACAGGCTGGGAATGATAGTTGACCTGGCTCATGTATCTGAAGCCGGTTTTTGGGATGTCCTGGAAATATCCAAATTCCCGGTTATGGTATCACATGCTAACTGCCATAGTCTGTGCCAACATCCCAGAAATCTAAATGATGACCAGATTAAAGCCCTGGCGGAGACTAAGGGCATTTTTGGCTTAAGCTTTGTTCCTGAGTTCCTCGGTAAAGGGAAGACCGGAATAAGTGACCTTCTGGACCATATTGACCATGTTGCCGGGCTGGCAGGAACAGATGTGATTGCCCTGGGCTCAGACTTTGACGGGATAGAAGAAACTCCTGTGGGCCTAAATGACTGCTGCTGTTATCCGTCAATTACTGCAGGGTTATTGGACCGTGGCTACACTGAGAAAGAGATTAAAGGAATTATGGGTGAAAACATGCTTAGATTTATGAAAAAAACATTGAATTAATTAATAGGGGGAAACTTACTTGAAGACATCAAACAGGCTTGAAGGACTGAAGTCAGCAGTATTTGCTGAACTCGATAAAATCAAGGAGGAAGTCGCTGCCGGGGGTATATCCATTATTGACCTGGGTATCGGCAGCCCGGACAGGCCGCCTATGCCGCACATATTTCATGCACTTCAGGAGGCCATTGATAATCTTGATAATTACGGGTATCCGTCATCAAGAGGGACCCGGGATCTTAGGGAGACAATCTCATGGTGGTATGGGCAGAGATTTGGGGTTCAGCTGGACCCGGAAACAGAGGTGCTGGTCTTGATGGGCTCCCAGGACGGGCTGGGACATATACCTCTCTGCCTGCTTGACCCTGGTGATGTAGCCCTGGTGCCGGACCCGGGATATCCTATCTACAGCGCCGGAGTAACTTTAGCCGGCGGTCAGGTCTACCATATGCCCCTTAAGAAGGAGAATCAATATCTTCCTGACTTTGATAAGATACCGGAAGATATTGCTAAAAGAGCTAATATGATGATTTTGAATTATCCCAACAATCCGGTAGCAGCTGTCGCTGACTCAGCCTTTTTTGACCGGGTGGTTGAGTTTGCCTCCAGGTATGATATTGTGGTCTGTCATGATGTTGCCTACTCAGAACTTGCTTTTGACGGTTACAGGCCGCCGAGTTTCCTGGAATCAGAGGGTGCCATCAAAGTAGGCGTAGAATTCCATTCGGTATCCAAGACCTATAACATGGCCGGGTGCAGGCTTGGCTTTGTAGTTGGAAACAGTGAAGTGATTGAAGCCCTGACAAGGGTTAAATCCAATATTGATTATGGTGTCTTTTTGCCCATCCAGATGGCCGGAATCAGCGCTTTGCGGGGGCCGCAGGATATTACCCGGCGGAATGCCGCTGTTTACAAGGCCAGAAGGGATATCCTGGTTGACGGCCTTGCTAAAACCGGCTGGGTTATGGACAAGCCTCAGGCTACTATGTTTGTATGGGCCTCACTGCCAAAGGGATATACCTCCTCAGAAAAATTCGCCGAAGATATCCTGCGCCAAACCGGTGTCGCTCTGGTTCCTGGAGTTGCCTTTGGCAGGCAGGGAGAGGGCTATGTCCGGATTGCCCTGGTCCAGGATAATTCGGTAATTGAAGAAGCCGTAAGGCGCATTAGTGACAAATTCAGCTTCTGAACCGGTTCCCTGATGTCTAAACACCGCCTTCTCCGCATATACTATAATTAGAAGTATTTGGGAGGGGTTACCGAATGGGAAACGACCGCTCTGAACTGCTGGAAGCCAGAATCAGGGAGCTTGAGGGTAAAATCGAACATCTCAGGTTTAGCAGGCGGGTATTAATGAATCTGATAGAAAGAATTGAAAAAGACAAGTGTGATATTTTAACAAAACTTGAAAAAGAGAACCGCAAACTGCAGAAGAACAACAGCCGATTTGCGCGCACACTTTTGAGCAAGAACAGACAGATTATCGAGATGGAAACAAAATTGCAGATTATGATAAAAAGTTACCCACAGATTTATCCACACAGAGTCAACAATTGTGAATAATCTGAAAATGTTACAAAATTTATAAAATTTCGGGGCGAACAGGACTTAATGTCCTGTTTCTTGCGTAGTATACAACCGGGTTAATTAATAAATGCAACAATATTCGCAGCAGAGGAATACTGTGCCGAAACTGCACACGGCTGTGGAAGGTATTGCTAAAACAAATAATATACTGGTATAATCTAGTTAAGCCTAAAGCGGGATAATGACAGGTGCCCGCAAGAAGATAGAAAGGTCCGGGGTTGTCAATTGTCAATTGCGAGGTATTTGATTACAGTAAAGGGTATTGTTCAGGGGGTTGGTTTCCGGCCCTTTGTATATGGTCTTGCCAAATCACACTCCCTCAGAGGAGCAGTAAGGAACAATCCCAAAGGTGTCGACATTGATGTCGAAGGAGAGCTTAAATCACTAAGGAAATTTGTCGATGAACTAAAACAGAATGCTCCGCCGCTTGCCAGAATAGAAGAAGTAGCTGTACAGACGGCTGCGCCGGAGGGGTATGCGGAATTTATCATTAAAGATACTGAAACCAATACAGATAAAGACCTAATGGTTGCCGTTGATTCCGCCGTCTGTGAGGACTGCCTGCAGGAACTTTTTGATGAGAACGACAGGCGGTTCAGGTATCCCTTTATCAACTGTACCAACTGTGGACCCCGGTTTACCATTATTAAAGATGTGCCTTATGACAGGGAACTTACCACTATGAAGGCTTTTCCCATGTGCCCTGAGTGTCTTCAAGAGTACCATGATCCGGACAGCCGCCGCTTCCATGCCCAACCCAATGCGTGTGCGGCATGCGGCCCCAGGGTCGTTCTACGGGACTCCTCAGGCGGGCTCATTGATAAAGAAAGCCCGATAAAGAAGGCTGCTGAACTCCTGAGTGAAAATAACATCATCGCTGTTAAAGGACTGGGCGGGTATCACCTGGCTTGTAATGCACTCAGTAAAGAAGCCGTTTCCAGCCTTAGAGAAAGGAAGGTCAGGGAAGACAAGCCTTTTGCAGTTATGGTCAAAGATGCGTCTCAGGCCGGCCTGTATTGCCAGATCAGCAATGATGAAAGACTGCTTCTGGAATCACCGGCGAGACCCATAGTACTCCTGCGCAAAAAAGTTAGTTTACTGGCTGAAGAGACAGCCCCCGGGAATGCGTTTCTCGGGATGATGCTTCCATATACCCCGCTGCATTACCTGCTTTTTGAGCAAGTTGACTTTCCTTTGGTCATGACAAGCGGAAACCTGAGTGATGAGCCAATTGCTTTTGAAGATAAAGATGCTTTCTTAAGGCTCGGTGAGATAGCCGAATACTTCCTGACCCACAACAGGGTTATCAGCCACCGATGTGATGATTCGGTAACCCGTGTCTACAGAAAAAATGAATATCCCACGAGAAGGTCCAGAGGATATGCGCCTGCCCCTATCAAGATTTCTGAATCCCATATACCGGTGCTTGCTGTTGGTGGTGAACAGAAAAACACCTTCTGCCTTACCAGGGGCAGTTATGCATTTGTCAGCCACCATATAGGGGATCTGGAGAATCTGGAAACACTGATGGCCTTTGAAAAGGAAATAAAGCTGTATAAAAGGCTTTTTAATATTGAACCGGAGATTGTTGCCTATGACTTTCATCCAGAATACCTGTCAACAAAGTATGCCTTTGAACTGAAGGGGATTCCCCAAACAGGGGTCCAGCACCACCATGCCCATACAGTCAGTTGTATGGCCGAACACAGCTTGAAGGGCAGGGTAATCGGAGTCTGTTTTGACGGGACCGGTTTCGGACCTGACGGGTCCATCTGGGGAGGAGAGTTTTTATTGGCTTCCCTAAAAGATTTTAAGAGGATAGGGCACCTCAGGTATGTCCCCATGCCCGGTGGTGCCAGGGCTGTCAAGGAACCTTGGCGGATGGCTGCAGGTTACCTGCACAGCCGGTTTGGAAGCAGTTGGAGGCAAGTTTCCGGAATCAGCTTCCTTAAGGAAAAAAACGGGATGCTTCTGGACACCCTTGGTGATATGATGGACAAGTGGCTTAACTGTCCACCCACATCAAGTATGGGAAGGCTTTTTGATGCAGCAGCTGCCTTGTTGGGAATCAGGCAGGAAGTAAATTATGAAGGCCAGGCTGCTGTGGAAATGGAGCAGCTTGCTGTGCAATATTTGTATCATAGGAAACACATGAAGAGTAATGAACATATAAAAAGTATTCAACATATGGAAAAGGGTATACGGGGTTATAGATTTGCCTTAGAGGAAAAATTGAACACCTGGGAAATTGATACCAGGCACCTGATTGATGATATTATTAGAGAACTCTCCGGAGGAATTCCGCTGGGTGAAATAGCTTATAGATTTCACCTGACCATAACGGAAATGGTTATCAGTACCTGCCGGACTGCCAGGAATGTCTATGGGGAAAACCGGGTGACCCTGAGCGGCGGGGTGTTTCAGAATATGCTGCTTCTTGACATGGTCCATAGAGGGCTTGAAGAAAACGGGTTTGAGGTCTTTATACACCGTATTGTTCCTGCAAATGACGGGGGAATCTCCCTGGGACAGGCGGTTATTGCCAGTGAGAGGAGGAAGGCGGGATGTGTTTAGCGGTGCCGGCAAAAATTGTATCCCTGGCAGGGATGACTGCCGAAGTTGAAACCGGAGGGGTGACTAAAAAGGTCAGTATTGACCTTGTACCTGAGGCTGAAATCAATGATTATGTACTTGTTCATGCGGGGTTTGCCATCCAGGTCATCGATGAAGAAGAGGCACTTAAGACCCTTGAATTATTTAAAGAGATACTAGAGCATGAAGTTTCTGAAGGAGTTAACGGAGCATGAAGTTTCAGAAGGAGTACCGGGATACCGGTATGGCCCGTGTGATCATCAATAAAATCAATGGGGTTTCCCGAAAACCGGCCAGGCTTATGGAGGTTTGCGGTACCCATACTGTTGCTATTTTCAGGCACGGCATCAGGGATATTCTGCCCCAACACATATCACTGATATCAGGGCCGGGGTGCCCTGTCTGTGTCACCCCCAACAGGCACATTGATGAAGCTTTGGAAATTTGCCGTCAACCTGGAGTCATTCTGACCACCTTTGGTGACATGATGAAGGTTCCGGGGTCATCGTCCAGTCTGGCTGCCGAAAAAGCAGCAGGGGCAGATATAAGGATCGTATATTCCACCATGGATGCCGTTGACCTGGCCAGGGACAACCCTGATAAAGAAACGGTATTTTTCGGCATCGGGTTTGAGACAACCTCACCTACTGTGGCCGCAGCCATTCTCAGGGCTAAAAGGGAAGGTATCGGTAATTTCTCGGTAGTTGGAGCCCAAAAGCTTATTCCACAGGCCATCAGGGCCTTGCTGGAGAACAATGAAATAGGAATTAATGGCTTTATTCTTCCCGGTCACGTGAGTTCACTGATCGGAACCAAACCCTATGCGTTTATTGCAGAGGAGTTTTCCATACCGGCAGTGGTTATCGGGTTCGAACCCGTGGACATCCTCCAGGGTATTTATATGCTGGTCAGACAGATTGAAGAGGGGATAGCCAAGGTAGAAATTCAGTATAACAGAGGGGTTCCTCCTGAAGGAAATCCATATGCAATGAATATCCTCTTTAAGGTTTTTCAGCCAGGTGACGCTAGCTGGCGGGGGATGGGCACTATTCCCGGTACGGGGCTTGCGTTTAGACCGGAATACCGCCGGTTTGATGCAGTAAAGAAGTATGGCATCCGTATTGATGAGGACAGTGACCTGCCGGGGTGCAGGTGTGGTGAGGTGCTCAGGGGGGTTATAACTCCTCCCGAATGTGGTCATTTTGGCAGGACATGTATTCCTGAAAACCCGGTGGGCCCGTGCATGGTTTCAGTTGAGGGCACGTGTGCCGCTTATTATAAATACGGGAAAGGAGCACCCGGCGATGAGGCATGACAAAATACTACTGGCCCATGGCAGCGGAGGAAAACTATCTCACGAACTGGTCACGGAACTTTTTTTGCCGGTGTTTGACAACCCTGAACTGAACAGGCTTGATGACAGGGCGGAGGTCCAGGCAGGGGGGGTTAGACTGGCCTTTACTACAGACTCCTTTGTTGTCAGTCCGCCTTTTTTCCCCGGAGGAGATATTGGTAAGATGGCAGTCTGCGGGACAGTAAATGACCTGGCTATGGGGGGCGCAGAACCGCTGTGGCTGAGCACAGGTTTTATTATAGAAGAGGGTTTTGCCATGGCAAAGCTTAATGCCATTGCAGTTTCCATGAAAAAGACGGCAGACGAGGCCGGGGTCAAGATTGTTTGCGGGGATACCAAGGTTGTTGAAAAAGGCTCTTTGGACCAGATATTTATTAACACCTCAGGAATAGGCATAGTGCCTGAAGGTGTCCAAATATCAGGTAACCGGGCCAAACCCGGTGACAAAGTGATTATTAACGGGTTTATCGGTGACCATGGGATAGCAGTGATGGCAGAACGCCAGGGTTTGTCTTTCAGGAATCAGGTTACAACAGACAGTGCACCTTTAAACAGCCTTGTCAGGTCAATGCTGGAAGTATCCAAAGACATCCATGTCCTCAGGGATCCAACCCGGGGAGGGGTTGCCACAACCTTAAATGAGATTGCCCTTCAGAGTAATATGGGAATTGTGCTCCAGGAAAAATCGTTACCGGTCAGGGATGAGGTTATGGCAGCCTGTGAGATTCTGGGCTTTGACCCATTATATGTTGCCAATGAGGGCAAGGTACTGGCTATAGTGCCCAGGGAATGTGCCGACTCAGTGGTTAGCGCCATGAGAAAAGAAAGGTATGGTATTGACAGCGTGATTATTGGAGAGGTTGTCGCTGACCACCAGGGAAAGGTAGTATTAGCAACCGGAATTGGTGGCAAAAGAATAGTAGATATGCTGGTTGGAGAGCAGCTTCCCAGGATATGTTAGTTATTCCTGCTCAGGCTGACTCCCGGAAATGACCGGCGGCTTTCGCCATCTTCGGACATGCGGGGACTCCCTGCCTTGTTGCCGGTGATTTGCAGCAAGACTTATAGCGGCGGCAGTGCAAGGAAAATCTTGTACAACACCTCACCATATTCCCCGGTCATTTCCGGAGCCAATGGTGCAGGAATAAACAAAAAATATAAGGTATAAGCTTTGAATACAAAAGATATCTAAATCAAAGAACAGTTTTGAGGAGATACTTTATGAAAATTGCTGTGATTGACGGTCAGGGTGGCGGAATCGGTAAATATATAATTGAACGGTTCAGGAAGGAGTTTCCGGAAGAAATTGAAATTCTGGCTGTTGGGACCAATGCCCTGGCAACTGCGGCCATGCTCAAAGCAGGGGCCAATGAAGGCGCTTCGGGTGAAAATGCCATCATATATAATTCCGGGCGTGTTGACCTGATTGTGGGGCCCATTGGTATCATTATTGCCAATTCGTTTTTAGGTGAGGTTACTCCCGAAGTTGCAGCAGCAGTAGCTTCCAGCAGCGCCCCCAAGATACTGCTGCCGGTAATCAGGGATCATATAGAAATAGCCGGTTTTAAAACTGAGCCCCTGCCCCACCTGACAGATGACCTGATGGACAGGGTCAGGAGGTATTTGTCACTGAAATGATTAATCCTGGTTAAACTTTTCTGCTGTAAATAAATTAATCCCGTGGCCTGCTGTTATATGGCATTCCAGACATTTACGGTCACTCTTGAGCCATTGGTAGTGTTTGGACTCAAGCCTTACAGTATCAGGGTAATCATAATAATCCCCCAGGTGGCAGGCAACACAGTTTTGTTCAAAAATCTGTCCCTCTATAATAATTGTGTGCTGACCGGTTAATTCTTGATAGAGGTAGTTAAGGCCCCGGGATTTTGAATGGACCTTACCCAGGAACCCCCTTGGTTCGTGACAGTAAAGGCAATTAATGTCCTTGTGAGAAGACTGCCGCCATGACACCACATATGGTTTTACAATATGGCAGACAGCGCAGAAGGAAGGAAAAGATGTAGCGTAATAGCCTGCCATGAACGAGGCATAAAGCAAAACAATTGTCACTGAAATGATTAGGGCGCCTTTTTTCCATGAAAGCAAGATTTTTACCTCCAATAGTACACCAAATGGTAATTGAATTTGTTTAAAATATCAACTGATAGTAGTATTTCATGCTTGAATAGGATTTTATGTTTAATATCTGCAGACAAGTCTGAAAAACTATGATATAATTGAAATCACAAAAAAATATTTGTAACTTCTGGGTTTTTTAAAAAATGGGAATCAGGTTAAGCCTGAGCGGTCTCCGCCACTGTAACCGGGGAGTGCCCTTACATGATGCCACTCGTTTGAAGGGGAAGGCGTAAGCGGCATGTTTATCCGGGAGCCAGGATACCAGCCTGGAAGTGACCATACAGTCCTTCGAGAGAAAGGATTATGGTTGTTTCACAGGGGTTTTATGCCTTGATAACCATGTCCTCAGTTGCTGACTGGGGATTTTGTTTTGTCATGACACATAATCCTAACCTGGCAAATACATACTTATGGAGTGTACTTTATGAGAGGAAAACTTATTTTTGTTACCGGGGGCATCAGAAGCGGGAAAAGTGAATTTGCCGAGCTGATTACCTCAAAACTTGGGCATAGAGTTACATATATCGCCACAGCGCAGGCGCTGGATGAGGAAATGCGGCATCGCATCAGGCTCCACCGTGAACGAAGGCCTGACACCTGGCAAACGGTGGAGGAACCATACCAGGTTACGGAAATCATCAGAGAAAACAGCCTGGGTTCTGATGTTGTTATGGTAGACTGCCTGACCCTGCTTTTGAGTAACCTGATGTTTAAAAAGGAACAGGAATCAGGTGGAGATTTTAAAAAGGAGTTTCAGGCGGAGATTCTCCGGGAAATAGGCTCTCTTGCCAAGGCAGCCGCAGAAACTGAGGCCCATGTTGTCATTGTCTCCAATGAGGTGGGTATGACACTGGTTTCAGATAATTTTCTCGGCAGGCAGTATCAGGAACTGGTGGGAAAAGCCAATCAGATTATTGCCGCGATAGCTGATAAGGCATACCTGGTAGTTGCCGGACATCCCATTGATCTGAAAAAGGAAGGGGCAGCAGTAAATGACGAATTCTAAGTGTATCATGTTTCAGGGGACTGGCTCACATGTTGGTAAAAGTGTTTTAGTGGCAGCATTGGGGAGAATTTTTCTGCAGGACGGATACAAGGTGGCGCCTTTTAAATCACAGAATATGGCCCTCAATTCTTATGTGACCAAAGACGGAGGAGAGATGGGCAGAGCTCAGGTGGTTCAGGCTGAAGCATGCGGTCTGGCCCCGGATGTGGTCATGAACCCGGTCCTGCTAAAGCCGACCGGACAGGCTACATCCCAGGTCATTGTGCTTGGCAGGCCGGTGGGAAACCTTTCCGCCAAGGAGTATCATGAAAGGTATAATATGACGGCACTTGATGTGGTTGAGAATTCCCTCAACAAACTAAGATCAGAATTTGACATTATTGTAATTGAGGGAGCAGGCAGTCCGGCTGAAGTCAATCTACAGGCTACAGAAATCGTTAATATGAGGATTGCCAGAATGGCTGACTGCCCTGTGCTGTTGGTGGCTGATATAGACAAAGGGGGTGCCCTGGCTGCGGTGGTGGGCACTCTTGAACTCCTTGACCCAGAGGATAGGGCCAGGGTAAAAGGGGTGGTAATAAACAAATTCCGTGGTGATGTAAAACTGTTTTACCCTGCAGTGGAGTTCCTGGAGCAAAAAACAGGCATCCCGGTAGTGGGAATTATTCCGTATTTCCAGGGCTTCAGAGTTCAAGAGGAAGATACCATTCCTGAGGATATCATCAGGGAAGCGGACCGCGTAATTGAAAATAAGCTGGATATAGTTGTGATTAACCTGCCCCACATTTCCAATTTTACTGATTTTGACTGCCTGGCAGATGAGCCTGATGTACAGCTCAGGTATGTGTCCAATGGAAATAAGCTGGGTAATCCTGATATGGTTATCATTCCAGGCAGTAAGAATACCATCCACGACCTGGCATTCCTCCAGAAATCAGGATTGTTTTCCCAGATAATTGCACAGGAAAAGAGAGGGATACCCATTGTGGGCGTCTGTGGAGGTTTCCAGATACTGGGTAATGAGCTCCATGACCCGCTGCACACTGAGTCAGATATTGACAGCATGAAGGGTCTGGGCCTGTTAAATATGATAACAACTTTTGACCCTGATAAGATTACCACTCAGGTTCATGCGGAGATTGTGGGAGAAGGTCCCTTTTTTAGCGGAATGCAGGGACTTAAGGTAACCGGGTACGAAATCCATATGGGACGTTCCGAGATCGGAGAAGGTGTGATTCCTGCCTTCCGGATATTTGAACGGTCTACCAGGGAAGTGGATATCCTTGATGGAGCAATACGCTCAGATGGCATGGTTTTCGGAACATATATCCATGGTATATTTGATAACGATTCCTTCCGCAGGCATATCCTGGACCTGCTCAGAGAGCGAAAGGGCTGGGAGCCCCTGGAAGCCAGCGAAATACTGACCGTCTACCAGCAGCGTGAAAAGGACTTTAATAAGCTGGCTGAGGTGGTCAGGGGCAGTTTGGATATGGATAAGGTATATGAAATTATGGGTTTGAACGATGAATCAGGACACCAGGAGCAAGGAGCGGTCTAAATGTTACAAATAGCTGCCGCTTATGTGGTTGACCTGCTAATAGGCGACCCCAGGCAAATTCCGCACCCGGTGGTGCTGATCGGAAAGATGATAGAAGCGCTGGAGAAGCTGCTCCGGAGATGGGTGGCTCCTGTGGTGGGCCTGAAAATATCGGGTATGCTGCTTACTGCCATTACGGTACTGGCAGCGTATCTGATAATGTGGGGCATTATCGCCGGGGCCTATAAAATAAACCAATGGCTGGGCCTGCTGACCAGTATCTGGTTTCTGAGCACAACTCTTGCGGTCAGGGGTCTGGGCAGCGCTGCCATGGAAATATATACACTGCTTAAAACAGGCAATTTAGCTGAGGCACGAAAAAAGGTTGGCTGGATAGTCGGCCGCGATACCCAGAATCTTGATGAAGGCGAAATTTCCCGGGCTACCGTGGAAACTGTTGCCGAAAACATTGTAGACGGCATAATCGCACCCCTGTTTTACGGATTTATTGGCGGCGCTCCACTGGCAATGGCATATAAGGCGGTTAATACCCTTGACTCCATGGTAGGTTATAAAAATGATAAATACCGGGAACTGGGGTGG
This sequence comes from Thermincola carboxydiphila, assembly GCA_016841725.1. Taxonomy (GTDB): domain Bacteria; phylum Bacillota; class Thermincolia; order Thermincolales; family UBA2595; genus Phosphitispora. The sequence goes on along the minus strand of JAENYP010000015.1, from coordinate 17,454 downwards.
GCCTCAGCCAGGTTTGATGACCTCTGCAATTATATCCCTGCAAGGCTGACCGGGTTATTTCTCTTAATGGCATTTTTATTTACCGGAAAGCCGGTAAATAAAGCCCTCAGGGTCATTGCCAGGGACTCATCGGGTCATCCCAGCCCCAACAGCGGGATACCTGAAGCCGCAGTAGCCGGTGCGCTGGGCATTCGCCTGGGCGGGGTCAATTATTACGGTGGTATTGAGTCTTTCAGGGCATACATGGGGGACCCGGAAACCGGTCTGGAGAAAACACATATTCTGGACACAGTAAAAATAATGCATATTACTTCTCTGATTACGTTACTAACGGGCAGTCTTGCTGTATATGCAGTTCAATGGCTGACTGCCGGATGAAAATAACTGACAAGGCCGGATAAAAATAACCTTAAGGATGGAAAAAACATGAAAATACCAAGGTTTATGATAGCCGGGACCCACAGCGGAGTGGGAAAAACAACAATTACAACAGGTATCATGGCTGCACTGGCAGAAGCCGGGTTTAATGTCCAGCCCTATAAAGTAGGGCCTGACTACATCGACCCGACATATCATACCATGGCCACGGGTAACAAGAGCCGGAACCTGGATGCCTGGATTCTTGACGAGGATGCTGTAAAAAAAGTATTTTTGAAGTCTGCCCCCAAGGCTGACATTGCAGTGGTGGAAGGTGTGATGGGTGTTTTTGACGGATCTTCAGGGACAGTTGACTTGGGGAGTTCGGCACATATTGCCAAATTGATCGCTTGTCCTGTTGTCCTGATTGTTGATGTCAGGTCAATGGCAAGAAGCGCAGCCGCTCTTGTGGCCGGATTTCAGAACTTTGATCCGGAGCTGAAAATAGCCGGTGTTATCCTCAACAGAATTGGCAGTGAGCGGCACCTCAAACTGGTAACCGAAGCCATAGAGACTTATTGCAGTATTCCCGTAGTAGGCCATGTAAAGAAAAACGCCGGCCTGGAGCTGCCCTCCCGGCACCTGGGATTGATACCCACTGTTGAGGGAGGAGGTCTCCCCAAAATGGTAAAATCACTGGCTGGTCAGATAATGGATGGTATTGATACCGAAAGGCTGATAGATATTGCCCGGAATGCTTCTGACATCCAAGATGACACCGTGGAACACTATAGCAGGGATTTAAGTTCAGGAACAGACCAATGCCGGGAAAACGTCAGGATTGGAATTGCTCTGGATGAAGCCTTTTCTTTTTATTATCAGGACAGCCTGGAAGCGCTGGAGGAAAAAGGCGCTGAGTTGGTGCCTTTCAGCCCGCTCCATGACCAGGCGCTCCCCGGGAATATAGACGGCCTGTATATTGGCGGCGGTTTCCCGGAAATATTCATCCAGGAACTGTCACGGAACAGTACCCTGATGAAGGAAATCAAGCTGGCTGGAGCACAGGGGGTGCCGGTTTTTGCAGAATGCGGGGGTCTGATGTATCTTTCCCGGGAGATTGTGGATTTTGACGGAAACGGATACCAGATGGCGGGTCTTGTCCCCGGGTCCTGCATCATGGAAAAGAAACTTGTCGGCATGGGTTATGTGGAGGCAGAATCGTTATCAGACAACATCCTTGCAACCAAGGGTAAAAAAGCCAGGGGCCATGAATTTCATTATTCCAGAATAGAGCCAAGCAAAAATTCATATTTTAAATATGCATACAGGTTGCAGCGAAACCGATACCGGGAACCTGTCCTTGACGGGTATGTTGACGGGAATATCCTTGCTTCATATGTGCACCATCATTTTGCATCCGACCCGGAGTTAGCGGAACGGTTTGTGCAAAAATGTAATGATTTTAAAAAGAACCGTTTAAGGAAGTGTTCAGATGAAAATTAAAAAAGAATTTGGACTGGTGCAGATTTATACCGGCAATGGCAAAGGTAAAACAACTGCTTCATTGGGATTGGCCGCCAGAGCTGTCGGGCACGGGTTCCGGGTCCACATGATCCAGTTTACCAAGGGCCGCTGCTATGCAGGTGAGCTGGCCCTTGCCCAGAGACTGGCTCCACATTTTTCCATCAGCCAGTTTGGCAGGGGCTGCCGAATCGGTGTGTTGATAAAACAGGGATATAAGAAGTGTACCGGGTGCGGGGACTGCTTTCTGAAGGACCGCGGGCCTGATGAGGACGATTTTGAACATGCGCGCCTTGGTTTTGAGGAAGCTCTTGAATACCTGTCTGAAGGCAGGTGTGATATGTTGATACTGGACGAAATAGGAAATGCCATCCGCTATAATCTGGTTACAACCGACCAGGTTGTCAAATTAATAAAAGACAAACCGGACAATATTGAACTAATTCTTACAGGCAGGGCAATCCCTGAGCAAATAACTGAATTGGCAGACCTGGTTACTGAAATGAGAGAGGTTAAACACCCCTACAAAAAAGGAGTAACCAGCAGGCGTGGTATTGAATATTAGGAAAAAGGGAGACAAATATGTGGTCTAGTTTTGTATTTGCACTTCAGTTTTTAACCCGGATACACATTGCAGACCCCGAATGGGATTACCGGAAGTGCGGGGAGGGTTCGTCGTTCTTTCCGGCAGCAGGCCTTATCATTGGGGTATTTTTGTATATTACGGCTTTTCTGGGGTTAAAGCTGTTTACCCCCCTGATAGTGGCAGCTCTTCTGATTGTCATCGGGGTGGTAATCAGCGGCGGACTTCATCTTGACGGTTTTATGGACACAATTGACGGGTTATTCAGTGGGAGAAGCCTTGAGCGTAAATTAGAAATAATGAAAGACAGCCGGGTCGGTTCGTTTGGGGTTGTTGGGCTGGCATGCCTTTTTCTGATAAAGCTGGGTTTTATGGTTGAACTGCTCAACCTGGGGAAAACCGGGTGGCTGCTTGCCGTACCTGTGTTTGCCCGCTGGTGTATGGTATATTCAATAAGGTACTTTCCATATCTTAGGCAGGCGGGATTAGGGAATCCATACTCAGACCACACCGGGAAAAAGGAGTTTTTAACCGCATCAGTAATTACCGCAGTGGTTCTGCTGGCTGCCATGAGAACAGAAGTTCTGGTCTTTTTAGCCCTGATACCGTTAAATCATATTTTTGCCAGGTGGGTCAACAGGACCCTTGGCGGTCTTACCGGAGATATCTATGGAGCAACGGCAGAAATCATGGAAGCTGCAGGTCTGATAGCCGTATATCTGGCTTATACCACACGTGTTTTTTATTAAGCTTAAAGGCAGGTAATGCGATATGATAGGGATTGCGCGGGCGCCGGGAACTTGTGGTGAACTGGTCCAGGGGAAACTCGATGGAACCAATTTACTGGTAACCTGTCCGGTTGACCTCTATTCAGTTGTAACTGTAAAATTAAATAATTCAGGGAAAATAGTAGTTACTGACAACCTGCCCAAGGTAAAACTGGCTGTTGAGAGAACTCTGCGATTTTTTGAGATGACAGGCTATGGCGCTGAAGTAAACGTATTTTCGCAGATACCCCGCGGCAAAGGAATGGCCAGCAGTACCGCAGACATTGCGGCAGCCTGTGCTGCTGCGGCAAAAGGGCTGGACACGGTCATTTCCGACTGGGATATAGCCGGGATTGCACTGTCAATAGAGCCTACAGACGGGCTGATGTTTCCCGGGATAACAGTTTTCGATCATATTGGAGGCAGGGCTGCCAGGGTTCTGGGTCCGGCTCCGGAAATGGAGATTATTATTGTTGACCTTGGCGGGACTGTTGATACAGTTGGTTTTAATGCCAAAATGGACCTGGATATCCTTAACAAGGCAAAAGAAAACAAAATAGCGCTAGCTATGGAAAAACTTGAAAGGGGTCTGGCTTTGGGGAACTATCAGCTAATCGGCCAAGCTGCAACTGAAAGCGCTTATGCAAACCAGCATATGCTGCCCAAACCGGACCTGGAAAGAGTCATTGATATCTGCCGGATGACCGGCGGGCTGGGTGTTAATGTTGCCCACAGCGGCACAGTAATAGGTGTGCTTTTCGATGCCGGATCAGGGTTGGCAGACCAGGCTATGGATATTTTCAGTGCGGAGGGTTTCAACATTTTTAAAAAGGCACGCATCATAAACGGCGGAATTGATGTTTTGGAAGAGAGAGCAGGTGATAAGTTTTGGAAACCATTGAACATATACACGGAGGAAACCTTCGGGAGGCTGCGGAAAGGTACGGGATAAATGAGGCCGGTATCGTTGATTTCAGTGCCAACATAAATCCATTCGGGATGTCTTCCAAAGCTGTTGAAGCAATTATTAACAATATAGATGTGGTTACAAATTATCCGGATCCTCAGGCTGTGGTTTTACGCAGAGCTGTGTCTGAATGGCTTGGCCTGCCTGATAATATGATCGTTGCCGGTAACGGCGCAGTCGAAATACTGTATCTTCTGGCTAAAGTAATCGGGCCCGAACTGGCTTTGATTCCTGCCCCGACCTTTAATGAATATGAGATTGCAGTCAGGAACAACAAGGGTAAGGTAAAAGACTGCTGTCTTGATGAAGGCAGTGACTTTGCCCTGGACACAGGGGATGTTTTCCGCCTGTGGCAGGATACGGATGCAGTCTTTATCTGTAATCCCAATAACCCGACCGGGAGACTGATTCCCCGGGATAAGCTGGAGGAATTGATAAAAAAGGCCGCCGGGCTCAGAAAATGGGTGATTGTAGATGAGGCCTTCATGGACTTTGTTGCCGATAGGGAAAACTACTCAGTTATGGACCTGGTTACCAAATACAGTAACCTTTTTGTGCTCTATTCACTGACCAAGTTTTTTGCCATTCCCGGACTACGCCTTGGGATGGGAATAGGCAGCCCGGATATTATCGCAAAGATAAACAGAGTCAGGGACCCGTGGAATGTGAATTGTTTTGCCCAGCTTGTGGGTGCTGCGGTATTAAAGGATGAACAGTACATCTCTAATACCGTTTATTTCGTTAATGAGGAAAAAGCATTCCTTTATGACCGGATTAATAATATAATTGGACTAAGACCAATTGCCCCGAGCGCCAACTATATGCTGATTAATGTGGCCGGAACGGGGTATTCGGCTGCTGAGGTATGCCAAATGCTGGGTGAACAGGGTATCCTGGTCAGGGACTGTTCATCTTATAAGAATATGAGGCCTGTCTATATCAGGACAGCAGTGAAAAAGAGGGAAGAGAACAAGCTTTTGATTGAATCCTTGCAAAGATTGGGGAGAAAATAATTTGTCTGACACGAGAACCAGGCTTTATATAGTGCGCCATGGTGAAACGGAGTGGAATAAAGCCCTGAGATACCAGGGGCACCGGGATATCCCCCTCAGTGAGAAGGGGCGTGTACAGGCCGCCCAAATTGCCAAAAGGCTGTCAGGAGAAAAACTGCATGCCGCCTATGCCAGTGATTTATCAAGGGCATTCGAGACGGCTGAGACTATATCAGAATATCATGGCCTTGAGGTGGCAAGAGTTCCGGAACTGAAGGAAACAAACTTTGGTTTATGGGAAGGCCTTACTTATGGCGAAATTGACAAGCAGTTTCACACAGTAATGAATGAGTGGTATAAAAATCCCAGGGATACCCAAATACCGGGAGGTGAATCTCTGGGAGAGGTAGCAGACCGCTGCCAGGCAGGGATTGACAGGATTTTGGGCGAAAACCCCGGGGGGAATGTGCTGGTAGTGGCCCATGGCGGGATAATCAGGATAATTGTTGCCACCGTGCTGGGTATGAGCCTTAATGATTACTGGAAAATAAAACAGGATAATGTATCACTTAATGTAATTGAGTTCTTCGAACCCGGACGGGCTATATTATGCTTATTGAATGATACGGCACACCTGAATCCGGATTGGAGATAGTAATTAACAGTTAATAGATTATATATCAGGAGATTTAACTATGGATAAGTTTACTTTAGACAGGGATAAAGCCGTCCTATTGGTTATTGATATCCAGGAAAGGCTCGTTCCTGTGATGAAATATGGCGGAAAAGTCATCAAAAATACCAATATCTTACTAACAATTGCTGATACATTGAGGCTTCCCATAATTGTAACAGAACAATATTCCAAAGGCCTGGGGAAGACTGTTCCGGAAGTTGCCGCTAAGCTTAATAATGCTGTTACATGCGAGAAAATAACTTTTTCAGGGTGTAATCCAGAAGTGCTTTCTGCACTGAATCAAACAGGCAGAAAAAAAGTGCTTATCACCGGAATGGAAACACATGTTTGTGTTCTGCAAACCGTCAGGGATCTGCTGGGTCTTGGCTATCAGGTTTTTGTAGCCAGGGATGCCGTATGCTCCCGAAACAAAGACAATTACCGCAATGCTCTATCCCTGATGGCAGCAATGGGGGCTGTTATTACCAACACCGAGACGGTGTTCTTTGATTTAATGAAAGAGGCTGGCACACCACAGTTTAAGGAACTCTCCCGATTAATAAAATAAGCTGGAACACATTAGGCTGCTATTCAGTCAAATTAAACATCATGTCATTTCCTCATTTCTGCCGTTCGGGTGTCTAATACCCTTAAAGAATAAGATACGACAAGTCCATATAACAAGGCCCCAATGAAGAAGAAGACTACATTCACCGGATTTAACCCCAATATTTCAGGTATTTTAAACATGGTTGCACCGGCCTTGATGAAGTACCAGACAACTGCTCCATAAAGCAAGCCTTTCCAAATATAATAACGGCTTGTGGTGCTGCTGATAATGTAAGCAAATATTATTCCAAGTATCATATCCCAGACAAAGTGCCCCAGTAAACCCATTGAATTTGACAAGAGTCCGCTATTGTCTTCAATAGCAAGAACTATTTTACCATAGGTAATGTAACTGGGACCTGTATAACCAAATAATCCGGCAGCTGCTGCATACAAATTCTGAATAACTGCCCCGGCAGCACCGGCGATTGCGCCATTTATCAATCTGTCTTTAATCATATTGTTGAATAACTCCCTGTTTATTGTGATCTATGCTATTAATTTGCCTAATCTAATTAAAGGTTATACGGATATTTATTTAGGGTAAGGGGGATTTTTGATGAAAAAGCTGGGGATTATTGGAGGTATTGGACCAGAGTCAACTATTGACTACTATCGCTTATCAATCAATAAGTACCAGGAAATGACCGGCGGCGTAAATTACCCGGAACTATTAATTAACAGTATAAATATGACTAAAATGCTGCAGATGGTATCTGACAAGGAGTGGGACAATTTAACCGGATATTTGTCAGATGCCCTAAAGGCGCTAATAAATGCCGGCGCTGAATATGCAGTCATCGCTTCCAACACCCCACATATTGTTTTTGATGAGGTGCAGGCATTATCAAGTATACCTGTATTAAGTATAGTTGCCGAAACCTGTCAAAAGGCTAAAGCCCTGGGCTTGAAAAGAGTAGGTCTGCTGGGCACCGGGTTTACGATGAAAGCAGATTATTATGCCAGGGTATTTGACAAGGAAGGTATTTCAGTTATTGTGCCTGATGCCGGGGAACAGGAATATATTCACACCAAGATATTTTCGGAACTGCAATCATTAGTGATTAAGGAGGAGACAAGAAAAGGTCTTTTGGCAATTGTAAAGAGGATGCTTGATGATTTCAGGATAGAAGGTATTGTTCTGGGATGTACAGAACTGCCTCTGATACTGGACCAGGACGAATATGGGATTAAATTTTTGAATACCTCCTTAATTCACGTGGAAAGTGCTATTAGGTACGGATTATGAATCAGGAATCGTTGTACGATAGTTTTATAGGGCGAGCCTGTGAGTTAGGTGCGGCAGCGGCAAAGGTTATTGATCCCAAAAGCATCATCACAGGTGCATGGGTAAGGATGAAGTGCCAGTTCGGATGCAGCGGCTATAACAGCAGTTGCTGCTGCCCGCCCAGGACCCCTGCACCCGAAAAAATGCGTGAAATTATAGATTGTTACACAACAGCAATATTGATTCACGGTGATGATTACAGAATTCAGAACAACCTGGTGGCAAACCTGGAGAGGGAAATTTTCCTGTCCGGATATCACAAGGCTCTGGGATTGGGCGCCGGTCCCTGTAAGCTGTGTCAAAAGTGCAGTATAGAAAAATGTATTCACCCCGAAAGCGCCCGGCCTTCCATGGAGGCTTGTGGAATTGATGTCTATGCAACGGCAGGATTAAACGGGTTTCTAATAGAAGTCGTTAAAGACCGTTCCTGTGATCAAAATAGTTTTGGCTTAATTCTGGTAGAATAGGATTTATTAAGGAGTGCTGAAATGTCCAGTGATGAATTGATCAAAATACTAAAAACAGAAATATCGGATTCCCGGGTTAATTTCAGACCTTTCGAAATTTCAGATGTTAAAGTTGAAGAAAGTGTCCGCTTGAAATGTATGATTCCACCATGCCCGGATTTTGGGCGGCGTAAATTCTGCCCGCCTAATTTACCTGACCTTGATTTTATCCGTAAGGCTATATCTCAGTATCAGGGTGGTTTGCTGGTCAGTTTAACGATTCCATTCAACAGTGAAGCCGTGACCGGAGTTAAACAGTTTGAACCACATCTGCAGCTGTTAAAAATTATCGGGCAGTGTGAAAAAGTTGCCTGTGAAAACGTAAATCACCTGGCCTTTGGGCTTACCGTAGGGGGCTGCAACCTGTGCCCGGATTGTCCTCCGGCAGACGAACCATGCCGGCGTCCCCTGGAAGCACGTCCTGGCGCCGATGGGTTTGGCATAGATATTACCGCCCTGGCCAGAAAGTTAGGCGTAAATATTGAATGGCCGATTAAAACAGAATTGAATTTTTTGGGCATGCTATTTATATAAGTTGCAGCGGTAGGGATGCACCTCTGATTACCGGTAAACAACCTAAATTATTTAAAAAAGAGGGTGGGTTAATTTGAAAAGATTATTTATATTACTGACTGTTGTTCTTTTGGTTGTTTTTTCTGCAGGATGCACCGGTCCTACGGACGACAAGGCTAAACAACCTGATACAGAAAAAAAGGAACCGGTATCAGTTGAGGCCAGAAGCAGGGAAGCGATTTTGGCGCTGAAGAACGATGACATGGAAAAACTTGCAGATATGGTCCATCCTGATAAAGGGGTACGTTTTACCCCCTATGCTTATGTAAATACAGATACTGAGGGCGGCAACCTGGTTTTCAATGTAGAACAGGTTAGAAATTTCCCCAATGACAACAAAAAGTATACCTGGGGATATTTTGATGGCACCGGTGAACCTATAGTATTGACTCCTGAAGAGTACTTTAAGAAGTTTGTCTATACTGCAGACTTTGCCAATGCCGAACAGACAAGCATTAATAAGACCATCGGGACAGGTAATGCCCTGGAAAACCAGTTTGAAGTATATCCTGAAGCCACTATTATGGAGTACTATTTCTCCGGCTTTGACGAGCAGTATCAGGGGATGGACTGGCAGAGCCTGCGGCTGGCATTTGAGGAACTGGATGATAACTGGTACCTGGTGGGCATTATTCATAACCAGTGGACCATATAGTCGGGAATATTTAAAAAGGAAGCTGAGGAGAAAATCCATGGCCCAATTGACACTTAAGCATATCAGGGGAAATACCTATTATATTCCGGCGCCTGCCAATATAGGTATTTTCGTAGAAGGTGATCAGGCGGTTCTGATTGACAGCGGGAATGACAAGGAAGCCGGCAGGCAGATTCTTCGCTTGTTAAATGAGCACGGCTGGAACCTGAAAATGATTATAAACACCCATTCAAATGCCGACCACATAGGCGGCAACGCTTTTTTGCAGCAGCGGACGGAGTGTCGGATTGCAGCTCCCCGGGGGGAATGCGGGTTTATTGAAAACCCGCTGCTTGAACCGGCATTCCTCTTTGGAGGATTTCCCCACAAAGACATGAAGAACAAATTTCTCATGGCAAAGCAATCTACGGTTACTGATGTTATCTCTGAACCCGGGGCAGTTGCTGATTCAGACTTAAAGTCGGTGCATCTCCCGGGACACTTTTTTGATATGGTGGGAATTATAACACCTGATAATGTTTTCTTTATAGCAGACAGCCTGTTTCCCGAAAATATAATCAACAAATACCACCTTTTCTTCCTTTTTGATGTCAAGGCACACCTGGAAACCCTCGACAGGCTGAAATTGATTGATGCTGAGGTTTATGTGCCCGGTCATGGAAAACCGCTTTCGGATTTACATATGCTTGCAGAAACAAACAAAAATAAAGTACTGGAGATAATGGATAATATCCTGAGCATTTGCGCAGACCCGGTGACCTCTGAGGAGGTCTTGGAAAAACTCTGCAATATTTATGGAATATCCCTGGATTTGAACCAGTACCTGCTGCTGTCAAATACAATACGTTCCTACTTGTCCTGCCTTTACGGTGAAGGCAGGCTGGAATATATATTTACCGGCAATATGATGAAATGGAAGCAAGGGAGGGACCATTATGCCCTGGTGTCCGAAATGCAGGAGATTTCAGGAGGAAGATGACCTGTGTGCTTACTGCTGGGTCGAAACCGTGCCCGAATTGGACTCTGAGCCTGAAGCAGAAGCAGAAACACCCATAAGGGGAAAGGCAGCAGAAGTGCTTTTGGTTACTGTGTCAGATGAACATGAAGCTGACCTGATACAGGCGCTGCTGGAGGCTCATAATATACTGACACTGCGGAAATACCGTGAAGGTGGGCAGTATCTCAAAGTATTTATGGGGGTTTCCAGACTGGGTATCGATATTTATGTATTGCAGCACCAGCTGCAGGAAGCCATGTTTCTGATTAACAGTGAAATTGCTGAAGATAATGATACCTGCGAAGATAATGATACCTGTGAAGATTATGGGAACAATGACGACAGTGAAGAGGCTGCTATTACTGACGACAGTGAAGAGACTGCTATTACTGATGACAGTGAAGAGGCTGCTATTCAGGGAAATGTGATGGATTTCCGGGGGAAGGCGGCCAGAAAGCTAACTTGGATAATACTTATTCCTTTGATAATTGGAGTCCTGTTTTCCGTTTGGTACTTGTTTGTTGAAGCGGGAAGATACTAGCAAAGAGGTTGATAGTTTGTGCAATATTATGCTGATTGATATGAATTCATTTTTTGCATCGGTACACCAGGCCCTTGATCCAGCCCTGAGGGGTAAGCCGGTAGTGGTTTGTGGAGACCCGGATAAGAGGCACGGCATTGTGCTGGCTGCCTCTTATGAAGCGAAGAAGTATGGTGTGAAGACCACAATGCCAAAATGGGAAGCTGAGAAACTGGTGCCGGATGGTATATATCTAAGGCCAGACCATAAGAGATACCTGGAGTTTTCCAAAAGGATTATGAATATTATCAGAGATTTTTCTCCCCTTGTGGAGCAGTTCTCTATAGATGAGGCATTTGTAGACATGGCTGGTTCTCACTGTGATATTGTGGAGACAGCCAAAATGATAAAAAAAAGAATCTGGGAAGAAGTTGGCGTTTTGTGCTCTGTGGGCATTGGCCCCAACAAAGTTGTCGCCAAAATGGCTGCTGAACTGGAGAAGCCTGACGGCCTGACCCTGATTACCAAAAGTGAAGTGCCGGCAAGACTCTGGCCGTTACCGGTCAAGAAATTATTCGGGGTCGGGGGCAGCACTCAGAAGAAACTGAATTCCCTTGGTATTTACACCATTGGTGACCTGGCCGGATTTCCTCCGGATATCCTGGAAAGGAAACTGGGGGCGCCGGGACGCGCCCTGCACGTGTCGGCAAATGGGGAAAGCTGCAGTTCAGTTAACCCAAATTCCCATGATGACCTTAAATCAATAGGGAATCAATTTACATTGAGCCGGGACTACAAAGGGCCGGAAATAAAAAAAGCCATTATGGAAATAGCTGAAAAAGTTGGCCACAGGGTAAGGCAGGGGAGGTATATGTGCAAAACTGTTACCCTGATACTCCGGGAAACAGATTTTACTAACCGCACATGGTCTCATACTCTTAGTGAATACACCGATATTTCTGAAGAAATATGCAGCACGGCTGTCAGGCTGTTTAAGAGTAATTGGCCTCAGGACAAAAAAGTCAGGTTAATCGGGGTAAGTGTTTCCAATCTGGTGCCAAAGCGTTACGAACAGGTTGACTTGTTTAATGAAAAAGAGAAACTGCGTAAACTTGACAACGCCTGTGACCAAATAAAGAAACGGTTTGGGTATAACAGTATAGTCAGGGGCGTATCTCTGAATAAACAGTGGGACGACCCCGTGAAATGAAATCTAAAACTGCTCCAGTCCCACTTCATTAAAAAATCCATGAAGCATCCTGGCTTTTTTGAACAGGCCTCTGTTTAACAAAAGCTGACCGGAAATATATCTCTGTTTTACCAGCCAGCTGTTTATGGGCATAATCGGCCAGCGGCTGTCGGCTATCCTGATATAACTGTTTTCTTTGAGCCACTCAAACAGAAGCCGGAAAATTCTTTCCTGCTCTGAATGGGCCAGCTCCCAGAAGTTTCCGGGGGCAATGTAGTCAAAGGTTTCAATCCACCTGCAAAAATCAGTTTGGTCTTTTTCCGTTTCAGGGGCAATCCCAAAGGCCGGAAGTGGGTCAGTTATCTTTTTAATCACTCTGTCATTAAGAAATGCAGAATGAAAAGCTCCTACCGAATGCAGCCGGGTTTCCCTGATCAGTCCCAGTTCCCGGGCGAAAAGCTCCAGGTCAAAGAAACACTGCATAATTTCTGATTCGGTGTCTATCCCATTCTTATCAATGATAAAAATAACCCCTCTGCACCACTTGGCCAGCTGGACATCACGTTCCCCAATCTCCTTCAGCTTAATCCTGGTGTAATTGGGATCCACTGTATGTACAGATACCATTGAAAGAAGGGCGCCATATGCGGGGTCAATTTTTGAAATGGGTTTACCGTTAACATATGAATTAATCTGCTTATAGTTATTTTCAGCCATGTCATAACCGAGACAGGCCTGTAAGTAGAACTCAATCAGGGCCCGAAACAGGCTGATGCTGAAAAAACACAGTGTGCCGCTGATGGTGGGCATAATCTTATTTGCTATCTGGTAAGTTGTAGTTAGGGCTTGCCTGATAATGAAAAGCACCATTAATTCGGCAATATGGTCCTCCCTGAATTTATCCTGCCGGATATATATTATTAAATGTCCGGATTCCTGGTACATAAAGGTATCTTCAAGATCATAGCGAAAATGGATGTCAAAACCAAGCCTCTTTATTTTGCCCATCAGTTCATGCAGCTTCGGGGGAAGCAGTGAGACCACTTCTTCTGTGTTGTTGTATCCCCTGTCAATAACTTCTCTGTGAGTGATCATGGTCCTGGCCAGTGTAAGGCTCTTCACAGTACCCATAACAGCACCTCCTGGAATTAGAATACACTCAGAGAGTAATTTTTATCCAGACCTAATATTATTATATCCCTTTATTTGGTGTGAGTCCAATCGAAAAAACAGGTTAAAATTAAGTTAATGAAAAATAAAGACATGGAGGTATTGAAATGGCAAAAAAGGCCTTTACTGCTGAGGGAACTATTTCTGTGGGTCCCTATTCGCATGCTGTGGAATCAGGTGGTTTTATCTATCTTTCAGGGCAGATTCCCCTGGATTTTAAAACCGGTAAAATAACAGAGGGGGATATTACTCTCCAAACAGAACAGTGTTTTAAAAATATATCAAATGTTTTGAAGGCGGCAGGATTGACTCTTGAAAGTGTTGTTAAAATTACAGTATTTTTGACTAATATGGATGACTTCAGTGCCATGAATTCAGTTTATGAAAAACAGTTCCAGGCACCATTCCCAGCGAGGAGTGCGATAGGGGTGGCCCAATTGCCGCTGGGAGCCAGGATTGAAATAGAGGTTATGGCTCACAGAGACTGAAACCATAGTACGTTAAGCAAAAACCATTTGACATATCAGTAATGCAGCGATAAAACCGGAGAAATCCGAAGTAAGGCCCACTGGCAGGGAATACCGTGGGTTTTTTACTCCTACTGATGCAAAATATACAGCCAGAATATATAAAGTGGTATCGGTACTTCCGTCAATTACGGAAGCTAACCGCCCAATATAGGAGTCAGGGCCGAACTTTTCAATAAGGCCGGCGGTTATCCCAAGGGCTGCCGGGCCGGAGAGGGGGCGTACCACCATTAATGGTATTACCTCTTCAGGTACACCCAGAAAAGTTAGCGCCGGTCGAAAAGGGTAGAGCAGGATGTCCATTGCTCCGGAATTTTCAAATAAACTAACGGCAACATATATACCCACTACATAGGGGATAAGCCTCACAGCCAGAGTAAAACCTTCCCTGGCTCCTTCAATGAAGGTGTCATAGAGGGGTATTTTTTTATAACTGCCATGCAGAAAAACTGCCAGCAAAAAAAATGGGATAAACCAACTGCTAACTGTGTTTATCCAATGAATAACCATCAGTTCAAGCCTCTTTTCCGGCTGTGAAAGCGGCAGAGAATGTCCGCGTTTACGGCTACGAAAGTGGACACAAGGGTTGCAATTATCATTGGGCCAACAATTTCTGCCGGGTTTGCAGAATGAGCATTGACCCGAAGAGCAATTATGGTACTTGGTATGAGCGTAAGGCTGGAAGTATTTATGGCCAGAAATGTGCACATGGCCTCACTTGCATTCTCGGAACGATTTAAACTCTGCAGTTCCTGCATAGCTTTTAACCCAAAGGGAGTAGCAGCGCTGCCAAATCCAAAGAGGTTAGCGCTAAAGTTCATAAGTATAGACCCCATTGCCGGGTGGCCTTTGGGGATGCTGGGGAAAAGCAGGCTCAGGAAGGGTTGTAACACCTTGGTAAATAACCTTAGCAACCCGGAACGTTCGGCTATTTTAGCCACTCCCAGCCATAAAGTAAGAATTCCGATAAGTCCAAAGACCCGGGTAACTCCTGCAGCTGCAGCTGACATTGTATCTGCAGTTAAAGTACTTATCTTACCTGTAAAGGCTGCGGCAATAATACTTGAAATGATTAAAAAACCAAAAGCCTTATTAATAGCATAACCTCCTTTGGTTATAAGTGAATAATCACCATAGTACCTCTGGGGATATTTTGGTAAACCCATTTAGCGTCTTCTTCACTTAAACGAATACAACCATGGCTTGCCGGCAGTCCGAGTTTATCATGTTCATCCTTCTTAATTTCCCATTTATCATCCCGCGGAACAGAGTGTATCAAGACCTGACCGACCAATCTGACCCAGTATGTAGCCCCTTCTCCAAACCGGGGAGACCAAAAACTGTGGCCTCTGTCTTGGGTATAAAAGAGGCCCAATGGGGTGGGAGTTTCCGCACGTCCTCCCGATGCCGGCATCAGGCGAATGATTTCATCACCTTTATATACGGTGACACTATGGGTTTCCCCCACATTGACATCCAGCCAGTAGGTATCCTCCATCTTTGAAGTATTAAAAGAAAAACAGTAATCTTCCAGTGACTCATTGTTAGCAGCTGTTACATTCAGATTTACTCTGTACTTTCTTCCCGGCAAAAAGCAGTTGGCAGGTTTAAAAAGGATTTTTTTTCCGCTTATTTCTGCTGCTCCGGTGAGGAGTTTTTTTGTTTTCAGGTCTGTAATCTTCATGGAACCTTTGATTATATCCTGGTCGAGAGTGACTTCTATTTTTTTATATAGAGATATGCCGGCACTTTGATCAGCCGGATTAGTGCTTAATACGCTAATTTGAGGGGCTGTGTCAAAGGTTATTTTCTTTTCTGCATCAAGTTCAGCCCTGCTTTTGCTGTGTAGGCCCGGAGTAATTATGATTTCATAAGAGGTATTATTTTCGAGGGGAGGGAAGGGAATGTACTGCCAACGGCTGTGGTCAGAATAGATTTTGCTCTGAAAATTAATGTTTACCGGTTCCACTTTTCCCGGTGCGGGAAGTTTAATAAATTTCAACATGTCCTCAGGGATTACAGGAGTGTTAAATGAAATTGGGACTGGGCCTTTCGTACAGATGTCATGCAGTTCCTGATCTGAAACCAAAGAAACCGGGACAGAAGACCGAAACATGGTTTTGAAACTCTTCTTAATAAAGGGCAGTTTCGTTCCAGCCCGGTTTATTTTGACTGTTAAAAGCTGGCCATATGGAAGACCATCTTGTTTCAGTGCTAAAACTGCAGTTGAACGGTTTTTCCACCTAAGCTTATAGGATATCTTTGTGGTTGGTATTTCAGGAAGAATGCTTATTTTGGACTTCAAGTCATCTTGCTGCATAGGTAATATAAAATTGATTGTCAGGTCTGTTTCAGCAGGGCCTTTATGTGTAGAGATTTTACAGCTGGAGTACTGTATTATCCATAAACTAAATGACATGAAACAAATTAGACTTATGACTAAAGCTAATTTAGTCTTACTAAACAGAAGAACCTTGGTTCCTCTCAATTGAATACCTCCCGCTATATTTTGCTTTTTGGCTGACTTATTTTTGTCCGATAGCTAACCGCCGCTAGACTCCCACCTCTTTAGGTGGGAGATAAGCGGCGCTAAGCTCCTGGATAACGATTTCTAATCGTCAGATGGGGTCCAAACCCCACCTGACGCCAAGAACTCTGTTGATTTAACTATATTTCGGGAAGGCCAAAAAGATGCGGGTTTTCCTTTATCCAGAGAAGTTAAGCCTTCAGGCATAAAAAAAAGAAGACAATTTTGTCTCCAGACTGCTGACAAAGTCAATAATTTTGAACTAAAAACATGTAATAAGACAGGGGTAGATGTGTTCCGGAGGGCGGAGTCTGTCGTCCGTCCGGCCCGCGACCGCAAAGCGGGAGCGGATGCCGGCGGAGATGTAGCCCGCCCGAGGAATTCATCTACCCCTGTCCATGTTACATTTTAATACTCAAAGAATATAAGGTTGGCAGTAATCTGGAGACAATTTGGTCTCCTTTTCCCTAGGGTGTTATTCACCGATTATCTTAACCAAAACACGTTTTTTGCGTTTGCCGTCAAACTCACCATAAAATATCTGTTCCCAGGGACCCAAATCCAGTCTGCCGCCTGTTACGGCCACAACCACTTCCCGTCCCATGACAGTGCGCTTCAGGTGGGCATCAGCGTTGTCCTCATACCCATTATGGTGATATTGTTCATAGGGTTTCTCAGGTGCCAGCTTTTCCAGCCAGGTTTCAAAATCCTGATGCAGCCCGCTTTCATCATCATTGATAAAGACACTGGCAGTGATATGCATGGCATTACATAACAGCAGACCTTCTTTGATGCCACTTTCAGAAAGTACCTGTTCCACCTGTGGGGTGATGTTGATCAGTTTCCGCCTTTCTCTGGTTTCGAACCATAATTCTTTTCGGTGGCTTTTCATGATTTATCCCTCCAAATATACAACATGTAAGATATGCAAATTAGATATGCAAATTAGATATGCAAATTAGATATGCAAATTAGATTGCGATTGTCAAGAAAAAACTGAGCCAGTCGCCAGAAAAAAAATGAGCCACTA
>JAENYP010000014.1 GCA_016841725.1 Thermincola carboxydiphila | reverse complement strand
TGGACGGTAAATATTACCATTCAGGTTAGGACTCTAAAATTATTATACGAGGAGGAATTATATGTATAAACCTGTATTAAGTCTTGACGTGTCAAAAAATTCTAGTGTTGCTAGATCAGCTTAAAGGGTTCATTTTTACGCCAGACACCATAAATAATTCGTAACAGTTTATTGGTAGTGGCTATCAAAGCAACCTTCTTTTTCTTACCTGCTCCAATTTTGCTTGAATAGTAGTTGTAGAGGCTGAAGTTAACTGGGCCCTTTCTGGTAACGTGAATCCCTGCAGAGGCAGCTTGGTAGAGAGCTTTGCGAAGATAGGCAGAACCCCGTTTAGAGATTTTATTTCTATCTCCTTCAAATTGGCCCGATTGGCAAACAGAAGGATCGGTCCCGGAATAAGCGACCAACTGTTTGACCGAAGGAAACAAAGTAATATCCTCAATTTCAGCGAATATAGAAGCAGTTGTAATCTTACCTAAGCCGGGACTGGTTTTAAGCAAGTGAAAAACCGGATAATTATTGGCCGCCGTTACAATTTGAGCCTGTAAGCCTGAAAGAAGTCACTTTTGTGTCATGAGAATAGAAATATATTCTCTAAGAACACGTACGTTAGAACGTTGGGCCACTTTGTAAGGCAGACTTGCCCTGGCGGCGGCCATTAATTTTTCATAAATCTCGTCAGGCCAGCTTTTTGGCTGGAACCTGGTATCAAGAAGGTGGATGATATCTTCCCTGCCAGCTGATAAAATGGCTTCCGGAGTGGGGAATGCTCCAATTACCCGAAGGGATGAATCACCGCAAACCTTGGAGAAAACATTTAGATAGAGAGGGAATAGCTGCTCCAGAATGCTTTGGAATCTTAGCTGAATTTCGGTATAAACGTTTGTAAGACCATCGTACAGGCGGCAAAGGTTACGTAATTCCGCAATATCCGGATTGACCGGCCGAAGAGGTGCCCGATCATCCAGATAATATAATTTGGCAATACGGTTTGAATCCACTTTATCCGTTTTGACTTTGCGAACAGAACGGCGTTTCTGTTCATGGGTTTCCAGCGGATTAAGAGCAATCACCGAATACCCGGCATCCATCAGGCAGTAGGTAAGAGGTCTGGAATAATTGCCGGTCGATTCAAGAATAATATCGGGTTTTTTACCGGATACCTGCTCAACCTCACGAAGAGATTCAAAGAGCGTGCCGAATCCATAAGCTGTATGTTCTACAGTAAACGGCTTGGCAAATCGCTCCCTGGGACTGAGATACACAGCAGCCCCTGAGATTAACCTGCAGCAACTCTTTTTTTAAGTCTACCACCGGTAGGCTTGCTTTGCTATGCTCTCTTATTAAACAAGAAAAGATTTTTTAAAATAATTAGCTGGTTTAGGCGATGGACGGCTATCATCCATGCTTTATTGACACGTGTCTTTGCACGTGTTATAATATCTTTGCATTGATATATTTTTAGGAGTATCTTATGAAATCGTATTCTTCAAGAAAAATACTTAAAATCTTATATAACGATGGTTGGAAAGATGCAAGGTGTCGCGGTGACCATGTCCAGTTAAAACATCCTACTAAAAAAGGATTAGTTACAGTACCTCATCCTAACAAAGACTTGCCAATTAAAACTGTGAAAAGTATTTTGAAGCAAGCAGGACTTAAGCTAGAAGGAGGTTGAAATCCATGAATAAGAAAGATAAATATGTTTTCCCTGCTGTTTTCTCTATTGAAGAAGACGGTATTTCGGTTGAGTTCCCTGACTTACCAGGGTGTTTATCATGTGGTGATACAGACGATGATGCCCTTTATATGGCTAAAGATGCACTGGAACTACATTTATACGGTCTTGAAGACGAAGGAGAAACCATTCCGGAACCATCACCTATTTCAAGCTTGAATTTTGATAAAAACCAGTTTGTAGCTTTGGTTGAAGTGTGGATGCCACCTATTCGTGATGAAATGGCAGAAAAGGCTGTGAAAAAAACACTTACACTACCAAAATGGTTAAATGATCTCGCTGAGGAGAAAAAAGTAAACTTCTCTCAGGTTTTGCAAAATGCATTAATCTCTTACCTTGGATTAAAGAAAATCAAAGATAAACCATCATATCATTCCCTTCTAAAACCCAAAAGACATATAACCAAAAAATAATCCTTCGGAGGCCAACTAGTTTGGTCTTCTTCTTTTTTTCTAAATATAGATAGCCGTCTTTCACCTAAAAACTCTTGACGTTTACTAGCTGGTTCGTATAATACGGTCATAACCAGTTCAGACTGGTATGGCCTTTTTTATTTTATTCCGGTCCTTTACACTGGAGTAAAACCAGGGTTTAGGACGTGCTCGTTGTTGGGGCTTAAGACCCCGTCGCCTAAAGTGTCCATTCCCTCTAACGGCATTCATACCATGTCTGAGCTGGTTGGGATTTACTCCCGGATTACATCGCGAACCTATGGAGAATGCCCGGACAGGTTCCAGGAGGTTTTATATGTACAAGCCTGTTTTAAGTTTGGATGTTTCGAAAGGAAGCAGCTATGTCGCAACATGATCTTTCCATGCATGAACCCTTTAAGAAACCAGTATCTGTTCCTCACACCCCGCAAGGTATTTCACTGCTCATTGACCGTCTCAAAAATATGGAATGCCTTACTGGTGAAAGACCTCAGGTTATCCTGGAGTCTACAGGAAATTACTCAAAGCCTATTAGCTGTATCCTGCAGGAGGCTGGATATTCCGTCATCGTTTTAAACCCTATCCATACTCATCAGCAAAAACGCCGGTCTATCCGTAAAGTTAAAACTGATCCCGTCGATGCTAAACGTATTGCCGAACTTTTTTACATGCAAAATTTCAAGGCTCAAAAACCGATCAATCCAGCCATTGCTGAATTAAGAGTTTTATGTCGGCATTATGATGGAATCAATTCGCTATATATTGAGTCCCAGTTAAGATTCCAAAGCGTTTTAGATCTGCTTTTCCCTTATTACTCAAATGTTTTCTCTACACTTTGCGGGGATTCTTCTCTGCACCTGCTGGCTGCCTTTCCTACTCCTGAAAGTGTTTTAGCAGCCGCTAAAGAAGATGTTTTAGCATTACTTAAAGCAGAGTATCAGCGAAAAGGATGGGTGGAAAATATTTATAATAAATTACTGGCCGCCGCCAGGGCAAGTTTGCCCTACAAAGTCTCCCAACAGTCCAACATACGTGTTCTCCGTGAGTACATTGGCATACTCATGACACACAAAGCTCAGTTGGCTGACATACGGGCTCAAATTGTTGCAGCGGCCAAGGAGATATCTGTTTATTCTTTGTTGAGAACTATCCCCGGTGTTGGAGAAATCACTGCTGCCGTTATCCTGGCAGAAATTGAAGATGTTAACCGTTTCTCTGTTGACCATCAGCTAACAGCTTATGCCGGTCTTGATGCTTCTGTCTTTGAATCGGGTAAATTCAAATCATCAAGAAACAAAATATCAAAACGCGGGTCTGCTTACCTACGTAAGGCATTGTTTCAAGCAGCAAAAGCCGCAATACGCACTACCAAAAAGGGACCTGTAAATCCTCTATTGCAAAGCTATTATCTGAAAAAAGTAAGTGCGGGTAAACCTAAAATGGTAGCCTTGGTTGCTACAGCTAACAAACTGCTAAGAATTATCTATGGTATGTGGCGGAAAAACGAACCCTTTAAACTAACCTAGAATCAACACGGTTACTGCTTTTCTTAAGTCTACCATTGGTAGGCTTGCTTTGCTATGCCTTTTTAAAAGGGCAAAAAATTTTTTTAAAAAACTCTTGACGTTTACTAGCTGGTTTAGGCGATGTTTGCCATCATTGGCCCGAAACTGTTTCTGAAAAATATAATGTTGTCCATTGCTTAATAATCATTTGTTGCAATGTCGCTATAGTAAGAGACAATGCGAAATCATATGTTACCCAAAATTTAGGTAAATGGGATTCTATCTTTTCATCTAAACATTCACTACACGCAGGACAATAGATATCAAGTGTCCCATGTACAAATGCACTCCGAAACTCATAGAATTGATTAATTTTTTTCTTTAAGGTCCTATAATTATTTTGGGGTTGACCTAAAAAAACAAAAATTCTATCTCTTAAAGTCTTTGAAATGGCATTTGCCGGGGTATCATATAGTGATTCTAAAGCATGAGCCAACCATATTAAATTTGCTGGATTATCAGATGAACTGCTACAAAAATGTAGTAACGCAAAAATAGCCCTTTCCGTTCTAGTTTCGGCAATCTGTTTTTTGTTTAATTTTAATTTTTTATACCATTCCCACGTGTCTTTCAAAGGAACATATTGTATACTAGGCCAATTGTTTTTCAAACTTTCGATCCAAGCAGTCTCTAAATCATCGGTACATAAATTAATACTAGAATCATTTAATTTCGAGTCGTGGAGACTGAAACTAGCAGGTGCGGAAAGGTTCATTATTAAAAATAAGTGAAAAATAAAATTGTGTACATATTCCGTTAAAAGTAATATTTGGCTTTCTTCACCATCTTTAACCTTTACATCTATCATCAACACAGGACTATTGACTTTTTCGTATTCTTTGCCTTTCTTTTCTAATTCTTCTATAGATGAACAATTATTCACCTCAATATGTTTCTTGATAGCGCGAATAAAAGGATCCCAGTTAATAGATAGTTCGATAAACGATTGCTCAAATGGTAAATAAAAATTAGACAATATAATCACCGCATCTGTAAAAACACTTAAGTGCGAATCTGTGATTGGATGCTCATACCCGCCAAAAGCTCTTCCGAGTCTTTGTAGCTTTAATTCATAGGTTTTGCTTAACATGTTTTTCCCCCAAATCAAATGATGGCAAATTTCGCCTAACGCGGCGCCGGGTTCCCGAAGTGCCCACGCAGTGGGCATTTGGGCATCAGCCGGGAACCCCGGCTGATAGGCGACGTCGCGAGCGTTCTGCGCGAGCGAGGACGTCGCCGTGCCCTCGGGAAACCAGCGCCGCGATAATCGGACGAGTGAGCGCAGCGAGCGATGTCCGCTTATCGCATTGGGGCTAAATGAACTTTCCCGCCCACAGGGCTGGCGCGGCTTTTGCTCTTGCATCCCTTCCCCATTTACCGCAAAAGGCGTGACAGCCCGAGGACGGGAAAGTTGGGTCGGAGCGAAGCGGAGCCGTTTAGCCCGTTGTTCGTATAATACGGTCATAACCAGTTCGGACTGGTATGGCCTTTTTTATTTTATTTCTGTCCTTTAAACTGGAATAAAACCAGGGTTTAGGACGTGCTCGTTGTTGGGGCTTTTGACCCCGTCGCCTAAAGTGTCCACTCCCTCTAAAGGCATTCATACCACGTCTGAGCTGGTTGGGATTTACTCCCGGATTACATCGCGAACCTATGGAGAATGCCCGGACAGGTTCCAGGAGGTTTTATATGTACAAGCCTGTTTTAAGTTTGGATGTTTCGAAAGGAAGCAGCTATGTCGCAACATGATCTTTCCATGCATGAACCCTTTAAGAAACCAGTATCTGTTCCTCACACCCCGCAAGGTATTTCACTGCTCATTGACCGTCTCAAAAATATGGAATGCCTTACTGGTGAAAGACCTCAGGTTATCCTGGAGTCTACAGGAAATTACTCAAAGCCTATTAGCTGTATCCTGCAGGAGGCTGGATATTCCGTCATCGTTTTAAACCCTATCCATACTCATCAGCAAAAACGCCGGTCTATCCGTAAAGTTAAAACTGATCCCGTCGATGCTAAACGTATTGCCGAACTTTTTTACATGCAAAATTTCAAGGCTCAAAAACCGATCAATCCAGCCATTGCTGAATTAAGAGTTTTATGTCGGCATTATGATGGAATCAATTCGCTATATATTGAGTCCCAGTTAAGATTCCAAAGCGTTTTAGATCTGCTTTTCCCTTATTACTCAAATGTTTTCTCTACACTTTGCGGGGATTCTTCTCTGCACCTGCTGGCTGCCTTTCCTACTCCTGAAAGTGTTTTAGCAGCCGCTAAAGAAGATGTTTTAGCATTACTTAAAGCAGAGTATCAGCGAAAAGGATGGGTGGAAAATATTTATAATAAATTACTGGCCGCCGCCAGGGCAAGTTTGCCCTACAAAGTCTCCCAACAGTCCAACATACGTGTTCTCCGTGAGTACATTGGCATACTCATGACACACAAAGCTCAGTTGGCTGACATACGGGCTCAAATTGTTGCAGCGGCCAAGGAGATATCTGTTTATTCTTTGTTGAGAACTATCCCCGGTGTTGGAGAAATCACTGCTGCCGTTATCCTGGCAGAAATTGAAGATGTTAACCGTTTCTCTGGTGACCATCAGCTAACAGCTTATGCCGGTCTTGATGCTTCTGTCTTTGAATCAGGTAAATTCAAATCATCAAGAAACAAAATATCAAAGCGCGGGTCTGCTTACCTACGTAAGGCATTGTTTCAAGCAGCCAAAGCCGCAATACGCACTACTAAAAAGGGACCGGTAAACCCTCTATTGCAAAACTGTTATCTTAAAAAAGTAAGTACGGGTAAACCTAAAATGGTAGCCTTGGTTGCTACAGCTAACAAACTGCTAAAAATTATCTATGGTATGTGGCGGAAAAACGAACCCTTTAAACTGACCTAGAATCAACACGGTTACTGCTTTTCTTAAGTCTACCATTGGTAGGCTTGCTTTGCTATGCCTTTTTAAAAGGGCAAAAGTATTTTTTAAAAAACTCTTGACGTTTACTAGCTGGTTTAGGTGATGTTCGAGTCCAACCCCAAAGCTCTGAGTAAACAGTCTTCATACTGTCTTTCTGCGATAAAGAGTCCATAATCAAACCTACAAATTTTCTTGGTAGGAGGCATACAGATCTTGGTACATTGTCTTTCACATTTTTTTATGTACCTGTCCAAAAACACATGTAAAGCAGTACGATATATAATCGGAATAACCGCATATAAGGGTAAACTCTTCTTGTCCCCACGAACATGTAAAACTTTATTGTTAACAGCATTTCCATGGAGAAAACTGTTGCGAGCATCATAAAGATTTTTGTAAACAACCTGAGAAAAATTACCGTTTTCTCGGATAATTTTTCCCTTTTTTCTGTAAGTCATTACCCTATATCTTCTCATAGTTAATGATTTATGCTTCCATTGAAAATTACTAAGTTGGCTAATTACTTTTCCAAGATCAACCCTTCCTTTGCCAGGATGAGCTAAAATTTCAAATGCGCTTACCCAAAGAGCTAAATTAACTCCATAATCAAATAAGCTGCTTTCATTTTTTATAGGTGTAGATGTTGCATGATAGGCCATTTCGAGCGAACGGAACAATACCCGACTAAACCTAGTATCTGTAGCTGGTTGAACAAATCTATGTTCCCAAACCTTCAACATGGCTTTGAGAATAATATCATCAACATCGTGCTTGATTGTTAAAAGTCGAGGAAGATACGGTGATACAGTACCTATGAATGGTGAGTCTGTTGAGTACAGAGCATTGACTGCTGGCGTAGATGTTACAAACCCTTGATGACCAATAGCAATAGGATAGAAATCAAAGAAATCGGAAAATAACGGAGACATTACATTTCCTTTCGGAACTACACTAGCCCAACTTTTAATAATTATGGCCATTGAAACAGCATTTCTGAATGATACTAAAGCTTCCTCAGACATTACTGTGGGAGAGGCATCTTTGGCAATTAACAAGACTGAAGGTTCGACTTTTCTCTTAGAATGGTCAAAAAAACTATTGAGGACTTTTGAGCATTCTGCAGATGTAGCTTCAATCTGCCTCACTCGTTCATCTTGAAAAGGAACTAAGGCAACGCAAGAAGTTTCAAATGTTTGCTGTAGACTGATATTAGGTAAGACATATATAATATCCCATTTCCTCTCATTCATTGTTTAAAGACCCCCAATAGGACTCGAATTTCGTCTAACGCGGCGCCGGGTTCCCGAAGTGCCCACGCAGTGGGCATTTGGGCATCAGCCGGGAACCCGGCTGATAGGCGACGTCGCGAGCGTTCTGCGCGAGCTATGACGTCGCCGTGCCCTCGGGAAACCGGCGCCGCGATAATCGGACGAGCGAGCGCAGCGAAGCGATGTCCGCTTATCTCCCGCATTAACGCACACAACTTTCGTTTATGCCACCATTATAAAGTTGCAAATCACATCAATAGCCTCTGTTTCTCCAGAAACCACCACAATCCCTTCTTTCCCCACCAATGTCACAATTTGATTTATTACCCGAAAGAATTAACTCAAAATAAATTTCAAAAAACTATTTCCTCTGACAATCATGGAATTTGAAAATTGGAATTTGAAACTTCTCTTCTTAAAGCTATCAGGGACATTAATAACCCTATAACGAAAAGCTATGACCCGAAACTACACACCGAAATGGTTTTTTGTCGAAAGTTTACCTGTGTAAGGATAAGTAGTATGCTTCATACAAAAAGCTAATAATCCCGATTCTTTAATTTGACATTTGGGACAAATTACTGGTCACTTTTTTTCCAACTATGTCTAATAGTATCAAAGAATAAAAAAATTGCAATTTTAAAATGGTTATTTTTTTTACGATTTCGACGGTGAAGTAGAGATATAATAATACATAATTTGGTTGTAGTAATTCCAATTACTAACAGTAGTACTATATTTGTTCCGCATCCTATTATCTTTCTCCGGTACCATAGCTTGATGTTTGATAAACCAACTAAGTTAGTTCTTGGTCGCGCTCTTCCAAATTAAATAAGAATAGAGAGGAGGCTATTGATATGGAAAAACATGGTGTTAAGTGAACGAATAACAAACAAGAGTTTGTCTTTAATTGAAAAGGGGGATGCGTGTATGCCAAAAGAACAAAAAGTAATTTCAAGAAGAAATTTTCTCGTCGGTGCCGGAGGTGTTGCCGGAGCATTAGCATTAGGTAAAGTTACCGGTTTAATGGATCCAAAACCAGCAGAAGCAGTGGTTAACCCTATGCCTTGGCCTTATGAACCACTGGATGTTGAAATTGTGCGAAAAAGAGGATTCGACGCATACTTTGTCGGTGGCTGCGCATATGCATCTGCCAAAGGACTAATTGAAACCTTATGTGAAACTGTCGGGACACCATGGGATACATTTCCTGTTGACATGTTTAAATACGGGTCAGGAGGGGCACTCGGTTGGGGTACTTTATGCGGATCCTTAAATGGCTCATTGGGTGTAATGAGTTTAGCCCTTGGTACAAATATAAATAAAGTAGGACACCAACTCATGGGATGGTATACCCAGGAACCATTCCCGAGCACTCTTCTGGATCAATATTGTGATTACCCAAATCAAGCACAAACAGTATCTCATTCACCACTCTGCCACAATTCCGTCAGCATATGGACCACTACGACAGAGTTCGGAGTAAACTCTATCGAAAGGAAACACCGCTGTGCAAAAGTTGCCGGAGACACTGCTGCAAAAGCAGCCCAGTTGATGAATGAATTTTATGCCGGAACATTTACCCCTGTATTTAATTATGATGAAGATACCGCTAATTGTATGGGCTGCCATGTAGGTACAGACAGTACACTTAACAATGCGCAAGGTCTGATGGAGTGCCTTGAATGTCATGACCATCAGCATAAAATGCTGCAAAAATCAAAATAGTGCTGCAAAGCAAACTAAGTCCTTAGTCGGGGCAGGGAGCTTAAGCCTATCCAAATGACTTGGCTCCATTGCTCTGTCTTATGAGACCTACGGTAATATGTAAAGACCCTAGGGTTAAAATTTTCGAGTAATTTTTTAAAAAAAGGCAACATAAAACCTCCCTATCTCCAAAACGGCATGGTTATTGGTAGCTAAATAACATCACTCCTTTGCCCCTGGGGCATGTAAAGTTGGTTGCTGCGCAGCAGGGCATCAACCATACGCACTAATTTACGTGCGGCAAGAACCAATGCACGGCGATGATGGTGGGTTTTACTCTCCCGGAACTTACGGGAATAAAACTGACGGTATTCAGATTCATACTGCCGGACCGAATTGGCAGCTTGTACAAAGTAGTATCGCAAATAAGCGTTTCCTGTTCGAGTAAGAGGGGCTTCATAGGCTACAAATTCACCGGACTGATGCCCGCGCCAAGTTAATCCGGCAAACTTTGCTAAGGCCGCTTCATAGGGAAAACGACGGATATAACCAATCTTGGCAATTAAACCGGCACAAAAAACAGAACCAAGGCCGGGTACAGAATCAAGGGTGTATCTAAAATGTAGGAGTTCTTTAGATATAGCCTTATCAATGGTCTTAACCTGTTTCTCCAGGCATTTGATAGTTTCCAGGCTGGTGGTCAGGATCAAATTAACCGGCTCTAGCATATTGCCTTTTAGTCTATGAGCGTTTTTAGCGGCGGTTTTGAGCACCTCAGCAGTGGCCTTGGGGTCAGTAAAATGCTTGTTACCTTTCTCCATCAAAAATTCAAATTATCAAGCGGTCGAGCCGCAATTTCATCCGGAGAAAGGAACTCAGTAAGCACTGCCTTGGATGTCGCACCGAACAGATTAGAGAAAACGTCATTTTGCTGTAAGGTATTGAACTTTAGAAACAAGTTGGTGAGAAAGTAATTTTTCTCTCTGGTAATCGTTTGCATCAGGTGATACCGAAACCTGGTTAAGCGTTGCAGTGGCAGATAACGAAAATTAACTTGACAACTCTCTGGGAGCCGACCAAAGCGAAGCCGGTCAGCAATTACCCAGGCATCAGTCCAGTCGTCTTTTGAGAGGTCAACATAAGCCTTTTTAAAGTTAGCAACCACTTTAGCATTAAAAGGATAAAGATTATGTTTAACCTGGGACTGCCGGAGCTGGTATTGATATTAGTTCTGGCTTTAGTTGTTTTCGGCCCTAAAAAACTTCCTGAAATAGGAAAAGCAATGGGGAAAAGCTTAAGAGAATTTAAAAAAGCTACATCTGATTTCCAGAATCAACTTGATATAACACCCGCCGCATCAGTCAATAAAGATGAAGTGAAATAGTACACTTTTTTAAGAAAATAAATACACCCCCCTAAGCAGAGGTACTGAATAATCCTCATACAAATCTACTTAGGGGGTAATGTATGTATCAATGGTTTAACTCGCAGGATTTATCTCGACATATCGGCCTAAGAGTTACGTTAAGTTTCTTATAGAGGTTCCCGCGAAACCCGCTCCCTTCAAAATAATCTAGTGCAGCCCTGGGACCAGCAGACTAAGTGTCATAATCAGCAATACCCCAAAGGAAATCAGACTGTATTTAATATCCTTTTCAATAAGGAGAAACGACAGGAAAGCTGCAATTACCCTAAGAAACGGGGTAAATAACAGGACAAGAATGCCAAGCGTCATTACAGCCATGGGCTTAAATGCCATTACCCCGGTAATCACCTGTAAAAACCCCTGGCCCACCGCCCGCTGTCCCTCCAGGCCTTCGTCCGCTGCCAATGCAAGTGCCAATCCGGCAGCCATCAGGACCACACTCAAAGCTGAACCGGTGCGCAGCAGCACTGCCAGTATTCGGTTGATGTGCATACTCTTCTCAGTCATCGGCTACCCCCTGAAACCCTTAATAAGCATCTGAATCGCAATATAAATAAATACAAATACAAATACTTTTTTCAGGGACCGTGTGGAAATTCGCTCATTAATCCGGGTCCCTATAGCAGCCCCGCCGAACACTCCCAGGGCTACGGGAACTGCGGCCACTGCATCTATGTTTCCGTTCAGGTAATAAATAAACGCACTGGCGCTGGCAGTAACCCCGATCATAAAGTTACTGGTGGCAGCGGCCACTTTTAGAGGGACACCCATCAATAAATACATCACCGGTATCTTTATCAATCCTCCGCCTACCCCCAAGAGGCCGGACATAACCCCTGCCAGTGACGACAGGGAAACCCCCAGGGGAATATTTTTTACCGTATATCCGGACCCTTCCTTGTTTGCGGTAATTTTATCATCTTCCGCAGCGACATCTTCTTCCCCGCTGCCTGCTTTATCTTCCCGGCGGTACATTGTATAAGCATTATAGACTACCATCCCGGCGAAAAGAAAATACAGCACCCTGGCGCTGATAAACCCGGCCACAACCGCACCGGCCACAGCGCCAAGTGTTGTCCCCAGTTCCAAGGTCATCCCCAGCTTAATATTGGCTTTTCCCTCGCGGACATAGACTATTGCAGCACCGGTAGAGGTAGCGATAACCCCAACCAGGCTGACCCCAATAGCAGTATGGATAGGCAGCCCAAACAATATAGTCAGCACAGGGATAACAATAACGCCTCCCCCAAGTCCCAGGAGGGCGCCAAAACCACCGGCAAGTATGCCTGTCAGAAAGAGAAACACAGTTGTCACAACAAAACTCCTTTTTTCACACTATCCGGTAATAGAATTTTTAATACTATTCCCTAATTATAGCATACTCATATCGGGGTAACAAAAAAAGCCCGGCAGCGGGCTAGAGATTAAAGTAATTTGGGAGACCGTAAAACTGTGTGGGCTCAGCTTCCTTCCTGCATTCATCATATATAATAGGCAGGTTCTTATCTTCCAAATTTAAAAATGCCTGTAAACATACCGGACAAAACTGGGTTCCGCTGCCTGCCTTCAACTCCTTTATGGCGCTTTGTACATCCATGGCGCCACTGTAAGGCCTGACGCTGGTCATGGCATCAAAGGCATCAGCAATTGCAAAAATTCTTGCTCCCAGAGGAATTTCGTCTCCTATCAAACCGGCGGGATAACCCGAACCATTATACCACTCATGATGGTGCAATACAATTGGGATGGCCGGCTGCAGTGACTCAACCATCGATATCATATCTGCCCCCAAACGGGGATGAGTTTTCATAATCACCCATTCATCCCTGTTCAAACTACCTGGCTTTAGTAAAATGGAATCCGGGATTGCTATTTTCCCGATATCATGGAGCAGCGCACCCAAGCTTAAATCTTCGAGCTCCTGTCCCTGTATCCTAAGTTCGGCGGCAATCGCCTCCGTATATCTTACCACTCTGAGAGAATGGCCTCCGGTAGCAGTGTCACGCCTATCAAGCAAAACCTTTAGGGCTTCCAAAGCCGTTCCCGTAGTGCCGGTCCGCCAATTAAAACCATACTCTATTTTTGTATTAGTTTTCACTGGTTCATTCATTATCTTCACATTCCTTAGTTTTTTGTTCAACATTTCACATTCTTCGACCTAAATTGCCCTTAATTTCCTCTTTTTGATGTTATTTACCATATGTGGCTTTTTTCCTGCCTTAATTTGCTTATACCGGTATAGAAGTTGCTTATACCCTGCAATCAGGTAAGCCGGCAAAAAAAAAGTGCCAACCGTTTTAAAATTTGATTGGCTTACTTTTTAAAAACATATATTTTTTCTGAGACAAAAAAATAAAGGCTCCAACGAACCTTTATCGATTTCCCACCTGTCCGTGCCATCCCAATTCCGCTTCCTGTAATCAACTTTTTGTGACCCTTCGTCATCCGGCTATCCAACTACTGCCCTCCCATAACAATCCTACCCTCACCTTATCACACTTCGTGAAATCTCTGATTGAGTTCACTATCAAATGATACGATGCCGTTAGTCCTGTTATAGTAGTGGTTCGCTAAATCCCTTCCGATATAGTGATTTTGGTTCACCGGTTCACTGATTATGTCGATACTTTCCGCTTCTGTGGTTTGGCCTTTCAGGTATTCCATCTTAGGAATTCCTTGGAGCTTGCTTTAATCTTACTAAACTGGCTGCAGACAGTCAAAGCCTAAAAAGTTCTAAATTATTGATTTATATCAACTACATCCCACTTTACCTTCCTTTACCTGCCTGCTGCATTCTTTTTTGTTTTGGTAAAATTTTTTTGCCTGCGGCCTATTCGGTTAATTTCTGGTATAATATTACTGAAACTCAGAATGCTAATGACGGGGTGAAGATATGTTTTTCATTACCTTTTCCAGGCAGGCGGGAAGCCTGGGCTATGAAATTATCCAAATGCTGTCAAAACGCCTTGGTGTTGAAGTAATCACCCATGATTTCATTATGAATAACTGGCTGCCCGAAATAGCAGGTGACCATGAGCTGCGCATGCTGTCAGAAAGTCCCCGCTTCTTTCTGAAAAGGTCCGGCACCGGGGTGAGCTTTGCCGAGTACATAGAGACCAGGCTCAGGGAAGTAGTGACAAAACAATCCGTAATCATACAGGGTTTAGGCTCCCAGGTAATATTTGCCGGCGATCCTGCCGCCCTGCATGTTAGGATAACCGCCTCTGATGCTGTCCGGCTGAGCAGGGTAATGCAGACTCACGGGTTGGAAAAACAGGATGCCATAAGATTTCTTGAGTTAAGCGACCGGAAACGCAGAAGGTTTATCAACACAGTATATGAGAAGGACTGGGCAGACCCCGGACTATATCACCTTACCCTGAATGCCGATTACTTAGGGGTCAGGGAATGTGTATCTCTCCTGGCATATCTGGCTGAAGTCAAAATGACCGCTGCAGTCTGCCCCGGCAGCCCTGACAGTACAGAAGAAACCGGTAAGCCTTCTTCCTTCAGGCACCCTTCTGAAGAAGAGTTTTCCAAAATTCTTGATATGTATAATATCGCCTGGGAGTACGAACCCCGGACTTTTCCTATTGAATGGGATGCCGAAGGGAATATCACCAAGGCCTTTGCTCCGGATTTTTACCTGCCTCGCTTTGACACATATATTGAGCTTACTACGATGGACCAAAAGTATGTCACCGAAAAAAAGAAAAAAATGCGCCTCCTCAAAGAACTATACCCGGGGACTAATATAAATATTGTATTTAAGAATGATTTCTACTCACTGCTGAAGAGATTCGGACTGCGCGAAGGTGACCCCGCACCCCGTGAGGGAGGTACAGCACAAGAAGACATAGGAAATACACTGCATAAAGGAGGAACCAAGGGAGAATGAAAGAAACCGGAATAGGAAAAATACTATTCAGTGAAGAAGCCATCAGACAAAGAGTTGCAGAAATGGGCCGGCAGATCAGCTCCGACTACCGGGACAGGGATACTGTTATCGTCAGTGTCCTTAAAGGGTCATTATACTTTGTAGCTGATCTTACAAGACAGCTTACCATACCACTCAGTATTGACTTCCTCTCAATCGGCCTTTATCCCGGGGTGACCAGTGAAACAGGTATTGTGCGCATTACCAAGGACCTGGACATTTCGGTAACCGGCCGGCATGTCCTGATGGTAGAGGATGTCATCGGAACAGGGTTGACCCTCGGTTATATCTGTCAGCACCTGGAATCCAGCAAACCGGCCAGTTTAAAAATCTGTACCCTCCTTGACAATCCCTCGGAACGTCTCCTGAACATTCCGGTTGACTACCGTGGATTTATCCAGCCTGATACTTTCGTGGTCGGCTACGGTCTGGATTATGAAGAAAAATACCGTAATCTGCCATATATTGCTGAGCTTTCCCCTGCAGAAAAAGGTTAAGACCTTCCGTCCGGGAAGGCCTCACATTTACTTAAGCAGTTCTTCTTTGATTTTTTGGTATTCCTCATGAGAAATTTCGCCTTTGGCAAGCCTTTCCTTGAGATACTCCATTGGCTCTAAAGATTTATTCGTAAAGCGCCCTGTTTCAGATTTTCTGATTATTGCAATAAGCCCGTACAGAGCAAAGATTATCACAACCGCCATTATTATCCAGCTTATCAACATCCATATGCCCATACCATAACCTGCTCCGGAACCCCAGCCATACATCATCGTTCTTCACCTCCATCTATAGGATAAACCAAAATTATGACCAAAATGTGAAGAAAAGATGTACTTTTTCCGAAATCTGCAGTATTTATCTTCTCCTGGACAGTTCCTGATAAACTTCTCCCGGCTCTATCCCCTGTTCGCCAAGCAGGACCAGCAGGTGGTAAATCAAGTCCCCAACCTCATAGATGACCTCTTCCCTGCTCCTGTTTTTGGCTCCAATAATCACTTCTGCAGCTTCTTCCCCTACCTTTTTACAAATCTTATCAATTCCCTTGGTGAAAAGGTAAGTGGTATATGAGCCTTCCGGCATCTCCCTCTTACGGCTCATTATCACATCATAAACCTCATTGAGTATGCCGGCTGACGCCGGAGCTTCTGCTTCGGCAGCCAGAACCGCATTATGAAAACAGGTGCGTTCTCCGGTATGGCAGGCCGCCCCTGTCTGGACAACCCTGACCAGCAGGCAGTCAGCATCACAGTCATAACTTATTGCCTTTACCTCTTGGTAATGACCGGAGGTGGCTCCTTTATTCCACAATTCCTGCCTGCTCCTGCTCCAGAACCAGGTTCGCCCGGTTTTCAGGGTCTTCTGCAGTGAGTCCCTGTTCATATAAGCCATCATCAGTACTTCATTTGTAACTACATCCTGAATAATGGCCGGAATCAGCCCATGGGCATCGTACTTAAGTAAATTCATCTCAAAATCCATTACCTGACCACCACCCCTTTTTCCCTCAGGTACTGCTTGGTCTCAGTGATTGAATACTCGCCGAAATGGAATATAGAGGCCGCCAGGGCAGCATCAGCCTTCCCTTCGACCAGCCCTTCCCTGATATGCTCCAGATTGCCAACACCGCCTGAGGCAATAACTGGTATATTAACCAGTTCCGCAACTGTCCTGGTAAGTTCGATATCATAACCGTCTTTGGTCCCATCGCCATCCATACTGGTCAAAAGTATTTCACCGGCGCCGAGGCCTTCGGCCTTTTTTATCCATTCCATGGCATCAATCCCGGTTGGGGTCCTCCCGCCATGAATATATACTTCCCATTTCCCTGGAACACCGGTCCTTTTGGCATCAACCGCCAGGACTATACACTGGGATCCGAACTTATTGGCGCCCTCGGCTATCAGGCCCGGGTTCTGTACTGCGGAAGTGTTTACTGAGACCTTGTCGGCTCCTGCGG
Source organism: Thermincola carboxydiphila (assembly GCA_016841725.1). Taxonomy (GTDB): domain Bacteria; phylum Bacillota; class Thermincolia; order Thermincolales; family UBA2595; genus Phosphitispora. The sequence goes on along the minus strand of JAENYP010000014.1, from coordinate 93,883 downwards.
CCAGCATAACCCTCATATCTTCCACCTTCCGGATTCCCCCGCCGACAGTAAAGGGGATAAAGACCTCCTCGGCGGTTCTCCTGACCACATCAAGCATTGTCTCCCGGCCGTCCGATGAAGCGGTGATATCCAGAAACACCAGCTCATCAGCACCTTCCCGGTCATAAAAGGCCGCCAGCTCCACCGGGTCACCGGCATCCCTGAGGTCCACAAAATTTGTCCCTTTAACAACCCTGCCCCCGGTAACATCAAGACACGGTATTATCCTTTTTGCCAGCATCTGCTATCTCTCCTGTCCCACACTAATCCTCAGGGCTTCTTCCAGGTCCAGCCTGCCGTCATAAAGGGCTTTTCCGGTAATCACCGCTTCCACCCCCGCCGGCTCCAGCTCTTTTACCGCCCTGATATCTTCAGGTCCCGCAATACCGCCCGAAGCAATTATCTTTAATCCCGTCTCCACAGCCATCTCCCTGGTGCTCTCAAGATTGGGTCCCTTGAGGGTCCCATCCCGCTTGATATCTGTGTAAATGACCCTTTCGACTCCTAACTGCTTCATTTCCAGAGCCAGCTCAACTGCTGTTTTGGTAACCGTGGAGTCCCAGCCGTGTATGGCAACCATCCCATCCCTGGCATCAATCCCCAGCACAATTTTCTCTGCCCCGAACTTCCTGACTGCATCGGCGACAAGTTCTGGGTTGGATATAGCTGCCGTCCCCAGGATAACCCTGCTGACACCCATTTCCAGGTAATACGAAATGGTCTCCAGGTCCCTGATGCCGCCACCCAGTTCTGTGGGGACAGTAACAGCACGGACAATGCTGCGGACAGCCTCATCGTTTTGCGGTTTCCCTGCAAAAGCGCCGTCCAGGTCAACCAGGTGCAGGAACTGCCCCCCAAGCCCTTCCCACTTACGCGCCATTTCTGCCGGGTCATCTGAATAGATGGTTTCATTCTCTATTTTCCCCTCAACAAGCCTGACGCATTTTCCGTTGCGCAGGTCGATTGCAGGTATTACAAGCATTATCTCATCTCCCCGAAATTCTTTAGTATCTGCAGCCCCAGTGAACTGCTTTTCTCCGGGTGGAACTGGATGCCAAAAACATGGCCCTTCCCGGCTATAGATGTAAAGTTTATCCCATAATCTGTCACTGTTGTGGTAATTTCGGGGTCACTGGGTTCAGCATAAAAAGAGTGCACAAAATAGAAGGAGGCCCCTTCAGGAATATCTTTAAGCAGGGGAACCTCCTGCCGGATCTCTATCTGGTTCCATCCCATGTGAGGAATTTTCAGCCCCGGGGGCAACATCCTGACCCTGCCGGGGAAAATTTTCAGGCCTTCATGAAAGCCAAATTCTTCACTGGAATCAAACATCAGGTGCAGACCCAGGCAAATCCCCAGAAAGGGCTTCCCGGACTTCACTGCATCAGTGATGACTTCTACCATTCCGGCATTCCTCAGGTTCTCCATGGCATCACCAAAGGCCCCGACCCCCGGTAATACAACCTTATCAGCTTTTCTGACTTCATCAGGGTCTGATGTCACCACAGCATCATACCCCACGTGTTCAAACCCCTTCTGCACACTCCGCAGATTTCCCATCCCATAGTCAATTATAGCTATCATAATATTTGTCTATCCTCCGATTTTTCATGCTGCAAACCCTTGGCAGGCTGCTGATGCAGCCGCCCTCTGGGTCGGCCAATACTTACAGCTGTCCTTTGGTGGACATGATGCCTTCAATGCGTTCATCAATGGAAACAGCTTCTTTGATGGCCCTTCCCAGCGCCTTGAAGACAGCCTCAATGACATGGTGAGTGTTCTTGCCCTGCAGCAGCCTGACATGAAGAGTAACCTCCGCATTAGTGGCCAGGGCCCGCAGGAATTCTTCAACCAGTTCGGTATCGAAGTCCCCCACCTTCTGGGCCGGCATCGGTATATCAAGTGCAGTAAAGGCCCGGCCGCTGATATCAATAACAACCATGGCCAGGGACTCATCCATTGGCGCAAAAGCAGTCCCGTAACGTCTAATCCCTGTTTTGTCCCCCAGTGCCTGGGAAATGGCCTGTCCAAGGCAGATCCCGATGTCCTCCACGGTATGGTGGTCATCGATTCCGGTGTCTCCCTGGGCCTCTACATCCAGGTCAAACATGCCGTGCCTGGACCATAATGCCAGCATGTGGTCCAGAAAAGGGACCCCTGTGTCCAGTTTATAGCTTCCTTTACCATCCAGGTTCAGAGAGATATTAATATCTGTCTCTGTTGTGGTCCTGGATACCTTGCTTTTCCGTACCTTAGCCACTCGAATCACTCCGTTTCATGAAATCGGAACTAGTTTAGTTATTTTCTCCAGAAAAAAGTCATTTTCCTGCCTGGTGCCGACTGTTACCCGCAGGCACTGCTCCAACCCGTGAGTACTGCCGGGACTTTTCCTAACCAGGATACCGTTTTCCAACAGTCTCTGGTGAAGTTCAGCCGCCGGAACCGGAACCCTGAACAGAAGAAAGTTTGCTTTTGACGGGAACACTTCAATTCCATGTATTTTTCCCAACTCGGCCTCCAATCTTTCGCGTTCCGCAATTATTTCCTCAATCTGTTCCCGGAAATAATGCCAGTTTCTCAACGCTGCACGGGCAGCCGCCTGAGAAAATGCATTAACATTATATGGCTGCTTTACTTTCAGCAGTTCCCGGACAACAGCGGCATCTGCCGTCAGATAACCGAGCCGCAGCCCTGCCAGGCCAACCTTGGAAAAGGTCCTTAGCACTACCAGGTTCGGGTATTCCCGAATCAGGGGCAGGCAGGTCTGGCCTCCAAAATTTATATATGCCTCATCAATTATCACCAGGGAATCCACCCGCTCCAGAAGCCGGCGCACCTGTTCCTCAGACACTGCGGTGCCTGTCGGATTATTGGGTGTGGCAATAAATGTTGTTGTAGCGCCCGGAACCTGCATTTCAGCAATGAGTTTTTCCTCATCGAGAGAAAAATCGCTGTTCCTGGGAATCTCCACAGGCTCAGTTCCGGTAATCTGTCCATGAATTTTGTACATTGCAAATGTGGGAGCCGGAATGACCACCCGCCTGCCCGGTCCGCCAAAAGTCTGCATCAGCAGCTGAATCAACTCATCAGACCCGTTTCCCAGGATAATGTTTTCCGGGGCAGCACCTGTCATTTTCCCGATCTCACCCCTTAATTCCTCACCAAGGGGGTCCGGATATCTGGTGAAGGTATCACCGGTAAGGGTTTCAAAAATATCTTTGATTACCGGGGCGGGAAAGGCATGAGGATTTTCGTTGGCATCAAGTTTAATCACATCCGCATAAGGATGGGGCTCATAGGGCACCAGGTTCCGGATGTCTTCCCGTACAAGGTCTCTGATTTGCATAATATCTGTCCCTCACTTTCCCAGCCTGACCCGGACAGAGTTGGCATGGGCGTCCAGGCCTTCTGTCTCGGCCAGTTTAATTATATCTGCGCCGTGCCTCTTCAGCCTCTCGGGGGAATATGCAATCAGGCCCGACTTTTTCATAAAGGTATCCACATTCAGAGGAGAATAAAACCTTGCCGTTCCGCCGGTTGGCAGTACATGGTTGGGCCCGGCAAAATAATCTCCCACCGGCTCCGGGGTGTAATGCCCCATAAAGATGGAACCGGCGTTCCTGATTTTGCCGAGAATGTCAAAGGGCGCTGCTACGGCCAGTTCCAGGTGTTCGGGGGCATAACTGTTTGCCAGTTCCACCGCCTCCGCCAGGTCCCTGGTCACAATTATGGCGCTGTAGTCCCTCAGTGATGCTGTCATGATTTCCTTCCGGGAGAGGTAACCGACCTGCCGGGGAATTTCTTTCCTGACAGCTTCAGCCAGGCCCCTGGAGGGAGTTAACAATACAGCCGAAGCCAGTACATCATGCTCAGCCTGGGAAAGCAGGTCAGCCGCCACATAAACCGGGTCTGCGGTATCATCGGCAATCACCAGTATTTCACTGGGCCCGGCCAGCATATCTATATTAACCACACCATATACCATTTTTTTGGCCAGGGTAACATAAATATTACCCGGTCCGGTAATCAGGTCAACAGGCCTTATTGTGGCAGTACCATAGGCCAAGGCTGCTACTGCCTGGGCTCCTCCAAGCTTATAGATTTCCGTAACCCCGGCTTCTGCGGCAGCTACCAGGGTGGAAGCCTGCAGCCTCCCATCACTTCCCGGCGGAGCCACCATTACTATCTCGCGTACCCCGGCAACACTGGCCGGTGCTGCATTCATTAACACCGACGAGGGATAGTTGGCCGTACCTCCCGGGACATAGATACCGGCCCGCTCCACGGGTCTGATTATCTGGCCGAGAATGGTGCCATCCTCACTGGTTTCCATCCAGGATTTGCCCAGCTGTTTACGGTGAAAATCCGCGATATTGTCCCTGGCCCTCCGGATAGCGGTCACAAATTCACCGTCTACCTCTCTGTATGCCTGTTCCGTCTCCTCAGCAGACACCCTTAGGGTCTCAGGGGTAAGTTCAGCCCGGTCAAACCTGGCTGTATATTCAATAAGGGCCTCATCCCCGCGTTCCCTGACATTCTGGAGGATTTCCCTGACCCGTTGCTCATAAACTGCCTGATCGGGAAATTCTTTCTTGATAACATTTGCAATGGCGGTATCTCCGGATTCCAGTATCCTTATCATTCAGGCACCCCCCCGTTTTCAACTATTTCCCTTATTTTCCTGACGATAGGGTTAATCCTGCTGTTAAGCATCCGGTGACTGACCCTGTTGGCAATCAGCCTTGTCGTGGAATTAAAAATCCGGGCCACTTCCACCAGCCTGTTATCCTTAAGGGTCCTTCCTGTTGAGACAATATCCACAATCAGGTCAGACAGACCAACCATGGGCGCAAGTTCAATATTACCGTGAAGCTTGATTATTTCCATCTGTTTACCCCTGCTCATAAAAAACTCCTCGGCAACCCTGGGAAACTTGGTGGCAACTCTCACGTGATTGAGCTGTTCCCAGTCCTTCTCCCGGGCGGCCTCTTCAGGCATAGCCACAACAAAGCGGCAAAAGCCGTATTTTAAGTCAAGTAATTCAAAAACCTCTTTTTTCTGTTCCACTATGGTGTCCTTACCCACAAAACCCAGGTCAGCGGCGCCATACTCCACAAAGGTTGGTATATCTGTAGGCCGGCAGACAATATACTGCACTTTTTGTTCTTCATCTTTAAACAGCAGTTTTCTGGTATCTGTCTCCATATCACTACAGCTGAAACCAGCCTCTTTAAGTAACGCTACAGTCGGTTTATACAGTGTTCCTTTGGGAACAGCCAGAACAAGATCAGACTTCATTCTAAACACCTCTTTACTACGTTCTATACACCTCTTTAATACGTTAAAATGTTAACACGTTAAATTATACCACCTGCTATATTTAGTGTCAATAAAAACAACAAGGCCATATTTTTTCTAAAACCTATAAAGTTTTTTTCAGGTTTACCGATAATAAAAATATATATTAATGTTATTCAGCCTTTTTGAGGTGATCCATTTTATGTTAAAAAAGGTCTGCCCGTACTGCAGCAGCGCTTCCTTTAGTTCCACGACCCTCGGTGAACCATGGTTATGTCCCGGATGCCAAAAGGATATCAGCCATGTACCTGTTGAGAATCCAAATCCTGAGCCTCTGGTAGATTCATCGTCGAAACCGGAAAAGTCCTGGATGTTAACAATAAAGAGTTTTTTAAAAAGCTAAATTGTAATTATTATCTTACACGGTTATTGGAAAGGGCTCTGGCGTTAAACGCTTAGAGCCCTTTATTGTCATTGATAAATATCAACTCCTTGGCAGGCATCCTCTGGGAGCCCGGTACTGCAGAACCTGCCAGGTCTGACGGGTTTTCCATGTCTGACCGGAGTGTTACAACAACCTGCCCCGCCTCCCGCAGTTCCCGCGCTTTTTTAAAAGCTGCATCAGCCTGTGAGGGGTTATATATAATCAGGCAATCGGCATCAGGAGCAAGGCTGATTTCATTTCCTTCTTTTTCCAGGGACAGCAGCAGCCGTTCCATACCCAAGGCAAAGCCGGTTGCAGTACACTCGAAACCGAACCGCCCCAGAAGGTTGTCATACCTCCCGCCTCCCAGGATAGGGAATCCCAGGAATGCTGAGTACCCTTCAAAAACTATCCCTGTGTAATAGTCCAGGCCCCGGAGCACCCCCAGGTCAATTTCCACATGTGAGGTTACCTCATATGCCTTGAGAGCATCATATACATTTTCCAACGCTGTCAGAGCCGCAGCAGTTTTGGCATTTTCCGCAAACCGGCCCGCCTCAGCTGTTGCCTCCCGGCCGCCCCTTGCGGTAATAACATGCATAAACTTTTCCTTTTCGGTTTCACTTACCTCAAATTCATCAAGAAGCTCTTCCAGGCCGACATAGTTTTTATTGCTCAGGGCCGCTTTTATTCTCCCCTTGTGTGCTTCAGGAAGTCCCAGTTCCTCCATCATCCCATAAAGTATATCCACATGCCCAATGCTCACTTTAAAATTCTGCAAACCCGAAGCCTTCAGTATTTCCACTGCTATTGCTATTGCTTCAGCATCTGCGAAAGGACTGCTGTCACCGATAAGCTCTATTCCGGATTGATAAAATTCCCGCTGCCGGCCTGCCTGGGGGTCTTCAAAACTGAACCCGTTAGCCATATAAAAAAGCCTTAGCGGGAACGCTTCATCCCGCATCCTGGTGCTTACCAGGCGGGCTATGGGTGTAGTCATGTCCGGACGCAGGGTCAGGATATGTCCCTGCCGGTCAATAAACTTATACAGCCTGGCATCCTCATCAGCGCCCCTGCCTGTGGAGAGGGCATCATAATATTCAAAGGTTGGTGTGATTACTTCCCGGTAACCCCAAACCCTGAAGGTTTTTTCAAAAGCATTCTCCAGGCTTCTTTTACGCTGGGCCTCACCGGGCAGCAGATCCCGCACTCCGGCAGGAACCTGTAATCTTAAGTGACTGTTGGTCATAATAATAGCTCCTTCTTTCGTGCTTTAACTAAGTAAAGTAATAAAGCTATATTAACATACACTGCTGCCCCTGTCAATATACACGTCGTTTCATCCGGTTAAACCAAGCAAAAAAAGGGACTGCCACAGCCGGCAGTCCCTCCACTTCACATTTTCAGCTTTTCAGTCTGTCAAGTACCAGCTTATATCCATCAGCCCCATAATTGAGGGACCTTTTCACCCGGCTTATGGTAGCGGTACTGGCGCCCGTTTTCTCGGCGATCTCTCCATAGGTCCGGCTGTTTTCCAGCATTTTGGCCACTTCCAGCCTCTGGGCCAGGGATTTCAATTCAGCCACGGTACAGATATCCTCAAAAAAACGATAACATTCATCAGGGTTTTCCAGGCAAAGCACTGCCTCGAAAAGGCTGTCAAGCAGCGGGTCTTTTAATCTGCTGGTCACGCAAATCCCTCATTCCTTGATAGATGGCCATTTGATGTCAGTATATATTCTCTGCCCTGCAGGGAAATTCCTCCTTTATTTTTCCCACCAAAATAGTGTATTTAAACAGAAGAACAAAAATCGTTTACTTAACAATAAAAAAAATAAGGCAAATTGTGAATAAACTGTGCGGAACAGGGAAATGTTAAAAACAACAGCCGACAATGATGCTGGCTGTCATAATAACTCCTTAGCTTTAGGATACGAGAGAAGCCCTTTGGGGGCTTTTCTCGTTTTAAGGCGTATTTTGTTTCAGCTACAGGTGCTTAATGGCTTTCTGCCCAATATCCTTCCTGTACTGCACCCCGTCCCAGGTGATTTTCTCCACTGCCCGGTAAACATTTGCAATCGCCTCAGGAATTGTGCTGCCAAGGGCTGTAACCCCCAGCACCCTGCCGCCGGAATTCACTATCCGGCCATCCTTTTCAGCAGTCCCGGCGTGGAAAACCAAAGCTCCTTCCGCTCCTGCCTCATCCAGTCCGGTAATCACCTTTCCCTTTTCATAGCTTCCCGGATAACCTCCTGATGCCATGACAACACATACGGCAGCATCATCAGACCATCTAATGTCGATACCGGCAAGCCGTTTCTCCAGGACAGCATCGATAATATCCACCAGGTCGGTTTCCAGCCTGGCCAGCACTGCCTGGGTTTCGGGATCGCCAAAGCGCGCATTGTATTCCAGGACCTTAGGGCCTTCTTTTGTCATAATCAGACCGGCATAGATAACCCCTTCATAGGTACGCCCTTCTGCCTTCATCCCTTGTATGGTCGGCACCAGGACCCTGTCATAAACAAAAGGCTCAATGTCCCTGGTATACACCGGAGCCGGGGAATATGCTCCCATACCACCGGTATTGGGACCCTCATCATTATCAAAAATGCGTTTGTGATCCTGTGAGGAAACCATAGGGACCACAGCAGTCCCGTCTGTAAAAGCAAGGATGCTGACTTCCTCTCCCTCCAGAAATTCTTCAATTACCACCCGGTTTCCGGAATCCCCGAAAGCCCTGTCTTCCATAATGTTCTTCACGGCATCGATGGCTGTCTGCTCATCCATGGCCACAATAACACCCTTCCCTGCTGCCAGGCCGTCAGCCTTGACCACAATAGGGGCCCCAACTTCCCTGATATATTGGATAGCCTTGCCGGGATCAGTGAAATCGGCATATTTCCCTGTCGGGATGTTATATTTATCCATAATTTCCTTCGCCAGGACCTTGCTTCCTTCTATTGCGGCAGCCTTTTTATCGGGCCCGAAAATCCTCAGCCCTTTTTCCCGGAACCGGTCCACTATCCCAAGGGTCAGCGCAGCTTCCGGCCCGACAACCGTCAGGTCAATCCCCTTTTCCAGCGCTAATGCCAGCAAGGCATCAATATCATCTGCCGCGATATCAACACAGGCAGCATCTCCGGCAATCCCCGCATTTCCGGGAGCACAGTAGATTTCCTTTACGCGCGGGCTCTGCTTCAGTTTCCAGACCAGTGTGTGTTCACGGCCTCCGCCGCCTACCACAAGTACCTTCAATTAATTCACCTCTATTTCTCTTTTACCAGTTTGTTGAGGTATGTACTGATATATGTGTCATAATCGGCTGTATGGGTGAACGCCTCGGCAGCCAGTTTCAGCCTGTTTTCCCGGGAAACCTCACCCTTTTCCTTCAGTTCGGCAATGACTTCACCATATCTGGCAGGGTTCACAATAATAGTAACGCTCTCACAGTTTTTGGCTGCTGCCCTGACCATGGTCGGACCGCCGATATCAATATTTTCTATAGCATCCTGTAGGGTTACATCAGGTTTTGCAATCGTCTCCTTAAAGGGATACAGGTTCACGGCAACCAGGTCAATTGTCCCGATCTTATGTTCCTCCAGCTGGGCCAGGTGGTCAGGAGTCCTCCGGGCCAAAATGCCACCATGAATATACGGGTTCAAGGTCTTTACCCTGCCGTCAAGAATTTCCGGGAAGCCCGTCACTTCAGACACATAGGTAACCGGAACCCCGCCTTCCTTGATAGTCTTAAAAGTCCCCCCGGTGGAGATGATTTCAAAACCAAGTTCATGCAGCTCGCGGGCAAACTCAACACAGCCCGCCTTGTTGGAAACACTGACAAGTGCACGTTTTTTCAAATTAATACCCCCCTTTTATTTATCTTCATCAGTCATTGGCTCTGGAAATGACCGTGGAATATGGTGTGGTGTTGTGCAAGATTTTCCTTTCACTGCTGCCGTTATGAGTCTTGCTGCAAGTCACCGGCAGCAAGGCAGGGAGTCCCCGCATGTCCGAAGATGGCGAAGGCCGCCGGGAAGTTTTGGCTCGCTAAAACGAGAGGCGGCCATCTTATTAAACAAGCCCAATGAGCCATCAAGTTCGGGGACGCTGCCTTGGTGTCGGGGGATGGCAGCTTAGACTCATAGGCAGCAGTGGGGAAAAGCGGTACAATAGCTCACCATATTCCGCCCACGGTCATTTCCCAGAGCCACCTATTGACTGATGTATACTCTTCTGCCCTCAACCCTCAGCTTCCCTGCAGCGTAGAGCTGAATGGCCTTCGAATAGACCTTATGTTCTTCCTTAAGAATACGTGCCGCCAGGCTGTCTTCATCATCATCCTGGAGTACCGGAACAACTTCCTGCAGGATAATCGGCCCTGTATCCATGCCCTCATCCACAAAGTGAACGGTACATCCCGAATACCTGACCCCATAGTCAACCGCATCCCTTTGTCCGTGTGCCCCAGGGAAAGACGGCAGGAGCGCGGGATGGATATTCATGATCCGGTTGGGGTATTCATCCAGAAGGACCTTTCCCACCAGACGCATATACCCGGCCAGAATCACAAGCTCCGCCCGGTTTTCCCTGAGGCAGTCAGTCACTGCCTTTTCATATGCTTCTTTTCCCCGGTAATCCCCGGGTTTAATATGTACAGCCGGAACACCATGGTTCCGGGCCCGTTCCAGGGCAAAGGCATCAGGTTTGTCACTTATAACTACAGCAGCTTCAGCATCAATATTTCCGGCTGCGATGTTATCAATAATGGCCTGCAGGTTTGAACCACGCCCTGATGCCAGGACCCCCAGGCGTAATTTTGACATCGTCTTACACCTCCTCAGATCTATATTCGACCTGCCTGTCACCTGCTGCAACTTTTCCTATCAGGTATGCTGGCTCACCGTTGGCCCCCAGGTCTGCCATTACTGCATCTGCCTGGCTGGATGGTACGATAATTGTCATTCCGATTCCCATATTAAAGGTCCGGCACATTTCTTCAGTCTCTATCCTGCCGGTTCTCTGGATAAGGTTGAAAACAGGTTTCTCAGGCCATGCCTTGGGATTAAGCACAACCTTAGTACCTTCCGGCAGTATCCTGGGGATATTTTCCGTGAGACCGCCTCCCGTAATATGGGCCATGCCCCTGATATCGTATTTCTCCACAAGGGGGAGTATCTGCCGGGCATAAATCCGGGTGGGTTCCAGCATTTCCTCACCAACAGTCCTGCCCAGTTCATCGGAATAAGTGCCGGTATCAAAACCGCCTATTTCCAGAAGCACCTTCCGGGCCAGTGAATACCCGTTGCTGTGGAGTCCCGACGATGGCAGCCCGATTACCGCGTCACCCGGAACAATCCTGCTCCCATCTATAATACGCTGCCTGTCAACAACCCCAACTACAAATCCGGCTATATCGTATTCATCTTCACCGTAAAAACCGGGCATCTCGGCGGTTTCCCCGCCAATCAGGGCACATCCCGCCTGGCGGCACCCTTCTGCTATACCTTTAACAACATCTGCCACCCTCTGCGGAATAAGTTTACCCACTGCCAGGTAATCCAGGAAAAAGAGGGGTTCAGCGCCCTGTACCAGGATATCATTGGCACACATGGCTACAGCATCTATCCCGACCGTATCGTGTTTATCCATCAAAAATGCTATCATCAGTTTGGTCCCCACACCATCGGTACCGGAAACCAGGACAGGCTCCTTATACTTGCCGGTATTGAGGGCAAAGAGCCCCCCGAAACCACCCAGGTCGGTCATCACCTCCGGCCTAAAGGTTTTTTTTACATGTTCCTTCATTAGTTCTACAGCCTCAGCGCCGGCATTGATGTCCACACCGGCATCGGCATAAGTCAGGCCTTTCTTATTGCTTTCCTTCATTTGCATTTCCTCCCGTTTTCCAGGCAGAACTTGCCTGCTTGCCCTGAAACCCTTATCGGGTAATCACCGTCAAAACACGCGGTACAGAAGAAATTCTGCGGACTTCCAAAGACCTTCAGAAGGCCATCCATACTAAGATAATGCAAACCGTCAGCTCCAATATATTTCCTTATCTCATCAACCGGAAGCTTGGCCGCAATCAGTTCATCCCTGTCAGAAGTATCTATTCCGTAGTGGCATGGCCACTCTATCGGAGGTGAGCTGATACACATATGGACTTCCTTCACACCGGCATCCCGTACCATTTTGACCATTTTCCCGCTGGTAGTGCCCCTGACTATGGAGTCATCAATCATGAGAACCCGCTTGCCTTTGAGGATGTTTCTCACGGGATTCAGCTTTAGCCTGACTGCCAGGTCCCTCATGGCCTGGTTCGGCTGGATAAAGGTCCTCCCAATATACCGGTTCTTCATCAGACCGTCTTCAAAGGGTATCCCGCCCTCCAGGGCATACCCCCTGGCAGCAGCATTACCCGAATCGGGTATCGGGATGACCAGGTCAACATCCACCGGATACTCGCGCGCCAGCTGTCTTCCCATTTCACGCCTGACCTCACTTACATGAAAGCCGTCAATTATGCTGTCGGGGCGGGCCAGGTATATAAATTCAAAAATACACATCCCCTTGCGTTCCTCAGGTTCTGTCCTGTGTGACACCAGACCGGCTTCACTGATAATGACAATTTCTCCGGGCTCCACATCCCGGACCAGTTCAGCGCCCACAGTATCCAGAGCACATGATTCAGAGGCCAGGATATAGGCATCACCCAGTCTCCCGATACAGAGCGGCCTTACCCCCCAAGGGTCGCGGACCCCAATGAGCTTGTCCTCGGTCATGACGGCCAGAGAATAGGCTCCCCTGATCTGTTTCATAGTCATTTTAATGCCATCCTCAATGGACCCCTGGCTGTACCGGGCAATCAGGTTAACAATAACCTCACTGTCAATAGTAGACTGAAACACCGACCCCTCCAGAGCCAAACGCTCCCTCAGATCAGCAGTATTTGTCAGGTTCCCGTTATGGGCCAGGGCAATCATCCCCTTGGAATAGTAACATACCAGGGGCTGGGCATTTAAAACCAGACTGGAACCGGTAGTGGAATAACGGACATGTCCCAGTGCCATCCTGCCCTGCAGCTTCTGGAGTATTTCATCGGAAAAGACCTCCGGAACAAGGCCCATATCTTTATGCAGGCTGATACCTGAACCATCGGATACAGCTATCCCGGCGCTTTCCTGACCGCGATGCTGAAGTGCATACAACCCGTAATAGGTCAGGCGGGACACATCCAGTCCCAATCCGTAAATGCCAAAAATACCGCATTCCTCTTCAGGTTTGTCACGATCATTGTTTTTTCTGTTAGAGCGGTCAGTTTGAAATAACATTTTTAAATTCCTCCGCTATTTATTGTTCCTGGCCTATGGTCTACGGCAATTAACAGCTTTCTTATGTCAGGTGTCAGCTATCAGATATGGTTTCACCGGTCAGTCTCTTCAGCACTTCCCGGTAGGCTTCCTCAACATTACCCAGGTCTCTGCGGAAACGGTCTTTATCCAATTTCTCCCTGGTCTCTAAATCCCAGAAACGACAGGTATCGGGAGATATCTCATCAGCCAGGATGACCTCCCCCTTATGGGTCCCGAATTCAAGTTTAAAATCAATCAGGTCTATTTTTTTATCTTTAAGGTATTCCCTTAGAATATCATTAATTTTAAGAGCCATTATCGATATTGACTTCATTTGTTCAGGATTAGCCAGGTCAAGTACCTGGATATGATAGTCATTAATCAACGGGTCACCAAGGGCATCATCCTTATAGTAAAATTCCAGAACTGTTTTGGGAAGCATGGTCCCTTCCTGCATCCCGAGCCTCTTGGACAGCGACCCGGCGGCAATATTCCTGACAACTACTTCAACCAGAATGATATCAACTGCTTTTACTATCTGCTCCCTTTCATTTACCTGTTTAACCAGGTGGGTGACAATCCCGTTACTTTCCAACAGGTTAAAGAAGTGCACCGTAATACTGTTGTTAAGGATCCCCTTGTTCATGATGGTTCCCTTTTTCTTGCCGTCAAAGGCTGTGGCATCATCCTTGTACTCTATCCAGTACAGGTCCGGGTCATTGGTTCTGTATACCTTTTTAGCCTTCCCCTCATGCAGTTGTTCCAGCTTCTGAACATCCATGCTTTTCTAACCTCCTTCTACACTCCAATAAATTTCTCTAAAACGTGTTTCCTTTTATTTTTTTATTTATTTCCCTTTTGTTTTTTTCCTTTTTATGTGCGGCTTCGGAGATGACCGGAGAATGTGGTGAGATGTTGTATAAGATTTTCCTTGGCACTGCCGCCGTTATGAGTCTTGCCTACGGGGGGTGGCAGCTTAGACTCATAGGCGGCAGTGTGGAAAATCGTTACAACAGCTCACCACACTCACCTACGGTCATTTCCGGGAACCCACTACAACCCAAACCGCTGAAAAACCGCATCCACGTTCCTGAGGAACCAGTTATAGTCAAACAGGCTGTGGAGCTCTTCAGCAGGAATCAATTTGACCACATCGGCATCGTTCTGCAGCAGGTCAACGAAGTTCTGTTTGGTCCGCCAGACCTCCATGGCATTTCTCTGTACCAGCTCATAGGCCCTTTCCCTTAAAACGCCTTTGTCCACCAGTGCCAGCAGGACTCTCTGGGAATAAATCAGCCCTTTGGTCTTATTAAGATTTTCCATCATGGCATCAGGATAAACAAGGAGGCTGCCGACAATCTTTATGGTAAGGTGCAGCATGTAGTCAAGAAGGATGGTGCTGTCAGGGACAATAACCCGTTCCACTGATGAGTGTGAGATATCCCGTTCATGCCAGAGGGCCACATTTTCCATGGCCGCAAGGGCATTGCCCCGCAAAATCCGAGCCAGGCCGCTGATGCGTTCACCTGTAATGGGATTCCTTTTATGGGGCATGGCCGAGGAGCCTTTCTGGCCCTTGGCAAAATACTCTTCCGCTTCCCTGATATCGGTACGCTGCAGGTTGCGCAGCTCGGTGGCTATTTTCTCAAGTGTACAGCCTATTACCGCAAGGGTTGACATATACTCGGCATGCCTGTCCCGCTGAATTACCTGGGTGGCAATAGAGGCAGGCTGCAGACCCAGTTTCTCACAAACTCTTCGTTCCACTTCAGGGTCGATATTGGCATAAGTTCCCACAGCCCCTGACAGTTTGCCCACACTGATGGTTTCCACTGCCCTTTGAAGTCGTTCCATATTCCGGTCGGTCTCAGCAATCCAAAGCAGCATTTTCATCCCAAAGGTCATCGGCTCGGCATGTATCCCGTGTGTCCGCCCAATCATCGGGGTGTACTTGTACTCCCCGGCCTTTTCCACCAGCTTTTCCCTGAGAACGGCCAGCCTCGGGAGCAGGTGCTCTGCCGCCTCTTTCATCAGCAGGCACAGGGCTGTATCACCCACATCTGACGAGGTCATCCCCATATGGATATACTTGGAATCTTCACCTACATTTTCGGCCACATTAGTCAGAAATGCAATCACATCATGGTTGGTGACCTTTTCGATTTCATCAATCCTGTTTACATCAAAAGCGGCTTTTTCCCTGATGACCCTGACCGCTTCCGCCGGTATCTGTCCCAACTCAGCCATAGCTTCACAGGCCGCGATCTCAACATCAAGCCACTTCTGAAACTTGTTCTCCAGGGTCCAGATTCTCCCCATTTCAGGAAGAGTATATCGTTCAATCATTTCGTCCGGTACCTCCGTACATTTTTTTCTGGATTAATATCAGCGATAAATAGCAGCACGCCATTAGTGATTAATATTAGTGATTAATATTAGTACTACTTTCCGCCGCCTGCCAGGTAACCCTCTATCCCCAGTTCTGCCAGCTTGGCAGCCTTGGCCTTAACCTCTTTCTCCATCCTGACTTTATATTCTCTAATGTTTTCCCGTATTTGAGGATATTTGACACTCAGAATCTGTGCTGCCAGGATACCGGCATTTTTGGCGCCATTAACAGCAACTGTGGCCACAGGTATTCCCGGAGGCATCTGTACAATAGCATAAAGGGCGTCAACCCCTGATAGGGCGCCAGACTGGATAGGCACCCCGATAACAGGCAGAGGAGTCATGGCAGCTATTACCCCAGGCAGGTGAGCAGCCATGCCGGCCCCGGCTATAATCGCCTCCAGGCCGCGTTCTTCGGCAGTCCTGGCATATTGGGCCGTCTGTTCCGGCACCCGGTGTGCCGAGGAAATAATCACTTCACTGGCGATACCCAGCTCAGCCAGAATTTTGGCTGCTTCCTTCATTATTTTTAGGTCAGAGTCACTCCCCATAACTATGCCTACCAGTGGTTTCACCATATCTACCCCCGTTCAGAAAATTGATAGTACTATTTTCAACAAATTATCTCATAATCCTTTAAACAATGGGGTATTCCGGCCCAAATTTCATTCTCCGGCAAGGAAGGCATACCTGATCGCTATCAGTACAAAAAGTATATACATCAGCCAGTGGACTTCCCTGAGCCTGCCGGTAGTCACCTTTAGAAACACGTAAGTAACAATACCTGCCGATATGCCATGACATCTAGTAGGCCATTGTCATAAAAGTGGTCAAACCAGCTATCACTTCAGTGTGTTTATACTAGGCTGTATTAAGTTTGCCACTTTTCAAAACAATTTATTAAGTCTCAGCGTCATTGGGTAAATAATAAAGCCCAGGCGAGCAGATTCTCTCATTCGAGTGAAACCTACCCGTCTGGGCTTTTATCCCGTCGGTGTGGCGCAAGAATACGCCTGTACCACTTGGACCTGACCTGATATGTGATATCAGCGGAACCCTAGGTACACTTTCCCTCGTGTCCCCGGTATAATCCCGGAACCTACGAAGATTCAGTTTTGCACAGTTATATCTTAACAAGGCCGGGGGTCAATGTCAAGAAAAACAGCCTGTTTCATTGGATTCCCTGTCGCTGCCTAGTTAGCCTGCTGCCCCTCATGAAACAGACCGGCAACCCGGGCTACCTTATCACGGGGCCCGACAACCACAGCCACATCTCCGGGAAGCAGTTCGGCTTCCCCATGGGGGTTTGCTTTAAATTTTCCCTCACGCCCTATTGCCAGCATAGTGACACCATACTTCTTCCTTAGTGCAATTTGCTGCAGACTTTTCCCTGCCGCCTTTGACTCTTCACCTATCCTAAATGTGGTTATTTCGAAATCCGGCATTTGGAGCCTCAGTTCCGACAAATTCACCGGCCTCCGGGAATAGCTGCGAAACATCTCATAGGTGTCAGACCGCACTTCAGAGATAAACCTCTCAATTTCTGCCCTTGGCACCAGATATTTGTTAAGTACCCGGGTAAAAATCTCCACAGAAGTCTCAAACTCTTCAGGGATAACTTCACTGGCGCCCAATTCATGCAGCGCCTCCAACTCCTGAATATAACGGGTCCGGACAATAATACACAACCTTTGGTTGACCCTGCGGACAACTTCGACAATCCTGCGGGTGGCCGCCGGGTCGGATATGGCCACCACTACAACCTTTGCTTTCTTAATATTAACATGTTTCAGGACTGCTTCATGGGTAGCATCCCCATAATAAATGGGCTCATCCTTTTCCCGTTCATCCCGAACCGTATCAGGATTCATTTCAATGACCACATAAGGTATATTGACAGCTCCGGCAGCTCTGGCCACATTGCGGCCATTAATCCCAAAACCGATAATTACCAGATGGCTCTTTAAATCTTCGGCCACCTCCCGTGTCGAATGTTCCCCCCCGGAAACCAGTCGTTCCGGAAGAGGCAGCCGGACAACAAAATCCGCTGCCCTGTGGGCAAAAACCAGGACAAATGGGGACCCGGCCATAGTTAGTATCGATACAGCGAGAAAAAGCTGGTAATTATCCCCGCTGAGCAGGCCATACTCTAGACCGCTGCGCGAAAGAATAAACGAGAATTCCCCCACCTGGCTGATGGCAAATCCGGTTAATATAGTACTCCTGATGGGGAACCCCATCAAGAGGGATGCAACTCCTGCCATAACCGCCTTCAGGAGGACCACTCCAATAACTGCGGCAGCAACCAGCAGAGGGTTTTGCAGCAGATACCCGATGTTTAACAGCATTCCTATAGAAACAAAAAAGAAACTGGTAAAAACATCACGGAAGGGCAGGATATTTCCCAAAGCCTGATGACTGTAATCAGACTCTGAGATAATCAGTCCCGCCAGAAACGCTCCCAGGGCCAGAGACAGGCCGGCGCTGGAAGTAAGCCACGCCACCGCCAGACAGATTACTACAATGCTCAACAGAAAAATCTCCCGATTCCGCGTCCGGGCAGCCTGATACAAGATATAGGGCACAATCCACTTGGCGCCGACTATTACCAGGACAACTATCATCAGTCCCTTGACAGCCAGCTCAATCAGGGAGGTGCCCAGATTTCCCGCCTGCCCTGACAGCAGTGGAGTAAAAAGCATCATCGGGACAATGGCAAAATCCTGAAAAATAAGGATGCCAAGGGTGGCCCGCCCGTGAGGGCTGTCCAGCTCAGCCCTCTCCTGAAGCAGCCTGAGGACAATGGCCGTACTGCTTAGAGATATCAGAAACCCGATAAACAGGGATTTTTCCGGTGGGTATCCCATGAACCCCGATATTCCAAAAACAGCCGCCGCAGTAAGGACCACCTGCAGAGAGCCGCCCATGAGCACAGGTTTTCTGATCTGCAGCAGCTCATCAAAGGAGAATTCTATACCAATGGTAAAAAGGAGCAGGACAATCCCAATCTCAGCCAGCATCTCAACTTCATGGACTTCATTGACCAGCTGAAACCCATGGGGCCCTGCAAGGATCCCGGTCAGGAGGAAACCGACCACTGCCGGAATCTTCAGCCGGTGGAAAACAAACAAAACTCCCACAGACAAGGCAAATATAATTGTTATTCCCTTTAATATCGGTATCTCCATTCCGTCACCTCTTACCTGAAATACCTTACACCGGATTCAAAGATTTTCTGGTCCTTCTCACCCGGCACATTTATGGCTACATGGGCACCAATCCGCTCCGAATGCCCCATTTTGCCCAGCACCCTGCCGTCAGGGCTGGTAATGCCTTCAATGGCATGTACCGACCCATTAGGGTTATAAGCAATATCATAAGTGGGGTTATCATCAGGGTCAACGTACTGGGTGGCGACCTGACCATTGGCAGCCATCTGCCTGATTTGCTCTTCACCGGCCACAAATCTGCCTTCACCGTGGGAAATGGGAATCGTATGAATATCACCCACATTGGCATTGGCAAACCACGGTGAAAGGGTAGAAACCACCTTTGTCCTCACCATACAGGAGGCATGGCGGCCGATGGTATTGAATGTCAGTGTCGGGCAGTCCGCCTCCATTTCGATAATTTCCCCATATGGGACCAGCCCCAGCTTGATAAGCGCCTGGAAGCCGTTACAGATCCCCAGCATCAAGCCATCCCTGTTCTTGAGAAGGTTCATTACCGCATCCCTGACCCTGGGGTTCCTGAAGGCCGTGGCAATAAATTTCCCTGAACCGTCAGGCTCGTCACCGGCACTGAAACCTCCCGGAATCATGATTATCTGGGCATTATCTATGCCTTTGACCATGGCATCCACAGAAAGTTCTATTTTCTCCGGGGACAGGTTCCTGATAACCAGGGTTTCCACTGTACCACCGGCTCTTTCAAACGCCCTGGCCGAATCATATTCACAATTGGTCCCCGGAAACACGGGTATAAATACCCTGGGCCTGGCCGGATTCACCCCGGGCCTGGCGGTATTTCTTCTTTCATAGGATACCACAACAGGCTTTTGGGAATCCATATCACCGGCGACCCTGGTGGGGAAAATCCTCTCCAGAGGAGCCATCCAGTTTTCGACCGCTTCATCAATACCTATTTCAGTATTGTTTACCCATATGGCCGGTTTTTCCGTTGTCTGACCCAGTTCCCTGAATGGCACATCACAAAATACATCATTCAAGTCAACAGCTGCATCGATTTCCAGGACTACAGAACCATAATCAGGGGCAAACAGTTCTTTAATGTTTACCGGCCCTGTAAATTCAAAACCAATCTTGCTGCCAAAAGACATTTTGCTTACAGCCTCAGCCAGGCCCCCGGCCCTCACCGAGTGTGAAGCCAGTACATAACCCTGCTGGATTAGCTGATGAATTTTATTAAAGTTCTGTTTCAGCCTGCCAAAATCAGGAATTTCATTTTCATCTCTGGATGAAGAAACAAGAACCACCCGGCTCCCCGGTTTCTTGAATTCCTGGGAAACAACCCTTTCCACATTGACCACATCCATAGCAAAAGCAACCAGGGTTGGCGGAACATTCAGTTCCTTGAAAGTCCCTGACATACTGTCCTTGCCGCCTATCGCCGCAATGCCAAGCATCTTCTGGGCATAAAAGGCTCCCAGGAGGGCGCTGAAAGGTTTCCCCCATTTGACCGGGTCTGTCCCCAGTTTTTCAAAATATTCCTGGAGGGTAAGCCTGATTCTGCTGTAATCCCCGCCAAGAGCCACAATTCTGGTGACAGCCTCCACCACGGCGTAAAGCGCGCCATGGAAGGGGCTCCAGCCTGCCATTTTCGGGTTATAGCCAAAGGCCATCAGAGTGCCGGTTTTGGTTTCACCTGATAGCAGAGGAAGCTTGGCAGCCATTCCCTCGGCAGGACTCAGCTGATACCTGCCCCCAAAAGGAAGCAGTACAGAACCCGCGCCGATGGTGCTGTCAAACATCTCTACAAGGCCTTTCTGACCGCAGACGTTCAGTTCCCTGAGGTTTGCCAGCCAGGCCTTTTTCAGGCTCCCGGCTTCCTGCCCGACTGCTGCGGGAATAACCTCAAAAAAGTTCCCGCTTGCTTCCGGGGCAGCCACCTTAACCGTTGTATTCTGTTTAACACCGTTTGTATTCAGAAAATCCCTGCTTATATCAACAATGTTACGGCCTCTCCAGGACATCCTCAGTCTCCGGTCCGCAGTAACCCTGGCCACAACTGTTGCTTCCAGGTTTTCCCGGCCTGCCCGGCTGATAAAAGTTTCCGCATCAGCGGCCGCCACTACAACTGCCATCCGCTCCTGGGACTCCGATATAGCCAACTCTGTCCCGTCCAGGCCTTCATATTTTTTGGGTACGGCATCAAGATTTATCTCCAGCCCGTCTGTTAGTTCCCCAATAGCCACGGACACGCCACCGGCGCCAAAGTCATTGCACCTCTTGATCATGGTACTGGCTTCAGGGTCCCTGAAGAGCCTCTGGATTTTCCGCTCCTCAGGCGGGTTCCCCTTCTGCACCTCAGCCCCACAGGTCAAAATCGATTCCTCGTCATGTTCCTTGGAGGAACCGGTAGCCCCCCCGCAGCCATCACGTCCTGTTCTGCCGCCTACCAGAATAATCAGGTCACCCTCTATGGGAGCCTCCCTGACAACATTTCTCTTAGGCGCGGCGCCGATTACCGCACCTATTTCCATCCTCTTGGCGAGGAACCCTGCATCATAGACTTCAGCCACCTGACCGGTTGCCAGCCCTATCTGGTTCCCATAAGAGCTGTACCCGGCTGCCGCTTCGGTGGTAATTTTCCTTTGTGGCAATTTCCCCGGCAAGGTATCTTCGATCCTGGTTCTGGGGTCGCCGCTGCCGGTAACCCTCATGGCCTGGTATACGTAAGACCTCCCTGACAGCGGGTCCCTGATAGCTCCCCCCAGGCACGTTGCCGCACCTCCGAAGGGCTCGATTTCCGTGGGGTGGTTATGGGTTTCATTCTTGAACATTACCAGCCATTCTTCATCTTTACCGTCCACATCGATATTTACGGCTATACTACAGGCATTTATCTCATCTGACTCATCCAGGTCAGCAAGCTTCCCGCTCTTTTTCAGTTCCTTCATGGCCATCAGGGCCAAATCCATCAGACAGATATCTTTCTCTTTCTGATTAACTGCATTGCCATAGACATATTCCCTTGACTCCAGATATTCCCTGTAGGCATTCTCCACCGGGACCGATAAAGCCCCCCGCTCAAATGACACATCACGAACCTCTGTCAGAAAAGTCGTGTGCCTGCAGTGATCTGACCAGTAAGTGTCAATCACACGGAGTTCGGTAACGGTCGGGTCCCTTTTCTCCGTATCCCGGAAATATTCCCTCAGGAACTTCAGGTCACCAAAACTCATGGCAAATCCCATACTGCCGAAAAACTCCTGCAGTTCAGCCTCAGTTTTTGAAATGAATCCGGCAATCAATGCAACATCTGCAGGCTGCACACACTCGATATCAAGCCTTTCCGGCTTGTCCAATGAGGCCTCCCTGGAGTCAACCGGATTGATACAATAGCTTTTTATCCTGGCAAAATCGCCATCAGACAGCGCCCCCTGGAGGACAACCACCCTGGCCGAACTTACAGCCGGCTTTTCTTTCTGGCTGAGGAGCTGCAGGCACTGGGCAGCTGAATCGGCTCTCTGGTCATACTGTCCCGGCAGGTATTCCATAGCAAATACCCTTTTGTTGTCGCCCGCCTCGGGCAGGACTTCATCATATACATTATCAACGGGCGGCTCTGAAAAAATGGTGCTGCGTGCCTTTTGGTACTCCTCATCAGTTATTCCGGATACGTCATAACGGTTGATTACCCTTGCCGCTTCAAGGCCTTTAAGACCAAGGTTTTCCCTGAGGTCGCCCAAAAGACTGCGGGCCTCAACATCAAAACCCTGTTTCTTTTCAACGTAAATACGTCTCACACCGTTATTCATCAGTATTACCTCCCGAAAATATTTCTTTACAAATACCATTTTAACATAATACAATTAATAAGAATAGTTAATAATTCTAATGTATTTTATTAGCGTGACTAATAAGGAGGGACTTCTATGGATGTAAGTTTTGAGTTGTACAAGGTGTTTTATTATGTGGCCAGAGACCTGAGTTTTTCCTCGGCCTCAAGCAGTCTTTATATCTCCCAGTCAGCTGTCAGCCAATCAGTGAAACTCCTTGAAGAAAAAATGAAATGCAAACTTTTTATAAGAAATACAAAGCAGGTCAGGTTGACAAGGGAAGGTGAAATGCTGTTTGAGTATATCTCCCAGGCCTTTAACTTCATCAAGGCGGGAGAACGGCGGGTCAGTGAACTGCGTTCCCTGGAAAGCGGTGAAGTCAGAATAGGGGCCAGTGATACTAACTGTAAATACTACCTTTTACCATATTTCAAGAAATTCATCAACCTTTACCCCAATATCAATATTCAGGTTATTAACCGCACCTCGCCCATGTGTATTGAACTCCTGAACAATGGCGCAGTAGACGTTATTGTTGTCAACCTTCCGGAAAAACCAGATAAGAACCATAATATTAAAGAATTAACAAAAATTCAGGATGTATTTATTGCCGGAAATAGTTTTGCACATCTGAAAGACAAGGCTATCCAACTTGAGGAACTGTCCGGTTACCCCCTCCTGATGCTGGAGAGGAATACCATCACCCGGGAGTTCATCGACTCTTATTTAAAACACAGAGGTATCAGCCTTACTCCCGAAATTGAGCTGGGAAGTGTTGACCTGCTGGTGGAGCTGGCCAAAATCGGCCTGGGCATATCTTTTGTGGTCAGGGATTACATCACAAAAGAACTCAATGCCGGGGAAATTTTTGTGCTCACCATAAGAGAAGAAATCCCCCAAAGAAGTCTGGGTATTGTAACTCACCGGAACATTCCGGTTCCCCTTGCCGCTCAGAAATTTGTCCAGTTATTCCACTGGTAACCTTCACTTCCCTAGCTGCCCAGCTCCCGCCAGTGTCCCCGCGCCTCATAAAGCTCACCCAGAGCATTTTCCCCGTCATTGGCCTGAATAAATCCCTCGATACGGTCCAAATTACTCATAATGTCAGCCATTTCATCTAATTCCACACTGTAGCGCAGGATTTTAAAGGTATTATTCAGTGAAGACCTTAAAAATTGGGTATTAGCTGCTGCCTCAGGCCAGTTTTTTTCCTTCAGGTTTGTTTCCATCTCAGAGAAGGTTTTAGAAATCTGATGCCTGGTATCAAGCGGTTCCTTGAGAACTGAACCTGAAACCATAACAGCCAGGAATATACCCAAAATTAATATGGGAAGTAAGTAGGCAGACACATTTTTGAATTTGGCATTTCCCTTAGCTTGACCCATTTTAATCACTCAAGTCTGTCAGTTTTACCAGGTGGTCTTTATACTTGTCTACATAAAGTACTCCCTGTGTATCCAGTGATGCCAGCAAGACTTCAGAAATCCCATTAACCCCATGTTTGCTGAGTTCGCTTTGCAGCCAGATCCTGTCAAGGTTAAGATGTTTCAGGTTTTGTTCCAGCACTGTTCCATCATATATAATCACTGTTTGCAGCCCTTCATACCCGGTACTGAGATTCAGGTCTTTTGGTGTTGCCGGCTGGTATTGTGATTTCTTCAGGACAGAAATTTGGCCATTTCGTTCCAGGACGGCAAATTCAACCTGCTTGATATCAAATACATCCTTACTCCTCAATTGTTCCAACAGGTCTGAGACAGTATAACGCATCTTTCGCATGGCATCTTCCATAATCATTCCGTTCATTATGACTACCGACGGCACTCCGTCAACCAATCTGGAGGCCTTACGCCATTTGACGCTGACAACCTGCATTAAAAAAGCAAATCCTACCCAGGTTACAAGTCCCACCCAATGAGGCAAAGCGCTGCTGGTGAGGTCGGTAGTTAAGGAGGAGGCCGTTGAGCCGATGGTGATACCCAAAATATAATCAAAAACAGTCAGTTCACTTACCTGCTGTTTTCCCAAAAGCCTGGTTAATATCAGAAGGGTAAAAAAACCTATCGTTGCTCTCAATATCTCGACATGGACTTCGCTGATTAACAATTGCATCCCCCACCCTGAATTATTGTTAGCATTTAGTAATAAAAATATTTATATTATCGGAGCACATACAGAGTTAAGAATAATTCAGCTCCTGATAGAAAACAATATTTACGTAAAAAATTTTAGTGAAGGGGGATTAGCCCAATGCCAACGCAGTATGGCTGGAATGTAGTTTAAAACGAGCCAGGCTGCCGGTAAAGAAGGAGGTGATTATTTGAAGCACCTTTTGGCGCTTGTCATAAAATTTGCGATAATTGCCATTGTATTGGAAGTAGTTTTGGGATATCTGACTGACTTGTCGGCAGTAAATATCCTGTACGTCGCCCTGGCAGTAACCTTATTGGCTTATGTAATAGGAGATTTGTTTGTCCTTGACAAGACCAATAATACTATTGCCACAATTGCCGATGCCGGGCTGGCGTTATTAACGATCTGGGCATTTAACTGGATAATGCCTGATGCTGATATTTCCTTCGCCGATGCCCTGATTGCCGCTGCTGTACTGGCTGTTGGAGAATGGTTTTATCACAAATTCGTCAGGAAAGCAGTATTTCCCCCGGTTGGTAGCGCATAAATTAAGCAGACCGTTTTCAGGTCTGCTTAATTTGTATTTTGTTCCTCCCTATGTAGTTGGCTGCTTGGTTCCGGATACCACTTAATAATTAGATATGCTCCTACCAGTCCAAAAATCTGGTGTTCAATGAGAGAAGTCAGTCTAAATATTGGATCAACCGGTACTATCCTCGCAGCGCCAAAGTTTATTGCAAGCCCGAGACCAAACAACCAAACTATATTACCCACTATAAGCCCTTTATACCACCAGTAGTCCCTGCCTGTGAATGTCAAAAGATAGATTATCAGTAACCCAAGGGTCCCTCCGGTAATAATATCCACCACTACCCCAAGTATCAGGCCCCAAACTTTGGTGACATCTTCCGGGCTTATTAAAGCAGAAGAAGCAATGAACAAATACATATGTTCAACAACTCCCATTCTCCATAGTATTATATTTGGAATAGTCTTTAAGAATGACGCTGTCATTCCTGCCATTGTTCCTGCCAGAATCCTGTCTTTTAGCATCTAAACACCTTCCTTTATTAGTGGTTCTTTGACTATTATTATCCTACCCGAAACTGTAATTTCGTATTTCAAGAACATAGTGATACATTATTTATCTTCAGTTAATGTAATATTACCATGGCATTCTGCAGATAATAATCTTCGTAAATAATTATGAGGAGGTATACTATGAGAGAATTAACGCCGGTTGAAATGTCATCACTGCGAGAACTTCTCACTATGGAAACCACAGGTTTAATCAGTCTGAAACAGATGCAGCCCCTAATTTCAGACGACAAACTGAAAGTTGCGTGTGACGCGGGAATCCAGGCAGGTGATGGAAGAATCAGGGCAATACAGCAATTTATTCAGGAAAATCAAATTATGTCATTAGAGGAGGTTCATTAATGAGGATGATGAAAAACTTATTTGGTGATGATTCCCTCACTGATGATAAGTATATTGCCCTCGGTATGCTTGGAAGTGATAAGGCAGCAGCATCTGCATATTTAGCAGCTACTTTGGAATCAGCAACTCCTGAACTCCGTCACCTTTATTCGGGTTTCTGTACTGCAATCACACAATCCCACGAAACCTTGACTGCTTTAGCAATTGAAAGAGGATGGTATTCTGCTTACGGAGAGCCTAAGACCACTCTGAAAGAAGTTGTTCACGATTCGATGAAAGTAACACAGCCCCACGCATAAACGCAGTTTTACCGGATTACCAAACATAAAAATGCCCCCTGAAAAAGGGGGCACAGGGAATTAGTATCCTTCCTGGTCAGAGGAGACCTTTCCGCCAAATACTCTGTAGACGTAAACAGTATAAAAAAGTACGATGGGAATCCCGGTCAGGGCAATAATCAGCATAGTCTTGAGGGTTAATGGTGAAGAAGCTGCATTATAAATCGTCAAACTTAAATCCGGGTTCAGAGCCGGCACCAGATTGGGGAACATCCCCAGGGCAAGGGTAAGAATCATGCTGCCGAAAACCACCGATGATGCCAGAAAAGCTAAACCCTCTTTACCCCGCTTAACCAGTTGGGGGAGGCTTGCTATACCAGCAGCTGTCAATATGGGAACCAGATATAAAACCGGATAATTTACATAGTTGCTAAAAAGGTCAGGTGCCACCAGGTAAGTATAAACTGCTGCCACTATATAAAGAATTACAAAGACCAGCCAGACTTTGGGGAATAATCTTTGAGACCCTGCTTTGAGACTTCCTTCCTGCTTCAAAATTGTATAAACCGAGCCGTGCATAATAATGGCTGCCAGCCCCAACAGGCCGGTTAACAGAGCATAAGGGTTTAAAAGGGCCCAGAATCCGCCTGTATAATGATAACCAGCATCCAGGGGTAAACCCTTGGCAATATTTCCTATGGCCACTCCAAAGAGGAGGGCGGGTATCAGGCTTCCGGCAAAAAACAGCATATCCATTTTGCCGTGCCATCCCTGGTCTGCTTGGCTCCTGTATTCCAGGGATACCGCCCGCATAATGAGCCCAAGCACAACCAGGATCATCGCCAGGTAAAAACCGCTGAAAACAGTGGCGTAAACTACCGGAAAAGCAGCAAACAGAGCGCCACCGCCGGTGAGCAGCCAAACCTCATTGCCATCCCAGAAAGGCCCAACGGAATTTATAAGAGCTTTTTTATCACTCTCACTTTTGCTGAGGAAAGGATATAGAATTCCAACCCCCAGGTCAAAACCGTCAAGAATGGCATAACCGATTATCAATACCCCAACCAGTAAAAACCAGATTGTATTTAGATCCATCACCTTACACCTCCGCATTCAAGGCCATGTCCGGGGATTTTACAGATCCGAAGGCTTCGGCCTGCCCCATGGCTGTTCTTATTTCTTTACGAATCAGGTGAATCACTCCGGCTGCCAAAAGGCTGTAGACCAGGGTAAAAAGGATGATACTCATCAGTATCTGGTAAGCCGGAAGCGGTGAAGCGCCATCTGCTGTTTTCAGCAGACCGTAGACCGCCCAGGGCTGACGCCCGATTTCTGCAGCCATCCAGCCGAACATGTTCACCATCATGGGCACGAACATTGAAAACAGGGTCAGTTTTAGGAATAATGTATGATTGTAAAGCCTGCCCCGCCAAGCCAGCCAACCGCCCCACAACCCCATCAGAGTGAGCCAGCCTGCCCCAAAAATCATGGCCCGGTACATCCAATAAGTAAGAGCTACAGGTGGTCTTTCCTCTGCTTTAAATTCCTTGAGTCCCTTAATTTCAGCCCCGGTGTCTCCTTCAGCAAGCCAACTGAGGAGACCGGGAATTCCTATTGCCAGGCTGGTTTTCTCCGCTGCGGCATTGGGAAAACCAATCAGGTTAAGGGGTGCATTGCTTCTGGTTTCCCAGGCTCCTTCAAATGCAGCCAGCTTAGCCGGTTGGGTATGGGCAACCTGTTTGGCATGAATATCTCCCAGAATCCCTTGCAGCAAGAGGGCGGCCAGCACAAAGACAACAGAGATTTTCATGGACGGTTTGGCAATCTCCAGGTTTTTCTTCTTCAGCAGGAAGTAAGCACTGATGCCCATTACAAAGAAGGCTCCGGTTATATAAGCCGCATCAACGGTGTGGAGATACCTGGGAATAGTCGAAGGATTAAAGACTGCGCCAAAAAAGTCAGTTAAAACCGCCCGCCCCCCTTCAATTTTATAACCGGTTGGGGTTTGCTGCCAGGAGTTGGCCACAATAATCCAAAAAGCGGAAAGGGTAGCCCCCAGAGTCACCAGAAAAGTGGCCACAAACCTCATGTGCCGGCCGATCCTGTCCCGGCCAAAGACCAACAGGCCCAAAAACGTTGACTCCAAGAAGAAGGCAAAGACTCCTTCAGCTGCCAGGGGCGCTCCGAAGATATCACCGACAAACTTGGAATACTCGGACCAATTGGTGCCAAACTGGAACTCCATAGTGATACCGGTGGCTACGCCGGCAACGAAAATAATGGTAAATAGTTTAAACCAAAACCGGGCCATCCTGTCATATACTTCTTTACCGGTACGCCAGTACATGCCTTCCATGATGGTTAGAATCGCAGCCAGACCAATGGAAATTGGCGGGAAAAAAAAGTGAAAAAATGCTGTCAGACCAAACTGAAATCTGGAAAGAAACAATGCATCCACAGAAAACCCTCCATTCAATATTGTTTACTCTTTTGGTATACTTTCACCCTAAAAAAAATCCCCTTCCCACCACCTTTCCCTCAGGTTATTTGGAATAATTTTCTGAAAGCGTAATCCGCTGCCTGATTTATACTCATATTAAACCACCCCCATTTGTTCACTCATTTGGTATACTTTTATTTTAAACTATTGTTTTTCTGATGTCAACAAAGCGGTCTACATTATCAGTCAAAAATGAATATCAAATCTTCTGACTTAAATCTGAGTACTTATTTATTAAAATAGATGCAACAATACCCCAAATCAAGTAAGTTACGAGGTCGATAAATACCGTCAATGTATCAGGATTTAAGCCAAGGTTTTGTCGTGTCAAATTAGGGATAAAAGCATAATTCACTAACCACGCTAAACATCCGAAGGTAATACCTTTTAAGATGTAATAATCCTTACCAAGTTTTCTCATAAGGTACACAAGAGCCAGCCCAAAAATAAGACCTGCTATCAAGTGTCCTGCAAAACCAATCCAAATCTTGTTTAGTGGTACATCTGGTCTGCCAATTAATAATTTAGTTGCATAGTGAGCAGGAGTAGCTTTAGCAACACCCATCCAGTACATCAGCCAACTAAATACTTCTTGTGCTGCTGTTGCTATAGTACCTGCTACAGCTGCATTAACAATCGTATCTTTGATTTTCAAATCAATCACCTCCCAATCTTTATCAAAGTATTTGGATTATAGCTTCTTCGGTTTCACTTAAAACATCCTCCAATTAAACAACCTCTAATATATTCTTCCAATTTCGTCCCGATTTATTGCAAGAATAAGCGAGGTTGGCAAACAAAAAAAACGGTGGCTTAGCAGTGAGCAAAATGCCCAAAATGCTAAACCACCGGTTTTATCATTGTCAATTGTCCACTGTCTATTGTCCACCTATCAATTTGTCATCCTACTCCCACTCAATAGTTGCAGGGGGTTTGGAGGTAATGTCATACACCACGCGGTTGATATCCTTTATCTCATTCACTATCCGTGATGATATATTCTCCAGCACATCATAGGGTATCCTGGCCCAGTCGGCTGTCATCCCGTCATGGCTGGTGACCGCACGCAGCACACAGGTGTAGCTGTAGGTCCGCTCGTCCCCCATGACACCGACGGAACGCATGGAGGGGAGGACAGCAAAAAACTGCCAGATTTCCCGGTACAGACCTGCCTTGATTATCTCCTCATGAAGGATGGCATCAGCTTCTCTCAGGGTATCCAGTTTGTCTCTGGTTATGTCACCCAGTATCCGAATGGCCAGTCCCGGTCCGGGAAATGGCTGTCTCCACACAATTTGATCCGGCAGCCCCAGCTGTTCCCCGACCAGGCGAACCTCATCCTTAAACAGCCATTTCAAGGGTTCGATAAGCTCCAGTTCCATGTCCTCAGGGAGACCGCCCACATTATGGTGTGATTTGATAACTGCGGCAGTATCTGTACCGCTTTCCACAACATCAGGGTACAGAGTGCCCTGGACAAGGAAATCTATTTCGCCAAGCTTGCGGGACTCTTCCTCAAACACGCGGATAAACTCGTTTCCGATAATCTTTCTCTTCCGTTCCGGTTCAGTTATCCCATCCAGCTTGTCCAGGAACCTTTCTGAAGCATCCACAGCGATAAGATTGATATGGAACTGGTTGCGGAATGTTTCAATTACCTGTTTGGCTTCATCCTTTCTCAGCAGACCATGGTCAACAAAAACACAGGTAAGCTGGTCCCCGATTGCCTTATGGACCAACGCGGCCGCCACAGAGGAATCCACTCCGCCGCTTAAGGCACAGAGTACCTTCTTGTCACCTGCTGCTTCCCTGACTTCCTTCACCGTCTGGTCAATAAAAGACTCCATTGTCCAGTTTCCCGAACAACGGCAGATATCAAAGAGGTAAAATTCCAGCATCCGCTGGCCTTCCGGCGTATGGACCACTTCCGGGTGAAACTGCACTCCATAGAGTTTCTTTTCATCACTGCCCAGAGCTGCCACAGGGGTACTGCCGGTACATCCTATGGCTTTAAACCCTGGCGGCGGCGCTGCCACAAAGTCGCCATGACTCATCCATACCTGAAGGGTTTCGGGAAGTCCCTTAAAGAGAGGGCTGTTCTTTTCAAGAACCTGCAGCTTTGTCTTCCCATATTCACGGTTATCAGCCCTGCTGACATTGCCGCCCAAGACCTGGGCCATAAGCTGCATCCCGTAACAAATCCCCAAAATGGGTATCCCCAGGTTAAAAATCTCCAGGTCACAGACAGGGGCATTTTCCACATAAACACTGGAAGGCCCCCCGGAAAGGACGAGGCCCTTTGGTCCCATTGCTGCAATTTCTGCAGCAGGGGTACGGTAAGAAATTATCTCACAATATACCCTGCACTCCCTGATACGCCGGGCAATCAACTGAGTATACTGACCGCCGAAATCCAGGATTAGCACCAGTTCCTTATCTCTTGACATCCCTTTATATCCTCCCTCGATAATCTTTTGTTCTTTCTTGCTTCCCTAACTGGAGTAAACTTCTTTCTTTAGCACATAAATTCCCGGCAGGCTGCGGTATTTGTTGTTATAATCCAGGCCATAACCAACCGCAAATTCGTCCGGAATCACAAACCCATTGTAATCTAAGTCAACCTTGACCTTCCTCCGGGCAGGCTTCTCCAAGAGTGTACAGACTTTAACTGAAGCGGCTTTCCTATTCTTCAGGTTTTCCACAAGGTATTTGAGAGTCAGTCCGGTATCAACTATATCTTCAACTATCAGGACATGCATTCCTTCTATGCTCATATCAAGGTCATTCAGGATTCTGACCACCCCCGAAGACTCGGTGGACGAACCGTAACTGGAAACAGCCATGAAATCGATGTACAAAGGTATGGAAATCTCCCTTATAAGGTCTGATAAAAATACTACCGCACCTTTTAAGATTCCCACCACAATCAAGTCCTTACCCCTGTAATCTCCAGATATCTGATGTCCAAGCAAGGCAACCTTCTCGGCAATCTGCTCCCTGGAGATCAGACACTTTTCAACATCGTTTAACATCTATTTACCTCCAAAACTTTTTGTGCAATACTACATATCAAAGCATAGCAGAGGAACTGACCGATTGTCAATCCCCGGGCTTTTCAGTCCACTTTTTTAACAGTGCCCGCCAAACAGACCTGACCTCTTCCAAGTCTTCTCTACCCAGCTTTCCTTTGCCATATTTGTCAGTAAGGTATGCATTAGTGACCGTAAAAATACTGTAATAGTCATCAGGAAGCTGGTCAGACAAACCACGCAAATATTCCAGAGGCGTCTGGCTGGATTTCCGGGGATATCCCTTACGCCTCAGCATTTCCACAAGGGCAATATATATATCCCTGATCTGGTCTCCGGTACCTATTTTAAATATGTTTTTGGTCTGCCATAAGTAAAACACCACAGCAATACCAGTAATAGTTATCACCAGGACAAACGCCGTCCCCCAGGGGAATCCTTCATTTTTGGTATTTAATATCTCCTCAGGAGAAAGCCCCTGGAATTCTGTTTCATGCCCGGAGGTTTCTGCACCCGCGAGGGCATCATTGGCTGCAATACCAGCCCCTGTAAGGGCAAAGGACGGAGTCGGCTCAAAAGGCACCCAGCCATAACCAGCAAAATACACCTCCACCCAGGCATGGGCATCACCCATGGTTACTTCATATACCTCATTTTCAGGATTAAAAACACCAGTGGTAAAGCCCTTGACCCACCTTGCAGGAATCCCGATTGACCTCAGCATTACCACCATGGCGGTGGAATGATACGTGCAATACCCTTTCTGTAGGTCAAATAAAAAATAGTCAGTTACATCACGGGAAGCGGATGCCGGCCTTACTGAAAGGTCATAGGCATACTTTGAGGAAAGGTAATCTTCGATTATGACCGCCTTATCATAAGGGTTCCGGACATGGGCAGTCAGTTTTTCGGCCAGTTTGCCGACACGTTCCGGAACGCCTGAGGGAAGCTGTAAGTAAAGCTGTTTTATATCAAGGGGGTATTCATCAATGCTCCGCTTCAGTTGGGCTTCATCACGTTTCGGGATATATGATACCACCCTGTATGTGCCTCCGGGATTTAAACCTGATGTATATAGATTGCCCCCGGTGTCAATTCTGATGTCTTCTTCCTGCAGTTCCACCTGTGCCGGAAGCCCGGGACTGAAAATCACCTGTGACGTAACTCCCGGCGCCAGGACAAATACCTGTTCAACCTTGTCCACAGCCACATGACGCGAGTATGGATTGAAAATTTCGCCATCATTAAGGCTCCGGGCAACAAGGGTATTCCGCCAGCCTTTTCCGGTGTAGAAATCCGCGGTGTCACCGCGCCAATAAAACGGCTGTTCCGATTTCACATACATAACAGGCCTGTTTTCGGTTACTACCTCGCCTTTTAAGTCAAAGTTTTGCAGCCGCCCCCAGAATACATCATAGCTCCCCGCCGCTGCCTGTTTTACTGCAGCAGATTTACCGGCCACCTCCATGGCAAGCTTGTTTCCGGTGGACGCCAGGTCTATCCTGGGTCTCCCGGTCGGGAGCATTGATGCTGCCAGCATAACTGGAATAATCATTGCCAGGCTTATCCAGCTCCATGACCGGATATTGAGCCCCGCTCCCCGGACCCGTCTCACCCTGAAATCACTTTCCATCTCCAGCAGGTATACCTGACTCCTCAGTCCAATACTGAAAAAAACATTTAAAATCACATATCCCATGATACTTTCCCCTGATACAATAATAAGTACACCCATGAGAAGGATGCCGAAAAAAAACATCTCTGTGAGGTTATTTTTTTCAATAATATATCCTGTCATCAGGAACACCAAAAGTGCATAAAATGAAACCACGAAAAAGCAAAAGGCTCCGTAGTATTCGGGACTGATGGAGCCAAGGCCGAAATGAGGCAGACCAAAAAAGAACTCCCCGGCCTTGGAAATTTCCCCGGGTTCATTAGAACGGTTAATATACCAGACAAGAACAGCGTACAGGATGGCCGCCGTACCGGTGACCTTCCTCCTGACTCCTGAGGGGTAAAAATAATCCGTAAACTGGTAAGCCAAAACTATCAGTACAACTATTGTCAGAGCCTGCCCGTTTCCGGTCCATCCAAAGGAATGAAAAGTTGCCCGGCGTAAAGTCTCCAGGTAACCAAAAACCAGTACCGGCAGCAGCGCAGTTCCTTTAACCCCTTTAGCAGTTGCCATACTCCAGCCCCCTAAACAGCAAACGCAGGTCTGTCTGCCTTTCCACTATAACCACAGATATTCCCCCGGCCCGCAAACGAAGCGCTTCTTTCTGCCTGTTCTCAGCCCTGATGTCCTGACCGCCGAAACTCTCCAGTTGCAGCAGGAAAACAACAATTTCCCAGCCCCGGTTCTTCATCCCGATAAGCCTGTCACCCAGTTTACTGTCAATAAAACCTGTTATCAAATATGTGCCGCATCTTTTTCCCGAAAAAACAGAGTCACTGAACCTATCCCAGGAATCAGGACCTGCTTCCGTCCTGACACCTACCAGTGTTTCCAAAATCAGATTAAAGTGCCCTTTGCCATACCCTAGGGGAACCCGGGCAATTTCAGCGCCACAGACAGCAATTCCAGTACCATAGCTATTTCGTGACCCCATTGCCGCCAGTGAGGCAGCAAGAGTTACTGCCTTTTCCAGGCTGCATTCGGGTCCCCTGCCCCGGTGATGTTTCTCAGCGGCATCAAGAATTATCAGAAAACCATAATTGTTATTTTCCTCGAATTCCTTTACCATCAAGTTCTGGGACCTGGCTGAAGCCTTCCAGTGAATTCTGGAGATGCCGTCACCGCTGTCATATTTCCTAACTCCCATAAATTCACTGCCGGAACGTCCCCTCCTGACGGTTAGACCATGGTTCATGCCCAATCCCTGTGAGTAAATTATCCCCAGGTCATCACCCAGGTCACATATTTCCGGCAAAACAACTATTTGTTTCATTTCTCCCATATGCTGTGAACTGGTAAAAACAGCAAATATATCACCGGTGCGCACCAGCATGCTCCCCCAGCCAAACCGGCCCCGCTGCCTGCATTCAAGTTCTTCATGGAGAACCTTTTTTTCATGGGCTTTCAGGGAAAGGGTATAGCACCCCAGATTATCAGGCAAACCGAAGGTTCCGGGCATCTGCACCCAGCACTGAACCCAGGGCACAGGCCAGCCGGAACGGTTCTCAACCTCAAGTATAAATTTCACCTTTGAACCAACCTGTGTACTGAGGGATTCGGTATAGCAATGTGCACTGACTCTGCGATTAATGAACGACCATACAAAACCGGCAGCAAAAATAACAAGGCTGGTGTAAAAAAGAAAATAGGGCACCTTCCCCCCGGCCCCAAAGGCATAAAGGAATACCAGCCCCAACCAGATAACTGCTTTTATAATTGCCCCAATATCCATCTGCAACCCCCACCCTAAAAAAGCAACCCTGTCGAATTGCTCTCTGGAAAAACCGCCGCTTAAATATCCAAAGGAACCTGTGTCAACACTTCATTTATGATCTCCTCAGAGTTCTTCCCTTTAAGATGCGCTTCCGTCTTCAGTACTAACCTGTGAGCCAGCGTAGAACCTGCCAGGGACTTGATATCATCTGGAATAACAAACTCCCGTCCTGCAAGACCGGCCTTGGCCTTGCTTGCTTTCATCAGAGCCAGAGATCCCCGGGGACTTGCTCCCAGGGCTACTTCAGGATGGTGTCTGGTAACCTGTACGATTTTGACAATATAGTCCTTAAGTGAATCATCTATATGGACATTGGCCACCTTTTCCTGGAGGTTTATCAGCTCACTGAGGTCAAACACCTGTTTGATGTCAGCAATCGGATGTCTTTTTTCCAGGCGGTCCAGGATTTCCATTTCCTCATCATATGAGGGATAGCCCAGGTGTGCCTTGATGAGAAACCTGTCCATCTGGGCTTCCGGCAGGGGGAATGTACCCTCATATTCGATAGGATTCTGTGTTGCCAGGATTAAAAACGGCTTGGGCAGTTTATAACCGATCCCGTCAATGGTAATCTGGTCTTCTTCCATGCATTCCAGAAGACTCGCCTGGGTTCGCGGCGAAGTACGGTTGATTTCATCTGCCAGTACTATCTGGGCCATTACCGGTCCCGGCCTGAATTCGAATTCATGAGTCTTTTGATTATATATGGAAACACCAAGAATATCTGAAGGCAGCAGGTCAGGAGTGAACTGAATCCTCTTAAAGGCGCACCCCAAGGACTTGGCCAGGGTTCGCACCAGCATAGTCTTGCCCATTCCCGGTACATCTTCCAACAGCATATGTCCCCGGCACAAGAGAGAAATCATTATTAGTTCCACTACCTCTGTTTTACCAACAATAACAGTATGAATATTTTGCCTTAGTTTTTCCAGCAGTTCCTGAATAGCCTTCATATACTACCTCCGGATAATTCATGAAATAGAATTCATAGAATAAAATTTCGACACATTCCATCAAATTCCTCTAGAGTTTAGATATTCCTGTTACTAAAAAAAATCCACCCGGTCGGGGCGGTTCATTGGTTCTTAACTTCAGGAGGCTTTATCTTGATATCACTGTTATAATTACGTAATTCAACCACCAGACGCAGCTTATCAGCAGAATTGTTTTTGCTGACTGCGGTGACCTCTCCCTTATAGACAAGAAAACTGCGGGGTTCCAGCCAGAATTTATATCTGAAATCCTTCCAGAGCACCTCCATATACGGGTTATCAATGACCGGAACAGCCGAATAGACCAGCAGTTTTCCGGCGCCCTCCCCTTCTATCCCTTCAAATGCTGCTTCTTCCAATTCCCTGTATGTAAAGCTGGCCAGAGGGTTCAGCTCTGCCATGAAAATCTCCTGCTGGTTGAGTTGGTTTCCGGTAAGCTTAACCCACTCACCGGTTAGCTGATCTTTGGTAAATGTACTGTTGTCGAACAAATAGAATTCAATTTCGGAATCAAAAATGCTGCCACTGATGTGTATTCGTTCCTGGCTTTCACGCCGCCCCTCAACCTCACTGACCTGCTTTTCTGTGCCATCAATGGTGGTAGACATTTTGATAGTATATTCATACCGTTTTGCTTTTTCAGTGTTTTTCAAAGCTTCACCGATTACTTCCCGCGGAGGACTGTCAGGGGCAGCCGGAAACAGGTAGTATCCCGCCGTACACAGACAGATAACCAAAAGGAAAAGAACAACAAGCCATCTGGCGGCAATATGTTTCCCCATGATTTGCACTGTCATCCCCTCCTCCATTAATATATTTTTACTGATATAAAAAATATATTATGCCTGTTTTATTAATTTTTTCAAATCTGCCTATTTCATTAATATTTTCAAATTTGATTTTTATTCCTGTACCTATTACGCTGTACTTTCACATAAACTCTATCACATATCTATTATATAGTGAATACTATGATGTACACCCCATCTACTACATATGTAGTTAATTTAATGCCCGATTTCGACCGCTGGACCTCCAAATTCTGCATTTCGCCGATAAAGTAATTACTACATGTGTAGGTTTTGGTAAACTTATTTATAAGAAAGCCCTCTCCCCCCAAGGATTAAGGGCAGACTAGAAAAAATACACACATAGAAAACAAGGGACAGAAATGTCCCTTGTTTTCTTTTCATTTACTTTCAGGTGTTAGTGAACTAAGGTTCAGCTTAACTCCCTCCATCCCTAACATATGTGCTTTAAGCTGCAGCCCAGCCCCGGTAAAACCGCCCAGCCGTCCTTTTGCACCGATAACCCGGTGACAGGGAATGATTACAGGAATCCGGTTGGCTGCCAACGCTCCTCCCACGGCCCGTGCGCCTTTAGGTATTCCTATCCGGGAAGCTAACTCTCCATAAGTCATAAATGCCCCTCTGGGAATAAGGGCGGTAGTTTCCAGCACCCTTTTTTGAAATGGGGTGGCCCAGGCCCAGTCAAGGTTACAGTTAAAGCATACCTCTTCTCCCCTGAAATAAGCCTGCAACAGCCTTTCCAAATCTTTAAAGGCAGAACCGGAAAAATCCGGGATGAACCCCGCCAGGGAAAAAAGCCGGTCTCTGGCTTCAGTCTCTGTCTTCCGGGGCAGAACAGAAGCGCAGATTCCCTTGTCATTACTCACCAGCCCCATCCAGCCGGCCTCAGTCGGAAAAACAGTATATTTCCCCGACCGAGATCCCCCTGAACCATGTTTCCCGGACACAGCCCTCATAAAAACCTGGCCTCATTGATGAGGAGTTCAAACTCGCATCCCAGGTGAGCGGCAGCACGCCGGCATAAAACCATCCGGGTAAGGAAAATCTCAAAATACTCCATTACTGAACTGATTTCCAGGTCAATGGTTAGTTCCATGGTAATCTTCCTGAGATCAAGGTCAATCTTCAGCTGGCTTTGTTCTACAGCATAATTCACCCGGTCCCTGGTGGTAAATGAAGAAAAATCGGTTTTCCTGACCCTCACCCGGTGCACATCTGCTTTATCCGAAATAATAACCGCAGCCGCCACACTGCTCACCGGACTTCCGGTTTGTTCCTCATGGTTTCCGATAGCAGACACCACTACTGCTATTTCCTCAGGGTCCATGCCCATGCGCAGCAGAAAAGAAAATACCAGGGCACCCCCGACTCTGCCATGATCATACCTGTTAATAACATTCCCAATATCGTGCAGATATCCGGCAATTTCGGCCAATTCCGTTTCCCTTTTGGAATATCCCAGGGCCTCCAGAATCCGCCTGCTGTTCTCAGCCACAGTAATGGAATGCTCATAGTCATGAACAATAGCTCCCATATTAGCGAGGTAAACATTTGTCGCCTGAAAATAAGAATCTATTTCGGCATCCTTCTTTATTTCATCAAAACCTATCAACAGAAGCCCTCCCGTAAATCTCAATCACATGTGCTGCCAACTACCGCAAATTTCACACATATAGTTGTATGCTGTCCTGTTTATATTTTATCATACAAACATAATTGAGAAAAATACTCAGATAATATTTTTAACTGATTCGGTGAGGTTAGTAGACATTTTTTTAAGTTCATCTATTGTGGCGAAGGTCTCCTCTGTCATCGCCATCTGAGCATGGGCAACACTATTGAATTCGCCGACCTTGGAAACAAACAATTCTATCGTACTCTGAATAGTACCGAGAGTCTTTTCGATTTGTTTTACAGATTTGAGGCTGTTAGCCGAGAGTTTCTGAATTTCCTTGGCTACCACCCCAAACCCAAGGCCGTAATTTCCGGCCCTGGCAGCCTCAATTGATGCATTGATGCCGAGAACCTTTGTTTCATCAGCAATATCCTTGATATATTCAATCACTTCATTGGTATTGGCAACCTCCTCCTGAGTCCGGGCTGAAAAACCCAGCAGGTCATCATTGAGGGCTGAAAATTTCTCTGTCTCCCGTACCAGGTCATTGGCAGCCGCATTTATTTGTTCTATCGCAGAGGCCAGGGCGCCGGATGTTTCCTTGATGAGTGTTTCTTTTTCAGTAGTGGTCCCTGTAGCGATAGCGCCAACCACTTTACCGTCCGGGGAAATAACCGGGCATGCCGTAATTATGTAGGGAATTCCGATAACCTCACTGGGAATATTCTTGACTACCCGGCGTTTTTCCCGCATGGCCACTTCTGCCGGGGAACCGGGTCTCACCGGGTCCCCCACCTTAATACCGAGATCCAGGTATGTTCCTTTATAATATGCGATGAACTTTTCTGTGTCTGTAATTCCGGTAGATATTTCATTAAACGTGATTTGTCCCATGTAGGAAGCCACCTTTTGGTAAGCTTCCATTACCTCCAAGGGTATTTGGGCTTTGTTGTCCTTTAACGCCATAATTTTCACCCCACTTATCAATTATGCTTAGATACAATATTGTTACATTTTTCTACATTATTTTACATTTCCCTGCCGGCAATTGGCAGAATGTCTTTTTTGGGGGTTAAAATGTAATCAGCCACCCTTGAATGGTTAGGAATACAAAAAAAAGAGTCCAATACTACTATTAGAACTCTTCTTTGTTATATAATGGTTAATTTACTTTACCTGGCAGTTAGCTCAAGAGTCTCACTCATACCATTCCATTCCAAGGTTACGGCAATAGTATCAATGCAGCTTGTCAGGGCTGCGTCTTCTCCGCTAATGCCGCCTGTTATGTTAAGGTATCCGTTCCTGTCCAGGGAGGTCTCTCCCTCCCCTCCGCCATGCTCTGTATCATATGAATACTTGACAGGCCCTACATTTGACAAGTTTGGACCTTTATATTTCAAACTTAGCTTATGGGAAACCGAATTGCTATAACTGAATTTGCCGGACAAATTTTTTATCCCGGTTTCATGTATTTTCTCAACATAGCTGGCTGTCCAGTGGCTGCTCTCACCCTCAAATGTTATACCGCTGCCATCATTGCATCCATTTACAAACAACGTGGAAACCAATAAGATTATAAGAAAACGGCACACCGAATTAATCCTCCTTTTCTAAATTATCATCAACTAATTCTTAATTAGTTATTGTATTCCTGCATAATTTTCATAATATTCCTGCATACGGCATTATAAAGTTAATCGGGACCCAGATAGGGCACTAAATACAAAAAGGCCTCCGGGGGGAAACCCGCAAAGCCTTGATTTTCTATGGAGCCGAAGAAGGGAGTTGAACCCTCGACCTACGCATTACGAGTGCGTTGCTCTACCACTGAGCTACTTCGGCATCAATTTGCTGCAACAAATATTATAACAAACATTTCCCCCAAAGGCAACAGGGACAATTTTCTGTTGGATTGGACGGCACGGTTATGTTAATATAAAAGAAACTTACTTATATGGAGTTTTGGTCATACATATCAACAGGAGGACTGCAAAGTGACTGCTGCCAAAAACAAAAACACCAGACATAATACTTCCGGAAAACAAACCGGTGATAAAAACTGGTCCCGGTTCAGCATTATATCCCTGACGGTTGTCGGCATAATTACACTTACTTTGATAGTGTTAAGCTGGGCGAATGCTCCTACAGGACAGCCGGTTTCCGATAACCGCCCGCCGGTTTCCGAAACCGGTGAGCAGCCATCCGGGTATGAACCGTCCGGGAACAAGCCGCCCGCTAATGAACCTCTGCCTGCTGACATAGAGCTTGACAAAGTTCCGGGGCAGACAGACGGTACAGCCTGGACGGCCATGTCAGAGAAAGAGAAACTGGATGTTGTCAAAAGGGCTATGTCCAACTGGGAGGTAACCGGAGTTCAGGTAAAACGAGATGCAGACTGGTTTATTGAAGCCCTGGACATGTTCTATGAAGATAAACACGCAGACACATCACAGGTCAAGGTAAGTGATGCCATGTCAGTACTTGGCCTGAGCGGGGGCGCATTTGGCAAATAGAGCAAAGAAAAATCGTGGGCATTAAAAGCCCTGTTACAGCATAATTTCAGGTACATCACAATCTATTGATACTGCTATCCAATAATATTCTCCACCTGTTCTTCCCTGAGTACTCTGGTTATAAAGGTATCCGGGTTTTTGGACAGGTCTATTTCTATTATTGACTGTATTTTAATATCATTGGAATCATACATTACCCGGATCACCGGCCGGGTCTGCTGGCCCTTGTTAACATCCACAACTATCCCGGTTTCACCTGTGTTCAGGGAAACCACGCTGCCTACAGGATATATGGCCACATTCTCTATGAATACCCTGAGGACTTCAGGGTCAAACTGACCGCTTGAGTTAATAATGATGTCCACAGCCTGGTGTGGAAAAAAGGCTTGCCTGAAAGGCCGGTCGGCCAGGAGCGCATCAAAAACATCGGCCACAGCCAGTATCCGGGCAAACAGGCCGATTTCATCTCCCCTGAGCCCTCCAGGATACCCGGAACCATCCAGCCGCTCATGGTGCTGCAGGACAGCGAGAGTAACCTCCTCAGGCAGGTGGCCGCACTCCTTGATAATTTCACAGCCATAAGCCGAATGCTTTTTGACTTCTGCGAACTCCTCTACAGTCAGCGGACTGGGCTTATATAATATGTGCCTGGGTATCCTGGCCCTTCCCACATCGTGAAGCAGTGCCGCTATGCCCAGATTTTTAAGCTTCCCTCTCTTTAGTTTAAGAAACAGCCCTAATATCAGGGAAAGCATGCAGACATTAAGGGAATGCCCAAATATATAAGTATCCAGTTCTCTGACTTCCGTAAGGTGCAGCAGGACCGCCCTGTCTTTTAACACCATGCGCAGCATATTGTCTACTGTGCGTTTAATTGTCCCCTTGTTTAACTGGCTGGACAGAGTGATTTCCCTGAAAATGCTTTTTATGGTCAGCGCAATCTCTAATCTGGTAAACTCATTTTCTGCTGCTGAAAAGAGTTTATGTACCACCTCACTGTCTGTTTCAATTATTTCAACATATTTTATTTGGGAACTGGACAGCTGTTTTAAATGATATTCATTAATCACAGTTCCGGGAGTAAGCATAACAGAACCGTCGGAAGCACAAACGGCTTTTCCTATCACCATTCCTTTTTCAGCCTTTTCGGTAGGTAATTTCTTCATATCTCTCACCCGGTAGATAGATTATATAAATGTTACTGAATTCTGCTAAATGCCCTCTAAATCCTGCTTGAATTATAATTATTAATTCAAAACCGCCAGAGGCTTGCTCATAACCACAGAGAAAAATATCTTAATCTGGAAGGTGAAGAGGAATAATCTGCCGAATTAGATTAGTAAAGTTCAGTCAGGAGGAGATTAATTTGGCTAAATACCGAAAAATGCTGCGGTCATTTAAAAATTATCTTGATAACTTAAGTTCTCTTGACTATGCAGAGTTAAAAGACTGCATTAATTCTGATGTTGTCTGGGATGATGGTTACACCAGACGCAACCCGACTGCATACGAACTCTTTGCCACACATGAACACCTTGATTTTGCCAAAGAGGATATATTTAAATTTTCCGGAATTACCCTGGACCTGGAGGCCTTCGAAGCATCTGCTGCCAAAGTTGAAGAAATCTGGCAAAAGAGGCTGCCCGAATTATTTCCCGGGCATGAATTTATTCTATACAAAGACCGCCATCACAGGCAGGTGGCATTCTGCCGCAAGAGGACCGGAGTTACCGAAAATCCCGCAGAAATAATCCGATACCTGACAGATGAACACCACAATATCAGGTGGAATGCCCTGTTATCGGCAACTCTCTACCCGGCCCCGCAGTTAGTGCCCCATATACTGAAACGGTTGAATGATGATGATATTTATAATGTGCTCAAAGCTATTATTGCCCTTGGAGAGTCAAAAGACGAAAGTGTTATCCCGGTTCTGAAAAACCGGTTCCTCGTTCTGGAGACAGGTCCTGACGGCAAACAGTTTGTCAATGACTTTTTTGCCTACGACCTTTTCAGAACACTCCTCAAACTGGGAGACAAGGGATATAACGAAGTATTTGGGCTCTTTAAGAATTTTAAGTCACTCGATATACATACTCTGGAGCATCTGTGTGAGCTCCTTGGCAAAACCGGCAAAAATGAGGTTCTCGAAATACTCCTTGAAATATATTTTACCGAACCCGAAGGGTGTGAGTGTGCCCTTACCGGGCTTCTCCGTATGGAAGGAGAAGCTTTTTCAGAAATCATCCCCAAACTATCTCATCCAGACCCGGATATGCGCAGAAAAGCCATGCTGTTTATGGCAAACTGTTATTTAAGCGATGCCAGGGGTTATCTCCTAAAGGGCCTACAGGACTCCATCCAGCATGTACGGGAAGCAGCTGTTCAGGGCATAGGGCGTTTCTATAGCAGGACACGGAAGACAATCCTCACAAAATGCCTGGATGACAGGGCAACAGTTGTCAGAGTCCGAGCCATAGAAGCTCTGGGAACGCTGTTTGACCCCAAACTCCTGCCCACATTTCAAATGCTGTGCCTGGACAAAAACCCCAGGGTAAGGCATGAGGCCATGAGAGCAGTAGCAGCGCTGGACTCAATAGAGGCAATGAACTTTCTAAGTGAACTATATGATCAGGTTCCCAGGCAGGATAAAATACGAATCATTGACTCACTTTACGCCTATACCGGTAACCCTGCCTACCTAAAGCAGCTTGTCTCCAAAGCCCTCACCAGCAATGATAAACGGCTGGTTC
Source organism: Thermincola carboxydiphila (assembly GCA_016841725.1). GTDB lineage: Bacteria > Bacillota > Thermincolia > Thermincolales > UBA2595 > Phosphitispora. Next base: position 49,847 of record JAENYP010000014.1, on the reverse strand, counting down.
AGGAAGCAGCCGAACTGATGGAAATGATGTAATAGAAAAGCCCCCACAAATTTGTGGGGGCCTTCTTTATACATCATTCCAGATTACATCATTCCAGGCATTCCGCCGCCAGGCATTCCACCAGGCATGGGGCCATCTTTTTCAGGTTTGTCGGCAACCACAGTCTCGGTTGTCAGAAGCATTGCCGCAATACTTGCAGCATTCTGCAGCGCTGAACGGGTCACTTTGGCCGGGTCAACAATACCTGCTTTAATCATGTCAACATAGTCTTCGGTAGCGGCATTGAAGCCAACACCAGGAGTCTGTGCCTTGACTTTCTCTACAATCACTGAACCTTCCAGTCCGGCATTATTGGCAATCTGGCGAACCGGTTCTTCCAGGGCTTTTTTCACGATTTTGATGCCAACAGCTGTTTCACCGGAAGCCTCAATCCCGTCAAGGGCGGGAATAATATTGAGAAATGCAGTGCCGCCTCCAGGGACAATACCTTCCTCAACAGCAGCCCGGGTAGCATTGAGGGCATCCTCGATACGCAGTTTCTTTTCTTTCAATTCAGTCTCAGTAGCAGCGCCAACTTCAATAACGGCTACACCGCCCGACAGCTTGGCAAGACGCTCCTGAAGCTTTTCACGGTCGAAATCTGAAGTAGTATCCTCAATCAGTGTCTTAATCTGGGCGATCCTTTTTTCCAGTTCAGCCTGATCTCCTGCGCCGCCAACGATAACAGTTTCTTCCTTCTTCACCTTAACTTGACGGGCCCGGCCAAGCTGCTGAAGAGTAGCATTTTCCAGCTTGATACCTACATCCTCTGAGATAACCTGGCCGCCGGTGAGGACTGCGATATCCTCAAGCATAGCCTTGCGGCGGTCACCGAAACCAGGGGCCTTAACTGCCACACAGGTAAATGTGCCGCGCAGTTTGTTTACAACCAGAGTAGGCAGGGCTTCACCATCAACATCCTCGGCAATAATCATCAGCGGCCTGCCTGCCTGAACAACCTTTTCCAGTACGGGAAGGACTTCTGCAATAGCGCTAATCTTCTTATCACAGATAAGTATGTATGGCTCGTCCAGAACTGCTTCCATTTTATCAGTGTCAGTAATCATGTAAGGCGAGATATAGCCGCGGTCAAAGTTCATCCCTTCGACCACATCCAGGGTGGTTATAAAGCCCTTGGACTCTTCAACAGTAATAACCCCGTCCTTGCCTACCTTTTCCATTGCCTCTGCAATCAGGTTGCCAATCTCATCATCACTGGCTGAAACTGAAGCAACCTGAGCGATAGCATTCTTTTCCTCAATGGGCTTGGCTATTTTTTTGATTTCTTCAACTGCTACTTTAACTGCCTTCTCGATACCGCGCTTGATAATCATTGGGTTGGCGCCGGCAGCCACATTTTTCAGACCTTCTCGAATGATTGCCTGAGCCAGTACTGTTGCTGTAGTAGTACCGTCACCGGCTACATCATTGGTTTTTGTAGCAACTTCTTTAACCAGCTGAGCGCCCATGTTTTCAAATGGGTCTTCCAATTCAATTTCCCTGGCAATAGTAACACCGTCATTAGTGATCATAGGGGAACCGAATTTCTTATCCAAAACAACATTTCGGCCTCTTGGGCCAAGAGTAACCCGGACAGCTTCTGCAAGCTGGTTGACACCGCTTTCCAGAGCACGGCGCGCTTCTTCTGCAAATAAAATTTCCTTAGCCAAAATTAATCAACCTCCTCGAACTTGGATTCGTTAATTTGACAATCTGCGTTTGAATTGTTATTCAACGATTGCCAGAATGTCTCGTTCATTCATGATCATGCATTCTTCGCCATCAATCTTGATTTCATTGCCGGCATACTTGGAATAGATAACCTTGTCACCGACCTTAACCTCCAGGTCTACTTTCTGACCGCTTTCCAGAAGCCTGCCGCTTCCTACTGCCAGGACCTCCCCCTGCTGTGGTTTTTCCTTGGCGGTATCGGGAAGTACTATCCCACTTGCGGTTTTCTCCTCAGCAGCCAAAGGTTTTACTAAGATTCTGTCACCTAAAGGTTTTACATTCATGACGACCCCTCCTTTATTGGATTTAAGTAATTTCTTTTTTGTTAGCACTCAACAGAGTCGAGTGCTAATACACTATTTATAATATAAAATGAGAATTGGAAAATCAACTTCCTGTAATCGTCAAAATTACAGTGTTTTAGTCCAAAATCTCATTTTACGTTAATCTTACCTTATTTTTCTTGCATTATCATTTAATTTCTTTAAATTGAGTTTCTCCTTCAAATCCAAGTAAATTCCTACACAATATTAATTTCCATTGTGAGATAAATTTATACATTTATTCCCGTACTTTTCTGAAATTTTGATAACCCTTGGCTATCAATAAACAACCGCTACCTGGCACACTCCGAATCTGTCCCCTTGAGTATATCCAACCCATGGGGCAGGCACTCCAGAATCCATCCCAGGTTTTCCCGTACAGCCCTGGGACTGCCGGGAAGGTTTATAATCAGGGTCTGTTTTCTGATTCCGGCTGCCGCCCTTGAGAGAACAGCTCTTGGAGTTACCTTGTACCCCTCCCGGCGCATTAGTTCAGGTATTCCCGGAACCATCCGGTCAACAACCGTAAGAGTTGCCTCAGGGGTCACATCTCTGGGGCTGAACCCGGTTCCACCGGTGGTAAATATAAGATCAAGTTTTTTTACATCAGCAAATTCAATCAGTTTATCCTTTATTGTTTCACATTCATCTGGAACTACTATGTATTCCAGGACCTCTCCGTTTATTCTGGCAACTTCTTCCCGGATCACACCGGCGCTGATATCTTCCCGCTCACCCCGGCTGCCTTTGTCACTGGCTGTGATAATTCCCACTTTATACATAAATCAATTCCCCCTGTTATGCTAACTCCACTGCATCTCCAACTCTTACCGGTCCTCCTGTGAGAACCTTGATAAAAATCCCTTCTTTGGGCATTACACAATCACCGGCCTGGTAATAGATGGCACACCTGTCATGGCACACCTTGCCAATCTGAGTGACCTCCCCCAGGGCCTCACTGCCAATCCTGAGTTTTGTCCCCACAGGCAGGTCAACCAGCACCATTCCTTCTGTGGTAAGGTTTTCAGCAAAGTCACCGGGATTTACATCCAATCCCTTGGCCCGCATTTTTTCGATGCTTTCAAGGGCCAGCAGGCTAACCTGCCGGTGCCAGTCCCCCGCATGGGCATCACCTTCAAGCCCGTGATCAGGTCTTAATATTCCCTCACCGATATTCTTTTTCCGCATACCCTTTTTTTCACTGGTACAGACAGCTATAATTTTTCCACCCATTTCTCTTCTCCTTCCCTTCCATACCGGCCGCTTTTACCACCGGTTTTTTCCACCAGCCTGGTTTCCCCTATTACCATATCTTTATCTATCGCTTTACACATATCGTAGATGGTCAGCCCGGCCACAGAAACCGCAGTCAGAGCCTCCATTTCCACACCTGTTTTACCGGTTGTCCGGACCGTGGCCTGAATCTCTACCCTGGACCCGGCTTCATCCGGTCTAAACTCCAGGTCTGCCCCTGTTATAAACAGTGGGTGGCACATAGGAATAAGGTCACCTGTCTGTTTGGCAGCCATAATCCCGGCTATCTGGGCCACTGCCAGGACATCGCCCTTGGCTATCCCGCCTTCCCTGACAGCCTTCAGGGTTTCCGGTTTCATCCTGACTTCCCCTCTGGCCACGGCGACCCGCACGGTCTCATTTTTAGCAGTCACATCTACCATTCTGGCCCGTCCATCCTTATTAAAATGGGTCATTTCACTCATGGAATTCACTCCTGTCTATCCAGTCATGGAAGTCGCACCTGTCTATCCGCCTATCTGGGGCATGCAGCGCCGGTTCCCTGCCCAGCCCGCCTGTTCCATATTATGCTTTTCCGGTTTACTGCTGATGGCAAGCCGGATGACCTGGGCCAGTTCCTCAGGTGAAGCTCCGCCCCTCAGGGGGGTCTTCAGGTCAATCTCCTGCGGAGACTGGAGGCACGGGCGCAGCTGACCTTCAGCAGTAAGGCGCAGCCTGTTGCAGTCAGCACAGAAATGATTGCTGATAGGGCTGATAAAGCCTATGGTCCCCATAGCGCCCGGTATCCTGTAAGATTTGGCCGGCCCGTTCCCGGCGACCTTCTCAGGAACCAGATCATACCTGTTCTGCAGCATTTCAATCAATTCAGCAGTTGCCATAAAGCTGTCCCGGCCCCTTAAATCACTTACACCAATTGGCATCAATTCAATGAAACGGACATTGAGCGGCATCTTCGCAGTTAGTTGGGCAAAGTCATAGACTTCATTATCATTGAAGCTGCGAATGACTACTGCATTTATTTTAACAGGATCAAATCCGACTTCAAGGGCAGTCTCCACACCGAGCCAAGCCTCGCTAAGCCTGCCGCCCCTGGTAATCCGGCGGAATTTTTCCGGCGAGAGGGTATCCAGACTGATATTTACCCTTTTCAATCCGGCTTTCTTCAGCTCCACAGCCATTTTAGGCAGCAGTAATCCATTAGTGGTCAGGGCAATGTCATCAATTTCAGGAATTTCGTTAACCCTCTCAATAAGTGACGTAATTCCCTTACGCACCAGCGGTTCTCCTCCAGTAAAGCGGATTTTTCTGATGCCAACCATGACCGCACTGTTAATCACCCTGAGGATTTCCTCATGGCTCAGGATTTCCTCATGGTTTGAAAGCTCAACACCCTCTTCAGGCATACAGTAAACACACCTGAGATTGCACCTATCGGTTATAGATATCCTAAGATAGTTAATTTTACGTTGAAATGCATCATTCATCAGGATCATCCTTCCTGGCTCAGGTGGGGAACACCCTTAATCTCTCCGATAGACCTCCTGCCCCATGGTCCGGGTACTATATCCGCCCAGGCTCTCCACTGCAGCCCGAAAACCGGTATCATTGAGGACGCCCAGCAGGCTTATAATATGTCCGGTATCCCAGTGGGCCTGTGGGATAACCAAGTCATACCTCTCCTCGGTTACCGGTACAAATTCCAGCATAAGGGCATTGGCTGCAGCCCTTATGCCGAGCCCGACATCAGCGCTGCCCCCGGCAACGGCTGCAGCAACAGCCATATGGGTGTATTCCTCCCTATCGTATCCTTCGATATCTTCAGAGTCAACCCTCTCTTTTTTCAGGTAATAATCCAGCAGGATTCTGGTTCCCGCGCCTTTCTGCCGGTTAATAAACCTCATATTGGGCCTTGCCAGGTCCACAAAACTGCGGACACTCCGCGGGTTCCCGCGGGGCACCATAAAACCCTGCTCCCTATGGACCAGATTGATTAATATTACCGGAACCCCGGCCAGCAATTTCTCAACATAAGCGATATTGTACTCCCCCGTAGCCTCATCCAGGAGGTGGACCCCCGCCAGATGCGCTTCCCCGCGCCTTAAGGCCAAAAGCCCGCCAAGGCTGCCTACATGGGCTGAAGACAGGCTCCGTCCGGGATACATCAGTCTCAGGGAATTGCCGAGTATATCCAGGGAGACATCATGGCTGCCGATAATAACCATGGTATTTTCAATCTCGTTTTTATCCCTCAGGAGTTCGACCTCCACCTCAGTACCGGCATCATGTCCCTCCATAAACCTGGGGATTTTCAGGATTCCATCAGCCTTGATCAGGGAGGTCAGCACCCCTGCCCCCCGGGAAATCGGGGTGGCAATCACCTTTTCACCAACCCGGCCCAATTTTACCCGGACAAACTCGTCCACTCCCTGGGGAGAAACAAGCTTGCGTGACAGGGAGACATTCATCACCGGCCTGCCAGCTAAAGCAATCCCCGCTTTTGCTGCAATCACAGGTTTTAAAAACAGCTCACAGTCGAGGATTGCTGATACCGGGTAGCCCGGTATACCCAATACCGGTGTGCCGGCAATAATTCCGAGAACTACAGGCTTACCGGGTTTGATGGCAACCCCATGGACCACAACTTCACCCAGTTCCCTTACAATTGCCGAGGTGAAGTCCTCCGATCCTGCGGAAGAACCCGCATTGACAACAACTATATCTGACTGCTCAACGGCATTCCGGATTTGTTCCTTTAAGACATCATATTCATCGGCATTAATAGCGGTCCGCACAGCTTGTCCGCCCCATTCCCGGACCAGCCCCCCGATGACCCTGGAATTATACTCTATGATATCTCCTTTTTTCAGGTCTGTCCCTGGCTGAACCAGCTCAGTCCCGGTTGGCATTACGGTAACCACCGGCTGCCTGTGGACCTTGATCTCAGTCACCCCACCGGCTAGAATTCCTCCGATATCCATAGGGCGGAGTACATGATTAGCCGGAACAATCATCTCTGTAGCTACGATATCCTCACCCAGGGGCCGGACATGCTGCCAGGGAGCTGCTGCGGCAATAATTTCGATTTCACTGTCAGCAGCAAAATGCACCTGCTCAATCATGATTACGGCATCACAGCCTTCGGGCAGGGGGTCCCCCGTGTCCACCGGAAATGCCCCTGAACCAACCCTCAGTCTCACCGGTTTGGTCTCTGTGGCCCTAAATGTATTTTCAGCCCTAACTGCCATACCGTCCATAGCACAGGCATGATAATGGGGTGATGACACCTGCGCAAAGACAGGCTCAGCGGTGACGCGCCCCAAAGCCTCATCCACAGATATGGTCTCACCGGGCAGCGGGTTCAGGGCGCCCAATTCCCTGAGCCTTTCCGAGTACTTGCCGACAGCCTCCTCCAGAGGAGTATTATCTAAATAGACATTTCGTTTCACCAAAATTACCACCAACCCAATCAACAGAGTTGAAAAAACTTAAAACAGAACTACCTCAACCTCTTCTCCTGATTCAATTCCCTCTTTAGCCATAGGGACAATCACTACCCCGTCGGCTTTAACCATCGTCATTATCAGGCCCGATTTTCCCAGAACAGGCTCAGCTCTAAGTCCTCCGTTTTCGTCTTTCAAGGCCACCCTGATATAGTCCAGTCGTCCGCTGGCTGAAGCCATGCTCCTGCCCATAAGGGCCCGCACAGTCCTGCGGTCCGGGGAGGTAAAACCCAGGCCCAGCATTGCTCTCACCAGAGGAACCAGGAATATATCAGCTAAAACCATTGCTGAAGCAGGATGGCCGGGGAGTCCCAGAACCGGCTTATTGCTGACCACTCCAAGGATGGTCGGTTTACCCGGTTTCACCGAAACCCCGTGAACCAGGACACCCGGTTTACCGATGGTATCAAGCACCCGGGAAGTAACATCCCTTGTCCCTACTGAACTGCCCCCTGATACAACAACAATATCAGTTTCTGTTACCGCCTTTTTTACGGTCTCCTCAAGCCTGGCAAAATCGTCCCTGATAATGCCATAGTTCACGGCCTGTCCACCGGCCTCAGCCACAAGTCCGGCAATGGCATATGAATTAATATCCCTGATCTGTCCGGGACCCGGTGTCCTATCAGGTTCCACAATCTCGTCACCGGTTGATAAAATGCCTACCAACGGTTTGCGGACAACATGGCAGGATACAATCCCGATGCCGGCCAGCCCACCCATTTCCTGAGGTCTGATAACAGTCCCGGTCTTTACCAGAACCTGACCTTGTCTGATGTCCTCTCCCTTTTGGACAACATTCTCTCCCGGCGCCACCGGCCGGACGACCAGGATAGTCGCACTGTCCAGTTCTTCGGTGTATTCTACCATAACAACAGCATCAGCGCCTACCGGCAGCATTCCTCCGGTTGCTATCCTCACTGCGTGACCGGGTTCCAGGACGGTCTGGGCTTCTTCCCCCATCATAACCTCACCGGAAACCTCCAGCATGGCCGGCATGGCTTCAGCAGCCCCAAAGGTATCGGCTGCCCTGACAGCAAACCCATCCATGGTGGAACGCGTGAAACCTGGGACATCAATCCCGGAAACAATATCCCGGGATAGAACCCTGCCAAGGGAATCAAGAACAGGCACCTGCTCCTCCGCCAATTGGTTGAGGGAAATATTATTCCTAAAAGCCTTCCAGGCTTCAGCAACACTTGTAAGTTTAAAGAGTTCAGTCATTGGAACCTCCATTTTTCTAAAAGGCTAAGCTTTCTGTTAAAAGCACCCCAGCTGGCAGTTTTTTAATTTAATCTTCAGCTCATCAGCTGCTTTTCCGACCATGAGCAATTCCACATCCAGCCTTTTTGCCAGGTCATGGGCATCAGCACAACTCAGCCTGCCCTCAGGAGCCGCTTCCTTTACCGCTTCCAAAACCTTTTCAGGAATCTTATCCATCTTATTTCACCTCCCCTTATTAAAGTCTCTCGGAAATACATTTCCTTTTAATTCGGGTTTTGCGCTTATACTTTATGTTCTTTTCTTTAACTTGGGCTCTGGTAATGACCGCGAAATATGGTGAGGTATTGTATAAGGTTTTCCTTGCACCGCCGCCGTTATGAGTCTCGCTGCAAATGACCGACAACAAGGCAGGGAGTCCCCGCATGTCCGAAGATGGCGAAGGCTGCCGGGAAGTTTTGGCCCGCCAAAACGAGAGGCGGCCATCATATGAAACAAGCCCAATGAGCCATCGAGTTCGGGGACGCTGCCTTGTTGCCGGGGCGGTGGCAGCTTAGACTCATAGGCGGCAGTGCGGAAAATTGATACAATGCCTCACCATATTTCATTCCAAGCATCTCCAGGGCTTACTGATTGTAAAAAACATATATTACGCAAAAACACCCCTGGGAAAGGGGTGTCATAATACCATTAATCTCCTTTCCAAATACGGGAGGCATCACAGTTTCCTGTGATACCCTTTACCGGTTACCCGGCAGCGGTTGACGGGCCGTAACCGAAGGTCTTAGGCCATGCCAACTCGGAGTTGTTTTATCTTTTTTTTACATTATACCTTTTTTAAATGCTTTTCGCAATAAACATAGGTGGCAGTACCGGAAAACTCCCTTTTATACAAACAAATACTCCGAACTGTTTAAGTCCGGAGCAGTTTATCAGTTATTGGTTCTTTGATTTTGCTTCAGCCACTTCCATTTTGGCTTCTTGGGCCAATTTTTTCATTTTTTCAAGGGCGCCGACTTCAGCAGCAAATTCAGATTTTGCTTTCAGTTGGTCGGAAAGCTTGTCAAGTTCCATTAACTTGTTTTCAGCATTATTCAATTTTTTCTCGACTTCCTGGTTTTTCATTAGTGTGTCCTCCTAAATTTTTTATTATCGAACCAGGAATAGTTTTACCGATATGGTTTTAAATATTCTTGATAATTTCCTGAAGTTGTTCACTTAAATGCTTCAGGGACTTGGGATTAATAAATTCCAGCGGATGTGATATGATGCTTACCTCCCAGCGAGTTTTTAAATGAGTTATGAAAATTCAGGAATGACCCCTATAAAAATATTATAGAGAAACACCGGTGCCCCAACAACAATTAACCAATATTTTTGAAAGCAGGCTCTACATACCTGACCTCTGATTATGGTAAAATATTAATGTGAAAACCTAAATATGAAAAGGAGTGTTTTATTTGATTATTACTACAACACACAGTATTGAAGGGCAAAAAATCACCCGTTACCTCGGTCTTATCGCCGGTGAGGCTATTATGGGAGCAAATGTGGTCAGAGACCTTTTCGCAAGTATCACTGACATCGTCGGGGGTCGTTCCGGGGCTTATGAAACCAAGCTTGTTGATGCCCGGACAATTGCCATCAAGGAAATGTCAGAAAGGGCAGAGCGTATGGGAGCTAATGCCGTGGTCGGGGTTGATCTTGATTATGAGGTTATCAGGGAAGGTATGCTGATGGTTACTGTAAGCGGAACTGCTGTAGTCACTGAGCAGGCATAGACCGGTTGAGCTTATCCAGCAGCCTTGAGATTACTGCGGAAAATTCCCCCCAGGTGACCGGGGCATCCAGGTTATGGCTGCTGTCTACCAAACCCTCATCCCTAAGGCGCTTAAAGTATTCTACAGCCCAGTGGGGAGGCGCTTCCGGCTGCTGAGGCGCCGGCTGCTGTGGTGCCATATCCAGAGCCTTGATGATGCCATTGACGGTTGCGGCGGCAATTTTATCCCGAAACAAAGGGTCTTGAAGCCGGGCAGCATCCTCCTTTGTATCAATAAATAAATTTTCCGTCAGAATTGCAGGCATATCTGTTTCCCGCAAAACGGCAAAATTGGCCTCTTTAAACCCTCTGTCAAGAAAACCGGCAGATAGGTAAAATTCCGCCGCCGCCCGGTGGATATCTCTCGTTATTTCCCGTGATGCAGGGGAAGCGGCCGGATAAATGTAGCTTTCAAAACCCGTTCCCCCACCTGCATTAACATGTACGGAAACAAGAAGGTCCGCACCCTTCCTATTGGCAACAGCGGCCCTGTCGGAAAGGCTGACAAAAACATCACTATCTCTCGTCAGGCTTACATCGGCATAATTAACCAGCTTATTCTGGATTTTCAGAGCTATATCCAGGTTAATATTCTTTTCCTGTAGACCATAGCCCTGTGCACCCGGGTCATGCCCGCCATGTCCCGGGTCTATTACTATTTTAGGCGCCATTTTCCATACTCCTTTCTGCAAAAGACTCTTTTTACTGGTTTATTCTATTCCCCGGAACATGAAAAAGACAATAAAACAAAAAGTGGCAGATATCTGCCACTTTCCTTGGTTTCATGGTTAATTTTAGATCAGTTCAGCCGCAATCTGGGCCAGTTCCGAGCGCTCACCCTTAACAAAGGTTACATGACCGGCCAGCTTAACCCCCTTAAATTTTTCCACAACATATGTCAGGCCGTTGCTGCTGGAATCAAGATAGGGATGGTCAATCTGGTAGGGGTCTCCGGTAAGGACTACCTTGGAACCTTCGCCTGCCCTGGTCAGGATAGTCTTAACTTCATGAGGTGTCAGGTTCTGGGCCTCATCAACTATGATGTACTGCCGCGGCATAGTCCGTCCCCTGATATAGGTCAGGGCTTCCAGTTCGAGCTGTCCTTTGTCTTTAAAGTAACGGATCATTGTATCGATATTAGTAGACTTGGGTTTATCATGGTCACCCCGGTCAACTTTCTCTTTTTTGGTCTCTTTCCCGACACCGAAAATATATTCCAGGTTATCATAAATGGGGCTCATCCATGGCCGCATTTTTTCTTCCTTGTCACCGGGGAGAAAACCAATATCGCCTCCAAGGGGTATTACCGGTCTGGTTACCACGAGTTTCTTATAACTTTCGGCATCAATGGTCTTTTCCAATCCGGCTGCAACTGCCAGCAGGGTTTTTCCCGTACCGGCCTGGCCTACCAGAGTTACCAGCTTGATGTTATCATCCATCAGCAGCTCCATGGCATAGCGCTGTTCCTTGTTCCGGGCCCGGATGCCCCAGGCTTCTGCGCCGGCATGAATTAAGGGCACCAGACCCTTCTTCTCCGGATTATACCGGGCCAGAGCGGACTGACCTGTTTCATTGATATCCACCATAGATACAAACTGATTGGAATACAACTCCTCCGGGTCATCCTCAGGCTTATCCCACGGAAGAAAACTATTGCTGTAAAACTGGTTAATCATCTCAGGAGCCACTTTTATCTCAAGACTACCGGAATAAAGTTCCTCAATATTTACCTTATCTGTTTTGTAATCCTCTGCTTCAACTCCGGCAACATCAGCCTTAATTCTGAGATAGGTGTCTTTGGTCACCAGGATAACTTTCCGGTCCGGGAACTCTTCCTTATATGCCATAGCAACACAGAGAATCCTATTATCCGCCTTAAACTGCTCTAAAGCGCCAGATAAATTTTGTACCTTCTGGTGATTCAACTCTACCTTCAGAGTCCCGCCTGTCTCTAACAGTACCCCTTCAAATATTTTACCCTTGTGACGCAGTTCATCAATCAGTTTGGCGACACGGCGCGCATTCCTGCCTACTTCATCCTGCCTGCGCTTCTGGTTATCCATTTCCTCAATTGCTATCAACGGGATGACCACATCATTGTCTTGAAATTTGAAGACAGCCAAAGGGTCATGGAGCAAGACATTTGTATCGATGATAAAGATCTTTTTCAAAATATCGCCGCCTTTCATGTCTTAACTGTATTAACATAGTATTCGACACAGCTGCCCGGTTTCCTTTATTTCTACCTGAGTTAAAGATTAGTTAAATATGCACCAGCTTATGGTCGTTATTATCCAGCAGAGGAAGTCGTGCCAGCTCATTTATAAAATCGGTCCCGTATTTGAACAGGAACGGAAAAATGTTATGAACCCGCTCCTGCCAGTTGTTGCGCGGAAATACCTGGTTTTCAATATTATTAAACCTGCTGACCAGTGTGTCACAGGACTTCCGGTGACACTGGCGGGTTTTTTTCCTGAAGTATTCCAACTGGTAGATCAGCTTGCCCAGGCTTTCTTCCCCATGTCTGGTCAGTTCCTTATCAGTTCCGGCAGCCTTCAGGATGAAATTCCGGTATGACTGTTCCACCTCGGCCACATAAGCATCAAACATTGTATCAATTCCAATTACATCCCTGTCTTCAAGCTGTATCTGCAGTTTCCTGTGCAGGCCGTCAATACCTTCGGCAAGTACAATCCCATACTCCTTCATGTTTCTGGCAATACCCGGTTCAAGCAACGAAATATTAGCCCTTGGATAAATAACAGGCATCCTTTGGTTAAACAGCCTGTAGATATCCCGGTAAAGGGCATAATATGAAATCTCACCAGGTCCTGCAATATAGGCCGTTATTGGAAGCAGCGCGTCTTGGGCCACCGGACGCAAAACCACATTGGGACTGAACAGGTCAGGGGTCTCCCCGGCAGCTGCCAGCAGTTCCTCCAGGGTCCATTCCCCTGATCCACCCCTTACGCCAAAGCTTTCGCCCAATCTGAACAGGGGCAGCCTTTCACCATTTACATAAATAAACATATTAACATTGGCTTTGTTTTTCTCAACCTGGGGTTCCACACCCAAATCCCTTACCAGACCAGCTGCGGCGCTCAGTTTTTCACTGACCGGGGCGCTCTTGCTGAGGAATTCCTCAAAAGTACCGCTCCACAGGCGGCGCAGCTCCCTGAGCAGCGGGTTCACCATAACCAGTCCGTGGTCCTTAAAGAGCCAGGCCATGATACGGGCAAACCATTCGGCAAGGTTAGCGCTGTTCCGAGCCATTTCACTAACTTTATCTAAAATCTTCCCCTTCCATTCCGAGGGGTTTGTATTTTCCTCCAGCCTGCGTATTAAATCAAACACGGCTTCAGTTACAGGGATATGTCCCACTGAATACTTCCCTCCAGGGTCGTGTTCCAGCCTAATGCGCTCAATATTTTTCTCCCTGTTAACCACGTAAATGTGGTCAACTTCAGCAAAGTCATGGTCCTCAGCAGCAACCCAGAACATGGGAATAACATTTCTCCCGGTCCTGGCAGTAAGTTCTGCGGCAAGCTGCACAGCGGTAATGGCCTTATAAATTGTATACAGGGGACCTGTAAAGACGCCTGCCTGCTGCCCGGTGATTACCACGGTGGCATCAGAGGCTTCCAGTTTTCGCAGGTTCTGCCTGGTCAGGTCGCCACACTGCAGTGTTTCGTTGTATTCAGTTAAAATACGGACCAGGGTTTTCCGGTCCGTATGATAATCCCGCATAATTATGTCATACCTGTCAGAAAAAGAACCGGGATTCCGGGGGTCGTGTTCAAAGAGGTGGGCAACCCGCGGAAAATCATTCAGGTACATATTGACCAATGGGCTCTTATATTGTACAGCAGCAGATTCCAGTCTCAAGACTCTCTCTCCTTCAAAATGTTATGGCTTCACAGTAATCCGGCCCCCGCCGGCGCCGGTAACCTCACCAATTATAACGGCTTCTGTATTACCCCTGCGATGCAGGTTTTCTGTCAGCAGGGAGGCCTTCTCCCCTGGAAGGGAAATCAACAGCCCTCCTGATGTTATCGCATCAGCAAGTATCAATTGCTGAGTCTCATCAATTTCAGGCTCAAAATCGACAAACTGCCTGATATACTTGAGATTCCCCCTTGTGCCTGCGGGTACAATCCCCATTTTTGCATACCCGTAAGCGGGTCCCAGGACAGGGACCCGCGATGCATATATGTTGATAGATACATCACTGCCCCGCGCCATCTCAGATGCATGGCCCAACAGTCCAAAACCCGTGACATCGGTACAGCCGTTAGCGCCAACTTCCTGCATAGCCTCAGCGGCATCCCTGTTGAGGGCAGACATCACCATGCAGACAGACTCGGTTTCTTCAGCAGAGGCCAGGCCGCCTTTAATCGCTGTAGTGATGATACCTATGCCAAGGGGTTTTGTTAATACCAGGGCATCACCAGGTTTAGCGCCCGAATTTGCCATCACCCTGTCGGGGTGAACAATTCCGGTAACTGCCAGGCCGTATTTGGGTTCATCATCCTCTACAGAATGGCCGCCCACCAGCACAGCCCCGGCTTCCCTGACCTTATCGGCACCCCCTTTTAAAATTTCGGCAAGTACCACAAGTTCCAGTTTACTGGTGGGAAAGCAGATAATATTCATGGCCGTGAGGGGTCTCCCCCCCATGGCATAAACATCGCTCAGCGAATTTGCTGCCGCAATCTGACCGAACAGATATGGGTCATCAACCACAGGTGTGAAAAAATCCACAGTCTGGATCAGAGCTGTGTCCTCATTAAGCCGGTAAACCCCGGCATCGTCATTGGTATTCAGTCCAACCAGCAGGTTCGGGTCAGGCAGGGATGGCGGCAGCATACTGAGTACCTCGGCAAGGTCCTCCGGACCTATTTTGGCCGCTCAGCCGGCTTTGCATGAAAGTGATGTCAGTGTATAAACTGTCTTATCTTCCGTCAAATCCTCACCCCATTTCCATGATTCTCTGCAGGTTTATGGCAATAACTTCACAGTCTTTGTCAAGCAGTGTCCTTGGGTCAAATAGCAGCCTGTCTTTCTGTATCCTGGCCAGAACGGGAGGCTCCATCTCCCTGAACATTTTTTCCAATTTGTTCACACTCAGAGATAGCGGCCTGACGGAAACAAGAAATGTCGGCAGGTTTTCTTCCGGCAGAGCGCCTCCGCCTACCTGAGAAAAACCGGCAATAATCTCTGTATCGATGCTGTCCCCTGTTTTTTCCCGCAGCAGATCCTGCAGCTTCTCTGCCCTTAGCCGTATTTCCTCAGGCTGCATCATAATCATCCTCAGTGTCGGTATCTCGGCAACAGCCGTCTCCTCGTCAAAGTACAGGCGCAGTGTTGCCTCCATGGCTGCCAGGGTAAACTTGTCCACTCTGAGAGCCCTGGTAAGCGGGTTTTGCTTAATTTTGTCGATAATATATTTCCGGCCCACAATAATGCCTGCCTGGGGTCCGCCGAAAAGCTTATCCCCACTGCACGTCAGGATATCCACACCTGCTTTGATACTCTCATTAACAGTAGGCTCATGTGAGATACCGTATTTCATAAATTCAACCAGTACTCCGCTGCCCAGGTCCTCATAAACGGCAATGCCTCTTGTCCTGCCCAGGCTTACCAGTTCCCCGCCTGACACCTCAGCCGTAAAACCAATCACCTTATAATTGCTGGTATGTACCTTTAACAGCAGCGCAGTATCTTCAGTGACAGCGCTTTCATAATCCCGCAAATGGGTCTTGTTAGTAGTACCGACCTCCACCAGGACAGCGCCGCTTTGTGACATCACGTCCGGGATTCGGAAAGAACCGCCAATCTCCACCAACTGACCCCGGGAGACAATAACTTCCCTGTCCTTCGCCAGTGTGTTTAATACCAATAGCACTGCAGCGGCGTTATTATTTACTGCCATTCCTGCTTCAGCCCCGGTCAGCCGGCACAGCAGTTTCTCAATGTGTGCATATCGTGTCCCCCGTTCGCCTGTGGTCAGGTCCAGTTCAAGATTTGAATAATTGGCAGCCACATCATTAATGGCCTTGACTGCTGAACCGGCAAGGACAGCACGGCCCAAATTGGTGTGTAAGACTATCCCGGTTGCATTAATGACTTTCCTCAGGTTGGGGCTGGTCTTTTCCGCGACCCTTTTTACTACCAGGTCCACAATTTTGTCCAGTTCGGTTATTGTGTCCAGTGATTTTTCACCGGCCAGAATAGCTTCCCTGATACTCTGGACCGTTTCTGAGGCAGCTTCGGAAATCAGGGCATGCGGGCAGCGTAATTCAAGCTGTTTAATTCCGGCCTGTTCCAGGACTATATTTATTGCCGGCAGTTTTCTTAATAAGTTCTGTTTATTGTCCATATAATACCCCTAACTCCATTTGTTCTCGCTAAATCTCGCAATATTACCATTTATCTTCAATATGATTTATTTCTACAATACCGCCTTATTTCCTTTTTACGGCAATCCGTTTTGACAGATTAATTCCCTGTACTTCTAATTCTTGCCAGTATCCGGGGTTTTATACTCTACTTTAATCACCTTTAGTGGGAGCGTTACCCCGCCTTTTAAACTTCCTCCTCTGATTTCAAGAGAGCAGTCAGTGTCCGGAATACCTTTGGGAATACTGATTATGATAGTCCCCTGTGAGAGTGTGCCCGGTTTTATCGCTACCTGGGGCTGAGTTGAACCCTGCAGCCCATATTTTTTGCCATCTTTCACGGTAACACTTATATCAGGGTCAAAGTCCAGCTGCGTCTTGGCGCTGTTGGCTACCAGCAGGTCAATAATTTTCAGTTCCATGTCCTCCTCAACCGCCGGTCTGGTTTCCACACCGATCACAGCGATTCCCGCCTGTCCGCACCATTTCCCCGCAACTGTCCCTATGCCGGCCACAAAAACACGGTAATCCATTTCTTCAGCGCCTGTGCCGATATCATAGTTCTGCAAAACGGCAAAACCTGCGGCTGTCATAATTAGCGCTGCAGCAAGTATCAGTAACCTGATTTTCCTGATTATTATAATCATAAAAAAACCCCCTTTGTAACTAGTACGCCAGAGGAGGTTTTATAATTCACCAAAAAAACGCCAAAGAATGGGTAAAGTCTAATTTATATCCTGATCTTTACGTTCAAGGGCTATGGCAACAAGGTCAACACTGCCACTTTCCCTTATCATATTAATAAAAACAGCCACTAGTTCAGCATCCCATTGAAAACCGGCGCCCTCACCAAGTACATTAAGAGCCTCATCAACAGTCATCCCGGGCCGGTACGGGCGGTCAGAAGTCATGGCATCAAAGGCATCAGCCACAGCCACTATTCTTGCCATCAGGGGTATCTTTTCTCCCTTCAGGCCGTCGGGATAACCCTTTCCGTCAAAGCGCTCATGGTGGTGCCTGATTATTGGCAGCATATCCCTGGCAAACTTCAGGGACAGGCAAATACGTTCACCGATTCCCGGGTGTTTTTTTACCTGCTGAAACTCTATACCGGTCAGTGAACCCGGCTTTCGGAGAATTGAGCCGCTAATTCCAATTTTACCAATGTCGTGCAGCAGGGCAGCCCCCCTGATTATGCCAAAATCGCGGGTATATAATCCCAAAGCATCGGCAAGCCTGACACTGAACTCTGCAACTCTCTCGGAATGCCCCCTGGTATAAGGGTCTTTGGCCTCAACAGCAACAGCAAGGGCGTAAATTATACTCTGGCTGTCATCAATGGCCTTCAGGGAAGCCTCCAGTTCCTGGTTAAGCGCCATTAACTGTTGTTTCTGGCACTCCAGTTCATCCCTCTGATCTGTGAGTTCATCGTTCTTACCTTCAAGCTCAAGGTTCAGCTCATAAAGGGAATGGGTATACTCCTGAATGGATGCTGCCATATAATTGAATGCATCAGCAAGCTGCTCGATTTCATTACCTGCCAGCTGCCGGTAAATCGTGCAGCGACTGCAGGCGTCCCCCTGATGATTACCTTTACCGGATTCACAGCATCTGGTCTTGGGTACAAGCCAGCATTTAAGATTTGGGCTGTTATATGCCGGACATTCGGGAAACTCGCACTGCTTAATAATCCAGCACCTGTTGGGGTTATCTGTGGGGATCTGGACTTCCAGTTCACCCCTGGCAAAACTGATAGCTGAAGCCGACATGCTTTGCAGTGGTATCACTATAGACCTGTACAGCCAGTACAGGGCTGAAACAAAAATAAGAGTAAGAACTGCCAGGGTAATCTTGATTTCGTTATCCATCTCGTGCTGCATCTGCAGCAGTGGCGCCTCTTTCAGACCAACATACAGGGAACCGATGACCCTGTTGTTAATATCCCGAATAGGCTCATATGCAGTAACATACCAGTCATTTACCACAAAAGCCCGCCCCAGATACTTTTCTCCCTTAACCAGGACCGTATCTTCCACCGGCGTTGACAGCAGGGTACCCATGGCCCTTTTGCCTTCTTTATCGGGAACTGTTGTAGAAATGCGGATGTTGT
This sequence comes from Thermincola carboxydiphila, assembly GCA_016841725.1. Taxonomy (GTDB): domain Bacteria; phylum Bacillota; class Thermincolia; order Thermincolales; family UBA2595; genus Phosphitispora. The sequence continues at coordinate 31,452 of JAENYP010000014.1, read as the reverse complement.
CCATAAAAATTGTAGCACTGATATTATATTCACTGTTGAGCCGGTCAACAATGTCAAACCTGTTATTAAGAATACGTGCCGTCACAAAGACCCCATGCATTTGACCGCTAAGATAAACAGGTTTAGCCGAAAACATAGCCATGGCACGTTCTTCCACCGGATATTTAACCCCCCTGGAATTCGGTGTCGGCACAACCGGAACCTTAATCATATCCAACAGGCCTTCTGCCGAGAGAACATCAGCTGGAATAATGTCAAAACCGCTGACACTCTGGCCCTTGAGCCCTTTTTGCACAGCCTGCAGGGACATAAAACTGTTTTTGATCCCGGGATAATCACTCGAACTATAAGTCCGGTTGCAGGAAAATAATATATTCCCTCCGGTATCTATGTAAAACACCAGGTCAGGTCTGAGGGGCCGATCCCAGGTTTTTGACTCCCGGCATACCATCCGAAATGTATCGACATTTGGGCCAATATGGTTAATTTCCCGGGCTAATAAATCTGTTTTTAAGGAAAAGCTGTCGGTGCTGCTGTAAAGGTAGCTGTGGGCAAAACTCAAAATTTCGTTTACTTTGTCCTCACCCTGGAGTTCCACAATATAGTGATGAGTCGAGGAACTTATCCGGTAGACAAAGACACCCATAATTACCAGGAACATAACTATGACCTTGGTTCTCATGCTAAGCCTATTTAGTTCCCTTCTGGACTGTGTAATAAAACCCACGGTAATGCCACCTTTTTCTTATCAGGTTAATTAAATCTTCTAGAATTTAATTGAATACTTCTACAATCATTGACAATTTTCCTCCAATTTCTTAATTCAATCTTTAATTCCCTTAATACTACTAAATGTATCCAGGTAATACTACTTTGTTTAATGCATTAGAGAAATGAACGCAAAATGCAGCCATCCTGAAAAAGGATAGCTGCATTGAGAGGATTTCCGACCTTCACGCCTGTTTCAACCTGTAAACAGGAAAAATGTTTTTATGGGCAATAACCGTTTGGGCAAGGGTTCCGGATATTACCTTGGCCATATTGTAAATAGTATTCATCCTGGTATTCTGAATCACCATCTGGGGCATGAACCCGGCAATATTGACAATTCCCTGGATATTCACATTCCCTATCTCAGGCAGGTTCTTGGACACCCCGGTTCCCGGTCTTAACGGTTTTCTGGCAAAAGTAATCTTTTCGACATTCATTGCCCTGCCCAGGCAGGCATCTATTGCTATCACAAAGGCATCAGCATGCAGGTGGTTTATGCTTTCAATAGTTACATCAAGGTTTTGGGCGTGTACCGGCCTGTCCAGAGTACCGTAAACATTGGCATACCTGCATTCTTCCAGCAGGAAGGTACCTACCATGGGCCCCAGACTGTCACCTGATACCCGGTCGGTCCCCACACATACAATTACCAGTTCATGGTAACCCATTGAAAGTGTCGTCAGAGAATTTAACAGGTTTTTTTGTCCTTCAACATCACTGTAATGAAAACAAATATCCATAGCTACCCGCCTTTTTAATATTATTTTTTTGGACTGCTCCGGTTTGCTCAAACCTATTATATAAAATCAGGTTTGTCGAATGCCTAAAAAATAAAATGGCGGGGGAAATAAGTTATCGCGGTATTATGACATTATACTCTTGCTCTGTATAGGTAGCTGTGGGAAATGACTATAGGTAAATGTGGTGAGGTGTTGTACCGATTTTCCGCACTGCCGCCTGTGAGTCTAAACTGCCACCCCCCCGGCAGCCAAGACTCACAACGGCGGCAGTGCCAGGAAAATCTTGCACAACACCTCACCACATTCAAGAGTCATTTCCCACAGCAAAATATCAAGAAAGGGTATGCCACATAAAACCCCGAAAATGACTGTCTTTTTCACCTCCTTAACAGCCAACCGAACATCTTTCGCCGAGGACGCCAGTAGCTTTTCTTTAATAGTTTTAGCCAAGATTCAGCCTACTTTGTAGTCCACTCGGTTTTTCAACTGCTCAAAGATGACGGTCAAGCCATCTTTAAAGTTAAAATCATCCGGAAGATTAAAAAGCCTAGTTGTTTCTCTGGAACGATACACCACTTAACGTACATATTTGTAATCTGAATTAACAAAATATCCGGTTGTCTCGGGGATTTGAATTTTGTTTACCGAAAAGCATGCTTATCGGCTCCATTGTCGGCTACCCTTGACGCATTTGCTTAGTTTGTGGAATAACTCCCCTACCCTTTTATTATGGAGCCGCTTTATTGACCATACCTACGGTGACAATAATGTTCTGGCCATCGATGCAAATAGACGCTATGGTGTATATCTCGCCCAAGTCAATTGCAGCTATGTTTCCTTTATCAAAGTCAGGTTTTTCTTTGCTATCATCCAAAGTCGATCGTAGAATGAGGCAATTATCCCAAGTGAATCCCTGATGCCCTGATTCTTCTGGGCATTTTTTGAGTTGAAATTAGGGATGGACAAATATCTGCTTATACGTAAATTATAAACATTTTTCCATATATATTTATTTAAGTAAGCCATCATGCTTCATCTTCTTTCCACGGGAACAAATCGGGATGCCAGCGGGTGAAATCTTAATATTGCAGTTAATTTCCAGGTTCTTGGTGCCGCGCACATTAAGATCGATAAACGGTTCAATATTCTGGTGGAGTAAGAGGTCATAGATGGGCCCGGCATCATGGGCAGCGTCGAGTAGAATCTTGTCCACCATGCCCAAGGTGAAACGTTGCGAAAACTCAACCGAGTTGACGACAAAGCTTACTGCATCGTGTCGGGAAGCAGGGTGCAGACGTGGATACAACGGCAAGTCATACGGACTGGTTGCTGCAGTCAGCATGTACAGGTGGTATCCGTTAAAATAGCGTTCTGAGCTGTCCCAGCCGGAATTGCAGTCTGGTTGAGAATAGATGCGGGGATGGGGCCAGTCCTTATTAACAAGAACGAGCAGCCCGCCGGAATAGTGTTGATGCAGTTGTTCGATGACAAATTCTTGTTAAGTTTCGTGCAGAGTAACAACAGGTTTCACAACAAACACCCCAAATGTTGTTAGTAAGGAAAATAATTCCTTCCACGGCGATTATATGGGTGTTTTCAAAAAGCCAAGTGTTTTTGAGCATGTTTTGAAAGAAAATTTCCAATCAGAGTTTCCAGTTGGGTGCTTAATAAAACGAAATCCCCCTACCGAAAAGTAGGAGGAATTCAATATAGATGGTTCAAGCAAAGCCTTGTGCCATCTGACTCGGCGAATGCCGAGAGCCTATTATAAAATATGGAGGAAATTCAAAAAAAATTTTTGACCCTAATAATTATTCTGTTATTAGTGATTGGAGTGGCTCCTTTTAGTTTTGCGGCTGAACAAGGGGGTAAAATTGTTTTCGAAGCAAAAGAATTCACCGACTTAAAGGAGCTACATGAACGTGCTTTGTTAAAAATTACTGACTCAAATGGCAAAGTTAAGTTTGTATCAAAAGCTAAAGTAAAGAATGATAAAGGCAAAGAAATTACATTAGACGTTTTGAGTACAGACCAGTTGTTAAGAATTGAAGAAATTAAAGATGGAGAGTATTTATACACATATGCAACAACTTTTTTTGCTGAAACTCCGGATTTGACTAACTCATTTGATACTTTACGTAGACCTATTCCCAAAAACGTTTTACATTATGGGGTCACTAACTGATGATGGGAAGGACAAGACCGGTGGTGTTACGGCTTATTCCACAATATATTGGACCACAAGTACTATCGGTGGTATTAATTATTATGATTTAACCAAAGTGACTGGTGGTTGGAGTGTACTCTCGTGCTAAATACCAACGATGGCTTGGGTTAATCACCTTAACTTGAGCCACCTTAATTCTAATTAAAACATATATTAGTAATGGAGAGTGACTTATTAAATGCGTCGAATAATATTGGTTTTACTAACATTTCTCTTAGTCTCAGGATGTAGCAAGTCAAATATCAGTACCGATACTTTAACTTTTGTTGGTGAAAGTCAACATTGGAAGGCTCAACTCATTATTGCTCTATTAAAAGAGGATGAAATTATAAAGGTATCTGTGGAATGGAATGGAAATAAAGAACAATTCGAATTACGTCTATTAAATTCTAATTAACTTGGAACCGTGTTTTATATATCTAAATTAATAATCCAAAACCATTTCGATTTTGCAGTTACTCAACCCAAACTCTTCTATATAATAGTAAACCCTCTACTTAGCCGGAACAGCTTAAATGTAGAGGGTTTATCATTTTTGAGCCACTAAAATGTTAAATATAACAGGGGTAGATGTGTTCCGGAACACGGAACTCATCTACCCCTGTCCATATTACATTTTAGCTTACTTTTTCCACCTTAACCGCAGCTACCTTCAGTTCAGGTATCTTGCAAATAGAATCACGCGCACTGTTTGTCAGGAAGTTGACCGGAGCTTCAGCGAAGTGGAATGAAGTAAATACCATACCCTGCTGTATCATATCGGTAACCTGGGCCTTAACGCTGATTGAACCGCGGCGGGAACTGACTTTAACCAGTTCACCGTCACTGATGCCCAGTTTGCACGCATCTGCAGGATTTATTTCGATAGATTCCTCACTATAGATGGTATTCAGCCCTTTGGTCCGGCGGGTCATCGTGCCTGTATGATAATGATACAAGCGGCGTCCCGTGTTGAGTACAAACGGGTACTCCTCATCCGGCAGCTCTGCCGGAGGTTCAAAGTCTACCCCGGTAAACTTGCCCAGACCGCGGGAGAATTTACCATCATGAAGGTAAATGGTCCCCGGATGCTCCGTATTGGGGCACGGCCACTGGAGGCCTTTTTCCTCAAGGCGGGCATAGGAGATACCAGCATACTGCGGGGTGACCCTGGCGGCCTCATCAAATATCTCAGAGGCGCTGCCATACTCATGGGGATATCCCAATGCAGTAAGGACTTCTGAGATAACCTCCCAGTCAGCCTTGCCGGCCAGTGGCTCAATTGCCTTACGTACACGCTGCACGCGGCGCTCGGTATTGGAAAAGGTACCGTCTTTCTCGGCAAAACTGGCTCCAGGCAGGACCACATCAGCCAGCATGGCGGTTTCTGTCAGGAAGATATCCTGGACAACCAGGAATTCCAGATTTTCCAGAGCCTGCTGGACATGAGTGATATCCGGGTCACTGAGCATAGGGTTCTCACCAAGGATATACATTGCTTTCATGTCACCATGGTGGGCTGCATCCATCATCTCACCAACAGTAAGACCAGCTTTAGCGGACTGAGGAACGCCCCACGCCTTGGTAAATTTTTCAACATTCTCCGGAACAGCAACCCCCTGGTATCCGGGGAACACATTTGGCAGCGCCCCCATATCGCAAGCGCCCTGAACGTTGTTCTGGCCCCTGAGGGGGTTCACGCCGCTGCTGGGTTTGCCTATTTGACCTGTCAGCATTGCCAGGTTAGCGACAGCCAGGACGTTATTGGTACCGGAAGTATGCTGGGTAATCCCCATCGTATAGAAGATTGCCGCACTGCCCGCCTTGGCATAGCCGCGGGCAATTTCCCTGATAGTTTCTGCCGGAACACCAATGATACCGGTATAATTCTCCGGGGTAAAGTTTTCCACAGCTAACTTCAGTTCTTCAAAGCCTTCGGTGCGGTTGGCCACAAATTCCTTGTCATACAGTCCTTCGGCAATGATTACATTACACATCGTATTAAGCAGCGGAATATTGGCCCCCGGTCTCAGGGGAACATGCACATCGGCAAGTTCAGCTATTTCAGTTTTTCTCGGGTCAACTACCACCAGTTTGGCCCCACGACTGACAGCTTTTCTCATTTGAAGGCTAATTATGGGGTGGGTCTCAGTGGTATTCGAACCGATTACAAAGAGATAATCACATTCACTGATTTCTCCAATGGAATTAGTCATTGCGCCACTCCCAAATGAAGTTGCCAGACCGGCAACAGTAGCGGAGTGTCAGAGACGCGCGCAGTGGTCTATATTGTTGGTACCCAAAGCCACCCGTGCCAGCTTGTTCATGAGGTAGTTTTCCTCATTGGTGCAGCGGGCGGAACTGAGTATCCCCATAGCTTCACTGCCATTTTCCTCCTTGATTTCTTTCAGCCTGGAAGCCACATACCTGATGGCTTCATCCCAGGAAACCTCAACAAAATCGCCATCTTTGCCGCCTTTTTTGATCAGCGGCAGTGTCAGGCGGTCAGAACTGTGGATAAAGTCATAGCCGAAACGGCCTTTGACACAAAGATGCCGGCCATTGACTGCACTGGTCGGGTTGGAGGTTACACCCACAACCTTTCCGTCTTTAACATTAAGATCAAAATTACAGCCACAGCCGCAGTACGGACAGGTTGTCTTGACCTTTTCAACTTCCCATGGGCGGGCGATACCCTGCATATTTTTCTCTGTCAGGGCTCCTACCGGACAAACGGCAACACAACTGCCGCAGTTTACACAGCCGGCTTCTTTCTCACCCAGTCCCATTTCAAGGGCCGGGCTTACTATTGTAGTAAAACCGCGGGAAACAAAATCAACCACATTACGGCCCACTATCTCAGCACAGACACGGACACATTTGCCGCAGAGAATGCACTTATTAACATCCCTGGTGATTACCGCACTGGATTCGTCAACCGGCACATTGGTTTGTTCTCCAATAAAAGTGGTCTTCCTCAGCCCATACCTGTATGCATAATCAGCCAGCCGGCAGTCCCCGAACTTCTGGCAGGTCATACAGTCCTGCGGATGGTTGGCCAGGAGCAGGTCCAGGATGGTTCGCCGGGCTTCCACTACGGCTTCTGATTCGGTTTCTACTTCCATACCCTCAGTAACCGCGGTTACACATGAAGGCGGAAGATTGCGCCAGCCCTTTATTTCAACCACACATATCCGGCATGCCCCTGGCTTGGACAGCTCAGGGTCATGACAGAAGGTCGGGATGTCTATCCCATTCTGCTGAGCAGCCTCCAGTACGGTTATCCCCGCCTGGACCGTCACCTTCCGGCCGTTTATGGTAAGGGTTACGTTGTCAGCCATATCAGCTTCCCCTCCTTCCTATTTTTTCAGTGCATTGATTTTTTCCACAATCGGAGCGATACCGAGGGCTTCTTCCCATGAGACCTCAACAAACTCGCCATCCTTGTTGATCAGCGGCAGGTCTGTTCTGTCAGCATTCTTCATAAACTCGGTACCCAACCGGCCCTTCAGGCACAAAGGCCTGCCGGCAGAAGGGTTCTTGGCAGTAACGCCAACTACTTTTCCGTTCTTATAATTAACATCAAACTTGCATCCGGAGTCACAGAAAGTGCAGGTAACTTCCTCCCTGGTAAAATCCCAGGTGCGTCCCTTACCCATCATGTTCCGGTCAGAAAGGGCTCCGACAGGACAGATGGAGACACAGCGGTTGCAATAGACACAGGCAGAATCCTTCAGCTCAGTATCCATGAATGTGGCAATCTTGGTATTGAATCCCCTAAAAGCATAGTCAATTACATTTCTGTCGGCGACAGCCTTACATATGGCTACACATTTACCACAGAGAATGCACTTGTTGGGATCCCTGTAGATATAAGGGTTGCTGTCATCAACAGCAAATTGTTTTTTCTCACCTTCATATGGAGTCGGACTGGTCACTTGATAGCGGTAGGCATAGTCCTGAAGCTTGCAGCTGCCGCTCTTCTCACAAGTCATACAATCCAGCGGGTGATTGGCAACCATCAGCTCAAGGATGGTCTTTCTTGCCTCAATAACCTTAGGAGACTCAGTCTCAACTTCCATTCCCTTAGCAACAGCTGTCACACACGAAGGAGGCAGGTTTCTCCAGCCCTTAATTTCCACAACACATATGCGGCATGCGCCGGGCGCTGTCAGGTCCTTTTCATGACAGAATGTCGGCACAGAATAACCACACATTTCCGCAGCCTCAAGAACCATAATTCCTGAAGGCACGGTAACCTTTTGCCCATTTATGGTTAAAGTAACATTGGCCATAATTTAGCCCCCCTCTAACCTTTAACGATGGCGTTAAATTTGCATTTTTCGATGCAGCTTCCACATTTGATACACTTGGAAGTATCGATTTCATGAGGTTCTTTCTTCTCACCGGTAATAGCTCCAGCGGGGCAGACACGGGCACAGGCGCCACAGCCTTTGCAATTGTCGGCAACAATCTTGTATTCAAGCAGAGCAGAACAAACGCCTGCAGGACACTTCTTGTCATTTATATGAGCTTCATATTCATGGCGGAAATACCTCAGAGTGGCCAGAACCGGGTTGGGAGCTGTCTGCCCCAAACCGCAGAGGGCAGTATTTTTAATAACTGCACCCAGGGTCTCCAGGGTTGTAATGTCTTCCGGAACACCCTTACCGTCACAGATTTTCTGGAGGATTTCCAGCATTCTCTTTGTACCCTCACGGCATGGTGTACACTTTCCGCAAGACTCCTTCTGGGTAAAGTTAAGGAAGAACCTGGCCACATCAACCATACAGGAAGTCTCATCCATGACCACAAGACCACCGGAACCCATCATAGCCCCAAGAGCTATCAGGGAATCATAGTCAACCGGAGTATCCAGATGCTGCTCTGGGATACATCCTCCTGAGGGGCCGCCTATCTGGACAGCCTTGAACTTCTTGTCATCCATGATACCGCCGCCGATTTCAAAGATGATTTCCCTCAGGGCAATGCCCATGGGAACTTCAGCCAAACCGGTGTTCCTCAGTTTACCTGTCAGGGCAAATACCTTAGTACCCTTGCTTTTTTCCGTTCCCAGGGTGGCAAACTGGTCAGCGCCATTAAGGAAAATAACAGGTACGTTGGCATATGTTTCCACATTGTTTATATTTGACGGTTTTTCCCAAAGGCCTTTGACTGCCGGGAAAGGCGGTCTCGGGTTTGGCATCCCGCGGGAACCTTCTATGGAAGCCATCAGAGCTGTCTCTTCACCACATACGAAGGCTCCGGCACCCTCTTTGATATGCAGCTGGCAGCTGAATTCGGTACCCATAATATTATCACCCAGAAGTCCCAGTTCCTCAGCCTGAGCAATAGCTACTTTCAGCCGTTTGATGGCAAGGGGATACTCGGCCCGGACATAGATATAACCTTCGTCTGCGCCAATGGCATAAGCGCCAATCAGCATCCCTTCAAGCAAACTATGGGGGTCTCCCTCAAGGACGCTCCGGTCCATAAAAGCTCCGGGGTCACCCTCGTCTGCATTACAGATAATGTATTTCTTAGGCCCGGGGGATTTGGAAGCGAATTCCCATTTGAGCCCTGTCGGGAAACCACCGCCTCCACGACCCCTGAGACCTGATTTTTTCATTTCATCAACAACCTGCTGGGGGGTCATGGTTGTCAGGACTTTGGCAAGACCCTCATAACCTTCCCTGGCAATATACTCCTGGATATGCTCAGGGTCAATATGCCCACAGTTCCTTAGAACAACCCTGTGCTGTTTTTTATAGAAGGCAATATCTTTGTAGGAAGGTACCTGTTCCTCGGTAACCGGGGCTTTAAATAACAGCCTCTGTACTATCCGGCCTTTAAGCAGGTGCTCAGATACAATCTCTGCAATATCATCAACCTGTACCTGGCAGTAGAAAGTTCCTTCAGGGTAAACAATAACAATCGGACCCATTTCACAAAAACCGTGACATCCGGTCTCAACAAGTTTTATTTCCTTATCAAGATTTTGTTTGGTCAGTTCGTTGGCCATGACCTCCTGAATCTTCTTTGATCCTGAAGACACACAGCCCGTCCCGCCACAAACCAGCACGTGACCACGATATAACTGCATTTAAAATTCCCTCCTCTCTCTCCCGAAATTTAATCAAGCTTGGCAACTACAATGTCTTCAACTATCTGACCGTTAATTACATGGGAACTGAATATTCTGGATACATCCTGGGGCTGAACGTTGCCATAAGTAATCCTTTTTTCCCCGGGACGGACGACATCCACCAGAACCTCTTTTTCACACATACCGATACAACCGGTCTGAGTAACCCTTACATCGGATAATTCACGCTTGTTGAGTTCTTCGAGGATGGCGCTCATTACTTCTCTGGCGCCTGCAGCAATACCGCAGGTTCCCATCCCGACAATTATTTCAACACCCTGACCGGCACGAATACCGGTCAGCGCCTTGGCTTCTTCCTTGAGGCGCTTGAGGTCTTCGAAACTTTTAATCACCAAGGGTCACCTCCTTATTTAATAGGATGATTCCATATTTACTCGTATTTTTCCAGTAAAGCTGCAATCTTGTCCGGAGTTAAACGGCCATGAGTTTCATCATTGACCATCATAACAGGAGCCAGACCGCAGGCACCGAGACAGGCAACAGACTCAAAGGTATACCTGAGATCTTCTGTTGTCTCACCGTCCTTAATCCCGATAGCTTTAGTCACCGCTTCAGCGATTTTAGCGCCGCCGCGCACATGACAGGCAGTTCCAAGACACACCCGGACAATATTGCGGCCTCTGGGATTCAGGTGGAACTGGGCATAAAAAGTAACAACCCCATAAATCTTGCTCACAGGAATCCGCAGTCTGGCGGAAATATCCTTCAGCACCTCTGCAGGCAAGTATCCATAGATGTCTTGAGCCGCCTGAAGAACAGGGATTAAGGCTCCTTTTTTGCCCTCATACTTAACATACACCTTTTCCAGTTCAAGGGCTTCATTTGATTTGGGTTCCTCACAGTTACACTGACACATGATTTTCTTCCCCTCCTTCCTTAAGTCTTTCGTTTATTTTTTTGGATATGAAATTGTGAAGGCAATAATGCGGAAAACAAGGGCAACAGTAAAGTATTAGACAAAAAAACCGTTATTCCTGCCAGAGCTGTCTCAATTTTTTGAATATACCATCCGAATCAGGCAGGAAATTGCCAAGCAGTATAGAATTATTTCATTAATTGAAAAACATTCCATATTAACCGGGAAGTATTTCAGGAAGTATTTCAGGAAGTATTTCAGGAAGTATTTCAGGAAGTATTTATTGGAAGATATTATTGGAAAACGGTTCATGAGCAAACTATAAGTTATTCATTATTTGATTTGACAAAACTTGCAGAATTCCTGCCTGAAAAGTCTTAATTTTGCGACTAGTCCCCTGAAGCATAGTTTTTAAAAGGATTTTCCTGAAACAGGAAGAACTAATATTAACGTGATTTACAATTGTCTGTAGTACTTTTCATAAAGAGGAACCAAGATTCCCGATACATAAGGGGGGGACTGACTTGAATCTGCGAGAATTGTCCAAGCTTCTTGATTCCAAGATACACTGCTGTGAAGAATCTTTGGAAAACGAAATATCTTATGTTTGTGCCGGTGACCTGATGAGTGATATCCTGATGTTTTCCGAACCTAATGCGCTGCTCGTTACCGGTCTGGTCAATATCCAGGTAATCAGAACCGCAGAGATGCTTGATATTGCGGCCGTAATCTTTATTCGCGGCAAAAACCCTACTGACGAGATGTTAGACCTGTCCAGAATCAAAAGTATCCCTCTGCTGACTACAGACCATACATTTTATTTAACGTGCGGACTTTTGTATGAAGCCGGTTTGAAGAATGTTCCCATGAAGACAGCCAAAAACGAAATAAAATACTGATTATTCAGGCCCGGTCATGAAAGGGTAGTTAAATTGGAAAAACAAAAAAAACCGGTAACCAAAGACATCAAACATGAATACTCCATCAAAGGCATGGATTTTGTTGCCGCCGGGGAAGCCTCCAGCAACATAAAGCATACCTTGCAGTTGATAGGCTTTGCCCCTGCCGTCATTAGGCGGGCAGCTATTGCTGCCTATGAGGCAGAGATGAATATTGTCATTCACGCCTGGGAAGGAGTCCTGATAACATCAATCAGCCCCGAAAGAATTGAAATCATTGCAGCTGATACCGGTCCAGGCATTCCTGACATCGACCAGGCCATGAAAGAAGGATATTCTACTGCTCCCGACCATATACGCGAAATGGGCTTCGGAGCCGGAATGGGCCTTCCCAATATTAGGAATGTTTCTGATGAGTTCACACTCGATTCATCTTTGGGAAGGGGCACAACACTGACGGTTGTAATCTACCCGACTGCTTAGCGGCGCTAAGCTCCCGGATAACGATTTCTTACGTCAGTTGGAGTTCAATCTCCACCTGACGTAAGAAATCTGTTAATAACCAAATAGAGTCTGGAGTGAAACCCGTGACTAAAAAGCATTTTCTCTGTGATATTGTGGATGCCGAAAAGTGCAATGGGTGTACCAACTGTGTCAAGAACTGCCCTACCGAAGCTATCAGGGTCAGAAAGGGTACAGCCATTACCATTGAGGAGCGGTGTATTAACTGCGGCAACTGTATCAGGACATGCCCATACCATGCCAAAATTGCCATTACCGACCCTTTGGACTTGAGGCGTTTGAGGGAATTCAAGTACACCATAGCCCTCTGTTCACCGGTGCTGTATTCCCAATTCCACAGGGTGATGCCGCCGGGGAAAATTTTAAATGCCGTAAAAGCCCTTGGTTTTGATGATGTTTTCCAGGAATCCATAGGCGCTGATGCATTCATGGTTGCTGCCCGGAACCTGCTTAAGTCGCGCCGGCTGAAAAAGCCGGTTATATCGTCCGCGTGTCCCGCAGTCGTAAAACTTATCCAGGTGCGTTTCCCCAGCCTGATCGATAATATAGCCCCACTCCTGTCACCAATGGAAATTGCGGCCAAACTGGCCAGGGAACAGGTTAGCAGGAATAAGGGCATCCCCGAAGACCAGATTGGCATTTTTATGATTACCCCCTGCACCGCCAAAGTCACATCTATCAAAAGGCCGGTCGGTATTGACAAATCCCCCATTGATGGAGCAATTGCCATGATTCACCTTTATGGTAATATTTTAAATGCCCTCAATACTGTCCCCGATGACAGCAGCCTGGCCAAGGCTTCCGGGATGGCCATAGGATGGGCCCGTTCCGGCGGAGAGACTATTGCCGTAAATGCGCCAAACTACCTGGTAGCAGATGGCCTTAATAATGTCATCAGTATATTTGAGGAAGCTGAAATGGGGCATTTTAAGGATGTTGACTATATAGAGTGCCTGGTTTGTCAGGGAGGCTGTGTGGGTGGTCCGCTGACTGTGGAAAATCCCTTTTTAGCCAGGATAATGACAAGGGACCTGATTAAAAAACTGCCTGATTCCCTTCCCCCGGAGACCCTTAAGACAGCAGACGATCTCTACCAAAAGGGTTATTTCCATCACAGCAAGACAATTGAAGCACATTCGGTCATGACTTTGAATCAGGACATTTCCAAGGCTATCCAAATGGTCAGCCGGGCAGAAGAAATTTTAAGAACACTTCCGGGACTTGACTGCTGCTCCTGCGGTTCCCCAAGCTGCCGGGCTCTCGCCGAGGATATCGCCCAGGGGTATGCCTCTGTTACTGACTGTATATTCAAGCTTCTGGAAAATATTCAGGATTCAGCCCAGGATATGCTGAACCTTTTAAAGAAAGAAAAACGTATCAGAGACATGGGAAAGGGGAGCAAAAAATGAAACTTAAGGAAACCGTCAATGAACTGGAAGCAGAATTTAAATGCTGTAAACTGTTACCGGACCGGGACGTAAGCTGGTGTTACTGTTCAGACCTGTTGAGTGATGTCATGGCAAACGCCAAAAAAGACAGCATCTGGATTACCCTGCAGACCCATCCCAATATTGTTGCCGTGGCATCACTTATTGGACTGTCTGCCATATTAATCTCAAGGGGCGCAGAACCTGACCCGGAAACTATTGCCAAAGCTGCCCAGGAAAATATTCCTATACTGACAACAAAGCTGCCGACCTTTGAAGCAGCCGGCAGACTCTATAGCCTCCTGAAAAAGTAAACTAGGGGTGGTAACCAATGATCCCTTATAAAATAGACCTCCACATCCATACAGCCCTCTCACCCTGCGCCGAACAAGAGATGACACCGCCCAAAATAATCCATGCAGCAAGGGCCAAAGGCCTTAAGATGATTGCAATAACCGACCATAACACTGCCGAAAACACGGGAGCAACTATTAAGGCCGCTGAAGGGAGCGGCATTTTTGTTATTCCAGGCATGGAAATCCAGACCCGTGAAGAGGTCCACATGGTCTGTCTCTTTCCTGACCTTGAAGCATGTCTTGCCTGCCAGGAAATAGTGTATCACAATCTTCCGAATCAATTAAACAACCCCGGAGTTTTTGGTTCCCAGTCTGTTATGGACAGCACCGGCAGGGTTATCCGGGAACTGGACAAAATGCTCCTGATATCAACAGATATGTCTGTGGAAACAATTGCCGGCACCGTCACCGGCCTGGGAGGACTTTGCATACCTGCCCACGTGGACAGACCTTCTTACAGTCTCATGGCTGCTTTGGGTTTTGTGCCCCCTGACCTGTCAGTAATGGCCATGGAACTATCCCGGCAAATGTCTGCAGACGAAGCGGCGCTTCTCCTGCCTGCACTGTCCGGATATACCTTTATTAGTTCATCTGATGCTCACTGCCTTCAGGACATTGGTGCAAACCCTTCAGTAATTTATTCAGCAGCTCCCCCGGATTTCAGTGACCTGGTAAAAGCCATAAAAAACATTTCCGGTAGAAAGGTGTTGGCAAAAATGAAAGACCTGGCCATGCACATTATAGACATAGTTCAAAATTCCATTGAGGCAGAAGCAACGGAAGTGAAGCTGGCGATAAGTGAAAATACTGCGAGAGACATCTTTAACATTGAAATATCAGATAATGGGCGGGGTATGGACGAAGAACTCAGGGCTAAAGTAATGGACCCTTTCTTTACCACCAGGACAACAAGACGAGTCGGGCTGGGCATTCCCCTGCTCAAGGCTGCCGCGGAACGCTGTGACGGCAGTATGGATATAGAATCAGCTCCCGGAAAAGGGACCACCTTGAAGGCCTCGTTCCGCCACAGTCATATTGACAGGGCTCCCCTGGGAAACATTATAGACACTATCGTTAACCTTATTGTGGGTAATCCAAATCTGGACCTGACCTTTGTCCATAAAATCAATGACCGGGAAATAATCTTCGATGCCCGGGAACTCAGGGAACAGCTCGAAGATGTTCCCCTGAACAATCCGGCAGTTATCAACTGGATAAAACAGTACCTGACTGAGAATTACAAGGAGTAAGGCTATCAAAAACGGAGTCCCCCAATAAAAATCTAAGGTATTTTGCTTCTCATTTTAGTTGAAAATATTATATAATCAGCGTATTGAATGGGAATTGCTAACTTT
Organism: Thermincola carboxydiphila; assembly: GCA_016841725.1. Taxonomy (GTDB): domain Bacteria; phylum Bacillota; class Thermincolia; order Thermincolales; family UBA2595; genus Phosphitispora. The sequence continues at coordinate 16,154 of JAENYP010000014.1, read as the reverse complement.
AAATTCTCTTACCAGGTTACTAACGGTTATGGAAGCAAACGAAGGCTCCCTCATCCTGTCTAAACAATCCATTCGGCCAGTTAGTCCCAGGTCAATGGATGTCAAGGGCAAGCGGTTTTTGCTCGTTCATCGGAGGCGCAGCCGAGCCATTTAGCCCGTTGTTTAGACGATGTTTTGTTTGCGACCCGAAACATCTTGAAGACAGAAGTTATTTCTGGTATAATTTATTTAGATATTTGTGCATGTTTTTTGTATAATATTTGTGTATTTCGTTATAATATCTAATAAATAAAGAATGGCGGTGAACTTTATGGAAAAAGCATTACCCAGAGAAATTATCGACTTAACTGAAGAAGGTCGCAAACTCTTTTTCCGGATGCAATCATCTGATTGGATACATATTTTAAGATCTAATACAAAATCTGTTTCAGATTTACGCAATGAACTCAGTGAACTTATTAGTAAACTTGAAGAAAACCAAGACTCTTCACAAAATATCTATATCATTTCAAAAAACAATCAAAATGTTGGTGCAGTTGTTTCACTTTCTCTATTGGAAAATATGATTAAAGCACAAGATACCCTAAACAGCTTAATAGAACATCTTCAAAAATATGAAGACAGTGCTTTATTGGAAGAATCGCTTAAACGTTGGGATTCAAATTCAAAAAGATACAATTTAATGGAAACTATAACTGAACTTAAAATTGACCCCGGCCAACTCCTTAAGACTATTGAAAATCAGGAAGGCAGTTTGCTGGAATAATGAGTGAAAATGTAATTGATGTTCTCCAACGTTTAATAATTGAACGCGAATGGGGTCTTGAGTTTTCAAAAGAGGCTATAAAAGACTTACGATACTACGAAAAAACCGGTTTAGTTGAAACTATATTGGCAGCAATATTAGAAGGACATTCAAACCCTCTACCTAAAGAAGATGGTGGGACAGGTACTCTATTAGAAAAAGATCGGGATACCGGCGACGGCAGACCTGCTCTTTATTGGAAACTTAGGTCAATTGGAATCAGAATCGTTTATGGTTTAGAACCTCCAATAACAGAAGGAAATAGAGTGATCAAAAAGAAAAATGTTCTGGTATTAGTTATTGGCAACAGACGCAACAAGGAAGTATATCATACGGCCGTAAAACGTTTAACAAAATATAGAAAACGGCTATCTGGCCCAAGACATTTTAAGCCTTAGACTATTAACCTCTGCTAAAGAGGTTATTTTTTTCGCCATAAAGAAAGCAAACAAAATTTCGTCTAACCATCCCCCATGCCGCTCCGCTGTAAGCTTAGCGGCATAAATAATATATGAAAACAAGGTCACTATTCCCTCTTTCACAGGTCTCTTTCTTCCATTATCATGATATTACAGACAGCATTAAGAGCACGAGGTACCGATTGGTGAATCCAATCCTGGGATAAACCCGAGCCTAACCATTTTCAAGTGTGACAGGTTGTTTTTTGGCTGCCTGCAAAATATTTCAAAGGAGGTCAGGCCTTGAAGGTTATTCATCCCATTTGTGCCGGTATCGATATTCACAAAAAGTCCTTCACAATAGCATTGAATGAGACTAAAGCTAACGGCACATACTCTGTCCGGACCAAGACTTTTTCAACTATGCAGGCAGGTATACTGTCTGCCCGTGAATGGCTCCTGCAAAGCAACTGCTTGGACATCGCCTTAGAAAGTACTGGTAAGTACTGGATTCCTGTTTTTAACCTGTTTGAAGATCATTTTGACATTACTCTCGCTAATCCCAGACGGACCAAAACTTTTCCCGGAAAAAAGACTGATGTCCGCGATGCAAAATGGCTTTCCGAATTACATAGAATTGGACTTGTTGACCCCAGCTTCATTCCCCCCAGAGATATTAGGGAGTTACGTGAACTGACCAGGTACAGGACTAAACTTATTAAAATGCGCTCCGCTGAAAAAAACAGGGTGCAAAATTCTCTCATTGTGTCCAATATAATGATCTCATCAGTTGCTACCGATACCTTTGGCAAATCAGGCATGAATATTATATTTGCCCTTCTCGCCAAAGAGGAAATTACTGAAGATTTGCTTCAGTTAATTGTCCTCGGGAAGTTACGCAGCAAAATTCCTGAACTTATGGAGTGGCTGGAGGACAGGCACCAGGATTTGTTGCCGGTGGGATATTTTCATGTGGTTTTCACTATGCCTGGAGAGCTTATCCAAATTGCTCTCAGGAATCAGAAGGAAGTGTATTCTATCCTGTTCCAGGCTGCATCAGATACCCTGAAGGAACTTGCCCGTGATTAGAAGTATTTGGGTGCACAAATTGGCGCTACCCTTGTCCTGCACACCTGGGGGCAAAACCTTATGTTTCACCCTCATGTCCACTGCGTTGTTACCGGTGGCGGCCTGTCATTGGATGGCAGGCGCTGGGTTAATTCCAGGAAGAAATTCTTTATCCCGGTTAGAGTTATGGCGACACTTTTCCGGGGCAAGTTCCTTGCTTTTTTAAAACAGGCTTTTCTTTTTGACAAGCTTGTTTTCCCGGGTAAGATTGAATCTTTCGGCAGCAGGGACAGGTTTAGCGCTTTTCTCAGTCCGCTTTACAAGGCCAATTGGGTAGTCTACTGCAAACCTCCATTTGCCGGGCCGGAGAAAGTCTTGCAATACCTGGGACAGTATACTCACAGGGTTGCTATTTCTAACAATAGAATTATTAAGGTTGAAGACAGCAAGGTTACCTTTAAATGGCGGGATTACCGGGACAATAACAAAACTAAACTGATGACCCTTGGGGCACAGGAGTTTATTCGCCGGTTCCTGCTGCATATTCTGCCATAGAGGTTCGTCAAGATTCGTCACTACGGGATTCTGAGCAACAGGAACCGTAATACCAAGCTGAATACCTGTAAGCAGCTATTTAAATTGAGTACATCCAGGACGAAAATCACAGACATTGCAGAACTGCTCCTGAAGCTGACAGGTAAGGATATTACTCTTTGTCCACAGTGTGGCAAAGGCGAAATGCTAAAGAAGATGAAACTTGAACCCAGGAATTGCTCCCCGCCGATTGTGGCTTAACTACATAAATTTTTGCTGATTTTGGGGAGGGGGAAAGTGCATCTATTGTTTTACCAAATTATATCATAAATGACGTTTTATGTATGAATACTGTTGACTTTCTGCTGTTATCAAGAGTTTAACCGGGGTTTACAAAACTTTGAATCCCCATAAGTGTTTCTGAACACGCGGCTTCGTCCAACACGTGTTGCCGCAATTGAGCATATTGAGTATTGACTTAACGCCGGCAGGGCCAGTGCTTTGCCGGTGTTTTTGCATGCTCAACTGCGGAAACACGGCTAAAATGTTAGGCGATGTCGATACAGACCTCAGAATATCTTTTAGTATTTATTTGCGTTTTTACGTTTTAACAGTTATACTGTAATTACAGATTAATCGTTGGAGGTGTACAAATGCCAACTCCCAAAAAAATTTCTAGATCTCATAGGATATCCGTTCAAAAACGAAATTTAATCAGCTTGCCGAAAGATGTAAGAGAAAAGCTCAACATTGGTGAAGGGGACGTATTAGATGTTCGTATTGAAGGTAATAAAATTGTCATGGAGCCTTATAAGCTAATCCCCTCGAGCCAAGCATACTTTTGGACCCAGAAAACCCAAAATGATATGGTAGAAGCTAAAAGAGATAAAGAATCCGGTAGAACCAGAGAATTCAATAACATTGACGAGTTCATGGAAGGTCTAAATAATGACTAGGAAATTTAGATCAACTAAGAAGTTCGATAAACAATTTAGGGCTCTTGATCAGAAATCAATCAAACAGACTAAAAAAACTATTGAATTATTTATGAGGGACCCTTCTCACCCTTCATTAAGATTTAAAAAAGTTCAAGGTACAGATAATTTCTTTGAAATAAGCGTAAACATGTCTATTAGAATAATAGTTGAAGTTTATTCAGAAGCAGATGACCAGATTAATTTATTCTATATCATTGGAACACACGACGAAGTTTTTCCGGTTAACTAACTATAGGATTCGACCCTATGGTTTTTCTTTTGCCCCAAAGAATGTATCGATTTCGTCTAACCATCCCCATGCCGCGCCGCTGTATGCTTCGCGGCATAAATAATATATGAAAACAAGGTCACTATTCCCTCTTTCACAGGTCTCTTTCTTCCATTATCATGATATTACAGACAGCATTAAGAGCACGAGGTACCGATTGGTGAATCCAATCCTGGGATAAACCCGAGCCTAACCATTTTCAAGTGTGACAGGTTGTTTTTTGGCTGCCTGCAAAATATTTCAAAGGAGGTCAGGCCTTGAAGGTTATTCATCCCATTTGTGCCGGTATCGATATTCACAAAAAGTCCTTCACAATAGCATTGAATGAGACTAAAGCTAACGGCACATACTCTGTCCGGACCAAGACTTTTTCAACTATGCAGGCAGGTATACTGTCTGCCCGTGAATGGCTCCTGCAAAGCAACTGCTTGGACATCGCCTTAGAAAGTACTGGTAAGCACTGGATTAAGGGTGCAAAATTCTCTCATTGTGTCCAATATAATGATCTCATCAGTTGCTACCGATACCTTTGGCAAATCAGGCATGAATATTATATTTGCCCTTCTCGCCAAAGAGGAAATTACTGAAGATTTGCTTCAGTTAATTGTCCTTAAGAAGTTACGCAGCAAAATTCCTGAACTTATGGAAGCTTTAAGGGGAGAACTCACTGAAACTCAAGCTAATAAAATAAGAATTGCCCTGGACAACTTTTTTAATCTCAGCGAGAAAATTACCAAAATTAAAGCCTTGAGGAGTCCGAGTCGTACCGTGGTACGTCGAGGACTCCTGATTATTTTTTGACGCAGTTAGACGAAGTTTTAAACCAACCGCCCTATCCACATTTGATAACGCGGTTTTCGGTCACTACATACCTCATCGGATAGTCGTGTGCTTCAGGATAGACATCGTCTCTAATCTGTAGTTCAAAGGCCAGGGCGGCAAATGAGGCCTCTGGACGGAGCAGTCTCAGGAAACGGTCATAAAAGCCGCCGCCATAGCCAAGCCTGTTCCCAACAGTATCAAAAGATACCCCCGGCACCACCACAAAGTCTATTTCGGTTGGCTCAACAGGTCTAACACACTCAGGTTTTGGTTCCAGTATGCCCCAGGTACCTGAAGTGAGGTCCCCCGGATAATCAATTATCTCAGAAGGGATAAGCCTGATATTTTTGGTGTCAGTAATGGGCACAACCACCCTTTTCCCATCTTGCAGGCATTTGGCAATTAAATTCCCGGTAGCAACTTCCTTCCTGAAATCAAGATAAAACATTATTAATCCGGCGCTTTGAAACTCCGGCAGTTCCCCCAGCTGTTTTATTATACGCGCGCTCTTTTCGGCAGCCTCTTCATCTGTCTGGGCCATCCTGGCCGCAATGATCTCTTTCCTAAGCTGTTTTTTCATTCCCCAAACCCCTTTTCTATTTATTAAATTAATATATAAGTCTCACGAAAATTGAAATTCCTTTATATCTAGGATTTTACGCCATCAATTCTTTTCCCTTCAATGGTGGCTCAGGAAATGACCTGTAGAATATGGCGAGCTGTTGTACAAGATTTTCTTAGCACTAACGCCGCTATGAGTCTTGCTGCAAATCACCGGCAACAAGGCAGAGAGTCCCCGCATGTCCGAAGATGGCGAAGGCCGCCGGGAAGTTTTGGCCCGCCAAAACGAGAGGCGGCCATCTTACTAGAAAAGCGCGCATATTTCAGTTCCCTATAAGCGCGCTTTTCTGTACTACATTCCTTAGCCTTTTCCACATATGTGGAAAAGATATATTCTTGTAGTATAAAGTAAGCCCAATGAGCCATCGAGTTCGGGGACGCTGCCTTGTTGCCGGGGGGTGGCAGCTTAGACTCATTGGCGGTAGTGCTGAAAATCGGTACAACAGCTCACTATATTCATCCCGGTCATTTCCAGGAGTCATCAATTAATCCGAATCTATCCAGAGGCCAAAACCTGAAAAACGCCCTTCCTTTGAGATTCTCCAGAGGTAAAAAACCCCATGCGTGGCTGTCAAAGCTGTAATTGCGATTATCCCCCATCACAAACAGGTATCCTTCCGGAACGGCAACAGGCCCATAGGCATAGTTAAGCCTCTCGGCAATATATGGCTCATCCAGAGGCTTCTTGTTAACAAATACCCTGCCCTCTTTTACTTCCACTGTATCACCCGGCAAACCGACAATCCGCTTAATAAGGTCATCATCACCCGCTCCCCGCTGTGCCTCCGGAGGAGGAGCAAAGACAACTATGTCGGTCTGTTCCAGTTCCCTGAATTTAAATACAATCTTGTCCACCAGAAGCCTGTCACCGATTTCAAGTGTTGGCAGCATGGACTCTGACGGAATCAGCCTTGCTTCAATCACGTAAGTGCGCAAAAAGAAGGTTAATATAAGTGCAAAGATAATAATCTGCAAAATATCCTTCAGAAACCTCCATGCCTTTTGTGAAGAATCTCCTGGATCATCGATGTTGTCCGAATATTCCTGAGACAACTGTAACACCCGCCTCTCTGAATTAGACTTAATCTCTTTCTGTATACCAGTACATACCAACATTATATTTTAATTTGACTCAAAAGAAAACCTGTGGCAGGGCAAGTTTTTAGTAAATCAAAAAAACAGCTTAGACCAAAGTCCAAGCTGAATTTACCCTCTTTAGATTACTATTTTCCATATGGCAGTTGCCCCCACTACCCCGCCAAACAGAGGCAGGAACTGGCTTACCGCCCAGGTAAGACCAGGGCCGTACACCACATAAACCGCCATAATAATTACGAGACCCAGTGCTATGTTCTCCGAAATAATCACTACAATAAGAGTGATAACAAAAGCTGCAATTATACTTCCCATCCACGTGGGATAATCTACCACCGGCTCCACTGTATAATAGTACCACCAGGCAAAAGCCCCGAATAATACTGCCAGCAAATGCCTGAAAACAGTGGACGTAGCCATCAGTATCACCTCCATCCTCTTAAATTGTGTGATATCCGGAGAACACTAAGGCCTGTCTCCGGAAGAAAAGCCGAAGACAGGCCGTGAGCCAACCCAATTCTCCGGCAACCCGGCTGTCATGGCATCACAGCGGCTTCATAGCTAACCGCCAATCTGCTTTAGACCCGTAGTTTTGCGTCCCCGCCTTTCGACGGGTTTGCCTTTGTCGGAAGGGCAAAATACCCTTATTTCTTTATCGATGAATCGGGACAAAAACTTTAGACCTTTTTAATAATTAACCAGCACAGCCCGTGCGTTCCCGTCACTGGTTATGATAGCGCCAACCACATCTCCCGCTTTAATCCTTTCCAGGGAAATAACATCCTCCCTGGTACGCACAACTGCATCTTTTTTCACCGCAACATTAGGACTGATTTTGACACTATTATCATCCATTTCCTGGTCAATGGTAATTATCCGTTTTTCAATATCCACGGCTTTAACCTCTCCCCAGACAATCATCTCTCCGGCTTTGGGGTCCACATTCTCCACATTGGTTTCCTCAAGAGTTTGCGGAGATAAGTCCGATTCCCTGTTACCATCTTGGGGCTTATTGCCGGAATCGTTTTCATCATCTGCTATATGCGGCGGCGCCGCCTTAATATCCCTGTTTTCCGGGATTACAGTTTTCTCTTCATTCAGGGAAGTGTAACCGAGGTAACCGCCGATAACCACTGCCACCACCGCAAAGAGAATCAAAAACGGCAGGTTCTTCCTCATAGCATTTCCCCCCTTAGCTTTTTTTTGCATGGACAGTAATTAATACAAAAGGGGCATTACCCCAAACTCACGGTAAATCCCCCCCAATTTTTACAGCTTATAAACATCACTGCCTTTCAGTACATTAACACTGCGTTTTGCCAGAAGTTCAACGGCCTCATCTACCTGTTCCACCCGGAACACTACCAGGGCACCATTTGATGACTTTTCCAAAAAAGCATACAGGTATTCTATATTTATCCCTGCAGAATGCAAAATTTCCAGCACCTTGGCAAGGCCTCCCGGCTCATCCTGAACTTCCACCGCTATTACATCAGTAATACTCACACTAAACCCGTCATCCTTTAAAATCCTGAAAGCCTCTTCCGGCTTATTAACAATAAGCCTCAGAATCCCAAAATCAGAGGTATCTGCTATGGACAGAGCCCTAATATTTATTGCTGCTTTACCCAAAACATTGGTCAGTTCAGCAAGTCTTCCGGACTTATTTTCAAGAAAAACAGAAATCTGTTGTACTTTCAATGGCTTTCCCTCCTTATAGTTCCCTTTTATCTATGACACGTTTTGCCTTGCCCTCACTCCGCGGAATAGTCTTTGGTTCCACCAGCTTAATCTTTGCAGATATACCGAGAAGACTGGCAATTTCATGGCCCAGCCTCCTTTCAAGCTCTTCCATTTTACGTACCTCATCAGAAAACATCTTTTCCGAGACTTCCACAAGTACTTCAAGAGTATCAAGAGTACCCTGCCTGTCAACAACCAGCAGGTAATGGGGTTCGGTTTCCCCGAAATTAAGCAGCACACTTTCAATTTGTGAGGGAAATACGTTCACTCCGCGTATAATCAACATATCATCGGTACGTCCCATCACCCGGTCCATTCTCACAAAAGTGCGGCCACATTCGCATTTTTCCTCAGTCAGAACAGATATGTCCCTGGTTCTGTATCTCAGGAGAGGGAATGCCTCCTTGGTGATTGTGGTAAAAACAATTTCCCCTTTTGAGCCATAAGGCAGGGGTTCTCCGGTCTGTGGGTCGATAACTTCAGGAATAAAATAGTCTTCCATAACATGCATCCCACACTGGCATTCACATTCCATGGAAACACCCGGCCCCATAATCTCACTCAGGCCATAAATGTTGTATGCCTTGATTCCCAGGTTCTTTTCAAGTTCGTCCCGCATTTTCTCCGACCATGGCTCAGCGCCAAAAATACCGGCCCTAAGCTTGCCATTAACCAGGTCTACCCCAAACTCCCCTGCTTCTTCACCAAGGAAAAGAGCATATGACGGGGTACAGCAGAGTATGGTGGTACCGAAATCCTCCATCAGCATCAGCTGGCGCTTGGTGTTGCCTCCGGAAATCGGAATAACGGACGCACCCAGCCGTTCCGCCCCATAGTGCAGGCCCAGCCCCCCGGTAAACAGCCCATAACCATAGGCCACTTGAACCACGTCTCCTTTGGTGCCGCCAACCATAGCCACACAGCGGGCAATGAGTTCAGACCATGTGTCAATATCGTTTTGAGTATAGCCGACAACTGTTGGTTTACCGGTTGTCCCGGAAGAGGCATGAATCCTTACCACTTCTGACATTGGCTCAGCAAACAGCCCAAAGGGATAATTGTCTCTGAGGTCCTGCTTAACGGTAAAGGGCAGCAGCGTCAGATCTTCCAACGTTTTGATATCTCCCGGCTCAATTCCCTTATCTCTGAATTTTTCCTTGTAAAACGGTACATTGTCATATACCCGGCGCACAGTCTTCTGCAAACGTTCCAGCTGCAGCTGCCTGAGCTGTTCCCGGGGCATAGATTCACTCTCAGGATTATACATAATGCCCTCTCCTTTATTTTCACTTTTGTGGTCACAGACCCGCTTTGGATGTCTAAAAAATTTTTAATTATTTCCACAAAAACCTATTAAATTCCTGCTTTATTAGAAAAATTTCAGAGAATTTCAACTTTGGTGCCGAACTTTTCCTGCAATTCCAGGTAACTTCTCCCTGTCAAATCCTTCCCCCTGACATCAAAAGCAATAGCCGGAACAATTAGTACATCTCTGCCGGATTCAATTCTTAAATTCCCGGCAGCCTCAACAAAGTCGCTGACCGTAAGCAGGCCGGCAGCGGCAATCGAACCTCCGAAAAAAAGGTTATCCACCGGCACTATATCAATGACATCCCTCTGGGGTGATTTTTCCAATGCCATCCTGAGAACTTCCACACCCAAAACAGAACACAGGAGTTTCAGACATCTGTGCCTGGCTGCCGCAGCTTCCACTGCAGCAAGCGTTTCCGGAGCAATATCATAATCCATTACAATCCCGGAGGCCTGGCCTTGTTTTATCTTAATATCAGCCTCAAAGGCCTGGCTGTTTCTTTGGATTTCTACCTTCACAGGTCCGCCCTTCCTGACCATGTTAAAGGCATGTACTCTGGAAAAGCAACGGGTTCCGTCAACAGACAGGATGATATCGTCTCTCAAAAGGCCTGCCTTATCAGCAGGAGTACCGGAGATGATTCCCGTAACCACCGCCTTAAGGTTTTTGATTACAGGTGGCTCAACGGTAACCGGTACCGCTGCCATAGCCCTGATGGAATCAATATATTCTGCCAGTTCCTCATGCATCCCGGGTTTAAACTTCAGGTGTTCCGGGGTATATCTGGTGAAACCTGGTAAAAAAACCCGGATAGTCTCAGTACCGCATTCCGCAAGGTAGAACACCGTCTCCCTCAGGTCCTCCCAGCCGTTTATATGGGGCATTGCCACAATGCTGCCGTGAAATGACACCCCTGAGTCTGCCAGACAGCGCGCTGCATTCACGGCCTGCTCAGCCATGGAGTCGTTCATCAGCCGCCGTCGGGCAGCCGGATTGGAACTGTTCAGGGATAAATAAATCTCCACATCCCCCAGTCCGGCCAGAAAACCGGCAGTCTCAGCATCGAGGAGAGTCCCGTTGGTAGTGATCTGAATACGTGTCCCGGGGAAATGTTCCCTTATCATCAAAAGGATCTGCCGGATAAACGGATGGGTAAAAGGTTCCCCTTCCACAATCCTGGTTACAGACTCTCCAATAACTATTTTAGCTTCAGGTGAGATAAACTGCAGGGTTTGTGCTACTTCTTCCAGCGACCGGGGCCCTGTTTTATATATTTGTATGCCCGGGGGATTATGTCTGTGACTGCAAAACATGCAGCCTACATTACATAAAGATGTTACCGGCAGAATATTCCCCCTGAAAGCAGATTCATATATCAGGTATTCGGGAGGTTTTATCATTCTCCCCCTCCATGGCGTTTCTGTTGGCTTCGCAAGCGGTAGAAAACAATTGCAGCCAGAACAATAATGGCACTTACCAACTGGGATACCGTGACATTGCCGAATACCAGCAGGTTCTCCCGGAAGGATTCCACAATTGATCTGCCAATCCCATAAAGTATCAGGAATAATAAAAATACCTGCCCGTCAAATTTTTTACTGCGCCAGACAAACATCAAGACCCCGAAAAGCAGAAATCCGATAGCTGAAGAAAAAAGCTGGGTAGGGTAGCGGGCAATCAAGTCAGGGCAGGGCGCTCCCTCGATATACGGAAAAACAACTCCAATGAAGGACTCAGTTTCTTTTCCGTAACAGCAGCCATTCATAAAGCATCCCAGTCGTACTATCCCATAGCCCAGGGCCAGAGGAGGCGACACCAGGTCAGCCAGGGACCAGAAAGGAAGCTTTTTTCTGATCACATACCAGGTTCCGGTTATAAAGCCTCCTATCAGAGCCCCATAATAAACGAGTCCGCCCTTCCAGATAGCAAATATCTGCAGGGGTTCCTGCAAATATCTTCCAGGCTCATAGACTAAAACGTAAAACAACCTGGCGCCAACCACTCCCCCCACAACAAGAACAATGACAAGGTCCAGTATCCGGTCGGAATCCATTCCGATTCCCCGGGCGAGTCTTACAGCAACCATCGTCCCCAGCAGAATTGCCAGACTCAGGGTGAATCCCCAGGCGTAAACAGTAAAAGACCCAAATTCAAAAAGAACCGGCAGCAAATAAATCCCCTCCTTTTCCACATCTCCTGTTCCTTACAGAATACATTCTGATGGCACTTTTCCACAAAATCCACACCGGCCTGCTGCTCTGTGGACGAAAGTGTTTTACACATGTAAAACTCCCCGTTTTTCAAGTTATCAACAGACTTATCCACATTATCCACAGGTACTTTTCATCCACAAAACAGGTGTTCCCGTATTCCCTGAAAAATATATTTTTGAGTTCAATAGGCATCTTTACCAAGCTTCAGACCCGGTACAGCATTGAGAGTAAGAGGGGCAAATTCGCGCCGCAGATACTTGTAATAACCGGCACAGGCCACCATGGCGGCATTGTCGGTACAAAATACCGGTTCCGGATACCTGACACTGATGCCAAAAGGTTGGGCCCTTCGTGTCAATTCCCGTCTGAGTCCGGTGTTAGCAGCAACCCCACCGGCAAGCAGAACGGTATTAACCCCATATTTCACTGCAGCCGCCACAGCTTTATCAGTAAGCACATCGACCACCGCTCCCTGGAAACTTGCCGCCAGGTCGGCCTGGTCTATCTCTTCACCTCTCATTTTAGCCTTATTGAGGTAATTGAGAACAGATGACTTAAGGCCGCTGAAGCTGAAATCAAAACTGTCATTTTCCAGGTAAGCCCTGGGAAAATCAATAGCTGCGGGATTTCCCTCAGCTGCCAGCCGGTCTATCAGAGGACCGCCGGGGTATCCCAGCCCCATAACCCTGGCCACCTTGTCAAAAGCTTCTCCGGCAGCATCATCCCGGGTCCGTCCGATGAGTTGATAACTTCCGTGTGCTTCGATAAAGATCAGGTCCGTATGCCCACCGGAAACCACCAGGCAAACCACCGGCAGCTCCGGAGGCTTGGTGAGGAAATTGCCATAAATATGGCATTCTACATGGTTCAGCCCGATAAGGGGCAGATCAAGGGTGTACGCCAGGGCCTTGGCAGCGGAAACACCGACCAGAAGCGCCCCAACCAGTCCGGGACCATAAGTTACCGCAACAGCGGTAAGGTCTTTAAAAGTAACACCGGCTTCGTCCAGACTTTGCCGGATCACCGAGTTTATCAGTTCCACATGCTTCCGGGACGCTATTTCGGGGACCACGCCACCAAACCTCTGGTGCACCGGAACCTGTGATGAGATGACATTTGACATAATTCTACTGCCATCTGCAATTACTGCAGCCGATGTTTCATCACAAGATGTTTCTATTCCAAGTATGATTGCCTCTGCCGACACTTGACCACACCTTTCAGGTATCTCTACGAAGGTTCTTCCACATGATAACTGCATCTTCCCCGGTGTCAGAGTAATAACCGGGCCTAACCCCATAAGAAACAAACCCTGTCTTTTCGTAAAGTTTCAGGGCTGCAAAATTGGATGGCCTTGCTTCGAGGGTCATTTTTAGACAACCCCTGCTGAGGGCCTCTTTAAAAAGTTCACAAATCAGTGCACCCCCGACCCGTTTCCTCCGGTGGGAAGGATGGACCGCAAGGGTCGTCACATGCCCCTCATCAAGAATTATCCACATCCCGGCATAACCGACAACCTTCTCCCCCTCAAGGGCAGCAATATAATAAGCAAAATCATTATTATCAATTTCATGAGAAAATGCCATTCGTGACCATGGCGTTGGAAATGATGTGTTTTCTATGGCCACGACCTCGTCGAGATATGCCCTGGTCATCCGTTTAAACCGGACCTGTGTTTTCATATTATCCATCTGGTTTCGCCTCACCTTATTGCCCGTGTTTTTTCTCCCAGGTGGTTTCAGCCTCCGACTTCCTGAGATATACAGGCTGCAGGAAGGTATAATCCTCTGTATAACCCTGCTGCAGCTTAATCGTCCCGAGTTCGGCAACAGCCCCGGCCCTGGGAAAACTGTTAATCATGGTCCCAAATAAAGCCTGGGAGCCAAGCCGGGTTATCATTGTATCCCTGTAAACCGGAACTCCGTCACCCAGGAAAATCACCGTTTCGCGGCGTCGCGACAGTTCATCCAAAAGCTGTTCCACAGACATGGCCGCAGGTTTTACCAGTTCCTCCAGCCCTTCCGGGCCTGACCCGTAGATTCCAGTGTAAACCTCATTTCTTCTGGCGTCAAGGACAGGGCAAATCAGCCCTGATGTCCGGTAGTAATTCCAAGCCAAAACCCTCAGGGTAGAAACTCCCATTACAGGTATATTCAGCGCCTGCCCCATTGTTTTGGCAACAGCCATCCCTATCCTCAGCCCAGTGAATGACCCCGGACCGCCGGTAACAGCAATACCGTCCAGGTCTGCCGGTTTAATGCCGGCATCATCCATAACCTGCTGAATCATGGGAATAATGTTCTGGGAATGTGTTTTCAGGTTGTGAATAAACCGTTCCGAAACCAGTCTGCCATCTCCGGCAACTGCTGCCCCGGCCACCCGTGTGGCTGTGTCAATCCCCAATATGTACAATTTTTTTCAACTCCTCAAACAGTCCGGCAACGAGTTCTGCATAGTTCTGACCAAAGGGCTGAAACTCCAGTTCCCTGGAATTATCGTCGTTTTCAGCCCTGATAAGTCTTATCATAAGATATTCATCCGGAAGAAGACCACTGACACGCTCCGGCCATTCAATCAGGGTAACCCCGCTGCCATAAAGGTATTCCTCCAGCCCCAGTTCATATGCCTCCTCTTCTTCCTCCAGCCTGTAAGCATCGACATGGTAAAGAGGCAGCCGCCCTTCATATTCGTTAATAATGGTGAATGTAGGACTGGTGACGTGCTCACTGATATCAAGGCCACGGGCAATACCCTTGGCAAAATGAGTTTTTCCCGTACCCAGGTCACCATCCAGGCAGACTACACTTCCTGCTCTAAGCATGGTACCCAGAGCCTGACCTATGTCAATAGTTTTTTCCGATGAATTACTAAATACCCTCATCCGGTAATCTCCTCCGGCAAAACATGCTTCGCCTGTGGTTATTATGACACCCGTTATATTATAACACCCGTGTTCTATAATACCTGTAATATTATAACACCCGGTGATTCTGCTATTCTCCGAAATGGTTATATCCCCGGGGCTTAAGCTCACTGCGCCGGCCCCCGGCGTCAATCAGCAGGCAGCCCTGCCCGGGCGCGGCAATCCTGCCCACCTCCCTGGAAAAAGCGCCGGCTTCCCTAAGGGCAGAGGTTACTGCTTCCAGTCCGCCTGGCTTCACGGTAAAAACCAGCTCAAAATCCTCCCCTCCGGATAACGCCCACCGGGAGGGGGATACCCCTGCTCCTTCAGCCACTACAGCTGCCGCTTCCGAAAAAGGGAGGGCTGCTTCATACAGCTCGCAGCCGGTACTGCTGGCCCGGCATATTTCCAGGATTTCACTGGCCAGCCCGTCACTAATGTCATTCATGGCACTTATGCAGCCCAAGCCGCCCAATATCCGGCCTTCCCGGAGACGTGCCCTGGGATAAAGGTGGGCACTGATGACTTTTTCTGTTATCCCTGGTTTCATCCCCGGCATATCTTCGGGCAGGGAATTGTTAAGGACATGCAGACCGGCTGCCGAACTGCCCAGAGGACCGGTGACCATAATTATGTCTCCCGGAGAAGCGCCGGAACGGTAGATCACCCGGTCAGGTTCTACATAACCGGTGAGGGCTACGTTAACGGTCAATCCTTTGATTGAACTTACAGTATCACCGCCAACAATGTCGATTCCATATTCCCTGGAACAGTCAATCAGGCCGGAGTATAATTCTTCAATCTGTTCGACCTCCCAGTCCTGAGGAATACTGACAGATACAGCCGCAAAACCGGGCACTCCGCCCATAGCTGCAATATCACTGACATTAACAGCCATGGCCTTCCAGCCCACCGCTTTCAGGGGAAAGTATTTCAGATTGAAATGAATGCCCTCTACCAGCATATCTGTTGTCATTAATAATAACCTGCCGGGTTCGTGCTTCATCACGGCAGTATCATCACCGATTCCCTTTACCACACTGCCGGAGTACGGCAGTATTTTTCCGGCGAGGATATCAATCAGCCCAAATTCTCCTGCTTCCCTGATTCTCATGTTTATTCGGCCTTCCTGTGATAAAATACTAGAATTATTATACCTGTTAACCTTTGTGGTTGCAACCATGGTAAGGTGTTGTACCGGTTTTCCGCACTGCCGCCGGAGAAATCTTGTACAACGTCTCACCATATTCCATGGCCATTTCCGGAGCCAATGCCGAAAGAAAAAGATCCAGGGTGAAAAACCTTGAACATAAAAGGAACTTAAAGACCTATGGTAATATGTCAAGACCCTAAGGTCAAAAATTTTTAGTAAATT
>JAENYP010000035.1 GCA_016841725.1 Thermincola carboxydiphila | reverse complement strand
GACAATTTTGGCTATCAGTTCCGGGGAAATTTCATTTGATTTTGCTGCCGGGTCATTACCGGTTGCAGAAATTGGCTCTTTGGCCCCGGCCTGAGCCATGGCTGCAGCTCCGGCCTGTTTATTCACTTCGATTGGAGGCCCGGTCTGAAAACTGACTCCTGATTCTGACGCCATATCCCTGGCTGCCGGTGTGATGATGGTTCGGGGTTCCACCTGGATAGTTTTCTGCCCTGAGCTCAAAAGGCTCTTGACATCTGCAGAGGTTATCAATTTTTTCACCTTTTCACCTCCCCCTGTAATTTGTTTTACAAATCTATAACAACTGTGTTATCAAATCTTTACTGGGAGATGGAATCACAATCTGGCTGACCAGCAGCCCTTTTTCCACAGCGCTTCCGGCACCGGCTGCTACGGCAGCCTTTACTGCACCCACATCTCCGTTAAGCATTACAAATGCCTTCCCGCCTATGGCCAGACCCAGGCGGATTTCCAGCAGTTCCACCTCTGCCGCCTTTACCGCTATATCTGCGGCAACTATCAGTGATGCCAGGGAAAAGGTTTCAATGATGCCCAGTGATTTCATTTCGGATACCGGATTCACTCCGGTGATAGCCCTGAATACCGATTCATGGATATTGGGCAGGACAAACCGGTCCACCACTGCCTGAGAACCCTGTTCTGCTCCGGCGCTGACAGCGCTCTCCACTGCAGCTACATCTCCCCCGACCATTGCTATAAATTTTCCGGGACATACTGTGCGACAGAACAGAGCCTCTACCCGGGCCGCTTTCAGCATGTAATCTGCTGCTTCGATTCCTTTGGCTATACTGTTAAATTCTACTAAACCAATGGCCCGGTTCAACACTGACCACCTCTTTTCCCTGCTGTTTCAATTTCTATATTTTGTCCTATTTGTTTGACTGTTCCCTTGACACTGGCATGTATATTGGCTCCCAGGGCATTCTCCGGTATTGCGGCAATGAGGTCACCTTTGGCTACCTGCTGCCCCACCTTTACCGTTGGCACTGCCGGAGCGCCGATATGCTGCCTGAGGGGGATATATACTCTGTCAGGACAATAGCTTTCTTCAGAAAGTCCGGCAGCCACATCATACCGGCTGAGTCCCAGCCTGGCTGTCAGCCTTTTGGACGGTATCTTGCGGTACTTCCGTTCCGGCGATACCGGCTGCTGCTGACCGGTGGAACTGAACTTTACACCATTTTTTGCTAACTCTTTTTTCAATTCACTGTTAACCTGTTTCGGTGACAGGAGCATGGGACAGGCATACAGCTCACACACGCCACACTCACAACACAGGAGAGCATTTTTCATAATGTCACTGTCACCATTCATATAGTTTAGGCCTCTCATGATCAGGTGTGGTGATATCGGGTGGCCCAGGAGATTGCGCGGGCACATGTCTGAACACATCCGGCACTGAATACAGGTCGATTTAGAACGCCTGATAATGTACTCCATGGTCAGGGTTTTGTTTTGTACCAGGCGGTGTTCTGCAGGCAGTACTATCAGACCTTTGGTCACCTTGGTGACCGGTACTGTGAGGTCTGTTAGGACCCGCCCCATCATGGGGCCGCCGTCTATCACCCTGACAGCGCCGGTTTCCTTTACTCCTGCCAGGGCAAGTGCCTCGGTAACCGGTGTGCCCAAGGGCAGTTTCGCTGTTACCGGGTTTTCGACTGCCCCGGTAATGGTTACATAGGTATCAGTCACCGGAATCCCGACAAGGGCATTGGCGACATTAAGCATGGTCTCTACATTTGTCACCACACACCCTGCCATCAGGGGGAGCCCCCCCTCGGGAACCACTCTTCCCGTTACTTCATATACCATTACCTGTTCATCCCCGGCCGGAAAAAAGTCTTCCAGCCTAAACAACCTGACAGGCTTACCTGTAGTCAGCTGTTCCAGGGTATCACAGGCTTCCCTGTATTTTGACTTCAGGGCTATGATGCCGGTGGCGGCGCCGGTTGCCTCCATTACTGCTTCAAGCCCCCGGATTACCTTTTCCGCCTCTGTGACCATCAGCTGCTGATCTACCCTGAGCAGCGGCTCACATTCGGCGCCGTTTACGATGACAGTATCAACTTCTGCGGATATCTTCACATGGGTGGGAAATCCAGCCCCTCCTGCACCTACAACCCCTGCCTGCATGACTGCATTTACTGTCTCAGTGTTCATTCATACACCTCTTCATCCAGGTGTTCCTGTGATTCATCTATTATTCCTATGATTACTGCATCAACAGGCACATTTTCCATACCCTTCATCCGTCTGGCAGAACCGCCCTGGGTAATCAGTACCAGCTCTCCGATTCCTGCCCCGACAAAATCTGCAGCCACTATGGTACGTCCCTGTGGTTTATCCATAGTCTGGACCACTGTCAGTTTGACTCCTGTCAGGGTATCAACTTTTCTGGTTGACCATATGCTGTTTATTACTTTTCCGATAATCATTTCATCACCCCACTACTCATAACCGTTTTCCTCTGTAAAGGTGATCAGTCATTAAATTTCTCTGAAATAGCCTTTAAAGAACACTCCACAGCCGCAATATCACCATAAATCGCAATCATAGCCACATGCTGGGGACATATTCCCATAATCTCCTCCACTTGAACCGTGGCCGCCTTTTCCGCTGTATCGGCAGCAGATATCATTTCTGCCAGGGAACCCTGTACCAGTCCAACAGCCCCGGGCTTACGGGCCCCTGAAATTTCTCTGTTTGTGCTGCGTCTGGCTAAAATATTCATTGTTGCGGGAGACGGGGATTTAATAAATTCTATTTTCACCTAATCCCTCCTCGCTCCGGAGAACACTTAAAGCAATACCCAGTGGAGTCACTAAAAAGGGATTATCCGGTTTTACAGTAGTAATTCCGGTCTCATCGCGGATGACGTGTTCGATACCTTTAAAACAGCTCGTTCCTCCGGCCAGATAAATGGTGTTCACGTCATATCCCTTAATATGTCTGCTGATTATGGAAGCAACTTTCTGCATCACAGGTTTAACTACAGGGAATAACTCTCCCTGTTTCTCCGGGTCCTGCTTAAACTGCTCAGCTTGTTCAAAGGGGATTTTGTAGGCCCCGGAAATCACCAGGTTAAAATGGGTGCCTCCGGTAGCTTCATCAGCCACATATACCACCCGGCCTTCTTTTAAAATAGCAATTCCGGTGGTCCCTCCCCCGATATCAACAACAGCTCCGTTTTTGATATTCAGGACCTGGTTAGCGGCAGTGGGCTCATCGATTACAGTCTTTACTTCGACTCCGGCTGCTTCGGCCACATGACCGATGGCCCGCCGGTCACCTTCAGCTGTCCCCGGTGGATAAGCTACTCCGGCAGATTCCAAATAAGTTCCCAGGTCTTCTTCAAGCCTGTTTTTCAGGTCTCTGACAATATTCACCGCCCCCAGGTAATCCACCACCAGGCCGTCTTTAACCACCTGGGCAAATCGCATGGCGCCGCCTGCAGGACTGCCGTCTTCATCCACCACGGCAAGGACGATATAAGCTGTCCCCAAATCAACCCCGGTATAAAGTTTTTTACCTTTGGCCACATGCTTGGGGCAGCCTATCTTTTCATTGAAAAGAGAGATGAAGGTATTAACTTTATCCAAATTCCCCATTACTGTTTCTCTCCAATCTTTAACTGCCAACCTTATAACTTCCGGAGACCAGCTGCAGCATGAAAACATAGGTCAGGCTGCTCAAACGATTCAAGGACTGCAGGATATCAGGCCGCTCCATGTCTTCAGGCTGACCGTGAAACGCATCCATTGCCGCTAATTCCAACTCCCGCACCTCAGTGCGCAGCAGATTCAACTGGGCCATAATCCGCCCGTGACCAGGCTGTATAAAGATATGTGATACATCATAATACCTGTTGGGATGGTGGGAATGTTCCCGGATTTCTGAATCTGATAATCCGCGGAAGGTCAGTTCAGCTAATGGCGCTCCGGTGACCTCAGCAGTCATAATCTGCCTGCAATATTCCAGCATTTCACCAAGATCCCGGGCCAGTTCCGTACATCCAAAACCCCCGACATCAATAATTGCGCTGATAAGAAGGGCCTGCAGGTGGTCCAGTTTACCCCTGAATTTTATGCGGGGATGGTTCTTGGAAACCAGAGTCCGGCCATGAATGTGTGTCAAATGTTCCGGTTTCTCGTCCAGCTTCTGACCTGTTTCCAGAACTGAGTAAGCTTCCCCGTTATCCCTGACAGCGGGACCGGTTTTGGGTTCCTGACCCGGTCTGTCAGGTGTATCGGTTAATACTTTTATCCTGCGTTCACTGAGGAACTGCTGTGCCGACGGTGTCAATCCGGTACCCGCAGGCAGCCGGTAAGAGGTAAATTCCGCCTGTTTATACTGGTCCCTTAATTCAGCTTCAGCTACTACTCTCATAAAGCAAAACCTCCCCGGTAGACATCCTGCCCGCCGATAGATTATTACTCATAATCTTTGGGGTTACGGGCTACTGCAATTACTGAATCCCGAAACGCTTCAGCAGCTGCTTTACAGGCGCTCTGTGATCCGGTCAGCAGCCCGCCGCCAAAGTTAGTTTCACTCGGCGGTCCGTACCAGACGGCCATCTTTACATCTGCTGCCTTCAGGGCAGCATCTACTCCATAAACAGCCTCCAGAGGCGGAGCGATAAGATATGCTAAGGACTCACCCTCTGTAATACCTGCTTCCTTTGAAAGATATGACCCGGTTCGGGAAATGGTATGTGCATAGAAAGCAATTGAATCCTCCGCATCAGCCCAATAGAAACAGGCGTCATCATTAATGCACTGTGAGGCAGCAGCCACACCGGCCTTAACTTCTGCGGGATCAGGACCTGCTAAGATCCCGATAAATTCTCCCGACAACGGTCCTGATGCATGGGCCGCCCCACAATAAAAAGACTTGGCATAGACGACATCAACAGCAGCCTTTTTGGTGGCTTCATCCAGGGCAGTATAGCCCACATCATCTATATTACAGGTAAATAGGCCGATACTTCTCTGGTCCGGTCTCAGTTTAAGGTTTTCAGCCAGGTCTGGTGATACATTGGGGATAAATTTTACTGCCAGAATGCTCCCTTTAATGGGATCCATAACTCCCATAAGTCTCTACCTCCTTCATTTTAATCTTTTCGGGTTGCGGTATTTTCAAAGACTAAGGTTTTAACCACTACAGGCACTACCCGGCCGCCCATAATCGGTTTTCCAATATCAATATAGTCACCTTCGCCAACGACTACCTGATCTATGCAGACAATTTCACCTTTTTCCCCTAAGATAATTTTCAGGCATTGACCCAGTATTTTAGCACAATCCTTTTCTACCACCACAATAAGTGGTTTATCTTTGCTGATGAAATCCGCCGCTCCCTGGGCTATACCTTGTGCCAGTTCCTGAACAGCTGCAAATGATATCTCAGCAGGCCCATCCATGGCGAAAGCCACATATTGGGCGGAACCGTCGGAAATTATTCTTTGTGCTGCCAGGTGAACCGCTGCCGTGATTTCCCCTCCTGCTTCAGGAACTCCTTTAACGAATGGTGACACTACGGTAACATTTCTTATTGGCAATGCGGCTTCATCAACTGTAATGGTACTGCCGCTAATATCAACTGAATGGGCCCCTGCTCCGATTACGGTTGCCCTGATGGTTTCTCCGGGTTTTTCCGGGACAATGCCTGCTGCCGCCAGTTCATCTCTGACAGCCCAACCCAGCAGTGGTCCAATATCCCCATATTCCGAAATCTGTGACACTGAAACCGGCCGGGAGTCCCCATAAATCATATCTGCAACTCCACCGGAAAACATAATACTGTCAACTCGGTAATCCAGCTTAAGAGGCGGAGTCATCAGAAGCTCACCGGTAATTGGGGAAATATCCCCCGAAGTTATGGACTCAATAATACTTTTTGCCATCAGCCGGGCTGCCGATATAAATTCATCCAGGCCCGGCCTGTCACCAACCTGCCAGGAAAGCCCGCATTCCCTGAGTATAGCCCGGGCCGGTTCAGCGATATAGGTTATCATGTCACCCTGCCGCTCGACTTCGATGAGGTGTCCGCCAATATTTATACATGCGGTTTCAATTACCTGTCCATTTTTAAATACTGCGATATTTGACGTTCCACCGCCTACATCAATATTAAGAGTGATACAGTGTTTATCACGGGAATGTGCCGCAGCTCCGGACCCCTTCCCTGCCAGAACCGATTCCAGATTCACACCTGCTGTGGCTACCACGAAATCGCCGGCCAGCCCGGCCATAGATTCCGCGATTTTTTTGGCGTTCTCCTTTTTGGCTGTCTCACCGGTAACGATAACCGCTCCGGTGTCCACCTGCTCCGGTGTTAACCCCGCCACCCGGTATTCCCTGAGGACAATTTGGGCCACTGCATCAGCATCAATAATATGATGGTCCTTTAGTGGCGTAAAATAGATTTGGCTCCGGTACAGCACTTCTTTGTCAGTAATCTCCATACGGGGGACAGATGAGCCGGGGGCTGTATTCATTATTGTTATCCGGCTGACTACAATTTGAGTAGTCGTGGTTCCGATATCTATCCCCACACTGATTACAGTCTGATAATTGGCATTGTTTGTTTTAGTCACTTGAAGAACCACCCATTTTCCTGCTCATTATTGGTTCAGTTTCATCCCACTGGCTTTGGCCTTAAGAATCCGCTTCAGCACATCAACCAAATGAGCTCCTGCTTCTGCGGGAGGGGTTCCGCCCCGGTGAATATTGGAAAAAACAGTCCTGTCTGCTTCCACTGTTTTTTCATTGGGACTGTATATTATATAAGCGCTCATACTGTCAGCTGTGACCAGCCCGGGACGCTCACCGATAAGAGAGACAACAACTTCCGCATTCAGTACCTTACCCACATGGTCCTGTACCCCCACACGGCCATTTCTGATGAAGAATGGGGTTCCTACTCTAATGCCTGCCGCGGTAAGACCCTGGGTCAATGCTGGCAGGACATCCGGCACATTTGCCTCAATGGAGGAAGAACTCAGGCCATCAACCACGATTATCTGAACCTGGGGGTTTTTCTCACATTTTTCTTTAATTATTCTTTCTCCCTCCGGGGATAGCTTCCGTCCCAGCTCAGGCCGCTTGAGGAACTCTTCTTTATCCTGTGCCATTGTATCTACCAAGAATAGGTTCATCCGCTGCAGAAACTCTTCTGATACATCAAGAAACACTGCATCCATAGCCTGGGCATGATCAGCCATGAATTTCAACATCGCTCCGGTCTTGGGACGGGCTCCGGCCCTGTACAGACCGATTCTGGCCGGGGTCGCCTGTTTCATGACCTTAATAGCCTCAATATTTTCCGGATTGGGTACCCATATCCCGGTTATCTCAGGAATTGTTAAAGGGTCATCGCCACTTTCCCGGTAAGGTTCTGATTTGGGCTGAGGTCGGGCGGCTTTTTTAGTCGTTTCTTCCTGATTTGGGCTAACATTCCCCGTCAGTCCTCTTTTAGCAAGTTCCTTCATTACATTTTCCACAATTAATTGTTCCATTTGACTTTCTGCTGCCATCCAGGTCACCTCCCGATTATTTATCAAATATGGACGGGTCTCCTGCCCGTTTGGCAAGACGCCCATTTTCTATAATACCCATGTCTTCAAGCCATTTTTCAAACTCAGGCAGGGGTTTAAGGCCAAGGATTTCCCTTACGCTGGCATCATCATGATAACTGGTATCCTGGTAACTCAGCATGATATCATCACCACCAGGAACTCCCATAAAGTAGTTTGATCCTGCCATGGCACAAAGCATGGTTCCGATTTCCTGGTCATTCTGGTCAGCCTTCATATGATTGGTATAGCATGGGGCAATACCCATGGGCAGTCCGTGTAGTTTACCCATGAATAGATCCTCCAGGTCAGCACGGATAACCTCGCGTCCATCGTAAATGGTTTCCGGCCCGATGAACCCGGAAACATTGTTAACCATAAAGGGAGAGAACTTACGCGCAAAGCCATAGGTCCTGGCCTCCATAGTCATTTCGTCCACCCCGTGATGACAATCCAGGGAAATTTCCGCGCCCTGTCCTGTTTCAAAATAAAGCAGGTTCGGCCCTGTCCCGGTACCTTTAACTTTAGCAAGCTCATATGCCTCTTCCAGCATTACAGCTGTGACACCAAAAGCATCATTAGCACTCTGACTGCCGGCCACACTTTGGAACAGGAGATCGGCAGGGGCGCCTTTTTCAACTGCTTTCATCTGGGTGGTAATGTGAGCCAAAACACAGTTCTGGGTGGGAATTTTCCATTTTTCCATAAACTCTTTGACAGTGGTCAATATTCTGGCCACTGTTTCCACATTATCTTCTACAGGATTGATTCCGATAACCGCGTCCCCGCTGCCAAAAGATAATCCTTCCTTGGCTGAGGCCATGATTCCGTCAATGCTGTCTGTCGGGTGATTTGGCTGATTACGGAAAGCCAGTGTACCGGGTACGCCAATAGTGGTATTACAGTGAGCCTGGTTAATGATTTTCTTTGCTGCATACACCAGATCCATGTTGGACATCAGTTTGGCCACAGCGGCTATCATTTCACTGGTCAGGCCGCGGCCAAGCTGCTTCAGCCTCCCATCATCAGTGTCACTGTCCAGAATATATTCCCGCAGTTCACCAACCGTCCAGTTTTTGATTCTGTTGTACACTGTGGTATTAAGACCATCATAAATGACGCGGGTTACTTCGTCGTCATCATACGGAACTACAGGATTGTTGTAGATATCTTCCAGAGTAAGATTACTTAGGACTAACTTTGCTGCCACACGTTCCGAAGCAGAGGCGGCACCGATTCCCGCCAGCATGTCACCTGATTTTTCTTCATTGGCTTTAGCAAGTACTTCCTTTACATTGTCAAACGCAAAAACCTTGTTGGATATATTTGCCTTCAGGTTCAATAAGATTACCTCCTTCCAAAAAAATTAATTTGAATTAAGCACTTTCACCGTTAAGCTGTTCTTCCAGTTCCAACTGCTGTGCCCTGGGTACTGAAAGTTTTAAAGCCAGGAGAATAGCAGCAAAACCACCCAGTAATTTACCAATCATGATAGGCAGGATCATTGTTGGCTGGAAGTTGGCGGTAAATGCCAAATGATCTCCGAAGGTGAAAGCAGCACACACTCCAAAAGCAATGCAAATAACCTTATCCCTGG
The DNA here is from genome assembly GCA_016841725.1 of Thermincola carboxydiphila. Lineage (GTDB taxonomy): Bacteria > Bacillota > Thermincolia > Thermincolales > UBA2595 > Phosphitispora. The sequence goes on along the minus strand of JAENYP010000035.1, from coordinate 6,425 downwards.
CAGGCATTTCCCTGATTAAACGGAACAGAGCCAGGATATTTGCGGCACCGGCTAAAATTCCGGCACTGCCTACAGCAGACAAGCCTAGCTTACCGCCAATCTTAGCCAATGGTTTTTCCAGATATTTATTTATGAGATAAACCATAGGGAAGGCGCCGGCCAGCATAATTCCTATATATCCGGCTATTTCGAGGGCTCTGAACTGGTCTTCGGTATCAGCAATAATCGGGGCAAATCCCCAAGTGCCCAGCAGGGTGGAAAATGCGCCGGTAAAATACTCTACAATGGAGAAAACCAATACAAGCTTAATGATTGTATCCATACCCTTGCCAAACCACATAAAGCCCTTAATCATCTTGTCGGGAGCAAACCGCAGACCCAGAGCAATAGCCACACAAATGACTATCAGAGGCAGCAGGTTGGTCAGAATAGTCCCAAAACTTAAGGCCAGTTGGTATGCCGCTTCCGCGTCAGTGGAAATCAAACTTCTTACTTTGGTATTAGTTACAGCCAGAATTGAACTGGTAATAAATACCCCGATTGGAATGGTGAGAATACCTGACATTACACCAAGGGCCATGTATTTATGGTCACGTTTTTCCAACATCGTCAAACCAACCGGAATGCTGAATACGATAGTGGCGCCAGCCATGTAGCCGGTAACCATTGCCATTATCCAACTTTCTTTTGTGGCCGCTAACGCTTCAGCCAGCTGATAGCCACCCATATCAACCGCAATAAAAGTAGTGGCTGCAATAGCCGGGTCAGCCCCGATGAGGCCAAAAGCCGGGCCGAATACTGTCTCAATAAGTTTGGAGAGATAAGGCACGGCTGCCATAATACCCGCTACAGGCACAAAAATTGGCCCAATTGAATGCAAACCTTCCAAAAATTCTTTACCTAATCCTTCTTCATCATTGCGAATTGCCGCAAATGCACCAATAACAGCACAAAGCATAATTAAATACAGGATATAAGTACCGATTTTCTCCATTACTAATCCTCCTTTTAGTTAGATGATGAATACTGTAAACTGTAAACTACCGGGTCCGGATACACCTCCTTTCAGTAAAAAAAACAAAAAATCCCTCAATGTTAGGTAAGTAATAATTACTTATCTAACATTGAAGGATTTCAGCACCCTTCGGGTCAAGAACTCCGTTATCCTTGACATCTATATCATTGTAAAAAGAATCAGATGAAAAGTTTTTTAACAGAGGCCGTGCCTGCGGCCAGGGAGGAACATAAAAATGTTTATTTTTAATGTTAATATACCATTCTTTTAATGTCCTGTCAACGGCTTAAAATCAACTCTGTTTGTTTTCCAAGCTTAAAATAATAGCCTGGGCCACCTCTTTCATTGATTTATTTTTATCCATACTTATCTGGCGAATTTTTTTAAAGGCCTTCTCTTCACTTAATAAATACTTCTTCTGTAAAAGCCCCTTGGCTCGTTCAATTAATTTTCTGGCCTCCAATGCATCTTCAAGGTCTTTGTTTTCATCACGCAGAATCTCAAATTCCTTATAACGGCTAACCGCAATATAGCAGGCGGCTACCAGTGAAGTCTTGGTGACCGGCTTCAACAAATACCCCAGAACCCCCACTCTTTGAGCATCATCTATAAATTCCTTACTGCTGTATGCTGTTAGTAACAATACCGGCGCTATTCTCTCTGAACTCAGAATTTCTGCAGCCTCAAGCCCGTTCATTATGGGCATTTTAATATCTATCAGGACTAAATCAGGCTTTAACGACCTTGCTAACTCAATAGCGCTTCGTCCATCCCCGCATTCACCTACAACTATAAAACCCTCTTCCTGCAGCATTTCTTTTATATCGAGCCTGGTCACCGGCTCATCTTCTACAACCAATACTCGTAACTGACTGATTTTAATCTCCTCCCTCTTTACTGCCTGCAGGAAACACAATATGTGCAGATGTCCCGGCACGCGAACCCTCGATAAAGAATCTGCCGTTAAGATTATTTTGAGTGATAGTATCAACTATCTGCATACCCAAACTTCGTACATTCTGCACTTCTCCTGACTGAATTCCGCCTCCGTTATCCTTTACCGTGACCTCAACTTCATCTTCATTTTTTTCTACAGTTATCCTGATAATTCCTTCTGTTTGGTTGGTAAAAGCATGTTCAACTGCATTCTGCACCAACTCGGTAATACAAAGAGAGAGATTACTGGCCTGAAGAGCATTAAGGTATATGTCCTGACCGCATATTTCCCCATTGATTGCCTTATTTGGAGGCACCATGTTTGCAAGTATCATTTCAAGTATTTTGTAGACAGTTTGTTTAAGGTTAATTATTTCCAGTTCCTGGTGAGACAGTACTTCATGAATTATGGCAATACTGAGAATACGATTAATACTTTCATTAAATGCCTTTTCCACTTTTTCCGAATTGGTTCGCCTCATTTGCAGACTTAACAGGCTTGTAATAGTTTGCAGGTTATTTTTCACCCTGTGATGTATTTCTTTAATAACAGTTGATTTCTTAATCAATTCCCGTTCCTTTTTCTTAATCAGGGTAAGGTCAGACATAACCAGAACAGCCCCGGTAAAATCCCCCCCGGCAAAAAGAGGATTTACTAATAAGCTGATATCAAAAGACCTGAGTTGAATATAACTGCTGATAAAAGAGGGCTTGGCTAAAAATTCCCGAAAAACCGGCTGTTTTATCCCCAGTGCCTCAATTATCGCCTCAAAAGACTCTCCGGTGATATCGAGCCTCCGGCAGATGTCCCGGGCCACATAATTGGTAAACAGTATCTCCCCTCCGGAGTCAACAATAATAATTCCATCAGGGACCAGGTAATTTACCGGATATACCTGGTGTAAATCACGGTGGCACCATTCTATCAGTTTCTCCAAATTGGCCCCGGAATCTTTCTTTTCCTGATATACTACCAAAGCCATAATTTCATTTTTACCGGAAAAAACCGGAGTGCAACTCCCAATTTCGGGCCCTGCCTGCAGCGGGCAATGTGAAAAATCTTTGTCAAGCAGCTTGATCAAGTCAGGGTCCTCCAGTGGGATCACACGAAAATCCGAATCAGTTGAAACTTCAACCGCGCTATTTTCTTCCCGGGCCGGAATAATTATCCTTAAATTACTATAAAACTGCTTAAGGAAACACAAGTGCTCCAACATCTTTTCCAAAGTGTGAATTTGTTCAGACTTGAGGCCAGTATGCACTAAAAGCATTTCCCGTATGTTCATTAGTATTACCACCCACCTAACCTTTATCTCTACTTAGATTCAAGTTACTAATTATTCTAAAGTATATTTAAATTCTGCTCCTAACTGTTTTCGCATTGCTGCAAAATAATAAAAAGTTATAAACACCGTTGCCAGCAAGAAAACCTTGCCGCCTTGACCTATTGGAGGGACTACCATAATAACGGTGATAAAGATTGTCCACAACAGACTGATAATCTGAACAGGAAGTCTGACCCTCCCCAAATGAAAGGGCCCGTGATTAAGCTGAATTTTCCTTCTTTCAGATATCGCAACTGCCATGGTAATTGCATATGCAAAGTATAACCCGATTGTGCTTAATGAAGTAATTATGTGTAGTGAAGGAGCAAAAACACAGAGCAAAAGAGTGGCCCCGCTGATTAGCAGCACACTGTAAACAGGAGTGCTGTATTTGGGGGAAACGTTTTTCCACAAGTGTGAAAAGGGAAGGCCTTTATCCCTGGAAAAAGCATAAATTATCCGGATGGACACAGTTTGTGATGATAAACCTGCGGTAAACTGTGCCAGCAATATAAAAATTGTAATAAATTTGTATATGGTTGTACCGAGAGCGGTGCGAATTACATAAAGTGCAGCCGGGAAACCGGAATCAAGGGTTTCCCTTAAACCAGGCAAGGATAAATTCAGGCTGAGGAGCAGTAAGCTGCCCAAAACCCAAGAACAAACTACTGCAAAAACCATTCCCCACGGAACCACCTTGGAGGGATTAATACTCTCTTCAGAAACATTAGTGGAAGCATCAAAAGCAGTCAAGGTCCACGCCGACATTAATAATGCCTGAATAAAATTGATTAAAAGCATACCCTGTGGTACATTGCCCACATGCAATATGTATTCAAGAGGGTTATTACGCCCAAAGACCAGCAGCAATCCAACCAGAACAGCGGCCCCGATAATATGAACTCCCACACTGAAGTCAGTAATCTTTGCCACCAGTCTGATTCCGAAAATATTAATTATACTGTGGGCTATTATGATAATGGCAGTAATCATAAGAATGTTTAGCGGAGATAATTCAAAACCTAAGTATGCGGTCAAAAATATCCCCATCCCAAATTGTATTCCCGCCGTACAAGCCAACCAGCCCAGCAGGGAAAAACAGCCGCAAAACCAGCCTACATGAGGATTGCCTAACCTTCCGGTCCATTTATAGACACCACCTGCCAGTGGATAGATAGAGGCAATATCACCTAATGCCAGGGCTACCATTAACTGAAAAAGTCCCACAATTGCCCAGGTCCAAATGCTGAAAGGGCCTACCAGACCTAACCCATAACCATACAGGGTCATTAATCCGCTTAAAATTGAGATCACGGAAAAGGTAATCGCAAAATTTGAAAATCCTCCAATGGTGCGATAGAGTTCCTGAGCATAGCCTAACCTTCGCAGGTGCTGGATATCCTTTTCTATTTGGTTCTCCAAACGCTTGTCAAAATCCACGTTTTTCCCTCCCCGGCAGGGCGATAACCTAAGGTTACTTAACTTCTATCCGTACTTTTTTCTGCACTGATACCGCAGCATTCTCTTCCGGAGCTTCAACACGGATATGTTTGCCGGCCCAGAAATAATAGTACAAACCCACCCCGAAATAGGTTATCAATATAACCCAAACAGAAGAAAAATAATGATATATCAGAGAAATCTGGCCAATAACCAATAATCCTAAATTAAACAACAATACCAGCGGATGACAAAGTACCCTGCTTTCATAAGGAATTTCCAGGTTTGATTTACTGATTTTTAAATATGAAATTATGACCAGCAGGTACATTAACATGGCGCTAAACAGTGTAAGCATGACTACCGTTTGAAAAGTACCGGTAAAGCAGATGATGGCACTGAATAAACCTGGAACTATAACAACCAGAAAAGGTGTCTGATGTTTTGTTCTCATCCGGCTCAAGAAATTTGGCAGATAACCTGCCCGTGAAAGTGCATAAACCTGCCTGGAGGAGCCATTAATTAATCCATTAATGCTGGTGAAAAACACTCCTATATTTATCAAACCAAAGGCAGCCAGCAATACTTTATCCTGACTTTGAACTTGAGATAGAATGTAGAGTAAAGGGAAGTCAACAGTTTTCAGATGAGACCCGTCAACTGATACTACCCCAAAATACACTACGCCAAGAGATAACAGAAATACTGTGCCCAGACCCAACATAAGGCTCAGGGGCAAATCACGCTGTGGTTTCCTTGTTTCTTCAGCCGACATGGTGATACCTTCCATGCCAAGATAAAACCACATAAATGCAGGCAGAGCGGCTAAGATACCCTGCCAGCCATCGAAAATCAGCGGACCTTCTATAAGAGTATTCATTTGACCGGTATCATAACTTCCGATGAAAAATAAAACTATACCGCTTAAGGCGCTGCCTGTAAGAAATATCTGGACAATACCGGAAAACCAGATACTGATAATGTGAATGGTAATTAGTAAAGCAAAAATCCCTAATGCAAGATAATCCCCCGGCAATTCCGGGTAAATTAAGGAGAAGTATTTTCTTACTATAATCAATACTAATGCCGCTGCACAAATAAATTGTAATGCAGTGGCAGTCCCCGCCAAGTAACCTCCGAAAGAACCCAGCCCCTGCCTGACGTATGCATAAGGACCTCCTGCATACGGGTAATTAACAGAAAAACGGACTAATACGGTAAAAAATGTCAGGTAAAACCAGAACACAATCAGCATCGCTGCAAGTACCCCAAATGGTCCTGCCGTTCCCAAACCCAGATTCCATTGCGTATAGAAACCTGTGGTAACCGTACCGATACCAAAAGCGAATAAGTGTTTAGCCCTTAGTTCTTTATTCAATCCGTGATTCCTTAAAAAGGTGTTAATTATTTTTGGTGTAATAAGAATATCTTCTCCGGAACTCTCATTTAAGGAGTATTCATTATCAATTTCACCAAATAAACCAGGCTTGTCTTTTTGCCCATCAAACACATATATCACCATTCATTTTAAATAATTACATAAGCTATACTATTTGTCGATTTATATTATGTTCATTTTCGGCAAATCTCTGTAAGTTCCTTTAAAAATGTTTTCACCAAAAAATTTTCACCGGAGAAATCTGACTTAGCCAGTACCTTATTGTCCGGCATACTAAACAACTGATATTTAATCGATGAACTGCCTGAAT
>JAENYP010000013.1 GCA_016841725.1 Thermincola carboxydiphila | reverse complement strand
CACCTTTCATTCCTCCCCGTAAAACATTTGATAATATTTTACAGGATTTTTATGACAGGTGGTAAACTAATTCACTGTCAAAAGGTGCTGACGTGGTACACTTTTATGTTATCATTCACAATTATCCGTCTAATGTTACGCACTACTTATATATTTTATTATCGAATTTAGCATAATCCCGATTTTTAGAGTTCATGGGGATATCATGAAGGACACTGGAACATTTAATGGTGACTTAGTAGTAATCTGACAGCAGCCTACAACCGAAAATGGCCAAATAATAGTTCATCTTCAAATTTCGAGGCATTATCTGCATTGCGTTATTTCTAAAAGCACGCCGGATGCCGTTCCATTTTGTCGTCGATTCATCAATAGTATCTGACTTCTCGAATGGAAAAAGAATCACCAGCTCTCCAGCAAAAGTAGTAATAAACCCCTATGAAATACAGATTAAGTAATTGATAAAATCATTATTGGATGCAACACGGTTGACTTTTTCTCGGACATGAGCGGCAACATGGGCGATTATGTTTTTCGTATCCAAGTATGGAGAAAAAAGTTCGCCGGGAAATGGAAAAATGGGAGTGTAAATATTTTTGTGTAAATGGAATTTCCTAACATGATTTTGTGGGGTATGCCGTTTTTGTCTTTGTAACTTTACGTAACTGACGGTGATAACCTTCAATTATGTTGGTTGTATATATAGCCCTTCGCAGGTCATAGGGGTATTGGAAATAGGTAGTTAACTCCAGCCAATTGTTTTCCCAAGACCTGATAACGATAGGATGCTTTTTGCCCCACTTTTCCCTGAATTCTTCAAAAGCAAATTCGGCTTCTTCAAGAGTTAAAGCCTGATAAACTTTCTTTAAATCAACCAATAATTGCTTCTGTTCTTTATATGACACGTATTTTAAAGAGTTGCGTATCTGATGGATGACACACAATTGAATATCCGTCCTTGGAAAAACCGTATTAATGGCCTCGGAGAAGCCGGAAAGCCCGTCCTTACAGGCTATAAGGATGTCCTCTACACCACGGTTCTTTAGGTCATTACAGACTCCTAGCCAGAAACTTGCGCTTTCATTTTCGCCAATCCAAATACCTAAAATGTCCTTATGACCTGACATATTTACACCCATAACGCTGTAGGCAGCCTTGTTTATAATCCTGCTATCCTGGCGGACTTTGAAGTGGATTGCATCAAGAAAGACTATGGGATAAACCCGGTCTAACGGCCTAGATTGCCATTCGGCGATCATAGGCAAAATCTTATCAGTGATTTTACTAACCATGGCTGGTGAGCACTCAATTCCATATATGTCACGCATGTGGTATTCGATGTCCCGGACAGACATTCCTTTAGCATACATGGCTATGATTTGCTCTTCTATGTGATTGCATGTTGTCTCATATTTCTTGATAATCTTTGGTTCAAATTCACCTTTTCGGTCTCTGGGAATAGTTAGAACGCTTTCGCCAAACTTAGATCTAATTTTCTTTTTGCTATATCCGTTTCGGCTATTGCCAGTATTGTTGCCTTCAACCCTGTTCTTTTGATAACCAAGGTGTTCATCCATCTCTGCTTCGAAAATACCCTGTAGAGTGTCTTTAAACAGGTCTCTAAGCATTGCGTGAACATCCTCAACTGTCTTACATTCTTTGGCTAATTCCTTGATGGTTTTGTCTTGCATGGCTTGCATAAATGGTCATCTCCTTTTATTGGATAATTTAACCATTTACACAAAACTTAATACATTCTCGGAAAAATGGCAGTATCATTACCGATTTCTCCTTCGCCAACCGCTCGAAGCACTCCGTCAATTAGCTTGCTGTCCAGTGCCGTAGCAATAGCCTTGGGCTGATTCTTGTACTTGCTTAGCGCTGTTATTCAATTGGTCTTCAAGCCGAATTTTGTCAGCCATTTGGCGGTCTATTTCAAAATATTGTAAACCCTATAGACCAACACTATGCTTTGTTCGATAGTCGTGTTTTGTTTGGGTGACAAAGTAGCCGCAGACGTTCCTTTCATGATTTCATTATTAGCCAAAATTCCAACAGCTTTCTTTGCCCAATCTGATATGTTCTTATTATCCGTATATTGTTCAATGTTTTCATTATTTTTCAAATAAGTTTTTCCTTTTTGTTCTTCTATATAAAGAATGCACCTGTATAACATTGTTGCTATTTGTTCCCTAGTTATTAATTCTTTTGGTGCAAAAGTATTTTGACTTATACCAGCTACTATACCTGCACTGTATGCTTTGAGTATGTTCTCATTGTTAGTATCTGTGAAAGTATTTTCGGTTGATGGTATAATCTTCTTTTCAGTTACCTTTTCTGTCATATTAACAACAAGTTCAGCGAATTGCTCACGAGTAATATTCATTGTAAAAAATCCATCTGTATTCTTGGTAATTAATCCTTCTTGTCTTGCTAAATCTATTTGTTCCTGGGCCCAGCTACTTGGGGGAACTAAATCCTTCAAACCTCCAGTCTGAAACTCAAATGCAAATGCAAAACTACTTAAAGTTAAAAAGTAAATCAAAACTATTCCGAAAGCTATTTTTTTAATGTTCATATCACTCACACGCCTCTCTATTTTATAAAATTATCAATTACCCACTTTTCAGCTAAAATTATCTTTTGTTCACGCTCATCGTAATCTGTTCCCCCACATGGATAATCTTCATTTCCATAGTGTTCGGCATTATAAAATTCATTATAAGTCTTATCACACTGAAGCCCATCTAAAATTTGTTGCTTTTCAAGATTGTTTGAAACCTTTACAAATATATATTTACTATCAAAGTCTAAATTACTACCATCATATAAGTAACCAGTTTTAGACTCTCCCGCCCCAAGACTGTAGTCAATAAAATGTACATTCATAGGTCTATAATCATCCATAAGTGTAATCAGTGCATATGTTCCGGAATCCATATTCGAAGTATTATTTGAAACTGTATATGAAATACTATTTCCTGTATCATGTCGAAACCAATTATTAAAATTTATTGTTGATTGAAAATACGTGGTTTTATTTAAATCTAAAAACTCTATTTTGTCTTCTTCACCGTTATAGCTAATTAATATCCCATTCTCGATGCCTAGAAAGCGTCCAATATAGTCAAAATCGTCAAACAATTCTTCTTTCTTAGTATTGACGTCAACCTTTATAAATTCGACTTGATCATTAATTCTAGTTGCCATTATTAGATAATTATTATACACATCAAAAATATCATTCGAATAGTAATCTGTAGATCTTTTTGTCACGGTTTCGATGTTCTTACTTTTCAAATTAACTCTTTTTACGTCTTCGGAATCGATGAAGTCATTGAAGTATAGCCACCCATCACTGTAATGAATTCTAAATGATTTTGTATTGCTTAAGAACACTTCTGGAGCTGTGCCGGGCTTCATTCTCATAATATTATTTCCGTACTCATCTCCAACAAAATAAATATATTCTCCGTCAGACGTTAACGTGAAAATAGATTTAGAATACACTTCTTTTTCATTTGTTCCATTTTTATTAACTTGCCAAATAGTTCCCCTTTGTACAAAGCCATCTTCTCTTTCCAAATAATCAATTTTCATAAAGTATATTAAATCGTTTATCGTCGTTAATGCATAAGCTGGATTTTTACTAATTTTTTTTATAGCTCCGTCTTCGTAAGAATAAATTCGATAAGCATCCGAATTTTCGTAAAAAGCATAGTCGCTCATATAATTAACAAAATAAATCTGTTTATTGCTATTTGAAGTGAAAGCAAATGCGTAATTCCCTGTAGAAAAAACAAAAGTTATTAGCAGGGCAAAAATACTTAATTTTGAAATAATACTTTTCATTTTGTTTCCTCCGTCCATAATCTTTTATAACCGATAAAACCATAATTAAACTATACACAACCATTTTATTGAATAATGAGCGGGGTATTCTCCGGAACGTTATTATAAAACCAATTGGATTCTTCCAGCGGCATTCTTATGCAGCCGTGAGAGGCTTCTTTGCCTAGCTTTTGTATCTCACTTTCGATAAATTTGCCGTTTTTGTCATAAACAATGCTGTGAAAAAGATAGCCTTTATTAAATCTAACCCAATTATAAGCACCTTGTTGATATTTGGAGCTATAAAAAGATTTCCCTCTGCTTCCCAATACATATTGACCTTTGGGAGTTGCGTTGCCTGTTTTCGAATCGCCGGTTGAAACCAGGAATGATTTTACTAGTTTGCCGTTTTTGTAGATATATAATTTTTGCTCGTTGATGTTTACCAAAACTCCCCAGTCTTTTCTAGGATGAATGGTTTTCAACTGGGATTTGCGGGCATACCCTTGTACTATAACGCTAGAGTTATAAGATGTTGTTTCGATGTAATTAAAAGTTTCACCATAACTTAGTACCTTTACACCCATCAGACTTCCATAAAAATTCCCGACTATTTTAGACTTGCTGCTTGGTTTAGAGTATACAGGAATTGATGACAATTCTCCTGTGTTACCAACTATCAGACTAGTTGGAAATGCCGGAACAGAAATTTCGGGGACTGATGGTTGACTATAAACTGTCTGGTAAACCGATTGATTAACACTATTTATGGTTAATGAGGAGAATAGCAGAGAACATGACAAAAGGCCGGAAATAACAATATTCAACTAATCACCTCCTTCTTAATCGCTTATTTTGCTTATTTTTGCATATAACTCGGTAGCCAAAGGCGTCATCATTTTTATTACCTTTTATTGGTTAGGCTAAAGGCAGGGTTTAGAGCAATCATAACTGTTATCAACCATAATATAAACTTAAACTTCTACGCTCCCCCAATGTAATTAGACATCACAAACTTTATAAGCACTGAACACTCTAAGGGCTATTTATTTTCTGTAATCTTATTCCTTCAGTACGAAGATTCCAATTTGTTGTTATTGGCTAATTATGGTCATTTTGAATCTTATTCGATATTATTTGATTGATTTCCTCTTATTTCTAGTACTTGCCAATAAAAAAAGGGAGTGTCGCAATGACCCTTTCTCGAAAAACTGGACACTCCAAGAAAGACAGACAAAAAGTTCGAGTTAAAAACAGCAGTAATATACGAAGGATGGGAACAGGCCCCTTCTGGAAAGGCTAAACTGAAGAATCCGGTCTACTTCGTTCATGGTGGAACCGGTAGAGAATTTTGGACAGCATTGGAAAGACATCTGGCCCGAATTTATTGCCTGGAAGGTTGTCAGAGAATAATAGTAGCGGGTGATGGAGCGGCTTGGATCAGACAAGGTGCAGAAGAGCTTGGCGCCGAATATCAGTACTGTCGTTTTCACTTAGAAAGAGATTTAAGGAAATTATTTGGTGACGAAGTTGAACTAAAAAAGAGCATTAGTAAAACGTTGCAAAACAACGATAATAAAGGGTTCAACATGATAATGGATGCTTTGCTAGTCGAAGAAAAAAAGTCAGAGCAAAAAAAACAAATAGAGGAATTTAGGACGTTAATTAATAACGTGTGGGAAGGTATAACGGACTGGCGGGAGCGCAACAAAACAAACTCAGAGGACGCCCGAGGTTTAGGTGTAATTGAACCCAATGTAGGTCATGCCATAGCAAAACGTTTTAAACACCAGGGAGCGTCTTGGAGTCTCACGGGAGCAATAAACCTAGCTAAAGTAAGGTGTGCCGTTAGAAACAAAAATCTAATAGACCTAATGCGATTACTAGGCCCACCGGCGGTGCAAGAAAAAACAGTTGAAAGAATAGATACAACGAACGGTTACTGGGCCAGAAAACAAGCCGATGGACTGCTAAAAAAAGATCCATCAGACTGGTGTAAGGCATCTTTGGCAGCAGCCAAGGGACCAGAACAAAGGGCTAGAGAATTTGCAAGGTTAATCGGCCAACTAACACCCTGGCCTATCTAATCCTCAAAACATATGAAAAAGGACGAACGAGTAATACAAATGTCCATTTCCATATATATACTTTTTTAGCATTTGGAGTAATGCGGTTATTAGGAACATTGAAGGTTAAAAAAACCCAAAACATCTTGACACTATCAGACCACGTAGTTGTATTTACTTTTTTAAAATAATGTAGTAAAATAATTGAAAACGGAATAAAAATTGTTTAAAAGAATGCTTAAAGACTGTTAAATCATTAGGGGGTTTACCCCTTTGGTTGTGGCTGTCTTTTTTTTATTGTTATGATTGATTAGAAGGTGAAGGTTTTGGCTAGAATCCTGAGACTCCTGAAAGCAAAAAAATCATTAGATGAGATATCAAGAAAAATGATTCGGGCTGGAATTACATTAGAGGAACTTGAACTTGCTGCGTGTGAAGCCAAAAGAGAAATGAGGAAGGAGAAGAGAAAAAACTTTTTGGAGGTTCTGGTGTAAGAAATACTCAGGATTGTGGAGGCGGCGATGCTGATGAACTGGAAAAACAAAAGAAATGAATTATTTAATCTAAACGACCCCAAAGGTCGAACCAATTAGTAGAGATGACATAATGATAATAATTGCCAGGACGAGGTTTGTTTTGGTTGCCAAACTTCATTTAATTTCAGTTGGTTAAGAATAGAAGAATAGTAACGTGAAGGAGGAAGTGTCGTGAAATTAGCTGAGGCATTAATACTGAAGGAGGATCTTCAGGAAAGGCTTGAAAAGATTGAAGTAAGACTGCTCAATAATGCGAATGTCCAGGAGGGAGAAATTCCTGTTGAAAATCCTCAGGATTTAATGGCTGATTTGGAACAGGTAACGGAGGAATTGACTGACTTAGTAATAAGAATAAATAGAACACTTGGCACGGTAAAGTTTAATGATACGGATACAATTTCCGATATAATAACCAAAATAGACGGAATACTGAATAAACGCGAGATTTTGAGCAATTTTTTGGAAGCAGCTATGATTAAGCCTGACAGGTACAGGAGGTCCGATCTTAGATACCTACGCACAGTTAACGTTAAGGAGTTGCAAAAACAGGTGGATGAACTATCGCGCCAGTATAGGGAGTTAGATAACAGATTTCAGGAAAAGAACTGGACTATTGATTTAGTGGAATAGAAGCAGATGGTAACTTTGATTTAATGAAGTACGGGTCCAACACCGGGTAAATACCTATGTTACGTATTGGGAATGTTCCCATTACATATGATGTCCGGCATTGTACACGAGTGTTAACAGCTAAATATAATTAGTTCTACCAAGTACTGACTTTTTATAAGTGTCAACTAAAGGAGGTGAAAACAAAAGGCATTGCAGTCAAAGCATAGTAAGACATCAGAATCAACCGGTACGAATAATTCGGATCTATTAAAAAGACAACTGAAAAATGTCAGAGCCGTGAAAGATAAACTTGAGAAAAAGGTTGCAAAAATGGCTAATCAGCTTACCGAACTGAGGAAAGCAAAAAATGATTTAGAGGCTAAAGTCCGTCTAGCCCAATTGAAGGTAAGTAAGATGGCCGAAGATATATCGATACAGAACCAGATTCTATCGGAAAGGGAGAGGAAAGTTACTAAGCTAACGGAAAAAATAAAGAGCCTTCAACAGGAGATAGGAACATCTTCCGGTAAAGGCATTGAGACGGAAAACAAACACCTGGAGTATAGGCGTAAAAAAGTTACTGAAGATAACCGAAGGCTCAGACAGATGAATCAGGAATTGAAGGAGCAAATTAATTCTTTAGAACAGGAAGTGAGAAAGCTTCAGAGTAATGACCTGAACCAGGATAACCTGAAATTAATGAACAAGTTAAATGAGGCTTTAATCTTGGCAAACTCTTTTAGGAGGAAATACTATTCACTTAAACGTGAAATAGAGAAGGGCTATCCTGTTAGTAAACTTTTGTTTCTGTTGGATGAAAAATTAGGAATGGATAACATTACAGAGTATGAGCCGCTCTATAGATTATTCAGTAAGATGATTAGGATGAAGAAATTCCTTAGGAGGTATACGGGGTACATGGCGAAAAGTAATAATGGCTCCGTTGAGGTTGTAATGGGTTATATATTATATAGTCATGAACAACATTGGTTCGCATCATTAAACGGACAGGCCTATAGACTTGACATTTCGTCCGAAGAACTGGGAGCTACTGACGATTTACCTGCCAGTGCAGTTATTAACGATGGCAAAGCAAGAATTAAGACTATTTACCCAATCGAATATAATAATGATTTCCCCGGGCCCAACCCAACTGTCAACCGATCACGAAAACATAAGGAGTTAAATTCTGATGATATACATGAATTCCAAGGAATCAAGATTCTTATTGTAGGGTCTAGGAATAAGGAGAAATATTTAAAGGCGCTTAGCGACTTAGGAGCCAAAGTTACCTGGCATAATCCTTATGAAGACGGTGAGAATGCTTTAATGGGTAAGTTATCTTCCGCCAATGTTGTTATCCTCTGTCAAAGACACATACCCCACGGCATTTTAGACATTGCAGATATAACTGATCCAAGGGTTGAACTGGTTAGTCGAGATAATGTAACGGTAATAATTGCCAGGATAAGGTTTGTTTTAGTCACTAAACTTCATTTGATTTCAATCGGTTAATGAACAAAAAAATATTAACGTGAAGGAGGAAGTGTCGTGAAATTAGCTGAGGCATTAATCTTGAGGGCAGACCTTCAAAAGAGGGTTGAACAAATTAAATCAAGATTGATTAGTTATGCTAAGGTTCAGGAAGGAGAAATACCTGCTGAAAATCCCCAGGATTTACTGGATGAGTTGGAAAAGGTAAGGCAGCAATTGACCGAATTAATCAAAAGAATAAATAGAACAAATGGCACGGTTAAGTTCAATGATACGGATACAATTTCTGACATTTTAACTGAAAGAGAGCAAATATGGAACAAACGCATGATTTTGAGCCATTTGACAGAAGCAGCTATGATTAAGCATGACAGGTATAGTAGGTCCGAGCTAAGATACCTGAGCACAGTTAACGTTAAGGACCTGCAAAAACAGGTAGATGAACTATCGCGTCAGTATAGGGAGTTAGACACCAGAATTCAGGAAAAGAACTGGACTATTGATTTAATGCAATAAAAACAGATGGTAACTTTGATTGCTGAAGGGCGAGTACAACTTAAAAGGATAAATACCTATGTTGGTATTGGGACAATACTTATGGGATTAGTTCCTGTGACAAGTGATGTCCAGTATTGTTACATGAGTATTCGTCAATGTAATTACTTACTACCAAGTACTGACTTCTAGATCAAAGTGAGGGTGGGATGGGGATTATGACCTGAGCCCTGATGGTAGTCCAATCTCTGAGCGAGTCTTTATATCATCCGTACTCGCTTTTGAGTTTAATTTTTGGGAGCAGGTTGCTTTTGACGTATGCAACGTTATAACCGTAGAAATTATAAAGGGAACCAAAACTAAGGGGAGATTTCACCAGCCTTTATAGTATTATGTTACTCAAGACAGCAGGAAGGAGAACGTGGAGATGGAGATTTATACAGTCTTAAATAATGTCCAAAATCTGCAAAGGATGAAGGCTCATTTGGTTATTAAATCTTTCAATAGAGAGTTTGATAAGGAGCCATTACTGCTATATTACCCTGATAATAGAATTTTGTTACAAGTTTATATTTTAGAAAAGATGCCTACAAAGGCGGACATACTTAAGAAAAAAGAATATGAAAAATATATACTTTTTGATTCAGGAATAAATAAGTATACGGATTGTTATACTGGTTGCAGAAAATATATGGGGGTGGATTCTAACGGCATTAATTATAATATTAAAAGTGTTTTTTTAGTTCCCTTTACGAAGGAAACAAATGAAGAATATCACCGGTCGTTCCGATTCTCTTCTAAAGAAGATGTTGTTTTGTATACGATAAAACACACTTCACCGCAAAAAAAAGAAATTTACTTTAATCAATGGAATTTTAATGACAATAGCTATATAGAAATCGATTTTATTTACGATGCATATAGCTATTTTAAAGTTAATAATATACCCAAACAATATGTGGCAGGGAATTTAATGTGTAAAGCTTATCTGAGAGATGCTTGTTTAGGGCATCTGGCCCCTAAAGAACCTGGGATATACTTTTTATCTTATGAAGGTGACATAAAAAAGGTTGGAAAAACAGAAAGAACATTATTTGAGAGACTTGAGGAGTACTATGATGATAATAAAAGAAAATTCTATGAATACAGTACAGAGGCGTGTAGACATATAAATAAAAATAATAAAGACAAGATAATAGTGTATTGGTTAGAAGCCCCAAAGCATATGTGTGAAGAGTTAGAGAAAATTAACGACCTAAAGGTAATGCTTCTGGGCCATAGCAGGGAATGGTCAGGGAGGAATGCGTATAGCAAACTGTGGCTTGAAGTAATTAGTGAAGAATATAAAAAAATAAAAGACAAATTTTTAAAAATTCTGTTTTAATGTCATTTCATGGAACCTGTACGAAGGGAAAATTAACGGTCAATATTTTGACCTAGGCACACACCCCATGAGACTAACAGGTTCACTGGAGAGTTAGTGGATTCTACCGTGAAAATATCGGTCAATAGTAACCACCGTTCCGTTGAATATTGAGCCCGGCTTCCGGCGAAATGATTCACCGTTCCGGTTTGAATGCCATATCATTTATAGCATTACACTATTTTAATAATAGAAGACTGAAATATTTTGATTCTATCAAGGACGCAGCCGATTTCGGGGCGATAGCATTCCTCGATTGATCAAAATATTTCAGTAAATTTCTATTAAGATGGATAAGGGGTTCCTTGGTCGGAGCGGTGGCTCTCACCCTTCGGAATAGTTAAATAAAAATGCCCAGACTTGATATGAGTAAGTATTGACAATTATTTTGAAGACGGTGGCTCTAATAAAAACATAAATCCAATGGAGGTATAGGGCATATCCCCTTTAGAAAGCTTGAAAAATTATTAGACAATGTTACATACACATATCAACAGCGAAAAGGGGATATAAAAGTAATGCTGCGTTGCACAAAGGAAATACCTGAGTCTTATCTATCAAATATTACTATAGCTTAGGAGGCACAATACGATGTCATTTCCGGTAATATCTCTTTTCAGTGGTGCAATGGGGTTAGACCTAGGATTAGAAAAAGCCGGTCTGGAGATTAAGATTGGACAGGACTTTGACCCTTGGTGTGCCAAAACTGCTTCTGCAAATAATAGACCTTTTATCCTTGGGGATATACGTAAGTTAATAGCTGAAGACCAGTTTTGTAATTTTTTACTAAAACCAGCAGGATTAGCGCCCGTGATGCTTTTGCCGTAGTTGGTGGACCCCCGTGCCAGCCATTTAGTACTGCAGGGAAGCGTTTAGGAACAAATGATCCCCGTGGAAGCTTATTTATGGAATTTTGCCACGTAATACGGGTTTCCAGGCCTCGTTTCTTCGTCATGGAGAATGTTAAAGGCTTAGTATCTGCTGCTATAAAGCATATTCCTCTGAAAGAAAGGAAAGGAAAGCCACAGAAACTTGAAGAATTACCTGGCTCAGTATTCCAAGTTATAAAAGACACTTTTCAGGAATTGGGATATAAGCTGGCTTACGGAATTCTTGATGCTGTCCATTATGGTGTCCCACAGTTCCGGGAGCGGCTCTTAATAATCGGTTCTCGTGACCACGAGGACATTTTTCTACCAAAGCCTACACATTTCCACTTCCATCAAAACCCTAATTACAGATGGGTTATATTAAGGAAAGCCATAGAGGACTTAGAAAATACCACTGGTTTATGTGCAACATTCTCGCCAGCAAGGTTGAATTATTTACGCCTTGTCCCGATGGGAGGGAACTGGAGGAACTTACCACCGGATTTGGTGGAGCAAGCAATGGGCGGGGCGTATAAAAGCGGTGGAGGTAAAGTTGGTTTTTACCGCCGTTTGGATTATGAACAACCATCCCCGACTCTTGTAACGAGTCCGGTGCAAAAAGCAACCATGTTTTGCCATCCGACTCAAGACAGACCCCTATCTGTCCGTGAATATGCGAGGATACAGCAATTCCCTGACTCTTGGACAATTGAAGGCACTGTTGGTAACTGTTACCGTCAAATTGGTAACGCTGTTCCGCTAGGGCTTGGCAGGGCAGTAGAGCAAGTGCTTAAAGCTGTGGCAGAAGGGACGGTTATATGTTAATGGCTGACCACTTGAAAATAGCGCTAAACAAAGATTAAAAAACAAAAAAATATTGAGTAATTACAATGAGCTCAACAAAAATCTTAAGACTCTTTATTCAATATTCGATTTGTGTTCAGTTAGGTATTGAGTGGGATTTTAAAGAATTCATTGTTGAACCAAACGGATATATAAGGGAACATAATAATTAGTTTTCTTTCCTGAAAACAAGGGCAGGCCTCTTTTGTGGGCTGCCCTTGTTTGACAATACCTTTTCCCCTATACATTTAGCAAGATAACAAATATTGGGACAATATATTGAATATAAAAAAACGTTAGCAAATAAAGGATATCCGCTTTAGTGACAGGCGTGCGGTAAGTGGCTCTGCTCTAGAGCGAATATCTACAAAAGCACTTCAAAATATTGACATTCGGCCAATTGACAATATGAAACAAGACTGATAAAATAAAAGTAACTAATATGGGAGTTAAAAAACTCCAAGGTCTCTGGACCTAATCTAACTTGGAGAAACTCTAGAGAAATCTAGAGTTTTCTCGTTTATTGAAGACTGGTACGAATTAATAAAGTTATTGTTTAAATGGCTTAATAGAAGAAGCTAACGTAATGGTTACCATTGGGATAAATTCTTGAAAATAAATTCACTACCTAGCTATGGGTAAGGAAAGGTTGAAAATAACTGCTCTAGAGTTAAAAAGTCAAACTTTTACTCGTTAATTTGGCAATAGTATAAATGGCTCTTGCCTGACAGGGGGATAGGGCTCTGCTTGAGAGCAACCTGAGCACTGACAGGGTTCTGCCGGGAGATGGCCGGGGGATTTTTATCCCCGCTTTTAAAGATTGTCTTTCGGGAAAAATTAAGCCTTGGGTTTTGAAGCAGTTAATTCATTCACTTTGATGAACTGCTCAAGATGTCAACCGCTTGGTTAAATCCAATTGATAAGTTGCCTGAACGTTTGACATCGATTAAATCATCAAATTTACCGAGATCAGGCAGGTTGCTTTTATCTTCTCGAAATAATTCTAAGGCAATATGGAATCGGAAACCGCAAAAATTCATTAGTACAAGACGGTTGTGTATTTCGATTATACTGATATCTGGTTCTTCTTCATCATCGGAAAAGTAATCTTCAAAATTTTCATCGTATTCTTCTGTGTATTCCCAGTTTTGCTGACTGGGTTTTGTATTCTGCTCAACTTGGAAAATCTGCGTATGAACCCCTTCTATTTGAGCCTTTCCTTGTTTCACAAGTTCGTGCAATTACGGTATCTTTTAATTTGTAGAGCTTGTCCCCCTTGTCTTTGTCGTTGACACTACCTGAAAACTCTATAGCCCCGTAATAAGATTTGAGTCTTATCCCCTTATTGGATAGAATAAAAACATGGAGGGGATAAACATGCAACGTAAACGTTACACACAAGAATTTAAACAACAGTTAATCCAGGAAGCAGCGGAAGCGGGTAATCAAACACAGGTTGCCAGACGTCATGGAATTGACCCTAAAATGCTTAACCGTTGGGTTCGGGAGGCTAAACATCGCGGATGGCAGAATGCAGCCCCGAATGCTAAAAAGGTGAATGCTTATTTACCGTCTCCCCAGGAATATCAGCAACTTGAGAATGAAAATGATAAGTTAAAACGCATATTGGGAGAAAAAGACCTTGAGATAGAGATTCTTCGTGATCTGTTAAAAAAGAACAACCCCGCCTTTCGGACAAAATTGAAATAGCCGACAAATGGATTGCGCGGGGATATGCAATTGCTCTGGTACTGCGGATTGTCGGTGTAAATGAAGCCACATACTACCAACAGCGTAAACATGAGCTGAAGGAACGCAAATATAATGGCGGAAGACCGATTCCGTGGTTTTGCAATGACCTGGAATGGTACTCCGGTAAGTGATGAACAAATTAGAGAATGGCTTCTGGGACTTGTTGCCGGGGAAGGCTTTGCTTACGGATATCGCAAGCTGACTGTTTGTTTACGCAAACAATATAAACTGGTGATTAACAAGAAAAAGGTGTACCGACTCTGTAAGGAACTTGATATCTTACGCCCACAAAGGCGGATAAAAATCAAACACCCCAGAAGGCTTGCCAATAACCGGGAGGTTACCAGTCCTAATCAGCTTTGGGAAATAGATCATAAATATGGTTTTATCACTGGGGAAAAACGATTCTTTTATCTCATGTGTATCATAGATGTTTACGACCGTGCCATTGTAGATTATCACATTGGGTTATCCTGTGAAGGCAGACATGCAGCACAGGTATTACAAAGGGCATTGTTCAAGCGGCAATTATTTGAACGCTCATCTCGGCCTATAATACGTTCAGACAATGGTCCCCAGTTTATTAGCCATGCCTTTGA
The DNA here is from genome assembly GCA_016841725.1 of Thermincola carboxydiphila. Taxonomy (GTDB): domain Bacteria; phylum Bacillota; class Thermincolia; order Thermincolales; family UBA2595; genus Phosphitispora. The sequence goes on along the minus strand of JAENYP010000013.1, from coordinate 112,824 downwards.
AGAAGCCTGTTCTACTTTAGAAACAGAACATGAGCGAATTCCACCAAAGACGCCCAATAAAAATGCACATATTGAGTCATTTCATTCAATCCTGGAACGTGAATGTTTGAGCTGTCAGGAATTTATGACCTATCAGCAAGCGTATAAAGCTGTAACAGATTATATCTATTTCTACAACCATCGTAGAATTCATGGCAGTCTTTACGACTTATCACCGGCAGAATTTACAGATGCCTTCAGTCATAACCTTGTTAAACCGTTTGTAGTCAAGGTATAGTATTAAAGCACCCTATACTAGTTCGTAATCGACGTAGGGAATCTTATCGACCGCCAGGGAGATTAGAGACCCTAGGAGGCTTCGTGCTTGACGGAACGCCTGGAATTATAATGGAAAAGGGCGGTTGGACACCACAGGTGGCCAATCCCCTAATTACAGAATTAATCCGGCAGAAAAAATAATGAGATTCTACGAATTATTGAGAATAAGGGTATATGACTCCAAAATTGGGGGGTTAAACCGTGGTTTAGCTTAAACACTGCTAGCCCCTTTATGCGTGAATTAAAATTAATTTCGACTTAAACAAGTTAGCGGTACCTCTAACTGAATTGTTCTATACTTGTTCTGACAGAACTTAGCTATTTTGTCGAGATAAATAGGAATTTTATCAAGGAAAACGCAATGATTTGTTGAATATAAACAGAATTGGTAGTTTTTTTACAAGCAACAATCGGTCTGGTGGTGAGAACAACATGAACATTGACCATTTAGCTGAATTAATAAAAAAATTTGAAGGTTTCTTTTGTATGAATCACTCTTTTGTACCTGTCTATGCAATTGAATTTCCTAACAAGTGGGATGGTTTGACTTATGAAGAGTATAAAATTATAAACCTAAATTCCAAATTATTTTACAAGTGCAGTGCAAGGCGTATTGTTTTAATCAAATGGATAATAGAAGACACTGAGAAAATCTTCGAAGGTAAGAAAACAGTTAAAGTTGAGGAAGTCTATGAACATTTAAGTAAACAGTTCGATGTATCTTCATTTAATCGGGGCAAATTACACGAATTATTTGAAACAAAAGATTATCTTACATACGATAGGTTTTCAGCTATTAGGGACAAATACTTAAATGAGTACAAAAAGGTAATGAAAACTGACCCGCTTGAAGAAAATTCAACTGAGTCTGTTAAGTTAAGTATCGAGACTAATGAAAAAGTTTTACATATTTTAGGAGAAGAAATGTTTAGCTGGTGCTTAGAAAACCATGAAGGAGTTATAGATTTAATTTCTATATTACAGTCATACTCGAAAGAGTATTTACGTGTACAGAAGGTCAGGGCAGAATTAAATCAGCTTTTCTCAGCCATTGATGTGAGTAACCACGATGCAAAAATACCACCGCTGGTTTTGGCCTTTAAAAGCAACGAGGAGAATCAAGGTCTTTTACAGTTATTGGAAGAACATCGAGTGAGCTATGTAAAACAGCTAAAGAACTTATGTTCCATAGACACTTATCCAACTGAAGTGACCGACTTAACAGATTTTATGAAATGGCTGTCCAAAGATATAAAAAATTTAATATTAAAAGAATTACCGACCATTTTTAAAAAGGACAGAGAAAAAGAAGTTTTAATAAAGCGTATCGAAGGATATACGCTTGAAGAAATCGGAAATGAATTTAACATTACACGTGAACGAGTTCGCCAAATAGAGTTAAAAGTTTTACGCCAGTTTGAACGCTACCTCTCTAAATTCTCCCCCCATTATATTTGCTATGCATTTAGTGAAAATTTTGGTTTTTTATCTGCTGATGATATTAAGAAGTTAATGGGAGATTTATCAAACATTATTGTTTACTGTTTGAGACAAAGCGACGTCCCAGAAATAAAGTGGTTAGAGAAACTTGATGGCTTTGCGGTTGGTGATGGCGCATGGTATAACCAAATATCTAAATATATAGAATTGTTACCAGATGTCTTTGAGGCATCAGAACTTGGGTCTTACGTTCAAAAAGCATTGGAATCGCTTTCTACTGACGTCAATTACAATTTAATCGAAAAGGTAATTTTGTCTGACTGTACTCTTACAGGGAATATTTTTTCAACAAAGAAAATAAATAAGGCTAACGCTTATTTAAAAATATTGGAGAAATATTACCCTTATGGTATCAAGCTATTTGACGATTTTGAGATGATGCGTTTTAGAGATTATTCTAAAATTCTTTTCGGGGATGATATTGATCTACCCGATAATGATAGGGCTATATGTGCAAGGATAGCCGCACTAACCGTCCTTTGTGATAGGGGCAAATATATTTTACCAAGTAGAATTAGATATGATCAGAAAACATTTGATCAAATATATGATTTTATCATTGGCAGCGAAAGAAATGTCATCATGTTCGCAGAGCTATTTGAGAGGTTTAAAACTGAACTGTTAGAAAAGACCAGTGTAAACAATCGTTTCTATTTACAGGGTGTGATTAAATACAAATATCCAAATGATTTCCTCTATACAAAGGATACTTTAATTAAGGATACGAACAGTGAAGAAGATATAAAAACTTTGATTGAGGATTTTATTAAAGAAAAAAAACAGATTGTTACTAAAGAAGAAATTAAGGCGCAATTTCCGGGATTAACAGAAGCAGTTCTTTTTTCGGCGATATCAAATAATCCGAATATCTTGATGTGGGACTATAGAAAATATCTTCACTCGGAACATCTTGTTTTGGACTCCCTGACAAGAGGACGTTTTAAGAAACTTCTAGATCAATATACAGCCCAAGGTTCCGCCTCTGTTCAAAAAATATACAGCGATATATACACGTACGAAACTGAATTTCTATCGACTAACAATGTGTATGACCCTACTGCACTATTTAGTGTTTTTAATTATCTCTTCCCCGAAGATTACGAGTTTAACCGTCCTTATATTGCTCCAAGGGGTTCGATGGCAACTACGTTTAATACGGTATTACGGGAATATCTATCAGGATTTGATGAGCTTTCTATTACCGATTTTAAGGAGTATGTCGAGAGTATCAGACGGGGAGCAATTAGCATAGGTGCTTTGCTTGATGAAATAAGTGATGAGTTTATTCGGATTGACAGTGATGTACTACTTAGAACAGACAGGCTTAATTTACCGGAAGATACAATAAAAAATATTGAGGAAATAACCTTGGTTTTGGTTGGTAGTCAGGGTTATCTTGCTGTTAAAAAGGATTCGGATTTTATGTTTTATCCGGATATTGACATAAAATGGAACCAATTTTTACTGGTTTCTATAGTTAAGTATTATTGTAAGCGGTTAAAAATTATCAACACCGCAACTGATTATCGCTACTTAAATGAAGTGATTGTTGACGTTAGCAGTGAAGTCAATGATTATGAGGAACTTTTATACCATGCATTGAAGCAGGAAACTAAGTACAACTTGTTTAAGAATATAGAAGAGATGAGAAAATTTCTCTTAAATCAAGACTTAATTGTCAATAGCATACCTCAATCATTTTTTGATAAAGGGTACACTGTTGAGGATATGTTGGCTGGGGACGAGTAATCTTCGTTAGCTCATAACGGCCGGGGTTTTCAATTTATTATAACTTAAATGACGTGGCTTAATTGGAGGAGACAACAAATGTATAACTATGAATGGGATATTGATACCGGTGGCTATGTTTTAACAACTAAGGTTGCGGGAGTTACTAAAGAAGTGCGTCCAGTATTCTTTGAAGAGCTTGAACTCTTTGGATTTAATGAATATTGGAAATATGAGAAATCCGAACATCCACTTTTGTGGGCTGAGGCTAGAAGATATATTTACAAGGGTAGACTTGTAGCTGAGACACGAGGCGGTGGACTTTTCACTAAGCCAATAATCAAAATGTATGAGGAAGGATTAGAACTAGAGCCAGTTAAAATTGATGCTATGATAGAAAAGAATAAGGCTTTGATGACTGGTTTGATACAAGAATCGATAGGCTTAATTTATAAAACCTTTAATGAATACAAAACGAAGAACATAGATGTAACCTATGTTGCATTTAGTGGTGGCAAAGATTCAATTGTACTACTCGATTTAGTTCAAGAAGCCCTTCCACATAATGAATTTAGAGTAGTATTTGGTGACACCTCCATGGAAATTTCCGATACATATAAGGCGGTGAAGCGAGCTGCCGAACGTTGGCCTGATTTAAAGTTTTATACGGCAAAATCTCATCTTGATGCTGAAGTATCCTGGGGGTTGTTTGGGCCCCCTGGAAGAACACAGCGCTGGTGTTGTAGCGTCCATAAATCAGCACCTTCACTTCTTAAATTAAGAGAAATAACCGAAAAAGATAAGTTGCGAGCCTTAGTTTTTGATGGCGTTCGCGCCGAGGAAAGCGAGGCTAGAGCGACTTATTCAATAGTTTCGGAGGGCCAAAAGCATACAACTCAGATTAACTGTAGTCCAATACTGACGTGGGGAACAGACGAACTTTTTTTGTATATTTTTGAAAAAGGCTTGCTTTTAAACGATGCATACAGATACGGGGTTGCGAGAGTCGGATGTGCGATGTGCCCAATGGCATCGCAATGGTGGGAGTACATTGTTAATAAAAAATATACATCTGACTCACAGAGTTTTGTCGATATCATAAGGGAAAATGCAAAAATTAAGTTTAAAGGTGAAAATGAACTTCAGAAATTTATGGATACCGGCGGTTGGAAAGGAAGAATGGGAGGACGAGACTTAATTAACGGCGGAAATAAAGTGTTTGAGCAAACGACAGGAGATTATCTTATATTAAATGTATCCGAACAAAATAGTGATTGGAAAGAATGGATTAAGGCAATAGGAGAGGTTACAGCAGTAAGTGAAAATGAATATTCTATCGAATATAACAATAGTAATTATATTTTTAGTGTCGATGAGGACAAAGGGAGATTAAGTGTCAGGATCAAGAATGATGTTAGGACCAAGGCATCTATTCGCTTTATATATTTATTTAAGAATGTATTTTACAAAACTGCGTATTGCGTGAAATGTGGAGTTTGTAAGGTCGAGTGCCGATTTGGAGTATTACAGATGAATGAAAACGGGGTTAAGATAAGCAAGAAATGTATCCATTGTGAATCTTGCTTAGATATGCGGAAAGGTTGTTTGGTTGCAAATTCATTATCAGTAAATATGGGAGGGAATAATGTGAACCTAAAAGGAATAAATCGGTATCAACATTTTGGTTTTAGAAAAGTTTGGCTAAGCTATTTTTTTGAAGAAAAAGACGATTTCTGGAAATGTGGTAAGCTAGGGAAATACCAGTTTGATGGTTTTAAAGTTTGGTTGAAAGAGGCTGAGATTACAAGTAACAATATGTTTAATGATTTAGCTGCTAAGTTAGAACAAATAGGCATTGATGATATAAAGGTATGGGCTGTTATTTTTAATAACATTGCATACAACTCCACGATTGTGAAATGGTACGTACAAAATATAAAATTTAATATGACCTATGACACCAATAGCATTGTAACATTATTAGGCGATACACAGTCTATTTCAACAAGGGAGAATGCGGTAACATCACTAAAAGAAACTTTTCGTTACTCACCGATCGGTACAGATCTAGAAGTTGGAATATGTGATATCAAAGGCAAGTCTGTTGTTTCCGTGACCCGTACAGCCTGGGATAATCCAGATCCACTTATAATTCTTTATTCTCTATACAAATTTGCAGAAAAAAGTGATGGTTATTATAGCTTTACGCTGTCGTACCTCTGCGATAATACTATAGAGAGAATTGGAATTAGTCCCACCCAACTTTTTGGCATTGATCGGGAAACAATGAAGGACAAGCTGCAGAGCCTTGCTACAGACTACAAGGATTTTATTAGTGTTTCCTTTAACAAAGACTTAGACAATATCGACCTTAAAAAAGATAAATCATCTCTTGACGTGGTAGGATTGTTTTGAAGAATCTAGTGTAGGGGAGTGCTGATTGTGCCAAGACCGTATAATGATTATTTGACAGTGAACAAAGAATTTGTGCCGGTCTTTAATATCTATGCCGATAGAGAGAATCCGGAGTATTGGAAAAGCTTCTATCCACATGATACCTTTATTAAAATACTTGGTGATTTGGTAGGATCGCTGGAGGGTACTACTGCCGAGAATAGAAGACCGCTCTGGATATACGGTGCTTATGGGACGGGAAAATCCTTTGCTTCTTTCACTCTAAAGCATGTTATTGAAGAAACAGAGGAAAATGTCCGTAGTTATTTTGATAAATATAATATTTCCGAAAGTCTGAAAAAACGTCTCGAAGGGGTAAAAAGTCAAGGTGACATTCTAGTGGTAAATCGTGCCTCGTCATCAGGTATAATTGGCGACAATAGACTATTTACTGCGGTACAACAATCCATTAAGGATGCATTAGAAGCTAGAGGTTATACATATTTTGGCGGTAAGACTCTGTACGATAACATATTGGATATAATCAAAGATCCCGATAATCCCTTTAACTTTAAAGGAGCATTCAATAAATATAAAGAGAAATTTACAGAGCATGCGGATGTTGAGAGTGTGATTGAAGACCTTGAAGAGTTGGGTGCGGACAAGTGTTTGGAGCTACTTGAGCGAATTATTGAGGTTGCTGACCTCTCTGGTTTTAATTTTGCAAAAACTGCTGATGATGTTGCAATGTGGATTGAAGATATCATTAAAACCAATAAGTTGCACTCAATCGTGTATATTTGGGACGAGTTTACTGAGTATTTTCAAAAGAACCAAAATTCAATTACAGGATTACAGGAGCTAGCCCATTCATCCGGAAAAATGCCCTTCTATTTTCTTCTGATTACACATAAGGCTCACGAACAATTTATTTACGACTCAGACACAAGAAAAAAATTAGAAGCAAGATTTAAAATGAGAAAAATTGAAATGGCAGATACCACTGCCTTTATGTTAATGTGTAACGCAATTGATGTTGAGCCAGATTTGCGTGAGGAATGGACAAACATTGCCTCTAATCTTTGGTTTAAATTAGAGAAAACTGTTAAAAACAGTATTAACAAGTATTCTGAAGACATAGATAATGGCAATTTAAAAGGTTTATTACCTATGCACCCCTATGCTGCGTTTATTTTACAGGATATTTCCTCTAAAATTAATTCTAACCAACGTACAATGTTTCAATTTTTATGCGGCGATCCCAATGCAAACGGAACCATGAAACATAACTTCCGTTGGTTTATAGAGGAACATGATAGTACCAATTGGGCATATCTCACCTGTGATTATATTTGGGATTACTTTTTCGAATTAGACAATATTGACCTTGATGAAAAATCTAAGAATGTGATAAGTCATTTTAATAACTTTGTTGGGCAATGTGATAATGATAATGAAATAAAGGTATTGAAGGTAGCTTTGCTATTGTCAGCCATCCAACAAGAGAGAGGGCGTGGGATTACCAATCTCTTAAGACCAACGCTTTCAAATATATCTGCCGCCTTCGCTGGAACACCTATCGCTGATAGAGTTCTCGATATTATGAACAAGTTTGTCCAAAAAGGTATACTTGGTAGTATGCCTGAGGGAACGGATACCCTTTATGTTACTCAGTCCCAGTCTATTGATGAGGGTAGGTACAAAGAAATTGAAGCGGGAATAAGAAGTACCTTGTCATTTGAAAAGCTAATTGATAGTCCTAATTACGCAGTAACTGGGAATTTCGCACTTACAGGTTATGCGCTAGCTCGGTTTGAGATTATCTGTGCTACGCATAGAGACTTAAAACTAAAACTTGGAGGACTTAAAAATTTAGATTCCAATAAGGTGCCTCTCATTTTCATATTTGCTAAAAATGAAGAAGACTCCGTAAAAAACTATTCAGCAATTCAAACCGCATTTTCGGAGCAGCAACGTGATATAGTGATTTCCGATATATCTAGTCAGCCTTTGACAGAACTTGAATACGAAAATTTTATCAAGTGTAAAGTAAAATCTAGTTATTTTCTAAAAGTTGATGTAAACCAGGCGAAGTTAAATGAGAGTCAAGCTAAAACGGTGATTGAAACTTGGAAGGTCAAAATTAACAATACTCAAATTAAATTATACTCTCAAAATGTTTCACCAATTTCTTTGATTGGAATTGGGCAGTTTAACGTTCGGCTTAATGAAATAAATACAAAGATTTATCCGTATGGGTTAGAGAGTATCACATCACACGACAAAATGTTTTCTCCATCTGGCTACAAGGAAACGGTGCCAGCCATGGGAATGGATAAGATGGCGATTTCCGCTAACTTTAATTATTTACAAATTTTTAGAAATGCCATGATTAAAGATAATATATGGAATAATGAGCAGTACTACTCCGTGCTTCCTGCTCATACCTTGTCTAAAATGAAAATTGCGGTAGAGGATTTAGTAGCGGATAACTTTAATGCGAAGAGTAGTGTTGCAGTAATCGATATATGGAACGTTCTAAAAGAAAAACCTTTTGGATTATTAGGCTGTATCGGTTCTGCCTTTATTCTCGGCTTTTTACTCAGAGAATACGCAGACAGTGGCTATTATAAAAAAGATGGTATAAACAATAATGTACCGTTAACACATGATAATTTAGCAGACATGATTGTAGGTGTTATTAAAGGATTAAAGAATACTGATAAACTCTGTATTGTTAAAATGACAGAGGAACACGAATTATTCTGTAAGTATTCAGGAGAGATTTTCAAGTTGTCTTCGGATAAACAGAACTCCATTCAGGATATTATGAAGGGAATTAAAGCGGCCTTACCTAACACCGACTTCCCGCTTTGGGCGCTTAAGCATTATATCCAAAAGCATGATGATTTTGGACTTGCTGCTGATACTGTACCGGTTATTGACTTGTATTGCGAATTTATTTCCTACAACAAAGAACCTGGTCGAGATGAAACAAAAATTGCAGAAGAAATCGTTAAGTTATTTAGGAAAGATGCTGGGATTAAGAATTACTTAAAAAATGTATTTAACGGTAATAACCTAAAGGCGGGAATGGATTACTATATATCAAATTATAAACCTGAACTAATTTCCATTGCTGAAAGACTTGGTGCCAGTAAAGATTACATCGGGGAAATAAAGAATAAACTTACTGCTTCATCTTCATGGCTTTGGGAAAAAGGTGCCATCGATGATCGTATTGAGGAAGTCTATTTTGATTATAAGCTAGTTGATGCTGTCAACAAGATTCTATTTCAACCAGTTTCAAAGTTGGATGATGCAGCAAACACCATTAGAAGCAGAATAAGTGCAATAAAAATGCCATTCGAATTCTTCAAGAACTACAACCCAGACCTTAACCAACTGTTCGTGGATTTAATAATGATTTATAAGACAAGTAGTTTTAAAGAGATAAATAAATCAGTGTTCTTAAATAGGTTAGAGGCCAACGCAGACCAGTTTAATAATTTTTATTCAAAACAACAACAGGTATTTAAATTCGGTATTAACGATTTAATCGGGTCAGAGCTGTTGGACGATGAAGTGGATTACCTGTATTTACAAGCTGAATCAAAAGCCATTCTAAAACCCTTAGACGACTATGAGCAAATTTTAAAACAAGCCTTGGCGGGGTACCGAAAGAATAAAAAATATAACGAACTTGTGGAAACCTGGAAATTGTGTTCTGATACTCAAACTCCGTTCGATTGGTCTGCAAAAAATAAAATACCTATCTTATGCTTATTTGAAGATCAGGTACAAGAAGCAAAACAAGTGTTTGACTTAATTAATTTAGGCAGAGTTACAACGGGCGATGAAAAAATTGAAAAGGCCATATCATTTATTAAGTCCAATAAAACTATAAACCTTTTAAAGGATATGGATAAATGTAATGAGATACTTAAAAGTTTCGTTTCCGGAGAATATGATGTTCTGATTTCTGATATTGAAGAAATCAAAGACTTATTATTCAAACGACTAGGTAGCAATGTGTATGAATGGTTTATTCATAAGAATTCCATTGATGCGATTATTAAAGAATTCGCAACTGAAAAGTATACAACTACCTATTACACCGAGGTCTTTAAAAAAATAGAAAAACTACCTCCTGAACAAGTCATAAATTACTTAAAAGAACTAATTAGAAATGAGCCATTAGTAGGTATTAAGATTATGAAATGCTAAGTTAAGGGGGGAAGCAGTGTGATTATTTCTACCTTTGAAGGATTTGAAGCATTTGTAACGGAAGATTCTAAACGTAGAGACCTACGAATATTTCGTTTCATAAATGTGGAGAGCTTGCACTTATGGGTTAAGGTGAAAAATTATCTTGCACAAAAATGCCAAAACCAGATACGTCTTTCAAAATTTTGTGCTGGCGAAGATTTAAACCCTAAAATAAATAGATTATGTGCTGAATTAGAAGGAATAAATAATAGAACGGTGCTTTTCCCGCTTTCGGAACACTTGCGGATAAATAATACTAAAAGTGATGAAATTCTAAGCAAAATTATGAGCGTTGAGTATGTGAATGACGTTTTTTCAAATTGTATTCATGTTTATATACCAATGTACCGAATGAAAGACTGCTTGCAATCGCTTTTGGCACAAAATACTCGTTTAAATGACAACGTGATTTTTTTAGAAGCTGAAGACAAAGACGACGATTATTCTTTAACAATAATTTCGAGGGACATTGATATATCCATCAAAGGTCACTCTATAGTAGGCTATAGAAGTTATCTCGAATATTGGGAAGATAATCCTGCGAAGCCTATCATATTGTATACTGATAATGCCAAATTTTATAAAAGAAATGTATTTGCGGACAATGTTAGGGTGCTTGTAAACGCCTATGACATTATTAAGTTTCACAAGTTGTTGCCGTATAATCTTAATGAAGAGATGGGAGAGGATTGGCAGTGGCGTGATTTACTTGTGAAATTGAAAACTGAGACCAATATAAATTCGTTGTTTGAAGTCCAGTTTAATATAGACAAGATTGATGCAACCCACCTATTGTCAAAATGGAAGGATAGTGGTGATTTTGAAAAATGGTTAATTTGGCTGTGGCTTAAATTTGAAGTTAAAAATGGTTACTTGTATTCGGTTGTGAACGAAACTGAAAATTACAAGGAACTTATACAGAATATTACAAACAGTATATTTAAGCACTCAAATAAAGAAATTCTGTTTAGAGAGGTTTATTCTGAACGCCGAAAGTTAATTGAATCTTTGCAAATAGAAGATTTACCATTACAATTTTGGGCGAAGTTAGAAGAGGTTAAAGACAACGAGAAAATTTATTATCTTACATATTGCACACAAACAGAAAGAGAACAGGCCATAGGTTTTATTGGTAAAACGAGCATTAATGACAAGTTAATTCAGTATTTGGAATATGCATATCCGAGTCTACATGCCTACATGTCTGAATCTAGTTTTGAAGATGAACTACTCACTACTTATTTTAAACAATATAAGATGCAAAAAATTAAAAATGCATTCACCGAAGAATTCATCGAAAAGGTCTCTGAGCTTGCGGCAGAAAAAGGTGTCTGGTGGAAACTAAGATCAAGAAATAGCTATGTTAACGAGAATTACGTTGACAATTCTTTCATTTATTGGGTTGATGCACTTGGAGTCGAATTTCTCAGTTTAATACAATCAGTTTTAGAACAGAGATTTAAGGGTGTTTATTACAACATAAATGTTGGATATGCTGACATTCCTACAATCACTGAGTTTAACAAAGATTTTCTTACCGGTAGAACTTATGAACCTTATAGGGACTTAGATAATTTGAAACACAAAGGAAATTACCCTTTTTGCATTGAAGAAGAATTGCGGTTGGTTGAAGAAGTAATTAAGTTTGCAGTTCAAAAGCTAGACGTGTATGAAAGGGTATTGATTGTAGCAGATCATGGTGCAAGTAGAGGTGCGATATTAAACAAGGGAACTGCATTCAAAGCAGACGATAACGCAAAAGTAGAAAGGTTTGGCAGATACTGCAAGGATTCCAAAGTGCAATACGAGAATCAGTACTCCGGGTGCATTGATAAAGAGGAATATCATGTTTTTGCAAGTTATGACCGATTCAGTATTGGCGGTAATGAAAAAAGTGAAATTCATGGCGGAGCAACCCTAGAAGAAGTATTGGTTCCAATTATAATTCTGTCAAGAACCCCGTTGGAAGAAAAGGCCGTAGTTACACCAATTGACACAGAAATAAAACTGAAAGCTGGGTTATTGCCAAAGGTTAAATTTAAAATTGACAAACCTTTTAGCGAGCTTTATGCGACTGTTGATGCAAGAAAATACGTCTGTCGGAAAGAAGATGATTATTGGTATTTTGAGCCGGAAATCGGTAAAAAAGAACTTTACGTAGCCAAAATCTCTAGTAAGGGCAATATAGATGAATTTGAGTTTAGAATTATTAAAGGTCGAACTGATAGTGATAAATTTAATATTTAGTGGGTGATCTTGTGATTTCTGATAAATTAAAACGATGCTTCCCAGATATGTTGGTGTATAAATCACCGGAACAAGGTAAATTTTTTTCGACTTTGAGTTTGCCTTCTTTTATGAGGGACTGGCTTTTAATGAAGTTTGCTGATGAGAATGGTAAAATTGACAAACAAGAGGTAGCCGCATACGTCAAAAAGGTTATTCCTAAGCAAGAACAGTGGGAAGAAATAAAATATAACATGACAAGAAATATGCAAAGTGAGCGTTTTCTGGCTAAGGTTAAAATTGAAATAGACATCGCAACAAGTACTGCATACTTTTCCTTACCTGACTTTGGCGTTCCCAAGAAAAAGGACGAAGCTGTTGTCGAATGGAGTGTCGTCGAAGCCAACAAGGAATATCTTCTTTCCCCTAATGAGGTTTGGGGAATTGTAGAGCTAATCTGTGACAGAAAGTCTGATTCAAAAGCAAAGAATATTATTAAAATGACTGATTTTAGCCCGTTCTGTCCTTATAATATTGAACTTGATTACTATGTAGAGGCCCGGGAACAATTTTCTACACAAGAATGGATAGATGTGCTCCTCGCTGCTATAGATTACAACCCTGACGGCTACACAGGTGAGGAACAGAAAATGGCCATGCTTAGTAGACTCCTACCTTTTGTTGAGAAAAGAGTTAACCTAATCGAGCTCGCACCAAAGGAGACTGGGAAATCATATCTTTTTGCTCAAATTAGTAAGTACGGATGGCTTGTAAGCGGGGGCAGTATATCAAGAGCCAAGATGTTTTATGATCAACAAAAAAGAACAACAGGTCTTGCTTCTCATTATGATTATGTGGCATTTGATGAGATACAAACTATATCATTCCCGGATAAAAATGAAATGCAGGGCGTGTTAAAAGGGTATTTGGAAAGCCCAACTGGTGAGTATCGAATAGGCAATTATAGGGGTATTGGCGAATCAGGTCTCATCTTACTTGGAAACATTGATGAAAGTATGATGGACGTTAATGTCAATATGTTTACTAACTTGCCAGAAATATTTCATGAATCTGCACTGATAGATCGTTTCCACGGATTTATTAAAGGTTGGGAAATTCCTAAAATGCGTGAAAGTTTGAAAGTAAATGGATGGGCTTTGAATGTAGAGTATTTTACGGAAATAGTACATTTACTTAGAAGTGAATTGATTTACCGTGCTGTTGTTGATGAGGTATTAGATGTACCGAAAAATGCTGCTACTAGAGATACTGAGGCAATCAAAAGGATTTGTACAGGATTCTTAAAATTGATTTTTCCTAATATTAGAAATTCAAACCAGTTAAATATAGAAGAATTTGAACATTATTGTCTACATCCGGCCCTTAAGATGAGAGGAGTCATAAAAACACAACTAGGGATCATAGACACTGAGTTTCGAGGAAAATCCATACCGGACATAAAAGTAAAAGCTGAATTTAAAGAATCAAGGAGTTAAAGCATTGAAACATGTAATATGTTATTTGTGTAATAGTGAGTTAAAAAAAGACTATGTAGCGTTAAATCATAAATTACTAGGTAGAAATATTAACAAATATATGTGTCTTTCGTGCTTAGGGGACTATTTAGATTGTACGGTTGACGATTTGCTTGTGAAAATAGAGGAGTTTAAAGAACAAGGTTGTGCTTTGTTTAAATAACAAAACCAAGTTGTAGGAGGAGACAACCAAACTCAAGGAGGGGTTAGGGGGTAATCCATTGAAACAATGAGTATATATTATTCTGTTAAATCTTTATAAAATAATTTACACTCCCAAGGAATATGTTAAATTTTTGTCGAAATACATCCAAATAAGAATTACGTTAATATACAATTATTAGGAGACAAACGAACACATGAGCTTGAAAGTTGCTTTGGTTCATTTAACATTGGGAGTAGATGCTACTCCTGCATCCCCCGTGATAAATCATCTTGGCATCGAAATCCTTTCCAGTTCTCTCCTAAAGTCAGGACATCATCCAGTTCAGTTTGACAGCTTAATTCAAAAAATCTCGTTGAATTGTTTGGCTGACTGTATATTGTCAGAGGACCCTGATATAGTTGCATTTAGCTTAAACTATGCCAATTGGAAAGAATCTTTACGTGTCATGGGTCAAATTAAAGAAATAAACAATTCGATTTTATGCATCTCTGGGGGTTATTTTGCTACTTTTCATTGGAATGAATTGGTACTTAATCCTGCGTGCGATTATTGTATTGTTGGTGATGGAGAACTTGCATTAGTTGCAGTAAGTAATGCGTTTGAAAAGCGTAATCAGATTGAAACGATACCGGGAATTGCTTTTAATGATAATGGAAAAGCCGTCCTCAATCGTCTAAATAAGGTTGCTGATTTATCTGCATTAGTAAGACCGGATAGACAATTATTGGGGTCGTTAGAAAAATTTCAAAAAGGATGCCGTAAAATTGCTCTTGAACGCTCAAGAGGATGTAATCATTACTGTTCATTTTGTAGTATTGCTTCAATGCAAATGTTATCTGGAGATACCCGAAGAAGACGGGTGCGGGATACGGATGATTTAGTGCAGGAGATAGCGGTACTTAAAAGGGAAAGTAAAATACGCGACTATTGGTTTATGGATGCAACTTTCTTAGGACAGAATAACGAAAAAGAACTTGACATGTTATTGGCAAAGAAGCTGGCACAGTTGAATGATGGAGACATGAGTATCGAAATTGATACCCGGGCGGATACAATTAACCCAGAAATAATTAATTATTTAAAGGTTGCAGGTGTATCTAAAGTTTTTTTAGGCGTAGAATCATTTGACCAAGTAACGTTAAATTTATTTGGTAAAAGTATGATGGTTGTAAGAAATCTGCAGGCCATTGATATTCTAGAGAATGCGGGTATTGATTATGTTTTAGGAACAATTCTCTTCAGTCCAGGAAAAACTATAGATCAATTTTATAGAGACCATGCGATTTTGAAAAAGATCGGTTATGACCATACGCAGCTTTTATTTCGTTTGAAAATGTATAAGGGAACAATGATATCAAAAGACAAGGACTGTGATGGAAGAGGAATCAGTATTAATGAAAATTATGGATGGGAAATTGAAGACCATCGAATGAGAATACTTTGGGAACTAGTGGACAGTTGTAGGTTGGCACTACTGGACATAGTTTTTAACGATTTAAAGCAATATTTTTATCGGTCGCAGATTTCCGTAAATCAGTTCCTTTTTCTGATGAAAAAAACTTATCGCAGGATGGGTAGCGTCATTGATGATGCACTGGTTGCTACGATGGGAAATTGTTTGCCTGATAACACGGAATTAAATTCAATTAAGGAAAAACTGTTAGACAATATTGCAGCCTATAAAAAAGAACTTTTAGAAAAATACTTAAATGTTGATTTGCCAAAATTGTCATCAGGACATGGTTTGAGTGGTGATTTAATATAAGGGAAAATCCATTGAAATAATGGGAAAAGTGAGACATCAAAATTTTCCTTTACATGTAAAATCAATCATGATATTCTAATAGTAATGTAACAGTAAAGTGGAGGTAGATGAAGAATGAAAAAGAAAGTATTTAACCCTAAAATAGAAGTCTTTGATGCTTTTAAAAAGCCGTTTGACGACAAGTCTGAAAAGGTTGTTCTGAAATTAGGGGAAAAATCTATGGCCTGTTCTGCTTGCACCGCTTGTACCGCTTGCAGGTAAAAATCAGAAAAATAAATGATTAGATAACCTGGGTCAAAAGCCCGGGTTATTTTCACAATATAGGAGGTATCCAGATTGATTATTCAACGGCCATCGGCACCTTTTTACATACAATTTGAATTGACGTCAAGCTGTAATCAAAGTTGTTTCTTTTGCTACAATGAGATGGGTGGTAGAAGTAATAGTGAACTTTCGTTGAATGAAATTAAATCTATTCTTGATCAGTTACATGCAATCGGGGTATACTCTATTAACTTTAACGGAGGAGAGCCCTTAATTCGGAAAGACTTTTTTGAAATAGCACATTATGCTCATTCTCTTGGATTTGATTTACATCTAAACTCCAACGCTACGTTAATAGGTGAAAATGAAGCGATTGAAATTGCCAAATATTTTCCTAGTGTATGTGTTTCGGTATTATCATCTAACCCAGAAAAACATGATAAATTGACTGGTTATGTTGGTTCATATAATAGAGTATCTAGAGGTATAGATAATTTGTTGAAACAAAATGTAAAGGTAGAAATAAACGTTTGCACATTTACTGATAATTACCGCGAGCTCTATGAGATAGCTAAATCGTTTGCAAGTGAAGGTTTACATGTCTTTTGTGTAACGAGATATATATTAAACAATCCTAAGGAACAAAGTCGGTTGCTTGGGCAACAAGAAACTATAGAAGTATTGGATTCGCTGGAGCGAATAGCCAATGACTTTAAAACATATAAAGAAGTAAAATTGCCAGGACCTGTTCCATACTGTGAATTGAGCGCCGAATATGTTGAAAAGCTACGCTATTGGAATACTCCTTGTCAGGTAGGATATGGTGTATGTCGCATTTCTCCCATTGGAGTTGTTACACCATGTCCTCTATCCGATGAAGTAATGGGTGATTTAAGGGAAAATTCTTTTGAAAACATTTGGAATTCTGATGGATGGGAGAAGTTTTCTAATTGTATTCATGTGACTAAAGCGTGTATTGAATGCGAAGAATTAAATTCCTGTCGCGGAGGTTGCTTAGGGTATGATGATGCTTTGAAAAAGGCCTGTTTGACCCCAGATACAAGGAAGTGGAGAAAATAAATATGAATGCATTAATTCCAGTTACAAAAATAGAATTGGAATTGACTGAGGCATGTAATCTTCAGTGTAAGTTTTGCTATAATTCGTGTGAGCCAACATATTGTGAGAAAGCATACGACATTATTGACAGATTGGAGTCCGACGGCGTTTTTGAACTAGTATTAACAGGAGGAGAACCTTCTAATCATCCGAATTTCTTTAATATATTAAATTACGCTTGTAAGCATATACCCAGGGTAATGGTGCAAAGTAACGGGGTTAACTTTGGAACAATGGAAAATTTTGAACGATTAATAAGTGAACCAGTAGCGTGTGTTAATTTTTCTTTACACGGACCAAAATCTGTTCATGAAAGACTAACTCAGGTGTCAGGGAGTTTTGATTTAACAGTTCAAGCTATTAAATGGTGTATTGGCGCAAAAATACGTGTTGCAAGTAATCTGGTACTAACGGCCTGGAATTCCGATCGCGATAATCTCGAAAAATTGATGTCCCTTCATAGTGAACTAGGGATGCGCGAAATGACGGTAACTCGTTTTATTCCTTGTGGATGTGGTCAGGAAGCACTGGAACTTAAAGTATCAAGACTAAAATTTATTGAAGCACTTGACAATTTAGTTAATATTAGCAAAAAAACAGATGTTCAATTTTTGTTGGCTAATGCAATGCCAAGGTGCGAGTTGGAAGAACGCCATGAATCTTTATGTAATCGGTGTTCATTCGGCGTGGATAAGTTTTATATTGATATAAAAGGTAATATTCTTACATGCGGTATGTCAAGAATAAAATTAGGAAACGTGTTTAATGGAGGACTACTATCAGAACTTGCATTATCGGAAATCAGGGATAGTTATTTAGAAAGGAATCATATACCATTGGAGTGCCGTCAATGTAAATATTTGGATATCTGTGGAGGAGGGTGCCGTGCAGTTTCTGTTGCTAACTGTAACAAAATTGACGGGTACGATTCGTTGGAGCTATAAAAATAGCGATGGGAGGTGTTGGTTTTGATTTTTGAGGAAATAGAGAAGATTATTCCAGTCGCTGCACCCAGGACAAAAATGAGAAAAGAAGCATTTGGCGGAATGCTAATTAGTGGAAACCTACCAATTTTTAGAATTAATGAGGACGCGGTTGCTGTTTGGGAGTTATGCAACGGTAAACGAAGTATTGGAGAAATCGCTCGCCTTCTTGAGGAGGTATATGAAAAAGATGGACTTATATCTCGGCTTGAGGAATATTTCACATTCTACCTTGAAAATGGAATTTTGCTTGATGCAAAATCCCCTACGGAATCAATAGAATGATGATATTAGCAAGGATACATGATGGTGTACCAGTTCTATTTGCCGACTTAATAAGATGGATCACTTCTACGAAAAGACGCTCCAGAAGGATAAAGGTTTATACCTTGGCCCAAAAATCTCAGTTATATCCGGAACAAGTACGCGTTATGCTCGAACCGTTTGAAGCTGCTGGATTAATAAAATATGTGGGTGGAGGGCTAAGGCGTCTAAATAAAATAGAAGTAAAAGATTCGTTGGAAGCTTTTTGGAGGAATTGGGCTCTTCCGAGTCTTGAACCATGGTCCCTCGATACGGATTTTAAAAGAGTTTCCAAAAGGTCTCTAACCTCCTTATTTCAAAGCCAGTCTCTAAAGCCTTTCGTCAAAAGATTAAGCCGCAAACCCAAAGAATTAGTAATATGGTCACTTTTTCGCGATATTTTTAAATCTCAAGATTCATTTGAATCTTACCGGCGAAATTGTTTGGATAGTTTAAATTTAGAGCAAATGACGCTGTATAATGCTCTGAGTGGACCCGGGCTCACTTTGGCGGAAGCGGCGTGCGTTTTCGGGGAAAACGAAAAATTGTTGAGCAACACAGTAGAAAGCCTTTGTGAAAAATGGTTAATTCGGTTGATATGGCAAAATGAAAACGGGGTATTGCATTGGAGAATCATGCGTTTTCAATATGAGCAAATGAAAAGAGAAATACAATGCTTTCATGATAATGCTTCATTTAGCGATGATGTAAGTTTTAAGAAAATGCTGAGTTTTTACAAATGTATTTATAATAAAAAGTTTGAAAATAAAAGAATCTGGGAACATTATTTCGAACGTGTGGATTGTGAATGGCTGGCCTTAAATGTTAGTGCGGTAAATACTTTCAGGCACTTTATGGAATGGTGGTATTGTCTGATAGGAAAAGGCACTATTGATAAACTGGATATAAAAAGCGGAATCTACAATAATGGACTAGGACAAGTTTGCCTTTTGTTAATTCAAGAATCATTTGAAAAGCATCTACAGCATGCTATTAGATGGGGACTTATAGATAAAAAAAAATCGGGATTTCAATTAACTGTATTAGGTAATTTTCATATAAGCACATTGCTGGACGGAGCGAATGGCATTAAAACTGTATGGGCAAGAAACCGGGATTGGCTCACGATAATATTAGATAGCAATATGGACTATTTATTTCATGATTGGCTAGATAGGGTCGCTCAAAAAATAGAAACAGGTCGATATTTGATTAGCCCGAATGTCCTACATTCAAAAGAGATAAATTTCAATGAAGTGTTGTGTATTGTCGGCAGTATAACTCCCTTATTACCCAGGCAAGTTAAACGGCTGGCTTTATGGATTAAAAGATAGGATAAGGTGTGATCGAATGCGGGGTGTTTTGATTCAACCACCATTCTCAGATCCTTCCATGCCAGTGTTAGGTTTGGCATATGTCTCCGATGCTTTAAGTAAGGCTGGAATTGAACACTTGGTGTTGGATGCAAACCTTGATTTTTGGCAGAGCAGGATATTAACTGAGAATATTTATCCTTGGCCCCAAAAAAAAGATGCTACGGAAGAGGATTTATACCATAACATGGGGAAAGTTCTGTTTAGTAGTTTGAAAAATCTGGGTTGTAATTTTCCTGGATATGTTTTTTCCTTAAACGGATGTAAAATACCAGGAGGATGGCAAAACCTAAATAATATCAAGAAACTATCACATGATCCAACTAACCCTTTTTTTATTTGGAGCAGACAATCAAACATATTCGAAAGTATCCGATTATTTCGCCCAGATTGGATAGGAATATCTGTAACTTATGAAGACCAATTACTACCTGCAATATGTATAGCTCACAGGTTAAAACAAGAGAACGTAGATATCTCTGTAATTCTTGGTGGAGCTTTATTTACTACATTTCAGGATTATATCGATGAGGCAACTCCATTTTGGGATGTGATTGACGGTATTGTTATAGGTCCAGGAGGAGACGCGCTCACAGGGATGGAAAAATTTGAAGGGCAGTGGATTCCTGGCAGAAGCGTCCGATTTGCTAAAAAATGGTGGCTGGCGGACTACTTGACTCATCATAGTACGCCGGAAGGCTTTCCTGATTTCAGAAGGTTCCCTCTTCAACATTATTGGGCGCCAGGACTAATTTTGCCTTATAGAGTTCTTCCAAGATGTTCATGGAACAAATGTACATTTTGTGCTGACGCCCGCTATTCTAAAAAAATAAATCAAACGAGCAGCTTGATTAGGGAACGAATTGAACAAATGTACTTGATAGCTAAGCGTTATGGCGCACAAGGAATATATTTTGTTGATGCGGAACTTACCGAAGAAACAATGAAGTTTTTGATAAACCAGTCGGAATGCCATTCTCTAGTCTGGGGGGGGAATGCTAGGTTTTCTTCTTTTTTAACTGATCCTGGCTCCGCAAACAATTTATATCAGGCAGGCTGCCGTCTATTGCGCTTGGGACTCGAAAGTGCATCACCTTCAGTGCTGGACCGTATGAATAAAGGAATAAATCTTAACATAGTTTCCGAAGTACTAAAAACTTTGGGAGAGTCGAATATTGTCGTACATGTCTATTTGATGAAAGGTTTTCCCATGGAAACAGATAATGATTGGAGCAAAACTGTTACTTTCATTAAAAATCATGCCCAATGGATTGATATGGTTAGCGTGTCCGGGTTTACTCTTTATGAGAAATCACCAGTCTGGCAGGAATTATTGAAAACAGACAAGGTAATATCCAAGACGACCCCGGATTGCTGGACTTACCCTGATGTCCAGGGCTTTGAACAAATTATTTTGAACATGGCTGAAGTTGATGGAATCATTGATGTGGTTCTTGATAGACATGGTGGGAGTAAGAATTGTTTAACTACAGCGCATACGTTAATTCTATCAGATAAGTTTTCTAGAGGCCTTTACTCTAAATAGGGGATGGGAGTATGACGGTGGGAAGGAAACCGATTCAGATTAGAAACGCTAAAGTGAATAATTTGAAGGATGTTAACATTGATATAGAATACAGATCACTGACGGTATTTGTAGGCCCTAGCGGCAGTGGCAAGTCTTCTCTTGCTTTTGATGTGCTTTATGCAGCAGCGGCTTTCGAAGGAACAGCTTCCGGTGTACTGAAGTTTTTCCGGAAGAGCGGCAGTGATTTTAAAGTTAGTGGACTGCCTACTAGAACAATTGGTATTGAGCAGCAGTTGTATTCAGATAGTGAAATTGAAAATATAGGTAATTTTACAGGCTTTTCTGCAGAAGTCATAAATAATATCTCAAAGGTTAATCCTTCAAATATAGTGAATTGCCATATCTGCCATGGTAAGGGATATTTAAAAGATATAGATCCATCACGTATTGTTAAAAAAAGCAATTATGCAGTAACGAACGGTGTATTTACCCCTGCGGTAAAAAAACTAGCTGGATTGAATACACAAACATGGAGACGTTTTTGCAGCAAATATTTGTGCAATCCATCTTTGGAATGGTCAAAAATTAATGAAGAGATTCGCATAAAGATACTCTTTGAGGGAACGGAATATTTTAAGGGCATAATTCCTTCACTACAAGAGTATTTGGCTCATCCATATTCAAGTAAAAGTCTAAAGGATTTAGAGGAAGAGATTCCCTATTATTTAAAAAAACATGCTTGTGGAACTTGTAAGGGAAAGGGCGTTATAGGTAATCTTGGGGATGATGTCAAAGGTGAACTGGACGACCTGATACAACGGGGATTGATTAATTTCGATTCAGATGAGTTGAAATGGTTGAAGCTTTTGAAACTGGAAAAGCTAAACTTGTTTGATCCCGTGTTCGGGCTGAGTGGTTCCGAAATGCGAAACTTACGATTGTTTCTATCTTTAAGAGGTCCAAAAAAGAATTCACTGATTATTATTGATGAGCCTACGGCAGGACTGTTGCCAACTGAGGCAGAAAAGATTATTGAAATTCTGCAGGATGTTAAGGAAAAGGGACATGCTGTTGTTGTGGTGGAGCACAGGACTGAAGTAATTGCGGCGGCTGATAAAGTGGTTGCTTTTGGACCCGAATCTGGCTCACGGGGTGGTAAAATTGTTTTTGAGGGGAAAGCGAAAGAATACTTTATCAAAAAGGCACCAAAATTAAATCAAATGCAGTGCCGGTATCCAAATGTTTTCAAAGACTCCCGTACAAAAAGACCAAATGAACCTAAATTTCTTATTGGCCAGTTCAGCCAATGGCATAACTTTGTGAATTTTGAAGTAAATATACCAATGGAACGGTGGACTTGTATTTGTGGACCCATTGGCTCAGGCAAAACTTCTTATCTTGACGCAGCATATGCGATTTGCGATAAAACGCCTGTAGCATGGCAGGGGCGTAGCAAGTTGATTGAAAGAAAAAATCATGATGCAATTAGGCGTCCTCATATGGTAACTCCTGATCCAATTGGTCAGCATCCAGGCAGTACGCCGGCGACATACATAGGGTTGTGGAGTAAGATTAGAGATTTATTTGCGGGGCTGCCGGAGGCAAAAAAACATAAATTAACTGAAAGCCATTTTAGCTTTAATACCAAACAAGGACAATGTGGCAAATGCAAAGGTCAGGGATTTGAAAAAACTGAACATGGATATGAAGTTTGCCCTGGTTGTCATGGGTCCCGGTATCGTCAACATATTTTGCGCTGTCTATATCATGGACAGAGTATTGCGGATATCAACAAAATGGATGTTAGGCAAGCCGAAGGGTTCTTTAAAGAAACTGCTGCAGTTTGTTATTATCTTGATTGGTTGTCGGATTTAATGCTTGAGTACCTGATTTTGGGTCAACCTTCTAATTCACTAAGTGGAGGGGAAAGTCAACGTGTTAAGCTTACAGTTGAGCTTTGTAAGAAATACGGTAATCGGGCGCTATATCTTTTAGACAACCCTTTTAGGGGTATTGGAGATTCGGCTGTTTCTATTTTAGCTGATATTTTGAGACAGTTAACAGCAAGAAAAAACACAGTAGTCATTGCTGAAAATAATCCAGCTATTGCAAAAAAAGCAGATTGGCTTGTTTTCCTTGGGGAGCGAAAAGGTAATGCTCTAACTATAATGTATGAAGGACCAGGCAGCCAATGTCCGGATAATGTCTGGAAGATGTACTTCTAAGCTTTTTGGTTATCACAATCTAAAAATAAGGTACGAGGAAAATTGAAATGAGGATTGTTTTTTTTATTCCACCACCAGCTTCACCGGATCATCCTTTATTAGGTGTAGCCTCTCTTGTATCGATAGCGGTTAAAATGGGACATGAAGTAACTGTTTTCGACTTGAATGCAATACTTTATTCTGAGACTTATAAAGAGAAGAATTATTGGCAGAAAGAATCCTTTGATTGCTGGTCAGAACCGGAATATGTTCGGAATATCACTATTTATTTGAGGGAGAAAATCAAATGTTTCGCTGAGCGGCAGGGGAGTTCTCCAGAAGTTTTAGCAGTTCATGTAAATGATACATCGAAGGACATTGCAAATATTTGTGCACATGAGTTTTTAAAATTATACCCAAATTTAAAAATTGTCGCCGGTGGGCCGGCTTTTTTTAATGTACCTAGAGAAGTCGTGTCGTGCGGACCTTATAACGCAATTATTTGTGGGGAAGGGGAAACAGCTTTTGAGGAATGGCTTAAAAATAATGGAGTAAATGATAGGGTGATGATTCACAAAAATCAATTGGAATCTTTAGATGATTTGCCAATACCGGATTTCAGTAAATTTCCACTAGATAAATATGCTCGTAAAAACGTTTTTCCTATTGAGACATCAAGGGGATGCACTAATTGTTGCGGATTTTGTAATGATGTGCTTATGTGGGGTAGACGACGGAACAAGTCTTTTCTTCGGTTGTACAAGGAGCTTGAATTGCTTAGTTGTAAAAGTAGGAATATACATATATCGTTTTGTGATTCACTCATTAACGCATCAAAGGAAGAGTTTAAAAAACTATTGCAGTTATTGAGCGGGTTTAATATTAGTTGGGATGGGATGGTTCAGGTTGAAGGAATTGATTCTGAAATTGCTGATATGATGTCAGTCTGTGGATGTAAGGATGTATTTATTGGAGTTGAAACTTTTTCTCGGAAATTTTTAAAGAAGATAAACAAAGCCGCAAGAACTGATAATTCTGTAAAGGTAGTACAGCAACTTGCTAAAGCCGGAATTAAGCCTTCAATTGGACTTATAATAGGCGGTTATCCATTCCAGAGTCGAAGCGATTTTGAACATGACCTAATTACAATTAAAAACTTGGCTGGATGTTTAAAAAGTGTTGCTGTTAACCCCCTCTGCATTCCGAAGGGTACATTTTTGTGGAAACAACGCGACAAATTTGGCCTGCATCATCTTGACGGACCGAAAGGATGGAAATTTTGGCAAGGTCCTAATGGTTTTGCAGACATTGAAAACAGGTACAGTTGGTGTTTGGAAGCCTCTGAAAAGTTAATCGAATACGGTATACAGGGGAGCGCCAACTACACCCATGCTGTGAATTATTTTAAGATGATTATGGGCGAAGCCAGAGATTATTTCGTAAATCAGGCTCATTAAGATTGAGGTGTTGTCGTTGAAGGGATGGTGTCCAATTCATTTGCATGATTGGCCTGCCGGAATAACATCGTTACCGGTATTTGGAGCACTAGTTAATATTGAGTGGAATGCTGATCTGATAAATAAATATTATAACTGGTCCAACCATTGGCCAAATGGTTATGAGCAAGCAATTATCCACTTTATGCATCAATGGAGAAATTTTGCTTGTAAAGCTGAAATAAACCTTATGGAGGAAGCGGAAATAGCTTTTGCCTTGGAAGGCATTGATTTGTTGGAAGATCTAAAAATATTAGCTGCAATGAAAGGTCTAGGTTTATGTTCTATACAAATAGCTCATATTGGTTCTAACCGTTTTTTTGATAAAGTACTTGGGTTGACAGAAGATGGTATACTTTTACTTAATATGATGCATGAACTGGGAATAAAACTGGATTTAAGTCATTTGCATGGTGAGGCACTCTACAAGATTATTAAGAAGTTTCCTGGTAAGCGGATTGTATCGCATGTGGTTTGTGAATCATTGTTAAATTGGAGTTTAATGCACAGAAGCAATGCAATGAGCGATGAAGAATTGTGTATGTGCGATGCAGAACTGTATGGAGTACCTTTCATTGACGACTCAATTTCACCTAATGCGTCAATGAAACCAAATGAAAGAAATGCAACGGTTGAAACAATAGCAAAACATATTCTTCACCTAATTGAGGTTGTAGGCTTAAACAGAGTAGCTTTAGGACCGGATTATTTTAATTACCAAGAACTCGAAACCCTATATGGAGTTGAAACTTCTAGTATCAGAAGTATGGATTCAATCTCAGGGCTCGTAATGTTAGAAATGTATCTTAAGCAAAGCGGGTTGACTGAAATTGAAATTGAACATGTTTTCTGGCGTAATGCAAAAAAATTTTTACAAAGCCATTTTGTAAAGGGTTAATGTTTGATGGGACAATATTGAATTTAGAAATTTTATTTAAGTAACGACAATCTTGCTGAATGGCTTTTGAAAAAATTTTTAAGCCAAACGGGAAGATTTTTTACATAAAAATCCATATAAAAACGAGGCTCTGAAAAAAGAAGGATAATTGAGGAAAACGTCAAATATGAATTAGAAAATGTCGAATGATGGAAGAAGGGTTAAAATATGTATAAAATTCCTTCCGATTTAATTAGAATGATTGGCAAGAGAAAAGTAATCCCGTTTATCGGAGCTGGGTTTTCTGCGCCAGCAGATATACCTATGTGGAATGAATTGATAGAAAAAGTCGCTGAGGAACAGGAACATGAATATTTTTGTCGTGAAGATTGTCATAACCAGATTCCTTACAATGAAGTTAAAAAGTCTTGTTTAAACGATCCACTGCAAATTGCTGAATATTACTATGTCAAAAATGAAAAAGACATCGGTGCAATTAGACATTCAATAGCACGTAACTTATTCAAAGAAAAGTTCAGCCCTTTTAAATCCGGGGCCCATGTTGAACTTGCTAATTTGGGTGCTCAACAAATATACACTACCAATTACGATGAGCTAATTGAAACAACTTATAAGAAGCTACGTCTTCCTTATCAAGTCGTGGCGTTACCAAAGCACATTGCCAAATCAAGCGATAACAAAACCCAAATCGTAAAATATCATGGAGATTTAAGATATGAAAAAACCTTGGTGCTGACTGAGTCTTCATATTTTTCCAGATTAGCTTATGAATCTCCTATGGACTTGAAATTCAGATCTGACCTTCTTGGCCGCTCAGTTCTGTTTATGGGCTACAGCTTCAGAGACATAAATATTCGTATTATTTGGTTTAAACTAATGCAAATGATAAAAGATATCAAAGGGTCTAATTCTTATATAGTTAGGTTCGAACCTGACCCGGTTTTGGAAACCCTTTATGAAGCTGCGGGTATCGATGTTATAGTATTGGATCCTGATGGTGAGACCATCGAAAAAGATTCAGACGGTAAAATTAAACTGGATTCTGAGGGTAAAAAAATAGTTAACAAAGATGCTCAAACTGAACTAATTGCAGATTTCCTTCACGAATTAGGAAGACGAGCTCACTCCGATGGAATTATTCCGGGTTCGACAATCCAGATGATTTGTTCAGAGGCGTTATTAAACCGCGTTGAAAAAGATTGTAGGAATGCCATAGATGCAAAAGATAAATCCGCATCCACAATCTATAAATTTGAAAGTCTCCTTGCCGCAACTGAAAGGGATATCCGAGCAGAAATTAGAGGCAAATTAGATAAAATTCTCGAAAAAATAGCAGAGAATCCCGGACTGGTAAGTAAATCTGAGGACTTAATTCTATTTACAATTTCATATATCAAAAAATATGGATTTAGCTCTTGGGTTTCATCGGTTGTTGTAGGAGGGTTGATTAGACAAAATACTAGAAAACATCTCTTAGAAACAGATATTTCTTGGAAAAAACTTTTAGGTGAAAAAATACTCTTTCTATGTGCTGAATCCTTGTTGAACATTTTTACAGATGAAATTGATGCTCTTAAAATCGGTTATATTAACGAAGACGATATTCCGTATCTGTTAGATTTGGCTTTTAGAATAAAAAGCGCTTATTTGGTTAGACCTGAAGATAAAGCATTAATAAGTAAAGCTGAATCCCTAATCGATGAATTGGCGAAATTCTACAGTGAAGCTAAAGATTATTCAATAAAGGCTTCAGAAAAGCCAAATATAGATGCAATTATTAAGCAAATTAAGGAAAAGGCAAGTGATAAAGACTTTAAATAGATCAATGGAAAACTGAGCACTAATTTTCGGGCAAATTGTTTCATAATCTGGCTTCAAAATCACGGATGCCCATAAGTGGTTATTAATACTATCTGGGGATTTCTGTTTAAAAAAACAAAAAGGGGCAATAATTTCAAAACTTTTGTTGCTTAAACGAGCGAAATTCCTTGCCCTATAGATATTGGTTTTTGTAATATGACTTGACTCAGCACTGAAATATGACGAGAAAAGGAACGAATTTTAAACATTCGGGATTTCAAAAGAAGAATAGGGAAATTCATTCGGTAAACTTTTAGTTCACAAAAAGTTCACGGACTACATGGAAAATACATTTTAATCGTGGACGCACCAGAAATTCCCAGGACGGGGAGCCTTGATAATTCAGCATTTTATGGATTACATCCTACTAGGTGGACGGGGTAAAACGTCCCTGACCTGCATGGCATTCAAGAGGTCAGCGGTTCGATCCCGCTTGTCTCCACCAAAAAACAAATTTGGCACCCTGTCTTATCGACAGGGTGCCTTTAATTTGTTTTTTGGTTTGTGCATGCTGATAAAAATCGGCTGTAGCTGCGTCAAACTGTACGCCTTGCTACAGGCGATTTTTTTAGTCTGGAGTCGGATAAGGGGTCAGAAAATGGTGACAATTTTTTCGCGTTTTTTAAAACAAATCATGATATAATAATCATACATAATATAGGTGGCAATACTAAACTATCATGCGTTGCTGTTAATAGCTGGAGGTGCTGGTATGGAAAAACGAATACAGGATGAGTTGAATATCCTAAAAGATATCATAGTAGAAACTGTTCCTGTAGAACAGATATTCCTGTTTGGTTCTTATGCAGGCGGTACGCCGCATGCTGATTCGGACTTAGACCTCTATGTTGTAATGTCGGATAATGTTAATATTAGAGAAATTGATGCGATGAGATTAATTCACAAAGCAATTCGGGATAAAAAAACAATGCCTGTGGATGTGGTGGTCAGCAAAAAAAATAAGTTTAACCAGCGCAAATCCACCCCTACTATTGAAAGACAGATTGCCCAGGAAGGGATGGTGCTGTATGGATAACCGAATACCGGCGCAGCAATGGCAAAGACTTGCGGAACAGGATTTAAACAGTGCCGGGTATTTACTTAATATGCGTCCTGTTCCTTTGGAAATTGTCTGCTATCTCTGCCAGCAATCTGCCGAAAAATATCTAAAGGGTTATCTTGTTTTGTATGGTTTAAACCCTCCCAAGATACATGATTTAAATGAATTGCGCAAGCTCTGTTCGAAATTGTCCGATACCTTTAAAGATATAGCCGACCAATGCTCCGACCTGACAGCCTACGGTGTTCAGCCGAGGTATCCAATGGAGCTGATGCTGGAGGAACAGGATATGAGACAGGCGCTAAACGGCGCAAAAGCGATTCGGGATTTTGTTCTAGCCATTGCTCCAGAGATGGTGCCGGAAGAACAGGACAAATCCCAATCACAGGACAGTCCTTCATTATAATCTGATAATAATAAACCGAACTCACCGTAAGAAAAACACGGTGGGTTTTTGCGTGGAAAAGGGAAATACCGTAAAGTTTAGTGAAATCGGGGTTTTTGATGTTTTAGAACGAACGAAGGCTTTTGGTCAACAGCTACAAGAAAACAAAGAGCAACGACTTTGGAAGAAGATTAATATTCCATGCAATCTTTTTGATACGGTTAATGGGTTATCGAAAAATGAAATGATTAGAATTCGTATAAATCTTGATCTAAAAAACTTAAGTTCTCTGAAAAAGGCAGAGCTGGCATCAGAGCTTGTCGAATTGATTCCCCTGAAATTAAAGAAGGTTACTCCAGCCGATAGGAATCCTTGACATTCATGTTAAGGATATGTGAGCGAAAGGTTACTCTGTCAATTAAGGCAGCAACCTTACTCATACCGCAGCACCCCCAGTGAGAAGGTTGTCATATTTTCCGAACTGCGGCCTGGCTACTTTAATGTTAAGTATTGGTTGTATTTTGACCGGTTTATTAACAGGGATTAGGTGTGCCTGAATCTCTGCTATCGATATCTCCGAACCCTGTATGCCCTTGATGGCCGTCATTAATCGTTCCTCACCAAAATCAATATACATTCGTAAAAGCTTTACCATCTCACGAGGACCGGCCATGCGTCTGCCTATCGCCATCAGTTCTTCTGAGATAGTGCTCTTGACTGGTTTTGCGTTGTAAGCGCTCCGGGGGCGTTGTTCTATTAAATCTATGTAATGTTCAAGTCGGTATTTTACAGTGCCTCTTTCGTAACACCGTGGATACCGAGCTATTTCAGAACTACGATAGAATATCATTATCTCATTGCCGTAGCCTTTTACCGTTACTTCTTTGCTGGCACACTTGATTGGAACTGAGTAGCTGTTGTAATCAAACTTAACTGTTGAGAAATCATCAACTCTTGCAATTATGCTCTTGCTTGGATCAAACTTAAACTTTGGTAGTGCTGCCATGCTTGCTAGGGCACTTTGAGCCATCATCCCGACAGTCTGACTTCTTCCTGCGATTTTGTGTTCCCGGTATTTTATACATCGTCGCAGAATTTCAGCATTTAGTTCTTCTAAGGTTTCAACTCTCGGTATTGGAACAAGGATATTTCGCCTTAGCCAGCCGACAAGACCCTCAACCAAGCCTTTTTCGTGCCCAGAAGCTATGTTACAAAACTCTGGTTTAAAGGCATAATGGGCTGATAAGGCAGCGTATCTGTCCTGAGCCTTTGTATGAACCCCGAAACCTTCTTTGACTGCGACTTTTGCATTATCAAATATTACCTTAAGAGGGGTGCCTCCAAAAGTAGGCTAAACCGCTTACTTGTCCATCAAGGAAGCTTTCCTCGTTTTGCCGATAAAACACTTTGCAGAACATATCTGCACTGTAACATTCACGCATGCACCATAAATTAACCTTTATCTTTTTCCCTGCAAGGTATACGGTTGCTTCGCCCCAATCGACCTGTATTGCTTCGCCAGGGTCGTAGGACAGGGGGATAAATACTTTAGGCTGTTTGGCTTTTAGTTCGGCCACTATCTCACGTATGGTTGATTCGCCGCCAGTAAAGCCTTTCTCGTCCACTAATCTGTCGTATATCCGTTTTGCCGTATGCCTCTGCTTCTTTATATTTTCCGCATCGTCTGCGGCGAGACACTCTTTAATGAATTTCAGCACTTCATCTGTCACAACAGTTTTTATTCGATTATCCCCAACTGCTTCGCACGAACAATCGCATCCAAAGAATTATTTACCTCTAACTTTTGATATGCAATCTTTGTGTGAGTTCTGATTGTGTTAAGGCTTAGCCCTGTTTGTTCAACTATCTCGGAGTTTTTATAACCCTTCGCCAGGAACTCCAACACGCGTTTCTGCTGTGGAGAAAGCTTAATCGCCATTACTTCGTTATTGTATGTTATGCCTTTAAAATGCTTTGATTGGTCATATGCCGCAAAGTACACTTCTTTTGTAAATTTATACAAACCGTGGAACTGATTAGTATCTTTTTTAAGCTTTTTAATAATGGAGGACAATATCGGCAAAACTGCCTTGCCTTCATTGGCGACAACCCGGATAAAGCCGTATTGATGCATTGATAAAAACACATTTTGAAGCCTGTTTTGGGCTTCTTTTCTTTTACCTGAGACCCATTCGACGATAGCAAGGAGAACATCAGCCTCGGCAGTATCAAGCAGCCGGTCATAACTTTCCGCCAGCGATTTTAGCCTATTTAACGAGCTGAAAGCTTTATCTGTTTGCCCAAGTAAAATATAAGCCCTTGCGGTTGTAAAATTTCTATAGATTTTATAGAACTCGCTGAAAGAACTATCATTGACAAAATAGTTTTTAAGCCATTTTTCGGCGGCAGTCTTATCGCCGTCCATTATTAAGGCTCTTGCTTCATATGCTGACAGATTTTTTAAGAGATATTCACATGAATGCAAAGTAATGTACTCTTTTACTTCTTTCATGGTAGTTTTGTGTTTTTCTCTTTGATTTAATAATAGATAAATTTCGGCTGTCAATACATAAATGGCATAAACAAACTCCGGGCTCATGCCTTCGTCTATAGTGCTTTTTAATGAAAGGGCGATGTCAAGGGCTTCATGTAATTTATTCTTTTCCAGCAGCAATCCCGACTCTGCCCCTATAAACATAAGATCAACGTTTTGTTTTATAATATTTGAAGAAAATTCTGTAATAATTCTATTGAGCCGCGAGTCTGTTAGCTCATAGAAATCGCGGACACACCGGTGTAAAAACGGGAATTGAAAAGTGAATGTCGGAGATTGTAAATCTTTGTGCTCATGCGTTATGACCGGCAGCTTTTCAATGCGGGAAGGAAGCTCGGACAGCCTTAACCTGCAATCAAGCATGACCATGCTGTTTACGTGTTCCATTACTTCCGGATGGGTATCGGCAATCAGCGGCATCAAGGGATAAAGCTTGTCAAAATAATAATTAACGTTCATGATATCTCCAGTCGCGTAAGAATAAAATATGCGCGGAAGGTATAAAAGCGGCATTTTGTCACAGATTGCATCCGGTATGGCATGTATACCATAAAGCTTATGAAATTCAATATATTCATCAAGTGAAAAAGTTTTTAAATTAGAAAATCTGCGAACCGTCTGAACAATGGCATTGATATCTTTGCTTTTCATGGCATAGTTTTTGGCCGTGAGGAAATCGCCTTTTTTTAAGTAATAATCCGCCACTTTTTTATTAAGCGCCTGCTTATCCAAATGACTTTGGTCCAATTTGTCACGTAAAAATTCCAGAAGCAGATTATGGTAACGATATTCCGACCCCATAAGCGAAATATTGATGTTGCTTCCGATTAATGTATCCAGGGTTTCCTGGCACTTGCCGTTTTCAGTCAGGTATTCGCAGAGCTCTAAAGAAAATTTGTCCGGCACCGAAGTTTTGATCAGAAATTCACGGATCGTCACATCAAGCTTATTCCAAATGTTTTTTTCAATATAGCTGTTAAAGGACAGGGATTGGCTTTTATTGGAGACGTCTATATTGCCGCTCACAGCCATTGCATTTAACGCAATAACCCAGCCCTCTGTATAAGCATGGATATTGTCCGCCTCTTCCTTTGTGATAAACCGGCCATAGCTTGCAAAGTGTTTTCTTATCTCGTCGCTGCTAAACGCAAGATTAGCGCTTTCAATGCAGGAAATCTTTTGCTGTTCATATAAAGCCGCAAATGAATCCGGTATGTTGTTTCTGCTTAAAACGAATACTGTGATCGCCAGGGGGAGTCGCTTCATAACAAATGGGAGCGACTTTTTTATTTCCTCATTCGTAATCAAATGGAAATCATCAAGTACAAGCGCATATTTAAGATCTTCATAGGTCACCTGAGTTAACAAATCAATAGTACATTCGACGGGAGCAGCATTAAAAGCAGGAGATTTTACTTCCTGCAAAATCTCTGAGTTATTAGGTATTACGGAAAGTATGCTCATGCAAAAAAGCCTGTAAAACAGCACGAGGGCATTGTCATATGCATCGAGGGACATCCAAATGGTTTTGCAGCCCGATTTTTTAAGCCATAAAAGAGTTGAAATAGTTTTGCCATAACCGGCGGGCGCATGAACATATATGTACTGATTTTTCGCCGCCTTATCGAAGGTTTGCAGCAGTTCCGTACGCGGGGCGCAAATTTCCGGTAATGATACAGGCATTTGCTTGTCCATTTGTAAGAAATTCATTTTTATTTCCTCCCACTTTTACCCATTATATCATAGCAATTGGCGTTGTGAATATTATTGATATAAGTTTTCAACTGATATCCTGATTG
This sequence comes from Thermincola carboxydiphila, assembly GCA_016841725.1. Taxonomy (GTDB): domain Bacteria; phylum Bacillota; class Thermincolia; order Thermincolales; family UBA2595; genus Phosphitispora. Next base: position 79,097 of record JAENYP010000013.1, on the reverse strand, counting down.
ACAAGAGTGCATAATCTCACATCTCCTGAAAAATAAATTCTTATAACATCACATCGTGAGGATGGCGCTTTAATAGTTCCATTCTTACAATTATAGATATAACTTTTATTTGGAGGACAATGCCATATGGATGAGCTCTCGATAAAAGCTTTTGATTTTGGAATCAGGATCATTGAGCTTGCCAAATATCTGGATGAAGAAAAAAAGCCGTTTCCACTGGCGGTTCGTTTGCTTGAATGCGGAACTGGAATAGGTGTATACCTGCGAGTATCAAATAATTTCCCCAAAAGCTTACAGGAACACTGTATGCAGGCATATAAGCTGGCGCTGGAAACGGAGTATCTGCTGGAATTGATGGTCAAAACAGGGTTCGTTGGTGAAAACCAAAGCAAACCGATTCTTACGGATTGCAGGTTGATAAAAGACCAAATAGGAAAGCGTTTAGTAAAAAGGGCTGATCGATGGGAGAAAGAGGGTAAGCGATGAAGCGTTTTATGTTTTTCAGGAAAAAACCGGGTTACTCATGTTGGGTGAAGGCAGTTGCCATACTTTTGAACATATTTCTGATATTGTCATTGATGCCGGTTCAAACTGCCCAGGCGGTCGACCCAGGATACCTGGTTATCCAGGGTACGGTTCAGGACGACCTGGGGGCCCCGTTATTAGGCTGCACCATCAGGTATCATTTTGAAAGCCCTGATGGTTCACAATTTAGTGAGACCCAGACAACATCTTCCGATGTCAATGGTTTATGGAGTTTTCCGGACGTATATGTCAGAACTTATTTCGACAATAACTGGAAACTTATTGTAGAGGCATTTAAGAGCGGCGGCGGCGGCTATGTTTCGGGAGAGTACTTCTATAACCCGGGGACAACCCTTAACCTGGGCTTTACCGTTGTCACCCATGGCACCCTTAACGTACATATTACAGATCTGGCCGGGAACCCTGCTCCAGCAGGTGTCCCGTACTGGTTTTCGTATTGCCTGCCTGACCAGGGTGGTTATGACTGGCCGTGGAATGCCCCCTTTGATGGGGTTACCCCTGAGCATTTCACTAACGGAAGCGGCACAATCACCTTTGTCGCATACTATACAAGTTTTAATAATGGAATGGCTTTTCCTGCGGGTACCCAGCAATATGGAGGCCTTAACCAGACCGGCAACATGCGTTATGAGGTATCTAACAGTCCTGTGGGGTTAGATTTTGAGCTCGGCCAGACCACAGACCTGACTATTGCAGTCAGACCGCTGGGTAAAATCACTGCCCTGGCAAAAGATGCTGATACCGGCCAACCGGTTACATCAGCCGATTTTGATTACGTTTCAGTCTCACCCGGGATGAATAAATATGCTTCAGTCAATGATGGGACACTCATTATTTATGCCGATGGAGACCTGGACGTGACTGCATCAGGTGAGAGTAACCCGGCTCTTGGTGTCTTCGGTTACGACAGCGCGTCAGCCACAGTGACTTCACTACCTTGGGGAGAGGTCACTGTTAACCTCGAAATGGAGCGCCATCAACCGGGAACAATACTTGGCCGGGTAACAGACGGGGATGAAAATCCGTTTCCCGGCGCTACGGTTGAATTAATATGGTCCGAATTTATCTCAGATTTCGGTGAACAGTTAACAACCATAATGCAGACAACTTCCGCTGCAGACGGGTCCTACAGCTTTACCGGCGTAATCCCGTCAGGGAGCGGCGCATATCTCGTCAGGGCTTCAGAGGCGAATTATATCCCTGACGAGGACAATGAAGTAAATGTTTACAGCGGCCAAACCACTTATGTATCCGACCTGGAACTGACCCAGGATGAGGAGCCCCCGGCCTGGTACGATTCGATGGAATTGTGGGTTTACCCGGGACGCACCGGTATCGTGCTCCAATGGAGGGCAGCCGAGGACAATGTGGCAGTAACGGAATACAGAGTGTACCAGGGGGAGACCCTTCTGGGTACCGCGCCAGGGGAAAATCGATCCTACCCGGTGACAGGTCTGACACCGGAGACCCAATATACTTTCAGGATTGAAGCGGTGGACGCTGCCGGCAACATAAGCGCTGCCGGGCCGTCAGGGACCGGGACTACCTTACCTTCTTACCAATCGGATCAGACAATTCAGCGGGTAAGTGTTTCCAGTGACGGCCTGCAGGCCAATGATGACAGTGATACCCCTGATGTCAGCTTTGACGGGAGGTATACGGTATTCTCCTCTGATGCGGACAACCTGGTATCCAATGATAATAACTGGAGGTCTGACATATTTGTCTTTGACCGGGAAACAGGTGAAACCAAACGTGTCAGTATTTCCTCAGAGGGTGTTGAAGGCAACGGCAGCAGCAGAAACCAGGCTATAAGCGCAGACGGCCGTTATATGGCCTTTGAATCCAGTGCGGATAATCTCGTGGCCGGTGACAATAACCAGTCTGATGATATTTTCCTGCATGACGTGCAGACAGGCATAACCGGTCGGATCAGTGTTTCCGCCGAAGGTGCCGAAGGCGACAGTGACAGCTATACCCCTTCAATAAGCGCCGACGGGCGGTATATTGCTTTTGCTTCTTATGCCGAAAATCTGGTGGCCGGAGATTCTAATTCAAATGAAGACATATTTGTTTATGACCGCCTTACCGGGGAAGTTGAAATAGTCAGCATTTCCAGTGACGGGGCCCAGGGCAACAGCTACAGCGCAGGGCCGGCTATAAGTGCAGACGGCAGCAGTGTGGCTTTCTATTCCAATGCCGGCAACCTGGTAAACAATGATTCCAATTCTATCAGGGATATCTTCGTACATGACCGGACCGCCCATACCACGGAGTTGATCAGTGTATCAACGGGCGGGGTGGCTGGCGACGGCATAAGCTATTACCCGGCCATCAGCGCTGACGGCCGGTATGTTGCTTTTGAATCAAGGGCAAGTAATCTGGTAAGCGGCGATACTAACGGATATTATGATATTTTTGTGCGGGACCGCACAACCGGTGTCACAGAGCGGGTGAGTGTTTCCACAGCGGGTGTTGAGCCCCTTTACGGATGTTATGACTCTTCCATCAGCTCAGACGGGCGCTATGTGGTTTTTGAATCAGGGGCTGACAACCTGGTCACAGGCGACACAAATTATAGTGATGATGTTTTTGTCCATGACCGGGAAACAGGTGAGCTTGCCAGGGTAAGTGTAAACGCTTCAGGCGATGAAGCTGACGAGGGCGGCAGGACACCTGCAATTAGCGGAAACGGCAGGTGCATCACTTATGTTTCCTATGCCGAAAACCTTGTGGATGAGGACACCTATTATTCTAGTGACAGTATCTTCATATATAACTGGCTGAGCACACCGGTTGTGGATACCACAGCTCCTTACTGGCCGGGAGGAGGGACATTATCTGCAGGCAATATCCACGATGAAAGCCTGACCCTGTCCTGGTCTGGGGCAATCGATAATGTGTGTGTGACCGGCTACAGGATATACCGGGACGACAGCCTCCTGGCTGCAGTCAGCAGCAATACCGGCACATATGATGTCACCGGACTGGCTGCCGGCACTTCGTATACATTCACAGTTGAAGCGGGCGACGCGGCAGGTAACTGGAGTGCTGGTGGACCGAGTGTTACAGTAGCAATTGCAGGGCCGCCGGCGACAATCACCACCGTGGCCGGCAACCAGGCCTTGGGCAGAGGCTATTCCGGCGACGGCGGTCCGGCCACCGACGCCCAGATGAACCGGCCTTATGCCGTGGCGGTGGCCGAAAATGGCAGGTACTACATTGCAGATGACTGGAACAACTGTATTCGCATGGTGGATACTGATGGCACTATCACCACCGTGGCCGGTCTCGGTGGAGAACAGAATGACGGGTTTTCCGGTGACGGCGGTCCAGCCACCGGCGCTATGCTGTACTATCCCCACGGTGTGGCAGTGGACAGCGGCGGCAATATTTACATAGCTGACATGCAGAACAGCCGTATCCGGATGGTAGCCGGCGCTGACATGTCCCGGTACGGAATCCCGATGACTGCCGGAAACATATATACTGTGGCCGGCACCGGGACTAGCGGTTATTCAGGTGACGGGTCTGCGGCTGTCAGTGCGGATATCAATAAGCCCTTTGGTATAACTTTGGATAGCTCCGGTAATCTTTACATCGCTGATACCTATAACCATTGCATTCGCAAGGTAGATGCCGGCGGGACCATCACTACTGCAGCCGGAAATGGGATGCAGGGTTTCTCCGGCGACGGGGGCACAGCCACTGCTGCCAAGCTGCAAAATCCATATGCTGTGACCGTGGACGGTGACGGTAACCTTTTCATTGCTGATGCCACAAATAGCCGTATCCGCATGGTGGCTGCTTCTGACCAAACCAGATATGGGATAGCGATGACCGAAGGGTATATCTATACTGTGGCCGGTAACGGGACTAATGGTTATTCCGGTGACGGGGGTCCGGCCATCGCAGCACAACTAAGTTACCCCGATGGCCTGGCGCTGGACAGTGATGGCAACCTGTACATTGCTGAAAGCTACAATAACTGCATCCGCAAGGTAGATACCAATGGCATCATTACCACTATAGCCGGCCAGGGGCCATTTTTCCCCGGTTATACCGGTGATGGGAGCCTGGCAGGTGACGCCAAACTAAACGGCCCTCGCGGGGTGACCGTGGACAGTGATGGGAACATCTTCATCGCGGACTCCGGTAACAATGTCATCCGCAAAATCTACGCCGGACAGCCGGTCGTAGTACCGGCAGTTCCAATCAGCGATTTTGCAAATACAGGCAAAACCGACACGACTGCCAGCTTTAGCTTTACCGCACCGGCCGGGGCCGCGGCAGTTAAAATACAGCAATCTACAGACAGCGGGGAGAACTGGACGGATTCCACTACATCCGCAGCACTGACGGCTGCTTCCACAACGGTCACAGTCACCGGTTTGACACAAAATACAGCTTATAAGTTTAAACTGGTGGTGACCGGTGGCAGCCATGCAGGTGATTCTAATGTGGTTGATGTGACAACTGAGGCTGTCGTATCTAACAATATCCCCACTGCTAAAAGTCCTGTACCTCTACAGAGTGTGGCGGTAAATGGCACTATCGGCTATACAGCCTCAGATATAGCGGAGGATATGGATGGTGATATACTGACCATCACGGGCGTTGTGACTAGTCCTGCCACAGCGACAGCAACGGCAAACCTGACCGGTGGAACGGTAACTATCACAGGCGCAGCCGCAGGCAGCACCTCAATGAAGGTCACAGTCAGCGATGGAAATGGCGGGTCGGTAGAAGTCACCGTGCCGATTACGGTGAATCCGGTTCAGAGACCGCATTCTCCGGTCGCCGATGCCGGAGGGCCATATGTTATCGGCATAATAGGACTGGAACAAGGACAAGAACTGACGTTGGACGGCAGTGGCTCATATGACCCTGACGAGGCGTCGGCTGATCACATCGTAAGTTATGAATGGGACATAAATGGAGATGGCGTTTATGATTTTACTGGGGACGTCACGTCTATAACATGGACCGAACTGGAAAGTTTGTTACAGCCTCTGCAGTACCCCGCCGACCCCCGTACCGGGCTGCCTGAAGTAACCATTGCCTTGAAGGTGACAGATGGCACCGGGAGGACCAATGTCAACACCGCCACCTTGACTCTCTATAATAGTACACCTGTGCCGGTTCCGGCTTGGGGTCCTCAGCCTTATGTCCCGATAAAGCCCGATGGTACAGCGACCGTACGCCTGGACGGTTCAGCTTCTTACTCCGGCATGCCGGCTTACCCTGTTGTCAGCTGGAAATGGGAACTTACCGGTGACCCCTCCAAATTCGTGACAGGCATGATGACCGAGCTAACGATAGATCTTAAACCTCTGCCCAACCCTTTACCGCCACAGGGGATCAAAAAAACACTGCGCTTGGCGGTGACCAACTCTCTTGGTGAGATTCAATATTACTCTTTTGATGTAGTTTTTAATATCCTGCCTTCCCAACCTCCGAACATACGCTTTGATGCAGACAGGAGAGGCAAGTTCATCGAGCAGGGCGAAGGTTTTATGGTCAACGCAAACCTGACCGCCGACCCAGACCCCGGAGACTGGGTTAATCGCCTGGCCTGGGATCTGAACAACGACGGAACAGACGACATTGTTTGGACCAGGACTGATACCAACAACGATGGCCAAATCAATAGCATTGATACCGGCCCCAACTATGTGCTGCATAAGACCTGGGAAGAGATGGCAGATTATCCCCCTTTACAGCAGATCGGGCAACACTATATCCGGCTGACTGTGACGGATAATAATGGTGTCGCAGCCCAGGATACGGTGCTGCTGACCGTCGACCTAAAGGCCATGATCGCCAAAGGCAGGGCGCTGCCCAATGTTGGAGAACCAGGGACCGAAATCAACTTTGACGGTTCGGAATCCAGGCATCTGTTCCCCGGGCAGACCATCACCGCATGGCAGTGGGACTTTGACGGCGACGGCATTTATGATGGTACGGGGCAAACTGCTGCCCATACTTTTGAAGCCTTGGGCACCTATACGGTGACGCTAAGGGTGAGGGATGCAGGCGGCCATGAGGCCACCGACACCGTCACCGTCACTGTCTCCAACGCTGACGAAATCAGCGAATCATTGGCTGTAAGCAATCCTTCCACAACAGGATTCACCATAACCCTGAACCCGGCATTGGCCGGTTTGACAGGCAGTGATTTTATTCTGAAGGATGACCAAGATAACGCTGTAACAATTACATCGGCAGAAACTTCAGATGAAGGGGCAACCTATGCCATAAGTGCAGCGCTGACCGCAGGCAAGACTTACACTGTAACGGCAGTGAAGACAGGTTATAACTTCGGAACTGCTGTGAATGTGGCAGTACCGGCAGTTCCAATCAGCAACTTTGCCTCCACCGGCAAAACCGACACGACTGCAACTTTCAGCTTCACAGCGCCGGCAGGGGCGACGGCAGTTAAAGTTCAGCAATCTGACAACGGTGGGGAGACCTGGACAGATTCCACTACATCCGGAGCACTGACTGCAGCCTCCACAACTGCCACAGTCACCGGTTTGACGCAAAACACGGCCTACAAGTTCAAACTGGTGGTGACCGGTGGCAGCCATGCCGGTGATTCCAATGTGGTCGATGTGACAACTGAGGCGGCTGTAACACCATTGTCAATCACCACAACCAGCCTGCCTGACGGTATCGTTGGATCGCCATATAACACCACACTAATCGCCAGTGGCGGCACATCACCACATATCTGGAGCGCCACCGGCCTGCCAGCAGGTCTCAATATCGGTTCCGGTGGAGTTATCAGCGGCTCACCCACGGCGGCGGGAACAACGACCGTGTTTGTCACAGTATCGGATAGCGCTGGCCATAACGCCAGCGCCAGTTATGACCTGACGGTGGGTCCGCCTGAAATGTTGTCTTTTCCCGTAGCTAATGCAGGGGGACCATATATTATCAACATGGGACAATCGCTTGCACTGGACGGCAGCGGTTCATATGACTCTGACGAGACAGCCGGAGATTACATAGTAAGTTATGAATGGGATATTGATGGGGACGGAGTATATGATGATGCTGCAGGAGAGAATGCAACCAAAAGCTATGCTCAACTGTCTGCTTTGATCAACCCGTTTACTCCTGCCGATCCTATAAGCGGGCAGCCCAAGTATAACGTAAGACTGAAAGTAACCGACACAACCGGGAGAACGGGCACGGCACAGACCACTTTGACCATATATCAGCCGAAAGCGGCTGACCTCATTGGTCTGAGGGCGAAAGAAAACGCTGATGGCAGAGGAAGAGAGCTGATCAGCAGGTTCGATGGAAATATCTACAGCTATACGGCGAACGTAACAAATGCGGTAGCCAGTATCAGAGTAGTTCCCTTTACGGCGTCGGGTACAAGTGCCCTGGTTAAGAAGGGACAGGATTTATATCCGGATGGGATAGTAGCGCTATCCTTAGGTGATAACACAATCGAAGTGGTAGTACAGGAAATGGGCAAGGCGGATAAAACCTATACGATTACAATCAACAGGACAGAAGAATTTTTTCTGGTGGCTAATGCCGGGGGGCCGTATATTATTAGCCCTGGGGAATCACTTAAACTGGACGGCCTTGGTTCATACTATAACATATTAAACTATGAATGGGATATTGACGGGGACGGAGCGTATGATGACGCCGTAGGAGCTTTTGTAACCATAAACTATGATCAACTGACTGCCTTGATCAACCCGCTTACTCCAGTTGATCCGGTAACCGGGCAGCCCAAGTACGACATCGGACTGAAAGTGACCAGCCCCGAAGGAACAGGCATGGCACAAACCACCATGACAGTAACCACGGAATTGGCTATTAGTACGGCCAGCCTGCCGGTTGGCATGGTATATAGTACCACCCTGGCAGCCATCGGCGGGACAGCCCCTTACACATGGAGCGCTGCCGGCTTACCCGAGGGCCTCAGCCTAAACGCTTCCACCGGAGTAATAAGCGGCACGCCTACGACGGAGAATCCTGCGACCATAGCTATAACGGTACGGGATAGCATAGGACAGAGTGCTATTACCAGCCTTAACGTAGATGTTCTAACGTATTTGATTGATTACGGTCCGGTAGCACAAGGGGCGGCTTCTCCGTCAGTTGTAACTGAAGGTACCTCCGGACCCGGGAATGGAGTGGTAACCTTTAGCCATAAGGATTCTTACCATCCCGGGGGTATCTATAAACAAATAATTGATTATCAGTGGCTCTTTGATGTTCCTGACCCTCAGAATATCAATTGGAACTCTTATAATATGGGGCAAGGAGGAATTCCAGACGGCCATTACAGCTCAGACGGAAAGGCCTGGCATGGGATGGATCCGAATGCAAAACCGATATACACGTATTATTTCGCCGGCACTTACCATGCGGCGTTACGGGTCGTTGATAACAATGTACCCGGCAAAACCGATATTATGGTGGTTGAAATAACAGTGAACCCATCATTAACCATAACAACACCCAGCCTGCCGTCAGGTACAATCGGGGTGCCCTACAGCACAACCCTGGCTGTAAATGACGGTATAGCGCCATATACCTGGACAGCTGTCGGCATGCCGGCGGGCTTGAGCATCAATGCCCTCACCGGGGAAATCAGTGGCACCCCAGCGGCGGCGGGAGAATCGACCGTGACTGTTTCGGTATCCGATAGCGTCGGCCGCCATAGCGCCAGCGCCATCTTAAGTCTGACTGTGAATTCGCCTCGGATCAGCGACTTTGCCTCCACCGGCAAAACCGACACGACCGCTGGCTTTAGCTTTACCGCACCAGCCGGGGCGACGGCGGTGAAGGTCCAGCAATCTACAGACGGCGGGGAGACCTGGACCGATTCTACTGCCGGAGCACTGACTGCAGCCTCCACAACTGCCACAGTCACCGGTTTAACACAAAATACGGCTTACAAGTTCAAACTGGTTGTGACAGGTGGCAGCCATGAAGGTGAGTCTAATATTGTCGATGTGACAACCGATGTGACAATAATTAATGAATCATTGGCTGTAAGCAATCCTTCCACAACAGGATTCACCATAACCCTGAACCCGGCATTGGCCGGTTTGACAGGCAGTGATTTTATTCTGAAGGATGACCAAGATAACGCTGTAACAATTACATCGGCAGAAACTTCAGATGAAGGGGCAACCTATGCCATAAGTGCAGCGCTGACCGCAGGCAAGACTTACACTGTAACGGCAGTGAAGACAGGTTATGACTTTGGAACAGCTGCGAACGTGGCGGTGCCGGCAGTCTTGTCTATTACCACTGCCAGCCTGCCGTACGGCGCCGCCGGATCATCCTATAGCATTACCCTGACAGCAGGCGGCGGCACATCTCCATATACCTGGGAAGTCGCCGGCCTGCCGGCGGGCCTTAATATTAATGAATCCACCGGGGTAATCAGCGGTACACCAACGGCTGCGGGCACATTAACAGTAACAGTTATGGTGCGTGACAGCGTCGGCCAAACTGACAGCAAGACCCTGAGCCTGACGGTGAATAAAGGGGTAGATTCCCTTGATACCTGGCACTGGCGCAATCCCCTGCCAGAAGGTAATATCAGTAATCTGTCCAGAGTGGTATTTGGCAGCGGCAAATTTGTGACCGTGGGGGCCGGGGGAACAATCCTGACCTCAACTGACGGCACAAACTGGACCATTCGGACCTCAGGCACAACCTCCAGCCTTGCGGGCGTAACATATAGCAGCAATAAATTCATAGCCGTGGGAGCCGGAGGAATCATCCTGACCTCAGCTGACGGCATCACCTGGATCGGCCGAACCTCGGGCACGACCAACGACCTTAAGAGTATAAAATATGGCAGCGATAGATTTGTGGCGGCGGGAGCCGGGGGAACCATCCTGACCTCAGCTGACGGTATCACCTGGACCGGCCGGACCTCGGGCACAACTTACGAAATCGCGGATATAGCTTATGGCGGCGGTAAATTTGTGGCCGTGGGCGGCAGCGATTACAGCCTGATGCTTACCTCATCTGATGGTGTTACATGGACCAAAGTTTCAGTATATAACAGCTACCCACTCTATGGGGTGACTTACGGCAATAGCATCTTCGCAGCGGTGGGATATAAAGGTTTAGTTCTGACCTCCCCAGACGGCGCAGTCTGGACTGCGCGGACACCCGGCACCGGTTACAACGACCTGCAGGGGGTGGTTTACAGCGGCTCCGCCTTCATGGCCGTGGGAACTGATGGTACACTGATGACCTCGGCTGACGGTATCACCTGGAACTACGCTTCCTCGGGTACTGACCGTGATTTCAGCGGGATAACATATGGTAATGACAATTTTGTGGCGGTAGGCGATTCAGGCATGATTATGACCTCTGCTGACGGTACAGCCTGGGCCAATCCATCAGGCGTTACAGCTACACTTAGCGGAATAGCTTACGGCAACAACATCTTTGTGGTGATAGGAAATCAAACCCTGCTGACCTCGCCGGACGGGCGGACTTGGACCAAGCGGCCGGCGATTCCCGGCGCCTCCCGGGTCGTATACTCCGGAAACACCTTTTTGGCCCTGGGAGGAAACGGAATAATTAGGACCTCCCCGGACGGCATCACCTGGACCAACCGGACATCAGGCACTTTTGAAAACATTAATGGAGCGTCCTTTGGCAGCGGCATTTTTGTGGCCGCAGGGAACAAAGGGACAATTGTGACCTCCGGTGACAGCATCACCTGGACTATCCGGACATCAGGCACCACCCAGAACCTCAACAGCATAATTTATGGCAATGGTGTCTTTACGGCAGTAGGAGCCGGGGGAACAATCCTGACTTCACCGGACGGGATAAACTGGACTCTCAGGACCTCGGGCACCACAGATATCATTACTGACGTAACTTATGGCAGCGGCATTTTTGCGGCTGCAGCATATAAAATAGGGGTACACGGTGACGTTGAAAGCAGCAGTATCCTGACTTCAGCCGACGGCATTACCTGGACTATCAGGACTCCGGTTACTGTGAAACAGCTTAATGGCTTGACGTACCGCAACGGCCTGTTTGCGGCAGTTGGTCAGAACGGCACTGTCCTGACCTCCCCTGACGGGATAAGCTGGGCCAGCCTGACAACAGGTACCGCAAGAAACCTGAGACAGATCGCATCAGACGGTGAAAACTTTGTGGCGGTGGGTGTGTCCGGTACCATCCTCCAGTCAGGTCCCCCTGAAGGCAGCAGTGACAATAGCAGCGGTAATAGCAATAATAGTGATTCCAGTACCGGTTCAACTACCGGAGGTATAATTAACCCGCACACGAACGTGAATACATGGCTGGGTCAGGACAACAGGCCAGTTACAACTGTGACCATTGATGAAAACAGGACCATAGACGCTATTAATAACAATTCTGCTAACAACAATTCTGCCGTGAGTACGGTTATAGTAGAGGTAGCCCAGTCAACAGGAGTAATTAATGTGGAGGTAGGCGGACGGCTGCTCGATACTCTGTTTGATTCAGGCAGTTCGCTGGAAATCCGGACACCTTTTGCATCGTTTACACTGCCTTCTGTGGAGCTAAACACTGAACATCTACTTAAACAACTAGGTATAGAATCCGGTGATATCGTCATGAATGTCTCTGTTTCTGAACCGACCCCGGAACAAATTAGGGCTGCAACAGAAGCTGCCGAAAAAGCTGGTTTATCGATGATAGTAACTCCTGTCGAATTTAAAGTCGAAATAGTGGCAGGGGATAGAAGTATTAATATAACCCAGTTTGGCAGTTATGTATCAAGGGTCATCAACTTATCCGACCCTGTAGACCCAAACTATGTTGTAGGTGTTGAGATTACCGCTGACGGTGTTATTATTCCGTTACCAACTACGATTAGCCAGCAATTACACGAAAATGCAATGGCCATAATCCAAAACCTGAGAGCTAGTCTGTATACCGTTATCGAAAACAAAAAATCGTTTGCTGATACAGACGGCCACTGGGCCAAGGATGATATCGACATCCTAGCCAGCAAGCTGATCATTAGTGGGAAGACCCAAGACACCTTTGCCCCGGACAACAAGATAACACGGGCTGAATTTGCTGTGATTCTGGTGCGGGCCATGGGCCTTCAGGCCAATGCAGAAAGCACTGGATTCAGTGATGTGCAGCCGGGCGACTGGTATGCCGGGGCCATCGGTGCAGCAGTTGAAGCCGGAATAATCAGAGGTTACAGTGACGGCACGTTCCGGCCTAATGCCCAAGTTACCAGGGAAGAAGCGGCAGCCATGCTGTTCCAGGCTCTGAAGGCTGCCGGGGTGAGCGTAAACATAACGGATGCGGAAGAAGACCAATACCTGGCCCAGCTCAGGGATGGGGCCACCATAGACCCGTGGGCTAAAACAGCAGTTGCCCTGGCCGTAAAATACGGGATTATCAACGGTAATCCGGACGGCAGCTTTATCACCGCGGCCAACAGCACCCGGGCGGAGTCAGCCGTGATGATAAGAAAGATGCTTATAAAGGCTGAATTCATTTAGATACCGAAATAAGCAAAAGTCATCTCGAAAGGGATGGCTTTTGTTGATGATCTTCGAGGGTGCGTAAGCTGCACGTGTTGGGATGTGGTGTGCTTTTTTGGTTCAATGCCAAAAGGGCAGATAAAAGGCACCATTAATTTACAAGACCACTTTAACGTAGTATAATAAGAATACAATAAGGATAAAATACTGCTACATTAAAGGGAGTGGTCAAGATGATTAACATAAAGCCATCAGCTGCAATTCGAAAAAATTACAACGAGATTTCCGAGCTATGCAAGAAGTCCGGAGAGCCTGTATACCTAACCAAAAACGGTGAAGGCGACTTGGTTGTGATGGATATTGAAACCTTTGCAAGACGCGAAAGCATGCTGCGCCTCAGAGAAAATCTGGTCGCCGCTGAGGAAAGCCGGTTAAGCGGCAAAACCGGTTATTCCATCGACGAGGTATCCTCCATGATGAAATCAGCCGTCAAGGAGGTATTAGATGGAAACCGCCGGTAAAAAGTATACGGTGGTTATTTCCGATGAAGCGACTCAGATGCTGGTATCTCATTCCCGCTTTCTGGCGCAGGTTAGTGAAAAAGCTGCATTGGATCTCATCGCTGAGTTCAGCGAGAAAGCAAAATCTCTTGAGGAATTTCCGGAGCGAAACCCTTGGCTTTCCGATCTTTTCATTCCTGACGGTAAGTACAGAAAGCTCCTGATGAGCAAGCGTTATATGCTTATTTATCAGGTAAAGAGCGATGTTGTTTATGTGGATTGTGTAGTGGACTGCAGGCAGGACTACAGATGGCTTTTTTGACACTCCCCATGCCTAAAGGCAGGGGATTCCTGGGTGATTAAACCGAAGTCCATTTCTGGTATCGGAGTATGACCCCAAGCTTAGGGCTGTGCCATCAGCCCGTCCCCGGGCAGAGCGTATAAGCTCCCGGGGCTGGCAGACTATCGCTTACGCTACACCGTCTACCACAGTTGCAGATATAATATTCATAGCCCCAACCCTATCCCGATGGGCTTTGTATCCGCAACCGCACTCCCAACTTACCGGTTAATCGTTCTCGTTGATAGTCGGTTAAAATAGCCTGAACTTTAATCCGTTTGGACTTGCCGTCAACAATTACAGGGAAAGAAAGGATGTTTCCTTTGAGAGAGTAGTTTTGATTGTTCCAAATAGCTACAGGTTTTTTGAGAACAGGCACTTTAATTTGCTTTTGGTCTTCGGGCTTTAATTTGCCATTTGTACGAACAGCTTTTTTATACTTGGCAAAAACGCTTTTCGCATCTTGAATTGCCTGATTTTTAACTGCGCTGGGCAGGTTTGCGATTACATCTTTGCTTGTATATTTGAGATTCATATCCGCCTCAACGTAGTTAACAACGATTTGATTCACCAGACAAATATATGCTGCCAATGTTGTTTTAAGACGTTCAGCCTGTTCTTTGGCTGGCTCAAGTAAACCTATGTTCGGGGAAAATATGTTCGCCTTTTAAATAATATAGCAACTTTCGGGGCATTGAGCCCCTCGGTCGCTGTGCCTTATATCCCCATGGCTAAAGCCAGGGGCTTTACGGCACTTATGGTAAAAATTAATATAGCAAAAAACTCTCTCATGAAAGAAGAGATTACAAGAGCAGGAACAGATTACAAGAGCAGGAACAGCAACAGTCATAATGCGTATGCTGGAGACTGCGAATTTGATCTAAATGAGTGTGCGTTCTTTTGCTTAAATATTTGATCCCGCTTGTTTCCGCCAATATGATTGTTACAGCGGCAAGGGTATATGACTCTTGCCGCTTTTTGATTTTATAAAGAATTATTGTGTTATTAACAAAAAACCAGCAACTTTTCAATAGATATAACATATAATTTATTTACAAATAAACATGTTATAACTATAATAAGAATAGATAGATTAAATGTTATACAAGGAGGTGTTAAAATGTAATTTAAATGAATCATTTAACAATGGGTAGTGCTCCACCTGATGCCAGGAACTCTGTATTATAAATTTGGAGGTTGATAAAAATGAAAATTCCCTTTACTGTTGATGAGTTTTTAGAGGTTTTCAAATTATACAATCAAGCTGTTTATCCAATGCAAATAATAGCTTATATACTAGGCATCATAATGGTTGTATTAGCAGTACGAGATAAGAGGTATTCATCGAAACTTATTAGTGCCGGGATGACATTTCTCTGGTTATGGAATGGTTTAATGTACCACATCCTAAGTTTTAGTTCTATCAATAAACCAGCCTACTTGTTTGGTGTGTTGTTTATAGTTCAGGGCTTATTATTTTTCGTATTAGGTGTTCTAAAAGATTCTATACACTTTCAGTTCAAAATGAATTTATCAGGTGTTGTTGGCAGCCTGTTAATTGTTTATGCTATGGTCATTTATCCTGTACTGGGATATCTATTTGGTCACGGATACCCTCAATCGCCTATGTTTGGGATTGCTCCTTGTCCCACAACCATTTTTACATTTGGCATGTTACTTTGGACTTTGAAAATGCCCAAAAGGATACTTTGGATACCATTAATATGGTCGTTAATCGGTTTTTCTGCTGCACTATCTTTAGGAATCAAGGAGGACGTTGGTTTATTAATTGCCGGTGTGGCAGGGGCAATAATAATTACCATAGGAGGCTTTTCATATTGAATGAAATCTTCAGCGGAAATGGATATTTAGCCAAAGTTATGGAAAAATTGAGAGGGGATAACATCTCCTCTGGGTGTAAAACCAGGTAAACAGAGGATTGTTCCTAATTAAGTCATCAAGGAGACGCGATAATGAATGTTATAGAAATAAATAATTTGACCAAATATTATGGTAAGCAGCGCGGCATTACTGATGTTAGTTTTAATGTTGAAGAGAAAGAAATTTTTGGCTTTATCGGCCCCAACGGCGCAGGAAAGTCAACGACCCTGCGGACTTTATTAGGATTAATTTATCCCACGAGTGGAAGCGCCAAAATATTCGGGAAAGACTGTATAAAGTATGGGCCGGAAATAAAAAAGGAAATAGGATACCTGCCATCGGAAGTTTTTTATTATGACAAAATGAAAGTGATTGATCTCTTAAAATATTCTGCCAGCTTTTATAAAAAAGATTGCAGCGAAAGAATAAAAGAGTTGGCTGAAATCATGGACCTTGATCTGCATAAAAAGATTGATGATTTGTCCTACGGCAATAAAAAGAAAGTAGGAATTGTCCAGGGACTGCTGCATGAGCCAAAACTGATTATCCTTGATGAACCTACCGGTGGCTTGGATCCTCTTATGCAGCAAAAGTTCTTTGAACTATTACAGGAAGAGAATAAAAAGGGTTCGACAATCTTGTTTTCATCCCATATTTTAAGTGAGGTTCAAAGATTGTGTGATCGTGTTGCTATTATTAAAGAAGGTAAAATTATACAGCTTGATAAGATAAGTACTTTACAGGAAAACAACTATAAAAAAATAAAAGTTCAAACAACTACAAACTTAGATCAGGATTACTTTAATATTGGTGGAGTGAGTAATTTGGAGGTAAAGCAAAACATTGTCAGCTTTTTATTCAGAGGCAATATTAATTTGATCATGAAAAAAATTTCGGAAATAGAAATAGCCAATGTCTGGATAGAGGAGCCAGATTTTGAAGAAATCTTTCTGCATTATTATGAAAAGGGGGTCTAAAAGCTGTGAATATGTTTCTGCATGAATTGAAGTTTTATAGGAACTTCACGATTACCTGGACAGCAGCCTTAGTGACGTTAGTTATTCTTCTCTTTTCAATGTTTCCATCTATTTCCAGGGAAGCGGATGAGTTCAAAAAATTAATGGAGGGTTTTCCCGAGGCCCTAAGGATGGCCTTAGGGCTTTCTGTGGAGAATATAGGTTCGATTTTAGGATTTTATTCTTATATCTTTTTATATATTTCACTTTTGGGAGCAATTCAGGCGATTAATTTAGGTACATCCATTGTATCTAAAGAAGTACGTGAAAAAACAGCCGATTTCCTCTTAACAAAACCTGTTACCCGTTCAAAAGTTATGACTGCAAAGCTTTTGGCTGCTTTATCCTCATTAGTCATTACGAATGTATTTTACTTAGGGGCGGCAGCCATGATGGCCTCCCTGGTCGAGCCAAAAGAGTATAGTACAAAAATATTTTTGTTGCTTTCTCTGACCTTATTTTTCCTTCAGCTTATTTTCATGGCCTTGGGAATTATCGTTTCTGTGGTGATTCCTAAGATTAAATCAGTACTTCCCATCTCCCTGGGTACTGTATTCACCTTCTTTATCATTGGGGCTTTAGCTTCGGCAACGGGAGATGATGCTTTACGTTATATTACTCCCTTTAAGTATTTTGATTTTGCCTACATAATGCAATACTCCAGCTATGAATCTTCTTTTATGATTGCAGCCATAGGCTTTATTGCTACAGCCATTACAGCCGGTTATTTTATTTATTCCAAGAGGGATATCCACTTATGAATGTGTTTATGAGAGAAATGAAAGACAATCGAAAAGCCCTTATTATATGGAGTATTGGTGTAATCTTATTGATTGCAAGTGGTATGGGTAAATATTCAGGTTTATCGGCCTCGGGCCAATCTATTAATGACTTCCTGGCTCAAATGCCACCATCCCTAAAAGCTGTTTTGGGTATGGGGACCTTTGATCTGACAACGGCTATAGGCTATTACGGAGTGCTTTTCATTTACCTGGCAATGATGGCAACAATTCATGCTGCGATGCTTGGCGCAAATATTATTTCCAAGGAAGAACGGGATAAAACAGCAGAGTTTTTGTTTTTAAAACCTATTTCCAGAAACAAAATAATAACCTTGAAACTATTGGCAGCTTTAGTAAATATATTAATCTTTAATCTTGCAACTTTTGTTTCCTCGATTTTTTTGGTGCAAAAATATAGCAAGGGGGGAGCGGTCATTGGTGACATAACAAGATTGATGGTAGGCATGTTTATCTTGCAGCTGATATTTTTGCTTGTCGGCACAGCAACAGCAGCCATAAGTAAGCATCCCAAGACTGCTCCATCCCTGGCAGCAGGAATACTTTTGTTCACATTTATGTTATCAATTGCAATAGATCTGAATAGCAGGATAGAAAACCTTAAATACCTTACGCCGTTCAAATACTTTGACGCGAAAGACCTGATTTACGCTCAGGGTTTTGATCCTGTTTACATGATTTTGTCTATTGTGATTATTGTAGTATTATTTAGTGCGACTTACCTATTTTATCAGAATAGAGATTTGAATGTCTAAGAATTTAGAGTATATTTATAAAAAGTTGAGTAAATCGGTTGTAATACCATGTTATGGGACAATTTAACTTCATATGTAAGGTTTTACACAAATATCCTGTTTTGATATTGATGGCGAAAGTGATAAACTAAAGGCATGTTTTCTGAAATTCAAAATGAATAAGAGGCGTAAATAAGATGTCCAGTCTAACCCGAAGCCTGTTTTTAATCACGATGGGCCTCCCGTTATTAGGGGGCCTGTTTTCTTTTGCATGTCAAAAAAAGCCTAAATTAAGCATTATTATGGGATTCACCTGCTCCAATATTGCCGCCCTAAGCGGATTGGCTCTTGGCATAATGGTGTTATTAACCGGGACACCGGCGCATTTTATGCTGCCCTGGTCATTGTTAAGTGTAGGGCTGGGATTTACGATTGGTCCCCTGGCGGCTTTCTTTATCACTGTGATATCCGTAATTTGTCTCTCAGTATCTGTCTTTTCTTATGGCTATGTTACCGAATATATTGGAAAACATAATATCGGTTTTTTGGGATTATTATATAATCTGTTTATATTTTCCATGATTGCCCTGGTGGCCAGTGACAACGCCTTGATGTTCGTGTTTTTCTGGGAGTTAATGTCACTTTCATCTTATTTTCTGGTGGTTTATGATCACTGTAATTTAAGTGTAAGAAAAGCCGGGTTCATTTATTTAGTGATGACCCATATTGGCACATTGTTTATTATTGCGGCCTTTATGCTGCTATATAAGGAAGCCGGCAGTTTCAGCTTTTTACAGTACGCTGAAGCAGGCCGTGTTCTTCCGCTGCGGCTTAAAACAATAATATTTCTCCTGGTAACCCTTGGTTTCGGCACCAAAGCCGGGATAGTGCCACTGCATATATGGCTGCCCAGAGCTCACCCGGCTGCGCCAAGCAATGTGTCGGCAATCATGTCAGGTGTGATGATAAAAACAGCAATTTACGGTTTTGTAAAGGTAGTCATTGAGATACTGGGCGGCGGTTCTGTTTGGTGGGGAGTACTTATCCTGGTCATAGGCAGTATCTCCGCATTGTTAGGCGTAATGTATGC
Organism: Thermincola carboxydiphila; assembly: GCA_016841725.1. Classification (GTDB taxonomy): domain Bacteria; phylum Bacillota; class Thermincolia; order Thermincolales; family UBA2595; genus Phosphitispora. Next base: position 59,687 of record JAENYP010000013.1, on the reverse strand, counting down.
TTTGATGGAACACGATATTAAACGTTTACTTGCTTATCACAGTGTTGAAAATATCGGTATTATATTAATCGGTCTCGGCGCTTCCCTTGTTTTTATTGGCAATGGTGATAATAAAATGGCCATGGTAGGTTTGACGGCCGCATTATTTCACGTATTTAACCATGCCATATTTAAAGGGCTGCTTTTTCTTGGCGCCGGTTCAATTCATTTTGCAACAGGCACCAGAGATATAGAAAAGCTGGGAGGTCTCTTGAAGAGGATGCCCTGGACAGGTTTCTTCTTTTTGATTGGGTCCATATCCATATCAGCGATACCCCCGTTTAACGGTTTTGTCAGTGAATGGCTTACATTTCAATCACTGTTAATGCTGGGCTCAGGAAGCCTGTCCCCAGCATTGAATATCATGGGACCGCTTTGCGGGGCCGCCCTTGCCTTAACGGGAGCATTAGCGGCGACGTGTTTTGTGAAAGCGTTTGGAATTCAGTTTTTGGCCCTGCCAAGAAGCGCTAATGCGGAAAACGCCAGGGAAGTTCCAGTCAGCATGAGGTTAGGGATGGGACTTTTGGCTCTGCTTTGTTTCGTTTTTGGGGTCGGCCCTATATTAATTATCAGCCTTTTAAGCCCTGTTACAGATTCCTTGCTGGGAGTCGAAACACTGCCTCTCATGGGCGGGTATCACTGGATTAATGTATTACCGGTACTGGAACCTCAAACCGGGATTTCTCCCCTGAGTCTGCTGGTTGTTTTGGCTGCGGCGACCTTATTGATATTCTTAGTGTTCCGGGTCATCGGCAAGGGTGGTTCAGTAAGGGTAGACGAAACCTGGAACTGTGGCATGAACCTTTCTTCCAAAATGGAATACAGTGCAACTTCTTTTGCTAAACCTATTCGGATTATCTTCCGCAAAATATTTCAGCCGAGGCGTGAAATTCAGAAGGAATACAGTCAGGAGCCGTATTTCACCAGCGCTATAAAATATAAGGCATCAATTAAACCTGTGTTTGAAGACACCATATATAGTCCGGTAACCCGAACTCTAATAAAGGTTTCGGATAAAATCAGGGTATTGCAATCAGGGAGTATCCATTTATATTTGGCGTATATTTTTGTGACGCTGGTAACCTTACTTATTTTTGCCAGATAGGGGGAAATCCAATGACAGAGGCTTTGGCCGCGAGTCTGCTTCAGGTGATCGTAATTGTCCTGGCAGCCCCGCTCGTTTCCGGAATAATTATGAAATTTAAGGCGTTTTTTCAGACTCGCAGGGGACCGGGTATTTTTCAGCCGTACCTTGATTTATACAAGTTCATGCAAAAGGAATCGGTGATATCGGAACATGCATCCTGGATTTTCAGGGTAACCCCTTACATATACTTTGGCGCACTGCTGGCGGCGGCTATGCTGATGCCAACAATATCTACATCAGGTTTGCTAAGTTATACGGGTGATGCTATACTGGTAATTTATTTGTTCGCTCTGGGACGTTTTTTTCTTACTCTGGCCGGCCTGGATGCCGGAAGCGCCTTTGGAGGCATGGCCAGCAGCCGGGAAATGGCTGTTTCGTCGGTTGCTGAACCGGCGCTGATGCTTTCTCTGTTTACCATGGCAATTAATGGAGGCACCACAAATCTTACCGGAATCATCTCCGGTGTTAACAATGCCGGACTTGCAGTTTTTACGCCGGCCCACATCCTGACTTTTGGGGCGATTTTTATTGTAGCTTTGGCTGAAACGGGGCGTATTCCGGTCGATAACCCGGATACCCATCTTGAGCTGACCATGATCCATGAAGGAATGCTGCTGGAGTACTCCGGTAAGCCGCTGGCTATCCTGACCTTGGGAGCCTCTGTAAAACAACTGCTGATATTTACTCTTTTGGCGAACCTTTTTTTTCCGTGGGGCATTGCTGCCGGAACCGGCATTGGTGCGCTGGCAATTGCATTACTGGCCTATTTAGGCAAAGTGTTGTTAATTGGGTTAACAATTGCGGTCATAGAAACATCCTTTACTAAAATGAGGCTGTTTAAAGTTCCTGAGCTTCTTATGGGATCTTTTCTGCTGGCATTTTTAGGTCTTATTTCCAAGTTCCTGTTTGGGGGTAGCTGATGATGGCTGATGTTAATGTTTATCAAGTTGTAATGAATTTACTAATTACCTTTACCATAGCAACATCGTTTATGGTTGTTGGAGGGCGGAGGCTGGATACGGCTATCAAGGTTGCCGTCGCTCAGGCCGTTCTGTTGGCAGGGGTAACGGCAACACTGGGTTGGGCTACCGGTAATAAAGAGATTTACATAGCCGCTTTGTTGACAGTAGTTGTTAAGGCAGTAATCATTCCGTATATCTTACGTAAGGTGGTAGGCAGGGTGGTGGCCTGCAGGGAAGTAAAATCATACATAAATGTAAAAATGTCGTTTGTCATCTGTGCCGGTTTGATAATTATAGCGTATTCGGTTACAGGCAGAATCATGGGCCCAAGTGCAGGTATTATTAGTGAAGCCCTGCCGGCGGCAATAGCATTGATTCTGATAGGATTATTTGTTATGATTACCCGCAAATTGGCTGTAATGCAGATAATGGGCTTGATCATAATGGAAAACGGTATTTTTTTAGCCGGGGTGGGGACCACCCATGGAATGCCTTTGGTTGTTGAACTGGGGATATTCCTGGATGTCCTGATTGGAGTTTTAATCATGGGAATCCTGGCTTTCAGGATAAACCGGAGCTTTGATACCATCGATACAGAAAATCTAAAAAATTTACGGGGATGATGATAGTGCCGCTAGTTTTACTGACTTTGCCTTTAATAACAGCAATAATGTGTATCTTTTTTACTAATAGAAAAATTATTGGAGTCATCAGTATAACCGGCGGAGTCCTGACTGCTGGGGCAGCTTTTGAGGTAGCCCGCAGTGTTTTTAGCGAAGGGGCAATTTTAGCTTATAGGCAGCTTATTTATATTGATGCTTTAGGGGCTTTCATTATCGGCATCGTAGCTATCGTAGGACTGGCTGCAAGCTTATATTCTCTTGGGTATACTTCTCGCGAAATAGATCATGGAGAAGTCCCTGAAAGCCGTTTGAGATGGTACTATTTCTGGTTTTATGAATTTATCTTTACAATGTTTCTCGTAGTAGTTGTGAATAATCTAGGTGTTATGTGGGTAGCTATTGAAGGGACAACTTTGGCTTCAGCGCTTCTGGTAGGATATTACGATAAAAAGAGTTCCCTGGAGGCGGCGTGGAAATACATTATAATTTGTACAGTCGGTATTGTATTTGCTCTGTTCGGGACAATCCTCTTATACTATGCCGCGATACCGGTGCTTGGAGAAGGGAGCCGCGCTTTAAACTGGGAATCCCTGATCCTCATAGCAGACCAATTGAACCCCAAAATAGTCAAACTTGCCTTTATTTTTATTCTGGTCGGGTATGGGACCAAAGCAGGTCTGGCCCCCATGCATACCTGGCTGCCCGATGCCCATAGCCAGGCGCCTTCTCCCGTTAGTGCGGTACTGTCAGGGGTATTGTTAAACTGTGCTCTGTATGGAATAATCAGGTTCCATTTAATTGTTTCAGGTTCTTTGGGGCCGGATTTTTCGTCGAATTTAATGCTTATTTTTGGCCTGCTTTCCATCGCTGTATCCCTGCCGTTTATTATTGTGCAGCATGATTTGAAACGGCTCCTGGCCTATTCCAGCATAGAGCATATAGGAATTATCACAGCGGCTATAGGGTTAGGAGGCAAAATCGGACTGTACGGGGCCTTCTTCCATATGTTTAACCATGCGTTAACAAAGACATCGCTGTTTTTTGTGGCCGGCAATGTAACCCAGAAATATAATTCAAAAAAGATAGGCAAAATCAAAGGTGTAATCAAGACAATGCCAATAACAGGGCCGGCAATGGTTCTTGGGGGTCTTGCTATTGCCGGGGCGCCGCCCTTTAGTATCTTCTTAAGCGAATTCAGTATTTTAAGCTCGGGTTTTGCTCAGGGAAGATACATGGTTACAGGGTTAATGTTAGTCCTCATTACTTTAGTATTTGCCGGAATTGTTTACGCTGTCAGCGGCATGGCCCTGGGGTCCCCGCCAGACAGAATAGCGCCGGGAGAAATGGGCAAATGGTCAGCGGCAATGGTGCTGCTGCCACTGATTATAGTAACCGTAATGGGAATCTATGTACCTTCATTTTTCGATAACATCCTGGGACAGGTTGTCTCAGTAATGGCAGGGGGAATTTAATTATGGCAGCATTGGGCATCCCTCGTTTTACCGAACCCAAACAATTTGTGACCTACCTCATGGAATTACTTGGGGAACAGATTATAACTAATGTTTCCATTCCTTATCCGGATGAAGTTCATCTTGAAATTCAGAAGACTTTTATCAGATCTACGGCGGTTAAATTAACCAATAATTTGGGGTTTTCACTAATTCAAATGACTGCCAATGATGAGAGAGAAATCAACGGCAGTTTTATGTTGTATTATACTTTTGCCTGTGACCGTGATAAGTTTATCGTGGTAATCAGATCAGCTGTAGCCGAAAATGACCCGGTATTTCCTTCGATTACAAAACATGTGCCGGCTGCACACTGGTATGAACGGGAAATACAGGATTTATTCGGGCTAAAGCCTAAGGATCACCCCGATGACCGCCGGCTGGCCCTGCATAAGGATTGGCCCCAAAATCTTTTCCCGATGCGGCGTGACTTTAAATTGGAGAGTGAGGTTCCAAGACAGGAGGGGCACTTTTTCTTTGATAAGGTAGAGGGCGAAGGGGTCATTGAGATCCCTGTGGGACCTATCCATGCCGGCATAATTGAACCAGGTCACTTTAGGTTTAGCGCCGTCGGTGAAAACGTTATTAACCTGGAAGCCAGGCTTTTCTATACCCACAGGGGGGTTGAAAAACTATCAGAAGGAACCACTCCGGACAAGGGGCTTTTAATTGCCGAACGGATTTGCGGCGCGTGCTCTCTGTCCCACTCCACAGCCTTTTGTATGGCTGTTGAAAAGCTGACACAGACGAAAGTACCGCACAGAGCCAATTTTATCAGAACCATTGGTTTGGAACTGGAGCGGCTCTATAATCATATCGGAGATATCGGAAATATTTGTGCCGGGGTTGGATTCGCCTTTGGCACCATGCACGGCGCCAGGCTCAAGGAAGAAATCATGAGGCTGAATGAGAAGGTTTTTGGCAGCAGGTTCCTGCGGGGTGTAAACATACCTGGAGGAGTTCGGCGGGATATTAACGAAAATCACTGTGGGGTCATACTTAATACATTAGAGGCTGTTGAAAAGGACTTTATCGAACTGACAGATATATTGCTGAGTACGCAATCTTATCTTGACCGTGTTGAAGGAACGGGTATTCTCCGCTTGCAGACTGCTGTTGATTTGCATGCTGTCGGACCTGCTGCCAGGTCAGTGGGAGCAGACCGGGACGTCAGAAGGGATCACCCTTATGCTGCTTATGACAGAGTAACGTTTAGAGTCCCGGTATATAAACAGGGGGATGTGTTAGCCAGGTTTAGAATCAGGATCGATGAAACCGCTGCCTCGATGGGAATTATCAGGCAGGCTCTGGAATCTATGCCGGCGGGCGTCATCAGAGAATCATTAGGGGAGATGAGCCCGTTCTGCTGCGCCGTCGGAATTACTGAATCTGCCCGGGGTGAAAATGTCCATTTTGTAATGTCCGGGGAGGACGGCACTATATTCAGGCATATGGTCAGGTCGGCATCATACTGCAACTGGGCAGTTCTACCCACTACAGTGCCGGGAAATATTGTACCGGATTTCCCGCTGATAAATAAGAGTTTCGAGCTGTGTTATTCGTGTTTTGACAGGTAGGGGGGAAATGCATGCTAAGGATTTTTCGAAAAAGCTTTCAGACCGGGGTGATCACCACCGGATATCCTAAAGAAAAAGATTTTGCTCCACAGGGCTTTAGGGGGCTTCCGGAATGGCAGGAGAACAGCTGTCTTAAATGTGGCAAATGTGCTGGAAAGTGCCCAACCGGAGCTATTAAGCTAAATGATACCGGTGAAACTAAGCTAAACGACTTGGCAGGTTACTGGTCAATTGATCCTAAAAAATGTATTTTCTGTGGCTACTGCCAGGATGCCTGTGCCGGTGGCGCTGTCTCCTTAGGAACAACCTATGAACTGACAGAAAAAGTATGCAGGGAAAAAATCAGCAAAATATTTGGCAGATCTGTACATATCCGCCACCTTGATTCAGGTTCATGCAACGCCTGTGATTGGGAAATGGGGGCTTTGACCGGACCTGTTTACGATATCCAGCGCCTTGGTTTCAGTTTCGCGGCCTCACCCAGGCATGCTGATATTTTAATGGTTACCGGTGTGGTCACCAGAAATCTTGAAATTGCTGTGCGGAAAACCTTTAAGGCAGCGCCTGCCCCTAAGATGGTGGTGGCTGTAGGTACGTGTGCCTGCAGCGGGGGGATTTGCGGCAAGAGTTACGCCAGTTCAGGCGGAGTAAATAATATTTTGCCGGTAGACGTCTATATTCCCGGCTGCCCGCCCAGGCCTCAGGCGCTGATACATGGGCTGATGAGCGCCGTAGACCGTTTGTAGAGTGAAGTTGGAGGATAATATAAAATTTTGTGTCGAAAATGCAGGTGATTGGCAATCCTTGTAGTAATAGTAAGTTATAGTACTTTTTGCAGCAACGGATATGAACCTGTCCCTTTGGGGGGCAGGTTTTTGGTTTATGTAAATGGGAGTGAAGGGGGGTATATAACCATAGATGAGGGCTTGAATGTGGAAGTTAGTAAGAGAAGTAAAGAGGATTATGGCAATGGCAGAGAGTATTATGCTTTTCATGGGAAGAAGTTGACGGAGATACCGGATAATGTTCAGGAAAAGCCTTCGTGGCAGTATCTGCGGTGGCATAATGAAAATGTCTTATTATTACCTGCTCAACCCTTGTCACTTTACCTTGCGATAATCTCCCTGAGCAAAAACCAGGGAGATTTTATATGGAAACCAATCCATTGTGATATTGCGCAGCACACATATGTTCGGTATAATATAGATGTGGTTACATCAATATTTAGGGATGTGTTTTGCTTGAAAGACAAATCTAATGATTACCCGAAGGGCGAACTTTTAATATACCAAACAGAAGACGGTCGTACGAAAATTGATGTTTTTTTTGAAGAAGACACTATTTGGCTTAGCCAAAAACAGCTTTCTCTGCTATACCAAAAAGGCACTAACACAATAAATGAGCATATCAGGCACATATTTGATGATGGTGAATTAAGTAAGGAAGCAACTATTCGGAAATTCCGAATAGTTCAAAATGAAGGTAGCCGAAAGGTTGCCAGAGACGTTGAACATTATGACCTTCACATGATTTTAGCCATTGGCTACAGAGTGCGCTCACACGTTGGCAATCAATTCCGGCGGTGGGCCAGTGAAGTCCTCACAGAGTATATGAAAAAGGGCTTTGCCATGAATGATGAACGGTTGAAAGACCCGAAAAGGTTTGGTGTCGACTACTTTGACGAGCTGCTGGAGCGCATTCGTGATATTCGGGCGTCGGAAAAGCGCTTCTATCAAAAGGTCAAGGATATTTATACTCTCGCCGTGGATTACGATCCCAACCTGGAGATGACTAAAGAGTTCTTTGCTGCAGTGCAAAATAAACTTCACTATTCAGTTCATGGTCATACTGCAGCTGAACTTATAGCAGAGCGGGCGGATTCTTCAAAGGACAATATGGGACTGACATGTTTTGCCGGCAATAAAGTAAGAAAAAGTGATGTCACTGTTGCCAAAAATTATTTAAGCGAAAAAGAAGTAGCTGAACTGAACAGGATAGTTACAATGTTTTTGGATTATGCCGAAGACAGGGCTAAAAGACAAATACCAATGTACATGAAGGACTGGATTAAAGCTTTGGATGGCTTTCTGAAATTCAATGAGCGTGAAATTCTGCTGAATGCAGGGAAAATTTCCAAGGAAATTGCAGAGGCAAAGGCGTTGCAGCACTATGAATTATTTAATCGGCAAAGGCTGAAAAAGGATGATGATGACGCACTTCTTGAGATCAAAAAGCTAGAAGAATTTGAATGAAATTATTAACGTTAAGCAGGGCACTTACAGCAGGCATTTGTAGTGATATTCAGAAAAAAAATAAAAAAAATACTTGCAATTCCAAAATATTCATGATACACTATCAATTGGTGTTAAGAAGTAGTGAAAAACTTGAACGAGCTTTGAGTCTCCTGTAATGGTTTGACAAAAAGTGTTTGGGTATCTGCTTTTTGATTCAAATTTATTTAGAAGGAGGCTATACAATATGCAAGGTAAAGTAAAATGGTTCAATGCAGAAAAAGGTTTTGGCTTTATTGAAAGTAATGAGGGTGGCGACATCTTTGTTCACTTCTCAGCGATTCAGAGCGAAGGTTTCAAGACTCTGAACGAAGGCCAGGATGTAGAATTTGATGTTGTCGAAGGTAACCGCGGCTTACAAGCAGCCAATGTAATCGGTCTTTAAGATTAAATCAAATTAAACAAAGAAGGGCATTTTCCTGGTTGAGGGGAAATGTCCTTGTTTTTTTGGCAGAATAAATAACTTTAAGTAAAATTGCAAATTATAGTAAGAAAAAGAAAGGGGTTTTAAATATTGCATACATTTAACGAGCTTGGGTTAAGCCAACCGGTTACCCGGGCTATAACAGATATGGGGTTTGAAGCAACAACTCCCATTCAGGAACAGACAATTATACCTGCACTAAGCGGCAGGGATATTATCGGTCAGGCCCAAACCGGGACCGGTAAAACAGCAGCCTTTGGGATTCCACTGGTGGAAAAGGCGGATACCGGAAATGACAAAATCGACGGATTAGTGGTTACACCGACCAGGGAACTGGCTATTCAGGTAGCTGAGGAAATAAACAAAATCGGTCAGCATAAGGGTGTTCGGGCGCTGCCTATTTACGGAGGGCAGGACATTACCCGCCAGATCAGGGCGCTGAAAAACCGGCCTCAGATAATTGTAGGGACACCGGGGCGCCTGATGGACCACATGAGAAGGAAAACCGTCAGACTGCAGCAGGTATCTGTAGTGGTCCTTGATGAAGCAGATGAGATGCTGAATATGGGGTTTATAGAGGATATTGAAACAATTCTTGAGGAAGTCCCCACAGAGCGGCAGACCTTGCTTTTTTCGGCCACAATGCCCAAGGCCATCCAAAATTTGGCGCGCCGGTTTATGATTGACCCGAAATCTGTCAGTGTAGGGGCTAAAGAGGTTACTGTCCCAAATACGGAACAGAATTACATTGAGGTACAGGAAAAACAGAAGTTCGATGTGCTCTGCCGTTTACTTGATATTCAGTCACCCGAGCGGGCCATTATATTTGGCCGGACTAAAAAGAGGGTGGATGAGATTGCTGAAGGGCTCAACAAACGGGGGTATTCTGCTGAAGGGATACATGGGGATCTCACCCAGAGCAAGCGGGACAGTGTCATTCGCAATTTCAAGAAAAGTGTTACCGAAATATTGGTGGCTACCGATGTAGCTGCCCGCGGACTGGATATCACTGATGTTACCCATGTTTATAATTTCGATATTCCTCAGGATCCGGAGGGTTATGTCCACCGGATTGGACGAACAGGACGGGCAGGTAAAAGCGGTTTGGCTTTAACCTTAGTAACTCCCAGAGAACTTGGTTACCTAAGGTTAATTGAGCAAATCACCAAGAGGAAAATTGTGCGCAAACCAATCCCGACCGTGAATGAAGCCATAGAGAGCCAGCAGCAGTTAGCAGTTAACAAGTTGATGCAAACACTTGATGAGGGTGGCACTCGTCAATATAAGAAAATGGCAGAAAGCCTGCTTGAGACCAATGATTCGGTTTCCTTATTATCAGCTGCGCTGAAACTTTTGGCTAAAGAAACTGATACAACTCCGGTAACCTTGACCGAACCGGTTCCGATGCGGCAAAAGACGCACTCATACGATAAGCGCGGTCGCACAGCATCTCAGGGCAGAGGTGAAAGAAATAAGAGCTTCAGGGCTAATAGTAAGAGGCCCAAAAGATCTAAGAAAATTTCATAGGTAGCGGCAGCAATAAAAACAGCGGTTTATGAGAATCGCTGTTTTTTAGCTAAGGTTTAAAATTATATGACAATAATTCCATAATAATATCCATAATAATATATAGTTGAAAAAATATGGATGCAGCAGTATAATTTCAGTATGATGCAAGTATCTTTGCATGCGGGGACAAACATTTAAGGAGGGAAGAAATGAAGAAGAGAAACCGGATTTTGGCCTGTGTGCTATTTGCTTTTCTCATGTTTGGCCTTCTGGGCTGTGGCAGCATTGAAGACAAGATTGCTGAAAAGGCTACAGAAAAAATTGTGGAATCGGCAACCGGAGCTCAGGTGGATATCGACAAAGGCAGCGTCAAAGTGGAGGGTGAAGGCGGTTCTTTTGAAGCAGGTGAGAATATGGCTTGGCCGCAGGATGCTATGGGAGACCTGCCTGAACCAAAGGCCACGGTGACTGGAGTTATAAGAGCCGGTGAGGAATCCTGCACGGTTACATTTACTGAGATGGCTTCCGATGATGCCAGGGAATATGTAGCTGTACTTACCGAAATGGGCTATAAGAACGGTATGAATATAGCAGACCAGGAAAGCCTTATGTTAGCTGGGACAAAGGACGATGGTTCAAGTTTAAGCTTTATCTATAATATTACTGCAAAAGAAGGCACCGTTACATATGGCAAGACAGCCCAATAACCCGTTTTAAAAAATTAAGCAGCAGTCATATTGACTATGTATAAAATACAGGGTGTCTATACATCCTGTATTAAGTTTGTAAAGCTTCCTGATTAAAATCCGGTCTTTCTTGTTTATTCCGGCTTAAATACCGGAACCACTTGGAGCCATCCTTTTACCTTGGCAAACTTGACCAGTTTATCAAAAAGGGAAAGTTCACTGGTCAGAAAATCTACTATTATATGGCGCAGTGGGTCATTTGTGAGGATGTTGCGGCTGGCTTGTGCCATGTGGTCAATAAAATTCTGACAGCCTTCAAAGACCTGGGCAAAAATAAAACGGTCATTGAGTACCATGCCGTTTTCTGTCCTATTGACACTTTTAGGCGGCTGGTAGGGCATTGGCAGTCTAAACAGAGACATCTGTTTTTCCAGTACATTAACCTGGTCTTCCAGAAATCTGATTCCATATGCCAACATTGCTATTAGTTCCTCATCATGGGCGAAACTGTGGTATAATCTCGTTTCCTCCAGACACTTATATCTGGCTGTCATCAAATCCCATAATATACCTGCTTCTATGATATTGATGGTAGGCTCAACTGCTGTCTGGGCTTTTCCAAAGTGAATATTACCGATTTGCACCATAGAACAATACCCCTTTTGACTTAATTGGTATTACAAGTTTATATTAGATAGTATTCTAATTCTAAACCGGTATTATTCAGAGAAATTTACAGGGACGCCATCCGGCATCCCTGTAAATTTACCTGTCGTGCAAAGGTACATAATCTTTTTGGTTAACCACACTTTTATAGGCAGGCCGCATTATCGTCTTAACTGTTACCATTTCCTCTATTCTGTGGGAACACCATCCCGGCACCCGGGCGACTGCAAACAGGGGGGTGCACAGTTCCAGGGGAATGTTTAGCATGCTATATACAAAACCGGAGTAAAAATCAACATTAATACAGAGGTTTTTGTTTAATTTTCTGACCCTTGAAAATACCTTCGGCGCCAATTCTTCAATCGCCAGGTAGAGATTGTATTCACCCACCTTGCTTTTCTCTTTCGCCAGTGCGAAGGCCTTCTGTTTGAGCAGTTCGGCCCTTGGATCAGAGCGGGTATATATGGCATGTCCCAGACCATAAATGAGTCCTGATTTATCAAAGGCTTCCCGCGCCAAGATTTTTTCAAGATACCATTCTATTTCATCCAGGTCTTTCCAGTCAGAAATATTTTCCTTAATATTTGTCATCATTTGCATTACTTTTATATTTGCCCCGCCGTGTCGGGGGCCTTTAAGGGATCCCACGGCTGCGGCTATGGCTGAGTATGTGTCTGTCCCGGAGGAAGAGACTACACGTGTTGTAAAAGCGGAATTATTTCCTCCGCCATGTTCGGCATGAAGAACAAGAGACAGGTCAAGAGTGTCGGCTTCAGTTTTGCTGTATTTACCATCCTGGCGAATCATCAGGAGAAAATTCTCTGCTGTTCCCAGTTTGGGGTTAGGTTTATGAATAAACATGCTTTCATTCTTGTGGTAATGAGCCATTGCCTGATAGCCATATGCTGTCATGGTTGGGAAGCGTCCGATTAATTCGATACTCTGCCTGAGGACATTTTTCATTCTGGTATCATCGGGGTTGGGATCATATGAGTAGCTGGCCAGGATACTTCGGGCCAGCTTATTCATTATATCCTTACTGGGTGCCTTGAGGATCATATCTCTGAGAAAACCTTCAGGCAGTATCCTGTACCGGCCAACTATATCGCTGAATTTCTCCAGCTGTTCTGCATTGGGAAGCTCGCCGAAAAGCAGCAGGTAACACACCTCTTCGAAACCGTGGCGTGCTTCGTTTTGAAACCCGCTGACCAGGTCATTTACATTGATGCCCCGGTAATTAAGCCGTCCTTCAACCGGAATTTTTTCACCTTCATCTATAATGTAGCCGTGAACTTCACCGATTTCTGTAAGGCCAACCAGTACACCTGTCCCATTGCTGTTCCTGAGCCCTTTTTTGACATCATACCGGGCATAATTTTCGCTTCTTATTTTATTGTTCCTTTTGGCCAGTGCTGTGAGGTGGTCCATAAATTCAGAATTATTATTATCTACCATGACATACCTCCGTAGTGCTTACTGTTCAATTGTTTAAAGTTTATATAAATTCTTCTTTAATGCCCCTGACTCCTCTTTTTTGAGAGAAGATAGTTGCATTTTTCTGTTAACTTTATTTACCTTTACACCTGAGCAAAATTAGAAATTTTATTGGAGGAAAAAGCAGCAAAAAGTAGAAAAAATAAAATGGCTCTTTTGCCATAGCAAGGGGTCTTTTAGGGAGGTGTCAAAAATGACAGGATTCTTGAACCGGGTCTTCATCTTATTAATAGTGGATAGTGTGTTCACACTGACATCTGTTACAGGCGCTGTGCCTGTTTTGGCTGCGCCGTTTAGTGAGCCTTTACTTGCCACTTACACCGGTCCCAATGGAATCGAGATTTTAAGTTATCACCCCCAATGGACAGAACAGGCCGAGTTGCAAACAGTCTGGGATGAGCTGATGCGCAATACACATTTTGAGGAGATTAGGTTCTTCAAGAGAGTGAAAATATACCAGGGTAACTACAGTAGTATGTATCGCGGCGGCATTGAGACAACAACATGGAGTGACGGGCGAGAGGAGCGGGAATTTTTAAAAGATAATGAAATAATATATTTTCCAGACCCTGATGAAAAAGAAGAAAACGGTATGGCCGTGACCCTTGCCCACGAATATGGCCATCATTTTACGCTATACTACCTGTTTAAACAGGAGAATGCTGACCTCCATGGGAATTGGCGGGATACCCGGTATGCAAAATTGCGGGGACTGCTGAATAATAAAAATGTTAATTCAGATGAGAATGCGGACCACCAATGGCAGCCGGTTGAAATAGCTGCATCTGACTATGTTCAGTTGTTTGCCAGGTCTTTATCAATACTGGATGCAGCTGGCAGGACAGCCTGTACAAGGCTTAAACCAGGCGCCTGCGGCCCCGGTCCTGGTAATGACCGGAAGGAGGTATGGCGAGTATACCACCCCTTATTATAAGTTTCAGTGGAGCCGCAGCCTGGATGATAAGGATAATCCCCTGACATATACTCTCCTGGAATATGATTCGCCTAATGCCAGGCTCGGTCAGCCCATAATGGTTGCTGCCGACAGTTATACTGCCGAACGGCTGCTTTACCCCGGTGAGGGGGGGGCCAAGTATTACCGTGTGCTGGTTTCTGATCCTGAGGGCCTTTATATTACTGCCGTGAAGGAAGAGGGACTGCTTAACGGATATGGTGACAGCACCTTTGGTCCTGACAGTCCCATCAGCCGTGCTGAGACAGCTGTGGTTCTGAAAAAGGCTCTACAGTTGGAAGAGGGTGCGGGAGGCCAGGATGTGGCAGCCGGTTTTTCGGATATAAAGAATCACTGGGCCCAAAAAGAGATTTTTCTGATTACAGGCCGCAACATCATGAGCGGGTATCCTGATGGCACCTTCAAACCTGACGGAAACCTCACCAGAGCAGAAGCTGCCGCAGTTTTGAGCAGGGCTGTTTAAGTCAGGCCGCAGGGCCTGCCGCCATCCTGATTTGGGTCGGTCTGCGAAACATAACGAAAAAGTTAACAATTTGTAAAAAAGTTGCCGGTTCATCCAATTGCAGGAGGAATTATTGCGATATTGTAGAATATTTATACTAAGCACCATAGTACTTACTGGCACTAGAATAACCCGTGTTATATAACCAAAATATTCTTTCTGATGAATCGTTTAGAACACTGTCTCATGGGAGACCACAGGTGGTGGAGGCTAATGGGCATTTCGAGAAAAACGACACTTATTATAACCGTATTTTCTCTGATGGCATGCGGGCTGTTTTATATTTTAACAGCCGGATTTGGAGCTGCTGCAGAACCCGCTGTAAATCCGCATGGCAATTATGACATTAATTCGCTGTGCCATAATTGCCATTCCACCCACGGCTCGACCGGCGCGTACCTGATGACCTGGTCAACCCAGAGAGAGACCTGTTATTCCTGCCATGATGGGCATAATGCAAGTCCCAATATCAGAGGGGAGTTTGGTGAGGCAACCATCGGGTCATCTGTATACTCAGATACCGGGTCTTTGCACCCTGTACCTGCAGGCACCCAGAAATGTACCAGCTGCCATGACCCCCACCTGGCAAACGAGAAATCAGCCGGAGGGACTGCCGGGCTGCTGGCGGTAGGTGAGGCCGCTTATTCCTCTGGGAATTCCGTATGTGGCGCCTGTCACGGCAGCGGGAGCAGTCTGCCTGGCGGTGATATGCTGACAGATTTTGTTTACAGTCCACATGATATAAACATGGAAGCGCCTGCCTCGGGGACCGGGATTAAATGCGCCCGCTGTCACCAACCCCACGGTTCGCCTTATGATATGCTTTTACGGAATACGATAACCGGTCCTGGTGGAGTGGTCTACCAGGTAAGCGGGAATAATAATTCCGTTTGTTTTGGCTGCCATACAGTTGGCACCGGCGGCTATTCGGGGAGTGCAGTGTTTAATGCGACCTACCATGGTTCAAAGACCTCCTCGACTGTGGCCACGACTACATACAGCGGAACCGAATATGAGGCCACACTCTGCATGAACTGCCACGAACCCCATGGGAAAACGGGTGTCTCGTACTATAGAAGAGCTGAGGGAAATGCGCTTTGTACAACATGTCATGATGACGAGTCAGTTGTTCGTCCGGATGATTATTCCTACCGGGGTATAGATACCTATAATGACACACCCCACGCTTCAGCCGAGCCGCCTCCGGGAGTATACACCTATAATGCTGAGACCGGCGGGACTGAGGTCTGGGAGGCCTATGGCCCTCTCGGTCAACAGCCTACCCCGTCGAGCCCTGGGACACCGGCCTCTGCAGGTGACAAGTCAAAGGCGGCTTCCAGTGACGGTGTTTACTGGACTACCGGTTCAGCCTTAGACCAGGAGTATAATTTCCATGTTTTCAAATTTCATGTAAATCAAAATTTGATTAACCTGAGAGAACTGAGCGGGAAATGGATTGGTTACGGTGAACCCACGACAGGATACCCCACCGAATTGTTTATCTGGAATGAAAATACACCCGGCTGGGAGGCCCTGGCATCACAGCAGCTGGGTTCCCCCGGGACATTTACATGGCTGAGGACATCAGACTTCGACAGATATCTTGATGAAAATAATGATATATATATTCTGGCCCGGGCCAAACATGACGGGACAGGCCCAGTGGTATCAAGCTGGGGGCCCCGGTTCAATACGACATCGAAATGGGCTGATATAGTCTGGACTACAGATGAGGAGGCCACAACCAGAGTAGATTACGGCACAACAACTGCTTATGGGACACACCTTACTGTTGCCGGGTACAGGACCTCCCATTCAGTGAGGCTGTCAGACCTTGTGGCCGGACAAACATATTATTATAAGATTACTACTGTGGACAGGCTGGGTAATGAGACAGTTGAAACGAGTTCTTTTGATGCCCGGTGTGGTTCTCCGGTACTTACGCCGGAGGGGGATCTGGAACAGGACAGTGTCTTTGAATTCAATGTGACTCTCGAATGGAACAGTGTACCTGACCTGGACAGTCAGCCATTAACCTATGACATTCAAATCAGCAAGGCTGCAGATTTCAGTTCTTATTCAGAAGAGCCTAATCTCAGTTCCACCAGCTGGTCCACTACCGTAACCCATTCGGGGGGGGTCAATACTTCCAATACCTGGTACTGGAGAGTGAGGGCCAAAGACAGCTACGGCTCGGTATCAGACTGGTCAACCGACAGCTTCACGACCTGGGTCAACTCCTGCCCGATTTTATATACCTGGAATGGCGAGGAATTTGAATATGTTACTGATATTGTGGCAGGGTCAGATGTTGGGCTTGAGATGTCCCCGGGAAAATACAAGACCCCTTATCCGGATGAACAAGTCACAATTTCGGATGACCTTCTTAAAGAAAAAGACGGGTATTATGTCCTTAAAATTAAGAACGAACAACACGAAGTAGATTTTATTGATAACCTGGTCCTGGAAGCAGTAGACCATCCTGTAGACACCCGCATCGGCCTCAATGACTTTGTCCGGAGAGCGGAACCATATAAAGTTTACACTTTCAGTAAAAATCTCAACCCGGTAAAAAAAGCCACTTATGTCAATAACCCTACCTGGAGCGGTGGTGACGCCGGTGCTCCCATAGATGTGACAGAGCTTGTCAGCAGGATTGACAATAGGCACGCTGTCGGCAAGTTATTTGATGATAATCAATTTACTCTCGAACTTGGGGACCTGAGTGATGCTCAGGAAGTCAAGCTTGTGGTGGTTGGCTGGACCGAGTTTGCCACCGCTGCAGACAGGGAGCTAAGGGTGCAGACCGCTGTAGAAAACCGCCCAACTGCAAAGCATTATGTAGAGGTACTGCAGACTGATGGCACCTGGAAGTCTGAAGAAATAAAGCACATCCCAGGGTACACTAAGACCGCTGTAATCGATCTTACCGGAAAATTTGCAGAGGGTACCAAAGAATATGTGGTCAGGCTCAGGGGATTATACCGGCCCCATCTGGATTTTATCGGGGTTGACACTACCCCGCAGGCAGATATAACGGTAACACCTCTTAGATTGGACAGTGCTGAACTTAATTATGCCACCCCTGCATCCTACATAAAATTTCCGTCTCCATATTTTGATTATTATGATGTCAGGAACTTCAACCTCTGGACTCATGAGGGCAGCTTCACCAGGTATGGTGACGTTCTACCCCTGGTCCGGCAGATTGATGATAAGCTGGTAGTCATGGATACAGGTGATGAACTTACAGTATCGTTTAAGGCCCTTCCTCCTCCGGCTGCCGGGATGACCAGATCCTTTGTCTTAAAGCCCTGGGGATATTATAAGGAATTATCGGAGGCCAAGGTTGAGCCTATGCCTTTCAGGGACATGGACATGTCACTGTACCCTGATTCTCTGGGGGAATATCCCCAGGAACTGAAGGAATACGTTAAAGAGTGGAATACCAGAGTCCATAAAGCTGGGGACAATTCCGTTCAAAATAACAAAGAAATCCGGACTTACGACCGGGGCCAGCCAGGTATCCTGCAAAGGTTTAAGTTACAGGCTGCGAGGGTATTTGACTGGGTTGCAGTCAAACTGGACAACCTTGCAGGCGGTTTTACAACTGACCGTCCGACAGATAAGAGTTCTGCCATCCCTTCCAATTCAAAGAGACTTGCTGCTAATCCGGTTAATCATTATTCACTGAATACCGATTATGTGGAACTGGAAGTGCGGGCTGTTGACCCGGGGGTTTCTGAGGGCTATTGCGGCAACTGCCATACCCCTCACGGTAAAGCTGATACCTCCGGAAATCCTTTCCCCAAACAGCTCCAGATGGGGCAGAGCAGCACCTGCTTCGGCGGGGGGCTGGGATGTCACAGTGACCCGGACAATTCCGTCCATGGCGTAAACCTGTATGATAAGTTCACCGCCAGTTCCAATCCGCTGTCACATCACAGTGTTGACCCTGCGGAACAAACGGCTCAGGGAACCAAGCTGGATTGTTTTAATTGCCATGAACCACATTTGAATACAGCCACAGACCGGCTGGTAGATCCGGATAACAGGTACAGCATTTACTCTCTTACCAGCAACATACCTGAATATGTGGATGAATCCGGGAAGGTCTACCTGCGGATTAGAGCAAGGCATGACGGACAGGAACCGGCATTTGCCACAAATCCTTATGTATCAGCTATGAATGAAACCACTGCCAGCATTGCCTGGAGCACTAATGAAAAGACATCGGGTTATATGGAATATGGTCCTACCACTGCTTATGGGACCCAGGTTAACAAGAATTTTCTGGCTACTTCTTTTACAGCCGGACTGTCCGGACTGGAGCTTTATACCAACTATCATTACCGGGTTTATGCAGTTGACCCGTCAGGAAACTATGTGTTTTCAGATGACCGGGTACTGGACAGTACTCCTCCGGTAATCACTTCCGGGCCCTCAATTGTTAATTCGACCGGCACTGCATTTGATGTTATCTGGCAGACCAATGAAAAGACATCCCGGTGGGTGGAATATAATGATACTGTCAATTACGCTGTTTATGGTTTTGCGTATTCTGAGGGGACCAACAGCTCTCCGGGAACTTCTCACAGCGTTCACCTGAGCGGACTGGTTGCGGGAACGGAGTATACTTATCGGCTGAAATCACAGGACTTACGGGGTAACACAACTACCAGCGAAAATTTCACCATAATGACAAGCAGATCTCCCGGAGTACCGACTATCTCGACTGTCACTGATTCGGCACCTGATGAATTTAATTTTACATTAAGTGCCGTCTGGAGTGAGGTTTACGACCCTGACCCGGGTGATACAGTTGAGTATTATATGCAGGTGAGCACCACCAGTAATTTTACCAATACGGTTGGCAATTCCGGCTGGATAAGTACCACCAGCTGGGATATTGCCCAATCATGTGATTATGATGCGGTGATTACTTATTATTTCAGGGTAAAATCCTGGGATAACTGGGGAACTGAATCTGCCTGGTCAACGGTAAAATCAATTACTCATTACGGGCCGCCCAGCTCATGTCCTGTCCTGTATACCTGGGATGGGGAAGGGTTTGAGTTTATTACTGACCTCGCCAGTTCCAATGTGGGACTGGAGAAGGCCCCGGGCCAGTATTCGGTGCCGATTCCGGACCTGCCGGTGATTATTCCGTGGGGTAAATTGAAGGAAAAAGACGGTCTATATACAATTAAAAT
This sequence comes from Thermincola carboxydiphila, assembly GCA_016841725.1. Taxonomy (GTDB): domain Bacteria; phylum Bacillota; class Thermincolia; order Thermincolales; family UBA2595; genus Phosphitispora. The sequence goes on along the minus strand of JAENYP010000013.1, from coordinate 40,070 downwards.
CAAAACAGAACGGGACGAAGTCGATTTTATAGACAACCTGGTCCTGCAGGCTGTAGACCATCCCACGGATACCAGATTAGCTTTAAATGATTTTCAGCGGGAGGACAACCCGCCGGTTATCCATACTTATGCCAAAGATGTTAAACCCGTTAAAAGAGCTACCTATATTAACAATCCCACATATAACGGTGGTCAAAAATCCAAACCTGTTGATATTACTGCAGAGGTAAGCAGAATTGACAACCGGCACGCCAGTGGGACACTGCTTGATGATAATGAGTTTATCTTTGACCTGGGAGATTTAAGTGGCGCCAGGAACATTAAGTTGGTAGCCATTGGCTGGACTGAGTATGCCGATGCCCGGGAACGGGCGCAGCGGGTGGAAAACATTAAAAAGGGGATTAAACCAGCCGCGAGGTTATTAGAAATTCTGCAGCCTGATGGCACCTGGAAATCTGAAAAAATTAAGCACTTTTCCGGTTACACCAAACCGGTAGCCATTGATTTGACAGGGAAATTTCCCGCAGGCACTACAAAATATGTAGTCAGGCTTAGGGGCATGTACAGGCCGCACTTTGATTTTGTGGGTGTGGATACTACTCCTGATTCCATTGCCAAGAAAACCAGCCTGGAGCCGCTGACGGCACAGCTGCAGTTTCGCGGGATGGCGAAATATACCAAGTTCCCATCGCCATATCACGATTATGATAATTTGACAGTCAAAACCCTGGTTCATGAAGGCAGGTTCACCCGGTATGGAGATGTACTGCCACTGGTCAAGAAAATAGATGATAAGATGGTAGCAATGGATACAGGTGATGAGCTTACGGTAACCTTTAAGGCTCTGCCGCCTCCCGCACCGGGAATGACCAGGACTTTTGTCTTAAAGCCGTGGCAGTATTATAAGGAATATCAGTATGCCAAAACTTATCCCATGCCTTTCCGGGATATGGATATGTCTAAATGGCCGGATTCTTTGGGGGAATATCCCAGAGAACTGCAGGAATACGTGGCAGAATGGAACACCCGAATTCATGGTGATGCCAATGATATCGCTGAATACCGTTCAAATGAGGATAAATCCGGCATCCTTGGTAGGATCAAGAGTTTCCTGAGCGGTATCCTGGATTCCCTGCAAGGGCTATGGGCCAGATTATTTGGCGGTCCCGATGTCAGGACAGCCGAGTCGGTTTATCAGGAGATACCATATCAACCCAATTATTATCCGGAAGATTTTCTGGAGCAGCCACCTGAGGGACATTATTCATTAAATACAAACTATATTAAGTTACAGGCAGACAAAGGTACTGCAATCAGTGTGTATGATGCGAATTCTGCAGGATTTGGCATGTGGCAGAGCAGCGCTGAACCTACGCCGTCGATGCCAGGCAGCCCGGCATCTGATGAGTTCTCTGCAGTCCTAAGTGATGATAGTGAGTATTTCACCACTGATTATTATCCGACCCCTAACCAGGATGATGGGGAGTACAATTACCAGATGTTTAGGTTTGCTATCAATGAGGACCCGGCAAACCTGTATAGTTTCAACATTTTCTGGAAGGGCTATGGGGAAAACTCTGATGGCTACAATGTTAACTTAGGAGTATGGAACTTTGTTTATTCTAAGTGGGATGATGTTGTTAACCAGAAAATGGGTTCTGAAACCAGTATCAGTATCCCTAAGAATGTTGATATGAAGCCATACTGTAATAAGTGCCACGATGGTACGGCACCCCAGGGTGTGGACCTTGGTCCGATAACCAGGAACATTGGCTCTACCTATACCGGTGATATCCATGGCGGCACCGGCGGTTATCAGACTTACCAGGCGGATTTTGGCATCGGGCGTGTTAACGGGACCATAAAAAACCCATATACCCGGGGGAATACGACATTGCAGTGTTATGATTGCCACGACCTGCACGGTTCAGAAAGCCTCTATCACCTGAAGGATAATCCCAATGGGCAGACACCGGGGAAAATATCCGGCACCGGTTTGGCCAATAATACCGAGTTTCTTGCTTTTTGCCAGAGCTGCCATGCCGGAACCCTGTATAATTTCCATGAGGGATGCCTGGGGTGTCACCGGGAGGACCATGGGGACAGTACTCCGCCGATGGCAGATGATTTTGGCAGGGCCTGTGCCAGCTGTCATTATCATGGCGCTACCTATCCGGCACATAGTTCAGGGTGTGACCACTGCTACCTTGGTCAGCCGGTCAGGGCCTTTTAAAGACTCCGACAGGAGGTGTAGTCATGAAACAAAGGTCTGTGATAATCAGAATGATTCTTGTAACCACCCTGCTGACCGCATTGGCGGTTTACGCGTGGCAGCATGAGGGCCAGGCAGCCTCTCCCGAAAAAGAGAAGTACAGGGTTGGACAGAGGGATATTATCATCGGGGACGAGGGCAATACAATTGCCGGGGACTATGTTGACCCCACTTCTAAAGGCGGCGGTGTCAAAACCATTTATCTGGCCTTTACCTGTGTCAGCAACAAACCACTCTTTAATGAAATCATACCTGCTTTTAAAGAATACTGGTATCAGAAAACAGGAGAGCAGGTAAGGTTTGAGGCCGGTTATTCCACACTGGACTTCGATAAAATAGCCACTATGGTTAATGGAGAGCCGGCTCATGTACTTATTTCGACTTCGGCTCATGACTCTGTCAGAAGAGGTTATGAAACCACCAGGTGGCAGAAGGAAGCCAACCGTGGCGTGGTATACAGTACCCCTGTTGTTTTTCTGGTGCGCCAGGGAAACCCCAAGGGAATTTATACTTATGAGGATCTGACGCGACCGGAGGTGATGGTTGTTCACCCAAATCCCATAAATGCAGCGGGTTTTTGGCCTGTATACGGTATTTATGGTTCAGCGCTCAAGGGTTCTGAGGTGGAAACCGGCCGCAGGGATAAGCAGGCTGCCCTGGAATTACTCCGGGAGGTGGAGCAAAATGCTGTATATAATTCGAGTACTTCACTCGGAGCCGGAATTCAGTTCCTGGAACATGAAGTCGGTGATGTTCTCCTCTGGTTTGAGAGTAGGGCCCTTACAACAGTTGCGAAAAATGATTCCGTGGAAATGGTTGTGCCACCAAATACGGTAATGGCTGACCTGACTGTGTATAAGATGAAAAAAATCAAGGATGATGATTATAAGACACTGATTGACGAGTTTATTGATTTTCTGTTTAACTCAGAGTCTCAGGACAGCTTTGCTGAATATGGTTTCCGTCCTTCCGATAAAAAGGTTTTGTCCAGGCACAGGGAATTTGTCTCCCTGGAAAATCCGTTTCCCGTAGACTATCTGGGTAATGCCACCCAACTGAAAAAAGAACTGGTCCTTGATAAGTGGGTCAAAATAAATAATGCCAGGAAAGGTCCGAAAAACACACCGAAATACGATATCGAGGCCGTTGGAGAAGACGTGGATGGCGGGCCTGACAAGGAAAAGGGCGGTACAGAGGCTGCAGAAGTTACGAAAGATGTATATGGCGATTCAGGTCAGGAATAGTTTGCGACTGCAGAAATAGTGGACGGGAGGGGAATATGGCAGCGAAGCGGTATCTGGTAAAAATATGGACTTTGGCTAAATCCAGGGTTCTGGCCGTAGTGTTAATTTTCATGATTTCCGCTGCGGTTACCGTGGACGCCTTTGAACTGATGGGGCGATGGGACCCCTCAGGTCTTTCCCAGACGGGAAATGTATACCGCTATTGGTGGTTTAAGGCATTAGCGGCTGCCCTGCTGGTAAATCTTGCAGTATGTACAACAGACAGGATTATCAGGCAGTTTAGATTAAAAGGCAGAGTTTTGAGCCGTTGGGGTTCGGTGCTTTTTCATGCCGGCTTGGCAGTGATAATTGTCGGGACCCTGGTTACCGGTTCTTACCGGACATATTGTACGATTAAACTGATTGAAGGTGACACTAAACAGATACCGTACCGGGCATTGATTGCTGAGGAGCAGTCTACCCGCGGCCTGGAAACAGATACTGGCATTCGCACCGGTGAACCGGTTATCAGCTTTACCCTGGACAAACAAGAGATGATATTTAATAATTCAGGGGGAATAAAAGAGATATTATCATACCTAGCCATATCTGACAAGACTGGTCCTGACAGGGGCTATGATTTAGCTGAGCTGGAGCAGTTTTCCTACCGGGGCCTTTATATGTTCCCCAATGCTTATGGCTATGCGGTAAAGATTAGCGCCAGGAGCAGTGCGGGGAAAACGGAAGCTATTACTGTACCATTGCAGACCACAGAGTTTTCTGATGATATCAGGTCTTATTCAGAAAAAAACCTGCGGATAGCTTCTTTACCCTATATTGTTTCCGTGAACTTTTACCCTGATATAGCTGTTGGCGGGAGTGCTGCAAGTTCAGTTAACAGGTCATATCAGTTGGACAACCCCGGTCTGTTTATTACGGTGGACAACAATAATGGGATTTCGGCACAGGAAGTAGTTCCCCTGGGAGGAACTGTCCAACTTGGCGGTTACAGCCTGACTTTTGAGCAGGTAAAGCCCTGGACGGAACTGTTGGCGGTTTATGACCCGGGGGCTAATCTGGTATTTGCCGGAATCATGATGGCAATTTCAGGGCTGTCAATTACCCTGTTAAGCCGGCCATTTCCTGCCGTGAGAAGCAGCATTAAAAATACGGCATAAGGTTTGCAAAGGAGTAATAATAATGACTAGTATAGAGACTCAGCTGGTATTACTATGGTTAGCGGTCAGCTTTTGTTTTTTGGCCACGGTTTGTTTTTTCAGCGCCCTGAGTTTTAAGCAAGAAAAGCTGCAGAATTACGGGGTCACCTGTGCCCATATTGCCATATTGCCGATGGCTGCAGCGCTGGTCCTGCGCTGGATACAAACGGGACATGTCCCCAGCATTGGGGCTTATGAAGTTTATACCATATATGCCGGAGGAGTGCTCTTGTTTTATAGTATCATTCAATATTGGAAACCAAAGGTCACTATTGCCGGTACTGTGGTTTTGCCGGTGGCGACCCTGATGACCGGAATCGGTGTGATGAGTTCAACTGAGCTTACCGAATTGCCAAAGACCTATTTCACCTACTGGCTGGGAATTCACATGCTGTTTGCCACTCTTGCTCTTGGTGGGGTCCTGGTTGCCGCAGGTTTGAGTATCGCCTACCTGGTTAAGGGCAGGCAGACAGCAGGAGGCAGAGGCAATCCATTACTGGAAAAACTTCCTGATTTGGACAGGCTGGACTACCTGGGCCACCGGATTACCCTTTTTGCATTTCTTATGATTGGCATTATGATTGCCTCAGGAGCGGTATGGGCTTACAAGTCATGGGGCCGTTACTGGGGCTGGGATCCAATAGAAACGTGGTCTTTGATTAGCTGGCTGGTTTATGGACTTTATCTGCATCTAAGATTAACCGGTATCAAAGGAAAGCTGGCTTCCTGGCTGCATATAGCTGTGGTCGTTATTGTGGTATTTTCATTTTATGGTGCACCATATCTGTACCCAACCATTCACGACAGATTTGTTAATTCCGACAGCATATACCTGCAAGGGTCAGATTAAAAGGGGGATTGCAGCATGGAAAAAAATCCTGTGGCCAGAGAAGAACTGGACAGAGAGATTCTTGCCTATATAGAAAAGGGTATCAGCTATCATGATGAAGAGACGTTTAATAATCTGGCATTAAAGGAATTTAATCATCAGTATTATGAAAACCAAATATATCAAAACCTGTGCCGCTCCAAGGGGGTTAGCCCTGGGGGCGTTACTCACTGGTCAGAGATACCACCACTGCCTACAAATGCATTTAAAGAAACCGTGATTGCATCATTTCCTCTTTCTGAGACCGAACTTTCTCTTTTGACCAGCGGTACTACGGATCCTCATGCCAGAGGCAAGATATACAGGGATAAAAACAGCCTCGAAATGATTAAACGCTGCAATTACATGCTCACCAAGGAGTTCGTCTTTCCTGATGTGGAGCGGATGCGCATAATGCTTTTGGTGCCGTCTCCCAAGGCAGCTCCGGGTATGCCCATGGCTTATGGGCTGGAACAGGCAAAAAATGAATTTGGTACTGCGGACAGTAAGTACTACATTACGCCCAATGGTCTGGAAGTATCTGAACTGATAGCAGACCTCAATGAGGCAGTGGAAAAGGGCGACCCTGTATGCCTGATGGGGGCTACTTCAGGATTTGTGTTTTTTTACAACCAGTGTTGTGAACGGGGAATTAACTTTAAATTGCCCCCCGGAAGCCGGGTATGTGACGGCGGCGGCTATCAGGGCACTTTTGGCGAGTGTTCCCGGGAGCGGTTTTATGAGGTGGTCAATTACCTGTTGGGAATTCCCGCACACTTCTGTGTAAATACCCTGGGCATGGGTGAGAGTGGGACAAATTATTTTGATAATGTACTCCGGGACCACCTGAGCGGGATAACCGCAGGGGAACGCTATAAATGTGACCTGCCGTGGACCAGGACAACAGTTGTGGGAATCAGGACCGGTCAACACATGCCTAAAGGGGAACTGGGCCTTATCAGACATTATGACCTGACCAACAGGGCAACCGTTTTGGCTGTGCAGACTGACAATATAGGTTACGAAACAGACCGGGGGTTTGAAATACTGGGGCGTTCCGCAAACGTCCCGGGGTATGATCTCCAACTTCCCGGGGGAACACTTAAAGACTGGATCCTGGGCACCGGCGGCGGGCATCCCTGTTCAACGGTGGCCGATGGGATGATGAAACAAGGGAGCCCATGCTCAACAGTGGCCGATGGGATGATGAAACAGGGCCACCCATGCTCCACAGTGGCCGACAGGATGATAAAGCAATGAAAATAACCATAATATTTCCCAGGTATCCTTTTTCTGAACGGTCTCCGGTACTGCCGCCAATACTGGAATACCTGGCAGCCCTCACCCTTCAGGCTGACCCGTCAGCTGAAGTTGAGCTGATTGATGCCAATAAGACCCCGGTTAATCCGGCAGAACTGAACACCGACCTTGTAGCTGTCAGCACGATGACAGTCACTGCTTCCTGGGCATACCGTTTTGCTGATGAGTGCCGCCTGCGGGGGCTTCGCGTGGTGATGGGAGGGATTCATCCCACGATTCTTCCCGGAGAGGCAGCGGGTCATGCCGATGCTGTGGTCATCGGAGAGGCGGAGTCGGTATGGCCGGAGTTATTGGCTGATGCCAAAGCAGGAAAACTCAAAGGTATTTACCGGGGCCGGAAAATGCCGCTGGATGGTATTCCTGTTCCCTATGACAGTGACCTTAAAAGGGACTACCGGTTCCGGGCTTTTTTTACCATGAGGGGCTGCCCATACAGCTGCAGGTTTTGCAGCGTACCAGGCGTTTACGGTAAATCAATACGCTGTCGCCCGGTCCATGAAGTTGCTGCAGAGATAGAATCACGTGCGGGTAAGATATGGTTTAACGGTGATGACAATATCTGGGGTGGGGACATTAAGAGAAATTTGCAGTTGTTTGAGGAATTAGCACAGGTCCCCAAAAAGCGCTGGTATGGATTTGGAGATTTGAAAACAGTTCAGGGAAATGACGGGGACCGCTTACTTGCTGCAGCAGGGAGAAGCGGGCTTTTTTCAGTAATGGCCGGGTGGGAGAGCAATTCTGAAGCCGGGCTGAGACACTTTGGGGCGGCAGGGAAGCAGGGCACAGCCAGGGTTGAAGCTATCAAGCGTATCCAGAGCCATGGCATATATGTTGTCCTTTTTGTAGTAGTGGGCGGCAGGTATGATGACATTGAAAGCTTTAAAAGAACTCTGGAGATTGCCGACTCCCTGAATGTAGGTATCCATCCTATTCTGCTGATGCCTCTTCCCGGGACCGAACTTTTTGAAGAATACCGGGATTATCTGCTGCCGGGACAGGGATGGGAGCATTACACCGGTATCAATGCTGTATTTGAACATCCTGATCCCAAAATGTCGGTGTTCAGACGGGAAGAGGAATACCACCGGCTGCGCCGCGAGCTTTACAGCTTGAGAAGGGTGGCTAAGAGAATTTGCAGGATACCTCAGAAAGGTTTCCCGGCAACCCATTTGCTCAGTTTTATGAAGGAAATTGGCATGCATCTGGAAATGAAGAAGGCTCACCATGCGTGGCAGAAAAAATCTTTACACATGTAAAACATTATTATTGATTTCTGCAGGTTTGGTTGGTATAATTATTTACAGACGTAAACAGTTTACATTGGTAATATGTTTACATTGGTAACATGTTTACATCGGTAATATGTTTACATTGGTAACATGTTTACATCAGTAATATATTTACACTGGTAACATGTTTACATTAGTAACATATTAACATGGGTAGGTTTTTTTAGTCACCAAAATGATGAAGCAGGTGAAATAAATGTATCCATATCAGGAATTCAGCGAACTTTTCCCCCAGGTAATGGTTTATATGGGACCTAAGATTTACGGGGATGCTGATATTACCGCACAGCAGTTTCGGGTCCTGCGCATAATTGGCCGCGGGTCCGTAACTGTAGGGGAAATATCAAACCATATCAACAGTAAGCTGCCTGCTGCTGCCAGACTTCTCCGGAGGATGGAGATTAAAGGCTGGATAGTAAAGAGACAGGATGAACAAGACAGGCGGGTTTTTTGGCTGGAGCTGACTTCCGAAGGCAGAAAGTTTATGGAAACACTTGGCAGGCGCAGGGACAGAGTTATTGAAGAGATGTTTGAGAGATTGTCTCCGGAAGAACAGGAAACCATTGTCAGGGGAATAAAGCTGCTGCTTAAATCCCTGGCTGAGGAATAACGGGGTTTAAGCCCTGCTTTTGGGACAAAATAAAGTTAATTTTACAAACAAATGACGAGGAGGCGCAGTAATGCAGAATGACCGATTTTTAAAGGCGTGCAGGAGAGAAGAGGTTGATTGTACTCCGGTTTGGCTGATGAGGCAGGCTGGGCGCTATCTGCCTGAATATATGGAGATTAGACGGAAATATGACTTTCTGACGATGTGCAAAACACCGGACCTGGCTGCTGAAGTTACCCTGCAGCCGGTAAACAGGCTGGGTGTGGATGCCGCAATATTATTTGCGGATATTCTGCTGCCCCTTGAGGGGATGGGAATTGAACTGGCTTTTGCCAAAAACGAAGGGCCGGTGATTTCCAATCCTGTCAGGACTAAAGATGATGTCGATAAGATTCGCATTCTTGAGGCTGAAGAGGCAACTCCATACGTTTTGGATGCCATACGCTTAATTCGTAAGGAACTTGAGGGAAGGGTCCCCCTGATCGGTTTTTCGGGAGCGCCGTTTACTATAGCCAGCTACATCATCGAGGGCGGCGGTTCCAAGGACTACAAAAACTGCAAGTCAATGATGTGGCAGGCTCCTGATGTATGGGACTCCCTGATGAAAAAAATCTCGGAAGTCCTGCTGAAGTATCTCAAAGCCCAGATAAAGGCAGGGGCTCAGGCTGTACAGATGTTTGATTCATGGGTAGGGGCGCTTTCACCGGATGATTATGAGCAGTATGTGCTGCCACATTCAAAATATGTCCTTGACGGACTGCGGGATGAGGGAGTTCCGGTAATTCATTTTGCCAACAATGCCTCCTCAATGCTGGAACTGGTTGCTGCAGCAGGCGGGGATGTGATTGGCCTTGACTGGAGAATAAACCTTGATGATGCCTGGAAACGGGTGGGTTATGACCGGGGAGTACAGGGGAATCTTGACCCCTTTACACTGTTTGCCCCTCCCAGCGTAATTGAAGAAAAGGTCAGGAAGATACTTGATATGGCCGGTAACAGACCCGGACATATATTTAACCTGGGCCATGGAATAAATAAGGAAACTCCTGTTGAACATGCTATTGCCCTTGTGGAGGCAGTCCATAAGTACAGCCGCCGTTAAAGGGCGCAGATAAGGAGGGATTAGGTTGAGTGTCAGTCCCATAGGTGTGCTGCTCATGGCTTTCGGGGGCCCGGATGCCCCGGAAGCTATTGAGCCGTTTATGAAAAACTTAATGGGAGGCAGAACGCCTCCGCCAGAGCTGGTGGAAAAGGTCAAAGCCCGTTACCGGTTGATTGGTGGTCATTCTCCTTTACCTGAAATAACCCGGGAACAGGCCAGGGGACTGGAGAAATACCTCTGTGCCGGCAACAAAAATTACCGGGTGACAGTTGGTATGTGTCATTGGCATCCCTTTATCAGGGAAGGCCTTGCAGAATTGATTGACAGCGGAGTAGAGAAGATTATTGCGGTCAGCCTTGCACCTTTTTTCTCAAAAGTCAGTACCGGCGCCTACCAAGATGAACTGGACAAGGCAATTTCCGAAATCAAAAGCAGCCTGCCGGAGGGAGCAAGGTTTCCGGATACCGTGGTGGCAGGGCCGCTGTACGCCAACAGGCTGTTTATAGATGCAGCTGCCGAGAGGGTTATTCAGGGTCTGGAACGCTTCGCCGAAGAGCAAAGGGCAGATATTCCGGTCATCTTCAGCGCCCATTCACTGCCTGTAGAATATATCAGAGGCGGCGATCCCTATGTCGCTCAGTTTGATTCCGCAGTGAAGCAGGTTGTGGAGAAGCTTCATCTCAGCAATTGGCAAACTGCATACCAAAGCAAGGGAGGCGGTCGCGGAGAATGGCTGGGCCCCATGGTGGAAGATGTCATGGAACATCTCCGGGAAAATGGGGCCAGGGATGTCATGGTAGTACCTATCGGGTTTGTTTCCGACCACATTGAGACCCTTTATGATATTGACATAGCCCAGAAAAACCACGCCCAATCCATTGGGCTTAATTTCCACAGGTCAGCTGCGCTGAACACCGCAGAACTCTTCATCAGGGCTATGGCAGATATAGTGTTGAGGGAGTTGGACAGCAAAGAACATCACTAAGAAAACGGGGTGGTTGAGCATGAAAAAGGTAGTTGTAATCGGTGGCGGAATCACCGGACTGTCGGCAGCATATATGCTGCAAAAGGCGCTGGAGTCCGGAGAAAAGGTGGATTATCTCCTTGTTGAAAAAGATAATCGCCTGGGCGGAAAAATCTGGACCGAGCAGATTGACGGATATACGGTGGAAGGCGGGCCTGACTGTTTCCTGGCAGACAAACCCGGCTGCTTCGACATGGCCAGGGATACAGGAATAGAGGACCGCATAATGGGCAGTAATGAGGCCAGCAAGCGGACTTATGTTTTTGCCAATAAAAGGTTGAATAGGCTTCCCGATGGGCTGATGGGACTTGTACCCACCAAGCTGGTGCCTTTTGCCCTCAGTCCTTTAATCTCCTGGCCAGGTAAAATACGTATGGCCTTTGACTTCTTTATCCCCAAAAAACAGACAGATGGGGATGAAACCCTGGGCAGTTTTGTTAACCGCCGGCTGGGTAAGGAGGCGCTGGATAAAATAGCAGAACCTCTAATCGGGGGCATCCATGCCGGGGATCCTGACAAGATGAGCCTTAAGGCTACCTTCCCCAGGTTTATTCAGATGGAACAGAATCATGGAAGCCTTCTCAGGGCAATGCTGGCAGCTCGTGGAAAGATGCCAAAACCCAAGCCGCCGGAACCCGGAAAGCCGAAAAAAACCTTTTTTATGACTTTTATCGGGGGCATGGGAGAGCTGACCGATACAATGGCAGCAAAACTGGAGCCTAACAAGATTCTTACCGGAAAAACCGTCACCCACATTGAGCAGAAAACCGGCGGTGGGTACATGGTCCATATAGACGGTATAGAACCTGTTGCTGCCGATGCCGTGATCGTAACCGCACCGGCTCATGAGGCAGCCAAAGTAGTCGAAGATATGGATAAGGCTATGGCAGATAACCTGGCAGGCATCCCTCAGGCTACATCGGCTACTGTGAATCTAGCCTTCAGGCGCTCTGATGTAGGCACATCCCTGGAAGCCTTTGGATTTATCGTGCCTATCTCGGAGAAAAGAAAAATCAAGGCCGGAACTTACAGCTCAACCAAGTGGGACTACCGTACCCCGGATAAGGAGCATGTACTCATCAGGGCTTTTGTCGGCGGGGCCATGAACCAGGAATTGGTGTTTCAGGATGATGAAACCTTGCTAAAGATGGTGCTTGATGAATTGAAGGATATTATCGGTCTTACTGCTGCCCCTGTAATGCACAGAATTTTCCGGTGGGTCAAGGGTATGCCCCAGTATACAATCGGCCATCTGGACAGGGTGGCAGCCATTGAGACCAGGGCCGCAGCCAATCCCGGATTTTTTGTGGCCGGCGGCTCCTACCGGGGAGTAGGCGTCCCGGACTGTATCAATGTAGGGAAAAAGGCAGCTCAAGGGGCCTTGGAATACCTTGGCATTCAGTAGCAAGCAGGCTCCCGGAAATGAGTGAAAAATGCTAATTAATGTCTCAGCTATAATAAAACCACGGGCTAGCCCGTGGTTTTATTATAGCTATTGAAAATAGTTTAATAAAAAGCTACAATAAAATAGTAGCTAAGTGGTTATATTAAAATTATAGCTACAATTTGGAGGAAAGCATTATGAACAGAGGCAGACCCAACTTAAAAAAATTACTTGAGAAAGTTAATAGTGAAATAATCGTATTCCATAAAGAAACGGGTGGATTTCCTTCAAGTCTGGAAGCCAATGAAATCTGGAGGGATATTTGGCTTGAAGAAACACATCATTCTACAGCTCTCGAAGGGAATACTCTAAATTCCCGGGAAATTTATAAGCTGGTTGAACAGGAAATAGTGAGTGGCAACAAAGAAATTCGGCATTACCTGGAAGTGCAAGGTTACTCCAATGCAGCAAGATGGGTTTATGAGCAAGCCGTGGGATCCTATGAACAACACGATAAAACAGTAACAGTTCAGCATATAAGCCATATACACAATTTACTTATGGGACCTGTCTGGATATCTTATCCGCCGGTCACAGGAGATAAGCCAGGCCAGTTTCGCAGAGGCACTGCACCAAGAATTAGGGGAAGCTCTCTCAAACTTCCCCCTTCTGGAGACGTGTCTGATTTAATAAATAAGTTGATTCACAAAATAAATTTGGGTTCTGGCAGTTCCCATGTTTGCGAATGGGTAGCTGTAATCCATTCAGAATTTGAAAAAATACATCCTTTTAATGATGGAAACGGCAGAACTGGCCGCCTGTTAATGAACTATATTCTGATTGTCAATGGTTATCCCCCGGCAATTATTTTAAAAAGCCAGCGTCCGAAATATCTCAGGGCACTTGAACGGGCGCAGGGCAAAAATCCCGATTATACAATGCTTGTAGAACTTGTTGCAAGAGCTGTAAGGGACAATTTAAATAAACTTATGCTGCCGAAGCTCTCAGGTGAAGAAGACTTGGTCACGCTAAGTACGTTAGCTGAAGGTATCCAATACCAATCAAGCTACCTGCGCCGTTTGGCTCAGGAAGGGAAACTGAAGGCCGTTAAAGAGGGAAACCTCTGGTTATCTTCAAAAAAGTGGCTGCAGGATTACATTGATTCCCGCAGCCCGCGTGGAAGAAGATAGGCATGCCACTTTCCCGGGATGAAATGCCACTTTTAGGTAGCTATTTGCCAAAGAGTATTTTAAAAGGTTAATTGGACACTGGGGCTGGTCTGACCAAATTAGCAAAAAAGTTAACAACCTGTAAAAAATCTTCCTGTTCGTCCAATTGCAGGAGGAATTTTAGCGGTATGGTAGAACCTAATATACTAAAGCATGTAGTACTAAGCGGCATTACAAATACCTTATTGTATAACCAAGATATTCCTACTGAATAGTTACAACACTGTCTCCGGGAGGAAGGACGGGTTTTTGAAGCTAATGAGCAAATTAAGGAAAGTAACACTTATTATAACCGTATTTTCCTTGATAGCATACGGGCTGTTTTATATATTGACAGGCGGATTTAAGGCTGCTGCAGAACCTGCTGCAGAACCCGCTGCAGAACCTGCTGCAGAACCCGCTGCAAATCCGCATGGCAACTATGACGCCAACTCTCTGTGTGAAAAATGCCATTCCACCCACAGTTCCTTTGGCTCGTACCTGTTAACTGGGTATACCCAGAGAGAGACCTGTTATTCGTGTCATGATGGAAGCAACGCAAGTCCCAACATCAGGGGGGAGTTTGGGGAGGAAACTATAGGATCATCGGTATATTCAGGTGCCGGGTCACTGCACCCTGTGCCTTCAGGGACCCAGAAGTGCACCAACTGTCATGACCCCCACCTGGCAAATGAGAAATCAGCCGGAGGGACTGCCAGTCTGCTGGCATTAGGTGAGGCCGCTTATTCCTCAGGGAATTCCGTATGTGGCGCGTGTCACGGCAGTGACAGCAGTCTTCCCGGTGGGGACATGCTGACAGATTTTGTCTATACTCCACATGATATAAATATGGACCCGCCTGCCTCGGGGACCATGATTAAATGTGCCCGCTGCCATCAGCCCCATGGTTCGCCTTATGATATGCTTTTAAGAAATACCATAACCGGCCCTGATGGAACTGTAAATCAAGTAAACGGGAATAACAACTCCGTTTGTTTTGGCTGTCATACAGACGGTGAGGGCCGGTATTCGGGGAGTACAGTTTTTAATGCGGTGTATCATGGTTTCAAAGAAAACTCGACTGTGGCCACAACTACTTACAGCGGCACCGGATATGGGGCGGCACTCTGCCTCAACTGTCACGAACCCCATGGAAAAACGGGTGTCTCCTATTACAGAAGAGCTGAAGGAAATACTCTTTGTACATCATGTCATGATGACGATTCAGTTGTCCGTCCCGATAATTATTCTTATCGTGGCATTGATACTTATGAGAATACTCCACACGGCAGCGCGGGTGCCGAGAATATGCCTTTTTCTTCCACTTATGCCATGAATAACGATGGCTCTGAGGCCTGGGAATCTACAGGACCCGTAGAGCAGCCACCGACCCCTTCAACTCCGGGCACCCCGGCTACAGCAGTACAGTCAGGTAATATCGAGAGCCCTGATTCTGTTTTCTGGTCCACAGGTCTGACTGCTACCCAGGACCATTATAATTACCAGATGTATAAGTTTCACGTAAACCAGGTACTGGCAGATATCAAGCGACTGGTTGGACAATGGACCGGATACGGAGAACCTACGGATAATCATCCAACCGATGTACTGGTATGGAACAAAAATGAGCAACAGTGGGAACAACTAGCAAGCGCGCAACTGGGTGATCCCGGTAATCCGGGCACCCTGACATGGACGATAACCTCCGGTTTCGAAAACTACCTGGACAACGATAATGATGTCTACATACTGGCCAGGGCCAAACATGATAATACACCTCCGTCTGTTTCGCCCGGCTGGGGCCCTTTGTATAATACAACTTCATACTGGAATGAGATAGGCTGGATAACCGACGAAAAGGCCACCTCCTTTGTGGATTATGGCAGTACCACTGAATACGGGACGACTGTTGGCAATGACAGCCTGGTGAAATCGCATTCGCTTAGATTATCAGGACTTACTGCAGGCCAGACTTATTACTACCGTATACGCACTACTGATGCCTTAGGCAATGAAGCCCAGCAGACAGGCTCTTTCGTCTCCAAAAGCGGAAGACCGAGTCTGCATGCGATAGCTAATCAGGAGCAGGAAGCTAATTATACCTTTACAATTAATTTTGCCTGGGATGCGGTAATTGACCCTGACGGAAACCCGGTAACTTACGATTTGCAGATTAGTAAAGCATCTGATTTTTCTACTGTTTACAAGCAATTGCCGGATACAAGCGCTACTAATTGGTCAACAACTGTAACTCATGTTGGAGATGATGTGCCGAATACCTGGTACTGGCGGGTAAGGTCCAAAGACAGTTACGGCTCAATTTCTGAATGGTCGACAGGCAATTTTCAGACTCTGGCATGGTCATGCCCTATTTTATATACTTGGGATGGAGAAAAATTCCGCTTTAATACAGACATAGTGGCAGGTTCCAATATAGGTTTGGAAAAGGCTCCCGGAGAATACCTGGGTCCCACTCCCGATGAACAGGTAGCTATCCCCGGAGGGATGCTCAAAGAAAAAGACGGGAAATACATTATCAAAATAAAGAATGAACAGAATGAAGTTGATTATATCGATAGCCTTGTCCTGTGGGCAGTAGACCATCCCATAGGGACAAATATAGCCCTGAATGAGTTTGTCCGGCATAAAGAACCGTATAAGATATATGCCTACAGTGAAAAGGTAAAACCCGTTAAAAGGGCAACTTACATAAATAACCCCACCTGGTCAGGGGGTGAAATCAGCTCACCTGTTGATGTCACTGAGTTGGTCAGCGAAATTGATAACCGTCACACCATTGGGTCATTATTTAATGATAACCAGTATGAACTGGACCTCGGTGACTTGAGCCATGCTGAAGAAATTAAACTTGTTATTAAAGGCTGGACAGAGTTTGCCACTTCTGAGGAGAGGGCGGAGCGGCTAGAAAAGGCGGCTGAGGGACTCAAGACAGCCCCCAGGCTCCTGGAAATTTTACAGCCGGACGGGTCCTGGCAGAGTGAAGTGATCATGCACATCCCGGGCTATACTAAGACAGCGGTTATTGACCTCACAGGGAAGTTTCCTGCCGGTACCCCAAAATATATAGTGCGGCTTAGGGGATTATACCGTCCGCACATTGATTTTATCGGTGTGGACACGACCAAACAGGCAGATACCAAAGCAGCCGACCTGGAAATGGTGGAAGCTATCCTGGAATATGACGTGCCTTCAAGTTATACCAAGTACCCCGCGCCGGATTTTGATTATGAAAAAAAGCGTTCTTTTGGATTATGGATTCACGAAGGGAAATTTACCAGGTATGGTGATGTCCTGCCTCTGGTTGAAGCAATAAACGACAAGCTGGTAGTAATGGATACCGGGGACGAACTTACAGTATCCTTTAAAGCCCTGCCTCTGCCGGCTGCCGGTATGACACGTTCATATGTTCTTAAGCCCTGGGCTTATTACAAGGAATTGTCAGAAGCCAGGGTAGACCCAATGCCCTTTAGGGGCATGGATATTTCTTCATACCCGGATTCACTGGGAGAATATCCCGATGAACTGAGAGCATATGTGGAAGAATGGAACACAAGGGAACATAAACTGGAGAACGGCAAGGTTATTGCCCCTGAAAGACAGGCAATTATGAACTCTCTTTATACTGACGGCAGTTCTGCCGGGAAGACCGGTATCCTGACTAAGCTAAAACACTTTATCACTAAGTTGTTTGCCAAATTACAGAAGATATGGGGTCTAATATTAAAAAGTTCTGCAGCCGGGCCGGCTTCTAAGACAGGGAATAATGTCTCCGAAAATAATTTGAATGTAACTGAAAACAGTGCAAATAAGAGAACCGAGGTCACTCAGGAAACTCCGGCCGGGGCAGGACACTTCTCCCTAAATACCGACTACATAGAACTGGAAGTGCTGGCTACAGACCATTCCGTTCCTGCCGGTTATTGCGGCATCTGCCATAACCCGCATGGCAAAGCTGACGGGGCCGGAAACGTGATCCCAAAACAGCTGCAGGAAGGTCTGGAGTCAGGCTGCTTTGGCGACGGACTGGGATGCCACAGTAACCCGGCTAATTCTGCCATGGGTATCGATATTGAGGACAGATTCACTGCAGGGCCCAACGCAACTGCCCGGCACAGTATAGACACCACAGAACAGGATGCCGGGGGAACCCGGGTTCAGTGTGTCAACTGCCATGACCCGCATTTGAATGATGCTGCAAACAAGACTGTAGACCCGGATAACCGTTACACAGTACTGGACCAGTGGGTGGACAAAGGAATTAAAGATTATGTTTACAGTGATGGAACGCTGTATGTACTGGCAAAAGCCAAGCATGACGGGACCCCTCCGGTGATAAGCAATTTATCCCATACTGTTAATAACGCGGCATACAGTGCAGCAATAACCTGGACAGCTAACGAGTGGTCCACCAGGCAGCTGGAATGGGGGACCATTGTCGGTGAATATGTTTATACAGAAGGTAATTCCAGCGCTTTATACGGGTCAGCAACAGGGGCATCACATTCTGTTACTTTAAGCAATTTAGAAATCGGTGTGAATTATTACTACCGGGCTAAGTCTGCTGATCCTCTCGGAAATACTGCTTATTCAGACAGCGGGATAATCAAACTTTCAGCTCCGCCGGGAGCCCCATCCAGTTTACGAAACGTCCCGCAGCCCCTGCCGGTGGGTATTGAGACAGAGGCGGTTCGTTTGGAATGGGATCCGGCTTTGGACCCTGACGAGGACCAGTTAAGGTATCGTGTTTCAGTAACCAATCAGGCTGTTTACCAGACATTTAATTCCGGCTGGCTGCCTGTGGGCCAGACCTTTTGGGATACCAGTGTTACAAATCTTTATCTTAATACGTATGAATGGAAGGTTCAGGCAAAGGACATATATGGCGCTGAAGGCCCCTATTCGCTCACGGCTTACTTTGACCACGACGGAGGTGCATCCTGCCCCAATCTTTATGTCTGGAACGGAAAGAAGTATGAGTTCATCACTGACCTTGCGGGGTCAGACGTAGGGCTTGAAGTCAGGCCGGGTAAGTTTGCCGAAATCTTCCCGAACCTCCCTGTGCCCATTCCGTGGAATAAACTCCAGGAAAAAGACGGGCAATATACCATCAAACTTAAATCAGAAAGAGATGAAGTTGACTACATTGATTATGCAGGTCTGCAGGCTGTAGACCATCCTGAGGGCACCAGGATTACGATCAACGATCTTGTCAGAGGCAAACAACCTATCAAGGTTTACTCTTATAGCGCTGATGTTAAACCCGTCAAGAAAGCCAGCTATGTCAACAATCCGGTCTACAGCGGAGGGGAACTTACGGCCCCGGTGGATGTCACCGAATTAGTCAGCAGAGTCGATAACAGGCATGCAAAGGGTTCATATGGGGATGATAACCAGTTCACCTTTGACCTTGGTGATTTAAGCGGCGCAGATGAAATTAAACTGGTTATTACCGGCTGGACTGAATTTACCGGTTATTTGGAGCGAAAGGCAGACCGTGAGCGGAAGGATGCCAAAAAAGCCCGCCATTTTGTAGAGGTCCTCCAGCCCGATGGAACCTGGCAGCGTGAAGCTATAAAGCAAATCAACGGTATGACCAGGACATCTGTTCTTGACCTCACCGGAAAATTCGGGAAGGGAACTAAGAAATACATGGTCCGGCTAAGGGGAATGCACCGGCCGCACATAGATTTCGTGGGGGTTGATACAACACCACAGGCCAGGTTAAAGATAACTGACCTGGAGCTGCTGGAAGCCAGGCTGGACTATCATGGCGTATCAGAATCGACCAAGTACCCCGCACCATACTTTGACTACTATCAACTGGATGACATCGTAATCCTGCACGAAGGTAAGTTCACCAGGTATGGTGATGTTATACCGTTGGTGAATGAGGTTGATGATAAGCTGGCAGTCATGGATACCGGTGACGAACTCACCGTCAGCTTCAAAGCCCTGCCGCCTCCGGCACCTGGGATGACCAGGTCCTTTGTCCTCAAACCTTGGGTTTATTATAAAGAATATGAGCTGGCAAAGGCCCAACCCCTGCCATTTCGGGGTATGGATATGTCCCAGCTTCCGGATTCACTTGGTGAATATCCGGCTGAACTGAAAAAATATAATAAAGAATGGAACACAAGGGAACATAGTAATGAGTTAAGTCTTTGGCAGAAGATTGTAAAATCATGGGATAAACTCGTACAATCTTTGAAGGCCTTGGCACGATTTGCAAAAACCCTAATTGCGAATTTGGAGCCGGTGACAGAGACACCGTTAAAGGTGGCCAGTTACCGGACTTTAAAGGGAGTTGAACCAAAAGAGCCTGTAGCACTGCCTGACCACTATTCACTAAATACCAACTATCTGACTGTTGGCATTGGTGTCTATTCAGAGGGCGGAATACCTTATTATCCCAATTCTCCCACCTCTGAAGCATGGGAAAGCAGTACAATGCCTGATTTCGAAAACCCCGGGTTCCCCGCCGGCAGTACTCAGAAGGACAGTGCTTCATCCCTCGATGGAAACAAGTGGTCAACAGACCGGGCTTCATCTGAAGGTTCTTATAACTATCAACTTTACAAGTTCCTGTTTGATGAACCACTGTCTTCAATAAACCGCTTATCGGTCAAATGGGTAGGGCATGGTGAACCTACACCGAACCATGAGACAGCAGTTTATATATGGAATTTCACTACCCAGTCCTGGCAGCTGTTGGGTTCGGGTCAATATAGTACAGATAGTACAGTTACAATCTTCAGAAATAAAGAGAACTCCGGCTTCTGTAACAAGTGTCATGATAATGTGGCTCCCTCCGGTGTCCTAATGGGAACACCACCACCGGCCGATATACCGACAAGCGCTGTCAATGACTACCATGGCGATTACACAGGCACTACAAGCCATTTACTGGACCCGTATTTAAAGGGGAGCAGCCGGCTAGCCTGTGACGACTGTCATGACCCCCATGGGAGCGCAAATGTTTACCACTTGCGTGAAACCGTAAACGGAAACAGCGGGATATCGGTAATCCAGGCTAATGGCACCGGCGCTAAACCTTTTTGTCAATCCTGTCATGCTGGGGATATAATAAATGATTGGCATGAATCCTGTTTAGAGTGTCACAATGGCTGGTCGGGGGATATAGAAACGGAATGGGGTCCAGAGTCTCACGATTTTCCTATGGTACTGGAGGAGTCTCATATTTCCAACTGTTTCAGGTGCCATGGCCATAATAAACAATGGTATGGAGAAGTAAGGGGAACATATCAAGAGCCATGGTGTAACGATTGTCATAGTTGGAAGACCCATGATTATCCGAAAAGCTTTTAAACATGTGAGGCTGCTCTTTTGAGCAGCCTCGAAAAATTTACGATTCATCATCCAGGTAGCGCTCTACACGGTCCGGGGTGGTCAGCTGGACACTGGGGCTGTTGTAGTCCCAGAACTTATAAAAGGTCTCCTGGGTCAGGCTTCCGGCTCCCGGAACAGGCATTTCCAGACTGGTTTTATATTGATAGATAAAATTATCCTCTGTACCTATCCACACCGTTAAGACCATTGCAGCCCTGTCCAACAAGTCCTGGGAGTAGCTGTCTTCCGGCAGTTCAATACCTGAGGGCACCAGTTGGGCAATTTCGGATCCTTTTAGTTCTGCCTGCAGGACCAGGCACTGCTGCCCCATAATTATTTCATTGGGAAGCTGCCGCATCTTTTCTGCTGCCCCGTTAAGCTTTTCAAATCCGGCAAAGGGGTCGGGGGGGACCTGATCAGACCCGGCACGACGCCACTTTCCGTATTGATTTACATAAAGCTTGTCATTCCACCGGTAATAGGTATATTTCTTTTGCAGGATACTGGCATCAATGATAAAGCCTTTATCCCGGTCGACAGTACCCTGGTTGAACATACTGGTGGTCTTTCTTTTTTGTATTTTTGAGGAAGTCCAGCCCTGAAACCAGAACCTGCGGCCTTCGCGGTCGGTTTTGGCGGCAGCCTTTTTCAGGAGTTCCGCTGTATTTTCAGGGTCAGGCAAAACTGTTTTCACCTTTTCCGTTACTGCACCCTGGGGCATAGTTTTAGGCCCTGACTTATAGGTACACCCACCGGAAAAAATAAGTATTGCCAGGACTAGAAAGAACGGCAGCATGGTTTTCTTATACATCTGCGCCACCCCTTTCCCGGGTGTGAGGTCGTCGTAGCCTGATGCCAATTCCTGCGAGTACCAGCAGCAGGGTCAGGCCGTATAGGGCCGGAACTACCGGCAGGCGGTGCTTCTCCAGCACCATGACCAGATGCTTTTTATAGACGGAACCTGCCAGCTCATTTTCCTGATCACCGTCAAAATCTGCCGCAGTCAGGTTAATCATTCCCGAGAACACCCGCCACTTTTGCTGCAGCCCCTGTGAAGTATATTCATAACCCGTCATGAAACGGGTCCTGTTGTTGCGGACATTACTCTTGGAGAGTGCGATAATGTGTGGCTTCTGATCCGGGCCCAGTGAGGCGAACCCCTCAAAACGAAAGGTATCGTCTGTACTGGCCCAGAGTACTTTCCAGCTGCCTGTATCCTCCAGTTTCAGTATTCTGGCCTGTTCAGTATTCAGCATCAGCTCATCTGTACCGTCTGCATCCACATCAGCCAGCAGCGCTTCAGCGCTGCTAATGTCAGGTATCTGTTCCCCGGTGATTTCGTTAATCAGCTTAATCTCACCTGAAGGGCTGACATCCAGTATCTGGAGTTTGGTCCCCAGAACTGCCAACTGGGCGGATGTGCCACTTAGCAGGCGTCCGGCGCCGAGAATGGCGGTGGCTTCTGTGGCCGCTGAGAATTCTTTCCCGGCAAAAGTTCCCTGCAATTCTGAATTTGTGATTTCAGCAGAGAGTTCGAAAGGTTCCGTGATGTTTACTGATGACACCGGAACATCCTTCGCTGAGGACGCTTCCTGCTGTTGAACCATGCCGTTTATCAGGCGGTTCCAGCTTTCCTGTCTCATTCGGGTGCTTTCTAAACTGAGAGCCAGGTTATAAAAAGGAGTATCTCCAAAACGCATGGTTCTGCTGACAATTTCGTCCAGGTCAGCGAGGGGGTTGAGATTCTGTTTCAGGGCTTCTTCTGACCGGCTCCAGTCTGTGGTATAATAAGGGAAATTAATATAGTCCTTCTGCAGAGCGCTGACCAAAATTTTTTGTGAATAACCGGTGTTTTCCAACCGGTCAAAGGTCCGCCCGTTCCAGCCAAATACCAAATATTCATTATTCTCATTCCACAGCAGTTTGTTTTCTTTATCTTTGTCCAGGGGATTCTCACGTGCTTTTTTCACAGCATTAAGGTTTCCCTGGGTGATAATTTCTGTCATCCCGTCATCATTAAGATCAGCAGACTGCAGCGGGAAATAGTCTACAGTACCGCCCTGCAGGTAGAGTACAGGGCTGCGCCACTTGATGCTGAATTCGCTCCAGAGAGGCACCTCGTCCAGGGTGATGCTGAGGTTGATAACCAGGGCTACCAGGAATACCGTAAGAAAACGGGTGGGTGCAATCCTGCCGAGGACCTGGCCGGTAAACCCCAGGATGATAAAAACCGCCAGCACCCCCGGTATCCTCAAATACCATTCCAGGAATGAGATATTGTCCAGGGCTCTGACCATCAGTAGAAATGTCAGGCCCAGCACGCTCAGGTTCCTGCGGTGGGCGGGAGGCAGGGCATAGATCAGCAGCCCGACAATGCCAAGAGAGAGAAAGATACCATAAAGTGACCAGTCAAGAATGGCCGGGACTATCAGCAATTCATACAGTATAAACAGGTAACCGGCAAAGACTATGTAGATAAGGGTATTGACTGCAAATTTTGCCGGCCTATTCATTGGCGGCACCTCCAGTCTCGGCATCATTGTAAGGCATTCCTGCCAGGAGGCCTGCCGTTAACCAGAAATATGTACTCAGGTAGGGTATTTCGAAGATATTTTCGACCCCGCTGTGAAACAGTACTGCCAGGAGACCGGTAAAAATGCCGGCCGCAGCATAACGCCAGCGTGGGTTGGCCAAAGCCTGCCAGGCGCGATAGCCCTGGTGCATTACTGTGGCCATAAGCCAGAGAAACAGCCCCAGGCCGACCAGGCCTGTTTCGGCAAGAGTTTTCATATAATAATTGTCAACCGATGGGGTCCCAAAAGCCCGGTCCGCCACAGCGCCGCCGTAATGTCCCAGACCTGTGCCGAACAGGGGCTCAAGGGTCATCTGGTCATAAGCGTCCAGCCACCTTTTGATACGGCCGCTGGCAGCGCTTTTGGACATATATTCAGGAGTAAACAGGTAAGAAATCCGGTTACTGACTGCCGGTACGAACAGAACTATCAGAACTACGGCTACAACTCCGGCAGCCAGCAGGCGCCGGTCGAAAATAACCCCGATTACTGCCAGAGCAAAGGCAAAAGCCAGCCAAGCCCCTCTGGTCCCGGTAAACAGCAGGCACAGCACCAGTAAACCGGCAGCAGCCAGCCACAGCAGTCTCTTTGGCCAGGTTTTTTCTGATGCTGCCAGTCCCAGCGCGATTGGGGCCAGAAATGCCATTTGGCCAGCCAGGGCATTAGGGCTGTTGATGATGGAAAAAGCCCTGGTACGCACAGCTTCACCGGCATCTACCCAGCGTCCGGGCATGGGGACACCGACAATATACTGCCAGATGCCGTGGACAGCGAGTACAGCCCCCAAAATGACAGCAACTGTCAGCAGCAGTTTGGCATCTTCATTTTTATGTATCAGGTAAAAGGCGGTGAAAAACACCAGCATATACTGGAACATGGCCCGGTAGCCTTCAATATTGATTTTCAGGTCAGTCAGATTTAGCACTAAAAGAGCCAGGCCGGCTGCCATTACGAGCCCCATCACCCTGGTAGTCCCGGTTGACCTTTCCGGGGGACTGAAAATAAGTTTAAGACCAAGTACTGTCAGCAGGGTAACCAGGGTAAGCTCGTCCCATAGTGACCCAAGAACGGGGATGGGCAAAATGCTGCGCAGCACATAGTCTATACCGGGGTACAGCATCATCAGGGAGAGCAGGGAAATTACAAACCTGTCTGTCAGTGAGCGTTCTTTCCACCAGAGCATTTTTAATCCTCCGTCTAGTAGTAGTATATGTTATCCTGAGTTATTATAACATATGATGCAGCAGCCTACAACGCGGCTTGGCGTATCTGGGCGATTCCTGTCAAAATTGAGTCATGGCAGAACCCGCTTAATAAATTTTTTGATTCAGGTGAAGAATTTTTGCCCTTTTGTGCGTCTAAGGTTTGTGAGACGGTTAGTATAGTATTTTGTTGGTAAGCGCTGAATAACAAAAAGCGGGAGAGAAACTATGCCGGAACTTATTATAACTGAGGGTTTAAAACACTCCTTCAACCTGGGTAAAATTGAAGTCCCTGTTTTGTTCGGAATTGACATGACAGTCCTGGATGGTCAATTCATAGCCCTTTGCGGCACCTCGGGGTCTGGAAAGTCAACTCTGCTTAATCTGATTGGAGGCCTGATCAGGCCGACCGGTGGTAAAATAATGTGCTGCGGCAGTGAGATCACAGAAATGAGTGAAGACCAGTTAAGCCTGTTTCGGCGGGAGCAGATAGGCTTTATTTTTCAGTCCTACAACCTGCTGCCTGACCTCACGGCATTGGAAAATGTAGAAATTCCCCTTATTTTTGCCGAGGTCGCGGCAGCCCGGAGAAGGGATATGGCCCGGAGAGTTCTCGAAATGGTTGGTCTCTCGGGACGGGCTGACCATAAACCAAATGAACTGAGTGGAGGGCAGCAGCAGCGAGTCAGTATTGCCCGCGCACTGGTAAACAGCCCCCGGCTGGTACTGGCTGACGAACCCACCGGAAATCTTGACAGCCGTACTGAACAGGAAATTATGGACCTGATGCAGGAAATGAACAGGGAAAAAGGCCAGACCTTTGTAGTGGTAACCCATGACCATGCAGTTGCAGGGCGCGCCGACCGGGTGATTTATCTGAGGGACGGTCTGATAGACGGAGAAGAAGAGAGCAGTGGAGGCCTGTAATGAAGTTTAGTGATACATTAATAATTGTCACCCGCAACCTGAGGCGCCGTAAGGGGCGTACCATACTTACGGCTATAGGAGTTACCATTGGAACTGCAGCCATAGTGGCCATGATGTCTCTGGCCATCGGGCTCAAAGAAAATGCAGTGCGCAGTATCAGTATGTTTGGCAGCCTTACAGAGATAGAGGTATATCCCAACTATGATATGACTACCCACAGTCAGGTAAACAAACTTGATGAAGGCGCTGCTGAACAGATCAGGTCCATACCGGGAGTTAAGGCAGTGATGCCCAAGTCACAGTATAATTCGGGTCAGGTCGAACTGCAGGTTGACCGGAAGACGTGTAGTACAGAGGTAATTGGGGTTGATGCCCTGGCAGGCATTAATTTTGATTATGATATGGCAGAAGGGAAATACCTCACAGGAGGCAGTAATGAAGCGGTAATAGGCTATTATGTGCCTGAAATGCTCAGGGAGAAGAGACGTCCTCGCAGGGATTCGGGAGAGGAGCAGCAAAATTCCGCAGCGGCCCCGGCTTCCGTAGTCCAACCGGCCCGGCTGTCAGATGATGTGCCAAGGACCCAGCTGGTTAACCGCACAGTAACCCTGACTGCGGCCAAAACAGGGCCGGGGGGTAAAAATGTTTCTAAAACCATAAAGGTGAAGGTGGTGGGTATGCTTTCAGAGACCCGGAGTTCTCCGGGCTCCAGCGTGATTTATGTACCTCTGGATATGGTAAGGGAACTCAATAACTGGGCCGGAGCATTACAAAGCGGGGTCTCTCTGAGAGAAGGCCGGGAAAGCTACATGAACCTGACTGTCAGGGTACCTGAAAGAGAGAAGGTTGAGTATGTGGTTGAATGCATCCGGCAAATGGGGTTCCGGGCATTTTCACCGATTACTGAGCTGAAGGAAGTTAACAAGGCCTTTTTTATAATCCAGATGATCCTGGGTGGTATTGGCGCCATTTCTTTGTTGGTGGCTACAATAGGGATCATTAACACCATGGTCATGTCCATCCTGGAACGCACCAGGGAAATCGGCATCCTCAAGGTCCTGGGGGCGACAATTCCCAACATCCGCAAAATGTTTCTTATTGAGGCGGGTACGATTGGATTTCTCGGAGGTATGGCCGGACTGGTTATTTCTTATGCTATTGCCGGAATCATAAATTTTATATACAGGAGTGCCAATTTCCTGGGAATTCCCGAGGAAGCGGTGGGGGATATTGCAGTTATCCCGGTGTGGCTGGCTTTGTTTGCTCTCACCTTTGCCACCCTGGTGGGAGTACTGGCAGGAATATACCCTGCGGTCAGGGCAGCCAGGCTGAGCCCTCTGAATGCTATCAGGCAGGAGTAGTTTAACGTGTTTTTTTGGAGGTACATATGAAAAAGAAGTATGTGGTCACAGGCATAATCATTTTGGTAAGTGCAATAATTTGCGGTATCGTCGTATGGAAGTATTCCGCCGCGGAATCTGTGCCGGCAGCCGTTAATGTCCCAAATGTAAAGGTAACCAGGGGCAGTGTAATAAAATCGGTGTTTGCCCAGGGGGTCATTTCCGATTCTTCCAGGGAGGAATTAATCCCAGAGGTCAAAGCCAGAGTTACCGCTATTTTGGTTAAGGAAGGGGAACGGGTAAAGGCCGGGGACCTGCTTTTTACCATGGAAGATGAAGATGCCAGGCTTGCCCTGGAGCAGGCGGAACTGGAATGTGAAGGCAGGAAACGGGACCTGGAAGAGGCATCCTTGGCTGCCGGTTCTGATTCGGTAAGGGCACAGGCTTCCGGGAGAATAACACAGGTACTTGTCAGAGAAGGTGACAGGGTTGAAAAGAACACACCGGTGGCCAAAATCACCGACCCTGGGTTTTTAGAGGTAACGACCCCCTTTGGGCCTATGGGTATTGAAAAAATTAACAATGGATCAAAAGCAACAGTATGTCTTTCGGAGTACATGTCTTATCTGGAGGGTATTGTTGTGGATGTTGACAGGGCCGGCAGGGCTGCTTCCGGAGGGGGCAAAATCCATGATGTTACCGTACGCTTCCGAAATCCGGGTGCAGTGGCTGCGGGCATTCAGGCTTCAGTGGAGGTTGCCTTTGCCGGGGGTGGCTTGGTAAGTTCTTTCAGCAGCGCTGGGGTTGAGGAGGCAGATGAGGTTACCGCCAGAGCTGCTGCTTCCGGGACCGTGCTGCAACTGGAGGTCCGGGAGGGGCAAAATATAGGTAAAGATGATGTCATTGCCAGGATTGATACCAGTGAAAGCACGGTGGAAATTGACCGGTGCAGCCTTGCTTTGAGGCAGGCAGAGCTGGCCTGGGAGATAAAACAGAATGAAATCGAAAAATACCGTGTTTATGCAGGACAGGATGGCGTTGTCACGGAACTTAACATCAGTTCAGGTCAGGAACCTCCTCAGGATAGACCGGCCATGGTTATTTCGGCGGCCCAGGGCATGGAACTGGAAGCAACGGTGGAAGAAGCCGATATGCCGGTACTCCGGTTAGGGCAGGAAGCAGCGGTTTATGCAGGCGCCTTTGGCAACCGGTCTTTTCCCGGGCAGGTGGTATATATCGCCAGCCAGGGTGAAGCTGAGGGCAGTAGTGTAGTATTTGAGACGAAGATTAGAATCGAGGCTCCCGGACCTTTGAAAGCAGGAATGACCGGGGATGCAGATGTTATTACCGCAAAGAAAGAAGGGGTTCTGCGATTACCGGTTACGGCGGTCATTTTCGAAGGCAGTAAAGCTACAGTAATGATACCCGCGTCTGAAGGGCCGGAAACCAGGACTGTGGATACCGGACTTAAAGGTGATGAATATATTGAAATTACAGGTGGATTAACAGAAGGGGAGGAAGTCCTGGCAAACCCTGCTTTTGAGGCCGGAAAGTGAGTCAAATCACATACTTTTGCAGCCGCTTGTGGGATAATAGGCACTGAGGTGGTATTATGGTGTTTACAATTATGCTTAAATTCCTATTATCCGTGACTGCCGGGCTGATTTTCTGGTTTTTTGCTTTTTTGGTTTTCATGGTATATGCATTTATGCCCATAAGTAAAACAGCCAATTCCATTATTTTTACTATTTTGGCTCCAACGATTTATCTCGTGGTAATAAATGTGATACTTAAAAAACTGTTTAAGGAAACAGGGTCAAAACAACTGGCCGTTAATTTTATCATTAGTCTTTTGAGTATGGGCCTTGCTCTGCTTGTAATAGACCTTTCGGCTAAAATAATGTAACCATCAACGTAAAAAGGTAAATTAATTTAAAAAGAAGGAAATTTGAGCAGGCAGGTGAATTAAAGATATAAGGTAGTCTTTTGGGGGGAGAAGGGTATCTTATGGTTGTTCTGAGCCTGTTTAAGGCCGGTTATCCTTACAACAGAAGTCCTCACGGTATTTTAATGCGGTATCTGCAGAATTTCAGATACCTTTCATTTGTCATTGCCGTTATCTGGACCATACTTATGTTTATTTGGAAGTCCTTTGAAAGGGACTTTTCTTTATCTGCCTTAAGTGCATTGCTTATAGCAGGTTTTGTGTATCTCCTGGCAGCAGAATGGATCATGTTTTTAGTGTATTCCAGGGCCCTGCGTTTTGGTGACCGGGTGGTGTTGTTTTTTGCAGTGGCTGATGTGGTTTTTAGCTCTGCAGGTGTTTACCTGTCGGGCGGTATTGTCAGCCCCTTTTTACTGCTTTACCTGTTAGCTTTGGCTAACTGCCGGATTGTCTATGGCGCTAAACATGGGTTAATTGTGACAATGATATGTCTGGGAACATATCTCGGCGCTGTTATGGCCTCCCCGGGCTACCACCCGCTGAAACCGTTTAATTTTGCAGCTGTTATATTACCCCTGTATTTTGCCTTCTCACATTATGTTGGTATTATGACACGGTTAGAGAGCAATACCAAAAGGGAAAAAGATGTACTTGACCAGGAATACCGGAAGAGTAAACTCCTCTACAGGTTCAGTAAGGAACTGAATCAGGCCAGGGAATACCACACAATATGTGACCTGCTCTTTGAGACGATAGACCCGGTTGTACCTGTTAAGGGGATGAAGGTATTTTTTGGCTGCGGGGATAATGGAGTATGTTCAGAAATATATTCCTACGAATCTGAACAGGTTGACTGGGGCGTGGAACTGGGATTTGAGACAGGGGAAGAACTCGGACCGGAAATTCTGAAAAACCTCCAATATGATTTCGGTTTCTTTATTTTACCACTGGGTAACAAGGCGGAATCGGGTATTATCATTATTCGTGGACAGCGGGATTACCTGCAGGCGGATTATTATGAAAGATACTTCAAAACAGTTGCTGAAATCGCTGCCGCAGGTTTCCGGAATGTTGCCCACCTGAAAAGACTGGAAATGCAGTCTGCATCTGACGGGTTGACCGGGTTGTTTAATAATGCATATTTTTACCGGCATCTGGGGGAGATGGTGAAAAAGACAGAAAGATACCATCTTAAATTTGTTGTTGCCATGATGGACCTGGATTACTTTAAAAAAATTAATGACAGGTATGGGCATATTTTTGGAGATATGGTACTAAAGGAACTGGCCGTCCTGGTAAGGGATAAGGTGCGGGCTTCAGACCTGGCAGCCAGGTACGGGGGAGAGGAATTTGCGGTTATTATGCCACATACTGATCTTACCGGCGCGTATCAGCTTATGGAGAGGCTGCGCAGTACTGTGGAAGCCCACGTGTTTCAACATAAAGGAGATTCCTGTAAGATGACCCTGAGTATCGGCCTGGCGGCGTGGAAACCACCCATGGGAGTCAAGGAGATTGTCAAGATTGCTGATGATGCCCTTTACATGGCTAAAGGCAGCGGTCGGAACAGAGTTGTCTGCTATGGTCCCCACGAGTCTGGAGTGAATATCAAAAAGAATATCGGCTAGATGTTTAATTAACAGAAAGCAGCTTGCCAGTACGGCTGAGCTGCTTTTTAATACGCCGGGAAGATCATGGAAACATCAGGGTTACATTCTGTTCATCATGCTGTAAAGCTCTGCTTCATTGTCAACCAGAATCTTGTCTAGTTCTCCGATACATTCATTAAACAGGGTGATTTTTTCGCCAAGGACAGAAAATATTTTTTCTTCAATGGTATCCTTCATGATAAAGTTGTATATATATACACTGCTGGATTTTTGTCCGATCCGGTCAATCCGGCCAATTCGCTGTTCAACCTTCATGGGGTTCCAGGGCAGGTCAAAATTGACAATAACATCACAGTACTGGAAGTTTAGACCCTGGGAACCGGAATCAGTACAAATCATAACCGGGATATCCCTTTTTTCAAAGAGGTGTTTTACCCATTCTTTTTGGTTCCTCCCCAGCTTCCCATTGAAGAGAATAAACCTGATATTATGCATCATCAGGTAACGGGCAATATAGTGCTGTGTCTGAATATATTCTGTAAACACCAGAACTTTCCCCTTGTGATTCCTGAGAATCATTTCCAGGTGTTTCAGCTTTGCGGAGATTTCACATTCCTCCAACATGGCCAGGATTTCAGTATCCCCTTTTTTTTGCAGGGTATCATAAAGGGCTGAATAGCTGCTGCAGAATTCTTTACACAGCAGCAGTGAAAGGAATGTGCCCGGGTACAATTTGATTTTGGCATAGATTTGTTTGTCGAGTTCAGTCGTATCTACCGGAATCAGGCTCACTTTGCGGGAGATATTTTTAACTCCCAGTTCCCGGGTCAGGTTTCGAATCATAACATCCTGAAGTTTCTCCCGCATCTCGCTTATCAGTGATTTGGGATTCAATTGGTAGTGATCGAGAAAGCTCGCGTAATCAGGGAACAGTTCCGGTTTTAGAAGGCACACCAGGTTATATACTTCCTCAAGCTTGTTATGCAGAGGTGTTGCCGTCAGCAGGACAAGCCCACTGGTGTTGAGTTTTGATACAAATGTCCAGTTCCCGGTTTTCCGGTTTTTCAGTTTATGGGCCTCATCTATGACCACCAGGTCGTATTTATTTTCCAGGATAAGTGTGCTGTGTTCTTCTCTTTTTGCCTTATCCAGAGACCCGATGACAAAGTTTCCGGACCAGGCCCAGGGGCCTTTGCGGCTGACCCAGAAGTTAAGCCCGAATTTTTCGTTTAGTTCTGCCCACCACTGTTGGACAAGTGAGGCCGGGGTCAGAATCAGGACTTTTTTTGCCTGCCCGGTGGCAATCATTTCTTTGATAATGAGCCCTGCTTCAATGGTTTTACCAAGACCGACCTCATCGGCAATCAGGGCCCGGCAGTCCATATCCTGCAGAACCCTTTTGGCAGTCTGAACCTGGTAATTATGCGGTTCAAAAGGCAGTTTAGGGAGACATGCTAACAAAGGACCACCTCCTTATTGTCCTTTTATAGTATGGCTTTTTAAGTGTGGTACAATAGGAGGTAAGTTGTAGATGGAATGGGGAACCTGTCCAACTGGCAATACTAAGCCGGACTACAAACTAGATATAACGGGGGTGTAAACAATGTCAAATGAGCAAAGAGTCAGGTATAATGAGTATTCGGCTTACCTGAAAAATAAGTATGGTGAAAAGGTCTACAAGCTGCCTGTCAACCTTCCCGGCACCTGTCCAAACAGGGACGGTACACTTGGCACCGGGGGCTGTATTTTCTGTGACGAAGAAGGGGCTGGTTTTGAATGTCTGCCCAGCAGTATGGATATTCCCCGCCAGCTTGAGCAAAACAAGGCTTTTTTTAGAAAAAGGTTTAATGCGAGACGCTTTTTTGCCTATTTTCAGGCATTTACCAATACATATTGTGATTTGGAAACCTTCAGGCAAAATGTACTGGCAGCCGCCGCTGTCCCTGACATTCTCGGAATTTCAATATCCACACGACCTGACTGTATAAGTGATGCCTATCTTGATTTCCTGAAAAGCATAAAGGAGGAGAAAGGGCTTGACATCAATATTGAACTGGGACTGCAGACTGTTAATTATCATACCCTGCAAAGGATAAACCGGGGCCATTCGCTGGCAGAGTTTATTGATGCGGTTCTCAGGACAGAAAAAAGGTCAATCGATACAGTTGTCCACCTAATCCTGAATCTGCCCTGGGATAATGAAACAGATGCTATCGAATCTGCCAAGGTGTGTTCTGTGCTGGGAGTTGATTATGTCAAGCTTCATTCCCTGTATATTGTTAAGGATACCTTATTGGGCCAAATGTACAAGAAGGGCGAGTTTGAGGTGATATCCCTTGACGAGTATATTGACAGGGTAGTTCTTTTTCTGGAGTACCTCGATCCCCGAATTGTTATCCAGAGGCTTGTCGGCAAGGGTCCCCAGGGCAGCCTTTATTTCTGCAACTGGGCCACCAGCTGGTGGAAAATCAGGAGAAGGATAGAAGAAGTGATGGCAGAAAGGGATACCTGGCAGGGTAAAAAATTTAACTATACCAATGGAGCTGCTTTCAGAACAACTTCTCAACCAGAGTGAGAATGACTTCAAAGACAAAGAGAGCAACAATAGCCACTTCCAGCAGCATTGAACGATGGTTGATAACCTCATCACTAAGCATGGCATAATTACCCTGTATCAACTTCACTTTGTGCTGGATACTGTCGGTCCATTCTCTGGTACGGAAAATTGACAGGGCAGCCCCATAAACCCGGGCATAAAAAACATCTTCAGTGACTTTGAGCTGTTTCTGGATTCTTTCAGTGGTCACGGCAATGTCAATAACCAATTCCATAAGGTTTTTCATAATGCGGCGGTACTGCCGCAGTCTGGTCCACCAGCCTTCCTTATCAGCCATTTCTATTAAATCATACATACGGTCTAGCTCAGTTGATAATATGCTGTCATAGTACCGCAACTCCAATAATTGAGTGATGGCAAATTCAATAAGGTCAGGGATATCGGTGCTTCCTTCCGAGTCGTAGACAAGGGCGGAGTCCCAGGTTACCACTGTGAGATCTCCGGGGCTATAGGAAAAAATGTTTTTCATGGTTTCCTGCTCTGTCTGTTCACTGACCGGCTCCTTTTCGGCAAGCAGGATGGGCACCGGATTCCAGGAAGAGTCCCATTTCCCAAAAAAATAAATCACAAAATCCTCCATGAATTCTTCAATGGGTTCAGATACCGTTATGTGGAGGCTTTTTTTAATAATTTCCAGGTAATTGTCAAATAACGGTTCCAGTTCATCAGTATTGTATAGAAACACGGAAAGATCTCTGAGCTTTTCGTAATTGATATCTTCGGTCAGCCCTATTTTGAGCACAAGACTAACCACTCCAAGGTCATAGATCCTGGCTGATGCAGTCACCGGGTACGGTTCCCCGTTAAGGTAAAGCTCCCTGGACCCTAAATCAACTGTTACCGGAGGGTTGCCTATATGGATCGATTTTGGCCTGACACGGCTCAACCGCATACGGGAGGTGGGCTTTTCAGGTGACAAGACGCGCTCCACATTCCTCAGGTCAATTTCATCTGTAATCTCAAAAATGCGGTAAACCCATACTGAGTTTTTGAATGATGAAATATTCATAAAGCTGCTCCTTTTGACAACGGTCACGGTTGTTTTTCTATTGTTCCAATTTATTTTGCCTAAGATTTTGTATTAGGATACATGAAAATTAATATTTAGCACACTACTTATTTGCTGCATAGAATGGTAAGGAGTAAAGTTTAAGGGGGTATTTCTGATATGTTTTATGGGGGACTGCCAATAAAACCATTTGTACTGAACAATCCTTACGGGCCTGTCGCCGGCGCCGGTGGATATCCTGTAGGCGGCTATCCGGCAGGTGGATATCCTGCAGGTGGATATCCTGCAGGAGGTTATCCAGCCGGAGGGGCTATGATGTTTTCAGATTTCAACAAATTTATCAGTGATTTGGCAACTGCCATAAATGACGAGTATGAGGCGGCTAAATTCTACACTGAACTAGCTGCTATTGCGCCCTGTGAGGAAGCCAGGGATTTCATCCTTCATGCCA
Organism: Thermincola carboxydiphila; assembly: GCA_016841725.1. Taxonomy (GTDB): domain Bacteria; phylum Bacillota; class Thermincolia; order Thermincolales; family UBA2595; genus Phosphitispora. The sequence continues at coordinate 5,511 of JAENYP010000013.1, read as the reverse complement.
GGGATGATGAGAAGAAGCATTACAGTATGTTTTGCCGGCTTTACCTGGAGTTGACAGGGAGACAACCTGTGGTTAGTGAACCGAACATCCAGATGCCTGCATTTTGCACCGGGGTCATGAAATCGGTAAAAGATGAACTGGAGGCAGCCGAGATGTACCGCGAAATGCTCCTGGCAACAACAAGTATGAGGGTAAGGGATATCATGTTTGTGGCCATGACAGATGAGATGGAGCATGCCACCAGGTTCACATTTGTCTACAGCATGGCTGACTGTCACGTGGATGAATGTGAGGCGGATTAGTTTCTGGAGTAGGAGGAGTATTCCACAAGTTAAAAGTGGCAGGTTTAATTTTGAGCATAAATTAGGGAAGTGGCAGATATGTTCCGGAAGAACGAGTCTGACGTCCTTTGTCGGTTCCCGCTATGCGGGAACCGGTAACAAACTGAGTCGTAGCCGTTCTGGAGGAATGTGTCTGCCACTTCCTATATTTGATAGCTAAAAAGAATACCTGCCGTTAACTTGTGGGATACTGCCTATCTCTCGTAATCGTTCATAACCAGCCCGGTGATCACCTTGGGGTAAAAAAAGGTTGATTTCTGTGGCATTTTCTCTCCGCTGGTGGCAATGTCGGTTACTTCCTGTACTTTGGTTGCATTCATATAAAACGCCAGCTGGGCTGCGCCGCTGTCCACAAATTCCTTCGCTGCTGCTTCGTCCCTGACGTAAATAAGATTGCTTTCATCGGCTCTTTGTTTGCTTCCTATACCAAGGTATTTTTCCAGAATCAGTGTATGGAGTATAGTGACATCCAGGCGTTTCCATCCGGCTGAATGTTCATTTTCAGTTAATGAGTTGAGTCTGTCCGGTTCCGTCAGGGTTAAAATATAGTATTTGCTGTCACCTGCATAAACACCAAAGGAAGGTCCAGCTGCACCTTTGGCTTCCAACAGTTCTGTAAAGTTATCGAGTGATGTTCCTGCAGGGAGTTCGGTAACCGAAAAATCTGTGCTCAGTTCGTTGAGAAGCCTGGTGATATCCAGGTCTGTAATATTTTTAACAACCCGGTGGGTGGGAAAAACAACCAGCCCTTTATTGTACAGGTTCACCAAACAGACCATTAGGTAGTCATAGCCTTCTTTACCCTGGGCTGCCATTTCCCTGCCAAAATTAACGGCAGTTTCGTATCTGTGATGACCGTCGGCAATAAATATTTTCTCTCCTGACATTTTTGCTTTTATCAATCCTAAAGCTTTTTCATCTGAGATGACCCAAAGCCTGTTAATTACACCCTGGCTGTCGGTAACCTCAGCATCCGGCTGACGACTTCCTCTGGCATTTTCCAGGGCATTTTCGATAACATGTTCCTGATCAGCATACAGCCCGAAAATTGGGCTGAAATTAGCCATAGTTGCCTTCATCAGATTAAGGCGGTCAGCCTTGTGTTTCGGCAGTGTTTCCTCATGTGGCAGGACCTCGCCTTTACTGTAGTCGTTGGCTTGTACACCGGCAATAAAACCGCTGCGGATTTTTTTCTCTCCCTTAACATCGAACTCCTGTTCATAGAGATAAACAGAAGGGTTCTCTTCGTGCTTCAGAACCCCTGATTGAAGCCATTCTCCAAGATATTTTGCTGCCCTGGTATATCTGTTGTCATTATCTGAATCCTCGGGAAAGTTTTTGCCCAATTCCAGTCTGATAACATTATAGGGATTTTTTTGATAGAAATAATCCTGCCCTGACGCGTCTATGACGTCATAGGGAGGGGTAATTACATCATTAATATTAACTCTGCCGGAGTCATACCTGATACCCCTGAATGGAATTATTGTCGCCAATTGTAGAACCTCCTTAGTATGGTGAAATGTGAAAAGTTTTAAGATTAGTCATTCCCATTTATTTTAATATATTCCTGCCTGAATTTCAATTTGAAGTTATTATTTTACAGTAAATTGCAGATTAAAGGCAGGCGATACGCGAAATATGTCGAAATAATTTAAATAAGAAAATTAATTATGACCAGGGGGACCTGAAGTTGGGAAAAAAAACTATGATAATGTTTTTAATAATTTTTCTGGCATTCGTGAACCAAGGGTGTGTGGCAGCAAAACAGCTGGGGGTCACGGGATTTCCATATATTCTAAGGGAATCAAAAACATCGATGAATCAGGCTTTTTACAGTGCAGGTGCGGAAAATAACGGAGACACTGTAAAATCAACCGGCAGTGAAATGATTGTAAACCTGGAACATAAGTCAGTTGAACCAGCAGGCGGGCAGAAAAAGGTATACCTTACCTTTGACGACGGCCCCGACAGTGTAGTCACCCCATTGATACTTGATACCCTGGACAGTTACGGTATAAAAGCGACTTTCTTTGTTGTGGGGACTGAAATTGAGAAGTATCCTGAGATATTGCGGGATACAGCCGAAAGAGGCCATTCTATAGGAAATCATACTTTTAATCACCGGTATCAGGGGATTTATTCCGGAAAGAACAGTTTGCTGGAATCTATAAGGCAAAATGAAGAGACCATTTTTCGCATTACGGGGAAGAGACCTCAAATGGTTAGAGACCCTGGAGGAGCAGTCCGAAAAAGCGAGTCTGCGAAAAAGTTTCTTGCTGAAAAGGGTTACCGGCTAGTGGATTGGAACGTAGAGTCCTATGACTCCAGAAAACCATACCTGACAGCTACGGAAATAATTGAAAAAATCCGGCAGCAGAGCCTGCAAGAAGACCTGTGGCCGGAAATGATAATAATTATGCATGATGGAAAGGGGCATATGGCTACAGCCAGAGCCTTGCCCACCGTTATTGATATGCTGCAGAACCAGGGTTTTCAGTTTGAGGCCTTGAAACAGACCTTGAAATAATAAATATATGTATGTAAGCCCAGATGCGGAGTTATAACAGAGCTGCTATTTTTGCGGCCAGGTCCTTTACTGTTTCAATATTTTCTGATTCAATTTCAATTTCCAGTTCATCAGATGAAACCTCTATTTCAACTTCAGCTGCGCCCTCTTCGGTTCCTTCGGCGGCGGGCTGTGTTTTTTCACCCTTCGGCGGCGGAGTTTTCCCTGCTCTTAACAGTGTTATTTCGTCTGATTCAATTTTTTTGATAGAAAAGCCCAGGTCCTTTGTAAGGTGTTTCAGCAGGCCCAGCAGGGTTTTAGCATCCACTTTATCTTTGACCTTTATTTTTGCTTCAAATTCAATGTGTTTTTTGGACATTAATTAACCTCCTCATCTCAATATATTTATGTGCTGATTATCTTGTGTTTAATTATACCAGAAATTGCGCTAAAAAGCCTCACCTATGTTCGGTTCTTTTCAGATTCTCAAAATTAAAGAGGGGATGAGTATTTCCTTGGAAATAAACTCATCCCGGCTCATTTCATCCTGTCTTTCGTTTATGCCTGCTACTGATTAAGGTCTTTGTTAGTATTAAACGCTGAACGGCCTGTAGGGATATCTCCGGGGTTTCCTGATTGTCCCGAGTAGCCGAATTGGCCTGCCTGTGAAGACACGCCGTATTGTCCGCCTGAGCTGAACTGGCCAGGTTGACCATAGCCTGGAGTGGAAATGGTCCTTTGAGACCAGTCAGCTGCCGGCTGAAAAGAGCCTTGGATTCCACCGCCAAATCCGGCCTGAGTCATGGAAAGGGAACTAACCTGGTTTGACATCTGAGACATCAGGCTGTTCATCTGGGACATTTGCTGGCTCAGCTGTGATGCCATTTGCTGGATTTGCTGGGCCTGCTGGCTTGCATTACGTTCAACCTGCTGCAGCTGCTGCATTTGATTTTGAATCTGCTGGTGAAAAGTCATATTGTCACCTCCTTAGATTGATAATAGGTAAAAAACCACTTTCAAGCCTAGTATTTTACAGTCTTACCAAACATATTTGTGGCAATATATGGTATTGTATTATTGGTAGATAGCTAACGCCGTTGTACAGCGGTTCCGAGAGGGGATGCTAAAAATTTATTTCAGTGAATTAAGCCCAAAAAATAAATCGTGTTCAGCCTTTTATTTGCTGCTGACAGCAGTGCTGGTTTTGGGTGTCCTGATACCGCTAGGCTGTAGACAGACAAATATTGGCGCGGATCAGGCTGTTCCGGCTGATGGTTCCGCCGTATCCCAAACAGTGTATCTGCCGCCTGAAACAATTAAGATAAGTATTGCACTTGCCGGAGACATTATGGTACATTCTGACCAACTGGCCTATGCCTATGACAGGCAGACAGGAACCTATTCCTTTGCTGGTGTTTTTGATGAAGTGGCCGAGTATCTGGGGGCAGCAGACATTACCATTGCGAACCTGGAAACGACACTGGCAGGGCGGGAGAAGGGATATACCGGCTACCCTAAGTTCAACAGTCCGGAAGAAATCCTGTTATCCCTTAGGGAAGCAGGTATTGATGTGCTGACAACTGCCAACAACCATTCCATGGACAGAGGGGAATATGGTGTTCTGAAAACAATTGAGCACCTGGAGGAGGCAGGAATGCTGCATACCGGAACTTTTGCATCTGCTGACAGCAGCCGGGTGCCACTGATAGTTGATGTTAAGGGTGTGAAACTGGGCATCCTGTCATATACATACGGCACCAATGGACTTCCTGTTCCCAGGGGCAAGGAATATCTGGTGAATTTGCTGGATATAAGGCAGGTGAGGCAGGATATTGACCTGCTGCGGCAAGAGGGAGCAGAAGTAGTAATTGTCAACCCTCATCACGGGGTAGAGTACCGCCGCATTCCCGGTGACCAGGAGAGACAGGTGGTGGAGGAATTATTTGCGTCCGGCGCAGATATTGTGGCCGGAAGCCATACACATGTTATCCAGCCAATGGCTGTACGTGATACAGAACGGGAGGGCGGTCTGTTTGCGGCTTATTCCCTGGGTAACTTTGTCTCCGGGCAAAAGGGGCGATACAGGGATACCGGTATAATTGTTACCCTTACTGTGGAAAAAGAGATCGAAACCGGCAGCATTCGGCTGGACAGCGCAGAATATGTCCCGGTATGGGTACACAGGTACACGGATAAAGGACGGCTAAAATCAAGGGTGATTCCTGTCGAAAAGGCAATCACCGATTACCAGATGGGGACTGATGATTGGCTTTCCTACGAGGACTATCAAAGGCTGCTGGAGGTATGGGACGAGACCCTCACCCACCTTGCGGGACCTGACGGACCTGAGATTAGCCATATCTAGGCAGATTTAACCGCCTGCAGCAAGAAGTCTCCCGCCTCTAAGCTACCTTGCTCACGCTAGTGAGAGCGTAGGCGGGTGATGAATTGCCTCCTTTTTCTCCCTAAATTTGTTGATAGATTGCTCAAATCATGGTAAAATACGAACATAAGTTCGTGGTTTATATATTTGAAAGCCAGGGTGAGAAGCTATGAATAAAGCATATAAATACCGCCTTTATCCAAACAAAGAACAAGCCGTGCTCATAAATAAAACCTTTGGCTGTGTTCGGTTTATATACAATCAAATGCTTGCTAACA
>JAENYP010000012.1 GCA_016841725.1 Thermincola carboxydiphila | reverse complement strand
GCACTCGGGACTTGCACCCGTTAGACTGCGCCCATGCTGGGCGCACACAAAAAAATGCAGGGACAATTGTCCCTGCAACAACAAACATATATAAGAAACTTTGAGGGTTTAATCTTCTTTTCCGGAGTATTGAGAAGCAATTTCCTGCATTGCGCCCGGGTCGGCCAGGGTAGTTACGTCACCAATAGCACGGCCTTCGGCAATGTCTCTCAAGAGACGGCGCATGATCTTACCTGAACGGGTCTTGGGCAGTCCACCTGTGAAAATGATATCATCAGGACGGGCAATCGGACCTATCTTCACGCCGACATGCTTCCTCAGTTTGTCGATAAGCTCGGAATTTGCTTCGAAACCATCCTTCAGAATTACAAAAGCACAAACAGCTTCACCTTTAACATCATGCTTCTTACCAACAACAGCGGCTTCGGCAACCTCTTCACACTCAACCAGGGCGCTTTCAACCTCAGCAGTCCCCAACCGGTGTCCCGATACATTAAGTACATCATCGACACGACCGGTTACCCAGATGTAACCCAATTCATCTCTCTTGGCGCCGTCACCGGCAAAATAGAAATCTCCGAAGCGTTTCCAGTAAGTTTCAACGTAACGCTCATCATCTCCGTATATTGTCCGCAGCATGGAGGGCCAGGGCGATTTCACGACAAGGTAGCCTACATCTGCAGAATTTTTATTCTCGTCTACGATGTCAAGTTCAATTCCGGGGAAGGGAACTGTCGCTGTACCCGGTTTCAGCGGAGTGATGCCGGGCAGGGGAGTACACATGAAAGCTCCGGTCTCAGTCTGCCACCATGTATCCATGATAGGAGCCTGACCGCCGCCGATCTGTTCACGATACCACATCCAGGCTTCCGGGTTAATGGGCTCTCCAACGGAACCCAGTATTTTAATTGCCGACAGGTCATGGCTCTTGGGAAATTCGGTTCCCCACTTCATAAATGTCCGAATAGCTGTAGGAGCAGTATAAAACTTGGTTACCCCATACCTTTCAGCCATATCCCACAGCCTATCCCTGGCAGGATAATCTATAGTACCGTCATACATAAAGGTAGTAGCTCCAAGCGCCAGGGGAGCATAGACAACATAACTGTGTCCGGTTATCCAGCCAATATCCGCAGTACACCAGTAAACATCATCTTCTTTGATATCGAAGACATATTTCAGGGTGGCCTGGGTCTGAACCAGATATCCACCTGTTGTATGCACAACACCCTTTGGCTTGCCGGTTGTTCCTGAAGTATACAGGATAAAGAGCATATCTTCGGCATCCATCACTTCAGGCTCATAATAGCTGCCTGCTTTAGCCATCAGTTCGTGATACCAAACATCGCGTCCCTCAACAAAATCAACTTCATTTCCGGCATTCTTGACAACAACACATTTTTCAATGGAAGGCGCATCTTCCAAGGCTTTATCGGCATTATTCTTTAACCCGAACGGTTTACCACGGCGGAAGTTACCATCTGAGGTAATCAGAACCTTGGCCTGGCAGTCATTAATCCGGTCCCTGAGAGACTCGGGACTGAAACCTCCAAACACCAGGGAGTGAGGTGCCCCAATCCTGGTACAGGCCAGCATAGCAATTGCAGCTTCAGGGATCATAGGCATATACAGAGCTACCCGGTCACCCTTCTTAACACCCAGGCTTGACAGGGCATTGGCAAACTTATTAACTTCACGGTAAAGCATTCCATATGTAAGGCATACCTGCCTGCCGACTTCACTTTCATAGAGAATAGCTGCCTTATTGCGGCGGTCTGACTTGGCATGACGGTCTATGCAGTTATATGAAAGGTTTAATTTTCCGTTCACAAACCACTTATAAAATGGTGCCTTACTGTCATCAAGAACCTTATCATATGGTTCAACCCAGGTTACCAGTTCCTTGGCCTGGGTATCCCAGAACCCAAGGCGGTCCTTTTGGGCCAGTTCATAAATATCCGCTTTGGCATTTGCATTTTCCGTAATTTCAGCCGGCGGATTAAACACACGGTTTTCCAATGCAACGTTTTCCATAAAATTTTTCTCCCCCCAAGACTAATTTTACTTTATAGTTTCATCATCAAAACTTACTCCGTCTACTCAAATGCTCCCCATAGATCACCTCTCGCTTAAGTTTTGTAATATTCTGACTGCTCATCTACGTGTCTATATTGTAAAACATATTGAAAGCCAATGTCATCATTAAAGCGGCTAACGGTCGTTTTTCGGTGCCGAACGGTTGTTTTTGCCATCCATAATAATGTCTATGTTTCTGTCATGACAATGTTTTAAACAACAAAAAAGGGCCTGACATTTTCAAGCCCCCCGCGTTATGTAAACTAGCTAAAGTCCTTGCCGGTTACTGAAGCTACCGGTCACTAAAACTACCTTTCAAAACAAAGTTTACCCATTCCTCAAATTCAATTCCAGAAGTCCCCATCATCCGGTTGACTTCAGACTTCCTGCTGTCTTTTTCTCTTAAATACTCACCGGCATTTTTTATCGTTTGCTGCAGAGTATCTTCATCAAATAACCCCTCCTGCACCAGCAGCGCCTGAAAGGCAAAATTGATCTGTTCCAGTCTTTTAACTCTGCCAAGCAGTTCGACCAGCAAAAGCCTGAGAAATTCGTTGTCCATAATCTCAGAGTCCTCTATTGCTTTATAGATATCCTTGTCTGCCAGCATGCTCCATACAGTTTGCATATCAGCGGGCCTCTCCAGACAGGCCCTTCACCATCCTTCCCCACTTTTCACACCCGCTGCAAAAAGACTGATATTTTGCCCAAAAAACGGAATATTTCCGTATAAAAGCCATTTTTTAAGGTTACCATTAAAATATGCAATAAAATAACCGAGTGAAAGGCGGAGTAATAATGCAGAAACCCAATGAGCCCTGGGAAATGTTGGCTGATAAAAAAATCTGGGCATTCCTGGGCGATTCCGACCGGGAACTGACCCAGGACTATGTACGCCTTATGTTCATTGAACTGTTTAACAGAGTCAAAAACCTTGAGATGGAGAACAATACCTTAAAGGTTCTTCTGTTTCAATACGAGCTGGTTGAAGAAAAAGTCTTTTTTGACGCCCTTTCCGAGGTCAGAGAATTCTTCAGGGAATGGGATGAAGAACGCGCCAGGGAAATTGATTTTTACTCCAAGTCAGGCATATCTTTCGTTGACTGGGCTGCTTTTGTAAAAGAGGGTAAATTCGACAAAAGCTATTTAAATAATAATTAGGCTGTTTAGCAATAAAGGGGAAACGGCATCCGTTTCCCCTTTATCCTTTTGTATATAAGTCTTGGCGTTAACTTATATCCAGTGATATATTGTTATTCTAAATTTTATTCTTCCTTGCCGGAATACTTAGTGGCAATCTCTGCCATAGCGCCCGGGTCTGCAAGGGTAGTCACGTCACCGATAGCACGCCCTTCAGCAATATCCCTCAGAAGACGGCGCATGATCTTACCGGAACGGGTCTTAGGCAGACCGCCTGTGAAGATGATATCATCAGGACGGGCGATAGGACCAATCTTGACACCGACATGCTTCTTCAGCTTGTCAATCAGTTCGGGACTGGCTTCAAAACCATCCTTAAGGATAACAAACGCAACAGGGGCTTCACCCTTAACGTCATGCTTTCTACCAATAACGGCTGATTCAGCAACTTCTGCACACTCAACAAGAGCGCTCTCAATCTCGGCTGTCCCCAGGCGGTGACCGGAAACGTTAAGGACATCGTCAACCCGACCGGTTACCCAGATATAGCCCATGTCATCCCTCTTAGCGCCGTCACCGGCAAAGTAATAATCACCGAAACGCTTCCAGTACTGGTCAATATACCTGTCATCATCACCCCAGATAGTCATCAACATTCCCGGCCAGGGAGTCTTAACAACCAGGTAACCCCTGTCTGTTGACTGCTTGTTTTCATCAACCACATCAACCTCAATACCTGGGAACGGAATGGTTGCAGTACCCGGCTTCAGTGGCACCATTGGGGTCGGTGTAATCATGAAACCGCCTGTCTCAGTCTGCCACCATGTATCCATAATGGGGCACTTGCTGCCACCGATGTTTTCATAATACCACATCCAGGCTTCGGGGTTGATAGGCTCACCAACAGTACCCAGCAGGCGGATATTTGACAGGTCATGCTTCTTGGGATACTCGTTACCCCACTTCATAAATGTCCGAATTGCGGTAGGAGCGGTGTAGAATACCGTTATCCCCCACCTTTCAGCCATATCCCACATCCTGTCCTTATCAGGATAGTCAACGGTTCCGTCGTACATAAATGTGGTCATCCCAAGAGCCAGCGGTGCGTACACAACATAACTGTGACCGGTAATCCAGCCAATGTCGGCAGTACACCAGAAAGTATCGTCTTCCTTAAGGTCAAAAACGTACTTCAGAGTTGCCTGGGTCTGGACCAGGTAACCGGCTGTTGTATGCTGGACACCTTTTGGTTTTCCGGTTGAGCCGGAAGTATAAAGGATAAACAGCGGGGCATCGGCTTCCATTTCCTCCGGCTTGCAATACTTATCAGCAACAGCCATCAGTTCATGATACCATACGTCGCGGCCTTCCTTCATATCTATTTCATTACCGGCATTTTTAACAACAATAACCTTTTCCACACATGAAGTGCTTTCAAGGGCAACATCGGCATTATTCTTCAGCGGGAATGGATTCCCTTTCCTGAAGTTACCGTCAGCGGTAATTACAATCTTAGCCTCGGCATCATTAATCCGGTCAGCCAGTGAATCAGCGCTGAAGCCGCCAAACACTATTGAATGGATAGCGCCTATCCGGGTACAACCCAGCATGGCAATGGCGCACTCAGGAATCATAGGCATATACAGGCAAACCCTGTCACCTTTTCCTACTCCGAGGCCTTTAAGAACATTAGCAAATTTATTAACTTCAAGATAAAGCTCACGGTAAGTCAAAATAACTTTTCTGCCAATCTCGCTCTCATAACAGAGGGCCGCTTTATTCCGCTTAGCGGAATTATAATGACGGTCGAGGCAGTTATAGGAAACGTTTGTCGTACCCCCGGTAAACCAGCGGAAGAACGGCGGGTTACTGTCATCAAGAACCTTGTTATAAGGCTTAAAGAAAGTTACCAGTTCATCAGCCTGCTTTCCCCACCATGCCAAACGATCGGCAGCAGCCTCATCATAAACTGCCTGACTGATATTTGCTTTTGAAACTACTTCCTCCGACGGGTTAAACACGCGATCTTCAATTGCAGTCTTCTCCATTAAGTTTACTCCCCCTTATTATTATTACACTTTTTTGATTATTCGGGATAATCCGTATAAACTGTCACCGATTTTCCCCCAATTTTCTTAGCCCCTTAGAATCTGACCATTGCCTCCTTTCTGTAACATTTATGACTCTAAGGCCTATCCCAGGTCCGCTGTATCGTCCCCCAAGACAATTACAAAGAATTTCTGAAATTAGAGACGAACCATGGGTATAAAAAACCAACATACATTAAATTAAGCCCTTTGAGGGCATATTGTCTAACAAAGAAGACTAAAACTCAACCTTCTTTAGGCACAGACAACCGCATTCCCCCCAGATGCGGCTCTATATGTATACATTTGTTGACACTCTTTTCTGTCAGTTTTATTCTAATATAACTGCCCGGAATATACTATTATTTAGCCGCGAACGGCAATTTTGTGAACTCTAACGGTTAAATATGATTGCAAGTGGTCTGCCCCCTTACCCGAATTACCCTTTAAACGACCGTTAACCGTTAATTTCAGCTCAATTTGACCATTTTTCGGTAAAAATAACAAAAAACAAGGCCGTTTAGACGGCCTTGATAGGTTGTTCTCCTATTTGCAACAGCAAATAATGCTATCCTTTTATTTTAATACGTTGCAATTATTAGACACATGCTTTATTCATTATTTTGGTGACCGAACATGGCTGCCGCTTCATTAAGGCTGTCAGCTACCTCGGCCAGTTCCCGGGCCAAGCGGGCCACTTCTTCGGAAGAAGAGCTGACCTGCTCCGATGAGGCTGAGATCTCTTCGGTGGCTGCTGATATATTGCCAAACCTCTCAGATACGTTGTCAATTCCGCTTACAATATCCTCAAGACTCTTTTTGGCAGTATCAGCACCGCTTTTTATGTTATCAACAATATCAATTGCCTGCTGTACTGTGACTCCCGTAAGATTAATGCTGTTCTGTGAACTGCGGATTAAATCAGCAATTTTCTTTGACGAATGAGCAGAACGTTCTGCCAGCTTGCGTACCTCATCAGCTACAACCGCAAACCCCTTTCCGTGTTCACCCGCCCGGGCCGCTTCAATTGCGGCATTTAAAGCCAGCAGGTTTGTTTGTTCAGCAACCTCGTCTATAACAGAGATAATTTCACCCATTTCAACTGAGTGTTTTTCAATTTCACTAAGGTGGTCACTAACCTTATTTACAATATTAAATATTGCCTCCATTCCCTGAAGTGTTCCGATGATTGCCTGTCCGCCCTCCTGAGCCGTACTGCCGGCCTCACTGGCAAGTTCGGCTACCTGTCCCGACTCCTCTGCCAATGAGTAGGTTCCCTGAGACATATGCTGTGCCGTGGTACTGGTCTCCTCTGATGCTGCTGACAGGCTTCGGCCTGATTCCAGGAGGCACACACTCGCCTCCTTTACTCTTGCCTCAATGGCAACATCGGCGCTGATATCCCTGACAAGCTCAAAACCACCTATAATATTGCCCTCTCCATCTCTTAACACAGCTGCACTTGCCAGTACGGGTATTTCCTTTCCGTAACGGTCTTTAAGTATTACCCGAACTCCCTCAATAGAGTCCCCGGTTCGCATGGCATATTTGATGGCACAGTTGTCTTGACATATATTGCTGTTAAAGACATCCCTGCACGTCATTTTGCCCACAACCTCATCGACCCGGTATCCCATAGCTCCGGCTGCAGATTCGTTAACGTATGTAACAACCAGATCCTTATCGACAATAAAGAACGGGTCTTTTATACCCCTGACTATACTGTTGGCATATTCCTTATCATTCTTCAGGGTTTCCTGAAACTTTATTTCTTCACTAATGTCTCTTATTACCTCCATGGCTCCGATTAATTCACCTTTTCTATTGATAACAGGTGCGGCATCTATTGAAATATATACTGACTGCCCTCGGGAATTCTTCACCATAGCTTTCCGGTTGACAAAACTTTTTTTCTCATTCAGGCAGTCATCCACCGGACAGTTGGTCTTACAGATATCAGCCTGAAAAAGATCCCAGCATTTTTTCCCGATAACTCCCGCGGCATCACTGAGTCCGATAAATTCCAGACACGCCTGGTTCAGGAAGATTAGATTCCTCTCTCTATCTGTAACAAACATTGGATCAGGGACACTATGGACCACAGCACAGTAAGCTTCCATAGCATTAAGCACGGCAGGATTAACCCTGGTGAATAAACCGTTCTTTACGTCTCTGCACTCATTGAAAGCTGAATTAATGTCGGTCATACTCCCAACTCCTTTTCCTTTTGTAAATTTTGGCACTCCCGGATTTCTGCACTTGTTTCTCTGCACTGATTACCTGCACTAGATTTACCGAATTAATTTATGTAGTTATTTCGACAATTTACTTAATTTTCCTTCAGAAATATTATATACTAAGTAATATTTTTTTTAGTTACTAAAATTAAAAACATGCCGGAAGGGTGCACGTTAACGCCCTTTCGGCATCTCTTACGGGTAAACTTTATGCTTTAGCGCTTAGCAAGAATAAGCAAAGGAGGCCTTTTCAGGCCTCCTTTACCTATTTTTACTGTATTTATGCAGCCCATATGCTATACTGTCCACCAGGGCTTGCCAGCTTGCCTCAATTATATTTTCCGATACCCCGACAGTGCCCCACGATTCGTGCTTATCACGCGTTTCTATAAGTACCCGTACCAAGGCGCCTGTTCCATCATTGCCGCCAAGCACGCGGACCTTGTAGTCGGCCAGCTGCATTTGGCGGATTTCCGGATAGAACCCTTCCAATGCCTTTCTCAGGGCATTATCGAGCGCATTTACAGGGCCGTTGCCTTCTGCTGCGGTATGGACAATCTCCTGGCCTACCCTCATCTTGATGATGGCTTCAGAATAGATATCATTTTCTTCCCGTTTCTCCATGATGATGCGCAGTGTCTCCAGGTTAAAGGGTTCATGGTAGCCGTTAAAGGCTTTTCTCAGTAACAGCTCAAAAGATGCTTCCGCTCCCTCAAACTGAAAGCCCCTGTGCTCCAGGTCCTTAAGTTCTTCAAGAACAGCCCTCGTCTCAGGATTGGTATGGCTGAGGTCAACATTTATATTAAGTTCCTCAGCCTTATAGACAATATTGCTCATTCCCGAGAGTTCTGATACCAGCACACGCCTGACATTTCCGACTGTTTCCGGTTTGATGTGCTCATAGGTCTCGGGATGCTTTAACATTGCACTTACATGGATTCCGCCCTTATGGGCAAAAGCGCTGTTGCCGACATAGGGCTGGTGGGGATTGGGGATAACATTGGCCAGTTCGCTGACATATCTGGACAGCTCGGTCAGCCCTGCCAGTCTGTCTTCGGGAATACATTGACAACCCATTTTCAGTACCAGATTTGGGATTACAGAACACAGATTGGCATTGCCGCACCGCTCCCCAAAACCGTTTATAGTCCCCTGTACCTGTACAGCGCCGGCCCTGACAGCCATCAGGGAATTGGCCACCGCCAGCTCACCATCATTGTGGGTATGAATGCCGACAGGTACTTTTACAGCAGAGGTTACCTTTGAGACAATCTCCAAAATGTCCGCAGGGAGACTGCCCCCATTGGTGTCACAAAGGCAAATCAAATCAGCTCCGGCATCCTGGGCAGCAAGGATTGTCTCCATAGCATATTCCGGATTGTTCTTATAGCCGTCAAAAAAGTGTTCCCCGTCATATATCACTTCAAGACCCTTTCCCTTGAGGTAGGCAACCGAATCATAAATCATCCGGAGATTCTCCTTAAGGGTAGTCTTCAGGGCATGAGTGACATGAAAGTCCCAGCTCTTGCCAAAAACAGCTGCCGCCTTGACCCCGGACTTCAGGACTGCCTCTATACTGCTGTCCTCGGATGGTTTACCACCCGGCTTGCAGGTACTGCCAAAAGCCACAATGGTAGCATGTTCCAGATCGTCTTCCCTGACCCGCAGGAAAAACTCCATATCTTTGGGATTAGAGCCGGGCCAACCTCCCTCTATATAGTCAATTCCCATTCTATCAAGTTTGACGGCGATTTTCACCTTATCATCAACAGAAAGGGAAATCCCCTCACCCTGGGTTCCATCCCTTAAGGTGGTGTCATAAACAGATACTTTCTTCATAAAAATTCCTGCTCCTTAATTCAATAGCCGGTAATTCAACAGCCGGTATCTACCGACAGTGCCCGGCAACAAGTGCTCCTACCCGGTGACCTGCAAAACAACACGGTCTCCCATTTCTTCTGTGTTTACCGGCTTGCCGCCACTCTCCATGATATCAGGTGTCCTGTACCCACTGTTAAGGACCTGGACGACAGCATCCTCAATGGCTGTGGCCTCATCATTCAGATTAAAGGAATACCTCAGCAGCATAGCTGCAGAAAGGATTGTTGCCAGAGGATTGGCCTTTTTCTGTCCTGCTATGTCAGGAGCCGACCCGTGACTTGGCTCATAGAGGCCGATTTTCCCGCCAATGCTGGCCGATGGCAGCATGCCGATAGATCCTGTAAGCATTGAAGCCTGGTCAGTGAGGATGTCTCCAAACATGTTTTCAGTAACAATCACATCAAACTGTTTTGGCCAGCGCACCAGCTGCATGGCACAGTTATCAACATACATGTGTATCAGCTCAACATCAGGGTATTCCGCTGCCAGTTCAGTCACTGTCTCCCGCCAGAGACGTGAGCTTTCAATAACATTTGCTTTATCCACAGAATGGAGGACCTTTTTACGCTTCCTGGCGATTTCAAAACCAAGCCGGGCAATGCGGATAATTTCCTCGGTACTGTATACCATCGTATCAACAGCCACCTGTCCGGCAGCAGTCTTTTCGCGTTTCTTCTCGCCAAAATACAGTCCCCCGGTCAGTTCCCTGATAACCATGATATCAATTCCCTCAATAACCTCCCTTTTCAGGGTGGAAGCATCAATCAGGGCATCATAGAGAGTCGCCGGGCGCAGGTTTGCATAGAGTCCCAGGGCCTTTCTCAAAGGAAGCAGGGCTCCTGCCTCAGGCCTTAGGTGTACCGGCAGGGTATCCCACTTGGGGCCTCCGATGGCACCCAGCAAAACCGCATCACTGCTGTAACAAAGGTCCAGGGTTGCTTTGGGAAGCGGTTCTCCTGCTGCATCAAGGGCTGCTCCTCCGATAAGCCCTTCAGTAAATTCAAAATCATGTCCGTATTTTCCGCCAACAGCCTTTAATACCTTGACTGCTTCAGGAACTATTTCCACACCAATCCCATCTCCGGGTAAAACAGCTATCTTATACATTACCGGTTCAGCCTCCCCCGTACATAGTTAATTAAACCTCCGGCATCAATCAGTTCCTGCATGAATGGTGGAATAGCCGTGGACTTGAAACTTGTGCCTTTGGTAACGTTATATATCACACCATTATCAACATCAACCTTAACTTCGTCCCCTTCGTTAATTCCATCCACAGCTTCAGCTGATTCCAGGATTGGCAGCCCGATATTAAAGGCATTCCGGTAAAAAATCCGGGCAAAAGACTTAGCGATAACACAGGATATTCCTGCAGCCTTGATGCATATAGGGGCATGCTCCCTGGAACTGCCGCAGCCAAAGTTTTTTTCGGCAACAATTATGTCACCGGACTTCACTTTATTGGGAAATTCGGGGTCAGCATCCTCCATACAGTGCCTTGCCAGTTCGTCGGGGTCTGAGGTATTCAGATACCTGGCCGGAATTATGGCATCAGTATCCACATCGGCTCCAAACTTCCACGTAAGTCCCTGAAATTCCATTTATTCCACCTCCCCGGGTCCGACAATACGTCCCATTATCGCTGATGCTGCAGCAACTGCAGGATTTGACAGGTAGACTTCGCTCTCAGGGTGGCCCATCCTGCCCACAAAGTTGCGGTTAGTTGTGGCCAGCGCCCTTTCACCCTTGGCCAGGATTCCCATGTGTCCTCCCAGGCAGGGCCCACAGGTTGGGGTACTGACTGCAGCGTCGGCATCAACAAAGATTTCAAAAAGCCCTTCTTTCATAGCCTGTTTATATATCTCCTGGGTCCCGGGGATAATTACCAGCCTGACATCAGGATGGACCTTATGCCCCTTGAGTACTTTTGCGGCAATGCGAAGGTCTTCCATGCGGCCATTGGTACATGAGCCTATGATAACCTGGTCAAGCTCCACATTACCGGCCCCACTTACCGGCCTGGAGTTTTCCGGCAGGTGCGGGAAGGCAACCTGGGGCTCGATTTGAGAAACATCATATTCTATAACCGCATCATAACCGGCATCATCGTCACTGCTGTAAATCTTATAAGGCCTCTTAGCCTTTGATTCAACATAATCAATAGTCGTCTGGTCAGGGGCAATAATACCGTTTTTGCCCCCGGCTTCAATAGCCATATTAGCCATGGTAAACCTGCC
Source organism: Thermincola carboxydiphila (assembly GCA_016841725.1). Lineage (GTDB taxonomy): Bacteria > Bacillota > Thermincolia > Thermincolales > UBA2595 > Phosphitispora. The sequence goes on along the minus strand of JAENYP010000012.1, from coordinate 129,144 downwards.
GTCCATAGACAGGTTCTCGATAGCGGGCCCGGTAAACTCCATAGCCTTGTACAGGGCTCCGTCCACACCGATATCCCCGATAGTATGCAGAATCAGGTCCTTGCCGCTGACCCATTCATTTAAGTCATTACCATTGTAGACAAACTTGATTGATTCCGGCACCTTAAACCACACCTCACCTGAGGCCATACCTGCAGCCATATCGGTACTGCCAACTCCGGTAGAGAATGCTCCCAGTGCACCATAGGTACAGGTGTGAGAGTCAGCTCCGATAATAACATCACCCGGAAGGACAATTCCCTGTTCGGGCAGCAGACAGTGTTCTATGCCCATCCTGCCTACTTCAAAGTAATTAGTCAATTCATGTTTTTTGGCAAAACTGCGCAGCAGCTTGGCCTGTTCCGCGGACTTGATATCCTTATTGGGAGTAAAATGGTCCGGGACAAGTACAACCTTTTCCTTGTCAAATACATCAGGTACCCCGATTTTTTCAAATTCCTTAATGGCAACCGGAGCGGTAATATCATTGCCCAGGACTATATCAACCTTGCTGCTGATCAGTTCACCGGGAGCAACAGTCTTTTTCCCCGCATGTGCTGCCAGAATTTTTTCAGTGATGGTCATCCCCATCCTCAGTCACCTCTTTCATGCTAAAATAACGGCCGGCTGGCCTTTAAACTCCATCCCGGGGACTTTCGTCATGATCACCGTTTTCCAGTTTTGCATTAACCACCTTGTTGACAGCATTCAGATATGCCTTGGCGCTGGCTTCCAGGACATCGGTGCTGACGCCTCTGCCCAGGAAGGTCCTTTTGTTGCCGCCATTGGGCAGAATTTTAACCGTAACTTCACCGAGGGCATCCTTGCCTCCCGTAACAGCATGGAGGTTATATAACTGCAGAACGCTGCTTATTCCCGTAATCTTATCCATGGCCTTGTATATAGCATCAACAGGACCGTCGCCGCAGGCAGCTTCCTCGAACATTTCCCCGGTTTTCCCAAGCCGGATTGTCGCTGTCGGAATCACCTTGGTCCCACTGGATATATGGAGGTATTCCAGGGTATATGTCTCCGGAACTGTCAGGACCTCATTTTCCACAATAGCAGCCAAGTCCTCATCCTTGATTTCTCTCTTTTTATCAGCCAGTTCCTTAAATTTTACAAAAGACTTTTCAATTTCCTCAATTGAAAGGTGGTAACCCATTTCCAGGAGCCTGTCTCTGATGGCATGCCTTCCTGAGTGTTTCCCCAGAACAATATTATTTATATTCAGTCCTATCATTTCTGGGTTCATAATCTCGTAAGTACTGCGTTCCTTTAGTACCCCGTCCTGGTGTATTCCTGACTCATGGGCAAAGGCATTTTTCCCCACAATGGCCTTGTTGGGCTGAACCCGCATCCCTGTCAGACTGGACACCAGGCGGCTGGTACGGTAAATCTCGTCTTTTTTGATTCCGGTGTTCCTTTCAAAAAACGGGCGCCTGGTGTAAAGGGCCATGACCACTTCTTCCAGGGAAGCATTGCCTGCCCTCTCACCAATTCCATTGACAGCACATTCCACCTGCTGGGCGCCATTGGCAACGGCAGCCAGGGAATTAGCCACCGCCAGCCCCAGGTCGTTATGACAGTGGACACTGATAACAGCCTTGTCAACATTGGCCACCCTGGCCTTGATATCCCTGATAAATTCTCCAAATTCAGCAGGTGTGGCATAGCCTACCGTGTCAGGAATATTAATAGTCGTTGCTCCTGCCGCTATCGCTGCTTCAACTACCCTGCAGAGAAAATCAAGGTCACTGCGGAAGGCATCTTCAGCCGAAAACTCTACATCTCCGGTATATTTTTTGGCATATTTTACGGCTGCCACAGCAGCATCCAGCACCTCATCACGGCTCATTTTAAGCTTATGGGTAAGGTGAATATCGGAAGTCGCTAGAAATGTATGTATCCTGGCCTGGTCGGCGTATTGCACGGCTTCCCAGGCCCTGTCAATATCCTTTACGGAAGCCCTCGCCAGGCCAGCAATCGTAACACCCTTAACTTTTTTCGCGATATTCCTGACAGCTTCAAAATCCCCCTGTGAAGCAATGGGGAACCCGGCCTCAATAATGTCTACCCCAAGCCTCTGGAGCTGGTTGGCAATATCCATCTTCTCCTGGGCATTCAGGCTCACTCCGGGTGACTGTTCCCCGTCTCTTAAGGTGGTGTCAAAAATATAAACCCTCTGGTTCATACTCATTCCCCTCTCTACCCTTCAATGGGCTGGCTCAGTGGCTGACCGGCCAATACCATTGGATAAACGTTCTCATCCTTTTCTATAATACAGTCAACTATTACAGGTCCGTCGTGCCTTAGCGCCTGCTCCAGAACACTATACAGCTGACCGGCATCGGAAATCCTCAGGCCCAAAGCATCATATACTCCGGCAAATTTCACAAAATCAGGGTTCTTTTGAAAATCTGTTGCTATATACCGCCTGTTACAGTAAAATTCCTGAAGCTGGCGTACCATGCCAAGGGAGTGATTGTTCAAAATAATCACCTTAACCGGCAGACCCTGTTCGACGGCTGTGCCAAATTCCTGCATACACATCTGAAAACTGCCGTCACCGGTAATCAGGACTACCTCTCTATCGGGCGCCCCCACCTTGGCTCCCACAGCCGCCGGCAGGCCGTACCCCATGGTCCCGAGTCCGCCGGAGCTGATAAATGTGCGCGGCAGTTTAGTCCTGTAGTATTGTGCTGCCCACATCTGGTGCTGCCCGACATCAGTAACCATTACGGCTTCCCCGTCAGTCAGTTCCCTGAGGGCTTCAATTACAGACTGGGGCTTTAGTGCGGTTTCAGCTTTATATTGAAGAGGATAGGCCTTTTTCCATTCCCCCACCTGTGCCAGCCATGCATCACAATTCTTTTCCTCCAGCCTCTCGAGCATAGCTTCCATTACCATCCTGACATCACCCACTATGGGGATATCAACCCTGACATTTTTGCCAATCTCAGCAGGGTCTATATCAACATGAATAATTTTGGCATTGGGAGCAAATGAGGCAAAGTCAACGGCAACCCGGTCATCAAACCGCACTCCCAGAGCTATCAATACATCACATTCGGTTACCGCCAGGTTGGCATATCTGGCCCCATGCAGTCCCAGCATCCCAAGGGAAAAGTCATGATCCCCCGGGATAGCGCCCAAACCCATCAGGGTACAGGTAACCGGTGCTGACAGCATTTCAGCAAGCCTGGTCAGGATATCTGAAGCATTTGAGGCATGTATTCCGCCCCCACAGTATATCAGGGGGCGGCGGGCCTGCATAATCAGGTCACAGGCCGTATTAATCTGGGATTTATGCCCCCTATAAGTTGGTTTATATCCCATCAGCTTCAGGTCACCGGTATCCTCATAAGTAATTTGTTCCTGTAAGACGTTTTTGGGGAGGTCAATTAGCACCGGTCCGGGCCTGCCGGTAGAAGCAATATGAAACGCCTGTTTAACTATCAGCGGCACTTTCCGGGCGTCCTTGACCAGATAGTTGTGCTTAGTGATGGGAATAGTAATTCCTGTAATATCAACTTCCTGAAAGGCATCAGTCCCTACCATCGTAGTAGGAACCTGGCCTGTAATAACTACCAGAGGAATGGAATCCATATATGCATTGGCTATTCCTGTAACCAGATTGGTAGCGCCGGGGCCGGAAGTGGCCATACATACGCCTACCCTGCCGGTAACCCTTGCATAGCCGTCAGCGGCATGAACGGCTCCCTGTTCGTGCCGCACCAGCACGTGTTTGATATCCAATGATTCACACATAGCATCATAAACCGGCAGGATATTACCTCCGGGATACCCGAAGACAACATCTACACCCTGTTCCTTCAGGCACTTAACCAGTGCTTCGGCAGCCGTCATTTTCATTCCATTCCCTCCTTTTTCATGTTAATAAGCCTAGCATCATAATTCGTATTAATAACTTTCACAGCTTATTGGTCGAATCCCCACTGTTGGCTCTGGAAATGACTATGGGATATGGTTTGGCGTTGTACAAGATTTCCCTTGTACTGCTGCCGTTATGAGTCCTGCTGCAAAGCGCCGGCAGCAAGGCAGGGAGTCCCCGGATGTCCGAAGATGGCGAAGGCCGCCGGGAAGTTTTGGCCCGCCAAAACGAGAGGCGGCCATCTTATAACATAATCCCAGTGAGCCATCAAGTTCGGGGACGCTGCCTTGTTGCCGTGGGCTGGCAGCTTAGACTCATAGGCAGCAGTACGGGAAATCGGTACAATGCCAAACCATTTCACCGATAGTTATTTCCTGAAGCCAACAGTGGCGGTATGTTACCAATAAGGCCTCTTCGGAGAAGAGGCCGAGATTAACACTTTGTTTTTCCCGTGGCTTACTTCTTCTTCAACCAGGGCATCATTTCACGAAGCCTTTTGCCGACAACCTCAACCTGGTGTTCCGCATCCTGCTTTCTTAAAGCATTAAATACCGGACGGTTGACACTGTTTTCAAGGAGCCATTCCCGGGCAAATTGGCCTGATTGGATCTCATAAAGCACCTGACGCATTTCTTCTCTGGTATCTTCATTAATAATCCGGGGTCCTGTGACATAATCGCCATACTCTGCAGTATCACTGATGGAGTACCTCATATAACTCAGACCGCCTTCATAAACCAGGTCCACAATAAGCTTCAGCTCATGCAGGCACTCAAAGTATGCCATCTCGGGGGCATATCCGGCTTCAACCAGGGTATCAAAACCTGCCTTGATTAGTTCAGATACTCCACCACAAAGGACAGCCTGCTCACCGAAGAGGTCGGTCTCGGTCTCTTCCTTGAAGGTTGTTTCAAAAACTCCGGCGCGGGTGCAGCCGATTCCCTTGGCATAAGCCAGCGCTACATCCATAGCCTTGCCTGTGGCATTCTGGTGAATAGCCACCAGTCCGGGAACCCCGGCGCCTTCCTGATACATCCTGCGTACCATGTGTCCCGGGCTTTTGGGTGCTATCATAAACACATCAACATCGGCAGGAGGGATAATCTGCCCGAAATGAATATTAAACCCGTGAGAGAAAACCAGGGCCTTACCGGAAGTCATATGTTCAGCAACAGACTCCTTATACACCATGGCCTGAATCTGATCAGGAACAAGAATCTGGATGATTTCTGCTTTTGCTGCAGCTTCAGCAACATTCATTACCTCAAAACCGTAAGCAACTGCAGCATCCCACTCGGGAAGGTCACGGCGCAGGCCAATAATAACATTAAGACCGCTGTCCTTAAGGTTCTGTGCCTGGGCATGGCCCTGGCTGCCATAACCAATAATCGCAATTGTCTTGTCTTTTAGCAGATTAAGGTCGGCATCACTGTCATAATACATTTTTACCACTTTAATCATCCTCTCTGATTTCATTTATTGATGTAAATTTATGTCCCCTTTGCATGGCAACCTTTCCGGTACGCACCAATTCTTTGATGCCAAATGGCATCAGGGACTGAATCACCGCATTTATTTTACCCTCATCACCGGTACACTCTATCATCAGGGTTTTCCGTCCGATATCGACAATCCGCGCCCTGAAGATGTCTACAATCTGCATTATTTCAGCCCGTACGGCAGGGTCAGCCCCAACCTTTATCAATACCAGCTCCCGGTCCACATACTGGTCAGATGTAATATCATTAATCTTGATAACATCAACGAGTTTATGTAACTGTTTGGTAACCTGCTCCAAAACCTGGTCATCACCGGAGACTACTATAGTCATCCTGGAAATCCTCGCACTCTCAGTACGGCCTACAGTCAGGCTGTCAATATTGTAACCCCGCCTGCTGAATAGTCCTGCAACACGTGTAAGTACACCCGGATTGTTTTCTACCAGAACAGCAAGGATATGCCTCATAAGCTTAACCTCCTAACATCTTGTGGATAGCCCCGCCGGGAGGAACCATAGGGAAAACGTTCTCTTCCCGTTCAATGACAAAGTCTATGATCACCGGGCGGTTGGCTTCAATAGCTTTTTGCAGAGCAGGCCTGACATCCTTATGCTCTGTTACCCGCATCCCCAAAGCCCCATAAGCTTCTGCCAGTTTCACAAAATCGGGACCGGTGATATCGGTATAGGAATACCTGCGCTCATAGAATATCTCCTGCCACTGCCTCACCATTCCCAGGTAGCTGTTATTTAAGATGGCAATAATCACCGGAATGTTATAGTGTACCGCAGTGGCCATTTCCTGAATGTTCATTTGAATACTGCCGTCACCGGCAATGTCTATTACCACTGAATCAGGACGGCCCACCTTGGCACCAATTGCTGCCGGAAGACCGTAACCCATAGTCCCGAGTCCGCCTGAACTGATAAATGTTCGCGGCTTGGTATACTTGTAGTACTGCGCAGCCCACATCTGGTTCTGTCCGACCTCGGTAACAATAGTAGCTTCCCCTTTTGTTATGTTATATATTTCTTCGATAATACATTGTGGTTTTAAAACACCGTTTTCTTTATAGCATAACGGGTATTTATCCTTCCACCTGGCAACCCGCTCCTGCCATTCACTGGATTGCTGCTGCTCCAGTTTGCCATTGAGTTCTGTCAGAACCATCTTGACATCTCCGACAATGGGCACATCGACCCTGACATTCTTGCCAATCTCCGCAGGATCGACATCTATATGGATTATCCGGGCCTCTGAGGCAAACTCATCCAACTTTCCGGTAACCCTGTCATCAAACCTGGCTCCCACCGCAATCAGCAGGTCACACTCACTCACCGCAAAATTGGCTGACTTTGTCCCGTGCATCCCCAGCATCCCTACTGAAAGTGGATGCGTCTCCGGGAAAGCCCCAATACCCATCAAGGTAGTTGTTACCGGGCTGACGGTCAGCTCCGCGAGCCTGAAGAGTTCCTCACTGGCATTGGAGACGACAACACCCCCGCCGGCATAAATAACAGGCCTTTTCGCCGCCCCAATAAGTTTTACGGCATTGGAAATCTGTCCTTTATTCCCTTTCATGGTAGGCTTATAACCCTTCAAATTAACCTTGTCCGGATATTTAAAGGTGGTTTGCTTTACACAGATATCTTTGGGGATATCAATAAGCACCGGCCCCGGCCGACCAGTTGTGGCAATATGGAATGCTTCCTTAATGGTCCGGGCCAGGTCATTAACATCCTTCACCAGGAAGTTATGCTTGGTAATCGGCAGTGTAATCCCTGTAATGTCAGCTTCCTGAAAAGAATCTTTTCCCAGCATATCACAGGGCACCTGTCCGGTAAGAGCGACTAAAGGTACCGAATCCATATAGGCTGTAGCAATTCCTGTTACCAGGTTGGTGGCTCCCGGTCCGGAGGTTGCCAGGCAGACACCCGGCTTTCCGGTGGCCCTGGCATAACCGTCAGCTGCATGTGCAGCCCCCTGTTCATGCCTGACCAGATAGTGTGTCAAAGAAGAGCCATATAAAGCATCATAGATGGGCAGCACCTGCCCCCCCGGATATCCGAAAATGGCTTCAACGCCTTCTGCCTGTAAACTCTTGATAATTATTTCCGCCCCGGATAATTTCACCCTATCCACCTCCGTCATACATAATGGCGGCCAACGCCTGCCGGTCATTTACCGGCGGCATCAGCCGGTGATACCCGGCACCTGTCTTAACTGTCTTTGAGCACTGCCCCTGTACTGGCAGATGTCACCAGCTTGGCATAACGGGCCAGGTAACCTTTCTTGACTCTGGGTTCTCGGGGCTGCCATTCGGCAAGCCTTGCCTTCAGTTCCGCATCACTTATCAGGACATTTAAGCTGCAGTTGGGAATGTCTATTTCAATAATATCCCCATCCCGCACTGCCGCTATGGAACCTCCTTCGGCGGCTTCCGGAGAAACATGGCCAATAGACGCTCCTCTGGTGGCCCCGGAAAATCTTCCGTCAGTAATCAGAGCCACATCCTTATCCAGTCCCAGGCCGGCCACCATTGCAGTCGGAGTCAGCATCTCCCTCATTCCGGGGCCGCCTTTGGGACCTTCGTACCTGATTACAATAACATCTCCTTTATTAACCCTGCCGTCAATTAACGCCTGAACCGTTTCCTCCTCTGATTCAAAAACCCTGGCCGGTCCTTTGTGATGATGCATTTCAGGGGCTACGGCGGCTTCCTTAACAACAGCCCCGTCAGGAGCAATGTTTCCTTTAAGAATTGCCAGGCCGCCTTTTTCACTGTATGGATTGTCCAGAGGCCTGATTACCTCGGGGTCCCGTATCTCTTTTCCGGCAATATTCTCCCTGACAGTCTTTCCGGTTACTGTCGGCCGGTCCAGATAAAGAATCCCCTTTTTGCTCAGTTCAGCCAGCACTGCGGGAATCCCGCCGGCTTCATTCAGGTCCTGGATATGGTGGCTCCCTGCAGGGCTCAACTTACATAAATGTGGTGTCTTTTCATTAATCTTCTGGAAATTGTCAAGGTCAAGCTCAAAACCACACTCATGGGCAATTGCCGGCAGATGGAGCACTGTGTTTGTTGACCCCCCAAGGGCCATGTCTGCAGCTATGGCATTATGGAAGGTTTCCTTATTCATAATATCAAGAGGCTTGATATCCCGGGCAACCAGTTCCATTATTTTCATGCCGGTCTGTTTCGCCAGCCTCTTCCTGGCTGCCGTTACTGCCGGAATGGTGCCGCTCCCCGGCAGGGACATCCCGAGCACCTCTGTCAGGCAGTTCATGGTGTTTGCGGTAAACATACCCGCACATGAACCGCAGCCCGGACACGCTGACTCCTCCATCTCTGCCAGCTCATCCTCAGTCATCCTGCCGCCACGGACAGCGCCGACTCCTTCAAAAATATTACTTAAAGAAAAGTCCCTTCCCCGGTGCCTGCCTGTGAGCATCGGCCCGCCGCTGACGACTATTGCGGGGACATTCAGGCGGGCAGCGCCCATCAGCATCCCGGGAATAATCTTGTCACAATTGGGTATCAGGACAAGACCGTCAAAAGCATGGGCCTGTGTCATGATCTCCACAGAATCAGCAATAATCTCACGGCTTGCCAGTGAATACTTCATTCCGGCATGGTTCATGGCAATACCGTCACAAACCCCGATTGCCGGAAATTCAATGGGCGTACCTCCAGCCATGCGCACCCCGGCCTTAACCGCCTCAGCAATAGTATCCAGATGAATGTGTCCGGGTACCACTTCATTTTGAGAGTTGACAACCCCGATAAGCGGCCTGGCGAGTTCCTCATCAGTATATCCCATCGCTTTAAAGAGGGAGCGGTGGGGCGCTTTTTCCAATCCTTTTTTAACAGCATCGCTTCTCATTATAAACCCCTCCCTTAAATATAAAAACCTCCCGCCCGATAGACAGCCCTATCAGGGACGAGAGGTTAATAACCTTCCGCGGTACCACCCTGTTTGCCATTTATTAATATAATAAAACGGCCTCTCAATTGATGTTTTCGCCTGCATGATAACGGTCTGCACCGGGCAAACCTACTGGGCACTCAAAGAATGCGGTTCAGCTGCCGGTTCAGGGGTGAGTAGCTTATACATAATCCGGCGCCGGTTTTCAGCTTCCCCGGCTCTCTGGAGGCCTTCAGCATGTATAAATTCCCCTTCATCACCTTTTGAATTGAAAATATATTGAATCTAGTATACATATTCACTTTCGATGTGTCAAGGTATTTTTTTAGAAAATTCAACCCATTGAAAACTCAACTGTGATAATCTGCCTCGAAAAGAAAATTTATCTCTTACCCAGGTCAAACCTTTCATATAGAATCTGCATGGCTCTCATTACATCTGTTTCCTTTATGAGAAATGAAATGGTAATATCCGAGTCTGATGTCTGGAGGACCGTAACCCCTGCCCGGTCAAGGGACTCCATGGCATTTGCCATTACCCCGGGAACTCCCTCCATACCGGCGCCGATTACAGATATCTTGGCACAATCGGTATCAACCACAATATTATATCCTGCCTCCTGAAGGATCCGGCTGGCTCCTGTAGTATCATCTCTATTGATGACAAAGAAAATAGAATTGGGCGCTACTCCAATCATATCAATACTGATTCTGTCTTCTGCCATTGTCTTCAGCACCTTTACCTTAGCCATCTGGACGGCGCTCCCGTCAAGAGGCCCCACCTTTATTTGGCTGATGTTGGTCAGGTGAGCAAGTCCGGTGATAACCCTTTCATCAACATTTTCAGCTATCAGGGTACCCTCAGCATCTGAAAAGGTGTTTTTTATCTTAATCGGAACCTTCCCGCTCATAGCTGCCTCAACTGCCCTGGGGTGGATGACCTTGGCCCCGTGATAAGCCATTTCACAGATTTCCCTATAGGAGACATCTTTCATGATGGCCGCATCGGGAATAACCCTCGGGTCTGTTGTCATCACCCCGTCAACATCGGTATATATCTCCACATATTCTGCTTCCAGGGCTGCCCCCAGAGCTGTTGCCGTAGTATCACTGCCTCCCCGGCCCAGGGTGGTGGTGCTGCCATCCTTACTGGTCCCCTGAAATCCGGCGACGATAACAATGTTCCCTTCTGCCAGGGACCGCCTGATAAAACCGGGATCTATCTCAAGTATCTGGGCATTCCCATATGCCCCGTCAGTACATATGCCCGCTTGTCCGCCGGTCAAAGCAATAGCCTGGTGGCCCATACTTTTCAGCAGCGTGGCCATTACCACTGAAGAAATAATCTCTCCACATGATATCAACAGGTCAAGCTCCCTGGGTTCAACATCATTATGTACTGACTTTACCAGGCCAAGCAGGGTATCTGTAGCATAAGGCTCGCCCTCCCTGCCCATTGCCGAAACAACAACCACAGGGGAATATCCCTGATTTTTGGCTTCAATAATCCGCTTTAATACTTTTTCTCTTGATTCCGCAGTTGCGACAGATGTCCCGCCGAATTTTTGGACGACGATCTTCACTGATTACACCTCTCCCCAATTCACTCTATCTTTTTAGTATAAACCTATCACTATGCTATTTCAATAAGAAATACTTGTATAAACACTGCCATAAATGCCTATCCTCTATATGAGGTGGTAATTTATGTCCAAACTGAAAGACCTGCTTGCCAAAAACCGGCTGACATTGTATGTACTTATAATTTCGGTGACCTTCATGATATTCACCTTGGTCCATGATAAGCCAAAAGTGAGTATCCAGACAGTTAATGAAAACCAGTTGACAGAAATGGAAAGAACCCTTAAGGAAAACCGGGAACTTAAAAACAGGCTGGCCAAACTGGAGCCGCCCGCGCCGGTTAAAATGGTAGCTTCTGACAGTATTATCCCTGTAAAACAAACTCTATCTGCGCTCATGGTAATGGAGGAAGGAATACAGGTTCCCTTTGAAGAGGTTTATCAGGACACGGCATGGGTCCGCCCCGACTACCAGCCATACTGGCACAGCATAAACGGGCAATGGAGCAGTGTCCCTGACCGGATTCACAACTCCTATCACCGGCTGTTTGTCACCCAGGGAAGCCCCGTGTTGTGGGGTGAAACCCTTCATAACTGCGGCATAGCTGAGCTTGCCGGTGATATTGAACTCCCAATTTATGGCAACAAAGCATCTGATTCGGTTGCTATAATTGCTGTCAACCACATGGTTACAGAAATAATCGTTTTTGATAACCAGGTGGTACTGGTCGGCACACCTGAAAGGACCGGCATCCAGGTCCTGGCAGTAGATCTCAGGGACCTGGTATCAAGTGTTTCCGGTGAAATCATGGCCTTAAATGAAAATAAGAAATTTATCTTTCAACTGGTCACTCCTGACGGATACGAAATTGATTACAACAATATGACGGTGAACTTTTAAGCCGGCTGGAAAAGATTGTTCTTTTATTAAACTGAGTTGTCTCATCTACGTGAGTTATCTTCCCGTTCTTGTCCGATAGCTAACGGCAGCTACGACACTCGCTTTTCCAAGCGGGAGTCATAGCTGCCGTTAGCTTCTAAAACGATTTCTAAGCGCCAGATGGTGCAAAACTCCACCTGACTTACTTTTTAAATTTTGTGTCTCACCTTATGGGTTCATTATAGTTTAAGGAGTCAGCTACCCTTACCAGACGGCCCATTTCGTCATATTCATAAGTGGTCCTCTGGCCCAGGGCATCAATTATGGCGGTACGGTTGTTGGTTTCATCATACTCAAACCGGGTGCTGTTCCCTGCCGGGTCGATTACCTTTTCCAGGTTGTTGTTATCGTCATAGCGGTAGGTATATGTCCGGCCCAGGGTATTGTTAACAATTATCTGATTTACATAGTAATAAAAATCAAGTCTTATTTAACTTTTTTATTTGAATTGACTTGTTAATCGGAACTTCCCTCGTAAGTTTACCGCTTTTTACAGTAACAGCATCAATTGATAATTTAAACCAAGAGTCTACACAATAACTGTTCGCAACCAAATCTATTCCTCTTCCGGTTATCCATCGGTGAGTGCTATCTTCCCAATCATGACCATATGGTGATGATCCCCAATTCCCAATCGGATCCACATAATTCACCGGATTATTCCCCACATATGCATATAAATGCCTGCTCAGCGGGTTCTGTAGATTCCCCTCATAACTATCCCTGCTCAGGAACCTCCCCGTCTCCGGCTCATAATACCTCGCCCGCAGGTACAGCAACTCACTCTCCTGATCCCACATCTCACCTGTATAGCCAAAGGTGTTGTGCAACACATTCCTGCCATCCTCTGACAGCTTGCTGTTCCCCGGTGCAGGGTTACCGTACTCATCATACCTATAATGGTCACGCTTATTCCCGTCAGGCTTCACCATAAAGGTGATACTGCGAGGCCAGGTGGTTTTCGTTTATACAATAATTATCTGACCCTACAGGTAAGTAGGGTCAGATAATCGCCTTTCAAAAAACTATATGTCTGTTTTTAATTACCACAACCTCTTCTCTATTATCAATCCGTTAATACTTAATACTTTTAGCAGTTCATTATAATTATGTATTTCCTTTTTAACAAGAATCGATGGTAAACCATTTGATCCATATACCAATCCCACTAGCTTATTAATTCGTGATAACCTTTTAAAATCAACCCGTAAAATAGTGGGTTGCAGAAACATATCTAACTCAACTGCCCTAACAATTTCGTTAACGTTAACAGAATAAGTTTTAAAAGCAAATTCTAAGAAAATCTTATCTTCCTCAAAAATAATATTAGGATACATAAAATAATAAATCAAAGTAAATAGCATGGCAGCCAACAAAAATACAGAAATTGCTGTATAAAACAACCAGTGCTTAGGAAAAACGATTAACGAAATTATAATTATTGTGAAAGAAATCATCAGTCCTAATATTGGAACCAACCTAGTACGAAAATAAGCACTGTCATTTTTATATGCAAATTTCTTTTCCGCAAGGTTTTTTGTCATATCATTTCTCCTATTGAAGTTCTTTTAAATTTGACATTAACGTTAGGGCCAGCCATAACCCCGACTCCCACCCCAGGTCCAGCGAACCAAGTCCAAATTGGCTCATTCTTAGAATTTTGGCCTAAATACCCAATACCACCCTCTGCTCCCCATGCATTATAAACACTGACAGAGCTTGAACCGCTAATAGTAAATCCATTCTCAAGTTGCTCCCAATTTTCTAAATTATAAATCTCTCCATAATCTAATTGTATACCTGCTCCTCGTCCTGTAATTATATTGACCGCAAAATAAAATCTGATTTCATTTTTAAAAGCTATAGCATATACTTGATCTTCAAGCCCTTTTCCAATAGCAGAACCAAGACTAACAGTGACATACAGGGCTGTGTACTCAGTTCTAGGTGTATAAGGTGCACCTAAACGTTCACTTGGATAGTGACAATACCCATTATTTATTTTCATTTGTTGATAGACTTCTTCTTCTGTCATTTGTGGTAAAGGGGGAATCACATTTTCATTTTGAGCATTGTCCCATACCTTTTTAAACCAAGCTTCTGACAAAAAACTCATAGTTTGGTCACCAACCACACCCCAAGTTCCATCATCTATATTATTACCCAGATGATAGATCCCTTAAAATCATTTACTGCCTGTTCAGTAATTGGGCCAAAATGTCCATTTATAGGTCCATCGAAATAGTCTAAGTCTGCTAACATTGACTGAACTAAAGACACCTCCGAACCTTGCATTCCCCTTTTTAAGTAAACATTTCCACTTGGATCCACAAAATTTACCGGATTATTCCCCACATAAGCATACAAATGCCTGCTCAGCGGGTTCTGTAGATTCCCCTCATAACTATCCCTGCTCAGGAACCTTCCCGTCTCCGGCTCATAATACCTTGCCCGCAGGTACAGCAGTTCACTCTCCTGATCCCACATCTCACCTATATAGCCAAAGGTGTTATGCAGCACATTCCTACCATCCTCTGACAGCTTGCTGTTCCCCGGCGCTGGTTTGCCGAACTCATCATAACGGTAGTGGTCACGTTTGTTCCCGTCAGGCTTCACCATAAAGGTGACACTGCCTAAGCCGTCATAGAGGTAGTATAGCGGGTCCTGGGATTCCGGCCTGGTTTCGTCAAGGGCCTCAACTTCGATGCGCTCTAAACCGTATGTATAGGCAGCATCAAAATTGCCTTCCTCGTTATAGGTCATCAGAACCTGGGTAAGCGGGTCTGACACATCATTCAGGTAATATGTGACTTCTACTTTTTCACCTTCCGGTCCCTGCGGTATCTTCCCGTTCTTGTACCAACCAAGGTGTTTGCCCCGGTTGGAATACTTGCCTTTTTGCCGGTAGCCATTTTTAGCCTTGGCCTCGTCTTTTTTCGCTTTTCTTTCTTTTATATCGAGGTCTTTATTCTTTACTTTAACGTCAGCTTGACTGTTATTAACTTTATCCTTATCATTTCCGTTCTCTTTGCCGTTGTCAGGCTTATCCTTGTCATTCCCATTGCCGTTACTGCCGCCGCTATTACCGCCACCGTTATTCCCACTGCTGCCGCCGCCATTACCGCCACCGTTATTCCCACTGCTGCCGCCGCCATTACCGCCACCGTTATTCCCACTGCTGCCGCTGTTGCCTTTGCTTTTGCCTCCCTCACCCCTGTCATTCTTCAGCAGCATATAGACCAGGTCAGCCCTCTGCTTCTTGACTTTCTGCTGGCCGGGGGGCACAAATTCAGGGTCATTGCCCTTGCCGTTATCCTGTTTAATCTCCTCTTCGTGCCACGGCTGGGTCATGGCTGACAGTTTGGTGATACGGTTGCCGTCACCGTCATATTCAAACCCGACCCACTTATCCTGGTGGAAGTTGACTTCGGTGAGGCGGTTTTCGTAATCCCATGTATAGGTGGTTACCCGGTCCCCGGGCTCTATTCTGCTGGTCCTGTTCCCGTTATTGTCATAGCGGAATTCGGTATAGGGGCCTTCATTCATGTTGTATTTTAAAAGTTCATTTGCTGCATCATATTCATATTTCGTTGTGGTGATGCAATCCCCTTCTGCTTTTGTCATTTTTATCCTGTTACCTGCCGGGTCATAGTCATAGGTTACCCGGCTGCCATTGGGGTTGTCCACCCCGGTGAGCTGGTTTAGGGGGTCATATTCATAATCAGTGGTATAGACCATGTCTTCCACTGTCTGGGTGAAGCTGTCCCTGTTCCCGGCCCTGTCATATGTGTATTCATATTTGGCCAGGAGCTTATCTGCCGGGTTTATACTGGCTATACCGGTAAGCTGGTTTGCTGTGTCATAATCATATGAGGTGACTACACCGTTTGGTAAGACGGTTTCGGTACGGCGGCCTATGGCATCATATTTGTAGGTGGTGGCTTTGCCCAGCCGGTCGGTTACGGTTTCCAGGCGGTTGAGGTTATCATAGCTGTAGGATACTTCTTTGTCGTCAGGATAACGGACCATGGTTTTCTGGCCCAGTTGGTTGTAGCCATATTCGGTGGTTATGTCATCCTGGTTGGTTACTGAGGTCAGGCGGCCCATTTGGTCATAGTCATACCAGGTGGTGCCATAGATGTCTTCCATCCATTCCCGTTTACCCTGGTCGTTGTAGCCGTATTCGACATAGCTGCCGTCAGGGTAATAGGCCCCCAGGAGGCGGTTGAGTTCATCATATTCATATTCTACGGTGTCCCCGTTGGGGTCTGTCTTGGAAGTGATGTTCCCGTTTTGGTCATAGACATAGGAGGTCTGCTGCCCCAGGGGATTGATTACCTCTGTGAGCAGGTTCTTTTCGTTGTACTTGTATTGAGTGGCATTGTTATTGGCATCGGTAAATAAGACTAGGTTTCCGACATCATCATATTTGTACCTGGTGATATTGTTTTTGGCGTCAATAACCTGTTCCAGGCGTCCGTTGGCATCATAGCCGAACCTGGTGGTATTGTTGCTGCCATCGGTGACTGCCAGCCTGTTGCCGTTTTTGTCAAGTTCTATCTCGGTATCACGGTTTAACGGGTCAGCTACCCTTACCAGGCGGCTTCGTCATATTCATAGGCGGTCCTCTGGCCCATGGCGTCAATCATGGCGGTCCGGTTGTTGTTCTCATCATACTCAAACCGGGTGATGTTTCCTGCCGGGTCGATTACCTTTTCTAAGTTATTGTTGTCATCATAACGGTAGGTATATGTCCGGCCCAGGGTATTGGTCACTGTCTCCCTGTCGCCGGAACGGTCATAGGTAAATTTGGTGGCGCTCCCTATATGGTCAATAACCTGTTGTACCCTTGACAGGCTGTCATAGCGGTACTCGGTGACTGTCCCGTCAAAGTCTGTGTAGGTGAGGGTATTGCCCAGGTCGTCATAGGTATATACGGCTCGCCGCCCCAGGGGGTCTTTGACTGCCTCCAGGCGGTTTAAGGTGTCATATTCATAGTATGTGGTTTCCTCTTTGGCATCTGTGACTGCTGTCCTGTTCCCATTGGGGTCATAGGAATATGTGGTGGTATCCCCGGCAGGCTCGATAATTTCCCGCAGCCGGCCCAGGTCATCATAGCCGTAATCAGTCCGGTTGTTTTTAGCATCCCTGGTCCACAGCCGGCTGCCGTTGCCGTCATAACCCATGTGGGTGTATTTCCCCATGGGGAGCAAAGGATAGGACATTGTTTTCCCAGCCAGTAGTAGCTTTTTTTACTTCGGCACTTCAATGGTGAGCAAAACCTCAAGGAACTCTACCCTTGAGGTTTTTACTATTACATATAAATAAAAATCAACTTAAAATATATTCTACAAAATTTTTTCTATTCTTTTAACCAAACTCAGGAAGTAATTCTTTCCATATCTCGTTTTCCGCTTTTAGGTTATCTGCTATATCTTGATACTTGATTTCAAATTCCCCATGGTCCCCTGCAGCATGGGAAACACCTATACTGATTCCTAAAGAATCTCTTGTCAAATAGCTAAATGTATCAGAATGATTTTCAGTCCCTATATTGTCTAGTGAATCTCCATTGTCAAAACTTTTATTCCATTTACTTACAGGAAATATGTTTATTTCATAAATATGATTAGGAATCTTTGCTTTAAATTTCCCACCCTTAAATTTCGTTACGAAGTCTTCATCAATATTCACAATATCTTTTAATCTAAATCTGCTTCCTTTTTTAACATTTATGTTGGTTGTGAAGAATAAGTTGTTAGGATGGGCAGCACCTTTAACGTATCCTAGTCCTGAATATTGAATACTAAGCAAATTCGTGCTATTAAATAAAATCTTATAATCTATTTTAAGAGTAAGATTACTGTAATCTCCATCGTAATAGTTCATAGCTTTCAATGCTTCATTCTTAATTATTTCATTAATTTTTTTCTGATTATTGCTGTTGTTTAAACCAGCAACTTGAGGATAATATATTTCGACCTCCTTTTTAACATACTTTTGTTTTGTTACTTCTAATTTCCGGCTCTCTGAAGCGTCAAAATCATTAAGACTCCCTTTTACAGTTTCTGTTTTTGATTGCTCCTTCGGTAAAATATTTGGTTTTTTATCTTTAGCATTATTACATGATGTTGATATTAAGACAAAGAATACCAATAAAATAACATAAATTGTTTTTTCAAGCATAGTACCCTCCTGTTTCTAAAAAATTCATGCAATATTAAAATAACTTCCAGATTGCTAATTATCCTATTATGTCGCAACAAAGTGAGTAATAGTATTCTCTGTTTTCTATACCTCCATAGCCACCATTTACCTTCTTAGTAACTTGTCGCACAGAAGCCCCTGAATCGATTAAGGCATTCATGTTGTTATTTTTCCACCAATAGCCAGCTACCTCCCATGCATAGTTTTGTGCAACATAGTCTGCGCCCTCAGTTAATATTCTTTGATCTTGCATATAATTCGCAAATGCCTCATAATTGTACTCCCAAGTCAAATGTATGTATCCGGCACCTCTATACTTACGTCCGTAGGGTTGTCTATCAAAGTATGTTTCATCACCAAAGTCTTCTTCTGTAAGCCATAATCCATTATTTGTTTCTTGCATACACTGAGAAATAAAGTGCCTTATCCTATCCGTAGTGGTTATATCGTATTTTTCTAAAGTTTTATTTAAATCCCAAACCATATCTTCATTAACATTATGCCATCCAAGTTGCTTTAATTGTTCCGCAGTGACATGTAGCTGAGTACCAAGATAAATAATATTTTCAAATTTACTGTATGAGAGAGAAATACCCCAGTCGTTCGCAAATTGACGAATTGAAATCTGGCCAAGCGCAGAAACATATTCTTTTTTGTATTGAACGTTCCTATAAATATCCCATTTGTTAGTTAAAAGACCAAATATATCTCTCTGTTGGACAGCATTAAGATTAAAATTCGATGCTAACAACTGTGGGTCTGCAATAGAATGTCCCCCAAGTACGCTGAACCCACTTGTGATTTCCCTGCCATTTATAAATAGTCTGGTATTCCCCGTCGGATCCACATAATTCACCGAATTATTTTCCACATATGCATATAAATGCCTGCTAAGCGGGTTCTGCAAATTCCCCCAATAATTATCTCTGCTCAGGAACCTCCCCGTCTCCGGCTCATAATACCGTGCCCGCAGGTACAGCAGTTCACTCTCCTGATCCCATATCTCACCTGTATAACCAAATGTGTTATGCAGCACATTCCTACCATCCTCTGACAGCTTGCTGTTCCCCGGCGCTGGTTTGCCGAACTCATCATAGCGGTAGTGATCGCGTTTGTTGCCATCTGGTTTCACCATAAAGGTGACACTGCCTAAGCCGTCATAGAGGTAGTAAAGCGGGTCCTGGGATTCGGGCCTGGTCTCATCCAATGCTTCAACTTCGATGCGCTCCAACCCGTAAGTGTAGGCAGCATCAAATTTGCCTTCCTCATTGTAGGTCATCAATACCTGAGTAAGCGGGTCTGACACATCATTGAGGTAATATGTAAGCTCTACTTTTTCACCTTCCGGTCCCTGCGGTATCTTCCCATTCTTATACCAACCCAGGTGTTTGCCCCTGTTGGCATACTTACCTTTTTGCCGGTAGCCGTTTTTCTCTTTGGCCTTCTCTTTTTTCGCTTCCCTATCCTTCTTGCCCGATAGCTAACCGCCGCTAAAACTCCCGCTTTGCAAGCGGAAGTTAAGCGGCGATAAGCTCCTGGATAACAGCTTCTAAGATACAGGTGGGGTTTCGACCCCACCTGTATCTTAGAAGCTGTTTATCGATATCTTGGTTCTTTAATTTAGTACCATCTTAAAAGTTCTTTACTGTATCTTTTCAAATTTAAAAATTTTAGTTGCTTCTTCAAAAGTTGTGGTTTGATTGATCTTATATCTTCCTTTTTTTATTCTTAAATTGTTTTCTTCCAAGTAGTTTGCAAGCTTTATTCTTTCAGATTCTGACCAAAGTTTAAAACCTTTTCTTACCTGCTCAGCATCACAATCTGCATCAATTGAAATATGAAGTGTTTTTCCAATTCCTCTAGTATCAAGTGATTCTACAAAGTTAATTGCTTTAATCACTCTAACAATTCCAAACACAATTACTATAACTAGAATTACAATTAAAATACCTATAAATATTTTCTTCATTTAACTCACCTTTCTGTTATTAATAACCTCTAGATTTTCATTCTTATTTATAAGGTAATATGATGTATTTCTAATGTCTTCCCCAGCATCAGCAGGAGTATAACCGTAAAAGTCAGAGGTATCAATTCCCTTGAAAAAAGCTATAGCTTTTAACACATAGGGTAAATTCCAATTATGTTGGGAAGTAGGACTTTTTATTCCCGCCTGCGCTAAAACTTCGACCGCAAATGTGGTACAATTGTTTGTTACTATATTGTAATCTTTATTATAACTGTCAATAAATTGTTTAACTTTCTTGGCCTGTTCGGGCGTAATATTGTACCACTTTGCCACATGCCAAGAATGTAAATTTTCCGCTGGATATTCTGGAAAATGTGGGGATTCTGAATTAATATAGCCGGTAACACTCGTTCTGTTAATTATATCATCTTGTGTTACCCCACCTAACGGATAAAGACCTCTATATATTGCATTTCCATCTCCCATATCCAGCCTTATAAATGTGTGTCCAACATCTCTTTCATTCCAATTTACAACAGTTCTTTTATTAGGGTAGGGTTGCTCAACTATAATTGTTAACGTGGGGTGTGGTTTAATACCTAATGATTCTTCTAATAATCTTTTATTTTTAAAGAAATCTTCAAGCAATTTATCATGTCCAGTAGGGTCTATAAAGTTTACCGGATTATTCCCTACATATGCATACAAATGCCTGCTAAGTGGGTTTTGCAGATTCCCCTCATGGCTATCCCTGCTCAGGAACCTCCCCGTCTCCGGCTCATAATACCTCGCCCGCAGGTACAGCAGTTCACTCTCCTGATCCCACATCTCACCTGTATAGCCAAATGTGTTATGCAGCACATTCCTACCATCCTCTGACAGCTTGCTGTTCCCCGGCGCTGGTTTGCCGAACTCATCATAGCGGTAGTGATCGCGTTTGTTGCCATCTGGTTTCACCATAAAGGTGACACTGCCTAAGCCGTCATAGAGGTAGTAAAGCGGGTCCTGGGATTCGGGCCTGGTCTCATCCAATGCTTCAACTTCGATGCGCTCCAACCCGTAAGTGTAGGCAGCATCAAATTTGCCTTCCTCATTGTAGGTCATCAATACCTGAGTAAGCGGGTCTGACACATCATTGAGGTAATATGTAAGCTCTACTTTTTCACCTTCCGGTCCCTGCGGTATCTTCCCATTCTTATACCAACCCAGGTGTTTGCCCCTGTTGGCATACTTACCTTTTTGCCGGTAGCCGTTTTTCTCTTTGGCCTTCTCTTTTTTCGCTTCCCTATCTTTTATATCGAGGTCCTTATTCTTTACTTTAACATCGTCTTTACCGTTATTAACTTTATCCTTATCATTTCCGTTCTCTTTGCCGTTGTCAGGCTTGTCCTTGTCATTCCCATTGCCGGTACTGCCGCTATTGTTTCCGCCACCGTTATTCCCACTGCTGCCGCCGCCATTTCCACCGCTGTTGCCTTTGCTTTTGCCTCCCTCACCCCTGTCATTCTTCAGCAGCATATAGACCAGGTCAGCCCTCTGCTTCTTGACTTTCTGCTGGCCGGGGGGCACAAATTCAGGGTCATTGCCCTTGCCGTTATCCTGTTTAATCTCCTCTTCGTGCCACGGCTGGGTCATGGCTGACAGTTTGGTGATACGGTTGCCGTCACCGTCATATTCAAACCCGACCCACTTATCCTGGTGGAAGTTGACTTCGGTGAGGCGGTTTTCGTAATCCCAAGAATAGGTGGTTACCCTGTCCCCTGGCTCTATTCTGCTGGTCCGGTTCCCGTTGTTGTCATAGCGGAACTCGGTATATGGACCTTCATTCATATTGTATCTGAGCAGTTCATTTGCTTCGTTGTAATCATATTTCGTTGTGGTGATGCAATCCCCTTCTGTTTTTGTCATTTTTATCCTGTTGCCCGCCGGGTCATAGTCATAGGATACCTGGCTGCCGTCGGGGTTGTCTACTCCGATGAGCTGGTTTAAGGGGTCATATTCATAGTCTGTGGTATAGACCATATCTTCTACAGTCTGGGTGAAGCTGTCCCGGTTCCCGGCCCCGTCATAGGTGTATTCATACTTTGCCAGGAGCTTGTCTGCCGGGTTTATGCTGGCAATACCGGTAAGCTGGTTTGCTGTGTCATAATCATATGAGGTGACTACCCCGTTTGGTAATACGGTCTCAGTACGGCGGCCTACAGCGTCATATTTGTAGGTGGTGGCTTTGCCCAGCCGGTCGGTTACGGTTTCCAGGCGGTTGAGGTTATCATAGCTGTAGGATACTTCTTTGTCGTCAGGATAACGGACCATGGTTTTCTGGCCCAGTTGGTTGTAGCCATATTCGGTGGTTATGTCATCCTGGTTGGTTACTGAGGTCAGGCGGCCCATTTGGTCATAGTCATACCAGGTGGTGCCATAGATGTCTTCCATCCATTCCCGTTTACCCTGGTCGTTGTAGCCGTATTCGACATAGCTGCCGTCAGGGTAATAGGCCCCCAGGAGGCGGTTGAGTTCATCATATTCATATTCTACGGTGTCCCCGTTGGGGTCTGTCTTGGAAGTGATGTTCCCGTTTTGGTCATAGACATAGGAGGTCTGCTGCCCCAGGGGATTGATTACCTCTGTGAGCAGGTTCTTTTCGTTGTACTTGTATTGAGTGGCATTGTTATTGGCATCGGTAAATAAGACTAGGTTTCCGACATCATCATATTTGTACCTGGTGATATTGTTTTTGGCGTCAATAACCTGTTCCAGGCGTCCGTTGGCATCATAGCGGAACCTGGTGGTGTTGTTGCTGCCATCTGTGACGGCCAGCCTGTTGTCGTTTTTGTCAAGTTCTATCTCTGTATTACGGTTTAACGGGTCAACCACCCCTGCCAGGCGGCCCATGTCGTCATACTCATAGGTGGTCCTCTGGCCCAGGGCATCAATCATGGCGGTACGGTTGTTGGTTTCATCATACTCGAACCGGGTGATGTTCCCTGCCGGGTCAATTACCTGTTCCAGGTTGTTGCTGTCATCATAACGGTAGGTATATGTCTGGTCCAGGGTATTGGTTACGGTCTCCCTGTTGCCGGAACGGTCATAGGCTAATTTGGTGGCGCTGCCGATATGGTCAATAACCTCCTGTACCCTTGACAGGCTGTCATAGCGATACTGGGTTAATGTCCCGTCAAAGTCTTGGTAGGTGAGGGTGTTGCCCAGGTCGTCATAGGTATATGCGGCCCTCCGCCCAAGGGAGTCAACAACTGCCTCCAGGCGGTTCAGGATATCATATTCATAATAGGTGGTTTCACCTTTGGCATCAGTGACAGCAGTCCTGTTCCCATTGAGATCATAGGAATATATGGTGGTATCCCCGGCAGGCTCGGTTATTTCCCGCAGCCTGTCCAGGTTATCATAACGGTATTCGGTCCGGTTGCCTTTGGCATCCTTTGTCCACAGCCGGCTGCCGTTGCCGTCATAACCCATCCAGGTGTATTTCCCCATGGGGTCTTTTTCCCTAACCATAAGGCCCCTGGCGTCATATTCAAAGGTGGTCACATTCCCCTCAGGGTCCCTGGTGCCTGTCAGGTAATTGTTATAGTTGTAGCTGTTGACAGTCTCCCCTATCGGTGTTCTCTCACTGAGGAGGTTGCCGTTGTCATCATATTCATAATATGTGGAGTTACCTTTGGGGTCTTCCACTTCTTCCAGCCTGCTGATACCATCATAGCGGTAATGGGTGATATATCCCCTGCCGTCTTTGACTGTGGCTGCATTCCCGTCAGAGTCATAGGTATAGGACACCGTTTTCCCTGCCGGGTCTGATACTGATTTCACCTGGCCGGAGCCGTAATAGGTATATGTGGTTGTCTTCCCTTCGGCATCAGTCACCTTAAGGAGGTTGCCATTTCCGTCATATTCCAGGTGGGTCTTATTGTCCATGGCATCTATGATGTCAGTGACATTGTTGTCATCATCATATACATAGGTGGTCTCTTTACCGTCAGCATTTATGACTGAGGTGAGGTTGTTTTTGTTATCATAATCATAGCAGGTGATATTGCCCATGGCATCAGTTACCGTGTCCCGGTTGCCCCTGTCATCATAATGGTATTCTGCCAGGATGCGGGTCGCCGCAGATGAGATAACTGCAGGTGTTGTCTCAGCCGTTTTACTTACAGAGGCAGTTGTCACCACTATCACATCAGCGGCAGTGCCGCCAGTAACGGCGCCGTCGTTTCCATCAGTAACGGCGCTGTCTTTCCTGTCAATGACGGCACTATCGTCCCCGTCAGTGAATTTGCCGTCATCTGCAGGTGCCGGTAAATTTTCATAAACCACCCCATCCCCGGTATCAGGGCCGGAGATACTGGTTACCCTGTATCCATTGTCATATTCATAGATAAATTCATTGTCGTTCCGGTCGGTATATGTGGTTTTGCCGCTGTTGTAGTCCATACTGACACTGTAACCTTCGGCATCAGTCTGCCTAATGACCCGGCCCTGACTGTCATATTCATTGACTACAGCCACATTCCCCATGGGGTCGGTTACTTTGGTAACCAGGAAATTGTCATGGACCATGCCCTGGTCATCCACATAGCCATATTCGTACCTGGTGACTCCGCCGTTGGGGTCGATTACCTGGAGGAGGCGGCCCCAGGCGTCATAGTCATAGTCCACCTGACGGCCTGCGGGGTCCTGGATCATGATGACCCGGCCCATTTCGTCATAGTACAGGGTAGAGGTCCTGCCTGCGGCATCGGTGACTTCACGCAGCAGGCCTTCCCCGTCATAGGTCAGGGTGACGGAGTTGCCGTTGTGGTCGGTGATCCGGTCCAGGATTCCGTCAGGGTTAAAGTGGTAGACTGTGTCGTATTTGGTGATGATGGAATATGTCCCGTCACCGTTGGCTGTCAGTTCTTCGCTGACATCACTGTCAGCTACATAACGGCTGCCTGATTTGCGGAAGAAGTACCCGCCCCCGTCACCACCGGTGGCCAGGATGGAGCCGTCTTTGTATTTGATGAGCATTTTGTCATAACCCAGATACCAGTTCTGTCCATAGGGGCCCCTGTATGTTTCGGGTTCCTGGGCATTAAAGAACCGGGTAAATTCCACCGGCAGGCCCAGGGCATTAAAGGCCAGGTCGGTTTCCATGGCAAAGAAATTCCCTGTGGAGGCGTCAACAGAGTTGCCGATTATCTCGCCATTGGCAAATAAGGGCCGGATCTTTTCCCGGAGGCGGTATTCCTCGTCAGGGTCGGTGATGATTTCCCCACCGGTATAGGGGCGTTCCCGCTTGGGGTCGGGGATGAGTACCCAGTCACCGACAGCCATGTCCAGCTCTGCATCAATTTCATTCACCTGGCGCATCAGGTTGTCTTTGGCGCCGTCCAGGTAGTACAGCTTGGCCATTCTCTGGATCCGGGCGCCTTTGCTGTATCTGGTGATGAGGAATTTCTGGGTGGTGGTGTCACTGGTACGGGTTTCCGTACTGGTGTTGCCCTCTTCATCGGTTACTTCCACTTCATATGTGTAGTACATGGAGATGGTTTTGTATTTGCCTTCTTCAAAGGTGAGGCCATCTATTTCCCAGTCACCGCTGCTGTCGGCAGAGGTGGTGTAGCTGCCCCCGTCACCGGTGGAGAGATAAATCCTGGCATCATCCCTGGCATTGCCGTAAGCCCTGATTTTTCCTGTATTACGGTCTATGCCCAGGCTGAAATCTGCCGGCTGCTGGGGCGGGTTGAGGGTATATGTATAGGTCAGCTTGGGATGCCTGGTGTTGTATGTGTCTGACCTGGGGTCATCATCAGCGCCGTAGTTGCTGGAGATGAATTTTACATAGCCTGAGCCGGAACCGGGGAAGAGTCCGAAACCAACGTTTTTCTTGACCGGGTCTTCCATCCACCTCTGGACCAGGTCTTTGACATCAAAATTCCACCACCCGGAAGAAGGACCTGAGGCGCTGTCAGCAAGTTCACCCAGGGCGCCGCCCCGTGCGGATAAGGCCTGCCAGTAGTCCCAGGTCATTACTTCATAGTCCCATAACCAGTCAGGGACTACCCGGTACAGGTCAACAGAGCCCGGGCTGCCTTCGGCGGCATAGATGGAGAAGGTGGCCTCGGTGACTGTGGTATTGGCTTCCCGGACGATATCCTGGAAAAAGAAGAAACTTGCTGTATCTCCATATGCAGAGGTATCCCCCACATAGAGGTATTCACTATCATTGTAGGCGGTGTCAGGGTATCTTGAGGAAATAAAGGTATCCCTGCCGAAGCGTTCTCCTGGCTGCAGGGTCGGATCGATAACAACTGGAAACGCCCTGTTCCGGGCCGAGAGCCATTCAGTATCTGCTGTTATGGTAAGGAAGAGTCCGCCAAACAAGCCGTATTCACGCCCTATTTTGGCAGTGACGGCCTGGGAACGTTCGCCCTTGGCATCATACATGTATGGTTTGGGCATGTTCCAGATGACATCACCTGTCCGGGGATCGGTGAAGTCGATGGAGCCGTTATCCAGCATAGTATATTCCAGATGTTTTAAATCAAGGGCAAACCTGAATTCAGACGGGGCTTCAGGTTCATTAAGGATAATTTCCTCCTTCAGGGTGGCCCCGTCCATAATGTACCTGAGGTCAGTATGGTCAGTTATATTACGGTAGGTGATGGTGTTCTGAACAACCTTGCCGTCAATGTCTTTGCTGTCGAGAAGGCGCCAGGCAATGGCATGGTCTTGTTGCTGGATCTGGCCCAGCTTGCGGTCATTGGAGTTGCCGGCAGAAGTCTCAGCGGAATTCCTCTTTGCATTGCCGGAATTCACCCCGGTGCTGCCGGAAAAGCGTACCTTGAAGCTGTTGGCCCGGTTTTCGAAGGCAAAGCCTTTTTCCGCGGATTCTACCAGGGTGTTGTCGATGTCAACCAATTCATTTTTTGCATTCAAGTAATGGATGGGTTTCTGGTATACCTCTGTCCGGTATTCACTGTCACTGATTTTGAAGGTTTTGGAGTACTCAGTTCTTTTCTCCATCATCTCGTGTTTGTTTTGGGCTTCCAGGGCCACCGGGTTTTTTGGTTTCTTCGGCCCTACAGTTTCCGGGAGGACGTTCTTGTTCCGGCCATTTTCATTATTTCCAAGGTCAGTATAGACGGAGCTGGCAACTTTTTGGGCCGCAGCCGGGCGCAGGAAGCCGGTAAAGGTCCCCAGAGACCATTCCTGCACGGCTGCCTTTATTATCCCGTCCAGAGCCCCCAGGTTCAGGGACAGGGCCAGAACAACAGCCAGAACCTTAATACACATTCGCTTCCCAAAGATTTTCTTCATTTACCATTCCTCCTTCGCAGACACTGAGTAGCTCGAATATATTTATCTCATGTTCAAGGTTATGCGCATTGAATTTCTTGATTTTTTGTCCCCTATTGGCTCCGTAAATGACCTGGAATATGGTGAGGTGTTGTACAAGGTTTTCCTTGCAATGCCGCTGTGAAAAGTATTATCCGCTAAGCTAAGTCACGGACCGGAGCCACGGATGGCGATTGGTTGTTTAGTTCGTGACTTCGCCAAGAATAAGGTTAGATTTCTCCAGCGTCAGTGCTGAAAACCGGTACAATGCCTCACCATATTCGATAACGGTCATTTCCAGAGCCTATAGACGCAAAAAACACCTACCCGATAAGATAGGTGCCTTTCTGTAAGGTGATATCTCAAATTCTGCTTCGGCAGCCCGGCTGTCATAGCATCTCACAATAACCAGCGTAGGCCGTGATATGCTTTAGACCCGTGGCTTTGCGCCCCCGCCTTTCAGCGGGTTTGCCTTTTATCGGGGAATTTGAATCTTTGTTTATTTTATATCTTTTTACATTTTACTATCTTTTTTTACATTTTCCGGCAAAACGGTCCAAAATGCGGCTTTCAGGGTTTGAAATGCGGTTTTTGAGGCATGAAATGCAGTCTACTCTAAACTTTAAGGAAATTTTATTAATATCTGGAAATTGTACTTTATCCGATAGCTAACCGCCGCTAAGCTCCTGGATAACAATTTTTAAGCGTCAGATGGATTCCAAACTCCACCTGACGCTTAGAACTCTGTTGATTGCCCGCTTTTGGGACATTTCCTGTCTATAAATTCCGTCCCGGAAATCTGCTGATAATCGTGAACCATCCGGTTTCTGTAACCGGCCATTCCATTGTTTTTGTGATTATATGACGTCCCAAGTCAAATACTGCCTCCAGAGCTCTTCTTAGTGATGCTCCGCAATTGCAAAAGAGTCCTCATCATTGATGGTATCAAGGTTATCCAGCAGCTGTTGCAGCCGGTCAAGGGATTTTTTTATCGTAGTTATTTTGGAAAATACCACTTCAGTATTAACCAAAATATCCACCCCCCTTTATTTCTTCGGTTATTTCCCGGCGCAGCCTGTTAACAAAAGGCATAAAATCCAATAGCGGCGCAGCACAGATTCCTCAAAGTCAGTCCTATACTCTTCGTCATCTGAAAACAACATTTTTCCAGACCTAATGACCTCAAACTGTAATTTGACATTGGCATTCTGCAAAAATACCAGATCGGTCCTGGTCTTTAATAGTTCCTCAAGTTCAGCCTTCATGACCATTTGTACATCAAATGACTTTTTCCATTTCAACACTTGCTCTCTTACAAAATGTTAAACTTGTGCCTGATTTCCTGCAGCCACTGTTTCCCTTTGTCAATAGAAGCCTGAACAGCCTCCGGGGCCGGACCTCCGGGAACTCTGCGGGCAGCCACACACTTTTCAATATTGATGGCATCAAAAATGTCAGCTTCTATCACCGGTGAAATCTCCCGATATTCCTCCAAAGTGAGGTCTTCCAGGGATTTTCCCCTGTTGATGCAGTCCAGAACCAGTTTACCCACTATCTCATGTGCCTTTCTAAACGGGACTCCACTTTTGGCCAGGTAATCGGCAACCTCGGTGGCATTGGTAAAGCCTCCGCGGGCAGCCTGTGCCATTACCGTTTCATTGAGGGTCATTGTATGGACCATAGGCGTGAAGACCATTAGGCATCCCTTGACAGTATCAATGGCGTCAAAGAGAGCTTCCTTGTCCTCCTGCATGTCCTTATTGTATGCCAGAGGCAGTGACTTCATCACTGTCAGCAGCGCCATCAGGTCGCCATATACGCGCCCGGTTTTACCCCGAATGAGTTCTGCCACATCAGGGTTCTTTTTCTGGGGCATGATACTGCTCCCGGTGGAATATGCATCATCCAGCTCCACAAACCTGAATTCGGCTGATGACCATAAGATGATTTCCTCACAGAAACGGCTTAAATGCATCATGATAATTGCAGCTGCGGCACAAAACTCTATGGCAAAATCCCGGTCACTGACACCATCAAGACTGTTTTCGGTGATTCCGGCAAAACCAAGTTCTGCAGCAACACTGTTCCGGTCAAGGTCAAAGGTAGTCCCGGCAAGGGCGCCGGATCCCAGGGGCATGACATCGGTCCTCTCCAGGCAGTCCAACAGCCTGCCCATATCCCGGGCAAACATCCGGAAATAGGCCATCAGGTAATGCCCGAAAGTAATGGGCTGTGCCCGCTGCAGGTGGGTATAACCGGGCATAACAGTCCCGGTGTGACCTTCCGCCAGCTTCAGGAGGGTTTCCTCAAGCACTGCCAGCAGGCCCGCCGTGGCGCAAATTTCCTCTTTCAGGTACATTTTGATATCAAGGGCTACCTGGTCGTTCCGGCTCCTGGCAGTATGAAGCTTACGACCCACATCCCCGATACGTTCTGTGAGCAGTTTTTCGATATTCATATGGATATCCTCTGCCCCTACATCAAATTGGACCCTGCCGTCTTCTATATCTGCAAGAATCGCCGTCAGTCCGGAGATAATGGCATCAGCCTCTGCAGGCGAAATAATCCCCTGTCGGCCAAGCATCCCGGCATGGGCAATACTGCCCCTGATATCCTGCCTGTATAGCCTTTGGTCAAAAGATATTGATGAATGAAAATCTTCAACTACCTTGTCGGTGCCCTTGGTAAATCGTCCACCCCAAAGTTTCATTGCGTTCCTCCTGTAACATAAAAAGTGCTCAACCTTTCAGCCATAGGCTGATAATGAGAACCATCAGGATGGCCTCTAACACAATCATAATCATCCCCATGCTGCGGGTCTTCTTAACCTGGGTCAGGAATTCGGCTTCCAGCCACTTCTTGAATTCGGGATCCTTCTGAGCCGCTTTCCGTTGACTGCTCTTCACCCTTCTGCTGACAATCTTTTCAGGTTTGTAGTAATAAAACCCGCCCAGAAAAATACCCACCCCACTAAGGACAAGCAAACTGATAAAAACCGGAGTACTTAACATCATCCACAACTTCCTTTTAATAATTTGTTCCGGCGGCCCGGGAAGATTAGTCCCTTAAGCCGGCCTTTTTCTCCATGATGGCCCTGACCGTCAATGGCAGCCCAAAAAGGTTGATAAACCCTTCGGCATCCTTCTGGTTATATACCTCATCACGACCAAAGGTGGAAAATTCCTCATTATAAAGGGAGTAACGCGACTTCGCTCCTGCCGGGGTGCAGCTGCCTTTATAGAGTTTCATCCTCACGGTCCCGGTAACACTCTTCTGAGTAGTATCCACAAACGCATCCAGGGCCTCCCTTAAAGGATGATACCACTGCCCGTAATACACCAACTCGGCATACCGCTGGGAAACCAGGTCCTTATAATGCAGGGTATCCCTGTCAATGCAAAGCAGTTCCAGTTCGCGGTGGGCGGCATACAGGACCGTCCCCCCCGGTGTTTCGTAAACCCCTCTGGATTTCATGCCTACCAGCCGGTTTTCCACCATATCAACAATACCGACACCGTTGGCCCCGGCGGTTTTGTTCAACTCCTCTATCATCCTGACCCCATCCATAGCTTCTCCGTTCAGCCTGACAGGAATCCCCTGCTCAAAGTCCAGTTCGACATAGGCAGGCTTATCAGGCGCTTTATCAGGTGGAGTTGTCATCAATAACATATCGTATTTGGGCTCATTCCACGGGTCCTCCAGGTCTTCACCCTCATGGCTCAGGTGCCACAGGTTGCGGTCCATGCTGTAGGCATGCCCTTTTTTAACCGGGATGGGGATACCCCTCTCCTCTGCGTAAGCAATGGCATCCTCACGAGAGCGAATGTCCCATTCACGCCATGGGGCAACAATCTTCAGGTCAGGCGCCAGGGCTTTCACTGCCAGTTCAAATCTCACCTGGTCATTTCCTTTTCCGGTGGCCCCGTGAGCAATGGCTTCCGCCCCCTCCTGCCGGGCAATCTCCACCAGCCTTCTCCCAATAAGAGGCCTGGCAAAAGATGTCCCCAACAGGTATTTACCTTCATATACAGCCCCGGCCTTTAGGGTCGGCCAGATGAATTCCTCAACAAAGTCTTTCTTGACATCCTCAATGTATATCTTGCTGGCCCCGGTATTAATAGCTTTTTCCCGGAGGGGGGCAAGTTCTTCACCCTGACCTACATCGGCAGCCATGGCGATTACTTCATACCCGTAGTTCTCTTTCAGCCACGGAATGATTATGGAGGTATCCAACCCTCCGGAATAAGCGAGCACAACCTTTTTGGGCATAGTGTCAAACTCCTCTCTTATATCATTGTCAGGGCGAGTATGGCCTTCTGCGCATGAAGCCTGTTTTCAGCTTCATCAAAGACCACCGAGTTCGGCCCGTCAATTACCCCTTCAGAGACTTCCTCACCCCGGTGAGCGGGCAGGCAGTGCATAAACAAATAATCCGGATTTGCGGCGCTCACCAGCTCTGCATTAATCTGGTAAGGCTCAAATATCTTCAGACGTTCCGTATGCTCCTCTTCCTGACCCATGCTGGCCCATACATCTGTATAAACAATATCGGCATCCTTAACCGCTTTAAAGGGG
The DNA here is from genome assembly GCA_016841725.1 of Thermincola carboxydiphila. Lineage (GTDB taxonomy): Bacteria > Bacillota > Thermincolia > Thermincolales > UBA2595 > Phosphitispora. The sequence goes on along the minus strand of JAENYP010000012.1, from coordinate 97,183 downwards.
TCGTCAGTTATCTCTATCACTGCTCTGGTTTTTTGGGCATCTGCCCTGGCAATCCTCACTATTTCCTGACTTGGTTCATAGCCTTCAGGAACAGCCGCCGAAATGTGCATTCCCACTTTAGCGCAGCCATTGAGAAGGGAGTGGCAGACGTTGTTGCCATCACCGACATAAGCCAGCTTCAGTCCTTCAAGGCAGCCCTTGTGTTCCAGAATAGTCTGAAAATCAGCCAGAATCTGGCAAGGGTGGTTCAAGTCGGTAAGTCCGTTAATTATCGGTATATCGGCATATTTCGCCAATTCTTCAACATCCGAGTGGGCAAAGGTTCTAATCATGATTCCATCCAGGTAACGCGATAACACCTTCGCCGTATCGGCAATAGTCTCCCCGCGTCCCAACTGGAGTTCCTGGCCGCTCAAAAACAATGGATAACCCCCTAGCTGGTACATGGCCACCTCAAAAGATACCCTGGTCCTGGTGGAAGACTTGGTAAAAATCATCCCCAGGGTTTTTCCGTTTAGTATCGGGTGGGCTTCACCCTTTTTCTGTTTGGTTTTCAGATCCTGGGCCACTTTCATAATTGCCCATATCTCTTCCCTGGTCAGTGAATACAGGGCAAGCAGGTCCTTACCCCTGAGACCGGAATGTAAACTATTCATATCATCCCTCCTGTACGATAATAGTTTACCTTATCTGGTAAAGCTATACAATATGTGAAATAAATTCGCCCATGGTCTCATCAAGTATTTTTACAGCATTGTCGATATCTTCAAATGAAATAGTAAGGGGTGGGAGAAACCGTAATACATTTGCACCCACACAGTTAATCAAAAGCCCCTTGCCCCGGCAGGACTCAACTATCTTCCCGCCATCAGCGGTAATGCCCATACCTAGAATAAGGCCTTTACCACGTACATCAGTAACAAAGGAATACTTTTCCTTCAGGCTTTCGAGTTTATCTGCAAAATAACGGCCCTTTTCCACCGTTTCGGCAAGAAAATCCCTGTCGGCCAGAAGGCTTACGGCGGCACATCCGGCTGCCGCTGCCAAGGGATTGCCGCCAAAGGTTGAGGCATGGTCACCCGGCTGGAAGCATTCCGCCACTGTCTCCTTTGCCAAAAGGGCCCCCATGGGGAAGCCTCCTGCAATGGCCTTGGCCAGTGTCATCATATCAGGCTCAATACCGTAGTGCTCATAGGCAAACAATTTCCCCGTCCGTGCCAGGCCGCACTGGACCTCATCAAAAATAAGCAGCAGACCCTTATCGGCACAGAGCTGTTTTACTTTATGCATGTAATCATAATCAGCTACATTGACCCCGCCCTCACCCTGCACCGGTTCCATCAAAATAGCACAGGTATGCGGGGAAACCGCCTTTTCAAGGGCAGCAATATCATTAAAAGGAACATACCGGAACCCCCCCGGCAGCGGGTCCAAGTCCTTCTGGTATTTGGGCTGTGCAGTTGCCGTTATGGCAGCAAGAGTCCGGCCATGGAAGGATTTTTCCATGGTTATTATTTCATATTTATCAGGACCCAGGTATTTCCGGGCATACTTGCGGGCCAGCTTGATGGCCCCCTCATTGGCTTCAGCCCCGCTGTTACAGAAAAAAACCTTATCCAGGGCGGAATTCTCAACCAAGAGCTTCGCCAAAGCGACCTGCGGCTCAATCCAGTACATGTTGGAGACATGCATCAGGTTTCCTGCCTGTTCCCGAATGGCCTGAACCACTGCAGGGTGGCAGTGCCCCAGGGAATTCACCGCCAGCCCCGCAACAAAATCAAGATACCTTTTTCCGTCAGCATCCCATACATATACCCCTTCACCCTTAACAAGCGCCATGGGCAGGCGCCCATATGTATTCATCACATATTGCTGTCCATTTGCCATTATTTCCTTTGTATTCACAGGAATTTCCCCCCTAAATTTTCGTCAGTTCCAAGCTACTTGACGACCATAGTCCCAATACCCTTATCGGTGAATACCTCCAGCAGAATGGAATGAGGTATCCTCCCATCAAGGATATGTGTGCTGTTTACCCCTTTTCCGATAGCCTGCACACAGCACTCCACCTTGGGAATCATTCCTCCGCTGATAACACCTGAGGCAATTTTCTGTTCAACCTCACCAAGCTTGAGTTCTGATATAAGTGTTTCCTTATCACTGTAATCCTCAAAAATGCCCTCAACATCAGTAAGCAGGATCAGCTTATCAGCATTCAGGGCTGCAGCCACCTCACCGGCAACATAATCTGCATTGATGTTGTAGCTTTCCCCCTCTTCCCCGACACCGACCGGGGCTACTACGGGAATATACCCCTGGCTGATAATAGTCTGGATTATTTCCGGGTTGATTTTTTTCACATCTCCCACAAACCCGATATCCTGCAGGGAATGGTTGCCCTCAGAATCAACAGCCCTGCCCATTTTTTTCACAGCCTGGATAAGGCTGGCGTCTTTTCCGGACAGCCCCACAGCTTTGCCGCCGTGCCTGTTAATCAGGGCCACTATCTCTTTATTAATTTTCCCTACCAGGACCATCTCCACGATTTCCATGGTAGCCGGATCTGTCACCCGGCACCCGGCCACAAACTGTGAGGGTATATCCAGCCGCTTCAGCATTTCGGTGATTTCCGGCCCGCCCCCGTGGACTATCACCGGGTTAATTCCAATTAATTTCATTAAAATCACGTCATTAATTACCGCTTGTTTAAGGTTATCATTTACCATGGCATGACCACCATACTTGATAACAACTGTTTTCCCGTAGAATTTCCTGATATATGGCAGGGCTTCTATAAGAATACCCGCTTTTTCTACTGCATTCTTCATCGTCTCTCAACCCCTCTCATATTCTATTTATTTCCTTGTGTGCTATACAGACCTGTTGTGCCTGCCGGTAATCCTTTCTATGTCGATCCGAATCATTCGGAGCACAGCGAGCTTTTCTTTCGGCACTGGTGAAATTTCTGTATCGCGGTATTTTTCCACTAATTTATTCAAACTTAAGGACACTTCACTTTTTCCTTCCACCTCTGCGGCTTTTCCGAAAACCGCCACACTCTCAAATTCATATGTATATGTACAGGGACTATCACCTGTTCGTTTGCAGCCCGGGTCAGCCACAGTAAAGCAAACCGGTGGGTTGTGTGCCAGGATATCCCACTTAAGCCCTTTAAGGCCTGTATGGATATATACCTTTTGCTGCTCCCGGTCAAAAAAATAGTTCAAGGGAATACAGTATGGCATATCGTCCCGGCACATCGCCAAAAACCCTGTTTCCTCCCGTTCAAGTATTTCCATACACTTTTCCGGTGTCAAATCTTTTCTGGACAACCTTTCCCCTCCTCCGGTACTTTTCACGCAGTAATATTTATCAGAATATCCCCAGGATATCCTTCCCGGCCATTATCGCACTCCAATGCAGTTGGTAAGCCAGGGAAATTTCGGTATGTGCCGCAAATCCGCAGAGCTTACAGGGATTATCATCAGTTGTCCGGTTTTGCAGGTAACACCCCTGGCTAAAAGAACCGTCAGGTTCAATATTGGCAATCATCCAGGGCTCACAAACCCAGGTATTCTGTTTAAGCTTTTCCAGTGCCGGTATGGAATCACTGACGGGATAGCCCGCTTTTTTCAGCCTTATCAGCTTATCGAGAATATCGGTACGTTCTTCCCAGGTAAGCAGTAAATCTTCACTTTCCGGATATGGATAAAAGAACTGGATGGTAATGCCTCTTACAAGTGGGGCCAGAAATCTGACCAGAGCGGGAACTTCCTTATGGTTAATGCGGTTTATGGTGATATTGGCAAAAATCTTGGAGTGTTCCGAATTCCTGATGTTGTCTATTATCCGGTCAAAGGACTCTCCCCGCAGACGGTCATGGGTTTCCCGCAGCCCGTCAATGCTGACCCATAATATGTCGGTGCCTACATCCAGCGGCAAGGTCCCGTTAGTAGTCACTCCGACACAGAAAAAATGTTTTCGGGCTTCCCTGACAATATCTTTCACAGTCCGGTCCCTGTCCTTCCACAGAAGTGGTTCCCCGCCCTCCAGGATCAAAATTCTGACCCCCTGCTCCCGGAGCTTTGGGAGCATTTCCAGAATCCGGTTCCATGCCAGGTCCGGAACCGGCCGCTGCCAGTAGGGACACTGCCGGCACCTGAGAGTACACCTGTGGGTCAGCTTCATCCCTGCAAGAATCGGCCTCTTGTCATTCATGAACCTTGCCCTGAGATAATACCGGGCCAGGTGCATCACCTGTGAAAATTTCATTCCCACCACCTGTTCTTTCTCTCCTTACATGCTTTTAATCAGCAATCATGACCTGTAATCGGCAATCATGACCTGTAACTGGCATTTATTTTCACATAATCAAACGAAAAATCACACGTCCAGGCTATTGCCTTTTCACTGCCATGATGTAAATCAATGGTAATCTTAACTTCTTCACGCCCAAGAATCTCTTTGGCCCGCTCCTCACTGAAATTAAGAGCAGCCCCGTTTTCAGCCATTTTCTCATCCCCAATGAAGATATCAATCCTTCCCGGGTCGAGGTCTGCACCCGAGTACCCGGCAGCACAGATAATCCGGCCCCAGTTGGCGTCCTCACCGAAAACCGCGGTTTTCACCAGGTTGGAATTGGCCACTGCCATGGCCACTTCCCTGGCATCTGCAAAAGTCGGGGCATTCCTTACCTCCACCTCAATGAGTTTCGTCGCCCCTTCTCCGTCACGGGCTATCATCCTGGCCAGGGCGGTACAGACCTTTTCCAGGGCATCCCTGAAGATAAGAAAATTCTCATCTTCCCTTTCGATTGCGTGGTGGCCCGCAAGGCCGTTGGCCAGTACAACCAGGGAGTCATTGGTACTGGTGTCTCCGTCTACTGTGACCATATTAAAAGTCCTTGCAGTGACATAGGTGAGGGCCTTTTGCAGCAGTTCAGAGGTTATCCCGGCATCGGTTGTCACAAAGGCCAGCATGGTGGCCATATTTGGCCTAATCATCCCTGACCCTTTGGCAATCCCCCCAATAGTAACGGTCCTGCCCCCGATTTCCAATTGTATCAGGGCCTCCTTGGGAACCGTATCTGTTGTCATGATAGCCAGGGCAGCATCATGTCCAGCCTGGGAACTCAAGGCTTGCGAAGCTTCACTTATCCCCGCTTTTATCCTGTCCATGGGCAGCTTATCACCAATTACTCCTGTTGATGCCACTACAACATCTTCAGGACTGATTCCCAGGTGTCCTGCCGCTTCACGAGCCATCTCCAGAGCCATAGCCATGCCGTCTTCGCCTGTGCAGGCATTGGCACAGCCGCTGTTAACAACAACAGCCTGGGCTCTGCCGCCGGCAATGTGCTGTTTAGACAGCACCACCGGAGCAGCCTTGACCGCATTGGTGGTAAATACCCCTGCGGCAGCAGCCGGAACCTCAGAAACTATCAATGCCAGGTCTTTTTTGTCATACTTAATCCGTGCCTTTACCCCTGCAGCCCTGAACCCCTGCGGAGCAGTGATACTTCCCTTTATGTATTGTATATCATGAATCATATATTTTCCTCCTCAATCCCCTACTAAATCTCTTAGAAAACACCAGTATGATTCTAGGCTTTACGTCTTAGCCTTTATGGTGGCTCCGGAAATGACCGGAGAATATGGTGAGGCGCTGTACAAGATTTTCCTTGCACTGACGCCGTCATGAGTCTTGCTGCAAATCACCGGCAACAAGGCAGGGAGTCCCCGGATGTCCGAAGATGGCGAAGGCCGCCGGGAAGTTTTGGCCCGCCAAAACGAGAGGCGGCCATCTTACAAAAAAACCCAATGAGCCATCGAGTTCGGGGACGCTGCCTTGTCGCCGGGGGGTGGCAGCTTAGACTCATAGGCGTCAGAGCGGAAAATCGGTATAATGCCTCACCCTATTCGCCCTCGGTCATTTCAGGAGCCCACTATTAAGCATCTTACGGAAATACCGGTACATAATCAAGCCCTGTTTTCTCATCCAGCCCAAACATCAGGTTCATGTTCTGTACCGCCTGTCCCGATGCTCCTTTGACCAGATTATCAATAGCTGCTACAACTACAACCCTGCCGGTCCGGCTATCCACTGAAAGACCAATATCACAGAAATTGGACCCGGATACCCACTTGGTCTGGGGATACTGTCCCCTGGGATGGACCCGGACAAAAAACTCTTCACTGTAAAACTTCCGGTAGAGGTCGAGAAGCTCATCTGTGGAACACGGATTTACCAGAGATGCGTAAATAGTACTGAGGATTCCTCTTGTCATTGGAACCAGATGAGGTGTAAAAGAAATAGTGACACTTTCACCGGCCAGCTTGCTGAGTTCCTGTTCAATTTCCGGTGTATGCCGGTGTCCCCCGATATTATATGCCTTGAAGTTCTCATTACATTCAGCATAATGGAAGGCCAGATTCAGACCGCGCCCTCCCCCCGACACCCCTGACTTGGAGTCTGCAATCACAGTATTTGTCTGCACCATCCCGTTTTTCAGCAGTGGTGCCAGGCCAAGGATTATACTGGTGGGGTAGCAGCCCGGATTCCCAATGACATCTGCTTCCAAAATCAACCGGCGGTTGATTTCAGGCAGCCCGTATACCGACCTGGCTGCAAGTTCCGGTGTCTTATGAGTAACTTTGTACCATTCTTCATAAGTCTTGATGTCATCAAACCTGTAATCTGCTCCAAGGTCAATGACCTTTTTGCCTGCCGCGGCCGCCTCATGCACCACTTCCATTGAGACACCGTGTGGGAGCGCGGTATATATCACATCACAACGGTCAGCCAGTGACTGTATATCCTGAATTTCCAAAACAGCTTCCGAGAAACCTCCGGTACTGGGAAACACACTGTCAAAACGCTGTTCCGAATATGTCTGTGATGTCAGTCCCACCAGTTCGACTTCCGGATGGCGGGACAGTATCCTGAACAGTTCCACTCCTGTATAACCGGTAGCCCCAATAATTCCTGCTTTAATCATTGCTCTTTTCATCTCCTCTAATCTGCGGTATAAATTTCCTGCCTAATAATTTATAATTATACATCAGTTCTGCATAAAAATGCAATACCATTTAGCTGTTTTTTCTTTTCGACAGCAATGTTTATATTTCCTTTTATGTATAAGTTTATCCGCTTTTTCGACAATCAATTTAATAATTTTTCGACACATAATTTGAGACTTGTTTCAAACAATTATGCTATTATATTAAAACTATGACCTATTAAAAATTTAGGGGGAATTTAAACATGACTACAAATATGTTGATTATCCCCGAAAAAAAAACAAAACAACCAAATATCCTCGTACATTTTATAGTAATACTTATAGTAGCCGTTGCTGTTGCAAGGCTGGCATCTCCCCAAATCTGGGCCAACCATAGTAATCTCTGGCATGCGCTGCTGGAATTGACCTGTATATTTATATCTATCTCTATTTTTCTGGTCGTCTGGTTCACCTTTGAACGGACCGGGGACATGCCTTACAATCATCTGATAGGGTTCGGATTCGTGGCAGTTGCCCTATTTAACACATTTCATGTCATTTACTACCCTGACTTTAATCTGTACCCTGACGGGCGCAGGGACCTGACACTTTATTACTGGACTCTCAGCAGGTTCGCCGAGGGGGCCGTGCTGCTCATTGGGACCCTGAAGGTCTTTAAGTCAAAAATTAATAAGTGGGTGGGATTAATCACCTCCCTGGTATCCGGATTTGGTATCTCATACCTGATTTTATTTTTTCCGGAGAGGTTACCGCTTCTGGCCACAGAAAGTGCAGTAATAACACCGCTCAAGATGGCTTTCGAATATTTTATTATAGCAATATTTATTGTTGTACTCTGGAACACTGCCAGAAACTCTGCAGGAACCCAGGATGCACCCTCAAGATACATTATCCTGGCTGTGATGTTCGTTGTGCTCACAGAACTCTGCTCAACCCTCCCAAATGCCCTCTCCCCTTTTTTCAGCACCTTCAGACATATTCTAAAAATTATATCGTATTATTTCCTTTTCCGCGGAATTTTTGTGAATGCCGTAACCTTTCCCTACGACAAACTGGAACAATCCGAGAAATACCTCAACAGCATACTCAACGGGTTGCCGCTGGGTTTGCTAACCTTCAATTCAGATTTCCGGCTTTCCTTTGCCAACCATAGGGCCAGGGAAATCCTTAGCTGTGAGTATGAAGATATTAAGGGGCTGTCAACTGCGGAGACCTCAGAAAAGTTTTATTCGGATAATTCGCGGCACCTTCCAGAAAATACTCTGGAAGCAGCAGGACAGATATTTGAACAGCTTAGTACTGTCAAAAACACTAATGGTGACCCCGTCAGGCTGGAAATAGATGTCCAACGGCTGGAAACCGGCGGTTTTTTATATGTTTTTGATGAGGCCTCAAAAGCGGAACAATTGGAAAACCTTATCCTGCAAACCCGGCCGATTTTCAGTTCTTTGAACAACCCTGTTCTCATCCTTGACAGGAATAAAGAAGTTATTTGGTATAACAGGGCATTCCTGGACATTACTGAAATGCATGCCTCCGACGTCCTTGGTGTCAGCAGCCGGCGACTGCTCAAAACCCTGAAGTTTTCCAAGAAAAAGCTGCCCAGAGGTACTCTGCCCGGGAGTTGCCCCAGCCGCACCTTCGAAATTTCTGTGGTTACCCCCAAGGGGACCAGAAAGGAGCTTATTCTTCACGCTTCATCTATTCTAAATACTTCAGGGGTGTTGATGGGATATATTGCGATTTCATCAGATATAACAACCGCTAACATCGCCAAGGAAAAACTGCTCCAGCAGGAAAAGCTGGTTGTCCTGGGACAGATGGCTGCCGGAATTGTCCATGAAATCAGAAACCCCCTGACAACTATCCAGGGATTTACCCAACTGATCCAAGCAAAAACTGCCGAACAACCCACCAGGGAATTTGCCCAAATAATCCAGGGATCCGTCGGTGACGTGAACAGGGTGGTTACTGATTTCCTGTCCTTCGCCAAACCCTGCCCCTGTAACTTAAAGCCGGTATCTCTGACCATGCTGATAAACTCTTTACAATTGATGCTGGAAACCCATTCATTTATACAGGGAGTAGATATAGCTTTTATTACCTCACCTGGAGAGAAAACAGTGATGGCAGATGAAAGTCAGATAAAACAGGTTGTTTTAAATATTGTTAAAAATGCCATTGAGGCCATGTCCGGGTCAGCAACCCCTAAATTGCAGATAACAACCGGAATGAGAAGCCTGACAAATGAAATGTATATTAAAATTACGGATAATGGCAAAGGAATGACCTCAGAAGAAAAAATCCGGCTCGGGACGCCTTTTTTCACTACTAAGGATACGGGAACCGGACTTGGTTTAAGCATATGTTACCAAATTATCAGGGAACATGGCGGCAGGATTGAAGTGGACACCACTCCCGGTAAGGGAACAACCTTTTCAATACTCCTGCCATTTCAGGATGTCACCCGAAGCAAGCTGCCCGGAGTCTTTGAAATGGGAAAAACAGGATAACCCTGTTGCCTGAGATTCGTATTTTTGACGGGTATTTTTACAGAAAGGTTATAGGAAAACATTATGATTATAACAAAACCAAAAAAACCCGGAAAACCGACCTCTTTTTTCCGGAAACTGCCCAAGGATTCCTTTGAGCCCCCGAATTCACTTCCCATTGAGGTTCTTGAAGAATCTCCTATACCCTTTTCGTTATGTGACGGTGAAGGCAATTATATAACCTGCAACAAGGCCTTTTGTGACCTGACAGGCTTCACCAGGGAAGAATTGCTGCTGACATCATGGATGGCACTCACACCCCCTGAGCATCTTGAAAGAGAACTCAGTCATGCATATGAGCTGGGAACCACAGGTGTTCCCCAGCGTATTGAAAAGGAGTACCTCCGTAAGGATGGAACCGGCGTCCCGGTGGAACTAATCATTCACAGGCATTTCCAGCCGCTTACCAAAACGTGTTTTGACTTTACTTTTGTGATAAATATTGAAAATCTGAGAAAGATGACTGATAATGTGCCTGATGTAATCACCGAAACCACACCCGAAGGGGTCATCACATATTTAAGTCCTTCTGTACAGCAGATTCTGGGTTATAACCCCGGAAAACTGGTTGGAAATTCTATCTTTGAACTGGTACATCCCCAGGATATGCAGAGGGTAAGTTTTTCCTTTAAAACCTTCATATCAGGAAATGCTCCTGCAAAAATTGAATTCAGGTATCGTCACAGCGAGGGTAACTACCTGTGGGTGGAAACCGTGGCCACCCTCCTTCATGATCAAAACAACCAGATTTCAGGAGCTGTGCTAAGTACCAGAGATATTACCCAGCGCAAGGAACTGGAAAAGACCATGGCCCACCTGGAGCAAATAAACCTTGTGGGTGAGGTTGCTGTCGGTCTGGGGCATGAAATCAGGAACCCTCTGACCACCGTGCGCGGTTTCCTGCAGTTAATGCAAAAAGACCACGATTTTAACAGCTGCAGGGACCGGATTAAGCTCATGATTGAAGAACTGGACAGGGCTAATTCAATTATCAAGAAGTTTCTGTTCCTGGCCAAGGATAAATCCCTCAATTTAAAAACACATAACCTTAATACCATCATACAGTGCGTATATCCGGCAATCAAAACCACTGCTAAACAATCCGGCCTGCAGGTAAAAACAGACCTGGGCAGTATCCCGGACCTGCTGCTGGACGAATCAGAAATCAACCTTCTGCTTAAAAACCTATCACTGAACGGGCTGGAGGCGATGTCCCCCGGAGAAACGCTGTTGATAAAAACATATATTGAAAACCGCTCTGTTGTATTGTCGATATCTGACCAGGGAACCGGTATCCCCGACGACGTGGTGGATAAAATAGGAACTCCCTTTTTTACCACCCGCGAAAGCGGCACCGGACTTGGATTGGCCATATGTTACCGGATAGCTGCCAGGCACAATGCTTCTTTAAAACTCGAAACCGGTCCTTCGGGAACAACAGTTTTTGTAAATTTTGAAACCTGATTTACCTCCTGACCCAACCGGTGAACATGGCCTGCAGTTTTGCCGGATCCTCAGTCAGAACAAGGTAGATATGGAGCGGGACAGTACCCAGGAACCATAATGCGCCCAGGAAGTGGTAAAACCGCACCTTTTGAATCGCGACAGGAAACCGGAGCACATATCCGAAATTGACAGAATACAGTATCAGGCCGGTAATAAACAAGAATATAAAAACAAAAAACCAGGAAGTATAAACAAGCCTCTGCCCGGCATTATATTTGCCATGGACCGGAGGCTTTTTTTCCATGAAAAAGTAGTACTTGAGCAATCCCCTGAAATCAGCGGCATCCCGCCACCTGAACCTGATATCCTGGTAAGCGCCTGTGACCATGTGGTGGTATACCCAGGCAAAAAATATGCCTGACTGTAAAAAAGCGGCGGCTGTTTGTACAAAGACAGCGATATCAAGATCATAAGCATCCCCCAGGTTAACAGGGTGGGATATATAAAATCCTGATATCAAAAGCATTGTCACCATGACAAATGAGCTCCAGTGAAAGAGCCTGTTGGGCAGGGATTGGATATATACCTTTTCTTCCAACTTTAATCACCCTAATTTTCTTTTGAATTACATTATTTGCAGGCTCTGCCTGCTGCCATCTGTTTTTATCAGGTGGACGGCACACGCCAGGCAGGGGTCAAAGGAACGGCCTACCCGCCCGATTTCAATGGGGTTATCAGTATCAGCAATTGGGGTTCCCACCAGAGCCTCCTCAAGGGGGCCTCTCATCCCGCCGGCATCCCTTGGGGAGCAAACCCAGGCTGAAGGTGTAACAATCTGGTAATGGAGTATTTTATTTCCCTTAAACCTTACCCAGTGAGCCAGCGCCCCTCTCATGGCCCCCGTATAGCCCACCCCTTCGACTTCCTTATCCGGCATTTCATACGGCCGATAAATGGGCTTGCCCGGTTCAAGCTGTTTCAGCCACTCTTTCATCATATTGCCAACGATTTTGGCTTCCATAACCCTGGCCAGGATCCTGTCCATTGTAGAGATACCTCTGCGGTAATCCCCTTTCATCCACAGGTGGGCAATGGGTCCTGTCTCAAAAGGCTTAGCGGCATACCTCGGAGCCTTGACCCAGGAATAAGCGCCCTCCTTATCAGGTTCAGGATTAGTTTCCTCTTCAACCGGATGTTTGGGACTATCCTGGACAAACCATGAATAGTGTACATGTTCCCTGATTCGTTCAGGATTAAATTTATCTATCCTGCCATCACTGTATACACCGAAAGGCATCACAAATTCACTGTTTTTTCCGGGAACCTGAAAATTGCCATATGCCAGGAGATTCTCATAACCACGACCGATTTCAAAATAATCATCATATCTTCGGGCCAGCAGTTGGGCATCAGGAATAAGCCTTCCGTTAATGTATTCCAGAACAGTTTCAAGTGAGCCCATAAATTTCTGAATCCTGTCAACAGTGGGAGGGGTAGTAACACCCCCCGGGATAATCCCATGCTGATGCGGCGCTTTACCGCCGAAAATAGTCACCATTTCGTGTGTAATCCGGGCTATATCAAAATGCTGCCGGTAACTTTCCATTACCCGATCGGTCTCGTGTGTATTCAGCCGGTAATCGCTTTCATATCTCGGTATAAAAGGCGGCTGTTCCGGCCCCCTGACAAAATCCAAAACTGTCAGCAGGTAAAAATGCCTGAGGTGGTTTTGCAGCAGGTCTGCCCCAAAACTTAGATTTCTCAGCAAAGTTGCATTTGATGAAATTTCAATTTTCAGGGCATCTTCCATAGCATGGGAGGCAGCAATAGCGTGAGCGGTCGAGCAGATGCCGCAGATGCGCTCCGTAAGGTAAGCGGCATCCCTGGGGTCCCTTCCTTTAAGGATTTCCTCAAAACCCCTGAAAAAAATTCCACTGCTGCGGGCATCTGTTATATGTCCGTCATCTACATCCACTTCCAGATTCCAAAACCCGTTTATCCGGGTTACCGGGCTGATACGGATTAGTTTTGCCAAACGATTCACCTTCTTTTCCCCTTACCAAAAAAACTTATCCTGTTAATAAAAACTTTTATGCGGCCTTTTCCCTGCAGATGATACCTTCTGAGGTTAATTCCTTTTATTTTTCCTTCAGGCAGGAAGACTACTTCCCGTGTTTTGTCCTTCGAGTGCTTTCTGGTATCACGGTTTACTCCTTCTCTCTTGGGCCGGGTTCCATCTATCAGAGTTGTGCCCAGCCTTCCGGTTGCCACAGAGGCCGCAAGATGTGTCCCTATCCCGGCTGCAGTTACAGCGGCAACACCTTTACCGATTTTATCAGCTGTAGTCCTCAGCCCCAGTACATTCATATCAGGCAGATGTGCATAAAAGGGTGACATACCATCCGGAAAATCAGGACTAACACAGCCAATACACGGTGTGTTGGCTTCAACCGGCCAGCTGTTATGCTCACCAATCCACTGTCTGGTGGGGCAGTCAACAAAGGTTACCGGCCCTTTACAGCCGATTTTATAGGTACACTTCTCTTCACCGGGGTCGGTGGCAAAAACACCGTTATCAAAATGCTGCCGCCGGGGACACCAGTCATGTATCCTTCTGCCGAAGAATACTTTCGGCCTGTTAAATGCATCCAGTTCCGGGACTCCATACAGAAGTAAATGGGTCAGGGTTCCCACTACCCAGTCCGGGTGTACCGGACAGCCGGGGACGTTTATTACCTGGCTGTCTACAACCTTATGGACCGGCACAGACCCCGAGGGATTAGGATGGGCGGCATATGGACCGCCAAAGGAAGCACAGGTTCCCACTGCCATAATATATTTTGCCTTGGGAGCAGTAAACCTGATGGCCTCAAGATCAGTAAATATGCTGCCATCAGGGTGGTGGCCGATAGCTCCATACCTGCCCCCCGCCTTTAACGGCACAGTCCCTTCTGCAATAAGGATATATTCTCCCTTTTCCCGTTCCACTGTCTCTTTAAGGACACCAATGGCCAAATCACCTTCAGCAGCCATTGCTGTGTTACTATAGCAGAGGTCTATAGTATCAAATAAAAGCTCCCGCATATCAGGGTGCAGGGTGTTGGCCACAGAAAGGAAATCACCTGTACAGGTCATCATCTCAAGCCAGATTACCGGCGGTTTCTTCTTGCCTATAAAGGCTTCAGCCAGATGTGGGATCAGGATTTCAGACAGCTGCAGGGCTGCAGTAGTTGCCATGGCTGTTTTGATAAACTGCCGCCTTGTAAGCAATTAACTTGCCCCTTCCCGTTTTCTTTTTATACTTGCCCTTTTTAAAATAAAAAATGCAGGTACTGTTAACGCACCCGCTTTTTTTCAGCCCTCATTTTTTTGGCAGCTCTCATGAACAGGTTATAAATCTCAAGCCTGTTGTTAATGTCTTTCAGAGTTTGGCTGTGATTCATAATTCACCCTCCCGGTAATGGTTCTTATACCTAAAGTATATCCACAGGTTCCAATACATAAACTGTTTATGTAAAATAAAATTACCGGGTTAAAACCATCTTACAGTCCTTATCGATACCACTGAGGCAATTTCGCCGGGAACTCTATGAATTGACAATCTCCCTGGAAAAACTACAGCAATTTTTCGATTGGCAGACAAGCCTACCCCCGAATAATAATCGCAACATTCGTAATATTATATTGTGTATCTTTATGATCCGAACCGGAGGAGAAAAGAAATGATACAGCTTGATATTGTGGAACGGTTGCAAAAAGAACTTAAAGATGTGAATAGTATGGTCAGGGAAATAAGCGGAAAGGCCCTGAGCCTTTCAAAAAGCGGCATCAGGGTTGTTAATGGTAAAAAAACGGCTCCCCGGTCACTTGCCAACTCTGTTCAAATATTCAGTGGCAAGGTCAGGGAACACCAAACCGCATTATCGCTGCTGCAGGAAAAGGTGGACCACCTTTATGATCTGGTCTCCATCTATAATGAAAATAAGCAGGAAAACACCGCTGATTGATAAGACATCTGAAGCCGGGCTTAAGCCCGACTTTAGCTTATTGACGATTATAAATAAGGCAATTTCCGGGTAAAATATAGTTATGAATATACGAGTACTTGTCCTTGGTTCGGGAATATCAGGCCTGTCGGCGGCTTATTACCTGTCACGGTCAGGATTGCATCCCCTGATCCTGGAAAGAGCCGGTCATACCGGAGGGCAAACACCTTATCAATTACTCTGCGGGTTACTGGAAAGAAAGGTTCCGGTAGTCAAAAACACCCGGATTCTGCATGTCTCAGCATTCCCGGAACAGCATCGGGTTGATGTGGAAATTCAGCGGCCCGGAAAGAAAAAGGAGACCCTGACAGCACACAGAGTCCTTTTCGCCTTACCTCCCGAAGAAACAGCGACTATACTTCAGGCCGTCTCCACAGGCATCCGTGCCGCAAAAAAAGTTATGCAATCTATCGGATAATCGTAATTTCACTGCCGCATTTGCGGCATTTCTGTCTTTCCAGACCGGTATCCACTGCCCGGTAACCCCGGCGGTCAATGAGCAATGCCCCACATTCCGGGCAATATGTACTGGAGGCCTCTGAACCGGGAACATTGCCGAGGTAAACATAATTCAGTTTCCGAAGCGCTTCATCTCTGGCCTCTTCCATTACATATAAAGGTGTGGGAGGCAGTTCCATTTTATAATTGGGGAAATAGCGTGCAAGGTGCAGGGGTATATCTTTGTTAATTCCGGCCAGCCAGTCAGCCAGCCGGCTGATTTCCTCCTTCGAGTCATTTAAACCGGTCACCAGAAGGGTAGTAATCTCAACATGACAATAAGCGCCGGCAGTCTCAACAGTCTGCAGGACCGGGTGTAGTTCTCCTACACACGTTTCATTGTAGTAACTGTCCGAAAAACCTTTGACATCTATATTCATGGCATCAATAAAAGGCAGAATCTTTTTCAGGGGTTCAGGATTGATAAAACCATTTGTCACCAGCACGTTTTTGAGCCCACTGTCCCTGGCCAGTTTTGCTGTATCATATACATATTCATACCACATAAAAGGTTCGGAATACGTATAGGCAATTCCAATGGAATTACTGCCGCCATCTTCCTCAGCGGCAGCGGCAGCAAGCTGTTCAGGCGAAATAGTTACTGATGGCGGGTCACCGTGGGCAATACTCCAGTTCTGGCAGAAACCGCAGCGCAGGTTGCACCCAAAGGTGCCCACCGAAAAGATGTGCGATCCGGGATAGAAATGGTACAGTGGCTTCTTTTCTATAGGGTCAATACTGTATGATGAAACCTGGCCGTAATTAGCAGTATATAGTACTCCCCTATCATTATGCCTCACCCGGCAGAAACCCCTTTTCCCGTCAGCAATAACACACTTCTGAGGGCAGAGTAGGCACAGTACTCTGTCATTGCCAATACCCTCCCAAAACATAGCCTGTTTCATATTGACCTCCTAATAACATCTGAAAACTTCAAAACGCTGCAGCTGTACCGGTTCATCCGGTCCTATACCCGCTTTTTGCCTGGCTATAGCGACCTGCTGCTCTACTGTATCAATTCCCTCAAGGTTTGGCAGCAGGAGACCCGACCTTCGGCCACTGCGTACTATAACTCCGTAACGCCGGACATCAAGTTGGCTCATGTCGTCTATGGGCTCAGCAGGTTTTAAAACATCCACCGAATATACCAGCTCATCAAGTTCGCCCGGCTCCACCGGCTCAAACCTGGGGTCTCCGGTTCCGGCGCTGATGGCATTATTGACAATTTCAAAGCCGATGTTGTCAGTTGTCGGCATTATTGTCCCAATACATCCCCTGAGCTGGCGTGCTTCTTAAGAGATACAAAAACCCCGGCCTTTTCTTTCAGTAAACGACCGCTCCCGGTATCAGGATATATTTTTTTCCCCTCCCTGACATACCTCTCCAGAGCCCTTCTGGCAAGGCCAACCAATTCACTCTCTCCGTCACGTTGTACTCCAATTTTTTCTGCCCGCTCATTAAATATTGTCTTCAAAAGGCTTTCAGATTCCCCTTCCAGAGGTTTCAGCATCGCAACCATGTAGCCGACTCCGAATGGCCCTTCATATGACAATACTTCGGCATCCACCTTTACGCCGTCTACAGCCCCAAGCATCATGATAATTGAACGCAGCCCGCATTCACCGGCCGCTTCAGCTAATCCCATGTCGATGCTGAGGATACCTCTGAAGTCTTTCTTTGCGAGAAGGTCAGCAACTGCCCGGTCAAAAACAGCCCCTTTTTCAGAATAACCTGCAGGAGCATCCGGGGTCAGGCGGTGGCTCATGTCACCACTGGCAATCAGAGCCGCCTTTTTCCCAATCCTGGTGCATGCATCCTTTATGGCAGCCCCAAAGGCATATAATTCCTCAAAAGGCAGCATGCTCATAGAAATTGACACAACAGGCAGCTTAATTCCGGCCTTGTCAAGAAAATACATCGGCACCAACACACCATGGTCAAGCCTTGTTGTAATTCCGTACTCACCTGCCAAGGAATCATCTATGCCAAGTGCGGCAATTCCTCTTTTTCCGGCCTGTTGAATTATTTCATTTACCACAACCAAATCATTACTATATGCAAAAGTCAGGTCAGCTCTAAACTGCTTTAAATCCCCTGACAGGGTGTCACTTCCGTTTATAGCCACTCCATCACTAAAAACAGCGCCATGAGGAGAGATTAAGATAACTGTCTCAGCCCCGCTTTCAGTTATCTGTGAAGCAAATTTCTGCATGGCTGCAAACGTCCGGTCAACCTTCTTCGAGTTTGCTCCCCCCACCTCCGGCAGCAATATCGGAGGATGAGGCGCTACGCCGTAGAAAACTATGCTGTTCATCAGTGCACCCCCTTTAATCATATTTTAGCCTTCATGTTTTATTATTATCCAACATGTGGTATTTCTATAGCCCGTTGGAAATTCCTTCATTTTAGTGGCATAGGCCATACTATAGGCCGCATATTCTTTCTATAAGAATTTTTATGATAGGAGGAAGAGATTTGCGCCTGGTCTATATTAAAGCACTTCGTGTTAAAAAAATCGGCCTTTTGGCCGTGGCAGCAGCTCTGGCTTTAACTCTTGGCCTGGGTTCCGTTATGGCGCTTTATGAGGCAGTGCCGGCAACCTCGTGGGCAATCGCCAACCGCCTGATTATAGTTGACCCCGGCCATGGCGGAATCGACCCGGGGGCTGTTGGTTATAATGGACTGCTGGAAAAAGAAATTGTACTCAAAACAGGAAAACAACTGCAAAAAGTCCTTAACCAGGCTGGGGCAGATGTCGTTATGACCAGAACCACTGATACAGAACTGAACAGGCGGAAGCGTGAGGACCTGGCCCTGAGGGTGGATATGGCCAACAAAAAAAATGCAGACTTATATATTAGTATCCATGTCAATTCCTTCCCATCTTCCAGATGGCGGGGGGCCCAGACCTTTTACCAGAAAAACCAGCCTGAAAGTAAAAAACTGGCTGAAGCAATTCAGTCAGAACTAATCGGGATCATGAAAAATACTACCCGAAAGGCAAAACCCGAGGATTACTATACCACCCGAAATACAAAGATGCCTGCAGTTATTGTGGAAATCGGCTTTATTTCCAATCCCGCTGAAGCAAAACTGATGGTAAAAAATGAATACCAGCGTAAGCTTGCTAATGCAATTTATTCGGGTATTGCCAACTACTATGCCGAAAAGGCGAATGAAACGCCTCAGGCCAGGCAATAATCGATTTGTCTTCATAATTTTAAAGGGAGTGCCCGTCAGAAGGCACTCCCTGATAATTTATTCTTTCTTTTCCTCTGCTGCCGGTGCTGCCGGTGCTGCCGGTGCCTGGAACCAGTGACAGGTGTTACAATATGTACCTGTTACATTGGCGCCGGGCTGATTCTTATCATGGCATGCGAAGCAGTTGGGCAGTCCTTTCTCGTTGGCCATCTGCGGGTGTTTACCCATCCACTGAGAATCGTGGTTAGTGGGCCGCTTCAGGTGACAGCCGTAGCAGTAACTGTTTGCCCTTGCAAAGTCAGCAATTTTGTCTCCTGTGGAAGGAGTTGCAAACTTCTGGCTCTCTTTGTCATAGTGGCACTTACTACAGTTATCAACATCTTGACGACCGGTCTTGCCGTGAATACTGCCCCACTGTGGATTCTCGTGTGAAGGCAGAGTTGCCCTGTCAGGCCAGTAGTGGCAGGCAGAACACTTTGTAGTTACACTACGGGACTCATGGCATTTAATACAAACAAACATGTTAGGACGACGCTGAACACCAGGTGCAGCCTGCTTGGCCATCTGTGGGCTCCACTGATTATAATCAGCAAATTCTGCTCTGGTAGTAACCTTACGTTCTGCTATATTCCCGTGAGTAGTAAACCTGTGGCATTCCAGACATGAAACCTTGGCTGCAGCGTGCTTGGAGTGAGGTGCGATCAGGTCGGGAAGCAGTGTAGCATCCCTGTTCTCCATAGCGTGGCAGCTTTGACATGCCTCGTCACTGACAGTAGTATTCCGTAATGCAATCGGCTTCTGGAATGACTTACCGTCATGAGCTGCCTTATTCTGAGTCGGGTTATACCCCTCGTGGCACACCAGACAGTCAACCTTGGCATGGACCGAAGTCTGCCATGTAGCGATTTCAGGCCACATTTCGTGACACTCTGAACATTGGGTTTGGGCTATGGTAGTATTATTAACCTTAGCCGGAGCCTCCTTGTCCTCACCGGAAGCGTTTTGCGCCCCCGTAGAAGTACCCGCCGGGGCGGCTTTCTCACCGGAAGTTGGAGCAGTCTTGGGCCCGCAGCCCACAACCATAAAAGCTAAGATTACAAGCAGTACAGTGAACAATGTTGCTGTCTTTAGGGACCACTTATGCAGTCTTTCCCTATTCATTCTTCATTTTCCCCTCCTTTCTCCCAAAATATATAAAAGTCCTAATTTAAATTATTCTATTAAAACAGTTATATTCCTCTTTTAGTTGGACAGTTTCTCTGGTTATTTTTAATGAAATTTCTGAAATTTCCAGAGTGACGGATGGCACTACATCCTGTCCTACTGCGTACACCAAGCCGCTTTCGGATCATGACGAACTAGACATAATAAAAGGGAAGGTAATAAATACCTTCCCGTAAAACCGGTGTAATTTCCGGTCCATACTAACGCTTGGAAAACTGAGGAGCTCTCCGCGCTTTTCTGAGACCATATTTTTTTCTTTCTTTCATCCTCGGGTCCCTGGTCAGGAAACCGGCTTTCTTCAATGCGGAACGCAAATTGGGGTCAGCCTTGATTAAAGCCCGGGCGATACCCAAACGCATAGCCCCTGCCTGACCCGTTGTGCCGCCACCCTCAACCTTTGCCAGAATATCATACTGAGCAAGGGTGTTGGTCAGATTAAGCGGCTGCTTAACAATCATTTCAAGGGTCTTTTTACCAAAATATGCATCCAAAGGCCTGCTATTTACTATTAATTTACCTTCACCAGGCAACAGCCTTACGCGTGCAATCGCGTTCTTCCTACGGCCTGTTCCCTGAAATTGAACCTGTGCCAATGTCTGTTCCTCCTTCCATCCGTTAAACTCTTCCATCCGTTAACTTTTCATCCATAAAAACTGCTAAACTGCAAAATCCCATTTTTCCGGCTGCTGAGCTGTATGTGGATGTTCCGGGCCACCGTAAACCTTAAGCTTACGTCCCTGGGCACGTCCCAGCCGATTATGTGGCAGCATGCCTTTTACCGCCTTTTCAATTGCCCGTTCCGGCTTTTCTTTGAGCAGACGTTCGTATGACATGGTCTTTAAGCCACCGGGATAACCTGAATGGCGAACATATTGCTTTTGCTGCAGCTTTTTGCCTGTAAGCTGAACCTTTTCTGCATTGATTACAATAACAAAATCTCCGGTATCAACATGCGGAGTGAAAATTGTCTTATGCTTGCCTCGTAAAATCCGGGCGATTTCAGTGGCAACCCGTCCCAGCGGCTTGCCTTCAGCGTCTATCACGTACCAGTTTTTCTTTATCTCATTTGGCTTAGCCATATAAGTACTCATTTATGTTCCCTCCTTACCTATGAATCTAATGTTGCCAATCGTAAAATGTTACTTTATGAGCCGCCGCCATCTACCACTGGTCGCAGCATCAATAATCCGGGGCAGTGGATTATTTAGTTATAAAGTCACGCATATATTTTATTACAAAAAGTAGTCAAATGTCAAGCAAAACGGTTTCAAAAAAGACTGTGCAGCCGTGCCAAAAGCGCCCACCTGCGGTGCAGCTTCCTGAGCCGGCCCGGCACATACGAATATTCTTCCAAAGCCTTGTGGAACATTTCATTTGCCTTCTGTTTATCACCTGTTTTTTTGTACACAATACCCATCCGGTATAAATTTTCAGTATTAGCAAAATTGGAAAAAGAACCGGCCAACTGCTTAAATTTTTCGGATCCCGATCCTTTATGAGTTAGTTCATACCGGGTCAGATAAATGTACAGCAGCCCGTGCCCCACCCGGGGATCAAGTTCCAGCGCCTTTTCCAGCGCATCCTTTCCCTGATCTTCCTGCTGCAATTCCATATATGTCATTCCGAGGTAAAGATACAGTCTTGGAGAATTGGTTACTTTTTCAAGGGCTTTTTTAAGATATTCCAGGGCACTGCTGTAATTTTTCTTTTCAAAATAAATGCTCCCCAGTTCCTGTGCAGCGCCGGCATCAGCAGGGTTAATCCGCAAAACCTCGCGCAGTTGCTGAATGCGGCTGTTCCGCCTGAAGGGGGCCAGGAAATCAGGCAGGAAACCAATATATGCCCTGTCCATGAAGGCATAGATCAGAAAAATTATGACCAGCGCCAGCAGTGGGCTTCGCAACAAAAATGATAACAGAAAATATAATCCCAGACCTTTGAACAATGATATCACCCTAGCTAATATAATTTACCATATACAAGTATTTTATCATACCTTTACTGTCACTGTTATCCGAAATTACCATTTAAGTTTAGTGGGGGCTGGTTTTTTTTCGACATATTTTGCACTTTTTACAATTCACAGACAGGTTATTGGCAGATTATGTCGAATAATTGGTTAAAACAAGAGGGGAGGATTGATTATGTCTTACATTAATTGGGATGATAAATTAATTACCGGTATCAGGCTTATTGATGAACAGCACAAAACCCTTGTCAAAATGATCAATGACCTGCATGATGCCATGATGATCGGAAAGGGGAAACAGGTTGTCTCTAAAGTAATCCAGGATCTTGTAGACTACACGGTTTCCCATTTTTCAACAGAAGAAAAATTCATGATCAAGTATAACTACCAATGGATGCTGCCCCATAGGTCAGAACATAAAAAATTTGTGGACAAGGTTTCTGATTTTCAGAAGGGATATAATGATGGGAAGATGTCCCTTTCAATAGAAATCATGAATTTTCTTAAGGATTGGCTGGTAAACCACATTCAGAACACTGACAAAAAGCTGGGGCCTTTTCTCAAAGAACAAGGGTTAAATTAACCCCTATATTTCTGAGGTGCTTATGAGAAAAATTAATATAACTAACATCGAAGTTGGTTCACGAATATCAAAAACCATATATAATTCCAAGGGGCAGGTCCTTCTAAGCGCCGGCACAGTTCTTACCGGCCGCTATGTAAAACGGTTAAAAGAACTAGGTTTTACCTCTGTTTTCGTAGATGACGGTTTGATTGATGATATCAGTCTTGATGAGGCCATTTCTGAGGAAACCCGGGTACAGGCAGTTAACTGCATCCGGGGCATTATGCAAAATGTCCCCAAAAACAATGTTGTTCATACAGCTCCAGTTAGCAAAGCTGTAGATTGTATAATTGATGACCTGCTGAAAAACAGGGAAATAATGCTCAACTTATCCGATATCCGTTCTTATGATGATTACACCTTCAGTCATTCGGTAAATGTAACAGTGATTTCCGTCTTTATCGGCATGTGTCTTCATTACCGGAAGGACCGGCTTAAAGACCTTGGCATGGGTGTGCTCCTCCATGATGTGGGTAAAACTCATATACCTCCGGATATTATAAATAAACCGGGGAAATTAACAGCTGAAGAATACGAAATCGTAAAAAGACACACCTGGTACGGATTTGAGACCCTCAGAAAAAGCCCTGGAATCAAACTCACCTCAGCCCATGTAGCCTTACAGCACCACGAACGCCAAGACGGTTCAGGCTACCCCAGGAGTCTGAAAGGTGACCAAATAATTGAATTCGCCCGTATCAGCGCCATCGCAGATGTTTATGATGCCATGACAAGTGACCGCTGTTACCGGAAATCAATCCCGGTCTACAAGGTATGCCAGTATCTTGCCGAGGGTTCAGGGGGACAGTTTGACAGCCGCATCCTGGACCGCTTTATCGAAAGGGTGGCCCTCTACCCCCAAGGTACCAGAGTTACCCTTAATGATGGCAGGTCTGGGATTATCACCAAACAAAACAACGGCATACCCACCAGGCCGGTGGTGCGCCTTTTCTGGACTAAAAAAGGGCATCTCCCCAAGCCTTTGAACGTTAATCTTGCCGAACATTCGGAACTAACAATTGAGGATATCCATGAATAAGGTGAAAACCGGCAATTCTATTCCGTTCTCGAACAGCCATGCTGTCCCAGGATGTCTGCCATCAGCCGGTATTCCCCTGCTCCATATCCAACAGGCCTTATTTTATCCAGGTCAGGCCTGCCTTTTTCGTCCAGTACATTTTCATCATAATGTACCACCAGAACTTCAGCTATGAACACATCATGACTTCCGAGGCTGATGACCTGCTTGACCCTGCACTCTATATTAACCGGGCATTCGTTAATTAACGGAGGTTTTACGTGGGCAGCCGGTATCGGGTTCAGGTGTTTTTCCTTGAACTTGTCAACCGTCCTGCCGGATACGGTTCCACAGTAATCGACTACCCTGATCCAATCAGATGAAGGTATGTTAATAACATACTCGCCGGATTCCTTTATCAGTCTATATGAATGCCTTGAAGGCTGTACTCCTATATATACCATCGGTGGTGAGCTGTTCATAATCCCCGTCCATGCAATGGTAATAATATTTGGGGCGCTCTCACCTGACTGGCAGGTTACCAGCACCGCAGGGACAGGAAAGAGTATGGTGGATGCCTGTTTGGTAACTTTGTTTATGGTAATCATCCCCTAATTTTAGATTTAAGTTAATTATATACAGTTTGCCGGAAATTTATCCGATAGCTAACCGCCGCTAAGACTCCCACCTCTTAAGGCGGGAGATAAGCGGCGCTAAGCTCCTGGATAACGATTTCTAAGCGCCAGATGGAGTCCAAACTCCACCTGACGATAAGAACTCTGTTGATGAGATGACTGTTTGCAGGCCCCATAGCTATTTGGATGGCCTGCACTAAAACTCACAGGACTTAACAGTCCTGGGAAACGGAATCACATCCCTGATATTAGTTATACCGGTCAGATACATGATAGCTCTTTCAAAGCCCAGTCCAAATCCCGCATGTTTTACCCCGCCGTATTTTCTTAGGTCCAGATACCACCATAAATCTTTTTTGTCAATATTAAGCTCCCGAATTCTCTGTTCCAATACCTCTGCCCTTTCCTCTCTCTGGCTGCCCCCAATCAGTTCTCCCACGCCAGGAACCAGTAAGTCCATAGCGGCAACAGTTTTTCCGTCCGTATTAAGCCTCATATAAAATGCTTTAATCTCTTTGGGATAGTCCGTAACAAAAACCGGCTTCTGATATATTTTTTCTGTCAGATACCTTTCGTGCTCTGTCTGCAAGTCATTTCCCCAGGCAACGGGATACTCAAATTGCTCTCCCGATTTTTGCAGAACTTCCACAGCCTCTGTATAAGTTATACGTACAAATTCTGAATTCACTATGTTTTGCAGCTTTTCCCCGGTTCCCTTTTCGACAAATTGATTAAAAAAGTCCATTTCTTCTTTGGCATTTTCCAGGACATAGCTGATAACATATTTCAACATGTCCTCTGCAAGCCTCATGTCATCCTGCAGGTCTGCAAATGCGATTTCGGGCTCTATCATCCAGAATTCGGCCGCATGTCTTGCCGTATTTGAGTTTTCCGCCCTGAAGGTCGGGCCAAAGGTGTATACATCTCTGAAGGCCAGGGCAAACACTTCTGCTTCCAACTGACCGCTTACGGTGAGGTTTGTCCTCCTGCCAAAAAAATCTGCAGAGAAATCCACCTGGCCTTCCTCTGTGAGTGCCGGATTCCCCGGGTCAAATGTAGTTACCCGGAACATTTCTCCCGCACCTTCGGCATCGTTTGCAGTAATTATGGGTGAATGTACATAAACAAATCCTTTGTCATTAAAAAACCTGTGAATGGCATAGGCAGCCAAAGACCTTACCCGGAACACCGCGGTAAAGAGATTTGTCCTCGGGCGCAGGTGGGCTACCTCTCTTAAAAATTCCCTGGTATGTCTCTTAGGCTGTATCGGGTAATCCTCCGGTGAATCTCCCTCCAGAATTATTTCCTTGGCCTTAATTTCAAAGGGCTGTTTTGCCTGGGGAGTTTCAATCAATATACCCCTGATTATGATAGCTGAACCTACCCTTAACTTTGCCGCTTCCTCAAAATTGGGGACCATATCCTTTTCATAGACTACCTGTATCGTATTAAAGTGTGTCCCGTCATTTAAGGAGATAAAACCAAAGGACTTTTGGTCACGATTGCTCCTGATCCAGCCACTCACTTCTACTTCTTTGTTGCTGTATCTTGCGGTGTCCCGCATGAGCTGCCTGACTACTGTTTTTTCCATACATGATTCCCCTTATTATGTAATTTTTAAGCCTCCCGGAAGTGACTGTTGGCGAATATGATGATGTGTTGTACCGATTTTCTGCACTGCCGCCTATGAGTCTTGGCTGCCCCCCCGGCAACAAGGCAGCGTCCCCGAACTCGATGGCTCATTAAGCTTTTCTGCAAGATGGCCGCCTTCCGTTTTGGCGAGCCAAAACTTCCCGGCGGCCTTCGCCATCTTCGGACAGGCGGGGACTCCCTGCCTTGTTGCCGGTGCTTTGCAGCCAGACTCATAACGGCGGCAGTGCCAGGAAAATCTTGTACAACACATCACCATATGCCATTAAGGTCACTTCCGTGAGGCTGAAATATTAAAAAAATGGTCACGTAATATTATAACCACTATGTAAGGCAGTATTGCTATACGAACTAAATAATCCTTTATTCAACCATTCCCGGAATGGAGGTTCATATCAGAAGTTAATTCATTCTTCCCAGGTTTTCCATACATCCGGCTGATAGCCCACTGTGGCCAGTTTCCCGTTGCGTACTATTGGAGTTCTGTAGAGTCCGGGGTTATTTAAAAGGATTTCTTCCCTGACACTCGACCCAATAATGCGATCCATGTTCAGTTTCTTGTAATCCCTTGCCGAACTGTCAATCAAGCTGTCTAACCCCACAGCCGACCGGACACTCTGCAGTTCTCCCTTGCTTAGACCCCTTTCGGTCAAGTCAACAAAGTAATATCTGATACTTCGTTCTTTAAAGTAGCGTTCCGCTTTTTTAGTTGCAAAACATTTCCTGGTACCGAAAATTTGGATGTTCATAAGTTCGCTCCTCATACCGTCCTAGTACTTCACTTCCAACAGACACAGCCCATGAGGCGGCACTGTCGGCCCTGCCTCCTCGCGCCTGCCGGAATTGACAAAATTCCGTACTTCGTCCGGTGTCAGCTTGCCTTTGCCCACATAAAGCAGTGTCCCGGTGATAATCCGGACCATGTTATATAAAAAGCCATTAGCCTCAACTGTTATATATAGATGAGGCGGCATATATTCAATATCAAGCCTGGACACATTCCTGACCGACGTTTTGGCATGCGACCCGGCTGCCCTGAAGGCGGTAAAATCATGTTCTCCCACAATATACCCGGCCGCTGCCCTCATTTTTTCTATATCCAGTCCCTGGGGCACATAATAGCTGTAACGCCTTTCAAAGGCCGAAGGAGTGCGCGAATTATAAATATAATATCTGTACACCTTGGAACGGGCTGAAAACTGGGCATGAAAGGACGGAGCGGCCTCCTGAGCATCTTTTGCCGCGATATCCTCCGGCAGCAGACTGTTCATGGCAAAAGGGAGCCTTTCTGCGGGTATCCGGCAGTCTGTAATAAAGTTGATGACCTGTCCCCGTGCATGGACCCCGGCATCTGTCCTGCCGGACCCGTTCACAGTAACTGGATGCTCAACCAGCAAGCCCAGAGCTTCCTCCAAGGATTTCTGGATTGTTGGCAGGTTATCTGTCTGTCTCTGAAAACCGTGATAGTTTGTTCCGTCATATTCCACCAGTACTTTGATATTCCTCACTGCTATGGACGTCCTTTCAAAAATACTTATACATTACAAATGCACCCGTGATCGTGACAGTCAATGCCAGTACCAGAAAATCTAACGGCCTGAACTCCAGTTTGTGCAGACTGGTTCTCTCCATTCCGACCACATAGCCCCTTGACTCCATGGCCATGGCCAGTTCGTCGGCCTTACGGAAGGAACTTACAAATAATGGCACCAGAAGGGCGGTCATGTACTTTGCCCGCTTTTGGAGATGCCAACTCTCAAAATCGGCCCCTCTCGATTTCTGTGCTTTGATTATTTTATCTGTTTCCTCCCAAAAAGTCGGAATAAACCTCAGGGCAATATTTATCATCATGGCAAGCTCACTGGCAGGGAGACCAACCCGCTTAAATGGTTTCATCAGCTGTTCCAGTCCATCAGTCATCCGTACCGGTGAGGTAACCAGAGTCACCAGCGAAGAGAGGAGAATCAGATACACAATTTTAAGACCCAGGATAAGGCCGTTTTCCAGGCCTGTTCGTGAGACAGGGACCGGTCCGATGCTGAACATGGTCTCCCCTGGAGTAAAGAACATATTCAGGACCAGGGTGATGATAATTAAAAAAAGACCCGGTTTCATAACCTTGAGGAAACTTCCGGCAACCCCTCCGATTATGTACAAAAACAGTATAAACAGGCCATATGCCGTGAATTCAGCCGGGGTCTCCACAACAAATACCAACCAAAGCAGTATTGCCGAAACAATTATTTTGGTTCTCGGGTCAAGCCTGTGCAGCAGTGAACTTCCCGGCACATATTGTCCGAAAACAATACCTTCCATAAGCACCACACTCTGATCATAGTTATTTCCTTACCAGTTTGATTATTGTTTTTCTTTAAGCAGCCTGATTATTTCTTCCCTGATTTCATCCAGGGTGACAGGCTGTCCCCTCACCGGGACACCCCTCCCCCCCAGTTCCCTGGATATTGCTACTGCCGGTGGGATATCAAGGCCCAGTTCCGACATCATAGGGTTAGCCAGTACTTCACGCGTTTTTCCTGCAATGGCTACTTCCCCTTTATTTAAAACAATCAGCCTTTCAGCAAGATGAGCTATTTCTGTAATTTCATGGGTCACCCAGATTACGGTTATCCCACGGTCCCGGTTCAAACGGGTAATAGTCTCAGTCAGCAGTTGTCTTCCCACAGCATCCAGTCCTGCAGTCGGCTCATCAAGAACAATAACCTCAGGTAATGCCGCCAGCACTCCTGCCAGGGCAACTCTTCTCTTCTCGCCACCGCTGAGTTCATAGGGCTGACGGCTTTTGTACCGGTCATAACCCAGACCCACGGTATCCATAGCTCTTTGAACCAGCTCCGGAATTTCGTCCGGAGAACAGCCATAATTCTCCGGTGCATATGCGATTTCTTCATAAACGGTAGCCCCAAAAAGCTGGTGCTCAGGGTACTGAAAAACCAACCCAACTTTCTGCCTGGCTTCTCTCAGGCTGGCAGCAGATGAGTGGATGTTTTTGTCATCCAGCAGAACCTCCCCCGAATCTGGCTTCAGGAGGCCGTTTAGATGCTGCAGCATGGTGGATTTGCCTGACCCGGTAGGTCCCATAACGGCAAGCCACTCTCCCCTGGCAGCCCGCAAATTAACGCCTTTGATGGCCTGTCTGGCAAACGGAGTACCTTTTGAGTACACATAGCTGACATTCTTTATTTCTATAGACATATAAAATCCACCAGTTCTTCTAAAGAATTAATGTTTGCAGGTAATCTTATCCCCTGTTCCCTTAGTGAATTAATAAGTTGTTTTATAGGCGGTACTGCAAGGCCTGTGGCGCGGAGGCTCTCCTTATCGGCAAAAAACTGTTCGGGGTTCCCCTGATATATTGTTTTACCGCGTGCCATAGCTATTATCCGGCTGCTGAAAATTGTTTCACTCATATCATGAGTCACATAGATAATCGTAATATTATGACGGCTGTTTAAGTCCCTGACCGCTGTAAGGACTTCTTGCTTACTTCCGGGATCCAGCATTGAGGTTGGTTCGTCAAGGACTATACAATCCGGGCGCATGGCCAGCACACCGGCGATAGCCACCTTCTGTTTTTGCCCCCCTGACAACCTATGGGGGGGATAATTCCGGTATTCCTCCATACCCACCTGTTCTAACGCCCAATCAACCCTCTGCCTGATCTCGTTACGAGGCAGGCACAAATTCTCGACCCCAAAAGAGACGTCCTCTTCCACGACTGAGGCAAATAACTGGGTATCAGGATTCTGAAAAACCATACCGACTTTTCTCCTTATTGCAGGGAGGTTATCTCTTTTGTCAGTATCCAGGCCATCTACTGACACACTCCCCATACTTGGCAGTAAAAGTCCGTTTATCAGCCTTACCAGTGTCGATTTACCACAGCCATTAGGGCCTGCCAGGGCCAAAAATTCCCCCTTATGGATATCCAAATTGATCTCGGAAAGCACGTGACTCCCGGAGCTTTGAGATTTTTCTTCCTTTTCCCTGGAGTACCAAAAGCTGACATCCCTGAACCTGATAAAAGGACCCATACACTCACCACACTACATGTTATATATTTAATCATATATCAATCATTATATTTGGCGCAGCCAAAAATATTAATTAAAAAGGCTTAGCTTCGCTAAGCGCCTTTGAGCTTGCTCTCGGCGAAGCTTAGCCTTTTTTATGCAGATAGGACAAAATTTTATTTTTCCAATCTGCCAAAAAAACAGAAGCCAGGAATTGTTTACATGAATTTTAGTAAACCATCCTGACCTCGCTCATGTTCTAATTATACAAGTTCCAGTATCACCATTTCAGCAGCATCGCCGCGGCGCTGGCCCACTTTAATGGTTCTGGTGTAGCCACCCTGCCGGTCGGCATATTTAGTTGCCAATACGTCAAACAATTTTTTGACAACATCCTCATCATAGATAAATTGCATTGCCTGTCTGCGGGCATGTAAGTCTCCGCGTTTAGCCAGAGTAATCATTTTCTCCGTGACGCGGCTTACAGACCTGGCACGGGCTGCTGTGGTCTGGACTCTTTCTTCACGAAGCAAGGAAGTAACCATATTACGCACCAAGGCCTTTCTGTGATCAGTCGGTAGGCCCAGTTTGGGAAATGCCATTTTGTTTCCCCCCTCCTGTCTTATTCTTCAGATTCCTTCAGGGAAAGACCCAGTTCATGCATTTTGTTAATAACCTCTTCAAGGGACTTCTTGCCAAGGTTGCGGACCTTGATCATGTCCTCTTCAGTACGCTGTGTCAGTTCTTCAACTGTATTTATTCCTGCTCTCTTGAGGCAGTTGTAAGACCTTACCGATAAGTCAAGTTCCTCTATGGTCATTTCAAGTATCTTATCTTTTTCTTCTTCTTCCTTTTCTACCATTATTTCTACATCATTAACTGTCTCAGTAAGACCAATAAACTGCCGCAGGTACTCGCTCAGTATCTTGGCTGAAAGGCTGGTAGCCTCATCAGGCCTGATACTGCCATTTGTCCATACTTCCAGAGTAAGCTTGTCATAGTCGGTAATCTGTCCTACCCTGGTATCTTCTATATGGTAATTTACTTTCCGCACCGGAGTAAAGGCAGAATCTATCGGGATAACACCGATAACATGATCCTCCTTTTTGTTCTTCTCTGCAGGGACATAGCCCCTGCCCTTGGCAGCAGTAATCTCCATATACAACCGACCTTCAGATATCGTGGCAATCTTAAGTTCCGGATTAAGTATCTCCACATCTGCATCTGTGATAATGTCACCTGCCGTAACTATTCCCGGTTCTTCAGTTTCAATCCGAAGCACCCGTTCCTCATCAGTATGCATTTTTATACAGAGACCCTTCAGATTAAGGATGATATCGGTAACATCCTCAACAACTCCCGGTACTGTGGAAAATTCATGTAAAACACTGTCAATCCTCACCGAGGTAACCGCTGCTCCCGGTAATGAAGACAGCAGGATACGCCTCAGAGAGTTACCCAGTGTTATTCCATAACCTCTCTCCAAAGGTTCAACCACAAACTTACCATAATCATCAATCAGTTCCACACACTCTATTTTGGGCTTTTCGATCTCCAACATAAGTGACCCTCCTTCTCGAGACTTGAAACTTTGGTTGATTACCTGGAGTACAGCTCTACAATAAGGTGTTCCTCTATAGGCATATCAATTTCTTCCCGAGAAGGAATAGCAACCACCTTTCCTGTAAACTGGTCGGCAGATACCTCGAGCCATGCCGGCGGGGTTTTTCTTGCCGCCTGTTCCGCGAGTTCCTTAACTCTATTGACCTCACGGCTTTTTTCACGAACTTCGACAACATCTCCAACCTTTACCAGAAACGAAGGTATATTAACCTTTCTACCGTTTACGGTAAAGTGACCATGACGAACCAGCTGCCTGGCCTCGGTGCGTGAACCTGCATAGCCCAAACGGTAGACAACATTGTCAAGCCGTCTTTCCAGCAGTCTGAGAAGGTTTTCACCGGTAACCCCCTTTTGACGTTCAGCTTTTTCAAAGTAGTTGCGGAATTGGGTCTCCAAAATACCGTAAATCCGGCGGGCCTTCTGTTTTTCCCTGAGCTGAATACCATACTCAGAAACTTTTTTCCTGCTCTGCCCGTGTTCACCCGGAGCATAGCCTCTCCTGTCAATAGCACATTTATTGGTATAGCACCTGTCACCTTTAAGATATAATTTAGCGCCTTCCCTGCGGCATAATCTGCAAACAGGTCCATTGTATCTAGCCATCCTGTGTCAACACCTCCTAAACTCTTCTTCTCTTTGGTGGACGGCAGCCATTATGGGGAATAGGGGTAACGTCCTTAATCATGTTGACTTCCAGACCTGCGGCCTGAATAGCCCTGATAGCTGCTTCCCTTCCGGCGCCCGGCCCTTTAACAAAAACCTCTATTTCCTTCATACCGTGGTCCATAGCCTCTTTGGCAGCAGATTCTGCCGCCATCTGGGCAGCAAACGGGGTGCTCTTTCTGGAACCTTTAAATCCCAGCGTTCCCGCACTCGACCATGATACACAATTCCCATTGGTGTCTGCAATGGTGATTATGGTATTATTAAAAGTGGACTTTATATGGGCCACACCACGTTCAACATTCTTCCGTTCCTTACGTTTGGTTCTAACTCTACGAGCCATCCTTTATCCCCCCTTGCTATTTCTTGCGGCGAACGCCAACAGTCTTTTTGGGACCTTTTCTGGTCCTGGCATTGGTCTTGGTCTTCTGCCCGCGAACAGGCAGTCCCCGGCGATGCCGAATTCCGCGGTAGCACCCAATTTCCATCAGCCGCTTGATACTTAATGAGATATCCCTTCTCAGATCGCCTTCCACGTTCAGGTTTTTGTCAATGTATTCCCTGAGCTTGGCAATTTCCTCTTCGGTCAGGTCTCTGACCCGGGTATCAGGGTTAATCCCGGTTTCTGCCATGATCCGCTTGGAGACAGAGCGCCCGATCCCAAAAATATATGTCATAGCAATTTCCACACGTTTTTCCCGGGGTAAGTCAACCCCAGCTATTCTCGCCATTATGTGCACCTCCGTCTTTTACAATTTTCTAACCCTGTTTTTGTTTATGTTTAGGGTTTTCGCAGATTACCATTACCTTGCCCTTGCGCTTAATTATCTTACATTTTTCACAGATAGGTTTAACAGATGGTCTAACTTTCATCTTTATGCCTCCTTCCGGTAAACCCTACTTATATCGATAAACTATACGTCCACGTGTTAGGTCGTAGGGTGACAACTCTATAGTAACTTTGTCTCCGGGCAGAATCCTGATAAAATTCATCCTGATTTTGCCGGATACATGAGCCAATACTCTGTGTCCATTTTCAAGTTCTACCCTGAACATGGCATTAGGTAGTGGTTCTATTACAGTACCCTCTACCTCAATTACATCCTGTTTTGACACTAGGCAAACACCCTCCCTTTTGTTCGACTTTTCAATCTATATGGCTTAACCCCAAGGTTTTTATGGTTTCAGAGATTTCTTTCTCTGTAACGGGTTCCCCCCTGATCAGCTTTTCAGCTACAGTATCAGCTTTTACAGGAAAAATATCAAGATGCTTAATGTTCTTTCTCTTGGGATTTGTCAATTTCCTTTTTTCGCCATCAATTACCCGAACAAAGGCTTCATCAAGCAAGTCATAAATCAAGAATACCTTCCCTTTGTCTCGACCTGCAGAGGACCTAACCAACTGGCCTACCTGTACATTATCCATTACTGCCAAACACCTCCTGAAATCCGCCCTAATATTACGTTATACCTTAGTCAGGATTTCAGGCAGTTTATCAGTTATCGCAACTGAGTGTTCAAAATGGGCAGACAGTTTTTCGTCCTTTGTAACGACTGTCCAGTTATCACCCAGGGTCATGACTTCATGTGTGCCCTGATTGACCATGGGTTCTATAGCCAGTGTCATTCCGGACCTAAGCCTGGGTCCGCGACCCGGCCTGCCGAAATTAGGTACCTGCGGTTCTTCATGCATTTGGCTGCCAATCCCGTGTCCAACATAGTCCCTGACAACCGAATAACCTTTTCCCTCAACAAAGGTTTGAATACTATGGGAAATGTCGCTTAACCGATTACCATCCACCGCTTTGCCGATTCCGGTAAACAAGGCTTCCTCGGTAACCCTGATCAGCTCCATTGCTTCATCCCTGACCTCCCCTACCGGGACGGTTAAGGCTGCATCCCCAAAATATCCATTTATTTCCGCTCCAATGTCAATACTAATAATATCCCCATTTTCCAATTTTCTTAAACCAGGGATACCGTGAACCACCTGTTCATTCACTGAAGCGCAAATAGAACCCGGAAAACCATGATAACCTTTAAATGCAGGCCTGGCGCCACTGGCAATGATGAAGTCTTCGGCAATCTTATCCAGGTCAAGTGTAGTGACATCCGGCCTGACCACTTTTTTTATTTCTTCGTGTGCTTGGGCCACTATTCTGCCCGCATCTCTCATATAATCAAGTTCACGGTCAGATTTACAAACAATCACGGACATTCGCTCCTAACTATTTCATAAACCCTTGATAATGCCTCATAAGCAGGTGAGATTCAATCTGTTTCATGGTCTCAAGGGCTACACCCACAACTATGAGAAGTCCGGTGCCACCGAAATATACGTTCTCAATTTTTGTGGCAACTAATACAAAAGTTGGCAAAATAGCTATCAATGCCAAAAATATGGCACCAGAAAGAGTAACCCTGGTAAGTATCTTATCCAGATATTCAGCTGTAGGCCTACCCGGTCTCAGTCCGGGGATAAATCCGCCGTGTTTCTTCATATTGTCCGCCACGTCAACGGGATTAAACGTAATTGCTGTATAAAAATAGGTAAAAAATATGATAAACACTGCATACAATATGGAATGTGTCGGCCCGCCCCACCTGAATACATCCAGAATCCACTGGGATATACCGGAAGACTGGAAGAACTGCGCTATGGTAGTTGGGAAAAGCAAAATTGAAGATGCAAAAATTACCGGAATAACACCTGCCTGGTTCACCTTAAGAGGTATATGGGTGCTCTGCCCGCCATATACGCGCCGGCCAACAACCCTTTTGGCATATTGTACCGGAATCCTGCGCTGCCCTTCATTTACTGCTACTATCGCAGCTATAACCATTGCTGCAATGACAACCAGGAAAATTACACTGAAAATATTAATCGTTCCGGCAGTAAGTCCTTGGTAAATCCGGTAAAGGGCACCGGGAAGCGCTGCTACAATCCCTGCAAAAATTATCAGTGAAATCCCGTTCCCAATGCCTTTTTCAGTAATTTGCTCACCTAGCCACATAAGAAATGCAGTTCCGGCTGTAAGCGTTATAGCTATCATCAGGTAAGAACCAATCCCCGGATTGGTCAGGGCGTTAGCCGCCCTTAAAGTAAAGGCCATTCCGATTGCCTGGATAAAGGCCAGGACCACAGTGCCATACCTGATATACTGGGTCATTTTCTTTCTGCCTTCCTCACCTTCTTTTGACAGTCTTTCAAGCTTAGGAATAACCACAGTCAAAAGCTGCATTATGATTGAGGCATTAATATAAGGAGTAATACTCATCGCAAATATGGAAAACCTTTTAAAGGCTCCCCCGGAAATAACATCAAAAAATCCCAGGATGCTGCCACCCTTAACCAATGCATCCATAGCATCAGCATTTATCCCCGGTGTCGGAATATGTGCCCCGATTCTGAAAACAACGAACATCATCAAGGTAAAAAGAATTCTGTTCCGCAAATCCCCAGCTTTTAGAGAACTCTTTAAGGCTCCAAACAAACTAAATCACCTCGGCTTTTCCGCCGGCAGCGGTAATCTTTTCCACAGCAGACTTGCTGAAGGCACGGACCTGTACATTAAGTGACTTCTCCAGGTTACCCTTGCCAAGTATCTTCACTCCGTCTTTGATGCTTTTTACAATACCTGCCTGCTTCAAACCTTCTTCAGTAACTGTAATACCATTATCAAACTTGTTCAGTGCAGCTACATTAATTTCCGCATACTCTTTGCCCCACTTATTATGGAAACCTCTTTTGGGGACCCTCTGAATCAGTGGCTTCTGGCCACCTTCAAATCCTACTTTGCCCCCGCTCCCGGAACGGGCCTTTTGTCCCTTATGGCCGCGGCCTGCAGTTTTCCCCAGGCCTGTACCTATTCCCCTTCCTTTGCGGGTAGGCTGTTTCCTGGCCCCTTTGGCAGGTTTCAGGTTGTGTAGTTCCATGGTTACACCTCCTACTCCGTTTCTTCGACTTTTACCAGATGGTCAACCTTACGCAGCATGCCGCGAATCTGCGGTGTATCATTGTGTTCAGCGCTGCTGTTAATCTTCGTCAATCCCAGTGTTTTGACAGTTGCCTTCTGGGATTCAGAACTTCCGATGACACTTTTAACTAAGGTAACTTTCAGTTTCGCCATCTCCAACAACCCCCTAACCTAAAAGCTCTTCTACGGTCTTGCCACGAAGTTTGGCTACATCTTCAGCACGCTTCAGGTTCTTCAGGGCGTCCATGGTTGCATTAACCATGTTATGCGCATTATTTGAACCAAGGGACTTAGTAAGAATATCTTTTACCCCTGCCAGTTCAAGAATCGCCCTGACAGGTCCGCCGGCGATAACTCCGGTACCCGGTGCAGCAGGTTTCAACAAAACCTTACCGGCGCCGAAACGGCCAACCACTTCGTGTGGAATAGTAGTCCCTACCAGCGGAACCTCGATCATCTTTTTCTTGGCATCTTCGATACCCTTGCGAATCGATTCCGGAACCTCGCCTGCTTTACCCAGGCCAGACCCCACGTGCCCGTCGTTATCGCCGACAACCACCAGAGCGCTGAAGCTAAAGCGGCGTCCACCCTTAACGACCTTGGCAACACGATTTATGCTGACTACTTTTTCGGATATTTCAAGTTTGCTGGCATCAATCCGAGCCATTAATTTCCCTCCTTGCTTAAAGAGTTAAAATTCCAGACCGGCTTCCCTGGCCGCATCAGCCAGTGCCCTGATACGTCCGTGATAAATATGTCCTCCCCGGTCAAACACTACCTGCTTAATACCTTTATCTGCGGCCTTCGCTGCTATGGATTTGCCTACAGCCTTTGCCGCTTCGATGTTGCCGCCTTTACCGTCTTCCATGGAAGATGCGGCTGCCAGCGTAACACCCTTGGTATCATCTATAATCTGGGCATAAATATTGTTCAGGCTTCTGTAAACATTTAACCTCGGGCGCTCAGAGGTACCTTTTACCTTATTGCGCACACGAAGGTGTCTTTTCTTGTTTTCAGCCTTTCTGTCTACTTGCTTGAACAAAGGGTTTCACTCCTTTCTGCTAACAAGCTGTTATATAACGGCTGTTATTTCTTAGTCCCGGCCTTACCGGCCTTGCGGCGGATACGCTCTGTATCATACTTGATTCCCTTGCCCTTGTAAGGCTCAGGCGGCCTGACCTTACGGATATTTGCTGCCAGAGCCCCGACAGCTTCCTTGTCAGCGCCCTTTACAACTACCTTTGTGGCTACAGGCACTTCAATTTCAATACCTTCTTTTGGTTCAATTTCCACGGGATGTGAATAACCAACAGTAAGTACCAGCTTATTGCCCTGTTTGGCGGCCCTGTAACCGACGCCTACCAGGTCAAGAGACTTCTGAAAGCCTTTGGTTACCCCTTCCACCATGTTGTTTATCAGGCTTCTTGTCAACCCGTGCAGTGACTTGTGGAACTTCTCTTCACTTGGTCTTTTTACTACAATTTGACCATCTTCGAGTTCCAGGATCATGTCATTATGGACCGTTCTGGTCAATTGTCCATTAGGTCCTTTGACTGTTACAACACTGCCCTCGATTTTTATATCAACCCCCTGAGGGATGGTTATGGGCATTTTCCCTATCCTGGACATGATTACACCTCCTGTGCACTATAATTGTACCGAAATAACATGATATGTCATGCCTGTTTACCAGATATAACAGACTACTTCTCCGCCCAGTCCCTGCTTTCTGGCATCCCGATCTGCCATAATTCCCTGAGAAGTGGAGATTACTGCAGTACCCAGACCCCCAAGGACCTTGGGAACTTCATCCTTTTTGGCATATACGCGCAAACCTGGCTTACTGATACGCTTTAAGCCGGTAATTACTTTTTCTTTGTTGGGACCATACTTCAGGTAGACCCTGATAATGCCCTGCTTACCGTCATCTATGAATTCACAGTCCTTGATATAGCCTTCGGACTTAAAGATTTCCGCAATGGCCTTTTTCATCCTGGATGCCGGTATTTCCACTCTCTCGTGGTGTACCATGTTAGCGTTCCGGACTCTGGTCAGGAAGTCCGCAACAGGATCTGTCATCACCATATAATTAACCCCCTTTCCATGATTACCAGCTGGCCTTCTTAACTCCTGGAATATCTCCCTTGTAAGCATGCTCACGGAAACAAATACGGCAAATGCCGAATTTCCTCATATAAGCATGGGGCCTGCCGCAAATTTTACATCTATTGTACCCGCGCACTGAAAACTTGGGTTTACGGTCCATTTTCACCATCATTGACTTTTTAGCCACTATAGTTTTCCCTCCTTACGGTTTTATGGTTTTATTAGTCCCTGAATGGCATCCCTAACTGGGCAAGCAACTCTTTAGCTTCCTCATCACTCCTGGCACTGGTAACAAAAACTATATCCATACCCCGTACTTTGTCAACCTTGTCATACTCAATTTCCGGAAACATCAGCTGTTCCCTGATGCCAAGGGTATAGTTGCCCCGGCCGTCAAAAGCCTTGCCTGATACCCCCCGGAAGTCCCTTACCCTGGGAAGGGCAATATTAAAAAGTTTATCGGCAAACTCGAACATCCGCTCGCCTCTCAGAGTAACTTTAACACCAATTGGCATTCCTTCCCTGAGCTTAAAACCAGCAATTGATTTTTTAGCCCTGGTGACAACCGGCTTCTGCCCGGTAATTAAGGATAAATCACCTACAGCTGCATCAATTGCCTTGGGATTCTGGATGGCTTCACCCAGGCCCATGTTAATCACAATCTTTTCAAGTTTGGGTACTTGCATAATATTCTTATAGCTGAACTTCTCCTTCAGCTTAGCAACTGTCTCATTAACATATTTCTCTTTTAGACGTGCCATGATTAACCTCCTTTCCCGGACTATTTATCAAAGGCTTCTCCGCACTTGTTGCAAACCCTGACTTTTTTACCGTTAGCTAAAATCTCCTTGTTAATTCTCCTCGGAGAGTTACATTTTGAGCAAAAAATCATTACATTTGAAACTGCGATTGGAGCTTCCTTTTCCACGATACCGCCCTGAGGCATTTGCTGTGAAGGCTTGGTATGCCTTTTAACAACATTAACCCCCTCAACAACCAACCGGTTATCCTTGGGCAGCACCTCAACCACTTTCCCTTTTTTACCGGCATTTTTACCTGTAATAACAAGAACTGTATCTCCCTTTTTCACATGTATCTTAGCCTTTATTTTTGCCTTGGCATGTGCCAATGTAATCCACCTCCTAACTCTAGTGCGTGTTGAGGTTTTAATTTACAGAACTTCAGGGGCAAGAGAAACTATTTTCATAAAATCCCTGTCCCTCAACTCCCTGGCTACAGGACCAAATATCCTGGTACCCCTCGGGTTTTTCTGGTCATTGATAATAACGGCAGCATTCTCATCGAACTTGATATAGGAACCGTCAGGTCTCTTGGTTTCTTTGACGGTCCTGACAATAACAGCTTTGACAACATCGCCTTTCTTTACCACGCCGCCGGGTGTAGCTTCTTTCACCGAAGCAATTATGATATCACCAACACGGGCATAACGTCTGAATGAACCGCCCAATATCCTGATACACAGAAGCTTTCTGGCTCCGGTATTATCTGCAACGTTCAGCATTGTTTCAGGTTGAATCATGCTGTAACCCTCCTTTCAACGATCTCGGGTTTATCCGGTATAATTCAGATTTGCTGTTCTCTATCCAGAATCTCAATAACCCGCCAGCGTTTATTCTTGCTGATCGGCCTGGTTTCCATAACCCTTACTTTATCTCCAACACGGCAGGCATTTTCTTCATCATGGGCCTGAAACCTCTTTGTACTTTTAACAATCTTTCCGTACAAAGGATGCCTAACCAGTGTCTCTATGGCAATAACTACACTTTTATCCATTTTGTCACCGACAACCTTGCCAACCTGTACCTTACGTGCTTTTCTTTCTGTCAAAGTCTAAGCCCCCTTTCTCATTTGGATCCTCATCATTTTAATTTTTATCCTTCCAGGGCTTTCAGTTCTCTCTCCCGCAAAACTGTTTTCACACGGGCAATTGACCTTTTAACATCCCTGATTCTCATAGGATTTTCAAGTTGCCCGGTGGCTAACTGAAAGCGTAGCTTGAAGAGTTCATCCTTAAGGTCATCGGCCTTTCTTGCCAGTTCATCAGTGGATAATTCATGAACCTCTTTAGCTTTCATTAGCTTCACCACCTACATCTTCTCTTTTAACAAACTTGGTTTTGATGGGCAGTTTATGAGCAGCCAGGCGCATTGCTTCACGGGCAATCTCTTCAGTAACTCCGGCCAATTCGAACATGACCCTGCCCGGTTTCACTACAGCAACCCAATGCTCCGGTGTCCCTTTACCACTTCCCATCCGTGTCTCAGCAGGCTTCGCAGTGACAGGCTTATCGGGGAATATTTTAATCCATACTTTACCGCCCCGCTTGATATACCTGGTCATGGCGATACGGGCTGCCTCGATCTGCCTGTTGGTAATCCATGCCGGCTCCAGAGCCTGCAGGCCGAATTCACCGAAAGTGATGGTATTGGCCTTTGATTTTCCGGCCATTTTACCTCTATGTTGTTTACGGTGTTTTACTCTCTTGGGTACTAACATAAATTATTCTCCTCCTTCCTTAGCAACAG
This sequence comes from Thermincola carboxydiphila, assembly GCA_016841725.1. Lineage (GTDB taxonomy): Bacteria > Bacillota > Thermincolia > Thermincolales > UBA2595 > Phosphitispora. The sequence continues at coordinate 56,352 of JAENYP010000012.1, read as the reverse complement.
TGCCTTTCTTTGCCTCCGGAAGAATCTCTCCCTTATATATCCACACTTTTACCCCAATTTTTCCGTAGGTTGTATCTGCTTCGGCAAAACCATAGTCAATATCTGCCCTAAGTGTATGCAAGGGCACTTTCCCTTCGTTGTACCACTCAGTTCTGGCCATCTCAGCGCCATTTAAACGACCGCTGCAGGAGATCTTGATTCCCAGCGCGCCCATCCTCATGGTCCGGGAAACAGCCTGCTTCATGGCCCGGCGGAAGGAAACCCTTTTAACCAACTGAGCAGCAACACCCTCTGAAACCAGTTGGGCATCAAGTTCCGGCACCTTAACTTCGACAATATTAACATTAATATTTTTACCGGTCATCTTTTCCAGCTGTTTCCTTAGTGATTCCACTTCAGTACCGCCACGACCGATAACTATCCCCGGTTTGGCTGTATGAATGGTGATTTTCACCCGGTTAGCCGCTCTCTCTATTTCAATCCTAGAAATACCGGCAATAAACAGCCTCTTTTTAATGTATTTCCTTAACCTGATATCTTCGTTCAATAAAGTGGCATAGTCTTTTTCAGCAAACCACTTGGCATCCCAGTCTTTTATAATTCCGATTCGCAAACCCTTTGGGTGTACCTTTTGACCCACTCATTATCCCTCCTCTTTTTCACGAACTACTACTGTAATGTGGCTTGTTCTACGTCTAATGAGGTCTGCCCTGCCCATAGCCCTGGGCTTAAATCTCTTAAGTGTGGGCCCTTGGTCAACAAATGCCTCTGCGATAATCAGTGCAGCTTTATCCATATCCAGGTTATGTTCAGCATTAGCTGCAGCAGATTTGACAACCTTCTCCACAGCAGTAGCCGCCCGCCTTGGCGTAAACTTCAGGACCGCCAGAGCTTCGTCAACCTTTTTCCCCCTGATTAAATCTACCACCTGTCTTACCTTCCGAGGGGAAATGCGGATGTGCTTTGCAGTCGCACGCGCTTCTGACATAAAATATACCCCCTCTCACTATTTAAGGGAAGTGGATCGCTCTGTATGAGATCCGTGTCCCCTGAAAAATCTTGTTGGCGCAAATTCACCCAGCTTGTGACCTACCATATCCTCGGTAATATATATCGGAACATGTTTCCGACCATCATGTACAGCAATTGTATGTCCAATCATCTGTGGGAAAATAGTTGATCTCCTTGACCAGGTCTTAAGAACCTTTTTCTCATTCTTTTCGTTCATTGCCTCGATTCTCTCTAACAGTCTTTCACTAACATAAGGGCCCTTTTTTAGGGATCTAGCCATTAAGCAAACAGCCTCCTTTCCGACAGCTCAGTTAAAAATTACTTGGTTCGACGCTTCACGATCATTTTATCTGAACTCTTTTTCTTTTTCCTTGTCCTTGCACCCAGAGCCGGTTTACCCCACGGAGTAACCGGGTTCCGTCCAACAGGTGAACGGCCTTCACCACCACCATGTGGGTGGTCAACCGGGTTCATTACAACACCGCGGACAGTAGGACGGCGGCCCAGCCAACGGCTTCTGCCTGCCTTGCCCACCGTAATATTCTCATGTTCCAGGTTGCCAACCTGGCCAACTGTGGCCTTACAATTGATGTGTATCAGGCGAACCTCTCCAGATGGCATCCGGACATGTGCATAATCGCCCTCTTTGGCCATCAGCTGTGCGGCTGTACCTGCAGAGCGTACTATCTGCGCACCCTTTAATGGCTTGAGCTCAATATTGTGGATAATAGTACCCACGGGAATATTCTTCAAAGGAAGCGCATTTCCGGTTTTAATGTCTGCATTAGGTCCTGATTCCACTGTGTCTCCAACCTTGATACCATTTGGCGCCAGAATATATCTCTTTTCACCGTCAGCATAATTTAACAAAGCAATCCTGCATGTCCGGTTAGGGTCATATTCAATAGTGGCCACCTTGGCGGGAATCCCGTCCTTATTACGCTTGAAATCAATAACCCGATACTGCCTTTTATGTCCACCGCCACGATGCCTGACGGTAACCCGACCCTTGTTATTTCGTCCCGCATTACTCTTAAGTGGTTCTAACAGGGACTTTTCCGGTTGATCTGTTGTAATTTCACTAAAATCTGAAACTGTTACAAACCTTCTCCCGGGTGATGTTGGCTTAAACTTTTTAACAGGCACTTGTGTTCCCTCCTTTACCTGAAACTAAATTACATGCCTTCCATGATTTCGATTTTGTCACCCTGCTTCAGGGTAACAATCGCTTTTTTCCTGTCTGATGTACGGCCTGTATGCTTGCCGACCCGCTTTGCCTTACCCTTGACATTCATTGTGTTAACCCCGGTAACGGTAACTTTGAATAATTCCTCAACAGCATTCTTAATTTCAATTTTATTTGCCTTGGGCTCAACATAAAAACTATACTTGTTTTGTTCCATTAAACCCATACTGCGTTCAGAAACAATCGGCTTTTTCAGCACATCCCTGGGATTTCTCATTATGCCAGCACCTCCTCAACCTTGGTTACCGCATCCCTGGTAATAATGAGTTTTTCATGATTCAGTATATCATAAACATTGAGGCTGTTAGCATGAGTCGGAGTTACCCTTGGCATGTTCCTTGCAGATTTAACTATAGCAGTATCGGCCTCAGCTGTTACCACCAGGGCCTTGCTGTCTACTTTGAGGTTTGCGAGCAAACCGACAATTTCCTTTGTTTTAGGCTCAGCTATCTGAAGCCCTTCAAGGACGATTATGTTTCCATCCAGTACCTTGGAACTCAATGCAGATTTAAGCGCCAGCCTTCTTACCTTCTTAGGCAGGCTGTACTTATAAGACCTCGGCTTAGGCGGGAATGCAATACCACCCTTGCGCCACAACGGTGAACGGATAGTCCCGGCCCTCGCGCGCCCGGTACCTTTCTGTCTAAATGGCTTTCTGCCCCCGCCACGGACTTCACTGCGAGTCTTGGCGGAATGGGTCCCCTGCCTTTTGTTTGCAAGCTGGTTTACTACAACATCATGAAGTATTGCTTCATTTACTTCGACACCGAAAACTTCTTCTTTAAGTTCAACTTCGCCTACCTGTTCGCCTTTGGAATTATATAAAGCAACCTTTGGCATATGACTTCCTCCTTTCCTGCCCGTTCATTTACTGCGCCTTAACACTGCTTTTTATTACAAGCAGGCTGCCCTTAGGACCTGGCACAGCGCCTCTGATAATAAGCAAATTTCGTTCATTGTCCACTTTGACAACTTCCAGATTTTGCACCGTCACCCTTTCAGCACCCATGCGCCCGGGTCTCTTGGTGCCTTTAAATACCCTGGCCGGACCCTTGGCGCCGGCGCTGCCTACCCGGCGGTGGCTCTTGGAGCCGTGACCCATCGGGCCTCTCTGAAAGTTATATTTCTTAATAGTCCCGGCAAAGCCTTTACCTTTGGAAGTGCCGGTCACATCAATCTGCTCGCCCTGTTCAAACAATTCTGCCTTGATTTCCTGACCAACATTGTATTCATCAACATTATCAACCCTAAATTCCCTAAGGTATCTCAGTGGTTTTATCTCAGCCTTGTTAAAATGGCCTTTTTCCGGTTTATTGGTCTGGTTTTCACGAATCTCTCCAAAGCCGACCTGAATAGCATTATAGCCGTCAGATTCCTGGGTCTTCTTTTGTACCACAAAGCAGGGCCCCGCCTGAACAACGGTAACAGGCAAAATCCGGCCATTTTCATTATAAATCTGGGTCATTCCCAGTTTGGTGCCCAGTATGCCTTTCATTTAAGCCACCTCCTAAATTATGTGTCCAGAGGTCAACCACTGTGGTTTATCCACATTTTCGCTGACATCCGACACCCTTCTAATATAAGGCATATTTTGTTTCTACAGCTTAATCTCTATATCAACACCTGCAGGTAAATCAAGCCGCATGAGAGCATCTACCGTTTTCGGTGTGGGTTCCAAAATGTCAATTAACCGTTTATGAGTCCTCATCTCAAACTGTTCCCTGGAATCCTTGTTTACATGAGGAGACCTCAAAATTGTATAAATACTTTTTTCTGTGGGAAGTGGAACCGGTCCGGCAATATCAGCACCGGTCCTCTTTGCGGTATCAACGATTTTTTCCGCAGACTGGTCAAGAATTTTGTGATCAAAGGCCTTAAGCCTAATCCTGATTTTCTGTTTTGCCATATTTGTACCTCCTTTTCGCCCGATTAAGCGGACATTCTCAGTGAAAAATACCTAATCCAAGATTAGCAACCTCTCACTTCATCGCAATGTGTATCATGGCATACTTCATTTTATCGGGTTCTTTTTTTTTATTTTTTTCATAAATATTATTAAGAGACAATCCCACATTTCAATTCCTGTAATGTCCTGATTACCTCTTTTAAAACACAAAGGCCAGTGAGCGATTCCGGGAAATGCCCGAAACCGCACACCAAACACCTTACTGCAAAATTACGCTGAAATTGCGCTTACCACACCGGCGCCTACGGTCCGGCCACCCTCACGGATAGCAAAACGCAGACCTTCTTCAACTGCAATCGGGGTAATAAGTTCAATGTCAATTTTGATGTTGTCACCAGGCATTACCATTTCAACACCCTCAGGAAGGGTAACCACTCCGGTAACGTCTGTGGTCCGGAAGTAAAACTGCGGACGGTATCCCTGGAAAAACGGAGTATGGCGGCCGCCCTCTTCTTTGGTCAGGACATAAACCTCTGCCTGGAATTTAGTATGTGGGTTAATGGAACCCGGCTTTGCCAGTACCTGACCGCGCTCTATTTCCTTACGGTCCACACCACGCAGCAGGCAGCCGACATTATCTCCGGCCTGAGCCTGATCCAGCAGCTTGCGGAACATCTCAACCCCGGTGACTACTGACTTCTTGCGCTCTTCAGTCATCCCGACTATCTCTATCTCATCACCGACCTTGACCACGCCCCGCTCCACACGACCGGTGGCAACAGTCCCACGTCCGGTGATGGAGAATACATCCTCTACAGGCATCAGGAACGGTTTGTCAATATCACGCTCAGGTGTCGGGATATATGCATCTACCTCTGCCATCAATTTCCAGATTGAGCCGCACCACTCACATTCAGGGGTGCCACAGCCGCACTCCAGAGATTTTAAAGCTGATCCTGCAACAATAGGAATATCATCACCGGGGAATTCGTATTCAGTCAGGAGTTCCCGGACTTCCATTTCTACCAGTTCCATAAGTTCTTCGTCATCTACCTGGTCTGACTTGTTGAGGTATACTATGATGTAGGGAACACCTACCTGGCGAGCCAGCAGGATATGCTCCCTGGTCTGGGGCATCGGGCCGTCTGCTGCAGATACTACCAGGATAGCGCCATCCATCTGGGCTGCTCCGGTAATCATGTTCTTTACATAGTCGGCGTGTCCCGGGCAGTCTACGTGAGCATAGTGACGGTTCTCTGTCTCATACTCAACGTGGGCGGTATTGATGGTGATACCCCTTTCCCTCTCTTCAGGGGCATTGTCAATCTCGTCATACTTCTTGATTGAACTCCAGCCCTTTGTTGCCATACATGTGGTGATTGCTGCTGTAAGGGTTGTCTTGCCATGGTCAACGTGACCGATGGTTCCTACGTTAACGTGGGGTTTGGTACGTTCGTATTTTGCTTTTGCCATTTTTTATCTTTCCTCCTTAAATCCTTGTAAAAAGTAATTATTTGTACAGCCGGTGACCGAGAATCTCCGGCTTGCTGCCAACCTTATCCCTGCCTCTTGGCAATAATGGCCTCGGCGATGTTTTTGGGTACTTCCTCGTAATGAGACATTTGCATGGTATATACCCCGCGCCCTTGGGTCTTGGACCTAAGGTCCGTAGCGTACCCAAACATTTCTGAGAGCGGAACAAAGCCTCTGATTACCTGAGTATTACCCCTGGCCTCCATCCCCTCAATCCTGCCGCGGCGGGAGTTAATATCTCCCATAACATCACCCATGTATTCTTCGGGTACTACCACTTCGACTCTCATGATGGGTTCCAGAATAACCGGCTTTGCTTTTGCAGCTCCGCTTTTGAAGGCCATGGAGCCGGCAATCTTAAATGCCATTTCTGAAGAGTCAACGTCGTGATAGGAACCGTCATACAAGGTTGCCCTGATATCTAGTGCCGGATAACCGGCAACAATACCGTTTACCATGGCTTCCTTGATACCGGCCTCTACCGGGGCTATATATTCTCTTGGCACAACACCGCCAACGATCTTATTAACAAATTCAAATCCCAGTCCCGGTTCAAGGGGTTCCAATTCTATCCAGACGTGCCCGTACTGACCGCGTCCTCCTGACTGTCTGACAAACTTGCCCTCTGCCTTAACTGTATTCCTGATGGTCTCTTTAAAGGCCACCTGGGGACGACCGACATTGGCATCAACTTTAAACTCCCTGAGCATCCTGTCTACAATTATTTCCAGGTGGAGTTCTCCCATTCCGGAGATAATTGTCTGTCCGGTCTCAGTATCGGTGTGTGTCCTGAACGTAGGGTCTTCTTCTGAGAGCCTCTGCAGGGCCAGGCCCATTTTTTCCTGGTCGGCCTTTGTTTTAGGCTCAATGGCAACATCTATAACCGGATCCGGGAACTCCATCTCTTCCAGGATAATGGGGGACTTTTCATCACAGAGGGTATCTCCTGTAGAGACATCCTTCAGACCAACTGCAGCAGCTATATCCCCTGTGTATACTTCGGTGCGTTCTTCCCTATGGTTTGCATGCATCTGAAGAATACGTCCAATCCGCTCTTTTTTGCCTTTTGATGAATTAAAGACATATGAACCGGACTTGAGTACCCCTGAGTAAACCCTGAAGAATGCCAGTTTGCCTACATACGGGTCTGCCATTATCTTAAATGCAAGCGCTGAGAAGGGAACCTCATCACTGGCTTCCCTCTTATCCTCTACACCTGTGTCAGGATTGACACCCTTAATTGCAGGAACATCAACAGGTGCAGGCATGTAATCCACAACTGCATCCAGAAGAGGCTGAACTCCCTTATTTTTAAAAGCAGAGCCACAGAGCACAGGAATCATTTTAACGGCAATAGTCGCCTTCCTGATCCCCTTTTTAAGCTCGTCCTCGGTTATTTCTTCACCTTCTAAGTACTTCATCATGAGGTCTTCATCTGATTCGGCAACTGCCTCCACAAGCTTTTCTCTGTACTCAGCAGCCAGCTCCGCCAGATCTTCTGGGATTATTGACTTTTCACTGGTAGTACCCAGGTCATCTGTATAAACGAGAGCCTCATTGGTAACCAGATCAATAATCCCGCGAAAATGTTCCTCTGCACCTATGGGAATTTGCAGGGCGATGGGATTAGCCCCCAGCCTTTCCTTAATCATGCTGAGCCCCCTGAAGAAATCGGCACCCATACGATCCATCTTGTTTATAAAAGCTAACCGGGGAACCCGGTATTTATCGGCCTGCCTCCATACAGTCTCCGACTGGGGTTCAACACCGCCAACCGAACAGAAAACAGCAACAGCCCCGTCAAGTACCCGGAGTGACCTTTCCACCTCAACCGTAAAGTCCACGTGCCCAGGTGTGTCTATAATATTAATACGATGACCCTTCCACTGGCATGTAGTAGCTGCTGACGTGATAGTAATCCCACGCTCCTGTTCCTGAACCATCCAGTCCATTGTAGCAGCACCGTCATGCACTTCGCCGATTTTATGAACCCTTCCAGTATAAAACAGTATTCTTTCAGTTGTTGTTGTTTTGCCGGCATCAATATGGGCCATTATACCAATATTGCGAGTTTTTTCTAAAGTAAATTCTCTAGCCAATTCTTATCCTCCTTTCTACCTTGAGGTGAAAAAACAAAGCAGAACAATAAATCACAATTACCATCTATAATGTGCAAAAGCTTTATTGGCTTCAGCCATCTTGTGAGTATCCTCTCTCTTCTTAACGGAACCACCGGTACTGTTGGCAGCATCCATTATTTCACCGGCCAGTTTCTCTTCCATGGTTCTTTCTCCGCCACGCTTGCGACTGAACGTAACCAGCCAGCGCAGGCCTAAGGTCTGCTTGCGGTCAGAACGAACCTCAATAGGAACCTGGTAGTTAGCTCCACCAACCCTGCGGGCCTTAACCTCAAGAACCGGCATGATATTTTTCAACGCAGCTTCAAAAACCTCTAATGCATTTTTACCTGTTTTTTCTTCAATTATTTTAAAAGCATTGTAGCAGATGTGTTCAGCGGTTCCCTTTTTGCCATCCAGCATAACCTGGTTAATCAGCTTGGTTACAACCTTACTGTTGTAAATCGGGTCGGGAAGTACTTCCCTCTCAGGAATAGAACCTCTTCTAGGCATTAATTTTTTCCCCCCTTAAATGGAATTTTATAATAACAAAAATGTATAGGAAAATAAATGGATTTACTTCTTAGGCCTCTTGGCTCCGTATTTAGAACGACCCTGGTTCCGGTTTTGAACTCCGGCTGTATCCAGCGCTCCGCGCACAATATGGTATCTTACACCGGGAAGGTCCTTTACTCTTCCTCCCCTGACCAGAACAACAGAGTGTTCCTGAAGGTTATGGCCAATTCCCGGAATGTATGAAGTAACCTCAATACCATTGGTTAATCTTACCCTGGCTACTTTACGCAATGCGGAATTAGGCTTTTTGGGTGTAGTTGTATAAACCCGGGTACATACACCCCTTTTTTGTGGAGACTCTTTAAGAGCCGGTGCTGTAGATTTCTTTTCTGTAACCTGTCTTCTCTTGCGGACTAACTGACTGATGGTAGGCATCCAATGCACCTCCTTCCTGTATGTTACAAGAAAATATTAAAAGCCCCTTACCGAAGCAAGGGGCAGAAACAGACAATTATTTCTGGTTACCCCAAAGCCGGCGCTATTTTATTCGATAACAGCCGCAGCAGCACAGCCAACTTCTATGCCACAGGCTTTACCCAGGTCCTTCATAAAATCAATCTGAACAACCGGAATATTCTTATCATGACATATCTGTATTAAGGGCCTGATGACGTGCTGTTCTGCATCCAGGGCCACAAAAACTGTCCTTGCCAGCCCTTTTTCCAAGGCCTTAAGAGTTTGTTTAGTGCCAACAGTCTTCTTCCTTGCTGTAGCCAAACTGCTCGCGGGCACCATAACCCCTCCCCTCAGAATTCCAGACACTTAAAGATAATACCACCTTTAGAGGTCGCTGTCAAGATTTTTTGGATCTACTTCCTGCCCCTCAGGAATAATTTTTATGTTTCTGTACCTGGACATCCCTGTACCGGCCGGCACCAGTTTGCCAATAATAACATTTTCCTTCAGGCCAAGCAGAGGATCCAGCTTCCCTTTAATGGCTGCTTCAGTAAGAACACGGGTGGTCTCCTGGAACGATGCGGCTGACAGGAACGAATCTGTTGCCAATGAAGCCTTGGTAATCCCCAGGAGCACCGGCCTTGCTGTTGAGGGCTGTCCGCCGCCGCCTATGGCGGCAACGTTCTCTTCCTCAAAGTCAAAAATATCAATCAGTCCTCCAGGCAGAAGTTCTGTATCACCGGGGTCCTCGATCTTAACCTTGCGCAGCATCTGGCGGACCATTACTTCTATATGCTTGTCATTAATATCGACACCCTGCAGTCGGTAGACACGCTGCACTTCATGCACCAGATACATCTGAACTCCTTTTAGCCCTTTAATCTTAAGCATGTCGTGCGGGTTTACCGAGCCTTCTGTTAATTCATCTCCAGCTGCTACAATCTGGCCTTCTTTTACTTTAAGCCTTGCTCCATAGGGTATCTGATAAGAGTTTCTTTCACCACTGTCATTGACAATTTCGATTTCCTTGCGTCCTTTTACTTCTTGAACCCTTACCTGACCGTCGATCTCTGCAATCACCGCCTGGCCTTTGGGTTTCCTGGCCTCAAAAAGCTCCTCAACCCGCGGCAGACCCTGGGTGATGTCATCCCCGGCAACACCGCCGGTGTGGAAGGTCCTCATGGTCAACTGTGTTCCCGGTTCTCCGATGGACTGGGCGGCAATAATCCCGACAGCCTCACCGATATCAACCTGTCTGCCTGTAGCCAGGTTGCGCCCGTAACACTTCTTGCAGACTCCATACCTTGTCTTACAGGTCAGTACGGAACGTATTCTGACTTTGGTAATGCCGGATTCGATTATGCTATTGGCCATACTTTCTGAGATTTCCTGATCAGCCGGAACAATAACCTCGTTTGTCTGTGGATTTACTATTTCCTCAGCAGAAACCCTTCCTGTGATACGGTCTTCCAGCTTTTCTATTGATTCATTGCCATCTTTGATTTCTTCAACCTCGATGCCGTTTGTGGTCCCACAGTCATCTTCACGGACTATCACATCCTGAGCGACATCTACCAGACGCCTGGTAAGGTATCCGGAGTCGGCAGTCCTTAGAGCGGTATCAGCAAGACCCTTCCTGGCCCCGTGTGTTGAGATGAAGTACTCCAGAACTGTAAGTCCTTCACGGAAATTAGCCTTAATGGGCAGGTCAATAATTCTTCCTGACGGGTCTGCCATAAGTCCCCTCATCCCAGCCAATTGCCTGATTTGCTGGATATTACCCCGGGCACCTGATGTTGCCATCATATAAACCGGATTAAATTTGTCCAGTGTACTGAGGAGCGCCTTGGTAACACTTTCGGTGGCCTCGTTCCAGATTCCGATTACTTTGTTATAACGCTCATCATCAGTGATCAGGCCCCTTCTATACTGCAATTCAACAGTTTCCACGCTTTTTTCGGCTTCAGCCAAAAGAGCCTTTTTCTCTTCAGGAATGGTAATATCTTCAATGCCGATAGTGACCCCGGCCCGGGTTGCATATGTATAACCCAAGCTCTTTAACCCGTCAAGCAAGGCTGCTGTCTTTGCATAGCCAAGATCCCTGTACACTATGGCCACAATATTACCGAGCACCTTTTTACTGGCGACCTCATTGATATAACCAATTTCCTCGGGAATAACCTCGTTGAAAATGGTCCTTCCTGTGGTTGTTTCCAGAAGGGTGCCGTCTTGACGCCGTACCTTTACCTTGGCATGAAGCGATACATTCCCAGTCTGATAAGCCATTACAGCCTCTTCAGCATCCTTGAATATCCGCCCTTCTCCATGGGCCCCTTGCCTCTCAAGGGTCAGGTAATAACAGCCCAGCACCATGTCCTGTGTCGGAGTCGCCACCGGCCGTCCATCCTTAGGGTTTAGGATATTATGTGCCGACAGCATCAACAACCTGGCTTCAGCCTGTGCCTCAGCCGAAAGGGGCACATGAACAGCCATCTGGTCTCCGTCAAAGTCTGCATTATATGCTGTACATACCATTGGATGAATCTGAATGGCCCTGCCTTCAACCAGTACCGGCTCAAAGGCCTGAATCCCCAGCCTGTGAAGGGTCGGGGCACGGTTTAGGAGAACCGGGTGCTCTTTAATAACTTCTTCAAGGACATCCCACACCTCAGGGCGCACGCGTTCAACCATTCTTTTGGCGCTCTTGATGTTGTGGGCAAAGCCGTCATTTACCAATTTTTTCATTACAAAAGGCTTGAAAAGCTCCAAAGCCATTTCTTTGGGCAAACCACACTGGTGCAGCTGCATTTCCGGTCCAACAACAATAACAGACCGCCCTGAATAGTCAACCCGCTTACCCAGGAGGTTTTGACGGAACCGGCCCTGTTTGCCCTTGAGCATATCACTAAGTGATTTCAGTGGCCGATTGCCAGGTCCGGTAACGGGACGCCCGCGCCTGCCGTTGTCAATCAAAGCATCAACGGCTTCCTGAAGCATCCTCTTCTCATTCCTGACAATAATGTCAGGTGCCCCAAGGTCTAATAGTCTCTTTAACCTGTTATTGCGGTTAATTACCCTTCTGTAAAGATCGTTCAGATCAGAGGTGGCAAAACGGCCTCCGTCCAACTGGACCATAGGCCGCAGTTCCGGTGGGATAACCGGGATAACATCCATTACCATCCATTCCGGACGATTGCCCGACTTTCTGAATGCTTCGACTACTTCGAGCCTGCGGATGGCCCTGATTTTACGCTGCCCACTGACCTCCTTGAGTTCCTGGCGGAGCTCTTTGGCCAGCTTATTCATCTCAATTTCTTCCAGGAGAACCTTGATTGCCTCTGCTCCCATGCCTGCCTTAAACAGGTTACCGTATTTCTCCTTATACTCACGATATTCTGTTTCAGTTAGCAGCTGTTTTTTCATCAGGGGAGTCTCCCCCTGCTCAACTACAATATAGGAAACAAAGTAGAGTACTTTTTCCAGGGACCGCGGTGACATGTCCAACAGTAGTCCCATCCGGCTCGGTATTCCTTTAAAATACCAAATATGGGATACCGGGGCTGCCAGCTCAATATGTCCCAGTCGTTCCCGTCTTACTTTGGATCTGGTTACCTCAACACCACAGCGATCGCAGATAATACCTTTATACCTTACCCTCTTGTATTTACCGCAATGACACTCCCAGTCCCGGGTTGGTCCAAAAATTCGTTCACAGAACAAACCGTCGCGTTCCGGCTTTAATGTCCGGTAGTTGATGGTTTCAGGCTTTTTTACCTCTCCACTGCTCCATGCCCTGATCTGTTCCGGAGAAGCCAAACCGATGCGCATACGGTCAAAATTATTTACATCCAACAAAGGGCCACTCTCCCTTCACCGTTTTTATTTAAAAGCCAGTGCGGCCGTAGAACTTTGCAGCCTATTCTCCGTTCTCATCATCAAATTCAAAGTTTTCCTCAAGAAATTCCTCATCAAAATCCTCGGACTCTTCATCTGTTTCTTCGCCCGGAGAATCAAAGCCTTCATCACCTTCCTGTTCACCCTGGATGTCAATCCCCAACTCCTTGGCAGCTTCACTCACATCATCTTCGGCTTCTTTAATTTGTATTTCCTCATCCTGCTCTGAGAGGACCTTGACATCAAGACCCAGGCTCTGCAGTTCCTTGATAAGAACCTTGAACGATTCAGGGACTCCCGGTTCGGGAACATTTTCACCCTTTACTATCGCTTCATATGTTTTTACACGTCCCACAACATCATCAGATTTCACGGTGAGTATCTCCTGAAGAGTATAGGCAGCACCATATGCTTCCAGTGCCCACACTTCCATTTCCCCGAATCTCTGCCCGCCAAACTGTGCCTTACCGCCAAGGGGCTGTTGTGTAACCAGTGAATATGGCCCTGTCGATCTTGCATGTATCTTGTCATCAACCAGGTGAGCCAGTTTCAGCATATATACGTAACCAACTGTTATCGGGCTGTCAAAAGCCTGACCCGTACGTCCATCAAACAAAAGCGATTTTCCGGCTGGCGGCAGCCCTGCTTCTTTCAGTGTATCCAGCACATCATCTTCAGAAGCCCCGTCGAACACCGGGGTAGCCATGTAAACTCCCATAACCTTGGCAGCCCAACCTAAATGCGTTTCCAGTACTTGCCCCAGATTCATCCTGGAAGGAACCCCCAGTGGGTTAAGTACAATTTCTATAGGAGTCCCATCAGGCATAAAGGGCATATCCTCTTCAGGCATAATCCGGGCAATAACACCTTTGTTGCCGTGGCGTCCTGCCATCTTGTCCCCTTCAGATATCTTCCTTTTCTGCGCTATGTAAACCCTTACCAGCTGGTTGACACCAGGAGCCAATTCATCTCCGTTCTCCCTGGAAAATACTTTGACATCAACGATTTTACCTGCTTCACCGTGTGGGACCCTCAGGGAGGTATCCCGTACTTCCCTTGCCTTTTCACCAAATATTGCCCTCAGGAGTCTTTCTTCTGCTGTCAGTTCAGTTTCACCCTTAGGGGTAACCTTGCCCACAAGAATGTCACCCGGCCTGACTTCAGCCCCGATTCTGATAATTCCCCGTTCGTCAAGGTCTTTCAGCACATCTTCACCAACATTTGGAATATCCCTGGTAATCTCTTCAGGACCAAGTTTGGTATCCCTGGCATCACATTCATATTCTTCAATGTGAATTGACGTAAAATAGTCTTGTTTGACCATTTTTTCACTAACCAGAATGGCATCTTCGTAGTTGTAGCCCTCCCATGGCATGAATGCCACCAACACATTGCGTCCCAGAGCAAGTTCACCCATTTCGGTGGAAGGCCCGTCAGCGATGACATCTCCCGCCTCTACCCTTACCCGTGAATCCACAATCGGCTTCTGGTTCATACATGTTCCCTGGTTTGACCTGGTAAATTTCATCAATTTATATTTGTCAGTCTGACCTGAATCAGTTTTTATAACTATCTCATCAGCAGTTACTTTATGTATAGTTCCCGGGTTCTTGGCGACCACTACAACACCGGAATCCTTTGCTGCCTTATGCTCCATACCGGTACCTACCAGAGGAGCTTCAGTACGCAGCAGCGGAACAGCCTGCCTCTGCATGTTGGAACCCATCAAAGCCCGGTTGGCATCATCATTCTCCAGAAATGGAATAAGAGCTGTAGCGATACTGACGACCTGTTTGGGTGAGACATCCATATAATCAACTTTCTCACTGGTGACAACCATGATGTCGTGCCCGTGCCTTGCATTTACCTTGCTGTTAACAAATTTCTTGTCATCATCAAGCGGGGCATTAGCCTGGGCAACAACGTAGTTATCCTCCTCATCAGCTGTCAGATACTCTATGGCATCGGTAACCTGGCCTTTTTCCTTATCCACTTTCCGGTAAGGAGTCTCGATAAAGCCATATTCATTGATCCGCGCAAAAGTACTCAGAGACCCTATCAAACCAATGTTAGGACCCTCAGGAGTCTCAATAGGACACATCCGCCCGTAGTGCGAGTGGTGCACGTCACGCACCTCAAAACCCGCCCTCTCCCGGCTCAGGCCTCCTGGGCCGAGGGCGCTGAGACGGCGCTTGTGAGTCAGTTCGGCAAGCGGGTTGGTCTGGTCCATGAACTGTGACAGCTGGCTGCTGCCAAAGAATTCCTTTATGGCTGCAACAACAGGCCTGATATTAATCAAGACCTGTGGTGTAATCACATCAACATCCTGGATAGTCATCCGTTCACGAACGACTCTCTCCATCCTGGACAACCCGATACGAAACTGGTTCTGCAGAAGTTCTCCCACAGACCTGAGCCTGCGGTTTCCCAGGTGGTCAATATCATCACCCCGTCCTTCCCCGTCGACAAGGTTAAGCAGATACCTGACTGCGGCAATAATATCGTCTTTAGTTAAGTTACGTATTTCAGGAGCAATCTGGACTTTCAGTTTCTTGTTCAGTTTATAGCGTCCCACACTTGCTAAGTCATATCTCTTGGGATCAAAAAACAGTGTTTCCAGTAGTGACCTGGCGCTTTCCACCGTAGGCGGCTCACCGGGTCTCAGCCGTTTATATATCTCAACCAGAGCCTCTTCTTCAGAATCGGTGTTATCCCTCTCCAAGGTAGCCCTGATTCTCTCATCATCTTCAAAAAGATCAAGTACCTTTGCATTTGTTCCGTGCCCCAATGCCCTAATAAGGACTGTTGCCGGAAGTTTTCGGGTCCTGTCAATACGAACAAAAATATTATCATTAGCATCTGTCTCAAATTCCAGCCAGGCACCCCTGTTGGGAATTATCGTGGCATTATAGAGCCTTTTTCCGGAAGTATCTATCTGCTCTGCATAATAAACACCCGGAGAACGCACTAACTGGCTAACAATAACCCGTTCAGCGCCATTGATAATAAATGTGCCCTTTTCTGTCATCAGCGGGAAGTCCCCCATAAATACTTCCTGTTCCTTGACTTCCCCGGTTTCCTTATTTATCAGGCGCACTTTTACCCGTAAAGGCGCAGCATATGTAACATCCCGCTCCTTGCAGTCGTCAACACTGTACTTGGGTTCCCCGAGGGTATAGTCTACAAACTCTAGGATCAAATTGCCTGTGAAATCCTGAATGGGGGAAATATCATAAAACATTTCTCGCAGTCCTTCATTGAGAAACCATTCGTATGAATTCTGCTGAATCTCAATTAGGTTGGGCATTTCCAATACTTCCTGAATCTTAGCGAAGCTCAATCTCTCCCGCTTCCCCACCTTGATCGGATAAACCATTAAGACCTTCACCCCTTAACAAGACTTAGCTACTGCTTGACTCTTAGTAATTATTGGCAGATAGGGAAGTATAAATTTTGTCCTACCTGCTTAAAAAAAGGCTAAGCTTCGCCAAAAGGCGAATTTGAAGGCACTTGCGAAGCAAAGCCTTTTTAAAGGTAAACATTTAAAAGCAAGGCTTAATATAAACCTCGCTTTATACCTTTGTTTATTTACATTCTTTGCATTCTTTACATCTCAGAACTACATCCGGCATCTATTTACTATTCCCTGCAAATGATATTAGTATACATAAAACCCTTAGAAAGACTGATATTTCTGGCATTGTAATACAATTGCATTATTTAATGATAGCACAATTAAGCATTAATGTCAATAACAACCATCGGCCTATTTCCCTTGCAGATGCAAAAGCCCGGTTGACCCAGGGTTATGGTGAACTTGATGTACACCTCACCCAGGATAACCGGGCACCTTCACCAATTAATATCTAAACAGGTTACTTAAGTTGAATACTTGCGCCGGCTTCTTCAAGTTTTGCCTTGAGGGCTTCGGCTTCTTCCTTGCCAATTTTCTCTTTAACAGGCTTCGGAGCCTCATCAACAAGAGCCTTTGCCTCTTTAAGGCCAAGCCCAGTGATTTCACGGACAACTTTGATAACATTGATTTTCTTGTCCCCTGCACCGGTAAGGATTACATCAAATTCGCTCTGCTCTTCAACAGCAGCGCCGGCAGCAGCGGCAGCAGGAGCAGCCACTGCAGCAACCGGAGCGGCAGCGGTAACTCCGAACTCATCCTCAAAAGCCTTTACCAACTCAGCAAGTTCCAACACGGTTAAACCCTTAACAGCTTCCAAAATCTCATTAACTTTAGACATTTATAATTCCTCCTTAAAATCAGTTGAATTTTAGTGTTAGCAGCCGGTTACCGGCGGCTTAATAACTGGAGCAGCAGTTTTCCCAACCAAAGTTATGCCTCAGCAGATGCTTTCTGCTCCCTGACTGCATCCAGCACATAAACAAGATTTCGCAGCAAGCCCTGTAAAGCGCCTGCGAATCCATACATTGGCGATTGCATAGAGCCAAGCAGTTTTGCCAGGAGTACTTCCCTTGACGGAAGGTCAGCCAATGCCTTGACACTATCAGCATCAAGCACCTTGTTCTCAAGGATTCCGGCCTTAATTTCCAAAGCCTTATGCTGTTTACTGAATTCAGAAATGATCTTGGCCGGAGACACTGGGTCTTCAAAACTAAAGGCTATAGCCGTAGGACCTTCCAAAACGGGATCCAGACCTTCCAGGCCAATGTCATTGGCAGCAATCTGGATAAGAGTATTTTTAAGTACTTTGTATTCTATACCTGCTTCTCTCAGCTTGGTCCTTAGTTCGGTTACTTCAGCAACATTGAGTCCCCTATAGTCTGTAATAACAGCGCCCTGGGTCCTCTGAAGCCTTTCCTTGATTTCTTCAACCACCTGCTTTTTTGCTTCAAGATTTAACAACCATTCCACCTCCTTGACAATAACCCTGTTGAGCCGGTCCCTCCGGAGAACTTTTTGTAAAAAATCAAAGACCGCGGCAGACATACCGCGGCCTGAAATTCAAACAATAAGTTTAATTCAGAACCCCAGCCTCGGTTGGCAAACATTAAGCCTTTATGGCACCAACTGTCTACAGCCCAATTCAGGTTATATATTTAATTAACAGCACATATTACATACTGATAATACCACAGCACATATTATATACTGAAAATATCAACTGGTCAATACTTACTTTACAGCCTTGAGAGGATTAATCCTGATGCCCGGTCCCATTGTTGAAGACACCGTGATGCTTTTCAGATAAGTCCCTTTGGCAGCCGCAGGTTTAACCCTGATTAGGGTTTCCAACAAGGTCAGAAAGTTTTCTACAAGCTTTTCAGCGTCAAAGGATACCTTTCCAATAGGGGCATGTATAATACCGGCCTTATCGGTCCTGTACTCAATTTTACCGGCCTTGACCTCTTTTACAGCCTTATCAACATCAAAGGTAACAGTTCCGGTCTTCGGGTTTGGCATAAGTCCCCTGGGACCAAGTACCCGGCCCAGTTTTCCTACTGCTCCCATCATATCAGGAGTAGCAATAGCAACATCAAAATCAAGCCAACCACCCTGAATCTTTTCTACCAGGTCTTCTGCGCCCACTTCATCGGCACCGGCGGTCTCAGCTTCCTTCTGTTTTTCACCCTTGGCAAAAACAATAACCTTTGCTGTTTTCCCGGTACCATGGGGCAGAACTACAGCTCCCCTTACCTGCTGGTCAGCATGCCTGGGATCCACCCCAAGCCTGACAGCCACTTCAACAGTTTCATCGAACTTTGCAGGGGCAGTTGTCTTGACAAGAGAAATTGCCTCTGCAGGCTCCACTAATGTATCACGGTCAATATTCTTTACTGCATCCTGATACTTTTTGCCGTGTTTAGGCATTGCGTATATACCTCCTTTGTGGTTATAACGGAATCATCCTCCCACTTTTATGGCTAACGGCCGGCGAACCCGGTTTGCTCATAACTGTCAGAGTTACGTTACAATCTTAATCTCCAATTTGATAGCTGCTGGCTCAAATTACCCTTCGATTTCGATTCCCATGCTGCGGGCAGTTCCTTCAACCATTCTCATGGCAGACTCAACATTGGCAGCATTCAGGTCCTTCATCTTAAACTCAGCAATTTCACGTACCTTTTCACGGGATAACTTGGCAACTTTTTTCTTGTTGGGTTCCCCGGAAGCGGTCTCAATTCCAGCTGCTTTTTTTAACAGGACCGAAGCAGGCGGGGTCTTTGTAATAAATGTAAACGACCTGTCTTCATAGACTGTTATTTCAACAGGAATTATCAGCCCAGCCTGGTTGGCAGTCCTCTCATTATATTCCTTGCAAAAGGCCATAATATTAACACCATGCTGACCAAGTGCCGGACCAACCGGAGGAGCCGGAGTAGCTTTGCCTGCGGAAACCTGTAACTTAATCATTCCCACTACCTTTTTTGCCATGGTTCTACACCTCCTTATCTACAATGTGGTAAGACGGGCAAATGACAAAATGCCCTCCCACTTACAGGCGCTTATACATCTTCGACCTGGGTGTACTCCAGTTCAACAGGAGTTTCCCGGCCAAACATAGAAACCAGTACTTTTAACTTGCCTTTTTCAGGATGGTTTTCCTCAATTACACCTACGAAATTCTCAAAAGGTCCTGAAATTACCCGAATATTTTGGCCAACCCGATACAGGCTTCTGGCCCTAGGCTCTTCCACTCCCATTTGCTTCAGGATTAACTTCACCTCGGACTCGTGAAGCGGTATAGGCTTTGTCCCGGAACCGACAAATCCGGTAACCCCGGAAGTATTGCGCACCACATACCATGAATCATCAGTCATAATCATTTCAACCAGGACATAACCCGGAAAAACCTTACGCTTAGTAATCTTCTTTTTTCCGTCCTTGATCTCCACTTCATCTTCCATCGGCACCAGAATCCGGAAGATTTTATCACCCATATTCATGGAGTCAACTCTTTTTTCCAGATTAGCCTTGACCTTGTTTTCATATCCTGAATAGGTATGTATTACGTACCATTGTTTGTTGTTTTCTAAATTACTATCCATAATACAAGGGACCTTCAGCCAAAGGCCCCTCACCCCCTCAAATCTATTTCGGGTATAATAAAATCACCCGCCCGGCATCAATAACGAATGTTAAAAGATACCCGGTGCACTCAGGCGGTTAGCGAATTACGAATTTGAGCAGTCTGCTCAATATGCCGTCAATAGCAAATATAAGGACAGCTATCATAGTCACCGCAACCAAAACCACACTGGTAAATGCAATAATTTCGCGCCTGTTTGGCCAATGAACCTTTTTCAGTTCATTCCAGGCGCCTTTTAGAAACTTCTTCATATTGGCAACAGTTTGTCCTCTGCCGGCCCCGGAAGGCCCTGCTGCTTTTGTCGGTTTACCGTCTTTTTTGATTGGCATTTTTCTTACCAGGGGCTTATCCCCTTCATTAGGCTTAACAGCATTTTTTTGTGATGATAACTTTTTCTTTTTAGTGCTTTCTTGGCTTTGAACCGAATCCTGGTTGGTTTCGACCATGTTCTCCCACACATCCTTAATACCATTTTTACCATGTGGTGCAAACGAAGAAATCTTTACTGTTAATTTCCGAACCTTACTTGGTTTCTTTATGAAGTGTATGACTATGGCAGAATTTACAGTATTTCTTCATTTCGATTCTCTCAGAATTGTTCTTTTTATTCTTATTAGTCTGGTAATTCCTGTTCTTACATTCCGTACAGGCAAGTGTAACTCCGACTCTCATTTCAAAACACCTCCCACAGCAATACACCGGATAAGCTGCCAGGTTTTTTTAAACTGTTTTTTTGGGCAATAAAAATAAACCCGCAAAACCGGTTACTTTAACAATTTATCACAATTAATTTTGACTGTCAATAGTTTAATGAAACACATAATTATAGTTTACCTGTTTTTTCAATTTTTATAACAATATGGCCAAAAATTATTCGTTGACTTTCAGAAATGATCGGGAAGGAAATATAGTGAGTTATTGTACCGATTTTCCGCACTGCCGCCTATGAGTCTAAGCTGCCGTCCCACGGCAACATGGCAGCGTCCCCGGACTCGATGGCTCAATTAGCTTTGAATATAAAGGAGATTTATTCCCGAGAACTTCAAATAAGGAGTGGCAGATATGTTCCGGAACGACGGTCTGATGTCCGCTTGTCGGCCATGGCAGCTCTTAGCGCTCTAGCGCTTAGAGGTGGCGGTACCCTTGGGGTAAATCCGCGCAAGCGAAAGCCGCAAGCAGAATCGTAGCCGTCGGGAGGAACATGTCTGCCACTCCTTTAATTAAAACTAAAATTAATGAACTACATAAATTATGAGCGATACTTAATTACAGGATTACGGTAATCTGCCTCTTTTTACGCTGAAATTGCGCTTACCACACCGGCGCCTACGGTCCGGCCACCCTCACGGATAGCAAAACGCAGACCTTCTTCAACTGCAATCGGGGTAATAAGTTCAATGTCAATTTTGATGTTGTCACCAGGCATTACCATTTCAACACCCTCAGGAAGGGTAACCACTCCGGTAACGTCTGTGGTCCGGAAGTAAAACTGCGGACGGTATCCCTGGAAAAACGGAGTATGGCGGCCGCCCTCTTCTTTGGTCAGGACATAAACCTCTGCCTGGAATTTAGTATGTGGGTTAATGGAACCCGGCTTTGCCAGTACCTGACCGCGCTCTATTTCCTTACGGTCCACACCACGCAGCAGGCAGCCGACATTATCTCCGGCCTGAGCCTGATCCAGCAGCTTGCGGAACATCTCAACCCCGGTGACTACTGACTTCTTGCGCTCTTCAGTCATCCCGACTATCTCTATCTCATCACCGACCTTGACCACGCCCCGCTCCACACGACCGGTGGCAACAGTCCCACGTCCGGTGATGGAGAATACATCCTCTACAGGCATCAGGAACGGTTTGTCAATATCACGCTCAGGTGTCGGGATATATGCATCTACCTCTGCCATCAATTTCCAGATTGAGCCGCACCACTCACATTCAGGGGTGCCACAGCCGCACTCCAGAGATTTTAAAGCTGATCCTGCAACAATAGGAATATCATCACCGGGGAATTCGTATTCAGTCAGGAGTTCCCGGACTTCCATTTCTACCAGTTCCATAAGTTCTTCGTCATCTACCTGGTCTGACTTGTTGAGGTATACTATGATGTAGGGAACACCTACCTGGCGAGCCAGCAGGATATGCTCCCTGGTCTGGGGCATCGGGCCGTCTGCTGCAGATACTACCAGGATAGCGCCATCCATCTGGGCTGCTCCGGTAATCATGTTCTTTACATAGTCGGCGTGTCCCGGGCAGTCTACGTGAGCATAGTGACGGTTCTCTGTCTCATACTCAACGTGGGCGGTATTGATGGTGATACCCCTTTCCCTCTCTTCAGGGGCATTGTCAATCTCGTCATACTTCTTGATTGAACTCCAGCCCTTTGTTGCCATACATGTGGTGATTGCTGCTGTAAGGGTTGTCTTGCCATGGTCAACGTGACCGATGGTTCCTACGTTAACGTGGGGTTTGGTACGTTCGTATTTTGCCTTTGCCATTTTAGCCTGCCTCCTTAAATCCTTTTAAAGTGTTTTTTTATTTGATTTGATATAATTTGATTTTTATTCACTATACATCTAACCGGTCTATACCATCAAACACACCTTATAGAAGCTTTGCCATTTTTGGCAGTTTTTATGTATTATGGCTTATTTGACGATTCTATTAAATTTCTGTATTTCTACATGCACCTAAAAATTCCTTCCGTAAATCATTAATTAATTAAAAGTTGTCCTTCCAGGAACAAATTAAAAAGACAGGTACATAATAACCTGCCTTAGTTTCTTATAATGGTGGCGGCGAAGGGATTTGAACCCCTGACACTGCGGGTATGAACCGCATGCTCTAGCCAACTGAGCTACGCCGCCATGAATGTGGAGCTGCTAACCGGGATTGAACCGGTGACCTTATCCTTACCAAGGATACGCTCTACCTACTGAGCTATAGCAGCAAACGATTTTATTAAGACCTTGTTTCATTAAAAAGTTAGCGGATAAACATACCGCCAACAAAACAAGATTACTTACATTTGGTTGCGGGGGAAGGATTTGAACCTTCGACCTTCGGGTTATGAGCCCGACGAGCTACCAGCTGCTCTACCCCGCGACGTTAGTTTAGTGTAATCTACGCCTAGCATATACATGCTGTATAAAAAATATTCGCCAGTCCAAAATGAATTTCAATGGTGGAGGGAGAAGGATTTGAACCTTCGAAGGCTGAGCCGGCAGATTTACAGTCTGCTCCCTTTGACCACTCGGGAATCCCTCCAGATTAAATGGAGCCGACGATGGGACTCGAACCCGCAACCTGCTGATTACAAGTCAGCTGCTCTGCCAATTGAGCTACGTCGGCGACTGACAAAAACCATTATACCAAGTTTCAAAGTGCAGGTCAACTGTTTTTTTATCCCATAAAACCAGAGTTCTTTTCGTTAGTTTTCCCTTTTTTCCAGATATCTTTCAAGTTTCCTTTTTACTCTCTGCAGGGCATTGTCAATTGACTTGACATGCCTCTTTAAGTCGACTGCAATCTCCTGGTATGACTTGCCTTCAAGGTAAGACATAAGAACCTTCCATTCAAGTGAACTAAGGATCTCACCCATCTTCTCCTCAATATCGTCAAACTCTTCTCTGCTGATAATCAGTTCTTCAGGGTCGGTAATCTTAGAACCTGAAATCACATCCAGCAAGGTACGGTCGGAATCTTCATCATATATCGGTTTGTTAAGTGATACATACGAATTAAGCGGAATATGCTTTTGGCGGGTTGCTGTTTTAATAGCGGTTATAATCTGCCGGGTTATGCAAAGCTCAGCAAAAGCCCTGAATGATGACAGCTTGTCCGACTTAAAATCACGGATGGCTTTGTAGAGGCCGATCATCCCTTCCTGAATAATATCCTCTCTGTCTGCCCCGATTAAAAAGTAAGAACGAGCTTTAGCACGCACAAAGTTCTTATATTTATTAATAAGGTACTCTAGAGCACTATCATCACCATCTTTGGCGAACTCCACGATATCCTCGTCTAACATCACATCATAGGTGTCAAAGACTTCCCTTTGTGCACTAAGACTCATTAAAAAATCGCCTCCGCTCTACTTTAATAACAGTACCCGAAACGCTTGTCCCTTTAACAGGGGGCAATCCTGAAACAGATATTGAATTTTAACAATTAAATTAACTAAAACAACAGCCCTACAAAACAAAATGTCCCGCAACCATAGCAGCCAGAACACTGTCAGAGAGATTATGGAGACAACCACTTGCTAATTTACATAACCTATTATACATAAAGGGTTACCTCCCGTCAAGAAGCGAACTCAAAAAACAGGGGGAAAATCCCGGTTTGAAGCCAAATTCGCAATATTCTATTTTTGTCGACGCATTCTTTCAAGAAACTCTCTGACTTTGTCATCCAGACGACCGCCAAGGTCCCGCCTGGCCCCAGGCGTTTCCAGATATGGCTGGTTTTGTTTGCGGTGTGCTTTGACCTCCTCTTCCAGTTCCCTGGCAGATAAACGAACCGCCCCTTTGCCAAAAACTATCCTTTGCTGAGCCCAATCCGAAGTGGCTACAGTCATGCGGTCACCTTCCCCAACCTGCCCCGCAAACTTCTCAATAACCATATCCGCCGTTTCACCTTCAGCAGTGTATATCACTTCAACCCCGTTAACAACCCCTCTTGAGCCGGTCCCCTTTTTTACAAGGTGAGCATCAAACACAACAACCACCTTCACCCCGCTTACCGCCTGGTAGTCAGCCATAATATGCAACAGACGCGCCCTGGCATGGTCCAGATCCTTCATTGTCATTTCCTTAAGTACAGGCCACGAATGAAGTATATTGTAACCATCCACCAAAAGATATTCAGTCATTACGTGTTTACCTTTTCCTTTTGTCTCAGTATCTCATAACAGAGTACAGCAGCCGCAACCGAGGCATTGAGGGAATTGACCTGCCCCCTCATAGGAATACTGACAATATAATCACACTTTTCCTTGATAAGGCGTGAAATGCCCCTGCCTTCACCGCCAATCACACAGGCCAGTGACCCTGACAGCCCTTTACTCTGCCAGATTACTTCACCGTCAATATCGGCGCCGATAACCCATAGGCCTTCCTTTTTCAGCGTTTCCAGGGTTCGCACCAGGTTCACCACCCTGGCCACCGGAACATATTCCACAGCTCCTGCAGATGCCTTGGACACAGTCCCGGTAAGACCCACTGCCCTGCGTTTTGGAATAATAACACCATGAACCCCGGCAGCATCTGCAGTTCGCAGTATTGCTCCAAGATTGTGCGGATCCTCAATTTCATCCAGCACCAAAACAAAAGGGGGTTCTCCTTTTTTACGGGCAGACTCCAGAATATCCTCAACTTCTACATATTCCATAGCAGGCACAAGGGCAACCACCCCTTGGTGGTTTTGGCCCCCGGTCATTTTATCCAGGGCATTCCGCTCCACCTCCTGGATAGGAATCCGCGCATCTCGGGCTCTTGATATTATTTCAACAACAGAACCTTTACCAGAACCTTTGGCCACAAGTACCCGGTGAACCTGCCGGCCGCTTTTCAGGGCTTCCATAATCGGATTACGGCCCAATATGTAATCAGACATTCTAATTAATCCAACTCCTGTCAAACCTTTTTTAGTTTATCTATTTTACCACAGGACATTGTGCCTTCCGGGCAAACCCCCTTGGCAATGCACGGCGGGCCTGCTTTGGCAAATAATCCTGGAGCCACTTTTTTAACCTCAGACAACATCAGATTGGCCAGGCTTCGGATTTCCCACTGAGCCCGGTCACAACACCTGTGTTCAAAGAAATTGTACAGGGAGCGACAATTAAAGGTCAGGACAATTTTTGTTTCACAGGCATTAGGCAGCACATACCTGGCATCCTCTTGATGTACCATTGAGGCTAACTCCTTATATGCTGAACCGATTTCCTTCATTATATTCATAAATAATGCACCAGCTTCCGGATTGTTCTTTATAGACGGTGGAACAATAAATGCAAAGTCATCAAGCCTGACATACCGCTGTGACTGCTGAGAGTACGATGCAATCCTGTGTCTGACCAATTGGTGGGTCAGAACCCTGCTGACACCCTCAGCAGAAAATGTAAAAGAGACATGCTCAGTAGGTGACCAGTGCCCAAGCTCAACCAGCATTTTAAGAAAACGATCTGTCTCTGCTTTATCGAGATTATCCAGAATCTGTTCCGCTCCCGCAGGGGAATAACACAGCTTCGCAGCTGCAGCTACGGTCCTGTCAGGGTCGGGCGTATGGTTAATCAGTTGTACTTTCAATGGTTATGGTCCCCCTCTGCAGAAGATAATACAATTTCACGGGCAGTACATAATATTTCCTCAATCCGGTCTTCTCTCCCGCAAAAGGACAGGTAGCCTATCAGGGTTTCCAGAGCAGTACCGTGCCTATAGTCCGATACAGACATGTTTTTAGGCGCCGAACCTGACTTGGCATTTCTGCCCCTTCTGACCACAGCCGCCTCCTCATCTGACAGGTTATCACTGATAGCTCGCAACACCCTTGCCTGTGTAGCTGCATTAACAAACTCGACTGCTTTTTTATGGAGTGAGTCAACTTTGGTATACCCGCAAGATATCAGGTATTTCCGCACATATAACTCATATACCGCATCACCAAGGTATGCGAGAACAAGGGCAGGTATACCTGCCGGGTTCTCCTGCCCGGGAAAATTTTTCATGGATCAGCCAACTCCTGTTTCTATTTCAACTTCCACCGCACTCCCTGGGGAGTATCTTCCAATATTATGCCGGTTTCCTTCAGCTTGTCCCGAATGTCGTCAGCCATTGCCCAGTCCTTCCGGGAACGGGCTTCCTGCCTGATATCAATTATCAGGTTCATCAGCTTATCTGCCAGGTCAGATTCATTTCGACCGCCTGCGCTGCCCGTTTCGAACAGCCCCAGCACCTGGCCCAGCCTGATAAAACTGCCCTGGGCCTTTTCAAGGACATCTTTCACCGGGAGGGGCAGCTTCCGGCCCGCATATGTATCCATTTTTTTGCCAAAGGCATTGGCTTCCCTGGCCAGATCGAACAGACTGGCAACTGCCAGAGCTGTATTGAAATCATCATCCATGGCTTCGCGGAAGTCATGTTCCGCTTTGGCAAGCGCCTCATTAAATGCGGTGATTTCGGCATCCAGGGAAATGTCGGAATCCCCGAAGCTAACACTGTTCTTTAGTGCCGCAATATTGTCCATGGCATTGTGCAGCCTGGAGAGACTTTTTTTATTCATCTCCAGTTTGGTATCATCAAAATCCAGCGGACTCCTGTAATGAGTTGAGACTATGTAAAACCTGACCACTTCCGGGTCATATTTTCCTAAAATTTCGCGCACGGTAAAAAAGTTCCCCAGGGATTTGGACATTTTTTCTTCATTTACCGTGATAAAACCATTATGCATCCAATACCTGGCGAAAGGACCACAACCTGCAAAGGCCTCTGCCTGGGCAATCTCATTTTCATGATGGGGAAATACCAGGTCAAAACCGCCGCCATGGATATCAAAACCCATGCCCAGGTATTTATTGGCCATGGCGGAGCATTCTATATGCCACCCCGGGCGTCCCTTGCCCCACGGGCTGTCCCAGCAGGGCTCACCGGGTTTGGCTGCCTTCCATAGAGCAAAATCCATGGGATGCTTCTTGCGTTCATCAACATCAATCCGGGCGCCTGCCTGCATATCTTCCAGTTTCCGCCCTGACAGCTTTCCATATCCGGTAAATATGCCTACCGAGAAATATACGTCCCCTTCTTTTTCATAACCGTACCCATTATCAATGATTTTTTGAATCATGTCAATGATTTCCGGCATATGATCACTGACTTTGGGGTGAATATCAGCAGTTCTGACCCCAAGGGCACCGGCATCTTTATAATATTCCTTGATATACTTTTCCGCCAGCGCCAGGGCATCCATGCCCTCTTCGGCAGCCCGGTTGATTATCTTATCATCTATATCGGTAAAATTCTGAATGTACTTGACTTCAAGACCAAGGTACTGAAAATATCTTCTGACAGTATCAAACACAATTAACGGCCTGGCATTGCCCAGGTGTATCAGGTTATAGGTCGTCGGTCCGCAGATATACATCTCCACTTTACCGGAATTACGCGGCACAAATTCCTCTTTACGGTTTGTCAAAGTATTATAAATCCTAACCGTCATTTCCGGGCCCCCTTGTTTCCTCTATTCGTCTTTCAAGCCGCCCTACCTTGCGCTGCAGGCACAGTATCATTTCAGCAACCGGATCGGGCAGGTTTTCGTGATGGAGGTCTATAATGTCCTCTACATCCATATCGGCAATGTTAATTCCATCCCTGATGACTACTTTCCCGGGGATGCCTACAACAGTAGTATTGGCCGGGACGTCTTTGAGCACTACCGAGCCCGCCCCGATCCTGGTATTATCACCAACTTTAATATTCCCCAGGACCTTGGCACCGGTGCTGATAACCACATTGTTCCCCACCGTGGGATGACGTTTCCCCTTTTCTTTGCCTGTGCCGCCCAGAGTTACTCCCTGGTATATAGTAACGTTATTACCTACTTCAGCCGTTTCACCGATGACCACACCTGTCCCATGGTCTATAAACAGGCCTTCACCGATTCGGGCCCCGGGGTGTATCTCAATACCGGTTATAAACCGCGAAAACTGCGATATGAGCCTTGGCAGTAGTATTAGTCCTTTTTTATACAGGTAGTGGGCTGCCCGGTGAAACAAAAGGGCATGCAGCCCAGGATAGGCTAGCAAAACCTCCAAAAAACTCCTGGCAGCCGGGTCGCGCTCAAAAATAACCCTGATGTCTTTTTTAATCCTGCTAAACAATTTCTGAACCCTCCTCAGCAGCCTCCTGTCAATCTTTTAGGCCTACAGTCTGTGCCAGCCTGACCAGAACCCTGTCCCGGCCCAGAACGGGAATAATATAAAACAGCTCCGGTCCATGCATCTGCCCTGTCAGGGCAACCCTCAGAGGCATATAAACTTTTTTACCGCCCAGTTTAAGCTCTTTTGTCAGTGTCTTAAGAATTCCCTTGGTGTTTTCCGGAGTCAGTTCTTCAGCTTCGGTAATCTTTTGCCTGAAAACAGACATTACTTCCGGAACTTCAGGTTCCTCCAGAACGGCAGCGGCTTCTTCATTCTCCATTTTCACATGGTCATCAAAGTAAATCTTCATATGGTCTGTTACCTGGGCAACATACTCCAGTTTTTCCTGAACAGAGAGAACCATCATTTTCAGCAATTCATACCTGTCAGGAGTAATCTCTCCGGTAATATAGCCGGCTTCACGAAGGAACGGGATAGCCAGGTCAGTAATTCTCCCCACGTCAGTCTTCCGTATGTACGACCCATTCAGCCAGTTAAGCTTGTCGATATCAAAAACAGCCGGATTCTTGGCCACCCTGTCCAGGGAAAACTGCTCAACCATCTCTTCCAGGGTGAATATTTCCTCCTCACCGGCGGGGGACCATCCCAAAAGGGCCAGGAAATTAACCAGGGCTTCGGGGAGATACCCCTTGCTCCGATATGCTTCTATAGATGTGGATCCGTGTCTTTTACTCATTTTACTGCGGTCCTTGCCCAAAATCAGGGAGACATGGGCAAAATACGGGGTCTTCAGGCCAAGTGCGTTATAAAGCAGCAACTGGCGCGGGGTGTTGGACAAATGCTCTTCACCCCTGATTACGTGAGTAACCCCCATCAGGGAATCATCCAAAACAACAGCAAAATTATAAGTGGGAATCCCGTCTGATTTAACAATGACATAATCCCCGATACCATTACTTTCAAATATAACATTACCCCTCACCAGGTCCTGGACGATTACATTTTCATCATCCGGAACCCGGAATCTGATAACCCTTTTCCTGCCTTCCGCTTCCAGCCTGTTTCTTTCTTCTGCAGACAGACTGCGGCATTTACCCAGGTAACGCGGCAGCTCTCCCTTTGCCATACATGCCTGGCGTTCGGCTTCAAGCTCTTCCTCGGTACAGTAACAATAGTAAGCCTGTCCCGTTTCGAGAAGCTTCCCGGCAGCTTCAGTATATGTGTTTAACCGCTCTGTCTGCCTGTAGGGGCCGTGCTCCCCACCCTTTTTGATGCCTTCATCCCAGTCCAGGCCAAGCCATAATAAAGATTCCAGAATGTTCTCTTCAGACTCGGTACTGGACCTTTCCAGATCCGTATCCTCAATCCTTACTATAATCCGGCCTCCGTATTTCCTTGCCAGAAGCCAGTTAAAAAGCGCTGAACGGGCGCCGCCTATATGTAAAGGGCCCGTCGGGCTGGGCGCAAACCTCACCACCACAGAATTGTCCATCAGTCATGAAACCTCCTTAAAAACTCTAACACATTATACCATTTTATCCTTCTCTTAATCAACAGAAAACACGCTGAAGAAAAAGCCCTTATTTCCTTCTGAAATAAAGGCCTTTTTGCTGTCATTCCCCCAGTAGGACTGCTCTAATCTGCTGGATAAGGCGATCCAAAATATCCAAAACCCTCTGTATCCAGCTTTTCACTTCTTCCTGCTTTACAGCATAAGCTTCCAGCTTGTCTCTATATGATTGCAGCTGACCTGTCAAATCTTCTGCCCTCAGATTGAGCCCGCGAATTTCCTGCATCAAGCCGGTTACCTCCTCAATCTGTTTGTTACTGAGGTTTATGTTGAGGTCTCCGGCCACATTAATGACTATTTGCCTGATCCTCTCAGGGTCGGCTGTCCTTTCTGCAATCACCTGCTGTTTCACCAGCAGAATAAACTGGACCGCTTTGTCACGCCCGATTGACTCGCCAAGGCTGCCTGTTTCGACAAGCTCCCTGCTGGCTGCCTTTTTGGGCTTTTCACCGAGTGATTTTCCTGTTGCCACCTCAACTGCCTTAAAAATGCCAGTCAGAGCCGCAGTACCCGAAACCCGGAAGGGTGCGGCCACAATTACCCTGGCATCTCTTACTCCTGCAGTGACCAGGGCATTGGCATACATGTCATCTGTCACCCAGGTAATATTTCGGGAAGTCACCCTGATTCCCTGACCCGCAGGCAGCAGTTCCACCATCGCAGAAGAAATTGCCCTTGTTCCCAGCGTTTCTTCGGGCACCAGTCCTGACAGGTATTTCCTTTCTTCGGCATTGGTGATATCAGTAACAGGTATGTCCGTTTGAGTCAGATTAACATCGAACTCTGATGCCAGCATAGTTCTCTGGGCCGTCGTCAGGTCTGCTCCAAAGGTGATTACCTGTGAATAAGCGGCAGCCGCCGCTCCGGGGAACATACATACGAATGCCGGGATAATACTCATGAATATCAGAAACATACACAAAACTACCGGGACCCTCTGGCTGGATTTCAACTAATCCCCTCCTCTTTTGGGTGTGGTATTATTATTTGTTGAAATCGTGCCGGAAATTCCCGTATCCTGTGTAATTATCTTACGGTCCCGTTACTTCTTAATCCGGCTACAGCATGAGCAGCAATCCCTTCCTCGCTGCCAACAAAACCCAACCCCTCAGTTGTGGTGGCTTTTACATTAACAGCGGAAACCGAAACACCCATAGCCCCTGCCAGGTTTTCTGCCATCTCGTTTATGTACGGGGCCAATTTTGGCCTTTGAGCGACGATTATACTGTCAACATTATTAACCTGAAACCCGCTTTCACTAACGATTTCTATTACCCGTTCCAAAAGTACCAGGCTAGATATGCCTTTATATTTGACATCGGTATCAGGGAAATGCCTGCCGATATCACCCTGTCCCGCTGCTCCCAACAGTGCGTCCATAATCGCGTGTGCCAGTACATCGGCATCGGAATGTCCTTCAAGTCCCTTTTCAAACGGAACCGATACCCCTCCCAGCACAAGCTCCCTGCCTGTTACCAGTCTGTGAACGTCATACCCAATACCAAATCTCAACCAAGACCCCTCCTCTTCAGAATGGCCTCGGCAACTACAATATCTTCAGGAGTGGTTATCTTAATATTTTCATAAGAACCGGGGATAACCTTAACCGGCACCCCCAGTTTTTCAACCAGGGTGGCATCATCTGTTCCGAAAAACTCTGCAGCCTTTGCCAGTTTATGCGCCTTCTTTATCAGGTCAAAGCGAAAAACCTGAGGGGTCTGGATACTCCACAGCCGTTCCCTCAGTAATGTATCTGTTATTATTCCTCCGGCATCAGTTCTTTTAATGGTGTCCTTGACAGGTACACCGGCCACAACTGCTCCGGTAACCTTGGCCTCTTCAGCAAGTCTGTTTATCAGGTCAACAGTCAGAAGCGGCCTGGCTCCGTCATGAATCATAATATAATCGCTGGAGTCATTGATTGTTTGCAGACCGCAGCATACTGAGTCCTGTCTCTCGCTGCCCCCGGCAACTACAATAGTGGGTTTGCTTATTCCATAGTTGGAGAGTATTTCCTGACGGTAATACTCCTCTTCACCCGAAGCACAGACCAGCACTATATTGCTGACAACCTCAGCATCCTGAAAGACTCTTAGGGTATGCACTATAATAGGCATACCCCTAAGAAGTATAAACTGCTTATTCAGATAACTCTTCATCCTTCTGCCCTGACCGGCGGCAGGTATAATAGCTGTAAACTTATCCAATCAGATTCACCTCATTGTAGGAGGATGGCGGATCGTGGTCAATGCTCTTTTTGTCAGCCGACTTGGGTTTGGCAAAAATCATTCTGCCGGCTGCTGTCTGTAATACACTGGTAACAATTACTCCTATTGTCTGTCCGATAAACCTCCTACCACCGTCAACAACAATCATTGTCCCATCATCGAGGTAAGCAACACCCTGTCCGATTTCCTTGCCGTCTTTAATAACCTGTACCAGCATCTCCTCACCCGGCAGCACAACCGGTTTCACCGCATTTGCCAGTTCATTAATGTTTAGGACCTTGACCCCATGCAGTTCAGCGACCTTATTCAGATTAAAATCGTTGGTAACCACTTTTGC
The DNA here is from genome assembly GCA_016841725.1 of Thermincola carboxydiphila. Taxonomy (GTDB): domain Bacteria; phylum Bacillota; class Thermincolia; order Thermincolales; family UBA2595; genus Phosphitispora. Next base: position 23,600 of record JAENYP010000012.1, on the reverse strand, counting down.
ATTCAACACCTGGGCAAGTTTAACCAATTTGCTGTCAACCTCGGCGATTTCTTCGAAGTCTTGTTCATATATCTGTACCATTACATCAAGTTCTTTTCTGATTTTATTCAGGATATCAAGGCCCCTGCGGCCCCTGTTTCTTTTCAGTAAATCCGACGAGTCTGCAATATGCCTGAGTTCTTCCAGAATAAAGCCGGGAATTATCAGAGTACCCTCAATAAACCCGCTTTTGCAGATGTCTGCTATCCTTCCGTCTATAATCACGCTGGTATCAAGTATCTTACAGGACTGGGGTGACTTAATATCTGTTTTGGTCTGTTTATCCCTACTAAAGCGCGGCAGAAACCCGAGTAGTTCTTCTTTTCTTTTCATGCCCACACTCATACCCAGATATCCCAATAACAAGGTAACAATAATCCGCAATACTCCGCCAACCCACCAGGGAAGCCATGAAATAGCCGCCCCTAATAAAGTAGCTATTATAAGTCCGATTATTAAACCAATGGCGCCGCCTACCATTTCTTGAATTGACATCCTGATAAGCCTCTGTTCAAGCCAGGAAGTCAATCGAACCGTCCGTTCGATAATACCCGACGCCAGAAGAATCCCCAATAAACCGCATAAAGAGGTAATAATACCTATAATCCCATAGTGCATAGTCGGTTTTGTGATATCAACCCCGGCAATACTGCCAGGCAGATAATAATAGCTTAATCCAAACCCCAAACCCGTGAAAAGAACTATTACTATGATTCTTAAAGCCCTGCGAAACAATTTCATCACCCCCTTTCCTTCGGTTAGCTTATGATTTTATTATTACCATTATACGCCAACTAATAACGTAGTATCAAGAAAAAAGGTTATCCTGATATAATATTCGGGGACTTAGAGCCACTTGTCCCTACTTAAAGAAGCAGGGGGCAGCTATAAAAATAATACGTCAGAACTCTGACGTATTAAGCAAACACGGCATCCAGCATAAGTTCAATTTTCTCTTCCTCTGCACCACGAGCCAGAACAAGCTCGCTAATAAGAATTTGTCTCGCATTTTCCAGCATTTTGCGTTCCCCTGTGGATAAACCCTTTTCCTGCTCCCGCAGAATAAGATTCCTTACAACTTCAGCAACCTCGTAAATATTCCCGCTTTTAATTTTTTCAAGGTTGTTTCTGTAACGGTGATTCCAGTTCTGGGACATGGTATTTTGTCTGTCATGCAGTATATCAAGAACCTTCTGCACACCTTCTTCATTGATCACCTGCCGCAATCCGATTTCACTAACATTGTTTATTGGAATCATCACTTTCATGTCACCGATGGGCATTCTCATGATATAGTACTTTCTTTTTTCACCGAGAACCTCTTGTTCCTCGATGGCCTCAATAACACCGGCTCCATGCATCGGATAAACTACTTTATCTCCTACATTAAACATCATAGACCTCCTATAATGAGTTTCTATAATAGTATAGCACAAATAATCTGACAGTGTCAAATAAAAATGTATTATATCACATCTATTTCCAATATGTCAACAAAAACTTTTGGCTTTTATCACATTGACAGGTGAAGAGCAATCTAAGTATAATTAAGCCAGGAAGAATTCTAATAAAAATGTAACAGGGGGGACACCATGAAAGATTTATTATGCGATGAGTTTCAAAATACAGTCTCCGAACTGTTAATACGTCACCAGAGTGTACTTGATGTATTAAGCAAGCTCCAGGAAGCTTCTGCCCGCATTAACCGTGCTGTTACAAAATCCGTAACCAGCTGTGGATGTATTGAAGTGACGGCAAAGAAAAAGGACATCCCGGATAACATCTCCATATTGGAACTAAAACAATATACCGACTCTCATCTTAATGGGAACCTCTGTCCCAAGTGCGAGGAAATTATTGAAGCTGAAATCGGCCGGACACTCTTCTACTTGGCGGCACTGTGTAATCACATGGATATCAACCTTTATGATGTCTTCATTAAAGAACATAAGAAACTTTCTACTCTTAGGTACTTTAATTTTACATAATTATATCCGCCTATCAGTACTACCCATCATTCGAAAAGAGCTCAAACCCTGTTCCGGAGGGCTTGAGCCTTTCTTCATATTGCTCTTCTTACCGGTGTTGTTTTTACCACTTACCAGTGATGCCTGTCTAAAAGGACTTGGTCTCTGTACCTTTTCAGCCCTTCCTTTATCGCCCTGGCCCTTACCTCACCGATACCCTCCACATCGTCAAGTTCCTCAATGGATGCATTTAGGATTCTCTGCAGTGAAGCAAAGGTATCTACCAGGTTTTTTATTACCGGCCAAGGCAGCCTGGGGATTTTGTAAAGAATCCGGTAACCCCTTGATGAAACAGACTGGTCCAGGATGCCGGCACCGCCCGCATAACCCAGGGCACGGCATATCAGAGACAAATCCAATAAATCTTCCGCATCCCACTGGCCTATAGTATGGAGCACTTCCTCAGGATTCTTATCTTCATGCAGGTAATAGTCTTCCACAATAAGCAGTCCGTCATCTTCAACATTTGCTACCAGCTCATCCATCTGCATACTGACAAGGCGTCCTTCACTCCCCAGTTCTCCAATATATGTTTCAATCTCTTTAACCACCCTGACAACCATTTCAGTACGCTGTAAGGCCTTGGCGACATCGTAGAGGGTAACCAGGTCCTGAAATTCCAGAGTGCTGAGTGTTGCCAGGGATTTATCAAGCACCACCTTATATTTCTCCAGGGTCTGTACCGCCTGGTTGGCCTTGGTAAGTATGACCCCAATATCCCTGAGAACATACTTACCAGCCCCTTTATAGATTGTGATTACATTTCTCCTCTGTGAAATCGAGATTACCATCACCCCCGTCTGGCGGGCCACTCTTTCCGCGGTCCGGTGGCGAATTCCGGTTTCCATGGAAGGGATAATCGAATCAGGTATCAACTGAGTGTTGGCATACAAAATCTTTTTAGCATCATTGTTTAAAATTATGGCCCCATCCATCTTTGCCAGCTCATATATACCTGCCGGTGTCAGATCGGCATTAATTTCAAAACCCGCATCAATGATTTCCATAACCTTAGAGCTATCACCGATTACTATCAGGGCCCCGGTCCTGGCGCTGAGGATGTTTTCCAGCCCTTCTCTTAGGGGTGTACCCGGAGCCAGTATTTTAATGGCTTTCAGGAATTCGCCGTCAAGTAAATGCTCGTCTTTCAACTCTTCACCCCCAATGCTGTCTCAAATGCCTCATTAACTGTTTTTACACCAACTATGTTGATTCCCGGGATATCCTTACACTGGATGGAGTTAGCCGCAGGAATGACAAAAGTGCGAAAACCCAGTTTCGTCCCCTCATGTATTCTCTTGGCAGCCTGGTTTATTGCCCTCACTTCCCCCGTAAGGCCTATTTCACCCAAGACGATTGTTGACGGTTCAACCGGAATATCCCTAAAACTGGAGGCCAGAGCAACGGCAATACCCAGATCAACAGCAGGTTCGTCCAGTTTGACACCTCCTGCTGCATTAACATAGGCATCCTGACTGCCCAGTTGCAGTCCCACCCTCTTTTCCAAAACTGCCAAAATCAGATTTAAACGGTTATAATCAACCCCGCTTGTCATTCTCCTTGGATTACCAAAGCTGCTGGCGCTTACCAGGGCCTGTATTTCAACCAGCACAGGCCTGGTTCCCTCTATACCGGCTATCACAACCGAGCCCGAGACACCGGTGGGCCGCTCGGCAAGAAATATTTCGGATGGGTTGGCCACCTCTATCAGGCCCCGCTCCCCCATCTCAAAAACCCCTATTTCATTGGTTGAGCCAAACCGGTTTTTAACCGCCCTTAAAATCCGGAAACTGTGATTGCGTTCACCTTCAAAATACAGTACGGCATCCACTATATGTTCCAGAACCCGGGGACCTGCAATAGACCCCTCTTTAGTTACATGTCCTACTATAAACACGGGAATATTCCGGTTTTTGGCCTCCTGCATGAGGCAATACGTACATTCCCTAACCTGAACGACACTACCGGGGGCGGACGGAATTTCCTCGCGGAAAATCGTCTGGATAGAATCAATGATGACCAGTTTTGGTGCCAAACGTTCTATATGGACCAAAATCTGGTCCAGTGAGGTTTCGGCCACCGCAAAAAGGTTTTCATCAACAACCCCAAGCCTGGCTGCCCTCATCCTGGTCTGCCTGACAGATTCCTCAGCAGTAACATATAGGGAAACACCCTGTTTCTTTGCTATAACTGAAGCCGCCTGAATGGCAATGGTCGATTTGCCGATCCCCGGATCTCCCCCGATAAGAACGAGGGAACCCGGTACAATGCCACCCCCCAGGACCCTGTCCAGTTCGGCGATCCCGGTAATCATCCGCTCTTCTGATGCATCCGACACCTGGGTAATCGGTATCGGCTGCGAAACAACCTGCCTGCAGCCATTTTTTTTGGTTTTCTTTATATTTATTTCCTCAGAAAGGGAATTCCATGTGCCACAACCCGGACATCTTCCATACCACTTAGGCTCTTCATGGCCGCATTCCGCGCAAATAAACCTAGTCTTTATTTTAGCCACAGTATACCTCACAATCCAAACTTCTTAATTTTTAATTATATCATCGAAAAAGATGGTCCACAAGATACACTTTAGCGGAAAGACAGTGAAGGAAAGACCGGCCAAATCCGGCCGGCCTTTCCCCTTATACATATCTATCTGCCATATTTATCGGATACCTGCCGCCTACATCCGTGACACCAGTCTGCTAGGCACCTGCGCCCACAGTATCTTTGGTTACAGCTATTCCCTCTGCGCCGGCATCAATAACCAGTTTATCCCCCTTCTTAAAGGTGCCTGCCAGGATTTCCTCTGAGAGCCGGTCTTCTACATACTTTTGGATAGCCCGGCGCAGCGGCCTGGCGCCATACATCTGGTCAAAACCTTCTTTAGCCAGAAACTCTTTGGCCTTCTCCGTAACCTCAATAATCAAATCACCGTCTCTGAGCCTAGCGGCAACCTCGTTCACCATAAGCTCAACTATCTGTTTGATATGGCCTTCATCCAGAGAATGGAATACAATTATTTCATCAATACGGTTCAGAAACTCAGGCCTGAATGTACGGCGGAGTTCATTGGTTACTTTATCCTTCATATCATCATAACTTTTTTCCCTGCCTGCAGGCCGGAAACCGAGTGAGGTTTCTTTTTTGAGCATCTCAGCGCCGACATTTGAAGTCATAATCAGTACGGTATTGCGGAAATCAACAGTACGTCCCCTGGCATCGGTAAGCCTGCCGTCCTCCAGCACCTGAAGCAGAATATTAAAGACTTCCGGATGAGCCTTTTCAATCTCATCAAGAAGAATCACACTATATGGTTTTCGCCTGACTGCTTCGGTTAACTGGCCTCCTTCATCATAGCCCACATATCCTGGGGGAGCTCCGACAAGCCTGGACACGGCATGTTTTTCCATATATTCAGACATATCAACCCTGATCAAAGCATCTTCGTCACCAAACAAGGCCTCAGCCAAAGCTCTGGCCAATTCAGTCTTGCCAACACCTGTCGGTCCCAGGAAGATAAATGACCCAATAGGACGCTTGGGGTCTTTAAGCCCGGCCCTTGCCCGGCGGACAGCCCTGGATACTGCCTTAACCGCTTCATCCTGTCCGATAACCCGCTGATGCAGGACATCCTCCATTTTCAGAAGTCTGGCGCTCTCTTCTTCAGCCAGTTTGCTCACAGGAACTCCGGTCCAACTGGATACAATATGGGCAATGTCTTCTTCTTCAACAGTCTTCCTTTCAAGCCCCTTCTGCTTTTCCCAGTCCTTTTTGATGTTTTCCAGTTCGCCCCGAAGTTTTTGTTCACTATCCCTTAAACCGGCGGCTTTCTCAAATTCCTGGCCTGAAATAGCAGCTTCCTTTTCCTGGCGGATTTTTTCCAGTTCTTTTTCTTTGTCTTTAATTCCCGGAGGTGCAACATAAGTCTGCAGCCTTACCCTTGATGCCGCTTCATCTATCAGGTCTATGGCCTTATCAGGCATAAACCTGTCGGTAATATACCTATCAGACAACCGGACCGCGGCTTCCATGGCCTCATCGGAAATCTTCACCCGGTGATGAGCTTCATAGCGGTCCCTTAACCCGCGGAGAATTTCCAGGGCTTCTTCGATTCCGGGCTCCTCAACGGTAATTGGTTGGAACCTCCGCTCCAGGGCAGGGTCTTTCTCAATGTGCTTCCTGTATTCATCAAGAGTTGTAGCACCAATACACTGGAGCTCCCCTCTTGCCAGGGCCGGTTTCAGTATGTTTGCGGCATCGATGGCGCCTTCTGCCGCTCCGGCGCCAATAAGGGTATGCAGTTCATCTATAAAGAGTATGATATTCCCGGCAATCCTGATTTCTTCCATTACTTTCTTCAACCGCTCCTCAAATTCCCCACGAAATTTGGTCCCGGCAACCACTGATGCCAAATCAAGGGTAACAACCCTTTTGTCCAATAGGGTTTCCGGCACGTTGCCCTGGTCAATTCTCTGGGCCAGGCCCTCAGCAATGGCGGTTTTACCTACCCCTGGCTCACCTATGAGGACCGGGTTATTCTTGGTTCTTCTGCTTAACACCTGGATTACACGCTCAATCTCTTTCTCCCTGCCAACTACAGGGTCCAGTTTGCCTTCTTTACCCAGGACAGTCAAATCCCGGCCAAACTCATCAAGATTTGGAGTGGTCTTGCTCTCACCGGATTTGGGTAGTCCGCCTGACGGCTTGGCTCCGTTTAACATCCCCATAACTCCCTGGCGGACAGATTTCAGGTCCGCCCCGAGGTTCTGCAGAACAGTTGCCGCCACTCCTTCGCCTTCCCTGATGAGACCAAGCAAAATATGCTCAGTACCAATGTAGTTATGACCAAGGGTTCTGCCTTCATCAAAGGAAAGCTCCAAAACCCTTTTGGACCTGGGAGTAAACCCGATATCTCCAATGGCCGCACCGCCGCCCTTACCAATAATCTTTTCTACTTCCCGCCTGACCTTTTCAGACTCTATGCCCAAAGAATGCATAACCTTAGCAGCAATCCCGCCCCCTTCTTCGATTAAACCCAACAACAGGTGTTCAGTGCCAACATAAGGGTAATTTGACCGTCTGGCTTCCTCCTGGGCAAGCATCAAAACTTTTTGGGCCCTTTCCGTAAACCTTCCAAACATAGATGTCACCTCGCAGTTATAGTTATTTTTTCTCTGATAATCTCAGCCCGCAGCAGATCCCGCTCATCAGCGTTTAAGTCCTTACCTGCCTTTTGAATGAGGAAGGCAGGTCTGGTAAGAATTATCAGTTCATTGATTTGTGCAAAATTTATGTTTTTCAATACTCCCAGTTCCACACCCAGCCTGATATTTGAAATGTTTTTCAGCGCCTCCTGGGAAGTCATTACTCTGGCATGGCTCATTACTCCATAGGAGCGGAAAATCCTATCTTCAAGCACAGATTGATTATCTTTATAAACCTTTTCCCTGGTGGCGCGTTCCTGGGCAGCAATCCGTCTGGTCACTGTAAGCAGGTTTTTTACAATTTCTTCCTCAGTATGTCCCATGGTAACCTGGTTGGATACCTGAAAAATGTTCCCATAGGCTTCGGTCCCTTCACCGTAATACCCTCTTACAGCGAGACCAAGCTGGGCAATGGCAGCAACAACTTTCCCCACCTGTTTTGTCATTACCATACAGGGCAGGTGCAGCATCACCGAAGCCCGAAGCCCTGTGCCCACATTTGTGGGACACGAGGTCAGATACCCCTTCTTTTCACAGAAGCTATAATCAAGCTTATTTTCCAGAATATCATCAGTCTCATTGGCCAGGTTCCAAGCCTCCTCCAACTGTAGTCCCGGAAGGAGGCATTGGATTCTCAGGTGGTCCTCCTCATTGACCATGATGCTGACAGACTCATCAGCTGCCAGGACTACGGCCCGGTTTACCGGGTCTTTGATATGATGGGGGCTTATCAGGTGCTTTTCCACTAATATTTGCCGTTCGGTGGCGGTTAATTCAGAGAGTAAGATAAACTCCGGCCGGCCTGTTTTTTCCACGGCTTCATCTTGCAAAACAGCAGTCCTGACCCCCTGCAGAATCTGATCAGCCTGTTCTTCCGACATAAAATGCGGAAAGGGATAATCCTTTAAATTTCTGGCCAGTCTGATCCTGGAGCTGATGACTACGTCTATATCCGGTCCTGTCCCTTCGGCCCACTTACTTTTCGCACTGATTACAGTATCTTTTATCGTCATGAAAGCACCCCCTAACCCAGTTTCTTTTCCAGGCCGCGAATCTTATCCCTTATTTCAGCGGCCTTTTCATATTCTTCACTTCCCACGACAGCCTTCAGCTTTAGTTTTAATTCTTCGATTTCCTTGCGCAAACCGATAGTACCCCCGGTTCTTTTGGGTATTTTGCCCGTATGCCCCGGATTGCCATGTATCCGCCTTAATACAGGTTCAAGTTTGTTCTCAAAAACCTCATAGCATTTTGGGCAGCCTAGTTTGCCCACCTGTGAAAACTGAACATCGGTAAAACCACAGTGCTCACACTGGATCGTGCCCTCCCGCTTTTCCGGTATCGAAGGACTGCCCGCTGCAGGCTGATTAAAGAGATCAGCAAAAATATTATGCAGCATCCATTTAGGTTCACCGAAAGCGGCACTGTCTTCCTGAGCACAAATATCACAGAGGTTTGTTTCGGTCTTTTTGCCATTAATAATTTTGGTCACATGAACCGCAGCCGGTCTCTTCTGACACTTCTCACATATCATCCCAAAATCCCTCCTCCTTAGTATTGTTTCCTCATTTATTATACGAAAATAATATCTGTCCGGGGAAAATTACGTTGGCTGATTACGCTTTGTCAATGCTTAACCCCATATCACTGCCTCTCAGTACAGCGGTATCACCGGGCAGGAGGTCCCCCTTGACAACGTGCCGGCTAAAAGGGGTTTCTACTTCCTGCCTGACCAGCCTTTTCAGGGGACGGGCGCCATATGCAGCCTCATATCCCCTGGCTGCCAGGTAGTCAAGGGCGCTATCCTCATACCGGAACCTTATCCCTACAGCAGCTTCCACATGCAGAGCCAGCCTCTCCAGCAGAAGTCCGGCGATTTTCCGGACATGCTCCTGTCCCAGGGCATGGAAGACCACAATTTCGTCAACCCTGTTGAGAAACTCAGGCCTGAAGTGCTGCCTCATAATATTTAAGACACTGTTTCTCATCCGGTCAAAATCCCCGCCGTTTTCCTGATGGGCCAATATCTCCTGGCTGCCCAGGTTTGATGTCATGATTACAACTGTATTCCTGAAGTTAACAGTGCGCCCATGCCCATCTGTCAGCCTGCCGTCATCCAATAATTGCAGCAGAACATTAAACACATCATGATGGGCCTTTTCAATCTCATCAAGTAGTATAACCGAATAGGGCTTTCGTCTTACAGCCTCTGTCAGTTGACCGCCCTCCTCGTAGCCGACATATCCCGGAGGGGCTCCAATCAGCCTGGAAACCGCGTGTTTTTCCATGTATTCAGACATATCCAGCCGGATCATACTGCGCTCATCATCAAAAAGCGCCTGCGCCAGAGCTCTTGCCAACTCAGTCTTGCCCACACCGGTTGGCCCCAAAAATACAAACGAACCAACGGGACGATTGGGATCCTTGATCCCCGCCCTCGCCCGGAGAACGGCATCAGCAACAGCTCGTACGGCTTCATCCTGGCCGATAACACGCCTGTGCAGTTCCTCATCAAGGTGAAGCAATTTTTCTTTTTCACCTTCCACCAGCTTGCTGACCGGCACACCAGTCCAGCGGCTGACTACCCTGGCAATATCCTCTGCATCAACCTCTTCCTTTAGAAGCATTCCGCTTTTCTGCTTACCGGCCAGAAGCTCCTCCTCTGATTTCAACTGTCTTTCGAGGTTGTCAAGGCGGCTGTATTTTAGCTCAGCCAACCGGTTAAGGTCATACTCACGTTCAGCTCTTTCCATTTCCTGCCTGGTTTTCTCCATTTCTTGCTTTAAACCACGCACCCTGGAAATAGCCTCTTTTTCCACCTGCCACTGAGCCTTCATGCCATCAGCTTCACTGCGCAGGTCGGCCAGCTGCTCCTTGATCTTGTTAAGCCGTTCTCCGGAAGCCTGGTCCTTTTCATTTCCCAGGGCCGCTTCCTCAATTTCCAGCTGCATGATCTTTCGCGTAATTTCATCCAGTTCTGTCGGCATGCTGTCAATCTCTGTACGCAGCTTGGCCGCCGCTTCATCCATAAGGTCAATTGCCTTATCAGGCAGGAAACGGTCCGAAATGTAGCGGTCAGACAGCGCCGCCGCCGCCACTATAGCGCCATCCTGAATACGCACCCCGTGATGGACCTCATAACGCTCCTTTAAGCCCCTTAAGATAGAAACGGTATCCTCAACTGATGGAGGATTTACTAAAACCGGCTGGAAGCGGCGCTCCAGAGCGGCGTCTTTCTCAACATATTTTCTGTATTCATTTAAGGTAGTGGCGCCAACTGTGCGCAGCTCGCCTCTGGCCAGCATTGGCTTAAGAAGGTTCCCCGCATCAACAGAGCCCTCGGCAGCGCCTGCGCCCACCACTGTATGCAGTTCATCAATAAACAGAATTATTTTGCCATCTGACTGCTGGACCTCTTTAAGCACCGCTTTCAGTCTTTCCTCAAACTCACCGCGGTACTTGGCGCCTGCTACTAGTGCACCCATATCCAAATTTATCAACCGTTTGTCCTTTAAGCCCTCGGGAACGTCACCCGCTACAATTCGCCTCGCCAGGCCTTCGGCAACAGCTGTCTTACCAACCCCGGGCTCCCCGATAAGCACCGGGTTGTTTTTGGTTCTCCGGGACAGGATTTCGATAATCCTGCGGATTTCATCGTCACGACCGATAACCGGGTCCAGCTTCCCATCGCGGGCCAGCTTGGTCAGGTCACGACCATATCGTTCCAGGGCCTCATAGGTCTCTTCAGGATTTTCCCCGGTGACCCTCTGGTTTCCCCTTACTGCCCGCAGGGAATTCAGCAGGTTTTCCCGGGTAAGTCCGGCCTGGGCCAGTGCTTCCTTGGTCTCTGGCTCCCCGTCTTCAAGCAGGGCCAGCAGCAAGTGTTCCACACTGACATAATCGTCTTTCATGTCCCGGGCTTCCTTTTCAGCCCTGACAAGGACGCGGGCCAGACCGCTGCCCATCGACAGAGAACCTTCATATCCCGTAACAACGGGAATCCTGTCCAGCAGTTGGGAAACTCTGCTGACAAAAATATCCGGATTTACTCCGGCATGCTCCAGAAACCGGGGCGTCATCCCCCCATCCTGGTCCATCAGGGCAGCCATCAGGTGTTTTCCCGTAAGTTCCTGGTGATGCCGTTCCGCAGCCAGCTGCTGGGCAGCAGAAATGGCTTCTCTGGATTTTTGGGTAAAACGGTTAAAATCCATATTTACGCCCCCTCTCCTCTATTTTTTATGCCTCAGCAATACCATCAGCATTGATTTCAAAATTACCGCCCTGTTCCTCCGGGCTTCAGGATGGCTGTGGTCAGGCGCAGCCACCTCAATTACGGTTTCCATAAGGTGAGCCTCGCGCCTGGAAATAATATCTTCCTCGAAAAGATAACGAATCAGGCCAATAGCCTCATTGATACCAACCTGATCACCGATTTTTTCATAGACAATATCAAGCAGCTCTTCAGATTCCTCCAGTGGAATCCTGATTATACGGATAAAACCGCCACCACCCCTTCTTGTCTCCACAATATACCCCCGGCTTGAAGAAAACCTGGTACTCAGCACATAATTAATCTGTGAGGGTACACAGCTGAATTTTTCAGCCAGTTCGCCGCGGCGGAAAATAATTGCTCCACCGCTGCTCCGGCCTAATCTTGCCTTTATGTATTCCTCAATGATATCTGTAATATTTGCCATATGCATCCCCTCCTGCCAACCCTATTGTTTGACCTTAACTGACCTTTAATATATTATATACCTTTTTTGACCAAAACATTCAAGTACTGTAATATTCCATTCATGCGCTTATTTTGTGGATATCTCTCTGTTTTGCCCATCAGGTTGTTTTCACGCTTAATTCATATGTTTTACGCCTCTTTACTGGTTATTTCTTTATTTACTGCAATGAACTTTTGTTCCTTGGTCAGTAATCTGCTTTTCTATTTTTGACCTTTAGACCTTTTCTGACCTTTATCGACATTTTGGAAGAAAAATTCTCTTCTAAACACACATCTAATGTGGTAAAATGTAGATGGTTCGCCCCAGACAAAGTTTTCACCATAAAACATGGCTTGTTTGGTTATTTTTTTTGTTTATTTGTTATATTACTCCTACAAGATGCGTTAATGGAAAGAGGGGACTAATCAATGCTTAAATTATTTAAAAAGGACCTGGTCTTTCTCCACGCTCCAAGTGTTTACGATTTTAGAAAAGATACCACTATGTTCGGTCCGATAAGTGACGTCGTGCCTTCATCTCCCACTTTCGAAATGTATCCCGTGGGAATAACCAGTATCGCTGAAACCCTTGAGCACGGTGGTTTCAATGTACAGATTGTCAATGTTGCCTATCAGATGCTGAGAAGCCAGGACTATGACCCCGAAAAAGTAATCGCCGCCATGAATCCGGCTGCCTTTGGCATTGACTTGCACTGGCTGCCCCATGTTCATGGCAGTATTGAGCTGGCCAAAATATGCAAGAAGTATCATCCTGATATTCCGGTGATTTTTGGCGGCTTATCTTCAACTTATTACCATGAAGAGCTTATATCTTACCCATTTGTTGATTTCGTTGTCAGGGGGGACAGCACTGAAGAGCCCATGCTTCAGTTAATGAAGGCTATAAGGTATGACCTGCCCTTTGATAAGATTCCAAACCTGACTTGGAAAAAGCCTGACGGAACCCCTGTGGTTAACCCGTTAACACATGTGCCCGAAAATATTGATTATATTTCGGTACCCTGCTACAGTTATGTGGTGCGGTCTGTATTTAAGTATGCAAATCTGCATAACACCGTGCCTTATCTTGACTGGTTAAAATATCCGATTACGGCCCTGCTGACGGCACGGGGCTGTACCCAAAACTGCTCAATCTGCGGCGGTTCTGAATTCGCCTACAAAAGGGTCTGTAACCGGGACAAGCCGGCATATAGATCACCCCAGTCCCTTATGGAGGATATCAGGCTGATTCAGAAACTTGGTCAGGCCCCGATTTTTGTGCTTCACGACCTGCGCCAGGCAGGCCCTGAGTATGTGGACGAATTCTTCAGCCTCCTGAAAAAAGAAAACGTCAAGAATGAACTGATTATAGAATTGTTCTGGGAAGCCGGCGATGAATATTTTGCTAAAATTGCGGATGCAGTGCCCAAATTCAGCCTGGAAATGACTCTCGAAACCCATATAGAGTCTATCCGGAAGATGAACGGAAAATTTGCCTGTTCCAATGAACAAGTCGAAAGCACTATCGCTTCAGCTTTTAAATATGGCTGTCGTAAAATTGATATCTTTTTCATGACCGGTATCCCCAAACAGACCTATGAACAGGCCATGGATTCTATTAATTACTGCCGTCACTTACTTGAAAAATTTGATGGTGATAAAAGACTGGCCCTGTTTATTGCACCATTGGCGCCATTTCTGGACCCGGGCTGTCTGGCCTTCGAGTTTCCGGAAAAATATGGTTATAAAAAGTTTTGCCATACCCTTGAGGACCATTATCATGCCCTTACTAAACCAAGCTGGAAACACATCCTCAGTTATGAAACCGACAGCATGACCCGTGATGAAATTGTGCGTTCAACGTATGAAGCCGCCCTGAGACTCAATGCTCTTAAACATGAGTATAATTTGATTGATGATGATGTTTACAGCCAGATAGAATTTAGGATTAGCAACGCCCAAAAGGTAATGGATGAGATAGACAGGATAATGGAAATCGAGGACGAAAGCCGGAAACAAGAAGCATTGAAAGAACTTAAAACCAAAGTCGAACAAATTAACCGGCATACAATTTGCGGCAAAGATGAACTGAAGTGGCCCATCACGCAGCGATTTGGAAACATTGTTTCCCTGACCGGAGTTTTCACCCGGCTCTTTTTTACAGAGATGAAGCTTTTCTACAATAGGGCCCGGCTGCTGTTAGGTCATAAGATGCGCCCAATGTAAACAATATTATCGAATTCTGCCTGATATTCTATTTACGTCTCATCTGTATATATGATAAAATTAGCTCATGACATTTGACTTATTTTTTGTGATTGGCTTGTGATTTTTTTTACAAGCTCATAAATGGGGGGAGTATATTGTTCCGTAAAGACTTAGTTTTTTTACACGCTCCAAGTGTTTATGATTTTCGGAAAGATACAATTATGTTTGGCCCAATCAGTGATGTTGTTCCTTCATCACCAACCTTTGAAATGTACCCGGTTGGCATCACCAGCATCGCTGACACCCTGGAACAAAACGGTTTTAACGTGCAGTTGATCAATCTTGCCTATCAGATGCTGAGAAGTCCTGATTATGACGTGGAAAAGGTTATTGCCGGGCTTAACCCCAGGATATTCGCCTTTGACCTGCACTGGCTGCCACATGCTCATGGCAGTGTAGAGGTAGCCAAAATTGTCAAAAAGTATCACCCGGATACACCTGTTCTGTTTGGCGGTCTGTCGGCTTCTTATTATCATGAAGAACTGGTATCATACCCATGTGTTGATTATGTCGTCAGGGGAGATTCCACTGAAGAGATTGTGAAACAACTTGTTATCGCAGTCAGGCAGAGAGTTCCGGTGGACAAAATCCCCAACCTTACCTGGAAAAAGCCGGACGGTGAGGTAGTTGTTAACCCGCTTACCCACGTCCCGGACGATATGGACTATGCCTCAATTCCAAGCTACAAGTATGTAGTCCGCTCTGTTTTTAAATATGCCAGCCTGCACAACACCGTTCCCTATGCAGACTGGTTAAAATATCCGGTTACAGCTCTGCTGACTTCCCGCGGCTGTACCCAGAACTGTTCCATCTGCGGCGGTTCGGCATCTGCATATAAGAAAATATGCAACAGGTCAAAACCGGCCTTCAGGTCACCCAAGGTTTTGATTGAGGACATCCTTTTTCTGCAAAACCTGGGGCAGGCTCCGATTTTTATCTTAAACGACTTTCGCATGGCAGGTCCTGAGTTCACCGAAGAATTTCTGACATTACTGGAAGAGTCCAACATAAAGAATGAGCTGGTGTTAGAGCTATTTTTCCCGGCGGGTGATGAATTTTTCGGGAGACTGGACAAGGCCCTGCCACAGTACAGCATAGAAATTACCTTGGAATCACACATTGAACGGATTCGTAAGTTTAACGGCAAACTACCGGTAAGCAATGAAAAGATTGAGGCATCCCTGGAATCAGCCTTGAGAAATAACTGCCGCAAAATTGACATCTTCTTTATGACGGGAATTCCCAAACAATCTTACGAGGATGCCGTTTCTTCGGTTGATTACTGTGCTTACCTTCTGGATAAGTTCCAGGGTGATAAACGCCTGTGTTTCTTTGTAGCTCCGCTGGCACCTTTCCTGGATCCCGGATGCCGCGCTTTCGAAGAACCGGAGAAGTTCGGCTACAGGCAGTTTTACCGCACCCTTGAAGAACACCGTCAGGCTCTCACCATGCCCAGTTGGAAATATATCCTCAGTTATGAGACTGACTCCATGACCCGGGATGAAATCGTTGAGGCCACATATGAAGCCGCATTAAGATTAAATCAGGTTAAAAAAGATTATGGCTTGATTGAAGAGAAACTTTATGCCGATATCGATTACCGGATAAGAATGGCCAGAGATATAATCAGGGAAATTGATGAAATAGTTAAACTCCCTCAAAGTGAGCAAAAGGCTATGAGAGAGCAAATGCGCCAAAAGGTTGAAGCCGTGAATAAAGCTACAATATGCGGCAATGACGAGCTAAAGTGGCCGTTTAAAGAAAGGCTGTCAAATGGTTTCACACTTTTTAAGGTTCTGGTAGGTCTGTTCTTCAAAGAATGGTCCCTCCTGTTTAACAGGATCAGGCTGACATTAACAGATAATGACTTCAGGACAGTTAATAAGTAATCTGGTTCAGTAAATGACAAGTATGTAAACCTCCTCTCTCTATAATAATGAGAACGCACATCACCGGTTGATGTGCGTCTCTCTTTTGCCCCTGAGAGTTTCACTCCGGAGGCACTTATGAACAAACACTTATAACAAAAAAAGACAGGTTTTCACCTGTCTTGTATTCTTTATGGCTCCCCGGGTAGGATTCGAACCTACAACCTACCGGTTAACAGCCGGTTGCTCTACCATTGAGCTACCGAGGAATACCTCAACGAATAATATATTAACATACTTTGAAGTCTATTTCAAGAGTAATTCGTTTCTAATTGTTTTCATTTCTAATGTGTTCAATACGTGGAATGATTAGGCAAGCGAATGTTTTCACCGTATCCCCGTCCCCGGAAGCAGTATCAATCCATCTCACTTAGCAATAAACTCTCGCTTCCTTTTATTAATTCCAAGGACCCTTCTATCGATATGTCCCTTGTTTGTAATAGGCCTTACAGTCTAGCCCCTTTGGCGTTGACTGGACTCTTGCGGCTCCAGCTTCCGCAAAGTCTGTCAGTTACTATGTCAATTTCCATATTATGCCGTCTATAATACTACAACCTTAGCGTGAATTCCTTTATTTTTGACATTATAACCGGCAACTAATTATAATCATATTAATTATTAAAGCGAAATTCCCCTGTAAATCTATTGCCTCTAAGTTTTCAGAAGCAAATTCCCCCTGCCTTTTCATCTCCGAGTTGCTTTGGCATATCTGCTACTTGGCAGCAGGGTCGGGGTATATCTCAGTGATTTTTGTCTTCACCACATATTGTGGTCTGGGAAGATTTAAATTCATCCCCTCTATAGCAGCACAGACCTTTTCAAAGAGTTCCCCCTGATTCAATAGTTCCGCTTCCCCTTTGAACTGATAACTGACCATTTTTTTGTGGTCTCCTACAATGATACATATCTTATTGTTTTCCATTAAGTTCTTTCGTGTTTTGGCTGAGAAAATGTCTGCAAAAATCAGATGTTCATCATCCAAAACCTGCAGAGAACCTTTGAAAGATGCGTTAGGCATCCCGTTTTTGTCTGCAGTAGCAGCAACACATAACTTAACTTCCTGGATAAACTCTTTTATTTCTGTTGTTAACTTCGCCACACTAGGCACCCCCGTTTGATTTTTTTTGGTTTGTTCAGAACCGTCCACGTTTAGTGAAAAAGCAACTTGTCACCTCCTATTCTCAATTTTATACCTCTTGTCTATTAAATTCTGTTAATTAATTTACATTTAAAAGAGTTTTTAATGACCATCGATAGGTAATGATTATTTCCACAGCCCATGGATGGAAGCTCAAATAAAAAAGTCCAAGACACCCTGTCCTGAACATTATTTTTAAACACTGGCACTTTTTGCGCAAAAATCGGTTTTTATCATATAGTACTTCCCATTGTTGCCCAGAATCCCTGCCGCTTTCAGTTCCCTTAAAACCTGGGATACCTTGACCCTGGAAGCTCCAATCATGCTGCCCATCTCCTGCTGCGTAATCTTTAATTCGATAATCGTCATATCAGATGTTATTTTTCCATATTCATTGGCCAGCCGTAGCAGTAACCGCAGCAACTTCTCTTTCACTGAAGCTCCTGAAACTTCACTGACCTGCTGCATTGCTGCATTCAACTTGCGGGCCAAATGACTGATTATCTTGACCGCAAATTCAGGATTCCGCTGAACTATCATTTCTAAATCGCTCCTGTTAAAAGCACACAACCTTACATCTTCTATAGCAACTGCACTAAAGGTCATTTCCTGTTCCTGAAATAATGCCGTTTCTCCCAACACATCCCCGGGACCGATGATATTGATAATAATTTCCCTGCCCTCCTCAGTGTTTTGAATAAGCTTCAGCTTGCCTGACTTTATCAGGTAGACAGCATGATCATGTTCTCCCTGGCGGAACAAATACTGTCCCTTTAGTACTGCTTTGTTCATTGCTCCAGGGCAAATGCTATAAAAATCTTCTTTATCCAAACCTTCAAATAATAGTAACTCTTTTAAGCACAGCACACATCGTTGCATTTTAACCCACCACTTTTATGTTTTGCTTTTGTTATATCATATTCGATAAAGATAGCCAACTTCCTCCATGTAGCTCTTACCAGATAATCTTAGGCACCTGCGGCGCCGTCGCAAGTCTGAAGCTCGGGTCGCGCTGATGGAGGGTGGCAGATATATTCCTCCAGGATGGCTACAACTCCGTCGGCATCTGCTCCCGCACTCTGTGCGGCCTGCAGGCCGACGGACGTCAGACTCATCCTTCCGGAACATATGTAAGCGCTTAACGAAAAGGCGCATTGACAAAACGACCCCGGCATGACTGAACTGCATGTGCCGGCAGGAATAATCATATTCAATCTTTTGTGTTTCGGCAGTAATCCGGCAGTTTTTCTGACCAGGGCATAAAGTCTTCTATGATAGACGGGGTGGTCTTAAAGTCAGCCCCCGGCATTGTGCTGAAGATATGAACCAGATACATAAATACGTTGAGTTTATTGGCCTTTGCCGTTTCCACAATACTGTAGACAACGGCACTGGCTTGGGCTCCTTTAGCTGTATCTGAAAACAACCATCCTTTTCTGCTATGACGAAGGGCCTGATTGCATTCTCAGCCCGGTTGTTGGATAGTGCAATCTGCCCGTCCTCCAGAAATGTGCCCAGGCTCATTCTCTGATTTACAGAATAAGTTATTGCTTCGGCAAGTTTGGATCCTTTGAGAACATTCACTGTGACTACCCATGACCAATAAGCCTCAAGAACTGGCTTAGACCGTTCCTGACGCTGGGTTTTACGTTCTTCGGTAGTGAGCTGTTCCAGGTCTTTCTCAATTGCAAACAGCTTGTTGCAGTATTCGAAACCTATTGCGGCGGTGGAACCAACGGCGACTCCCCTTGGCATGGCCTCCCGAAATTTACGCCGTAGGTGAGTTCAGCAGCCACATCGGGTTACATCGGGCACCTTATTATAACCGCTGTAGCCGTCTGTTTGCAAATACCCACGAAAGCCCGCCAGAAACCGTCTCGCATGCTCACCCGACCTGGTGGGCTGATATTCATACAACACCACCTGCTTAGTGGCTATATTGCCTGAACAGTACAGCCACATCCGTGACTCTGAGGGTGGTTTCTTGCCCTCTTCTTTAAGCACCTGGATTACAGTCTCATCTTATGTGGAGCCATATATTATGTAGAGTCATTCCTAATTAAGTTGAAAAAAGTTATTGCATTGCAGGCAATTGGGTCATTTTTTTGGAATTACAACTCAACATAACATTTTGATGTTATCCTCATAAAAAAGGAGGTGCATCAAAATGCATAACAAAAACAAGAAGATTCTTCTCAGGTATGATATTTATTCCGATATCCTGGAAGAATACCTGAACCTAGAAGAGTTCAGGAGCCTGTCACCACTGACAATTTCATCTAAAAGAGTAACGATTACTTCTTTTGCGAATTATCTTGGTGGCAACAACGTGAAGGATTTTCAGCACTGCTTACAGAAAAATGTGACTGGTTATTTATCTTCCAACGCTGACCTATCTTCTTCCACCATCAGTGGACGCAAATTTATTTTGCGCCACTTTTTTAATTACCTGAACAGCAGAAAACTTACACTGTTTTCAGGTAATGAGCTGTTTCCGGTCATATTTACCAACAAACGGAAACGTATACTTTCCTTTTATTCCATTGAGGAAATCAGGCGAATCGTCTCTGCCATAGACCGGACTACTCCTTATGGAAAAAGGGACTTTGTGGTTGTACTACTGGCTGCAGAACTTGGTATCCGGTCCGGAGACATCATCCGGCTGAAAATGTCGGATATACATTGGGAACACGATACGATTGAGTTTGTTCAGTATAAGACTAAAATGTTTAATCAGTTGCCTTTGCTGAAAAATATCAGATATGGACTGATCGATTATCTAAAAAATGGACGCCCGAATAGCGACTCAGAGTATATTTTTATAGGTGTAAAAAATAGCGGGAAGCCGTTGACTAATACCTGCATACACCACATAGTTTCTAAATACTTCCAAAAAGCAGGCGTAGACAAATCGGAACGTAAGCATGGTCCGCATGCCATGCGGCATTCTCTGGCAAGTAGCATGCTCCATAACAATACCCCTATGTATGTAATCAAGGAGGTATTGGGACATTCAAACATCAATACCACCAGAATGTATCTTAACATCGATATTGATACCCTTAGAAAATTAGCTTTGGAGGTGCCGTATGAAACAGTATAACACCTTCAATTTTCCCGAGACTTACCGTGACATTGCTATGGAGTATGTGGAATATAAACAATCCCTTGGATTTAGGTACTCCTATAGCGAACAAGCCGAAGTAAACCGTATGCTTAATTTTATATACACTAATTCAAAATCAGATCCTATATTGGCTTTACAGCCGGAACTGGTTAATATGTATGCATCGAACGGGGCAATGAAAGTGCCCGGACCCTTCATAGAAGACAATCCCATATGAGACAGTTTGCCCTTTTCTTAGACTTAAGAGGCATTCCAGCTTATGTTTACCCAAAGGAACTGGTTAAAACTACCGAAGACTTTGTTCCGTATATTTTTACCAAAGATGAAATCAATCGGATTCTTCGGGAAGCTGATGCAATCGGGCCAAACAAGAATAAGTTTGTAAATACCCCTTATATATATCCTGCGGTAATCCGTATGCTGTATGGATGTGGATTACGAGTTAGCGAAGCTCTTGCCCTCAAGTGTGAACACGTTAATCTCGATAATGGAGTTCTTGTCATTATGAATGGCAAAAATAATGTATCCCGTCTGGTTCCGGTATCCGAATCACTACGACAGTACTTATCCATGTTTGATTCAAAGGTTCAAAGAGCTGGAAATCCATTCTTTTTTCCTGCGCTTCGCCATGAACGATACTCTTCAACAACCATTCTAAACCAGTTTAGAAGGCTGGAGGAGAAAGCCGGCATATCCCAGTTAAGTAGTGGAAAGTATCCGCGCATACATGACCTGAGACATACTTTCAGTGTCCATGCTTTGGAGCAAATGATTCGCAAAGGCATGGATCCTTACTGCTCACTTCCCATACTTAGTACCTATCTTGGGCACAAGGGTATTGAATCGACAGAGAAATATCTCCGCCTGACAAAGCAGTACTTTATTGATATACTGCAGTTCAGCCACCAAGATGCTGAAAAGATTTTTCCGGAGGTGTGACTATGCACAGGAAGGATTTATCTTATTATGTAAGCAGCTTCTTTACAAAATATCTTGGTAATGAGGCTGGTTTGTCAATCAATACCATAAAGTCATACCGGGATGCATTCATACTGTTTCTCAAATACCTTGAGGAAGCCGGTATCTGCAAGATCAGCAAACTAAAAATGGATACGCTGAATACAGATAATGTAAGCGGATTTCTGGATTGGCTGGAACAGTCAAGAGGCTGCAGCATCAGTTCAAGAAATCAGAGGCTTGCTGCATTAAAAGCATTTTGTGGTTATGTAGCACGCGCAAAAGTCCGGAGGAAAGTGCCCAGTGTCAGGGTATCTTAAAAATCCGTGTTAAGAAGGCCCCACAGAAACCGGTTCAATACCTAAGCGTAGATGCTGTTGAATATCTTCTCAAAATGCCGACAGTCATTCTACGCAAGGTATCCGTGATCTTGCAATGATTGCATTAATGTATGAATCCGGCTGCAGGGTTCAGGAACTTATTGATTTGAGGGTGGGTGACCTTGCCTTCCGTAGCCCAAACACGGTTGCCCTTACCGGAAAAGGAAACAAGGCAAGAGTAATACCTATAAGTACCAACGCTGCGGATATCATAAAAGCTTATCTTAACTCTGCCAGCATCTACAACATGGCGCATCCAGTGTTTGTCAACAGATTTGATAAGCCCTTGTCAAGGTCGGGAATATCCTATGTTCTTGATAAATATGGGCACATGGCTCGTCAGGCAAGGCCAGAATTATATCCATCTAAGCTGCATCCTCATATATTAAGGCATTCTAAAGCAATGCATCTGCTTGAAAACAGAGTAAACTTAATATATATTAGGGGTTTTCTTGGGCATTCCTCCGTTACCACAACAGAGATCTATGCAAGATGCAACCCTGAACTGAAAAGAAAATAAATTGAACAAGCAAGCAGTCTGATTACGGAATCCGTTAAGGAGTACAGTAAAAGAGAAAAAGAGGCCTTGATTACCTGGCTTCGGAAAAACATCTAATAATTATGTTGAGTGGTTATGCCGCAAATCCCATGTCTATGCGGCATAACTGCCCACGACTCGGCATAATATATGGCTCTACATAAGACGAATTATGTGAAGCTCTACATAATTCGTCCGCATGAATCACCGCCTGTTTAAGCAGATATGCCTTCATTGTCTCCCATAAAGGCTACCAGCCAGTCATTTGCCGACCGGATAATCCAGTTGGCTAAAGTCGCTCTGGATAGGACAATACCTTGATTGGCCCAGTCCTTTTCCTGCCGGTACAAGGGCATGCCGTTGACATATTTCTGGTACATGACATGGGCCACAGTAGAGGCCGAAGCAAGGCTTCGTTTTATGACAGGTGCGGGAGTAGGTGCTTTCACTATCGTCGCTTCTCCCGTTTCCTTCTCGCAACATTCGCAGACATAGCTGTATCGGATATATCGCAGCAGCTTTACATGGGCCGGTATAATCTCCAATTCTTCCCCGGCTCCCTCGGCCATTTAAACCGTGCTCCCGCCCCATCTAGCCTCTTGTAGTACAGTACGAAGCCGTTCTTATCCCAGTTCAGGCATTTTAGCCGATTGCGGTTCCGGTTGCAAAACAGAAAAAGGTAGTTCCCAAACGGATCCATGTTGAATTCATGCTTAACAATGATGGCTAGACCGTATACCGATTTTCTTAGGTCAGTGGCCCCGCATGCCAAATAAATCCCGTCATAGCTGGTGATTTCTAGCTGGTGATTTCCTTTAGCATATGCCATCCACTACTTTAAGCACCTCGGCAAGAAGAACAGGACTGAAACCAGTTCCCACGCAAATGGTCCATCTGCCGCAGACAAGCCGAATTTCACCGATTACCTCCGGTTCCCCTGTCATTTTTACCAGAGCCCACTGTGGTTGTGGCTGTTGCTGGTCATGGTGATCCTGGTTGGTCCGCTGGGCCCGGTTAACACGGGAAGCCCAATACACATAATGACGATAGTTGATACCTCTTGCTTCACACCAGTCTTTCGCGGTCATACCGCTGGCACGGCATTCAGCCACCAATGCCAGTTGTTCCTGACTTGCCATTTTATCTACCCCCATTCCTCGTATTGGGGATATTCTCTCATGGCAAGGCTGTTTTGACCATGCACCCGTTCGTTAAGCGCTTACCACCTACCCGAACTTATAAAAAATAGAAGAACCACTTGCTCTCACAAGTGGTTC
>JAENYP010000011.1:35699-142594 GCA_016841725.1 Thermincola carboxydiphila | reverse complement strand
CCCGCACTCGGGACTTGCACCCGTTAGACTGCGCCCATGCTGGGCGCACACATAAGTGAAAACCTCCCAGTTTTAAAATGGGAGGTTTTCCGGTTAGCCTTTGGCCCTGAAGGTTTCACACTTAGTTTCATCTGAATTGTTTGACTGGGGAACATTGTTATGGTCCACCTGGATCATCGGAGCACCACACTTGATATTGCTGTTATACTCACACTCGGTAACTGAACACTTGATATCAGGCAAACTCTTCACCTCCTTTTAACCAAAGTGAAAATTATAGGTCATGCAAAATTATTATTCCCCCGGATTATAAAAGATAATTCATTAAAATTTTGATGAAGACCCTCTTCACGATTCTTTAAATATGGGTTTCAATATTTACTATGCAGCATAGTAATATTTCACAGTTTCTTCACATTCTTATCACTGTTCGGTCAAAATTACCTTATATAATATGAACATAAAGAAAAAACACATTTAAAGGAGGGCTTCATTATGAAGAAGTTATTTACAGTAATGGTTACCGCGGCTTTGGTTGCAGCTCTGGCAATACCTGCATTTGCCGGAATCTCTGATACTCAGAAAGAGGAGATTAGTGACCTGTACAGCAAAATTGCAGAGCTAAGAAAGGAAATAGTGCAAAAATACGTAGATTCAGGTGAGATTACCAAGGAACAGGGAACTGCACTGAAGGACAACATCGACCGCGCTGCCGAATACCAGGAAGAAAACGGTGGTAACATTGGCCCCGGCTTCAATTGCGGCGGAGGCACGGGCGGTTATGGGGGCATGATGGGCGGTTACGGTATGGGTGCCGGTTATGGGGGCATGATGGGCGGCTATGGCGGCGGCTATGGCGCAGCTCCCACCGGACAGGCTATCTAATTCATTCAAAAGGGAGCTTAAAACGGCTCCCTTTTTTATTTGGAGGTGGTCACCATCCCAGCTATTGAAGCCAAAGAATCAAATATGAAATGGCTGGTGCTTTTAATCTGCTGTATTATGATCATGGTAAACGCCGGAGCAAGGCTGTCCTATGGCGTGTTTTTCAAGTCCCTGCAGGATATTCTGCAGGCCAGCCGAAGCAGCCTGTCACTGGCCCAGTCATCCTTTGAACTGGGATTTGGTTTCTTCCAGTTGTTAATGGGAAGGCTGGCAGATACCATGGGGCCCAGACGGGTAATTACAGCAGGGTTGGCAGTACTGGGAGTCTCCTTCATAATTCTTAGCAGTGTGAAGACAGTTTGGCTTCTGTACCTGGTATATGGCCTTCTGCTGGCTTTCGGAGCCGGGAGTACATCACTGGTAGCCGGGATTTCATTGATCAAGGGATGGTTTACATCAAAAAGCACTCTGGCAGTCAGTGCTGCCACAGCTTCTGTGTCCATAGGCCAGCTTGTCATGATCCCTGCAGTTTCCTATTTTGTATCTACTCAGGGACCATACAACGGGTATAGGTTCCTTGCTCTGGCGTCCCTGTTTTCCCTGGCTTTTGTTGTGGTACTATTGTGGAATAAAGGTAACTACAAAACTGCCCCCGCCGCCAAAACCAGGAACTGCCCCAAGCAGCGGTATAAAGGTCTGCGGCAAATCTTTACCACCCCGTCATTTTGGGTTTACGGCATTTCCTTTATGATCTGTGGGTTTGGCTTTTCCTTTGTGGCCACTCATTTGATCCCTTTTGCCACAGACATGGGGTTCAGCTTCAACCGGGCCTCGGGCATCCTTGCTCTCATCGGGGGAATCAGTATTATCGGCACCATGGCAGCAGGGTATCTGACTAATTATTTTCCCAAGCGGATACTGACAGCCCTGCTGTTCATAATTCGCGGGGGAGCCATGTGGTTAATGCTCGGGAGCCTTTCAGATACCGTGCTGCTGATATTTGCCATAATCATCGGAGTAACCTGGACCTCAACAGTGCCCCTGATAACCAACCTGGGCACCGAATATTTCAGCCCCGTAAACACAGGTACGGTCCTGGGGGCCCTGTTTTTGATGCATCAGCTGGGGGCGGCAGCCGGTTCCTATATGGGAGGCTTTATAGCCGACTACTCTCACGGTTATCATATAATGTTTGCTCTTTCGACATTCCTGGATATTGGAGCAGCGGCCCTGCTAATGTTGTATAGGAAAAAAGCCGGTTATCACAATAGATGTGGGAACGCGTGCAGCGGGCAGGCGTGCTGCGGGCACGCTTCAGCATAAAGGCGGAACACCCCGGTTATGGTACAACTCCCGCACATGGTGAGCGGTCATAGGATTATGAGGAAAAAGCAGCTTCCTTTAGCAGGGTTGGGCTGCTTTTTTCGTTGCGCAAGCCGTTTTTGGCCTTAACTTTTCTTTTTTCTTGCCAGACAGTAACCGAGTGATTATTTGTCAATTCCAAAAAATAAATATCCAAAAAAATCATGATGACTGCTTAGTGATTTTACTGAAAATTTATTTATCCCTTTGATTTCAATTCCCATTATTATTGGCACTTCGAAACTCTTATTACTATCATCCACATATGATTGGATATTTACCAGATGAGTTCGGCTAAAAAAACTGCTATTTCCGCTCCCATACAAACTGTTCTCCACCATTTCATACTTCTTATTCTTAAAAGCATTAATGACATTTCCTCTTATTTCTTTATACGACTTAGATACACCATTATAGGAAATTATTGTTTCTTCATTAAGATATTTATCGACTTTATTTATATCACAACTGCCAAAAACTTGAGAATACATAATTGCGTATCTTGTATCAATACTTTGCAAGTAGAAACCATAAGCTAAAATAGAGGTGATTAACACAATTGCACCAATACCAATAAAAATTAGTTTTTTCACTTTATCACCTCTGTGTCTATTGATTATTTTTGTCCCTGCAGGTATGTAGGGTCAAATAATTCAAAAACAACGTTAGGATACATAAAGTAATAAATCAAAGTAAATAGCGTGGCTGCCAATATAAACACAGAAGTTGCCGTATAAAACAACCAGTGCTTAGGAAAAATGATTAACGAGAGAATAATTATTGTGAGAAACCATCAGTCATATATTTATCCCACTGAATTCTTATCGCTTTGCTCATCCCACATCTCACCTTATTTCAGGCATTAATCCTAATCTGACGTTTTTCTTCTGCATTACCAGATAACTTATCCCAGAATGCAATTCCTGCATCTTCTGCATAATCAATAAAATCCAATAGTCATCAAAGTGTTCATTGAAAACTTTGAAATCGTCTGTTCTAACGACCTGACCCCTGTTAGTAGTCCAATCTCTGGGGGACCCTCAATTACCATCCGGACTCGCTTTTGAGTTGGGATACCTTTTGGGGAGCAGGTCACCTGAGGTATCTTCCCATTCTTATACCAGCCCAGGTGTTTGCCCCGGTTTTCGTACTTGCCTTTCTTGCGGTAGCCATTTTTAGCCTTGGCCTTCTCTTTTTTCTCTTCTCTATCCTTCTTGCCCGATAGCTAACCGCCGCTAAAACTCCCAGTTAAGCGGTGCTAAACTCCTGGATAACGTCTTCTAAGATACAGGTGGGGATAAAATCCCACCTGTATCAAGAATCTGTTTATCGATATCTTTATTCTTTGATTTGCTGCTATCTTTACCATTATTAACTTTATCTCAATACGTCCTATTTATCAGAATTACCTTTGGTGCTACCATTGTCGTTAATTGCATTCAGCTATTGTAAAGTGGTCAGAATTATTTAATTCTTTTAAGTTCTAAGAATAGTCCATTCTTCTCAATAATTAAAGTATTTTTATCTTTGATAAAAAATCTATCGCCAATAACACCCCATGATTTACTATATTGTTCGTCCATATAAACTTCTACCATCGTTGGTGGACTTTGTTCTTTTATTCCAATTGATTCATAAGTTGTGCGAAGCATATAAGTAATTTTCTGTTGAGATATGGTCAATTTTTTATAAAATGGCTTTTTACATTTTTTATTTGAATATTTAGCTATGTCTTTTGAATAGGTTATCCTTTTACCTATCATACTATCAATGTCGGTTCTGCTGTAGATGGAAACTGTGCCAACAGGAATATCCCTTTTAATCAACCATTCTCCGTAAAATTCCTCACTAGAATTATAATTGTTTACATTATTTTTACCGTTTAAACCATCTTGCTTTTGACTGCATCCAACTATTATTAACATAGTCAAGATTATGATAGATATGAAAAAGTGTTTCACGTTGATTCCCCCTCTAAATAAGCGATTACTTTAATAATTATCCGACCAATTGTCCTTTCTACGGTGTATTGGGATAGTCTCTACCATAATCTCCTTTAATAAAAATTTCAGCCTCGTTATAACTCCGCCTAAAGACCCCTAATGAAAATTCTCCATTGACATTTCTCCACATCAGGAAGGCTTCTCTTATTTGTTCATGCGTTGCATCACCATTACTTCATAATCTGCAATAAAATTTATTAAATCATCACTAACTTGCATATTTCCAGTCGTCCCCTGAGGTTTAGCCCCAAGATAAATAGCATTTTCAAATTTACTATATTCAAGGAAAATACCCCAGTCGTTCGCAAATTGACGAATTGAAATCTGGTCAAGCGCAGCAACGTACTCTTTTTTATATTGAACGCTCCTATAAATATCCCATTTATTAGTTAAAAGCCCGAATATATCTCTCTGTTGAACAGCATTAAGATTGAAATTCGATGCTAACAACTGTGGGTCTGCAATAGAATGTCCCCCTAGGACGGTGAACCCGCTTATGATTTCTCTGCCATTTATAAAGAGCCTGGTATTCCCTGTCGGATCCACATAATTCACCGGATTATTCCCTACATATGCATACAAATGCCTGCTCAGCGGGTTCTGCAGATTCCCCTCATAACTATCCCTGCTCAGGAACCTCCCCGTCTCCGGCTCATAATACCTTGCCCGCAGGTACAGCAGCTCACTCTCCTGATCCCACTTCTCACCTGTATAGCCAAAGGTGTTATGCAGCACATTTTTGCCGTCCTCTGACAGCTTACTGTTCCCCGGCGCTGGTTTGCTGAACTCATCATAACGGTAGTGATCACGCTTATTCCCGTCAGGCTTCACCATAAAGGTGACACTGCCCAGCCCGTCATAGAGGTAGTACAGCGGATCCTGGGATTCCGGCCTGGTCTCATCCAATGCCTTTACTTCGATACGCTCTAACCCGTATATATAGGCGGCATCAAAATTGCCTTCCTGGTTGTAGGTCATCAATACCTGTATAAACGGGTCTGACACATCATTCAAATAATATGTAAGCTCTACTTTTTCACTTTCCGGTCCCTGGGGTATCTTACCATTCTTATACCAACCTGTGTTTGCCCCGGTTTTCATACTTGCCTTTCTTGCGATAGCCCTTTTTAGCTTTGGCCTTTTCTTTTTTCTCTTCTCTTTCTTGCCCGACAACTAACCGCCGCTAAAACTCCCGCTTTTCAATCGGAGTTTTAGCGGCGCTAACTCCTGGATAACATCTTGTATTTTAAGTCTGTGTATCGGAATTTAAAACTTCTATAAGATATGTTTTTCTAGAATATGTGCCATGCCACACCCTTACTTTATCGCCTTTATTAACTTTCTCATAACCATTGCTAGAAAGGTCTCCTTTCATTACAAAATAATCATCATCATTATCTAGGTAAATGTAGTATTCTTTTGCCCCCCTACCAAGAATCATATAGTCTTTTGTGATAACAATCCCTTCTTTTTGTATAGGGACATTACTATTCAAGTCTCTTATCGCAACAGTCATTACGTTTATCGGTAATATAAATCCCGCTAAAGATATTGCCAATAAAATAAATACTATAATTTTCGAATCTCCTTTCTTTAATAACTGGATTGACTTTATGCCCAGTGCAACTGAACCAATCATTATTGCGATGTACCTTAATAGATCCGATATGGTATAATATAAAAATTTGTCGTTAGCAGCTTTAAAGTTTTCAGCTTCATTGCCTAAGTACACTGATATTACAAACAGTGTTACGATTATAAGGACCAAAAATAATAAAAACAAATTCAGAATAGTGAAAACATCACCTTTTTTTACATTTGTCAATAAATAACCTTTAATATATTAGTACCTCCTTATAATCTACTCACTTTGATCTTTAATTTTATGAACCAAATAATCTAGTATTGATTGCCCCCCCTTTAAAAACAGTTTTTGGTATCCAATAATTGTTTCTGAAGAATACCAATATGGTATTACTATTTGAACCGCAACAATATCAGGTCTATGATAATAGTTGTCTAATATATCTCGGGCCTTTTTTAAATCATTGGTCGTTGTCCTATTATCCCATTCAATTGTAAAATAACTTGTAACACTGTAAATCCGTCCTAATGTACCCAGCACTGTAGCTCCTTCACTTATAGAACCATAAAACATATCTGCATCTTCGGCAGCTTTTATTGCAGTATTAAGGTCATTTATAAGTTGTTTTATTTCTTTCCTGTCTAAAGTTTCACTACAATGCGTGTCATCGTAATTTGGCAAAAATACCTGAAGTGAAGCGGTCCCTTGAATTTTGTCCCAAGTAAAGAACCTTTCCGATATTCCAAAAGCATTCATGAAACTTCTAACATTTATAAGTACATGCCCGTCTCTAAACCTATATTTATTGGTTTGTAGCTCTATTGTTATTCCATTCAAATCAACAGTTGCAACTCTTGTTTTTATATTGTATTGTATTTTACCTCCTAAATTTTCTACGAGATCTCGCAAACCTGCCTCGGTTCTACTGTTAACTATTTCATCATAAATCCACACACCATTCACCCACATTCGCCCACTCGGATCCACATAATTCACCGGATTATTCCCCACATAAGCATACAAATGCCTGCTCAGCGGGTTCTGCAGATTCCCCTCATAACTGTCCCTGCTCAGGAACCTCCCCGTCTCGGGCTCATAGTACCGTGCCCGCAGGTACAGCAGTTCACTCTCCTGATCCCACATCTCACCGGTATAGCCAAATGTATTGTGCAGCACATTCCTGCCATCCTCTGACAGCTTGCTATTCCCTGGTGCAGGTTTCCCGAACTCATCATAACGGTAGTGGTCACGCTTGTTCCCGTCAGGCTTCACCATAAAGGTGACACTGCCCAGCCCGTCATAGAGGTAGTACAGCGGATCCTGGGATTCCGGCCTCGTATCATCCAATGCCTCAACTTCGATACGTTCTGTATAGGCAGCATCAAAATTGCCTTCCTCGTTATAGGTCATCAGAACCTGAGTAAGCGGGTCTGACACATCATTAAGGTAATATGTAAGTTCTACTTTTTCCTCGGCACCTGACGGTATTTTCCCGTTCTTGTACCAACCTAGGTGTTTGCCACGGTTTTCATACTTACCTTTCTTACGGTAACCGTTTTTCTCTTTCGTCTTTTCTTTTTTCTCTTCTCTTTTTTCTTTATCGAGATCTTTGTTCTTTACTTTAACGTCATCTTTGCCGCTATTGGCTTTATCCTTATCATTTCCGTTATCTTTGCCGTTGTCAGGCTTATCCTTATCATTCCCATTGCCGTTAATGCCGCCGCTGTTTCCGCCACCGTTGTTCCCACTGCTGCCGTTATCGTTGCCTCCTCCGTTATTCCCACTGCTGCCGCCGCTGTTGCCTTTGCTTTTGCCTCCCTCACCCCTGTCATTCTTCAACAGCATATAGACTAGGTCAGCCCTCTGCTTCTTGGACTTCTGTTGGCCGGGAGGCACAAATTCAGGGTCATTGCCCTTGCCGTTATCCTGTTTAATCTCCTCTTCATGCCACGGCTGGGTCATGGCTGAGAGTTTGGTGATGCGGTTGCCGTCACCGTCATAGGTATATTCATACTTTGCCAGGAGCTTGTCTGCAGGGTTTATGCTGGCAATACCGGTAAGCTGGTTGGCTGTGTCATAATCATATGAGGTGACTACACCGTTTGGTAAAACTGTTTCGGTACGGCGGCCTATGGCATCATATTTGTAGGTGGTGGCTTTACCCAGCCGGTCGGTTACGGTTTCCAGCCGGTTGAGGTTGTCATAACTGTAGGATACTTCTTTGCCATCAGGATAACGGACCATGGTTTTCTGGCCCAGTTGGTTGTAGTCATATTCGGTGGTTATGTCATCCTGGTTGGTTACTGAGGTCAGGCGGCCCATTTGGTCATAGTCATACCAGGTGGTGCCATAGATGTCTTCCATCCATTCCCGTTTACCCTGGTCGTTGTAGCCGTATTCGACATAGCTGCCGTCAGGGTAATAGGCCCCCAGGAGGCGGTTGAGTTCATCATATTCATATTCCACCGTATTGCCGTTGGGGTCTGTTTTGGAAGTGATGTTGCCGTTTTGGTCATAGACATAGGAGGTTTGCTGCCCCAGGGGGTTGATTACTTCTGTGAGCAGGTTCTTTTCATTGTATTTGTATTGAGTGGCATTGTTATTGGCATCATTAAATAAGACTAGGTTTCCGACATCATCATATTTGTACCTGGTGATATTGTTTTTGGCGTCAATAACCTGTTCCAGGCGTCCGTTGGCATCATAGCCGAACCTGGTGGTATTGTTGCTGCCATCGGTGACTGCCAGCCTGTTGCCGTTTTTGTCAAGTTCTATCTCGGTATCACGGTTTAACGGGTCAGATACCCTTACCAGGCGGCCCATGTCGTCATACTCATAGGTGGTCCTCTGGCCGAGGGCATCTATCATGGCTGTCCGGTTGTTGATCTCATCATACTCGAAGCGGGTGATGTTCCCTGCCGGGTCAATTATCTTTTCCAGGTTGTTTCTGCCATCATAGCGGTAGGTATATGTCTGATTCAGGGTATTGGTGACGGTCTCCCTGTTGCCGGAAGGGTCATAAGTGAATTTGGTGGCGCTCCCTATATGGTCAATAACCTGTTGTACCCTTGACAGGCTGTCATAGCGGTACTCGGTGACTGTCCCGTCAAAGTCTGTGTAGGTGAGGGTATTGCCCAGGTCGTCATAGGTATATGCGGCCTGCCGCCCCAGGGGGTCATTAACTGCTTCCAGACGGTTCAGGATGTCATATTCATAATGGGTGGTTTCACCTTTGGCATCTGTGACTGCCGTCCTGTTCCCATTGGGGTCATAAGAATATGTGGTGGTATCCCCGGCAGGCTCGGTTAGTTCCCGCAGCCTGCCCAGGTCGTCATAACGGTATTCGGTCCGGTTGCCGTTGGCATCTTCGGTCCATATCCGGCTGCCGTTGCCGTCATAACCCATCCGGGTGTATTTCCCCATGGGGTCTTTTTCCCTGACCATAAGGCCCCTGGCGTCATATTCAAAGGTGGTCACATTCCCCTCAGGGTCCCTGGTGCCTGTCAGGTAATTGTTATAGTTGTAGCTGTTGACAGTCTCCCCTATCGGTGTTCTCTCACTGAGGAGGTTGCCGTTGTCATCATATTCATAATATGTGGAGTTACCTTTGGGGTCTTCCACTTCTTCCAGCCTGCTGATACCATCATAGCGGTAATGGGTGATATATCCCCTGCCGTCTTTGACTGTGGCTGCATTCCCGTCAGAGTCATAGGTATAGGACACCGTTTTCCCTGCCGGGTCTGATACTGATTTCACCTGGCCGGAGCCGTAATAGGTATATGTGGTTGTCTTCCCTTCGGCATCAGTCACCTTAAGGAGGTTGCCATTTCCGTCATATTCCAGGTGGGTCTTATTGTCCATGGCATCAATGATGTCTGTAACATAGGTGTCATTATCATATACATAGGTGGTCTCTTTACCGTCTGCATTTATGACTGAGGTCAGGTTGTTCCGGCTGTCATAATCATATTGGGTCATATTGCCCATGGCATCAGTCACCGTGTCCCGGTTGCCCTGTCCGTCATAATGGTACTCTGCCAGGATGCGGGTCGCCGAAGCAGAGGTAACCACAGGATCCGGTTCTCCCGTCACAGTCCCTTCATTTATGGACACATCCGTGATGGACATCTCCGTGATGCCGGGTACCGTGCCCCCGGTTTGGGTATCAGTGAATTTGCTGTCCTCTGCCGATGCCGCATAATTTACATAAACCGTCCCGTCAGCCGTATCAGGCCCGGAGATGCTTGTCACCCGGTATTCACTGTCAAATTCATAAATAAATTCATTCCCATTGCGGTCGGTATATGTGGTCCTCCCGCTGTCATAATCCATGCTGACAGTATAACCGGCGGCATCGGTCTGCCTGACGACCCGGCCCTCACTGTCATATTCATTGACTACTGCCACATTGCCCATAGGGTCGGTTACTTTGGTAACCAGGTAGTTGTCATGGGCCAGGCCCTCTTCATCCACATAGCCATATTCATACTTTACAGCCCCGCCGTTGGGGTCAATTACCTGGAGGAGCCGTCCCCAGTTGTCATAGTCATAGTCCACCTGGCGGCCTTCAGGGTCCTGAATTATGATCACCCGGCCCATTTCGTCATAATACAGGGTACAGGTCCTTCCGGCAGCATCAGTCACCTGCCGCAGCAGTCCTTCCCCGTCATAGGTCATGGTTACCGCATTCCCGTTGCGGTCGGTAACCCGGTCCAGCATCCCGTCATCATTGAAGTGATAGACGGTATCATATTTGGTGATGACTGAATAGGTCCCGTCACCGTTCTTCACCAGTTGTTCGGTGACATCATCATCAGAGACATAACGGCTGCCCGACTTACGGAAGAAATACCCTCCCCCGTCACCGCCGGTGGCCAGTATGGAACCATCCTCATATTTTACCAGCATCTTGTCATAGCCCATGTACCAGTTCTGCCCCATAGGCCCCCGGTATATTTCAGGTTCCCGGGCATTAAAGAACCTGGTGAATTCCACCGGCAGCCCCATGGCGTCAAAGGACAGGTCGGTATCCATGACAAAGAAGTTCCCTGTGGCGGCATCAACGGAGCTGCCCACTATGTCGCCATTGGCATATAAGGGCCTTATCTTTTCCCTCAGGCGGTATTCCTCATCAGGGTCTGTGATGATTTCCCCGCCTGTATATGGTTTTTCCCGTTTGGGGTCAGGGATAAGGACATAGTCCCCGACAACCATATCAAGCTCTGTATCAATTTCATTTATTTCTCTGAGCAGGTCATCTTTTGTCCCGTCCAGGTAATAGAATTTGGCCATCCTCTTCATCCTGGCCCCTTTGCTGTACCTGGTCACCAGGAATTTCTGGGAGGTGGTGTCACCGGTAATTGTCTCGGTATGGGTTTCGCCCTCTTCATCGGTCCATTCAATTTCATATGTATAGTACATGGAGATGGTCTTGTATTTACCCTCTTCAAAGGTCAGCCCGTCTATTTCCCATTCACCGCTGCTGTCAGCAGAGGTGGTATAGTTATCCCCGTCACCGGTGGAGAGATATATCCTGGCATCATCCCTGGCACTGCCGTAAGCCCTGATTTCACCTGTATCACGGTCGATGCCCAGGCTGAAGTCAGCCGGCTGCTGGGGCGGGTTCAGGGTATATGTATAAGTCAGTTTGGGATGTTTGCTGTTATATGTGTCTGACCTGGGCTCATCATCAGCTCCGTAGTTGCTGGAAATTAATTTTACATAACCTGAGCCGGAACCGGGGACAAGGGCCAGTCCTCCGTTCTTCTTGACCGGGTCTTCCATCCACCTCTGGACCAGATCCAAGACATCAAAATTCCACCACCCGGAAGACGGGCCTGCCGTACTGTCAACAAGTTCACCCAGGGTATCGCCCCGTGCGGACACAGTCTGCCACCAGTTCCATGTCAATACCTCATAGTCCCACATCACGTCAGGGATTACCCGGTACAGGTCAACAGAATCCGGACTGCCCCCTGCGGCATAAACAGAAAAGGTGGCTTCCGTTACCGTGGCATTGGCTTCACGGATAATATCACGGAAATAGAAGAAACTCATGGTATCCCCAAAACCGGCAGTATCGCCCACATAGAGGTATTCACTGTCATTATAGGCGGTATCGGGGTACTTTGAGGAAATGAAGGTGTCCCGGCCGAAGCGTTCTCCCGGCTGGAGGGTGGGATCAATGACAACCGGAAACGCCCTGTTCCGGGCTGCCAGCCACTCAGGATCGGCCTTTACTGTCAGCACCGTTTCGCCAAACAGGCCGTATTCCCGCCCTATCTCTGCCGTCACAGCCTGGGAGCGCTTCCCGGCGGCATCATACATATATGGTTTGGGCATATTCCAGATAACATCACCTGTACCCGGGTCGGTGAAATCAATAGAGCCGTCATCCCGCATGGTGTAGTCCAGGTGCCTTATATCAAGGGCAAACTTAAACTCAGACGGGGCCTCCGGGTCATTAAGGATGATTTCCTCCTTCAGGGTTTTCCCGTCAATAATATATCTCAGGTCTGTATAATCAGTTATATCAGGGTATATTATCGTATTCAGCACAGCCCTGGCCGGACTTTCTTTACTGTCCATAAGGCGCCAGGCAAGGGCATGCTCCTTCTGCTGTATCTGGCCCAGCTTCTGTTCCCCCGGCTTCTCCCGGAGCATCTCCCGGGAGGCTGTACCGGACGTTTCACGGACCGTTTCGCGGGCCATTTCACCGGACATTTCACGGGGCTTATCCCATGAATTCCCAGAAAAGCGCACTTTGAAATTGTTAGCCCGGTTTTCCAAGACAAATCCTTTTTCTGTAGATTCTACCAGGGTGTTGTCGATGTCAACCAACTCATAGGCGGCGCTGTGGAAAACCGGTACAATGCCTCACCATATTCGATAACGGTCATTTCCGGAGCCTGCAGACACAAAAAACACCTACCCGATAAGATAGGTGCTTTTGCTGTAAGGTAATATCTCAAATTCTGCTTCGGCAGCCCGGCTGTCGTGGCAGGGGTAACCCCCACCCTTAGACCCGTGGCTTTGCGCCCCCGCCTTTCAGCGGGTTTGCCATTATCGGGGAATCTGGATTCATTCTGTTTTCACAGAAATGCGGTTTTGAGGGTTTGAATGACAGAAAGCCGGTACGGTTACCAGGCAATAGACCCGATAACCGTACCGACTTTCACATATGCAATGCAGACATGCAGGGATGGCTAATACATTAAGCTGTTCTCCTTTTTACGAGCTCCACGTCAAGATTAACACTCTTGCTGAGAGTAAGTCCTACAGGAGATGTGGCGGTAACCCTTTTATGAAGTTCCTCGAGTTTGTCCAGGCCAACTGCACTCTTCAGAAACACCTTTGCTCTAACACTGGTATATCCGGGGAGTACATCTGACGGCAACCCGAAAAATCCCGGCAGATCGATGTCACCTTCCATTTCAACTTCAATCTTCTGCAGTTCAATTCCCATCATGGCTGCATTCAACGAATAACCAACCACCAAGCAGCTTCCCAGAGCAGACAGAATCATTTCAACAGGATTAGGCGCCTCATCAGTGCCCCCAAGGTCAACAGGCTCGTCAATCAGTACCTTAAAACCGCGAATTTCCGATTCTGACTTGGTACCGCCCTTCCAAACTGTCCTGGCCCGCCACATGGTTTTGCCAAATTCGGGATTTTCCCTGACAGTTTCAATAATTTTCTGGCCAACCTCAAGATTAATACCATTAATTTCCGGCATAGTCTCCTCCTCCTGTTCCATTTATAAAATAGTATTCAGTTATAAAATGTATTCATTCTACTACTTTTTGTAGTATTTTTATTATACATTCTTAATTCTAAAAAATCAATAAAAATATATAGTAAAATAGCAATTTTTTTGAACCAGCGTTTCTGCTCCCAAATTATGCTTTTTGCCTCATTTTAAATATGATAACACCAACTGCAGCAAGAGCAATAACAATACTTGATACCTGGGCAGCTTTTAACCCCTCAGTCATCAGCAGGCTGTCCCCTCTCCAGAATTCGAGGGTGAACCTGAGGGCTGAGTAAAGAACGAAGTACATCAGAGCTATAAAACCATTAAAGGGTCTGCGGCGAAATAAAAACAGCAGCAGCAGCAGCAGGATTGCCAAATCTCCCGCACCCTCCAGCAGTTCCGCCGGAACCAACGGAGTATTACCATAAACGCTGTATGCCGGGGTGCCCTCACGGTATACCACGCCCCACCCTGACTGTGCAGGTATGCCGTAAGCATCACCATTTAAAAAACACCCGATTCTGCCGATTGCCTGTCCGGCTATCAGTCCGGGAGCCAGGATGTCGGCAAAATGCCAGAAATTAAGGTTATGCTTCCTGATAAACCACAGGGTAAACAACAGCCCACCGGCAACGGCGCCCTGTATTGACAGACCACCGCTCCAAAACTTTAACGCATCCAGGGGCGCTCCGGCAAAATTTTCCCAGGAGAATATAACTTCCCATACCCGGGCGCCCAGAAAACCTGAGATAACAGCATACAGTATATAGTCAAGCACAAGGTTGCCATCCAGTCCCTCTCTACGGGCCAGTCTGAATGCTATAAAGGTACCCACAATAATTCCGAGGGAAACCATAACCCCCCAGGCACGCACTTCTATACTTCCTATGTGAAATAAGATCGGATACAAAACAATCACTCCATTCTTTAGAATTTCGTACTGTACAATTCCATGTATGTCAGCTTTGATCTCGCTACTACTTTTCGTAGTATATTATAACATGGATTTTGTATCCTTTCCAATATGTTAAGTATGGAAACAAAGGGCTCAGACTGCGAAATATCCGTTGATTTCCTCATACTTGTCATTTAATTCCTGCACAGGGACCTCACAAAAACTTACCGGCACCCTGGTGAAGTGAACTTCTTCACTGATATTCCGCCTGCTCAAGCGCCCCTCGGCCGCCAGCCGGTCATAGAGCTCTGAACCCGGCAGTGGGTTATATATACTCCAGCTGCAGCAGTCCAGGTCCAGGGTCTTTGCCAGGTTGAATGTCATTTCAATATCTTCCATGGTTTCTCCCGGGGTTCCTATCATAAAGAACCCTGATACCCTTACATGCTTTTTGACCAGTTTAATACCGGAAATAATCTGGTCCACAGTGGTATTTTTCTTCAGCCTCTCCAGGATCCGGGGCGAACCGGACTCTATACCAAGGTCTATCTGGGTAAGCCCGGCCTTTTTCGCAAGGGCCAGGGACTCTTCATCAAGCAGGTCCACCCTGGTATTAAACTGCCAGGTCACCGGGAGCTTCTCGGCCAGCAGTCTCTCACAAAATTCCAGAAACCAGGCTTTTTTCATGTTGAAAATACTGTCTTTGAACCAAACTCCCTCGATTCCGAATTGCTTATGCAGTTTTTTCATCTCAGCAACAACATTTTCCGGAGATCTGGCCCGCCAGCCACGCCCCATGGTTGCCTTTACCGCACAGAAGGCACATTCATAGGGGCAGCCTCTGGAAACAAGCATGGAAATCCCTTTGATACCTCTTAAATGGCTGTTGTACTCCATATAATTTGGGGTGGGGAAAGAGTGGTAATCAGGCATAGGGAGCCGGTCAATATCTTTGACCTGTAAAGGCATCTCAGTAAGTACCAGATCGCCATTTTCCATATATCCTATTCCGGGTGTCTCCTGCCATGGCCCACCGGGAAATGCGGCTAAAAACTTCTGTAAGGTGATTTCCGATTCCCCCCGGAAAACCACATCAATTGCGGAATCCCTCAGCGTTTCCCCCGGGCAGACAGTTGGATGGACACCTCCGGCAATTACCAGCGTTTCCGGAAGTTCTTTTTTTATAACTGCTGCCAATTCCCGGACAACTGGGAAGGTTGAGGTCATACAGGTTAAACCGACAACCCTTGGCCTGCATGACTTCAACCTTTCCATCAGTTCACTTCTCTCCATGGTATAGCCCTGCTGGTCAATTATTGCAGCCTTAAATCCCCCGTTCTCCAGTGCCGCCTTAATTGAAGCCAGGCCCAGGGGCGGTTCAAATGGATATACATACATATTGCCCTTTTTCACCCAGTCCAGAAATTTGTCAAACCTCGCTTTATACTCCTTAGGGGAAAACAATGACGGGTTTATTAATACCAGATGCATCAACAAAACTCCTTTTACTCTATTGATTCAAAAAGAGCGGAACAGCAGTTACAGTTCACACAGCCACAGCGTGATTCCTGTGGATTCACTTTGTTTTTGAGCACTGCCTGCCCAACTGCCTCAAATATTTCGATTACATCATCTACTTCAGGGGGCAGCATATCTTCCAATTCAGTACCTATCAGGGGCCGGAAAACTGTTACAAAGGGAATAGCCCCCGTTTCGGCTACTGCCATTACACCGGCAATGGTGCGTAATTTTGGCTCCAGTCCGGCAATCAGCCAGGATGAAACCTGACCTCTGCCAAAAACAGCGATGGCATACTTTAATGCCTCAAGATAATGGCTGACAGTTACTTTGGACTTTCCGGGACATGTTTTCTGCCTGCTTTCCTCATCAAATATCTCCAGGTTAAAACTTATGGTTGTCAGTCCCGCATCCTTCAGCATATCTATGTACTTAAGCTCCTGGGGAGGACAAATCTGGGCTGCTATGGGAATATTACTAACCTTGCGCACCTCCCGGATTACCTCCAGGTATAGATTAGCGCTCCTGTCAACTCCGGGCAGGGTGCCGGCATTAAGGTTAAGTTCCATAAAGTTAAGACCTTCATCCTCAAGGTGTTTAACTGCGGCGGCTATCTGGACGGGTTCTTTTTTTACCACACCTTCCGCCGAGTCCAGGGCACAGTATTTGCAGCCATTGCCTCCGTCTTTAAAATGGCAGTAATTCACCAGGGAGGTTGCAATAGCATTGGAGGCATGAAGCTGAAACATATCAGACATTTTTGTTCCATCAGGCAGTTCATCCAGGAGCCAGTCAGGGTCCTCAATGATATGTGCTTCAATTACAGGCTGCCCTTTCCTGAGAAGCTGCTTTCGCCCATGGTCATATTCAAATGGGGAGTTTTTAACAAAATCCTCATGAACGGCAGCATTAACTGGTATCTTGCGCCCGTTATAAAATAGGTTGAAACAACGTCCTTCCGAGAGTGAAGCCCTTTTACTGGCCCTGTAGCCGCTTGGCTTAAGGTCATCAGAGAGCCGGATTCCCTTACACAACAGTTCTGCCTTAAGTCTTAACAGGTTCATTACTTCATTTCCTCCTGATTCTGTGAATATTGTCTTACTGCACAACAGGTTTGAGCCCACCATCCCGGAGAGCTTTCTCCAGAAGTACATACTGTACATTCCCTATTGCCGGAACAGCAATAGTTTTGCCCGCCAGGTCAGATACATTGTTTATTTCCCTGTCATTCCGGACCACCAGCCCTGAATCCTGGCCTTCAACCCCCCCGATAACCCTGATGTCAATATCATCATTTATTCTTTTTAGATTGGCCGGAGCCACTCCCACATAAGCTATATCCAGCTCATTGGTCTTGAATTTCTGCATTATGGCAATACCATGAAAGTATTCCTGGATTTCAAGGTTTTTGCCCGGTATCAGGCCTACTTCTTCATAGATATCCTCTTTTTCAGCAATATAGCTGGCCAGATTAAATATCCCCGGTACAATACGCGCAAACCTGACCTCTCTGTCTCCGGGTATCGGGTCAGGTTTCCATTTGGGGTCTTCCTGCAGCTTATCACGAACAAATTCATATATCCTGCTGTCAAGAAAATCAGAAAAAAACTCCTCATCAGAATCGTAGCCCAAATCAGTTACATTCCTTGTAAGGATAGGGCTTTTAGTAAGTTCAGTGTAATAGTTCCTGAACTCTGCTTCATCAGGAAATTCTTCATACTTGATATTTGTTAAGGATGCTTTGATTATCCTGGTATTTTTTTGAGCAAACTCCACCGCATATTCCAGAACTTTATCCTTATTTTCGGGAGCATTTATGAACCTGGTGGACTTGATATGAGCCCACATAAATGCCTGCAGCAGTTTCTCATCAGAACGTTCATTGGAGACCGCCACAACACAGTCAGGATGGTTAGGCCATATCTCCGAAGAGGTCTTTAACATCCTGCCGTACTTGTCCAGCACAGCTTCCTGAGGGTAAGGCTCCCATAAAAGGAACCCGTCAATTTCGCCGTTTTTGAATTTGGTCAAAAGTGTCTCCGGATTGGATATCTGAGTTACATATACTTCATTCACGGGCCTGTCCTGGCTGCATGAAGAAAAAAGGAGGGTCACCAGGGCAAGCATTAATGCCAGGGATATTTTAACCGTTAGTATTGCCGACTTCAGCTTGGATCACCTCTGCGCCTATACTACCATAAGTAGTAGCTTTTGTGCAAGTAGGAATATAATTGCAAATCACCGTAAAAATCAAACTTGAGCCAGGCAAAGAACAGGCTGAACGTCTTAAAACAACATCGGCAGCATATATTTGTCTGGTGAATCAAATCGTTGTTAACTACGTTGAGGCGGATATGAATCTCAAATATACAAGCAAAGATGTAATCGCAAACCTGCCCAGCGCAGTTAAAAATCAGGCAATTCAAGATGCGAAAAGCGTTTTTGCCAAGTATAAAAAAGCTGTTCGTACAAATGGCAAATTAAAGCCCGAAGACCAAAAGCAAATTAAAGTGCCTGTTCTCAAAAAACCTGTAGCTATTTGGAACAATCAAAACTACTCTCTCAAAGGAAACATCCTTTCTTTCCCTGTAATTGTTGACGGCAAGTCCAAACGGATTAAAGTTCAGGCTATTTTAACCGACTATCAACGAGAACGATTAACCGGTAAGTTGGGAGTGCGGTTGCGGATACAAAGCCCATCGGGATAGGGTTGGGGCTATGAATATTATGTCTGCAACTGTGGTAGACGGTGTAGCGTAAGCGATAGTTTGCCAGCCCCGGGAGCTAATACGCTCTGCCCGGGGACGGGCGGATGGCACAGCCCTAAGCTTGGGGTCATACTCCGATACCAGAAATAGACTTCGGTTTAATCACCCAAGAATCCCCTGCTTTAGGCATGGGGAGTGTCAATGTTTTCCCAGGTGAAGCCTCTTTCAGGTACTCCCCGCAAATCTTTCAGGTTTAAATACAATTCTCCGCTATTGACACCTGGACTCCCTGTTTCTCCATTGGCCTCAAAAATAAGCCGGCCGCTGAGGTGATGGCTGTCATCATTTGTGACTTCCCATTTTGCCGGTTTGATGATGGCACCATTAACAGTTAATTCGGCATTTTGCATGATGGGGTATTCCCTGAGGTCCCCCATATGGGTGCCCATGCTAATCTCAAACAGAAGGTTTTTTTCCGGGTCATAATCCCCAGTACCTGTATCACGAAGGTATTCCGGGGACAACCATACAGCGGTGACCTGTACTCCTCCTTCACCCCGGCCCGTACGTACATACCGTCCATCTCCGGATTGAATATCACCCGTGCCAGCAGTCTCTCCGGTATCTCCTGTGCCCTCACTGCCTCCGGCATCTCCTCCCGCCGCCTTATCCTCAGCAGCTGCACCTGGATTTTCAACACTGTTACCAGCCGGCGAAAATTCGGGCTTTAACGAACATCCCGTAAAAACCAACCCTAAGATAATTACCATAGCCGCCAATATGATACACTTTTTATTCATATGATATCTCCTCCCAAATAGCAGTTATTATTGATAACAGCCTAGTCTGCAAAAATGTACCTGGGCCAGAGGCTGTTCTTATTGATTAAACGCAGCATCAGAGTAATGCTCAAAATATTCATTATAATTCCACCAATCATGAAGGGATATCTGTAATTCTCAAAAAACAGTGCTGCCCCCGAAAGTCCGATCAATGGCAGTACATCCCCCAGATGGTGCAGGCAGCATGCGAGCATAGATACAGAAGATGCCCCCGTCCCGGAAGCTGTCAGTGCTGCCATCTTTCCACTGCGGATTAATTTATTTACTTTTTTAATATAAATATAAAGACCTATCTGGATGCCAAACCCGGCTGTTATGAAAGCCACATACAGGGGGTCTGCGGTAATCACCTCCACTGCATGGGACCAGGACTGTACCAGTCCAACCAATAAATAATATGACCCCAGCAGACTCAGCGAAGCTCCTGTACCTATCAGGACAGGCTGAAACAAAAGAGAAAAAGTAGATCTCACCTGGATCCCACCTTTTATTTTTTTCTAGGAAAAACGGGCAGTTTTAGGTCATGCCCGGGACCCCGGTCAGTGTCCACCTTTGCAGTGTGCCACAGCCCTCAGCATCCATCTTTTTCTAAACATAATAGCACCTCCTTCTGAATGTAATTTGGAACAGGCATCCTACTACGTCACTTAGTAGGATGCTATATAATAAAGCTGCCTTTTTAGTAAGGCAGTAATTTTTTTTAACCTAGTACAGCAAGAAGTCTCCCGCCTCTAAGCTACCTTGCTCACGCTAGGAGAGCGCAGGCGGGAGATGAATTGCGGCTATTTTTTCCCCTAAGATTTTATGTCCCATAATAACTTTGTCCATAATATCTATAGATAAATTGCTGAAATCATGGTAATATACGAACATAAGTTCGGGATAGCGTGGTGTCTAAAATGTTGGCTGCCCGATTGAGATTATCAAGAGTCAGATTGAAAGCCAGGGTGAAAACTTATGAATAAAGCATATAAATACCGCCTTTATCCGAACAAAGAGCAAGCCATTCTCATAAATAAAACCTTTGGCTGTGTTCGGTTTGTATACAATCGAATGCATGCTGACAGAAAGGCAATTTATGAGAAGTATAAAGACGATAGAGAAGCATTAAAGCGGCAAAAATACCCTATGCCGGCTGATTACAAAAAAGAATTTCCCTGGCTCAAAGAAGTGGATAGCCTGGCTCTTGCCAATGCTCAGCTAAATCTCAATAGGGCTTATAATAACTTTTTCAGAGACAAGTCGGTAGGCTTTCCGAAATTCAAAAGTAAGCATCATGATAAAAAATCCTACACAACCAATAATCAAAAAGGAACCATAAGGTTTATTGACAGTAAAGCCATTCGATTACCCAAATTAAAAGATGTGCGCATTAAAATGCATAGGCCATTACCACAAAACGTCATCATCAAATCAGCAACCATCAGTCAAACACCAACAGGGAAATATTACATAGCTATTGTGGTTCAATATGAAGTTCAAATAAAGCCAATAACACCCACGGTAGAAACCACAATCGGACTTGACTATTCTTCCAAAGCACTATTTGTTGATAGTAAGACAAACAGTCCGGACTATCCGAAATATTACCGCCAGGCAGAAGCCAGGC
Organism: Thermincola carboxydiphila; assembly: GCA_016841725.1. Taxonomy (GTDB): domain Bacteria; phylum Bacillota; class Thermincolia; order Thermincolales; family UBA2595; genus Phosphitispora. The sequence continues at coordinate 121,434 of JAENYP010000011.1, read as the reverse complement.
TGAAAAGAGAACAACGAAAACTATCAAAAAGGAAAAAAGGCGGTCAAAATAGGGCCAAACAACGCCGTAAAGTTGCCAAACTTCATGAGAAGGTTGCCAATCAGCGGAAGGACTTTTTGCATCAACTGTCCAGGCAGATAGCCAATGCCTATGATGGTGTTGCCATAGAGAACCTAAATATGAGAGGCATGGCCCAAGGTTTGAATTTGGCAAAATCAACCAATGATAATGGTTTTGGGATGCTAAAAACCTTTTTGGCATACAAACTAGCGGATCAAGGTAAACAGCTTGTCATTATCGATAAATGGTATCCATCTAGCAAACTCTGTCATATATGCAAGCATGAAAATAAAGAACTGACCTTGGCAGACAGAAACTGGACCTGCCCCCACTGCGGAACAGAACTGGACAGGGATGTCAACGCTGCCATCAATATCAAAAATGAAGGCTGCCGGATACTTGGTATAGCCTGACATAATCAAATAACCGTTGGGCGAACGGGGATAGCTTGGTAATTATACCAACGTGGGTTGGTACGTCCCAAGAAGCCCCTACCTCTAAGCGTTAGCGTAGGTGGTGGGAGTACGTCACTGATTATTTATATAATCACTTGCCCGGCTCAGCTATCACCAGTTTCAATATTTCCATCCCAACTGTATCAACCCGGTGTAAATGCAGTCCGGCAGTCTCCATGTTATCCAGGGTTCTCCTGTTAATATTGGCCCCGATTAGCCTGACTACCACAGGATTAAACATGTCCATCACAAATCCCATTAGTTTTTTACTGCTCCTGATATGCTCAAGAAAGATTAGCTTCCCTTCAGGTTTGCAGACCCTCCGCAGCTCCCGGAGCCCTTTTACCGGGTCCGGTACCGAACAGAAGACGCAGGTGGCAACAACTGTATCAAAGTAGTTATCCGGGAAATCAAGGCTCTGAACATCCATTTCCCGCAATGAAATATTTTTCAGCCCTGCTGCCCGTTTCTCTGCCTTTCTTAACATCCCCGGACTGAAATCAATCCCGGTAACATGACAGTCCGGGTCATAAAACCTGAGGTTTTTCCCTGTTCCCACCCCTACTTCCAAAACCTTCCCATAAGCGTTTTCAATTACCTTTTTCCTTGTCGAGTCTTTAATCATGGTATCCATGTAATCATAAAAAGCCGCTGTCCTGTTGTAACGCTTTCTGATCAACTCAGTTCTGGTCATATTCTTCCTCCATCACTATGGTAATATCCAGCCCCTGATATTTAAGAACAACCGGTTATTTTTATATTATCAGTCAAATGTGATGTAACTATAATGAAATTGTGAAACTTTTATGAACTTTACAGTTCCCTGAATGTCAAACCGACCGCAGCAAACGCGGCCGGTGTTGGAAACTCTTAGGGAACCTGGTAACCCTGGTCTCTAATTACTTTCTTCAGCTCTTCTTCACCGGTCCTATCCGGGTTAAATGAGATAGCTGCTTCTCTTCTGCCGAGATCAACTTCCACCTTTGACACACCGTCAATTGATGCAACCGCCTTTTCCACAGCTGCCTTGCAGTGTCCGCAGGTCATCCCCTCAACAGTAAATAATACCTTTCGTTGATTTGTTTCACCATGGCTGGACATGTTATCACCTCCTTGCTCAGACTTATCATTAACTTTCTCGGCGTGTGAATCATGGCTGCCACAGCAGCCATGACCCCCGTGACTTCGTTCGCTGCCGTGCCCACCATCTCCGTGGCTGCCATGATTGCCATGGCTGCCATGACTGCCGCAGCACCCGCCGCGTCTCATCATCAGGAACATAAACAAGCCAAACAAAAGCCACGGGCCGTAATCTCCCAGAAACTCCGCCATCATTTAACCCCCTTTTTATTCCTTCATTATTGGTGTTTCTTGTTCTTCATTATTGATATTTCTTTTTAACCAAGGGAATGATTACCGGCATGGTAATAATCATAGCCAGGATAAATACCCATATAACTCCACCAAATCTGGCAACCATATCATACCTTCCTCCGCCGGCAGCCAGATAAAAACCCAGCGCCAGAGCTGTCGACAACCCGGTATACCACAAGGCGCTAACAACCGCCAGCCTTCTTTCTGTTATCGAACTCACAGTTATTCCCCTTTCATAAACTTCCTTTAATTTAAACTGCTCCCTCTTCTAATTTAAACTGCTCCCTCTTTAAGGATGGTACAAAACCCTTAAGCATTAAGGTATTTACAGTTACTGAGATTGAGCTTAGCGCCATAAACAGAGCTGCCAGCTGCGGACTGACAATCCACCCTGTTAAAGGATAGAGTAGTCCTGCCGCAATGGGAATGCCCGGCGAATTATACCCAAAAGCCCAGAAGAGGTTCTGCCTCACCTTTATCATGGTAGCCCGGCTGATTTCAATTGCTGAAACAACATCCCGCAGGTCACCTTTTATCAGGATTATATCTCCCGTTTCCTTGGCCACATCTGTCCCGCTCCCAATGGCAATCCCGACATCGGCCTTTGCCAGGGCAGGAGCATCATTGATTCCGTCACCCACCATGGCAACCTTAATGCCTTCATTTTGGAGCCTGGTCACTTCGTTGGCCTTGTCTTCGGGCAGCACTTCAGCCAACACGTGGTCAATTCCCGCCTGCTTCGCCATAGCTTCCGCAGTTCGCCTGTTGTCACCCGTAATCATGGCGACTTTTATGCCCATCTCCCGTAAATGCCTGACGGCTGCCACAGAGCTTTCCTTAAGGGTATCAGCTACTGCAATCAAGCCCCCGGGCTGTCCGTCAATGCCCATGAACATCACAGTTTTTCCTGACCTCTCAAGGTCTGCCACCATTTCAACATAAGCATCGAAAACAATGTTTTGCTGCTTCATGAGCCTCCGGTTTCCCAGGAGAATCTTCTTACCACCGAAAACTGCTTCTATGCCGTGCCCCGGAATTGCATTGAAACTATCAGCAGCTCCGACAGCGAGGCCTTTTTGCTCAGCCCCCTTTACTATCGCTTCCCCCAGGTGATGCTCAGAATCCTTTTCAGCCCCGGCTGCAAAGCGTAACAGGTCATCCCCTGATACCGCACCGACAGGTATCACATCTGTCACTGAAGGCTCACCCCTGGTCAGGGTCCCGGTCTTATCAAAAACGACGGCTTTAAGTCTGGAGGTTACCTCCATTGCTTCAACTCCCTTAAACAGGATACCATTCTCGGCACCCTTACCGGAGCCTGCCATAATTGCACTGGGCGCAGCCAGTCCAACAGCACACGGGCAGGAGATAACCAAAACTGTCAGGCTGAGAAGCATTGAAAATCCAAAGACGCCAATACTACCTATTGTCGTAGTTGAGAGCAGAAAAGTACTGTCAGGTGTAAACCACCGGGTGTAACCGGTAAAGAACCATAAACCAAATACCAACAGACTTAGGAGGTGGACTCCCAGAATAAAGTGTCCGGCAACAACATCGGCAATTTTCTGGATAGGGGCCTTAGAGCCATGGGCATCTTCAACCAGTTTGATAATCTGGGCCAGGGTGGTATCTTTCCCTACCTTGGTGGCTTCAAAAGTAAAAGCACCAGTCTTGTTGATAGTGCCGCCAATAACATCATCACCCGCTCTTTTCTCTATCGGGATACTCTCACCGGTAATCATGGATTCATCCACCGCCGAGTATCCTTTGCTTACTTTACCGTCCACGGGGATGTTTTCACCCGGTCTTACCATAACCAGGTCTCCGGTCCGGACTTCCTCCAGCAGAACTTCCATTTCATTACCATCTCTGATGATGCGCGCTGTTCTGGCCTGTAAGCTCATCAACTTTCTGATGGCCTCCCAGGTCCGGCCCTTTGTCAGCGCTTCCAGGTAACGCCCCAGCACAATAAATGCTGTCAGCAGGGCAGCAGATTCATAAAATGTTGCTTTAGGCCCCCCAAAACCTGCATCAGGCCACAATGTATTAATTACAGCTATCAGATATGATGCCCCAATACCGGTTGCATGCAGGAGATTCATATCTGTTGTTCCGCGTTTCAGGCCTCGCCAGCTCTTCACAAAAAACTGCCAACCCCCAAATACCACCACCGGAGTTGTCAGCAGCCATTATGTATAATTGTTACCCAGCCATTCCGGTATGAACCTGTCAAAGATCCACATTTCCCGCATAGTACCAACCATTGCCACTAGGCCAAGAGGCCATGTGAGCCACATATTCCTCTTTTGATTCCTGATCTCCCTTTCCCTGGCTTCACGTTCCCGGTCAAGTTCTGTGACGCTGTCAGTACGCTCCTCCACACTGTAGCCAAGAGCTTCCACAGCTTCCTTCAGGTCAGGCTTCCTGAACAATCCAGGATTAACCTGGATGCTGGCACTCTGAGCTGCCAGGTTTACCATAACTCCGGTAACTCCGCGGATTTCTGCAATGGCCTTAGTAATCAGCTAACCGGCCGCCCCTTCATACCACCCCACCCCCGGGGGGTGGTATGAGTCCATGATAAACCCCTTTAATAAATTTGTCAACCCAGAATCTTCTTAATTCATGAATTCCTCTTACTTCATGAATTTTGAAATCACCTCAACAAGCTCCTCAATCTGTTCGTCTCCCTTACCCTGCATGATTGCCATGGAGACACAGCCCCTGGTATGTGATTCAATTACCGATAGTCCCAGCTTATTAATTCTTGCCTTGACTGCCGCCAGCTGGACCAGCAGGTCCACACAGTAGCGGTCTTCTTCAACCATTTTAGCTATCCCGCGGACCTGTCCCTCAATTGTCTTCAACCCTGTCAACAGGTCTTTTTTATACTTATCCGGTCTATCCATGAGCACACCCCTATTTCCGGTAACTTTTGCCATACTTATTGACAAAAACCTTTTCAAACATGAGTTCATCTTCGTTTTGTGGTTCCCGTTTTTCTTCGGGGTATCCAATAGCTATTACAGATGCAGCTTTATAATTTCCCGGTATATCCAGCAGCTCCCTGACATACTCCTCTGAAGTTTTGCCTTTGCTGTGCATCCGTTTCCTGATTTGAATCCAGCAGGAGCCCAACCCCATATCCTCTGCTGCCAACTGGATGATGATAGAGGCAATAGATGTATCCTCTACCCAGACATCGCTTTTGGACTCATCTGCAAGCACAACAATTGCCAGTGGGGCGCCCTTTAAAAAGCCGGAACCGTGTTCCTTGGCGGTTGACAGTTTTGTAAGTATATCCTTGTCTGTAACCACAATAAACTCCCAGGGGTTAACTCGTCTGGAGGACGGTGATAAAAGCCCTGCCCGCACCAATTTATCAATCTTCTCCTGTTCAACAGCGGCAGGCTTATATTTCCGGATGCTCCTTCTCTTCATCAGCAATTCAAGCATGCAAAACACTCCTTCCCGTTCTTGCTCTGGTATATTATTTCACACTCCTGCAATGTCCCATGGGGTAATCATGCCCAGGAGTTCTTCGCCCTCTCTGCCGTTTTCCGTGATATACACCACTGCCAGCCGCCGGTGGCCTTCCAGTTCACAGCGGAACATTTGCTCAACATCACAGACCAGAGTGTCTCTGTCAATGAATATAAAGTGTTCCCCCTTATGTTTCCCCATTGGAATAAAATCAATAAAATCCCCTATCCTGGCCTGGTCTTCAATAACTCTGTTTTCAGCTATATATGAAAATACCGTATTTTCACTAAAAACCCCAATCATTTTATCATCTTCCAGCACCGGGACATGGGTATATCTGTTATTATTCATTGTTCTCATTACCTGAATTGCATTGGCATCCAGGGTAGTGGTGTAAATTTCTTTCCTCGTTATGGCTATGGATAGAGCCTTAGGGGGATTAAAGAGCTGGTCAATTATTTGTTCATACCTGCTGACTACATACTCATGAGGCTCAGCGATGGTATCGGTCTGATCGGGATACCGGTTATGAACAATAGCATTCCTTAACCTTGCCAGGGATTTAAGTTCACTCTCATGCCTCCGGAACAGGATGTCCCTTCTGGCTATCTCATTAATCATTCTGGTATGGCTGAATCCATCATCACGGCCCAGCCTTTCTTTCATGAAACTATCCAGCTTGTTATATAAGGCAAGGAACTTTGTTGAGCGGGACTTATCTGTGGTCATCTCCTTCATTCGGCCTGCCTCCTGTCCTGTCATGTATTTAAAGGTTTTTCTCAATCACGGCAAAAAATATATTAACAAAATATATTAACATATGAAATACTTCAACTAATTCACGCAGATTCCTTCCAATATTAATGATGGAAGGTTCCGGGAAAAAAGAATACCGGGAATTACCCCGGTACTCTCAGCTTATTGTTTGTACCTGTTTATCCTAAACAGGCTTAAATATTAACTTCAGGTTTTACACTCAGTGCCGGACTCAGCCGGAGGTTGAATTTCCCCCTCCCGGGGTTGGTGGGTTCCCTCTTGAAAATAAGAACATTTCTCCGTTCTGCACCCATGGGGGTGTCTTACAGCGTGGCTGCAGACTATGGCATCATCCGGAAGCGGCAGGTTTACATTCAGGTATTGTTTTACCAACCTAACGGCCTCAAATAGTGATTTCCTTACAAAGTTTTTACAGCAGCAGGGGCCGGTTTCGCCGGCAATTACGTTAACTATCCTGCCGACAACCTTCATGGTTACAGCCGTTTCCCGATCTTTAGGGCATGCTGCACCCAGAATAACACTAAAACAGGCTCCAATTGCCGGAGCAATCCCACAAACACCTGTCAGGCCGCAGTATCCGCCAATGGCCTGATTTTTCGTCCGGATAAGTACTTCATCTATCTCGTCATTTGTTACATTTGTTGTACCTTCATTTTTGATGGCTGACATCAAAGCCCCTGCAGCAATCCAGGCATTTTCGCAACCCAGCATGGGTACTTCATCGGCATATCCCATAAGTGTCTCAGATATCTCAAAGGGATTGGATAAGTCCGTATTCACCACATAGTCCCTTATAGTATCGAAAACATCTTTACCGTGACAGGTATCGCAAATGTAATGTCCGTTGCAACAGCTGATATTTGCATAATCAGTGGTGCCACAACGAAAACAGGAACAATACCTGCCTTTTTCAAGATACTCCAGTTTACCGCCACAGACCTGGCAATTTTCGGTGCTTACCCCGCCGGGTTCCCTTCGATGCTGACCAGCATCATTATCCGGACCTCAGCAACTGCTCATTTGAGAGACCGGTATAAGTTTTTTGGCTGCTTCATTCACTGCTAACACCCCGATTGCTAATAATTATTATCTATAGGGTAGCCGTAAAAAGCTGTATTTAAACAATATTTTGCCTTATCTGCCTTTAAATACCGGTTTTCTCTTTTCCAGAAAAGCTGTCGTCCCTTCGATGGCATCTTCTGTATCCTGCAGACTCACGAGAACAGATTTGGCAAAATCATAACCCTCCATCCCCCTGTTAACGGCTTTTTTAACTGCCTTTATAGCCAGGGGCGGCATCTGTTTTATCTCATCAGCCAGTTCCAGTGTCGCTTCCATTAGTTTTTCCGGTGGGACAACCTTTGTTACAAATCCCCACTGGACAGCCTCTTCGGCGCTTACAAACTTCCTGGTCATCAGAACCTCTTTAGCCCTGAAACGCCCGACTTCCGCCGGAAGTCGGATAATCCCGTAGGGTCAGAGTATACCCAGGTAAGTGGCCGGCCAGGCGAATTTAGCCTTCTCGGAAGCTACATTTAGATCAAAGGCCAGTGCCCATTGGGCCCCGTCTCCTGCAGCTGCCCCATTGATTGCCCCAATAACGGGTTTCTCAAACTCGTAAAATACCCTGGCCATCTCCAGCAGCTTGCAATTAATGGTGTCCTGCAGTTCCGGGTTTTTTGCCCCCTCAGCAAATTCATTTACATCAGCCCCGGCACAGAAGGCCCGACCTTCCCCGGTAACAACAACTACTCTGACATTTTCATCTGCTTCAAGTTCTCCAAGTGCTTTAATGATTTCCGCCCTCATGGTCATGGTCACCGAATTAAGCTTATCCGGGCGATTTAAGGTTAAGATTGCCGTTCCATCCCTGCTATCCAGTCTTATGGTTTCATATCCCAATATACTAAACCCCCTTCGCGAATCTTTTCCTCTTTATTTCTTTTTAAAATTTAAAAAACCTGCAATGTGAAATATTTAATAAGTTCTCCCCAGGTGACTATCTGGTCCTAAAAACTGCTACATCCGGAGACTCTAAATCGGGTTATATTTACCTTTTTCCAGAGCAATTACAGTCTGCCGTGTTACCCCCCACCTTCTCAGCCAATTCCTCCTGGGTCATGTCATTCATTGCCCGACACCTAACGGCACCCATAAGTCCGGACAATACCACAGAGTACTTACGAAATTTGAACAGTTGTCTCAAAAAGCAGGAGATAACTTTTTTTAGTTGAATTAACTATTATAAGGAAGGAGATGTCATTTTGTACAACAACGAATTTACAAACAATTGGGACATGGACGTTTTTAAGTCACTAGCCAAAGCATCAATTAACGCAACGGCTGAAGCTGATGCAAACAGGGATGTGAGAACCTCAATCAAATTGCAGGTATGGATTAGCTACAAAGATGTTTATGTAAAGGAAAAACCGTGTAATGGCCAACTTGGTTTTGGAATGTCAATCGATAATTTAGTTAGACTCGAATATTTAAATCGGAAGGGATGCAGTTGCAGCTTAACTGACAAGGGCTTAAAAAGATATAATGAATTGCTGGGAGCTTAACGGCTCTCTTTTTTTGCGCTAAAGTCCTCTTTTTCAAAGTAATTATCACATCATTTCTGATTTCGCCTTTGCTCTCTCATTGAACCTGGCAGCATTTATAATATACCTCTCATGGGTGCCCTGAGAAATCAAGTCCATTCCATCATGACCGGTTAATGAAAACACGAGTTTTTTACCGCTGACTTCATCAAGTGCTCCCTTAACGGTAACCGTCATGCCGGGAGGAGTGGCAGCAATGTGGCTCAGTTTAACATCAGTACCGACGGTTTGCTCCCGGGGCCAGTCTAAAAATGGGTTCACTGCTTTGATACAGGCCCACTCAAACAATCCCACCATATAACCGGTCGCCAGTACTTTTGGCATAACCTGGAATTCGGGTGATTCCGGATAGAGATATGGAACAGTTTTGTTTTCCGTAATTTTGAATTCAAACTCAAAGGTCAAACCCGGCTTTAAAGATACCTTCATGTTAATGCCCCCTTTTACTAATATGGTAATCTAAATATACCAAGTACTTATTTATAAAGCAAATTCATTAATTTCATTTTATTTATGAATACATTTAATATATAATTAATCCCGGAGGTGAGCTGATGGACTGGAATCAAATTACAGGCTTCTATCACGTGGCTAAACACGGCAGTTTTACCAGGGCGGCTGAGACCGTTTTTAAAACACAGTCTGCCCTTACTCATCAAGTAAAGTCTTTAGAAACGGAATTGGGCTGTCTATTATTTGAAAGGATCGGAAAACGCAGAATCAGACTCACAACCTCAGGTGAAAGACTCCTTTTATTTGCAGAAGAGTTATTGAAAAAACACAACAATTTGATTGACGATCTAAATGAACTAAAGGGAATAAAAAAAGGACAGCTTAAAATAGCTGCCCCGTTTACTACCCTGTATCACTTACTGCCTGTTCCGTTGGAAAAGTACACTAATAATTTCCCCTGGGTAGAATTAACTGTATTGGATCGCACCCAGAAAAACGTTATTGAACTTCTTAAAGAGGGGGAAGTTGATTTTGGATTCATTCTTGAATCAATGGCGCCAAAAGAATTTTATCGTGAACACTGGAAGAAGGTTGAAGCCGTTTTGCTGGTATCAAAGGACCACCCTTTAACCAGAGAAAAACAGTTTAATCCCGGGCAGATTACCGATTATCCACTGATATTGCCGCCCCGGGGAGCCGAATTCAGCTATCGCCAAAAATTGGACAGGCTGTTTTCCGAACATAACCTAAAATGCCGGGTTATCATGGAGTCATCCAATGTTGAGCTGAGTTCTCTTTACTGTGAAATGGGACTGGGAATCACTTTTGCCACTATCGTTAAAGACCTGCCGGCACTGCAGCAAAGAAATCTGGCTGTAATTCCGCTGAACCGTTATTTTGACCCCGATTATATTTGTATAGTTATGAGGCAGGATATTGTACTGCCCTCTCACAAAAAGGCTTTTGTTGATTTAATTTTATAAAATTATCTGCCCACACTGATCTCTTTGCCCACCATAACATCCAGATACCGCTCCCGGAACACTTCCCTGAACTTATCCAGTGTCCAGTCACAACTGTCATGGGCTGAGATAGCTATCATACTTAAATTGGTTTTATCCAATTCAGCAGCAGCTTCCATGACTTCGTGCTTTTCTATTCTCTGCCAGGGTAATTTACCGGTCCCCAATATCTTCTGCATATTAAACTTCATCCTTGATTCTTCAACAGGGTAATGAAGCCCTCCGATTACTCCGTAAATTGGTATGTCAAAGAGGTCCCTGGCCCTTTCAAGAATCCTGGCTGCTTTTTGGTGACCACATCCCACGATTAATACAAGTCCTTTCCCTTCAACATTTACAGCCAGGGCCTGTTCTGATGTAAGTCCCATCGCCCAGATCGCCCTGTCGACAGTTCCGATAGTGGCAATCCCTTCCGCTATTTTCTTGGGTTTTGTTATTACTTCCACTTCTGCTGTGGCATGTGACATTTTTTCAGGCACATAAGCCTTCACATGATTTAAATCAGTTTCTTCCCCGGACAGCAAAAAGGTGTTTTGTTTCATGGCCTTCATTCCACCTATATGGTCGACATGGTTATGAGATATAACAATAGTGTCAATGTCGTTAATATCTACTCCAAGTTGTTTCATATTTCTTAAAAGCGGCGACGGGTGTTCATTTTCCATGTTATACCCTATATCAAACAGAATCTTTTGGTCACCCACGCTGACCAGATAAGAAGAACCCGGTTCTCCGGTCAGAGTATCGCTGGTGGTATAGTAGTCAATCAGAGGCATTATTTTCAGTTCTTTTACTGTGCCGAGGCCCTCCATCTTTTCCGGTTTAAACTCTTTCCAGGAAGCCTCCGCGATTTTTGTATCTCTTAAAAAATTTCGCACAGAAACAGTAAAACCTAATAAACCCAAAATAAGTACGCCCAAAATAACATAAGCAATTATTTTCATCATGTTAAAAACCCCTCTCCCCCAAAAACTCTTTTTAATTGTTATTTTCAAAATATCGTGTTACCCGGTTATACAGGTGCTTTCTCAACTCGGCAAACTCCTTTACCGCCCTGTCCCCTTCCCAATCTGAAATTAATTCCTCCGGTAAAACAGGGTCAGCAACAGCGGTATCGTAAAAGTTCCATCCCAGCTTAAACAACAGTGGGAGACAATATCCATCATTGTTCTTTAAACCGGCAGACTCTTTTTTAATTTCTTCAATGATCCCCAAAAGCTTCAGATAGCTTTTTCTTACCGGCTCGATTTTGAAAATGTCCCTCAGCAGCTGGTCTGCCGTAAAATTATAAAATATATTTCCTCCCCACAATTCCATATACTTAAACTCATTTTTCACTGATAAATCAACAATCTCCCCTGATACCCGGTAAGGGCAGAGCCAAATATTATTCTCCAGCTCACGCAGGCCAATCTCCATTAATTCATCAACAAGCAATTGATTTTCTTTTTCTGATTTATGGAAATCCATTAAAGCAGCCAGGTACCATTTTTGATCCCATACATTATGTCTTTTGTTAAAGCGTGCAAAAAATCTGTTGATGCCCTCATTCCAGATTCTAATATTTTGGAGACCATAGTCAGTCAGCTGATAATAAACCTCATTTCCTTGCCGCACATTGGTCAGTATCCCCGCTTTGACCATCCGGGACAATCCCATCCGGGTGGATGTCTCATTTTTTTCAAACTGCTGCATAAACCTGATTAATTTGTTCAACCCGATTGAATACTGCCCGGTATATTCGCTGTAAATGTTGAAAAGGAACAATACAATGCTGGTCACACTGTCTTTTTTACGTAAAACGATTTTCACCAGACCACTCCTTCATTATCATTTACATTATCATTTACATTATCATTTACATTATCATTTACATTATCATTTACACTATCATTTACAAATCAGTTGTTACCTGCTTCTTTAGTCAGGCTTTTAATATTCATATAGTGTACCATTAGACCGATTCCCCATCCAACCAGGGGAAAGATGAACCAGATAAATCCGGGAGCAAGAGTCAGGTTAATAAAAACCAGCAGACTGATTACACACAGATAAACCATCCTATGGATTCTGAATCCCCGTTTCTCATCTTCTACCCTCATTTGGTCATTTTCAAATTTGTTCTTCATGGTAACCCCTCCGTTTTTATAACATTTATTTATTTGTCTTTATTATATGTTATAACGCATTACTTTGTCAACGTATTTTTTGTTATTTTTATTTTCTTGCGGCTAGCCGCCATTAGCACAAGAATTGACTAAAAAGAAAAAACAGTGAATATCATATTAATATTCACTGCCGCACAGCCAAAATTCCCGGCGTTTCAAAGAATCTGAAGCATCATCCCTTGAACTTCGCATTTCCGCCAACGTGGTTATTTTACTCGCTTTTGATAGTCACTGTTGGGCCATTAGTTCATATGATAAAATAAATAGTTTTAGAGGATGTGTTGTAAATGACAGATAAAATTAAATCAAATCAGGTTCCGCCTTGTCCCGGAGGCACTTTATACACCATTATACCTGGAGATTCATATTATGGTCTGGCCAATAGGTTTAACATTACAGTGGATGCATTAATTGCTGCCAACCCCGGCACAGACCCGCAGAATCTGCAAATAGGACAACAAATCTGTATCCCCGGCGTTCCCACAGGCGCTCCATGTCCCGGCGGTTTTCTTTACGTCATTAGGGCTGGAGACACTTATTACTCTATTGCCCGCCGCTTCGGCACTGTCGTCCCGGCATTAATTGCCGCCAATCCGGGGGTCGATCCTGACAGATTGACCATTGGCCAATCAATTTGCATTCCTGCGGCCCAGCCTGTTCCCTGTCCCGGAGGAAGATTTTATACCATTGTATCAGGAGATACCTTGTACAGCATTGCCAGTCGTTTTAACACTACTGTTAATGCATTAATTAATGCCAATCAGGGAATTGACCCAAATAACTTAAGCATAGGCCAAGTGATATGTATTCCGGTATGATTGCCAACGAAGTCAAATAAGGTGTTGGCTGCCTCTATTTTTCCACAGCCTTTTACCTGAAATTTGACATCGGTAATAATCTCTTCCGTATTAACTTCAATTGTAATCACCAGATAATCCCCGCATTCTCCGGAACCCATGATTCCCTCACCGTCAGGGTTTTCTATTCTGCCCACATTGCGGGGGTTTTCAAAATGGTCAAAAACTTTCTCTGAGAACATAAGTTACACCTCCTTACCAGACTCATGCAGGGCATATGCAATGGGCGTTAAGGGCATATGCCCGTTTTTATAATACTTTATGTTATGTTCTGTGTCAATTACGTAAAATACCCGGGGCGCAGTCTGCCCGGAACAGCGAGGTAAAAAAAATAAACCCGCTGCTTCGGGCTTACTCAGTTAAGCTTCCTTCCCATCTTGTATTACAGGAAGTGTTGTTAGTTCACCATAATGGTTTTCTAAGATATATTCCTTTTCCCCCCTTTCTTTTATATAATAATCAGGCATTAACGGTATTTTCCCAATGTTAGTGGCTACCACATACATAGGTTGGGCCAAACCGGAGGTATGCCCTCTTATGGTATCTCTAATCAGCTCAGCACCTTTTTCAATGGGAGTTCTGAAGTGGTCTATTCCGGGAGCCGGTTCCAGGTAAAAGAGGTAATATGGTCTGATCCTAATATTCAACAGTTTTTGGTGCAGCTCCTGGAATGACTTTTTGTCATCATTAATTCCCTTTAATAAGACCGCCTGGTTTCCTACATTAACCCCACTGCTTAATAAACCCCATACTGCTTTGGCAGTTAATTCGGTAATCTCCTTAGCATGATTACACTGTGTGTTCAACCAGATGGGAACTTTATGATAGACACCCAATACTTTCTTTAGCCCTTCTGTAATTCTTTGCGGAAGAACAACGGGTAAACGGCTGCCAAACCGAATCGTTTCTATATGAGGAATTTCCCGTAATCTGCGGATAATGTACTCGATGCGGTCATCAGGAAGCAGCAGTGGATCTCCACCTGTAATCAGGACTTCCCTCAGTTCATTATGCTCTTTAATCCATTCCAGTCCTTCATCAACATCAAAGCGCAGTTCCAATGATTTATCAACCACCATCTCTTTTCGGAAACAGTGCCTGCAATACACTCCGCAAATATTAACAACCGTAAAAGCTATTCGGTCATTGTATTGTCTGGCGATTGTATCAGGTCGCTTTTCTTCTCCGGCCCGGTTTTCTTTATATACCAGATAGTTTTCTATTCCATAGCGGTTCTCTTTTTCATACTTTGAGGGGACTACTTGTAAACGGATTGGGTCTCTGGGGTCATCCCGATCAATTAGGGAAGCAAAATAGGGGGTAGTTCCCCATTTGGCAGTTGTTGTTTCAATTGCTTCTCTCTCTTCCGGGGTGATGTTAATATATTTTTCAAGTTCTTCAATCGTATCAACCTGGTTTTCTATTTGATATTGCCATTCTTCCACAAAACTTTCCCTCCTTCCTCATATTAGTATGTTCAGGAAGGAGGTTGGTTTAATCCTGTAATCATTTTCCCTCACGGGGAATATTATTGGTTGGGTCAGCCGCCGCAGTCCCTGGCTATAAGTCCCAGCCGGTTCATGGCCCTTAGGACAACGGCAGCCGACTCTGCTCGGGTTGAATTTTCATCAGGGGCAAACATGTTGTTTTCCTTACCCTGCATTAATTCTGCCTGTGCAACTGCTGCAATATAACCTGCAGCCCAGGATGCTGCCAGAGAAGAATCATTATATGTCAGGTCAGAGGATGAATCTGCTCCACCGGGCAGTTCCAGATTCAATGCCCGGGCAAACATCGTCGCCATTTCCTGTCTTGATACAGGGTCATTGGGTCTGAATTTCCCATCGTAACCCTGCACCAGGCCTAACTGTGATGCTTTCTCTATATAGGTATAGTACCAGGCATTTGAAGGTACATCAGTATAAGATGGATCAGGTGGAGCAATAAGCCCGGTATCAGGCCCACTGTTCCGGCTGAGCATTAGTACAAGCAGTTTAGCCAGTTCAGCCCTGGTAATAGACCGGTTTGGTGCAAAAGATGTACTGCTTACCCCATTTACCACATGCCTGCTGACGAGAATTTCGACGTTTTCCCTGCTCCAGTGGCCTGCCAGGTCCTCAAAGCTCTTATCATAAGCTATGACGGCATAACTTCCTGTACCGGTTATCGGCGCTGTCAGACTACCGGTTTCAGAGTCATATACACCGCCGACATAATCCCAGGACCCGGCCTCATTATGTCTATAGATGCCCAACTTGCGGGGGTCCACGCCGTCTAACTGCGACTGGTTAAAACTCATGTTAAGTTCTACCGGATGATTCCACTGGCCTTCAATATCGATATCATAGTTGCCACTCATTCTTGTCATATTTGGTAAGGTAAGCGGTTGCGGTTCCTGACGTTCTATTGTGAGTTCCCTGTCAGCCGCAAAAGTTCCGGCAGTAATATCCAGGCTTATTAACCCATCAAATGCGGTTACCTCTTGTGCTGAAGTTCCAAGCTTAACACTGTAAATATCTGAAGGCTTGGAGGAATTCTGACTGCCGCCAGAAACTCCTGATTCGGCCTCAGCGGTTACGACCACCGGCAGGGATTCCTTCCCACTGGTCATCTTGGATATAAGGCTTATTTCATAGGTAATTCCTGCCTCCAGCCCGCTGATGGTATACTCACCAACTCCCTTATCAACCTCCTGATAACCGCCTGAACTGCTGCAGACGGTGCAGCCTGCCTCTTTCCACAGGATGCCTATTTTATATAACTCAGAATCAGCCGGGTCATCCCAGGTGAGGCTTATTTCCCCATTACTGCGGGTCACTGCCACGTTATTCACCTGGCCCGTTGTTTCCGGAGCTTCAGGTACAGCTACCAAAAGGACTCCCGCTGTTTCAACTCCTGAGGTATCTACAGAAGTCAGTTTAACTTCATATTCTGCCCCGTTAAATAAATTGCTTAAGGTGTATGACTCTACACCCGGATTCACTTCTACCGGGGTCCCGTAATCATCACCGAAGCCCTTCATACGCTGGTAGATTCTTATTTTTGACAGCATTTCACTGTCAGGGTCTGTCCAGGTAATGACGGCCTCTCCGTCACCGGAATCAACTACCCCATTCTGCACTTCACCAACTTCGGGAACAGTCACTGACAGCGTTACATCATCTGACATCATCCTGTCATTATAGCTCTGGACAAGCTGGCTGACAACTACAGTATAGGTTTGGCCTGCTGTGAGAGTCTCATCAGGGATAAACCTGACCTTTTGGACCACATCCCTGCCTTGATACTCAACTGTGCCGGGATATTCAAGGGAACCTGCCACGTTGTTACTATCGTTATCAGAAACAGTGATTATATCTGCCGTCAGAGATGATGCCAGCATATACTTGTCAAAGGTAATTTCAACATACTGGCCTGCCGCATCAGGGGCGATACTCAACACGTCCGGTGATGCGTTACTCTCCATGGGAATGTTGACTTCCGTACGCGGCGGAGGCACAGTCATTGCATCGCTAAGGGCCGGATCATATCCCTGTTTTTGATATGATACCTGCCACAGTCCAGGCGGCACATCCCAGGCGTACTTCCCTTCGGAATCTGTCAACTGGGGATTCTCCTGTTCATACCATTCAGCATCCCAGAATACCCATTCTCCCGTGGTCTCATCCTGATAGAGAGCAGTTGCCGTGACACCTTCAATGCGGTTTTCGGGAGCCACCTCATAGACATAACCGCTGGGGTCCCAGATCCAGGTCGGATCAGCCACCCTGTTACCATCGTCCTCGTCATCATGATTATTGTCACTATCTTTATCCCTTCGGCAGTCAGGGTCTGCACCTATAGCTTCTTTAACATTTTCAATAGACTTGTTAATTTTGGCATCCACGGCCTCTGACATTGCCAGGCTGACACCAAACATGGCCACACTTCCGCCAAAGGTAACAGGGGCAAAGACCACGCCGGCAATCCCCAGTAAACCATTGGACACATCACCAATAAGCATATCTGTACTAATATCTTCAATCCAGTCCCGGTAAAAGTTGCCGCCGCTGCTGCAGTCTTCACTCATTTCCAGCAGGGCATCCAGTTTGTCCCGGGCATCCATAGCATCCCAGGGCCATTCGGCAAGTCCCTTATAATCATAGAGATCCATGCCGACCTTGGCCACATCCTTGACATGGGTCCAGATAACAGAAGATGCTGCATGGAGGACCTGGTCGCTACCTGCGATGACATACTCGTTATTTTCCAGCCGGATCTTGTCAAAAGGTATATAGCCGCTCAAAGTTATTTCCGTCCCTCCGGCTACAGGTCTGTGACTGAAGTTGAAGCCATATACAGGTACACCGGTTTCCTGGACAAACTGCATTGCTGCAAATGTTGGTGTATAATTCATCCCACACTCAATTGTCCGGGTGTACTCCACTTCAGTGTCTTCCATACCGGGAAGATTTACCCTTTCGGTACTGCTGACGGGCCCCTGGAAGGGGTCAGGGACCGACTGGGTACTCATAACACCGGCTTCTTCAGGCAGAACCTGATAGTCGCTGGCCCACAGCGGCAGACCCAAACGAAACTGCTCTTCACTGGGTGCCGGCTGCCGGAAGGCGTCTTCTGCCGGCAGTGTTTCGTAACTGACATAAATCGGCCCCGGCATGTAGTTGATATTTAGTAGCGTCCATCCCCTAAAGGTATCCTCTTGCGCATATAGATTAAATGAGGTATTGTCACCTATACGGATTTTTGCATTATAAACCCGTTCCGGCTGGTCGAACTCTACAGTAAACAAGAAATGCTGACTTGGTCTGAATACATAAGGGAACCTGGCAGTACCGGTTTCCTGCGGATTAAATGACATTTTCCGGCCATCGGTCTGCTGCATGGTAAAACCGGTAATTTTGGGTTTGGTGTTATCAAAACGAACCAGCACCTCTTCTGACTGCAGTTCCAGCCCATTGTATTGAGTTTCCGCCCGCAGTAAATGCCAGGCAGGATTGCCGAAGTCAGGAAGCGCGGCATTCAGCTTCCATAAACCTCCCTGGGAGGCCTCTGCCTCCCCAACGGGAAAATTCCTGTCAAATACTTTAACCGTGCTTCCTGCCGGTGCCTTTCCCGAAACGATTGTTTCCGGGCTGTCCAGTTTGGCAGGAACAGCTATTGTGATACCGGGAACTTTAACTACAGAGGAGCCGATAGTTTCCTGAGACTCCATGGAATCCAAATTGTTAGCGACTCCATAGGAAAAAGCCATCCTGGCTGAAAAATTCAAAGCTGTAATCGATGAGTCAATATCTGGACTTACCTGCAGCTTACAGTCCATAATCCCGCTTTCACCTATATCGAGATAGCCGACCGGCACCTGAAGCACACCGCCTGCACTTACACTGTAGCTCTGGGCAGGCTGTCCGTTTAACATTACACTGTTTGCCACTAAAGTAGTGCCCTGAGGTAAATCAAGCAGCAGCTGAGAATCGTCCAGAACCCAAAGACTGTTCCCATAGGGATGTTTACCGGTATTCTTATATACTGTGCGAAGGTTGATAATACCTCCGGGTACGGCATCACCGGGAAGGGCATGCAGGTAGTTTTCTTCACCCGCAAAAAACCCCTTTTTGGCCAGAATAATGGGACTGCTAAGTTCCACAATCTGATTTTCCGGCACATCTACCCTGGTTGAACCATAAAGCACATCATAAACCCCAATAGTTGCCTTAGGAACATTCAAGCTTATAGTTAAATCATAGGTTCCTGCGTCAGGTACACTGACCTCAAGTTTATCATACACGGAAGAGCCGGCCAGGTAATGAAAGGGGCGCGAAGTAATACGCTTACGCTGTCCATCAGAATCAACTTCAAATAATGTATAGGTTCCCGACAGGCTTTCTCCCTGCCTCAAACCCGCTGGAGGCTCATCTGTGTACGCATCAAGCAGTCCTGCCACTATCCGCCCCTTCTCGGCAAGACGGAATTCCACGCTGGCCCGTAAATTTTCGTCAAGGACAACCGTCTTGGACTGAGGAGACAGACCGCCCTCTTTACCGCTGAATGATATGATAATTTCAGATCCGGGGGCTACATTTTTAAATACTAAAGGACTTACCGGACCGGTTCTTGTCCCCCCTTTGGTTGACAAACCCATGTGTGATGCTGCTGAATTATCTAGATCCAGAGGACCCATCCACTCTCCGCCCAGATATTTGGTATATACGTTTAGGTGTACTTCCCCGTATCCTTCCAGTTCGTTGAAGGTCAGGTCAAGCTGCTCTTCGCCACCGGAGGGAATAGTAAGATTTATCTCCTGATCCCCTACAAGTTCATATCGCCCCACTCTGTCTCCCAGATTCACCCAAGCATCCCCTGCCAGAACAACTGCTTCATAATAGCCGTTGGCATCACTCACTGCGGAAAAGGAAAAGCTGCGTCGTTCAAAGGACTGAGAGACCGAAACATTAATCCCTTCGATTGGTTGACCCTCTGTATTTGTAATATATCCCTTAAGAGTACCTGTGGGCAGAGGCTCTAAAACCAAGGTTTTATCTACTGAACCCGGCTGCAGATCAATGGTATATTCCCGGTTATAGTAGTGCAAATTCCCTGTATCCACCTTAGCTCTGAGCTGGGAGGCATAACTCAGCTGTAAGGGCGCCATTCCCAATCTGTCGGTTAAGAACCGTCCCATAAATCCGTTATCATCATAGAAGTCAAGGGTGATACTTGGCACAGAGTCACCGTTTTCATCAGCAACCTTCACCTGCAGCAGGCTGGGGGACGGGACATTCAGGTCCACGTTTGCTTTCCTGCCTGCGGCAACAACTGGAGCATCCTGGGTCACCCGGAAAACGCTATCAGGGCCGGTCACTTCCAGGCGGTAATCTCCTGATGGCGAAAGTCCCTTAAGCTCATAAATTTCGGCACCGGAAATCTGCCTCTGGTCACCACTTGAGGCAAGATTGCTCCAGGTACTTAACCGGGCATCTGTCAGTATCTCAGGAGCATCACAGAGAATATTTACCACCAGTGATCCCGAGACCCCCAGTGCAATACTGCCGGTCTCTCTGGTTACCTCTGAACCTGCTCCGTCAGTGAGGATACCCTTAATAGAGATAATCTCTGCCGTGCCTTCAGCAAGCACAAATGTGCCCTCATACATGCCCGCCTGTTCAGGGTCTTCTGTGAGGCTTACATTAAAGGTTCCATTCTGCAGACTGCCATTTATATCATAAGCCTGATAAGTCACTTCTGCCACCGCCTGGCGTTTGGTTTCTCCCAAGAGGAGAATGTTCAGGCTCTCTTCAAGCCTGGCCAGTCCGTTAATGGTGCGGGGCACCCCCCACTGAATGCCGCTGACAAATATCTGGGGGGTGGCTGCCGTAACCTGTTCAGTATGGTCAAGCTGGCTCTGATCCCCGGTTATAATCCTGATTACATAGCTGTATTCAGTTCCCGCCGCTAAGCCGGTGTCCTGATAATCGGTCGTCCCCAGGGACACTTCGGCAGCCTGTTCCAGAGTGCCGCCGCTTTTTGCTCTCCAGACTGCATATGCTGCTGCCGGGCTTTCAGGAGGTGCTGCATCCCACTGGAGATTAGCTATACCACCGGGGTCCATATCAACCAGAAGGCTGGCAGTCCCCGATGAAGCGGAAGTTGCAAAGGTGACAGAAGGGCCATAAACCCAATTGGCCACCGAATCAGCAGCATCCACACGGAAGGTGTATTCACTGTCAGGCTGCAGATTTTGAACCATGTAGCCGGTAGTCGCACCATCAACAGTGGCCATAACCTGTTGTGATTCCACCAGACGGTAGGAATCTATGGCCACACCGTGCTGTGCAGGGGTCCATTCCAGTTGGGCAAAGGTCTGTCCCACATCAGCTGTCGTAAGCTCTGAACCGGCCGGCCAAACAGGCAAACCGAAGCCCGGCTCGGAAACAAATATGTCGTAATCTCCGTTTGTATCTCCATCAACCAGGTTAGTCGCATCTGATTGATAGGCAACTGCCCCGGTATCACTTACACTTAGATAATCACCCATCCACCAGGTGGTACTCTGTACGCCTCCTGATGATACATTCATACGCATAGTTTTGCCGTTCAGGAGGTCACGGAGAAAAACATCTTCAGATTCGTTGGTATCCCCGTAGACCAGGTTGTCTGCAGATGACTTGAAGGCCACATAACGCCCGTTATCACTGATGGCCATATAATCGCCTACATAATCATTGCCCGGATTCCCTCCGGACGAGACATCAACCATTTCATTACTGACTCCGCCCGGATCGGAGGTTTCATCAAAAAGTCCGTCATCATCAGCATCCCTGTCATGGACATAGATGTGCTGGTCATAATCAACATACTCATCCAGCAAATTGCTTGACCAGGACAGGAAAACAACATAGCGGCCGCTGCCACTGATAGCAGGGAAATAGCTGTCTGAATCCGCCGGGACACTTGAAGCCGAAACATCTACACGGGTATGATTTCCGGTAAAAATATCATAAACATATATGCCCCAGCCGGCGGAATTCTTATTATAAACAACATGTCTGCCATCAGCGCTTATGGAAGCAGTTCCACCGGTTCCGATATTCTGTGTGGTTGTCCCGTCAACTTCATCATAAATACCGTTATTATCACTGTCCCTGTCATAAAGATAAATGTATCCTGAACTTGTACTTACTATATAACGGCCGTCACTGCTGATGGACGCATAATTCCCGTCAGTAATATATCCGGTTTCACCTGTCTGCCTGTCATGCAGGTAAATGCCACTGCCATTTGCCGATAAATTGCTGGCAGAAGTATAAAAAACTACATATCGCCCATCTGAACTCATATCAGTATCAAAACCGTCTATCCAGCCGTTTGATTCAATACCGTCACTGGTCACACTGACCCTTTCAACAGTCCCGGTTTCACGGTCATGAACAAAAACATCGTTTTTGGCGTTGGTATCATTATCCACAAGGTTACCGGCATCACTTACAAAAGCCACATACCTGCCGTCAGCACTGATTACAGGCCTGTCTTCATTGTAATTATCGGCCTCTGCACCGCTGGCGGAAACACTGACCCTTGTTGTATTAACCGATACTGCACTTTCTGTCTCTGCAGTTATAGAAGCAGAACCTGACTCATTCCCCACTGCATCAACAGCGGTTACAGTGTACTGATAAGTTGTGGCCGAAGTGAGGCCGCTGTCGGTGTATCCGGTTACAACCCGGTCACCTTCATAGGTTGATTCAGTCTCAGTTATTTCGGCTATAAGCACACCGTCCCGGTATACCCGGTAGGCTGCCAGGTCATAATCATTATTTTCCCAGGAAACCCAACCTCCCGGCTCGGACCAGGTTAACTGCACATTGCTGTCATTTGACATATAAGCCAGGTTTTGTGGAGCATCGGGCGGTTCCATTACTTTGAGTGCCTTGTCTGCATTAATCACAGTATACCATTCATACTCAGCTTCATTAATCCACTCTTTATATTCCTTCTCTGACGCCAAAAGGGCTGATGTTATTGTCTCTGCTGATTCTGCCGGATAAGCAGTCCTCAGGAGGGCCGCAGCGGCAGAGGCAAAACCGGCTGCAAAAGAAGTACCGGTACGTGTTTGGTATTTATACACACTGTCGGTAACAGTTGTAAGTATATCAACTCCTGGTGCCATGATATCAGCACCGGTATTGGAAGACGGGTCTGGGATATGGTCCCTGTCTGCAGCGCCAACAGAAACCACTCCATCTAGATCGGCCGGGTAGAAACCGCTCACACTGCCGCTGTCATTACCGGCAGCGGCTATAACCACTACATCGTTATCAATGGCATACTGTAGAGCATCATTAAGTGTCTGGGGAAATTCGGATAACCGCTCACCAAAGCTTAAATTGATAACTTTAACCTTTTCACCGGAAGGGCCTGTCCAATCCACAACCCAGTTAATCCCATAGGCTATATCAGAAACTGTTCCTGATAAATTATTCTGAAGTACCTTTACGGGCAGAATTTTTACAGGGAATTCCCCTGCCGCCCCCGCGATACCCAGTCCGTTATTGGCAGAAGCAGCTATTATTCCGGCTACTGCCGTACCGTGCCCTGAAGTATCAGAGGTATCCGCAGGATCAGGTACACCGCTAATAAAATTCCTGCCGTCAAGCACTCTTCCTGCCAAGTCCTCGTGGCCGGCATCCACACCGGTATCCAGCACAGCAACAACTACAGTTTCCGGAGGACTGCCGTTAAGCGCCGCATCTACGGTATCCCAGGCCTTGTATGTTTCCACCTGCTCAAATTCCAGGGCCCACTGGTCACTATACATGGGGTCAGTGGCATGCCCCCGGACAATAACCTGCTCATATTGCCGGATATCGTCAAAACCGTCATCTGCGGCGATAGAAATACCGGGACTCAGTATTTGAAAAATAAATGAAATAATTAACAACAAGGCTAATTTTTTTGTTTTAAGCGGTTTAATCACTTCTTTTCCCCCTTTTGCAGTCTTAGTATAAGTGTACATGAGATGCATTAAGATAATATAAAGATTAGTTAAAGTTTTCTTTAAAAACCGATAATCACGGGTCATATGACCCGTGATTTTATGGCAACTGACATGAAGAAGTGTGTTAAATAACACAGTATAATAGAAGTGCAAATTCAATTCATGCCGGGAATAAGTTATTGGGGGTGTCAAGAACGGAAAACAGTGTTAGACAACAATACTAAATAAGGAGGTCAGAAAAAATGCGGGAACGTCGAAACACTTACCTTGCAGTATCCGCAGTCTTGTTATTTATGGTTTTCCTTGGAGTAGCCCTGACCGGAGAACCTGTTAAGGATACTGGAGGCAAAGACTTATCTGCCCGCCCTGCCAACGGACCCGAAGAAAGCTGTACCGGCTGTCATGAATTAACACCAGAGGTGCTGACCTGGCAGGTTTCTTCCCACAGCAAGATATCCTGTACAAGCTGCCATGACATTGACACATCCCGCTACAATTCCGCTCACAGTAATGCAGGTCAGCCGGTGCAGGAGAAGAAAAGCCTGACTGTACCTATTAAGATGGCTGATGCAATCTCCAATGCTGTCTGTGAGCAGTGCCATACCTCAAACCGCGAAGCTACAGTATCGGGTGACCTGATTATCCCTCATGACAGGCACTCCGCTGCCGGAGTACTATGCGTTAAGTGCCATAGCGGAGTGGTTCATGCTAAAATTGCTGATCGGGAATTGACCGTAAAGGGCAGGCTGAGTGACCTTGAGGCATGGAATGTTGATGAAGCCAAAAAGGTATCCACTAAGTATTATCTCCAGCCAAGCATGTGGGTCTGTCTGGAGTGTCACAGAGGGGCCAATGTTACCCGTAAGTGCAGCGCCTGCCATACTTCCATAGACAGCCTTCCGTCACACGATGCGCCGACCTGGAAAGCTGACCACGGCAAGACCGCCAGGACTGGAATTGGTGATTGCACTAAATGCCACGTTATTCCTGGTGAACGCCAGTTTATCACACCATCTACAGGGGATATTGCCGCTGATTTTGCCAGAGCCCAGAGTTTTTGTTACAGATGCCACCTGGTCCGGCCTGAAATGCATGGAGAATCTATGCTCTCCATTCACCCTGCCAAAGTGGTTGAAAGAGGAATCCAAAATTGCCTGACTTGCCATGATAAAACCAAACCGGAACCGGGGAGGAACATTACCGCAACCTACTGTAACCAGTGCCACTGGTTATAATAGAAACATTCAGCTACCAATGTATTATTACCTGGAACGGCAGTGGCGCAATACATGAAAAAGACAGCCCTCTACTTAGCCAGGATAGCTTAATGTAGAGGGCTGCAGCAATTTGTACTACAGGAAAGTATATCTTTTCCACATGTACCCGCAAGGGGTACATGTGGAAAAGGTTAAGGAATGTAGTACAGAGTGCGCAGCCCTTGAAGCGTAGCTTCTTAGGGATGCGGCCCACCCCTTGCGGGTGAAAGCGCGCGCAAAGGGAACTGAAATATGCGCGCTTTTCTAGTGAGCTTTAAATTAGCACGTCGAACGGGCTCTTTGCGCTTTAGCGCTCAGAGCCCGTTATGCTCTTCCTTCATTCGCTCTCAGTAAGATCAGGGGTGTTATTCGTTAACCTAACAAAGTACAGAACACCAATTACCAGGAAGATGAACCCAAATGTCAGAATAAAGGAGATGGCATTATAGGGAGGCCATATGGCGATGGTAACCAGGAGCATGCTCAAGGCTGAAATCGCGATCCCCATCAACCCCACCAGGATATAACCGGCTATATTCTCCCAGAGACCCTGGCGATATACTACCAAACCTCCAATGCTAAGACCTAGTGCTAGCGTCAAAATCAAGGCCAAGGCCAGGAACATCCACACCATCATGTTCATTCACCCCGTTCCCGCTAACTTTAGCTGCCAAGTCTCGATTGTCTCTGCTAATAAGAATCACAGCAGTAACAACAACTAGCATTACCATCATCACTAATGTAAGCAGCAGACTGAATGGTGGCCAGATAAGCATAAGTGATGCAAAGGCCAACAGTCCGCCAAAGATTACCCCGCTTACAATACCCCCCAACCAGCTTAGCGGCCGGCTTAAGTTAAGACGGCAAACGAAGAGATAAAGCCCCAGGAAAAACCCAAACATAGCTGCCAGTCCCATGATAATTACCAGCATTTCAGTCATTTGAATCCACCTCCTTGATTTTTATTCCTCTCTCCAAAGACCCCTGATGCCTAACCTTGATATACTACGGCTAACGCCTGACACAAGCCATCCCCATACTCCCTCCACTGCCGGTGAATCCACCTCTGCAGGAGATACCGGCTGTAGAAGCGCTTCTTCTCCAGCCATCCATGGCGGCAGAAGCTTGACAAGCGCCAGGAGAAATACAAAGGGAAGGATCAGGAAACCAATAGTGGGAATTACCCCCTCATGCCAGAGCGGCCATTGGAACTCGGAGTATCCGGACAGGCTCTTGGAAATAAGCTGTCCACCAACAACAACGTTAAACCTCATTGCCAGCACACTGATGAGAATCATGAATCCGGAAGCAATAGTCAGGAACTTGCGAACTTTTATGGGTACACTCTCAAACCTGGCTATCAACAGCAGGAAGAATGCTGCGACCATTTGACCTAATTGGATTACGAAATATCCGAAGGGGATTACAGCGGTAATCAGACCCCTGACAGCAGGCCATTCTTCCTCAGCCTCATAGGCCAAGTGGATGACTTCCAGAATCTCGAGAACAAAGGCAGAGATGAGGAATACCCACAGGTACTTATTCATTGTCATCAGACAATCAAAATCAATTTTCTTTTTTCGTATCCGGCATGTCGCCCAATAAACCACGATCAGCAGGGCAATCCCGGAGACAATGGCTGACAGCAGGAAGATCACCGGCATCAGCGGAGTAGACCACCACGGATTGGCCTTAATGGCCCCGAATATAAACCCGACATAGCCATGCAGGAAAGCCGCTGAAGGGATACCCAAAATCGCCAGAAATGTTACTACCTTGTGATCGGTATGCAGGGCCTTTTCTGAGGTGTCCTTGGCGCCCAGGGTGAGGATATTATAAACCTTGCCCATCAGGCCTTGTTTTGCTGCCGCCCATTCTACCAAGTCTTTACGGTACATAAACCAAATTTCAAGCACCACGATAATCAGGTAAAAACCGTAGATGTAGCCAAACCCAGCCATTGCTGAAGTTGGATTGGGAGTCCACATCAGGTTAAGAGCGCGCAATGGCTTGCCAAGATGTGATATCAGAGCCAGCGGAGCTACCAGCAATACTGCCAAAGCGGATATCAAGGCCAACCTGGACACCGGTTTTAATTTCTCTACCCCGAAAACATGATAGAGGGATGAGACTATAAACGCTCCCGCCACCAAGCCGGTAAGGTATGGATACAGAACGATAAACAAACCCCAGTTTATCTCAATCTCATTGGGATATATGAAGCCTTCCACTACATCACCACCTCGTCAAGTCCAATATAGAATACCATCGGTTTGGTTCCTTTCTCAGGCTTTAGTCCCCTGATCCGTTCAGTTTCAATTATTTCCTTAACCTCACTGTTTTCCTTAAGGTTCCCAAATTTCCTGGCACCTGCGGGGCAAACTGTGACACATGCCGGCTCAAGCCCTTTCATAATCCGGTGATAACACCAGGTACATTTGTCAGCCACATGTGTTTCGGGATGAAGGAAACGCGCTCCGTACGGACAGGCCTGGATGCAGTAACGGCAGCCTACACAGCGTTTGTCATCAACTAAAATCACTCCGTCTTCTGTCCTGTAAGTAGCGCCTACCGGGCACACCTGGACACACGGTGGTTTTTTACACTGGTTGCAGAGCTTTGGAACAAAGAACTGTTTTTCACTGACGACTTCATTGGGCAAAAATTTCCGCCCTCCATCCGGGGAATCAATTCTCACTCCCTCATGGGTTTCTACGTATCGCTCTACCCAGGTACGGTAGACTTCATCATCCAGGGGTACATGGTTCTCCTGCTTACATGCTTTTACACACATGCCGCAGCCGATACACTTGTGGGTATCGACAACAAACCCCCATTCCTTGCCTTCCCAGACTGTCATCCAATCAATATCTTCAGCCGTACCATTGGCAAAGGAAGACTTCTGCATAAATCCCAGGGTGCTTACCGGGAGTGTTGCCAAAGCCAGCAGTTTACATGATGAAATCAGGAATTCCCGGCGGTTTACCTTTTTTTTCACTGTGCTGCCCCTCCTATCTTACCCCACGGCTTGTGAGGATTATGGCACATGGCACAATCTCCCCCTCCGCTATGCATAAAAGGTATAACCGTGGCTATTTTGTCTTCTGACCTTGCGGCAATTTTGGCATGACATGAGCTGCATAACTCTACAGTCTCTGTGATTTTCAAAGATACAGCAGCCGGCTGTTGGGTATGCCTGGTACCGGGTCCGTGACAGGACTCACAGTTAAGCCCTTGATGCTCATTCCCGGCCAATGTCTGAAACTCACTCTGATGGCACTTTCCGCAGACAGAATTGTCTTTCGTAAAACCTACTTCCTTATTGATGTTTTCTGCAATGTTGTCACCTCTGTAGCGACCATACTCTCCAAAAGAAGCCGGTACCGCAGTTGTCCTGACGAAGGCGAAGATCACCAGCACCAAACCCAATAGTAATCCTATCCTGAACAGGGCGCTTTGTGTAAACCTGAATCCGCCTTCTCGTTCTTTCGCCACTCCTATCACACCCCTTATTACGACTTATGATGGTTCTTAGTGTTATTATAAAGTGAAGCGGAATGAAAAGTCAGATGTCAAGAGTCCCCAATAAGGCTCAGAATGTCAGGGGTAGTTGTCCCGGATATCACAGTATCATGAGTGCATTTGTCCCATGTCTAATGGATACATTTCCAATGGATGCAATTAAGAAATGAAAAAAAGCCTGATTTCTCAGGCTTTCAGGCTGTCATTAAATCAGGCTTGTTTAAATATGTTCTTTTTGGCCGCATATGCAGCGGCTTCTGTCCGGTTGACCAGATTAAGCTTAGCCAGGATACTGCTGACATAATTTCTAACGGTCTTTTCACTCAGGTAAATTGTCTCCGCAATTTCCCTGTTGGTTTTCCCTTCAGCAATTAGGACCAGGACTTTCTTTTCCTGAGTTGTCAACTGTTCCAGAGCATCATGGGACTTTTGTCCATTCCGTCTCATCTGGTCTAACAGTTTGTGGGTAACTACCGAATCCAGGAGGGATTCACCCCGGTGGACCGCCCTCACAGCCCTGATTATCTCGTCACTGCCCACGTCTTTAAGCACATAGCCTTTGGCACCGGCAAAAATGGACTCCATCAACATCTCTTCATCCCCATAGGATGTCAGCATAATGACTTTTGTACCGGGAAAACAATTGCAGATTTCCCGGCAGGCGTCAATACCGCTGCTCTTCTTAAGGCTTATATCCATGATCACCACATCGGGACGATGCTGTTCAGTCCTTACAAGGGCTTCTCCCATGCTGCCGACACTGTCCACAACCTCCAGGTCCGGATATTGCTCCATAAAATGAGTCAGTCCCAACCGTACTATCTCATGGTCATCAACAACAAGAATCTTTATCTTTTTCTTTTCCACCTTACCGCATCTCCTTTCCTTCTGAAGATTGCCTTAAACACATCTTAATAGACTGAGGTAGCGATGACAACTGACATCTGTACCGTATTACAGGGGACGTTTAACTCTTTTGGTTACCTTTGACCCTGACACGTTACTTCCTGTTCAAGGGTATACTAATTACTAGCCTGGTTCCTTTACCGGGCTGGGAAAATATTTTTAATACACCGCCAAGGAGCCTGGCCCTGGAACGCATATTACGGATCCCCAGGTGTGAATCACTCTGTTCAACCAATGAAATTTCTTCCCCGGACATCCCCTTACCATTGTCTTTTAGTGTAATTACAAGAGACTTGGCAGACACACCAATAATTACTTCTGCCCTTGTTGCCTTTGCGTGTTGAACAACATTGTGCAAACCCTCCCGGATAATCTGACGCAGCTGCTGCTGCCAATCTTCTGTGTCCACAGCAGGCTCGATATATGCACCACTTGACAGGGGAAAACTGAATTCAACTGCCAGTCCTGTTTCTTCCCGGAACTGGTTAATCATATTGACCAGAGAAGCCTTCAGGTCCTGCTCCCGGCCTTTTGTTTCCAGACCGCGGATGTATGCCCTTAGGGCGTGAATCACCTTATTAAGTCTTTCTATTGAAGAATTAATCTGCCCGGCAGCACGTTCATTGTCATTTCCTATTAAATGGTTTGTCGTCTGCAGGTCCAGACCCACGGCATAAATAGACTGGATAACATCATCATGAAGGTCACGGGCAAAGCGCTCTCTTTCGCGATACACTACCTCCAATCGTCTGCTTTCCATTACCTGGCGCTGTTTCTCCAGGTCAAAGATGGCCAGCATCCTGGTAATGGACCAGGTAGCCAATAGAGCTGTTCCTGTTCGAAATAACTCAATGGGCAACCCGGACATGTGAAGGAATGTTTGGGCATTAATCAGCTTGCCCAAACCTCCATCCATGTCATGAGATACCACAATGCCGCCAAAAAAGGCATACATTACGAAAACAACTGTTGCTATCCACAGGTTGCGAAGAATTGCCCGGTCAATAATCTTGCTTACCTCCGGTATCTGCAAATAAAGGCCATAGGCAGTAAACAGACTGGCTGGAAAAGCAAGCAGGTATCTGGACCAGCTTTCACTAACCAAGAGCCATTCTATAAGCCCTTCAGTGCCAACCAGGGGAATGAAACGGGCAAATTGAATGAACCAGATAAGAAAGGCAATGGTGGGCAGGATGAGGGACATAAAAAAATTCTGCCGTCTGGTATCTGAAACAAGTTTGACACCAAAACAGAATAGGAAAAAATATGAAACGGACTGCAGCAGCCTTTGGATAGCAATAAGTTTCCACATCGGAAGCTCACCGAAATCCGGAACCCGTACCGTCATAAACAAACTTCCCCATTCACTGAAGCCGTGCAGC
Organism: Thermincola carboxydiphila; assembly: GCA_016841725.1. Classification (GTDB taxonomy): domain Bacteria; phylum Bacillota; class Thermincolia; order Thermincolales; family UBA2595; genus Phosphitispora. The sequence goes on along the minus strand of JAENYP010000011.1, from coordinate 90,624 downwards.
AAGGCAAAGGCCGCCAGCAGGCTGAGGCTGTTAGCCATCCGGAAACTGCTGTAACTGCGGTATTGTAAAGCAATGGCAATTCCCATTGTAAAAAAAGAAAGCCCATAGACGAAATACATCGCTAAAACGTTAAGTCCCAAAATTTCTTCCATCTAATCCCTGCCTCCGTACTGATGGTATAATCATTGAGGTCAAACGGTGTGATCACCAGTGTCAATTTGTTAATATTGTATACTACACAACGTAGTCCGGTCAACGAATATAGGGCTTAAAGGCATTTTTCGGTGTTAAGCGGTCACCTTCCGGGGTTATCAAGTCAATGACCCGGTAAATAAATGGAAACCGGCAGGACAACCGGTTTCCATTAATAGTATCAGGCGATATGATTTGTCAGGGCCACAGTCTAAAGAAATCGCAGTCTCTTTAGCGAAATATACATTGTTAATGCGCTGGCAGCAATAACCACAGGTAATATGTTATTTATCCCCCCGATTACAGAGTATATAACCGGTATCAGAACAAAATAGATAGCCAGCATTAGGATTACCAGAACATCTTTTCTACTCATATGTATCACCCTGCCTTTGGCTTGTTCCGCCCGGTTGGAAGAAGGCCTTGGGGAAGAAACCGCCCAGAACCACCATCACCAGTACACCCAGGCCCATAGCATTTATAACTACTCCTATATTGTTAATTCCTTTTAAGGCCTCACTATACTCAGGCATGGTCTTGCCGGCCCAGGTAAAAGCATTGTATATCTCCCTGGAGGTTAAGCTGTCATCAGCCATATTGGGAGTAAATGTCCCAAGCAGCAGGATACTTCCCACAGTGCTTATAAAAACACCGATAATAGTCCACCATGCAAGGTTTAATACGATGCGCCGGTGCCCCCGGGCAGAGTGGAATAATAACGAAACCAACAATCCAATGCAAATTAGAATATAAATACTCATTACAATATCCGACATACCCATCCGCTCCTTTCGGGTTCCGGGCATCTGTCATGTGTCCCGGAACATTTGTCCTGTATCCTTGCCTTTATCATAGTGCAATTGTCCCAGGACAACAAGGGTCATTTGTCCCTATTTTTAACAGTATTCTCCTCTATGTTTTGAGTATCGCTGACACACCAATTACGGCATCTTTAATAGGTGGTAAAAATGGTATATATTAAATATCCCCCAGTGAAAACAAGAGCAAAAAATAAGAGGACTAAGTTCTGTGAATGACAGAATTCAATCCTCTCAAGCTGCTTGAGTATAGTTATCAAATTACAGTCAGCCTGATTATCTTATGAGGTATCCGGCAGCGCCTGTTTTCGGGTCCATAACTATATACCCTACTACAGTGATACCGAAATTCTCTATTTCCTGTTCAGGGATTGTTATCTCTTTGCCTGTGTTCGCAAAATAGATTATAGATTGTTTAACATAATCAGGCACTTTTAAATACTGTACTGTCTGATTGATATTATCCCGGTTGATATTATATATTTTTATTCCCCGTTCGTTTGCAAGTTGAAGGGCTTTTACTGTTGAGGTTCCTTTTAACCTATACCTGGTATTGTATATCTCGTGCTCAAAGTAAGACCCGTCGAGGCCTGCAACCATCATAAACTGTTTTTTCCTGCTGGTGTCCCCGTTTACTGAAAACACACTGACCATGTTTCTCTTAACATCTATTGTCATACCTGAATCCCGGGAAGAATAAGCTGATTGGAACGTATAATCATATTTTTTGTCATAGGATATAAAGGCAGCGGTGGTGTAGTGTAATACCCGCATCCCAATTAACTTTTCCAGCCGTTTTTGGGTAGATTCCGTGGTGAGAAGATAATGCATACCTAATTGAAATAATTCCTCTCCGTCATGGTTGTCAATATCCCGGCTGTAGATATATCTAAGGTCCTGGAACCTTTCATCAACAAATTGCGGGTTTAATCCTTGGGGGCTGATAGCTATGGCATAGTAGTCCCCAACTGTCATTACCTTTTCCACAGTATCACTGTCATGACCCGGGGATAGAAAATCCAGATACAGGCTCTGGGGTTCGCCAACATTGGTTTCTGTTCCTTCAGCAAATATTTCCCCTTCAATTTTCAAAACAGGCTTTAGTTTGATCAAGTAGGAAGGAGTATAGTCTAAACCGCCGTATTCCTCAACTACAGTTTCATCTTCTGCTGTAGCAGGTTTGTATGAAACCGTTATCCGTTTTGATGATACCTGAGAAATATTCAGTGTCTGGATAAGTCCATCAGACCTGACCACAATTTTCTGCCTGAGACTGTCAGGTACTTCTGTGTATTCACCGTAAACTTCAAGTACTTTAAAAGGTGTTGATGAAGGCAAAATACTGTAATCTCTCTTCTTAATCTGCTTTGTTAAAGATAATTCCTCTAATGTTTTTCCAGGATAACGGGAATATATGTAATCAGTTAATTTTTGTTCATAGTACTCAATAGGGGAGATACTTCTTTCCAGACTAAGGTATTCGTCCCAAGGAAAACTTAATTCATTGGAGATATCTTTTTCCTGTCCGAAATTATATTCTTTTAGAGATGGATCAAGAGGAATCCAAACCTTTCCACTTATATCGTTCGCTTTACCCCTGTAATTTCTGTACGAAATAAACGCTTCAACCCACGTATGGTCTACACTGATCCCCTGACTTCGCGGCGAAACCGGATATCCTGCATTTGCCAGCATTAATACAGCACCGAGATTATCCTTCGTTACCACCCAATTGGCAAGCTGCTCCAGGGTAAGCATTGCCGCCCCTCTGACATAGCGGGCCGGAATGCCTGATGCCCGCAGTAAAGCGATAAGTAATGAAGCCTGGTCTAAATCATTTCCGGCTTTATCCCCTAGTACCTGTTGGGCAGTTTTTACTGAGCCGTAATAGATCTGGAAATCAATATGGTTTAGGACATAATTGTATATTTTTACAGGATCATGATTTAAGGAATCGGCTAACTCTTGGATATCAGGAGTTATTTCCACTTCTATTGTCTGGCCCAGTTCTTCCGGAATAGGGCTGAGACCTAAATAATTCTCTGTGTTGTTTGTGCTGCCGCCTGCATATGCCGGAGTAATCGAAGCGCCAAGTATAGGACTTTTCTCTGCCGCTTCCGCGTTTCTAAACGGTAGTGTTTCACTCCCCAGTTCCTGCCGGGGCTGCTTTTTTTGCTTGGTACGAATATGCTCTTTAAGTTTTGTTAAACCGTGTTGTAATTCCTTCTCATCTTTGGCGCCGTTAATTTCATCAATGTACCGGTAAGTTTTTTGCAGGTTATCTGTGTACTGCTCAATAAAACGTTCATAACGCTTTATGATGGTTTCCGAAACACCTAAAGCCGCCAGGCGCTCTCTTGTTGGGCCAAATTGTGTTTGTAACTCTTGTGATGCTTTTTCCAGTTGTTTTTTCAGACCCGTTAAATTTTTTGCTTCCTGCCCTGCTTTATTTGCATCCTTATTCTCTATTTGTAGAATATGGTTTTCGAGCTGCTCTAAAGTTTTATTTATCTGATACGACGGGTCTTGTTCCAAGAGTTCCTGATATGTAAGAGGTTTCTCCTGCCCGCCATCCAATGCCTGGCCGGCAGGATTGGTATTTCCGCTCATTGCCGCTTTTGCCTGCACCGGCTGGGGAATAATAGTTGCAGACATGGCCAAAAGCAGTGCTATTGATATAATCCTAAAAACATTTTTCTTCATAACCGACACTCCCCTCCCTTATGGTTGTTTTATCGGGATCAAGATATCTTTAGAGTCTAACTCTTCAAAGCTATTTCAACTTTTGCTTTATTGTTACTTTCCCTGTATTCTGCCACTTGGGCATCAGGGTCTATCACTATATAAATGTCCTGCACAAATACTATTGGAGCCTAATAAGTGTGTTCATTAAATCTCTTCCTTTACACTTCTCTTGTCAGAAAAGAAAATCTGCCGCCATAAGGTTTTTCCCCTTATTGAAACAAAAAACACCTGCCCCGGATCAAAGGGACTGGTGTCTTTTTACGATGATAAAACTGGTTCCTTCGGCAACCCGGCGGTCATGATCAGTTACACTAATTTTAGACCCGTGGCTTTGCGCCCCCGCCTTTCGGCGGGTTTGCCATTATCTCGGAATCCGATTTTATTCAGTTTTATATAGTATTTATAATAATTCTCTCTATTTCTGTAATTTCCCACCAAATTGGATTAAAATGCGGCTTTCGGGGGTTGAAATGCGGTTTTCGGGGGTTGAAATATTGGCCTTGCGTCTATTGGAAGTAAATTAATCCACCCTCGAAGTTACTTAATTCCAGATTTTTTACCGGATATCGCTCTTTGACATTGTCTCTCATACATTAACTATGAATGAACTAATTCTAACCTACAAAAAAGACAATGGGAGATGTGATCATGGTTGATACCAGCAGTCCAGTTGTAACTATGTCAACATTAGGGGAAAAAGGCCGTTTTGGAAACCAGATTTTCCAGTATGCGTTTCTTAAAATTTACGCCCAGGTGTTTAACATGAGAGTTGAGACACCTGTTTGGGCCGGTCAATACCTTTTCGGACATAACGATCCGCCGATATCAGGAAAATTACCTGTGATATCCGAACTCAGACAAAAGAACCTGCAGAAAATTTTTACAGAACCTACACCAAGATACAAAAACGTCGATTTTTCAGGAAATTTTCAGTTTCATACATCCAGCTTTGCACCTTATAAAGAATATTTTCAGTCTCTTTTTATACCTGTTCCGGAAATAAAAGCTGAGATGGACACAGGTTTGGCAAACCTGTTTTCCCGGGGTAAAACAATTATCGGATTGCATATTAGAAGAGGAGATTATAATGACTATAAAGGTACAAACAAACAAGTATTTTTCTTTATTGCTCCAACTGCTTGGTACAAAAACTGGCTTTGTTCCATCTGGTCAATAGTGCCTGATCCGGTATTGTTCATTGCCAGCGACGAAATAGATGCTGCTGCCTCAGAGTTCTCGGAATATCATCCTGTAACTGTGCAAGACTTATACAGTTCGCTCCCCGACAATTACTTCTATTCCGATTTCTATTTGTTAAGTCAATGTGATATGTTGGCAATTTCCAATAGCACCTTTTCCTTTGCAGCGAGTATGCTGAACAATAAGGCAAAATCTTTTCTGCGGCCTGTTCTGCATTTAAAAAGACTAATTCCATATGATCCCTGGGCAAGCCAGCCGCTGCTGAATATCATTAGGAGATTCTACTGATAGTACGCATGAAAAGAAATAGAACGATATCTGCCGGCAAGTTCCGGTATGTTTATTTTGGATAAGTTTTTTAATTTTTATATATGTAGTTTCCATATGTTTCAAATTCAAAAAAACTGGATAATTCCTCTTTATTGATATTGTTTATTATTGCGGTGTACCATGCGGTGTGATGCCTGGCCTCGATTAGCTTTTTCAGTTCCATAACCCTGCTGTTTTTAAAATACATGTACTAAATGACAAAAGATATGGAAGCGTCAGCCGCCATGGCCTTTTCTCCCAACAGTTTTTCATAAGTCTGCAGATAAGGCCTGTGGAGGTCTTTTCTGTAATAGAAAACTGTTTTGCCGTTGTGTTCAAATACATGTGGCCGGATTAAAAGTGTATCTGCATCAAGAACTAAATAATTCTCCTGATTGCCGATAATATCACCACTGAGTTTTAATAATTGCTGAAACAGCCACAACCCGATCTGTCCATATAATTATTTTTTATTTTTGGACAATAATCGATATCTTTTCGGGTAATTGGCAGAACCGTGTTTTCGTTGATAAACCTGCAGCCCTTTTCTCTGCTCAAAGCCTTAATAGTTCCGTTTTCAGGCGCAATTATTACTACCTCTCCAATGTAGTGCCTGATATTTTTCCTTGCAAAATCTATGGCATATGGCAGTACTTCCAGATCTTTTTCAACAACAGGTATCAAAACATCTATTTTGTTCAAAGGTAACAACACTTCCTCTCAATAAGCACGTAAGCAAAAAATAAGTTGAGATAACATATTATATGAACCGGCAACTCGAAACGGTTAAGATAAAAAACAGGGAGCGGCCCCATAAGTTGACTCATGATTAATAACTGAAAATAAGCATAAAAAAACAACGGTTATATGCACCGTTGTCACCAATAATTGTAACCGAGTAAATCGATAAGCCGAGTTCTGGAGGTAAAATATGGTAACCCTCTATTTCCACGTGGCTCTAAGGTTCAAATAAACTTCAAAAGAGCTATGTCCCCGTTAGATGTACTTCTGTTGCATACAAATTTATGCATATCTATGCATCGGAGGTGTTATGGTGGACTTACGTGAAATTACGGAGGAGTTCCTGGCTTATTTAAGGGTGGAAAAGAATACAACAGTCTGCACGGATTATGCTTATAGGGCTGACTTGAACAGGCTGGCTGAATTTATGGAGGAGCAGGGGGTCCCCCCACAGGTTGAAGCGGTTAATCAGCCATTGGTTCATAAGTTCTTAATTCACTTAGGGCAGACAAAAAATTACAAACCTGCCACTGTTGCAAGAAGAGTTAACAGCATGAGAAGCTTCTTTAATTACTGTATTGACCAGGACTATATATTGGCTTCTCCCATGAGAAAAATCAAACCGCCAAAAAAACCTAAGAGGATACCAATTTATCTAAAACCAGGTGAATTTGAACGGCTGCTTCGGGTGCCTGATTTTATGCAAGAAGACGACCTTTGGCTGCAGGATAAGCTCATGCTTTATGTGTTCGGCTATACCGGTGTCAGGCGCACAGAGTTTCTTAGTTTAAACTGGAATGACCTTGACTTTAAAGCAGCAACGTTAAAGGTTATGGGTAAAGGGCAGCAGGAAAGGGTGCTGCCAGTTAAGGATGTTGTCCTGGAATTGGCCTGGGAATATCTGCAAACACGTTTACCCCTTGTTAATAAAGCAATTTTCATTAATGAAAAAGGTAATAGGCTGGATAGATGTACACTGCGGACCCGGTTCGGCAATTGTATTGCAAAGGCCGGACTGGACCCCAAGATTTATACGCCTCATAAGCTCCGGCATACGTTTGCTACTAATTTGCTTGATGCAGGGGTTGATTTGGTCACCATTCAGGAGCTGATGGGGCACCTAGATCCAGGTAGTACCCATATTTATACACATACGAATGCCATGAAGAAACGGGATGCGGTAAATAAGCTGAAATAGGATAAAGCCGCATGTGAAAGCCCCTGTTATGAAACGGGGGCTTTGGTGTGTAGCTATAACACAAAATAATTTTTTGGCAAGTTTAGTTTACATGTATACAAATATTGTTTTTTTGTATATAATAGGTTTGAAGGGAGGTTTAATTTTATGGATAAAAAAATGATTGGCGCAAATCTCCGTCGGATTCGTGAAGGCCAGGGGTTGAGTCAATCAGAGGCAGCAGACCGATCAGGTATTTCGAGGCTTGCTTACCGAAACATAGAAACCGGTTCTTCAACCCCTAAGGTATCTACTCTGCAAAATATTGCTGCAGGTATGGGGGTCAAACTTCAGGATTTATTTGTACCGGTTCGAACTTTAAAGAATGTAAGGTTTAGGGCACTAAAAAAAATGAACAGCCGGGAAAACATTTTATGCGAAGTGGCTCGTTGGCTGGATGACTTTAATCTGCTTGAGGACCTTTTAAATCAAAAAGAACCGTATTGTCTAGCAGATTTGCCCGGAGAACTTTCTAAAACAAAAAGGGTGTCCAGGGCAAAGAAGGCAGCGGCTTTAGTAAGAACTAAGCTAGAACTAGGGGAAAAGGACCCAATCCGAGATATTTCAGGTTTATTAGAATCATGTGGAATCAAAGTATACCCTCTGACTCTTGCATCAGATGGTTTTTTTGGTCTATCCGTTTCAGAAAAAGATGGTGGTCCTGCCATCATCGTAAACGTTTGGGACAGAATCTCGGTTGAACGTTGGATTTTTAGTGCTGCCCACGAACTTGGGCATTTACTTCTCCACATTAACGCATATGATGTTCAGAAATCGATTGAAGATAGTGATGAGGAAAAAGAAGCGAATATATTTGCCTCTTATTTCCTCATGCCTGAAAAAGCATTTGATTCAGAATGGAATGACACTTATGGCTTGTATTTCTTAGACCGGGTTTATAAAGTAAAACATATATTCCAAGTCAGCTATAAGACTGTTTTGTATCGGCTGGCTGAAAAACACGGCCCTGGTGTTTGGGGAAAATTCCAGGCAGCCTACAAATCAAGGCATGGTAAAACCTTAAAATTCACTGATGAACCCGAAGCAATACCCCCAGAAGAATTTGGACAGGCACCGGAAATTCTGCGTGCTCATGAACCAGATTCTTTATCACCATCAAACTTTATGGAAGATCGTTTATCAAAACTTGTTCGTGAAGCTATTGAGCAAGAGAAAATCACCTTAAGCCGGGGCGCAGAGATACTAAGGCTTGACCTTGAATCGATGCGAGAAAGAATTGCTTCGTGGTATTAAGCATGAGTAAAAAAACACACAGTTTGTTGATAATGGATGCCAATATTCTCATAGATTTTTTCCAATGTGACCGAACTATTATTAAACTAGTTAATTCACACGTTGGCCAGGTATTCTTGGCCACCCCTGTCTTTGATGAAGTTAAGCAAATCAAAGAGAGTGATTGTATCAGACTTGGAATTAAGCTTATAGAACCTGACCTTGACCAACTGGTCGAAGCATTTAGTAACATCGGTTCCTTATCATTCCAAGACAAGCTTTGTGTAATTCTCGCCAAAGAACATGGAATGACCTGCGTTTCAAATGATAAGCCTCTTAGAAGAAAATGTGTTTCTGAAAGTGTACCTGTTATCTGGGGCATTGAACTAGTTTGTCTGTTGGTGGACTCCGGTGGACTGTCGGCACAAGATGCAGAAACTATCATACTAAAAATACATGCCAATAATCCCAAGTATATTTCAAAAGCCATTGTAAGGCGAGCTTTAATAAAAATCGGGCGATAGTACCTCATTAAAAAACACAAGACACTTTAGGCACCCGGAGATTTCGGGTGCCTAAATCTCCCTGTTTTCAAGGAGATTACCCCATGTCAAAGTGACAACTGTTTGTCAGTATTAATTATTTACTCTGGTCTGCAAATCCCACACGGTTTATAGCCGTGTGCATTCGCATCACTTACATCTTTAAACCAAATTACATTCTCAGGAAGAATCTTTTTTGCCCATTCACAGTCCGGGTAATGGTATTTATCTGACTTTTTGCTTCCAATGTATTTGCCCCCTAAAGATCCTGCCCCAGTTAATCCCCACAATCCATTGCCGTCTTTCCGGGCCTGAGCTTGAAGGTCTTTAAAGTAATCAACATATTTGACATTTGGCGGAACTGTCATCAACTGGGCATATCCATTAAGCAGCAGAACCGCATTGAACATTTTGGATCTGATTTCGCTATTACTGCCCAATAATGGCTTTTCGAGCCAAACATAAGCCAGCATCCGCCCGTATTTATCTCTCTCCGATACATCGAATTCAAGAAAGACTGACTTACCGTTTAATTCGCTTTTGGTGAAACTCGAAGCCTCCGGGCCATAAGCCCCAACCGACCGCGTGGGGTGTTTGGTTTCAGGAGTATCTACCCCGATCAACCGCACTCTCTCCTCGGCCTGGCCCATCCTGACACCTACAGTGTCACCGTCAACCACTGATATCACCTTTGCCGGCACCACATTAATCTGACCGTTATTCGCCTGATTTTCTATTACCTGATTGTCTGTCGCCTGATTATTTTGACCTGTTTGTGCATAGTTGCAGCCTGTTATTAAAGCAAAACATATAACAGCACCTGCCACAACCCTGGGTTTCTTATTAATCCCGGGAAGAATCACAGCGAAAAATATAGTTAATAATAGAACTGGCATCAAAGTGTTTTCCATAGAGCCTCCTTGAAGTACTGTTAGATTAGCCAGACTTTATGGAACCTCAATCTCTCTTAATAATAAATACTAATATTGCAGATAAATTCTAGCAGAAAACCGGATTTCCTTTTTAAATGCTGTCATATTTAATTTGGGCTGACTTTGTGTACCGCTATTTCAAATAAACACACCTCTCCAAACTCCTCTCCCAGGGACTCCAATTCTCACCTTCGTATTTTTCTCTGAGGCTGCTGAACTTCCACAGGTCTGCTTCCATGGCATCAGCATAATGGACCAGGCAGGCCTCGATAGTTTTGGGCCTTTTGGGTGACTGCCACTCATACCTGCCATGGTGGCTGGTAATGATATGATGCAGGGCAAGCCTAAATTCATCGGGAAAATCCGGTATGCGGTCAATCAGGCCATCCAAGATTTTCAGGCCAAGAACTATATGCCCCAGCAGCCTTCCCTCGTCTGTTACTTCAATAGAATAATCAAAATCGTATTCGTCCAGTTTGCCAATGTCATGGAGCAGGGCACCGGTCACAGCCAGTTCCCTGTTGACAGCGGGATAAAAGGCAGCAACCTGTTCCACGATCTTAGCTGTTTTCAAACTGTGTTCCAACAGTCCGCCCACATATGCCTGGTGAATCATTTTAGCTGCCGGGCATTGGGAAAACCTGTGAAACAGGTTATCATCCTGGGCAAACAGGCTCAACAGGCTTTTGAGATGCCTATTCTGTAGCTTCAGGGCTATCTGGCAGAACTCCCTCTGCATTTCCACGGTGTCAAAAGGGGTTACCGGTAAGAAGTCCCGGGGGTCAACAGCCGTGCTGTCTATTAACTCATAATCCTTAAGATGGATTTCCGGTGCCTCAGCGAATTCCACTACCTCACCGATAGACCTGATAAAGGTTTTCTCCGGGGCATTTGACTGTTCCGGATTGAAATCCCACAGCTTGCACCCGATTGTCCCTGTCCGGTCACTGAGGACCAGATTCAGGAAACAGCCCGGTTTATTTTTGTAGTTTTGCACCCTTTTTGAATTTATATATAATATTTCATCAATGCTGTCCCCGACCTGAAAGTCGGAAATATATTTTTTGGCCATTTTGCTCACTCCTGTTAAGAAATCAGTTCCAGTCCCCTATACCTCTTACTGGAATTCTTCCCTCACCCGGGGCAGTTTTTCGTATTGCTGAGGATTCGCTGCTTTACAATCTCAGGGGTATCCTGCCTGGTCTAAACCCAGGTATTTTTACCCGTGTAATTGCCAACAACTGTTCCTGAGGTGACTCAGAGATTACCCGTCCCAATAATTCTGCCGGCACTTCATTCCATAATTCGGTTTGGACCTCTTTTTTCGTTTCATTTTTGTTTGACATAAAAATAACCTCCCTGTTTTATAGTTTTCAGGGAGATTATCTCACAAATAAGTGACAGCAGTCTGTCAGCTATTCAATAATTATTCCTTCGGATTCTTCATAATGCCGCCTTCTTTTCTCTCTGCCTGACCGTTCCATCATTGCTGTCAGGTGGATCAGGCGGCCGGAGTCAAAGGATGCGGACCCGCTAATGTCCTCTCCGTCAATTCCGACATCAAACCCTGAGCCCGGTGTCTCCACTGGTGGTTCGAGGCCGTTTTCTATCTTTTTCAGGAATGCTTTGTATTGTTCATTGTGGGTTGTATAGGTTTTGTCTGCAGATATATTGTCTTCAGGAGTTCTATCCACAGCAGTTTTATCTTCAGACCGCTTGATCTCTTCAGCCATCAGGGCATCCACCGCATAACTTTCGATCAGAGGAGACCACAACTTTTCCAATACTTCCGGGCTGTCAAAGGCCTCAATGGCTGTAATACAGCCATTGATAAACACTGCCACACCCACTGCGCCCTTTGGACAATCTAGGTTTTCGGTAAATTTGCCGAGCCGTTCCTCCACCCCGGCATAGGCATCATTCATCGCCTTGGTGGGACTTTGGGTGCCAAGGCAGGAATGCATATAGGAAACTGCTTCCCAAACAGCACCCTGGTCACCGTCATATTCACCACCGCGGCGAACCGAAGCCCTCACATCCCGGGACAGCTGACTCCGCAAGCCGGCAGCGGCCCGACGACCGGCCGAGAATTTATCTGATTTGTAATCCCAGCGGCTCTGTTCAACACAACTGACAGGAATTATGACCTGGGTCAGAGCAGGAATGATAACAGTAATATTGACAACGCGGTTCTGTTTGGCCCCCACCAGTTCTTCCCCTGCCAATATCAGTACAGGTCTAGTGCCCCTGTTATGCACCTTGAGCCGTGGAACCTGTCCAGATTGACTGACTTCTGTCACATCAAAGGTACCCAAAGACAGGGCTTCCTTGAGCAGGATATATTCACCAGAGTCGCTCTCATCCGAAAACAGGGGTATCAACCCCAGGTTGCTGTAAGACAAGAACTCTCCGCACTTAAAGTTTTTTAACCGGGACTTTATTATTTCATGGAACTTGTCAATTTCTTTGGCGGCAATTTCTTTCACCTTCCAATGCAGCAGCCTGGAGAGCAAAATGGATTGGGGCAGGACATTTTCCCCGGTAAGACCTTTGAACCGTCCTGCCATATTCCGCACCGTGCCTGACGAATACCGGTCACAGTCCCTGAAAAAAGCGGCTATCATGGCATGGACCAGGTCTTTGTCGTCATCTTTTATGCCCGGTGCCAGCATAACCTGCCCCTTGTCTGTCACAAAGACATCCAGGCCGACCGGAATTTCATTGCGTTTGATGGCTTGTCCGGCAGTTCCCTTTAGAAAAATCCAGCCTTCGTCCAGCAGCGGGGCAAGAAAAATCGAGTGATGCCTGGGTAAATGCCCAGTTACCCGACCCTTTTCATTCCGGGCTTCGATGGCATTTTCATCAAACTCATTTCCGGGGTTACGGTCAAAGTGCAGCACATCTCCAGGCCTTATTTTGGCTTCATAATACTGGCTGCCGACCACCCGAGTGTCCAGTCTGCCAATAAACTGAAGTTTGCCCTCCATAAGAAAACCTCCCTAATTTGTGTCTTAGGAAGATTATCTCACGGTAAAGTGACAGTAGTTTGTCAGTTATAGCTATCGCTTTAAACTGAACTCTATTGTTTTATTCGACCACAGAGTACAAAGGCTGATACTGCCTTTCCCAACTATGTTAACTTTAACAGAAAAACCCCTGCTGCCGGTCCCGTTAAGCAGTATGCAGCTAGTCGAATTAACGAAGCTGAAAAGCGTTGAATAGAATGATAAGAGGTCCCAGCCGGTTTCATCTTCAGCAAGGCCGGTTAACCATTCCTTGGCCGCTTTAATTGTATAATCCTCAGTATTCTTTACCGTTTTTCTGTCTATCCTGGCAGAAGCAGAATAAGTCTTGATAACATCAAGTATCCGGTTTAATTGCTCGGCGCTGCATGTGGTGAGGTCAATAATAAAGTTTTCCCGCTTATTCTTATTCACAACCCTTCCAAAAGGCAATTCTTCCTGCAGCACCATTTCCACATCATCAAAATATTCAAAAAGTGTCCGTTCACCAACATCAATGGTGTTTGCCGCAATATCCTGTTCGGATTTCTCAACCATCCATTTCTTTTGCAGGCCTAACATAAGTGCTTCTTCACCTGACAGGTCATTATCATGTTGGCTGATGAAATTATAAAACTCTTCCCAGTTAATGTGTTTGATCTTATCCTTTTGGGTCCCCAGGGCTTTTAAACTGTCTTCATACTCTTTGATTGTAGGAGCCAGGATTGTTGCTTCCTCTTTTGGAAAATTCTTTTTGTTAAACTGGGTAAGGTACATAAAGAATACCTTGCCATCAATGTTCTCTTCTGCCGCGGCATCATAATACGTTTTTATCTGCCCCGGGGTTGCACTCAGGTAGTCATGCACTTTTACTTCAATCAGGACAACATGTTTAATACCATCACCGACAAAGCTCAGGTATAAATCGATTGAGCCTTTGCCCCTATAGCTTTTCTCCCTGAGAACCGTCAGGTGGTTGTCACCCACATCCAGGCCAAAGAAGGCTTTTAAGAAGCTTTTGGCCAGATCGGTATGATTTCTAAGGATTTCGTAAACAAGATAACTGCTGGATATTTCGGAGTAAAAAATCGGGGTAAGTTTTAAGCCGTCATTGACTTTCAATTATTTTCACCACCTATACGTTACTTATTTTCTTTTCTTGCTTTTTTCATAGGCTTTTTCCACTTTTTTTCTCCCATTTTTTCAATATAATCTGTAGCCTGTAATATTGAATTTAAACTAAAGTAAGGCATTTCGATGCTCACTGGGGTCCTATAATTTGACAAGTATCTTTCGGATGAAGCTTTTAACTGCTGTCGACAGCATACTAAATAGGCAATTGACTCCGCTTCAACTTCAATAATATCTTTAGACAACTTTATTCGAGATTCCCACCATGCAAGCTGATCAACACCTAAATGTCCACAGAAGATATGTCCAAGTTCGTGTACCAATGTTGAATACTGTTCTTCAACTGAATGATTCATATTCAGAAGAATAAGGTAATTGGAATATGGGGATAGATTAAGATCCTGATATTTTCTTCTTGAGTTATGATTTAAGCGAATCGCTTTTCCTGCTTCAAATAGCCCCGTTAAATCTTCACGAACATCTATTCCATGAACCAAACAGTTGAATATTGTATTATCGAACTTATATTTAGGCAGTAACCCTTGAGTCTTAAAAGGTTTTATTAGGCTTTCCGGTACTGGAGCCCCTTCCGTATCCTCAAGATCAAATAAGAACATCACGGGTCCAAAAGGTTGAAGAATTACTAATGGTCTTGCATTTCGTTTGGGATACCTGCCAAATCCACGTTTCCAGTCTCCTACCGTAGCGACATGAGTTAAAGTCGGTTTTTGGATGTGCAAAAGCATACAATTATACGGTGCGTAACGCCGAAACCGCCCGATAAAATTAAGTAATTCCAGATATTCTTCACTGGTGCGGTAATGTCTGCTAGCAATAAATAGCTCATCCAACACAGAAATCTCTTGTTTCTTATCCTCGGTTTTGTTCATGAAATCCTGAGTAAACATTTAGACATCACCTTTCTATTGTTTTCAATATTAACTTCAATGCCATCATGTAATTGCATCCTTTACCGTTTGGTGAATAATTAGTACATTCATAAAACCGTTCTTCACTTTTTTCCTTTTTTCTTCTCTTTTACTATCATATATCCGTCATCACACTTGAGGCATTGAGGTTAGTCGTTCAAAAACTTGTAATTTTACATATTTTGGTTTCAGCATAGGACGGCCTCCGATGCTGGAATCAAGGTGACTCATGAAAATTCAGAGCCTCAAGTGATGCATTATCGCCAACTACATAAAGAACGGATTTTGCTCTAGAAATTCCAACATACATTAATGCATCATTAGAAACTGCTTCTTGATTCACCCATAGAAAAATCACATCACGCTCTAGGCCCTTGAAGCGCTTAACTGTGTCCATTAGGACACTATTCTTTTGGAAGTGTTCTTCCCTAGACCACGAAGCATGTTTGGGCAAGGGCTCACTTTTTAATAAGTCATAAAAACATTCTTTGGGATGGCCGGCAATAAGAACTGCTATGGATTCTGGATTTACTCCCTCATCCTGAATCAGTTTAGTTACAAGCTTTGCAATCTGTTTAGCTTGTGAGTGAACCGAGTGAGACTCTACCGTGATAGGATTCATACCGTCAATACCTGAATCATCAACCGCCTCTCCATCATAATATCTATATGCCAAATCATGTACTGGCTTTGAATTACGGCAATTCTTTGTCAAAGGAAAAGTATCGTATTCCGGTACTGGGAAAGTCGAAACTCGTGAATATAATCGTTGATTCTCATCATAGAAAATGTACAACCAAGAATCATTAGAGCTTCTAAGAGCCATCTCTATTGGCAGCCAGTACTCCTCCCCAAAATCCTGTCCTTCATCGATCACGATTGCATCAAACCGTAGTGCATCCCCCAATTCTTCGATCGCGTAGAATGCAGCTAGAGGCATTTGAATATCATAGTAATCATCATTGGGCACTTCCTCCTTAGCCCTGTTGAGAGGATCCTGTATTCCATTTTCAATGCATTGTTGTACACAGCGCTGACAGAACTGGTGAAATGTGCATGCAAGGACCTTGTCATCCTTCGTGAACTGTCGGTTAAGCGTTACTCCCAATGCTTTATTATAGCAAAGCAACAAGACGTTTGCTCCAGCTAAAGCTAACATGCGAGCTTTCTCTACTGCCAGCATCGTCTTGCCTGTACCTGCTGCGCCAACTATAACTGCTCTTTTATGTCGAGCGAGTGTACGAAGGACGGCTGCCTGTTCGTTTGTAAGCCGGATACGGAGCTTATTGTCAACATCAAGAATATCACGAAGCAGGGGACGAACATCGATAGGTTGACAAAGTATTTGCTCGACAACTCGTAAACCTTCATTACCAAGGGGAGTGTGATCCTTACCCTGCCAGAATTGATAGACGTTTTTCAGCCAAATGGATACATCCTTCAGTACCGATTTGCAGCCAATGATTGCACTCGGGCTTTCAGGTAACCTAAAAGCCGCGTTCGTTTCGATATCAGGAAAAAGAACCGCGTGGCCGATAGGTATTCGTAAGCGCATAGCTGCCCATAAGTGATTAGATTGTAGCTGATTTAGTATTGCATATTTTTGGCTCTTTGCTTGAGCCACAGGATCTTTGATATTATGGGCTCTTCCCATCCTGTCTATTGATCGCCAACCTGTCGCAGGATCATAGGTGACTCCCCCTCCCTTTACCTCAACGATCATCAAGCCAGACTTTGCCGAAAAAATCACAAAATCGGCCTCACCGTCTTTATGTCCCCCATCCTTACGGCGGGCCACAAAAGACTTGCTATGAATTACAAAATAACTATCATCCAGTTGATCACGAAGACAGCGGTAAACGGTTGCCTCAGCTTGGGAAGGTAATTCACCCAACTGGCTATCAGTCAATAATGGATATAATCGGGCCACTATGATGCCTCCTTTGGATGAATTACGATGTCAGCAAGTCGTTTCCTTTGCTGATTTCCATCCCTATCTCTGTAAGTTACGAGTGAAAATTTGCCTGCTGGGGTAACAGATTCTACAATACCAACAACATTGCCATTGAGCAATACCTCATCACCAGGTAACGGGAGGCTTGTCTTACCCACTTGATCGTCAGCACTCTCCGCCACCTGCCTCCAACCGCCATCGAAGACAAACTTATCGACCATCTTGCTAGGGTTGTGAATTTCGTGAATTTGCGATGTTTCGGAGAAAACATCCTCCACTACGTAAAGCCAATAATCCCGGTCCGGATTCTCGTTTGCATAAAAGAATTGTGTCGGTGTTAGCGAAACACCCCGTTCCCCCCAAGCCGCCTCGGTCCCTTTTACTTCGATGTAACGTGTTTGTCCATTACCTTCAGAAATAACGTCGTATCCTGCATTGTTGTGCGCCATAGATCTAGCCTGTCGTCCATTCCTTTTCTCATGATCAATGACCTTCTTTACCGCTGCCTCACCAATTTGAAGGTTACGATGATTATCTTCCGACAACACATCCGGCTCGCCAACACTATGGCCCCCGTGCAGTACATAAGATACAATCCGTCGTTGTTTCGTGGGCTTGCGTTTACTTGAGGTTGATGAGCTTGAGGAGCCACCTGTGCCGTTTGTTGGGTGACCCGACTTATCAGATTGACCCGAAAATCCGGTACCCTGTTCGCTCGACCCTATACCTTTTGAAGTCTTACTCCAAAAAGCATCATCAGACCGTCCGCCGCCTCCGGTCTGATCGGCAGACTGACTGTTCCCAGATGGTCTAGATTTTGTAGCTGTTGAGATCCTATCAGTTTGCCTAATCCGTTCTGGCTCTGAATAACCGGTGGCGGAGTCGGGTTCATCATCTTGTGAATCGTCGTCTGCCATTGATTCATCTTCATCATCCCGTGAATCTTCTTCCGTCATTGATTCATCTTCATTAGCCAAGTACTCTTTTGACTCTTCAGTTTTCTCACATTCATTCTGCTCATAAGTATCATTTTCATCATCCGGAAAATCCTGAGGGTCGACGCCTTCATAATCTTCAAGATCCTCCTCAAGATCATATGAGTACGTGCGTATCTTTAGGTCATCCAAGACACCCATTATGTCATAGGGTTTAGACTTAAGCACCTCAACCAAGGGAGCTAGGTTATTTAAAAAGTTGTCTCCCAACGCCCGTTTCAATAGATCTGCGAGGTCGTTACAGAAATACCTTTTGCGCTTTTCGGTCAACATTACTTGGAGTGAATCTTGGTCCCAGTAGAAATCGGTCTCGGCATCTCCCAGGAAACGTTCTGTCCCATCGAGTTGCAAATAAAGACACGTGTGGATAGTGTCAACACACCTAACGTTAACTTTACTTAAGAAATCAAGCGATTTCTCAGACACCTCGAGCCCCTCATGTCGAAGCAAACGCTGCAGTCCCAAAATGAACTCCCTCGACTGCAACAAGACCTCAAGGCGAGAGCATTCCTCGCGTTCTTCATGTAAGTCACTTTCGGTGGGGTACTCGATGAGGCGTTGTTCTACAGAATTTGCAAGGCTGGCTATTCTCAATGTACGCTGTATTCCCCATATGCCAGACAATGAGGGTGAAAGAATAGGGATATCCCCGGACTCAATGAGCCATTGGTACCATGATGCGTCTGCCAGAAAAACTGTCTCTGCCGGAAGCATCACCCCATTTGGAGTGGGAACAAGAACCTCGCCATCAGTAGCTTCCTCATTTTGCAATTCGTCTACAATGTGACGGACCACCTGCCGGATTACTTCAGAAACCTCGGCTTCCTCCGGTGATTTGCCACTTTCAGCAATTTCTTCGAGCACTTTTTTCCAATCATCAATAGTCGGGCTTTGCCTCCGGCCTAGTGCCTCATAACCACGTTCAATAGCATGATCATTGCTCAGGATTGTTCGCCTCCACGGCTCCATATACCGTACATTTTCCATGAATACATGATCAGGTCGCCAGAAACGTTTATTTATTTGATCCCAAATACAAGGAATCTCCGAAAACTTAGATAAGTCACCCGTACTGTCAACGGCTTGATACTCGGTATCGGTATCAAGCTCATTGTTCCCTCTGGGGGCTTCCCCCCCAAAGAAGCGGTAAATTTGTCCCAGTACGCGAACTAATGCACGCTCATTTGGCATCGTTTCTTCATCCGAGCAAGCGCTGATTAATTCCTGGAAGTGCTTTATCACTAATGCGACTGGTGTCTTGACTGGAAATCCCATAGCTTTTCGGGTCAACTCATTAGGTTCTCGTCCGAGAATTGTAATGTAGGCCTGACTGGCCACGAGCTGCCCTACCCGTGGAAAATAAACATCACCAGGACGTGCAAAGCCCGCCTCTGGTTTTTCAAAGCAAAGAAAGTCACCTGCCTCTTGTCGAACAGGTATCCACGGAATATCGGCTAATTCTCCAAGTAAATCAGAAAGCTCCTCAGATACATCCTTCTTTTCCTGTAGTTCAGCTTCAACACGCCCCTTAACAAACTCGTAGACTGCCTTTAAACGATCCGTAATGTGGTCATCGGAGTTTTCTGTAATTATTTTACGGACGTAGTTGACTACATCGGATAGGCGCGGCTCGGTTGGCATATCTAGCTGCCGAAAAAATTCCAACCAGCGTTGACATTTCTCTGCATATGTTGTTTTCATATCCGGGAATGCCGCCTGACCGCCAAAAACTTCCCTTGCGAGCTTGCTTTCAGGCTGATACACACTTACAGGTGCTCGAAGTTGTCCATCCTCACAAAGCACTAATGGAGTGTTCTGTACTTCAGCAAATAACTCGTTGGAACCTTTCGAATCGTCTTCACTTTGCGCAAAGCTGAGGTTGTCACGCAGCCAAGTTAAGGCCTGCACCTGAGCCGGAGCATCAAACTGCTCAAAGCTGGGCAAAAGCAATTCACGAATCAAACGTGAACGGGATAATTGGCGTGCTCCAAGCAAAATGTATAAATTGCGCCATTGGTGAGACTGGGTATCCAATAAAATCACATCGAAGTCAACAGAAGGAAACTTAAAATTTTCGGGGACGTAAGCAGTTTCATTCAGATTTACAAGAGTGCCGTTTGACGTTGGGAATAACATAAGAGCTTTGAGATCTTTTTGTCGATCAGACCACTTTTTAAGCTCCTCAAGACTTTCATCCTTACTCAGATAGTCAAGCAAGACCCGATGTACTTTAGTGACCCGTTCGTATTCTTGAAGGACCTCACTACATTCGTCTACTAGGGTATCAACTAAATCATGAGGAGTAACCTTCCAGATTAAACCCTTATTTTCCGAGAAATCAACAAGCAGTTTAAATAAGTTGTTACTGACGCCACTGACTAGAGGGACGGAGAGCTCTATAAGAGCATTCTTCAAATCTCTTTCTGAGCCACGGAACAAAAGTGGTGTAGATTTAAAGCCCATGTGTCTAAGAACGCGTGATTGGTCGGGAACAAGGGGGATTTCTTTTAGGTTATCGTCAACATTATCAAGGTCACTCTCCAAAAGTCTTCTGAACACTGCTTGAAGCCATGCATCAGTTAGGGTGCCAGCCGTGCGGTTACTCATCTTTATTTCCTCATCTTGATCTTGTTCAGCAACATATTCACAAAGGGTACGCACAAAACGTTGACTATCCATGTCAAGGAGACCGGCATATTCAGTCTCTACTAAATTCAGCTTCTTTGCCAGTTCTGGGTCTACAAACCATTCAGGGTGATCCCAGAAAATTTCCCGGTCACATTGGTGCTCCATTAGATAAAGCGGGGAATCAGTGAGCCCCAATGTACGAATATGACCACGACAATCGATAATCAACGGGAGGCCCCATAGTTCTTCTTCTGGGGAGTCGCTCAAGCAAAAAGAAAATAATTTCTCAATATACTCTCTGTTTTGAAGGCAAGCCCGAGGAGCAGCTTCGATTGGACAGTTAACATCCTTCAGTTCCTTCAGCTGAATCCTCAAATCGTTAGGAGCCAGTAAAGGAACCCCTATCCCATTAGTTGTGAATCCAGTTTCTATGTATTCCGGCAACTGTGGGTTCGGTATGGGTAGGAAATTTTCTGAAATTAATGCATTACCGACTGATAGGAGTTCTATTGGTAGAGATCGTGTTGCAGAAAGCACAGACCAGGGAGCTTCGCCGGAAACCCTATAAAGTGGTGCCTCAGAGGCGTACTTATAGAATGCTGACGTGAGCCACCCCTCCCAGCTTGCCTCATTATTGTTTGGTATAGGAAATGCCTTATAATACGACTCAATATTATTTCCCAAATCCCATCGGAGATCTTCCAAAAGTCTCACATAAGCCTGCGCCACCGAATTCTCTAGTAGTGTTTTGTTCCAGGAAACCCGATAGCTTGCAGATCCTTGTGCCGATGAATCCAAAAACATACTTTGACGGGAATCATCCAAATCAAAGTAGCCGTTAATCTGAACAGGCATACTGGTTTGCATTGGTACTGGTAAGAAACAGAAAATTCGTCCCACTGGTTGGCGGTCAGAATTAAGCGGCCAAGCCACCCCAGCATATGGCAGCGCCTTCTCTTCACTTTCTATCATCTTACGACAGACATTGAGAACGTTACCGGCGTCATCAGCAAAAAAACCATCAACTACGCGCCATTTCTCCCTACGCTCTACTCCATCAACTATAATACTGTATTCATGGAGACAACTTGAATAAATTTGCCCTCGCTTTGATAGTTCTGTCAGTAATCTTTCCGGATCAGAGCTACTTAGCAAGTCGTTAATCTCCGTTCTAGCTCTTAATATATCCTTGATGTTGGTTGCCTGTATAGACAATAAATCTGCGACAGACCCATCCTGCCTTCGATGTTCAACCTTCAATCGCCTGACATGCTTCAAAAAAAGGAGAATTGCAGAGCCCATTTCCTGGAGCTCGTTGACTGAATGTAAAGCATCTGAGACTGTATAGGCATCCTTTTTGATTTTACTGGCTGTTGCTTGTTGTTCTGTACGAAACGGCAAACGGAAAACTGTCCCATTAAATCTGTTCCAGTTTGTGACAAAATGCTGGAAGACATCAAGAAGAGGCCATCCTTCACCAAGCACTTCATCAACACTATAGCAGCATCCGGGACTTTCCAATGGAGCACCTGGCAAGGTTTGGCAATGAGGGTCAAAGAAATACAGCATTCCCTTTGTGAATAAATACGGGATATCTGTCACGTTATAGCAGGCGTTGAATCCCAATCCAAATCGCCCTGTCTTTCCCAAAGATTTCGACTTATCACTCTCACCGAGTCTTTGGATGCCTTGAATGTCATTCTCATCGAAGGGCTTATTGTTATAGATAAGAAGAGCCGGATTGGTATGTAATGGATGCATGCTCTCCGGTAATTCCACTGTATTATACTGTTGTTCATCAATGACAAATACAATTTCATCAGCCCCGGCATCATCGGCGTTTTGTATAAACTCCTTTAGGATACCAAATCCCTTCGGATAACTGCGCACAAGATTGTGCAAACGGGTCGTTAGGGGCTCATGTTGGCCAAATTTTCTTCCAATCGGAATAACTACTCCCCCTCTCAACAAGGATGAGCAAAATTAGTTGATACGAATAATCTACAATTATTTTTTATTCTGATTAACTGTATGCAAACTCCAAACTACCAGGATAACCACCAGCAGCCTAATCAAATCCCTTTCTGCTTAAAATCACCTTCATTTTTGACCTCCCTGGCCTAGTTGAGGTTTGAGTAATGTTTGCTCGAGAAAAAACCTATATCCATGGGCTTCTACCCAAGCCACGAGTTAAACCAAACTAATTAGAATTGACTTTGCCCTAAAGATAATACAATTGCCTTCTACAGACAGTCTTCTTTACAAACTATTCCCGTATTTATCAAGCCAGTTCATCGCATCCTTATAATCCGGATACAATGATTTTAGCAGCGTCCAAAACTTACTTGAATGGTTCATTACTTTAGTATGAACAAGCTCATGTATAATGATATAATCAGAAACTAATATCGGGGCCTTAACCAAACGCCAGTTAATGGAGATGTTGCCATCATTAGAACAATTGCCAAGCTTTGTTCTTTGATCTCTGATATAAATCGCCTTATATGTGAAGTTGAGCCTTTTAGCTAACTGTTCTGTTCTGGCAACCAGATACTTTCGTGCTTCATTTTTGTACCAGTTCTTTTGTATCTTAGGATCAAGGAGATTCTTTTTTGCTCTAATGGTTTTAAAGTTATGATCAATTACTATTTTACGGCTGTATGTATCGTCGTAAAAATATGAATATCTATTACCGAATATCAGTAATTGGTTCCGAGTCAACTCAATTCGAGATTTCTTCTCAAAAAAAGCTAATTGCTTTGAAATCCATTTTGATTTTTTAGACATCAGCGCTGAAATATCATCATCGGTAAAGGAGTGCGGTACTATGACCCTTACTCGCCCGTCTTCAGAGACCCTTATTCGAGCATGTTTAATGTCTTTTTTCTCCAACGTGTAGTTTTCAGGCAATATCATCACCTCAACCCGTAATTCTTAACAACACTCAGCATAATTGCATCCATTAACTGTTCATCATCATCAATTGCCAGTTGCTGATATTTATCTGAAGCTGCAAAAATTTCTATGTTAACACGAAGCCTAGTAACTTCATTAGCTACATCTTGCCAGCCGATATATATCTTCTTCCGAATCACAGAATCAACAACGTCCTTAGCAAACTCTCTGGTTAGTTCTTCATGAAAGTCACTATTTCGGGCATTTTTTATATGCGTAAAAATTTCAAACGTGCCTTTATCTTCAAACCCCATTCTCTGAGGAAGTGTTGCAATATCATCTAGTTCACTATATAGATCGCTCAACTCAAGAAGTAACTGCTCAATTGACTCACTCTCTTCCTGCTTCTTTTTGATAAGTTCATCCAGTCGATTTTGGAATTCAACATAGGCTGCGCTATTCGCTTCATTTCTCCGAATAACGGTTTCAATATCACGAATAATCTTTTCCGCCTTGTCAGATGGAGAGAGCTTAGTTTCTTTCAATTGGTTCAAGTAATTTGAATCAATTTTGACTTCAGGTAGATGCCCTTTGAAACCGATCAATTTGGCACTTTCCTGAATTAACTTCCGAGTTTTTGCGGCATAAACCTCCGAGTCAAAATCGGTGCGTTTAAACTCCTCAAGGTAAATCTCATATATTGCGTTGAGCCACAGATACTTTTCACGATAATCTTTAAGTTTTGGATGTGGAGAAATTGCTTCCCACAACTGAAGTACCTCTCTATAGTCCTGTTCAAATTTCCCCTGATCCAGTTCGGTGAGTTTTCTGACGATTTCCATAGAACACTCATAAGTATCCTCAAGTTTAATATCCTTAAAAGGTTCAAAAGCATCATCGAGCACCTTAGGAAACTGTAGAACGAGACTTTCCACATCCTCAAACTCGCCAATATCTTCAGGATCATAATTCAAGGCTTCTTTATAGTTCTCGAATACGCCAACATAGTCGACGATTCTACCAAATTCTTTGGAAAGTTTAGACACTTTGTCATCATAGGGGCGATTAGTTCTTGCCACAGCCTGGAGGAGGTTATGATCCCTTATCGGGCTATCGAGATACATTGTCTGTTCTATTGGTGCATCAAATCCGGTTAAAAGCATATTGCAGACAATGATTATTTTAAGATTATTGCCTTCCCGTTGTTCATCCGGTGTGATGCGTCGTTTAAATTTCGCTATTAACTGACGACGTTCTTTATCTTCTTTATAATGGTCTTTGAATAACTCATATTTTTCGCCTTCTTCATAGTTACCGGTTGAAAAAATGATAGTCAATTCAGAACGATCAATATATTTAAGAAGTTCATTGTAGTACAGCACACAAGCCTCTTTGTCACAAGCGACAATCTGTGCTTTATATCCCTGAGGCTCAACTATATTTCTAAAATCCTCCGCAATATCTCTGGCAAGAACAGCAATACGATCCTTAAGTTTCAAAAATACTTTCCATGCCTGCACCCTTTTTTCAACCAGCCGTTTTTCATCTTCCGTTAAATCAGCAGTTATTTCATCATATCCAGCTTTAAGCTTATCCTTGTCAAGAAACCACTCCTGTGGTCCAAAGGTATAGCGAATAGGAACAGTAGCTCCATCTTCAATCGCATCCTGAATACTGTATTTATCAAGGTAATATTCCTGTACCCCTTGGGCATTTTTTACTCCAAATTCCTGATGGGTTTTTGGTATTGGGGTTCCTGTAAAGGCGAAGCGTCGACCATTAGGAAGTACATTTTGAAGTTCAATCTGAAAATCACCGTACTGGGTTCGGTGGGCTTCGTCAATAAGAATAATTATATTATCTCTTGTATCCTGCCTATTCCCAAGTTCACGGAACTTCTGTACTGTAGTAATGAATACACCGGCAGGAGCATTGTCGATTATATATTTCAAATCTCCGATATTATAGACCGGCCTAGCGTTGGGGAACTCGCAATCATCAAAAGTGCCTCCAATTTGTTCTCGAAGATCTTTTCTGTCAACAACAATGTAAACCGTCGGATCATTAAGTTTCGGAATGTTGCGGAGTTTATACGCTGTATATAACATGGTTAAGCTTTTTCCAGACCCCTGCGTATGCCAAATAACCCCCTGTTTCAAATTGGACTCAACAACCCTATGAACAATCTTATTTGCAGCTCGGAGCTGCTGATATCTGGCGACTTTTTTAATTATTTTTCCGTCTGTTCGCTCAAACACCAGAAAGTTCTTAAGAATATCCAATACACGGGCTGGTTGCAGCAAGCCGATAATACCTAGCTTCATTCTCTCCAACACTTCGCCATTAGGCAAACGTTCAACATCAAAATGATGAAAGCCATCTTCATCATTCAGATAGGTTTGGCAAAGGTCATTGGATTGATTAAGAATAGGGTTTTCATGTGAAGTATCCAGAACCGTACTTTTCCATTCGTTAAAATAGGAAGATGATGCACCAGGTATGCCGTATTTTGTAATACGGCCATTACAGGCAACACCAAATCCATGGCACATAAAAAGTTTGTCCGCTCGCTGGTCATAGGTAGAGAACTGTTTTACCCCTTCCATCCAGTTTGTTCCTTTTCGTGCCCGCTGCTTGGCTTCAATGGGCACAAGCGGAATACCATTTACTAGTAAAACAATATCCGTCTTCACCATTTTGAAACCCTGCACCCAGTACTGGTTGGTAACAATCAAACTGTTGTTCCATATATTATCAAAATCGATAAAATGAAAATCTCGGTCTTCGCCATCAACCGAAAGCGTAATGCCCTTAACCAACTTCTCGAGAAAGTTTTCGTTTCCAATAATGGGACTTGGATTATTCAAATGTTGAAGAAGCTGGTCTACCGCTGTTTCGGCGATGCTTTCAGATACACCATTAAATTCAGACACCTTCTCAATCAAAATTTGGCTGATGATGGGATTTGAAAAAGGGCGATTGTAAACCTTAAGTTCCTCATTGCTCTGAAAGGTCCAGCCCATCTTTGAAAGCCACTCAGTAACCGGTTTTTCAACCCCTTTTATTTCTGATAAATTACCCATTTTACACCTCCTCCAGTAGTGTATTAGTTTTTTCCACGTCCACTCGAACCTTACCTGTCAAGAGGTTTTGCATGAGGGATCTTTTGAGGGTTTTCAGTGAATCCAGTTTCTTCTCTTTTGCGGACAGAATATCAATTATCCCCTTGATTCTTAAGTTTATTTCCTGAACTTGCTTGTAATCTACTTCATCGTTCTTATGAGGTAGAGGTATTGGGATTTTTCTTAAAAATCCAAGAGAAACAAATTGTTGTGTTGTTCCTGCCTGTTGTTTAAATTTGTATATTTCGAACATGTTAGAAGATAGATAGTTTTTAATCCAGATAGATAGTTGTTTATCACCATTAGTTTTAAATAAACCAACATTCTTAATAGCAAATTCAACGGGGTTTTGTGTAACCACCTGCGGGTTGCCAACAGTTCCAATCATTCCAAATAGAATATCGTATTGATCAACTTTACTTCTTTTGTTTATCTCTACATAATCTTCTCTACTAACTAAATAGCATCCGTCAAAATCGACTCCATTGTATTTCAAGTTTTTGGATGTTACCAATGGATACCCCTCTTGAGAAGGAGACGGTGTATCATGTGTTCCATCAGTAACTTTCAGACATAAATCTTTTGCTTTTACTAAACGCCATCCTTTGGGTATTAGGCCTATACTAGTATCAATAAACTCATCCTCACTGCGCCAAGTACCATCCAGCTTAAGTTTCCCAGTGAGCAAATTCTGCATGAGTGATTTTTTGAGCCGCTCCGCTGCCTTGATGCTTTTTTCAACCGACTCAATAGCTTCGTCAACTTTAGCGAGTATTCCAGCTATAGCTTTTTGTTCGGCGAAAGATTGAGGATAAGAAATAGGAGTTTTATCAACAATTCCCTTGCTTAAGTTCGGTTGTCCACCACCTTGCGTAATAAATTTCAATTTCTCCGTTTTATACTTTAACTGATAATATAGATACTCGTTTATAATTTCATTCTTGTTAATTGGAATTGCTAATACCGCTTGGTTTGTTGTTGATTTAGTCTTTAAAATACAAATATCGCCAGCTGTAGCTCCATACATGGCAAATAAAATAGTATCTGGCTCTACATAACGAGCACTAGATTTTTTTATTGCCTCTTCGCTAATATGCTCTTCAGTATCATATAAGTACTTATTCTTTAACTCACTAGATTTTACCCAGTTGATATTGCCTGTATAAAATTGCTCATTATTTCTCAGCGGCGTTCCACCTGAATATGTGTTTGAAAAAAATCGTACTTGCTGTATATACCAATCTGATGGTACTGTGTCAATTAAACTCTTCATTGTTTAAACGCCTCCATCAATCTCGAAAGCAAGTCATCAACTGCTTGTTCTTCCTGCAAGGTAGCTTTAAATCCTTCAATCGCTTCACCTAAGTCAATTTCATCCTCGGGCTCAAAAGTATCCACATAGCGAGGTATATTGAGGTTAAACTCATTTTCTTCCAGTTCCTCCATCTCAACAACAGAGAAATAACGTTTCCGCAACTCTGGATCAGCCAACATGGTGAGCAGTTCAGTTTCTACTTCGTCAATGGCAGTTCGTTCTTTTTCGGCTTGTTCCTCAGCCTCAGTAATACGTTGTTTTTTCTGGGTAACTAATTTTTCAAGGGCATCTTTGGCCTTTTCCAAATTATTCAACTCTGTTTTCGTTGGCTTCTTGCCATCTTCTTCTTTAGCTTTTACTTGTGTCTCTGCTTTTCGGAGCTTTTCTTCTGCTAATTCAATGTCTTCTTGCGAATCAAGTTCAATTTCACCCTTCTTGAAATCAAGTTCTTCTTGAATGAGTTCTCTAAGCCGTGCCTTTTGGGATGTGATCCACTCTTTGGCAATTTCAATATCACCCCAAGATTCAAGTATAGTGGAAATCCTCAGAATGTCCTGAGGTTGCAAGACATTCATATTTGATTCCTCTTTATACCAACCTTCCTTGGCTGCATAAACCATCAAAACTTTGTTCTTCCGTTCGTCCGGTTTGTTTTTATTGAAAAGTATAATTGAACCAGGAATAGTGGTTCCATAGAAAATCTTTTCTGGCAACACGACAATGGCATCTAT
Organism: Thermincola carboxydiphila; assembly: GCA_016841725.1. Classification (GTDB taxonomy): domain Bacteria; phylum Bacillota; class Thermincolia; order Thermincolales; family UBA2595; genus Phosphitispora. Next base: position 61,973 of record JAENYP010000011.1, on the reverse strand, counting down.
GATATTGATTCCTCGAACAAATTCACCATCTTTATTGACCGCCCCTTGTAAAAAGCCGCGACGAATCAAATACTCATCATCTGCTTTTCGGTTCTGGCCATCTTCCTCTTCTGTTTTTTCTGGCTGTCCACGGAACAATACGCCTTGCGGACAAACCACACCCGCCTTTCCGTTTTCATTCATGGAAGCGACTATATGCTGTAAAAATGCAAAATCCCCGTTTGAGAAAGGTGGGATTCCATACTCAAAACGGTCATATGGATCGTTGAAATCTTCTTTCCCAGGATATTCTAGTTGAGGTGAGCCATCTTTTTTGGTAACTGCTTTTCCTTTTTTATCTTTTTTAGGTTCGCCATTTTTCCACCAATTTTCTTGTGAAAATGGAAAATTAGCCATCACTAAATCGAAAGTTTTGATAGCAAGATCGTTGTCTTCTTCTGTAAATTTTGGTTCTTTTAAAGTGTCACCTTTTTTAATTGAGGCATCAAGACCATGTAGGATCATATTGATATTTGCAATCGCCCAAGTGTTCCAGACATCTTCCTGCCCATATAGGCGTATATTCTTTTGAGTACCCGTGTTTCTTTTAATGTATTTGGCGGCATTTATTAAGAAGCCACCAGAGCCACAAGTGGGATCATACAATGTGTTCCCTTTTTGAGGCTTGAGGTAACGAACTATAATGTCAACTACTTCCTGCGGGGTATAGAACTGTCCGGCGGTAGTGCCTCCCTTGTTTTCGTCAGCAAACCGTTTAATTAAATATTCATAAGCATCTCCTAGAACATCAACTGAAGCGTTGCGATTACTCAAGTCCACCGCATCAAGATAACTCACAAGAAGACTTAGAACTTCCGGATGAAGCTTTTTCCCGCCGGAACCGTCAGGTGATGGCTCATTCCAGCGCACAGTATTAATGACGCCTTTAAGAGCGGCGTTGGTGTCAGCAATTGCATTAACTGCCTTATTTAGAGCATCGTTCTTTTTATCAAGCGGAGCTTTTCGTACGTCTTCCCAAAAACATCCATCTGGGATGGTGAAGTCATGTTTATCTGCAATGATTTTTTGCTTCTGCTTTTCGTTGGGTTCGACTCCAAACTCTTTCTTGAATTCCTGAATACCGTGCTCAATCTCCCATGTATAGTTATCAGAGAGTCGCTTAAAAAAGAGTAGCGAGAGGATATAAGACTTGTAGTCCTCAACCTTGTCCCTCAAGATATCCGCCATCCCAAAAAGGGTGCTGCCTAGTGCTTGTTTCGTTATCATTATTCCAACTCCTTATTTTTCTTCGCCTCCATGGACAACGAGCGTCTTGGAAACAGCTTTTTTATCATTAATATAAACTTTCAACTTTTAACACTGCTGCGCTTTAGCCGCAATCATTTTTACGAACGCATAACGACCATGTATACTTAATATTTTTGCATGTTAACCTTTTCGTGCCCACTAGCTAAACACCGGTTTCTGCATCCACCATGGTTTCCAGAAAATCTTCTCGTTCTGCTTCTAATTCTGAACCATCACTTACAATAACATCTGTTTTCTTGCGTCCCTTTGAAGCCATATACTTTTCATATGACCGGCAAGAAAAGCGGGCATCACAGTGCCGGCAGACTGCCGTACCAAAAGGAGCCTTTTGTCCTGGTTTCTTTTTACCAAGCACCTCTGGAGCAGGCGGAACAAAACGACCATTTTCAATGTTATCTACAACTTGTCCAAAATGTGTAACACACTTATCTACCGCATTTTGATCGAAATTGAGCCGCACGACCGGATCCCAGTTTGCCATTTCCTGCTCAAGTGCATCTTTGTCATTCTCCTGTAGTGCTTTTCTGACCTCGGCAGGAGGTTCTGTGGCAATGATGGCAATGTCATCCGGGGTACTACCACGTAATTTTTGCCAGATATGAGCATAAACATTTAGCTGGCCGGCATAGGCCTCTTTATTTATCATTACGATATCAGGGTTGTGCGTTTTGAGGTCATAGATGATGGTCTCATCCCCCTCACGCACAACATCAACTACGCCTTCGATGGTGTATTGCCGTCCGGTAGGGCTGATCTGTGAGGGTAGAGAAAGACGCACCTCAGTTTCAGTAACTTTTTCCGCCACCGCCTTCATTCTGCGCCAGTAAGCTCGAACATGTTCCCAGGCCAACTGCCTCATAGCCGGTGTAATACCCCGGCCTGTTTCTGCATGTAAATGTTCATAGTTTTCATCAAATACCTTTTCAAGAAACTGCTCTATCTCACGGTCATCTACCTTACTCATGACCCCTCCCCCCTCCTTTCAATCATCAAATGGTGAAGATCCTCGATAGTACGGTGAACCAGGCTGCCAAAAAACATAATCGTGGTACGTGCCGGAGCAAATCCATACTTACGAAATAACATGTATTTACGTGGACAGTCAAGATATGACAGATAATCAGCCGTATATGAATATACCCGGGGTACTTCACTATCTAAGGTTTCTTCTGCGGGAATGTCATCGAGATCCAAATCGTCAATTGATGGCACGTTATTCAACAGGGTGTCCAAATGCCCGTGCCTCCTAATACCAGGACCACGCATATTGGCTATCACCAAAAGATTCTTGGCACGAGACAAAGCTACATAATATTTACGCATGGTATCAAATTCTCCAGACCTATCTAACGGTTCATAATCTCCTTCCAATAACGGCCTCACCAGCACTTCCACTCTCTGCGGGCCTTTCGCCGGAGTAATGTTTCCCAATACTACTACCGGAAACTCCAATCCCTTCGCCTGGTGGATCGTTAAAAACGGTATGCGTCCACGTGGAAATGGGTCATTTGTATCTTCATACTCAGTTTCACCCAACTTAAATAGGGCCCTTAAATAACGCGTAAAGAACTCGTTAATAAAATATTCGGTAAGAATTGACCGCCCGGTGACCAGTGTTTGATGGTCGTCCACATACCGTGCTAAATACTGACTTATCAATGCAAGATTACATATAGGTCCTTCATCATCTCTACTTTCAGCTAAATCAAACATATTTCTAAAATAATCAAATCCACATAATTCATAAAACAAATCAAGTATAGACCAGTCAAGAGAAGTAACTCTATTTACAAACCATTTCAGAGTCACCGCCCGTCCTTGTTCGCCCCGGCGCTTGATTACCGCTTCGAGTCTTTTTCCGCTGATATCGCGCTTAGCTTCCTTACTTAGGACTTTTATCTTCATAAAAGCCGGCCTATGCAGATGAATGTTAAAGTTATCTTCCATGTTCCATCCGTGCCGGATTATTTCATTTTCTATGTATTGATAATCACCTGCGACTCGTTCTAATTCCAATTGCTTGTCTTTTGTAAAGCTCTTTAATTTACGGTCAGTTTTAATAATTTCATCAGCAAGTGCTTCACAACGATCAAACCAATCAAACAATTCCCTGTTAGACCCATAATCATACTGTGGGTTTCTTTCTGGGCAGCCAAAAACCTTAATGAACATGCCAATCATGGCTGTCGGCTCTTCGTTATCTAAAAACTTGTTGGCACGTGGAGCATAAACAGAAAGCCCACGGCGTGCAAGCGCATCGATCATCCGTGGAACATGAGCACAATTTTTCAATGATGGGTACAAGAATGCAATTTGATTTGGATCCGCCACTTTCTTTTCACGTATAAGCCCATAGACGAGTTCTGCTATTTCATCACAAACCGCTTCTGATCTCCCCTGCGATGTAGCTACGACAGCAATTTTACCATCCGTCCTGTGTGCAGTTATTCCTTTATCATTTATCCTGTAATACTTACCCTTCTTTGTTTCGTGTCTCCAATCTTCCTTTTCTATGAAATCACTATATAATTCAACAATACCGGATCTTGACCTGTAATTTGTTCCTAAGGGTATTTTGGTTAATTTAGCACCTTTTACATTACTCCTACACCTATCCGGGAAAAAAACAAAGTTTTCAACGGTTGCACCTCTAAAGCGATACAATGCCTGATCATCATCACCAACAACACATATGTTTTTGTGCCCTGCCAGTTCAAAGTATATTTTTTCTTGAATGGCATTGGTATCCTGATATTCATCCACAATAATATGTTTAAACACACATTTAGCATCAGGGTTCTCAGTTAAAACCCTATATCCCTCTTGCTGTATTAATGCAAGATCCGCGCGCGGCCTTGGTCCTGATTTTAGTATCTCAAGATAATAATCATACAGATCTGCCATTACTGTCATTTCATCTTCTTCAGCCTTTTCTCTCATTGCGCTCGCTGTTAAACATTCTTCTGAAAACCTGTTAAAGAGGGACTGACAGTTTCTAACTGCTTCATGTTTTGAAGAAGTTGTTTTATTGGCTATGTATCCATTTATATAAGCATTTATGTTGGACACACCAATATGTTTACCGGCCGTCCGCCAGAATTCGTCATACAAAAAAAAGTACTGGTCAAGCTCATCAAGTAAAACAGGAGCTTTCCTCCCACTTCCAGTTCTTCTATTAATCCTCTTATCCGATATCAATTTGTGGCATAAAGAGTGCATTGTTCCTACATACATTTGCGATATGTCATAAGGTAATCCGGTTTCACTGGAAGCCACAGCAAGCAGTGCTAATAATCCCTGCCTTAACTGTAACGCCGCCTTTTCTGTAAAGGTACTTAGAAATATTTCTTCGGGCTTGACTCCATGGAACACTATCAGGTTTACGGCACGCCATAACAAAACACGCGTTTTGCCAGAACCGGGCCCAGCCACCAGAAAAAGCGGCCCGTCACCGTGTTCTATGGCTCGCTTTTGATTTTTATTTGGTTTAAAATTCATTTTAGCGAATAAAGTATCCAATGTAGCCTGGGCCATGATATCACCTACCCCTGAAGTGTTCCCGTGAAAGCAAGTCAAGTACTTTACTTCCAGGCTCAAGACTAATGGCAGTGTATTTATGGGCTAACGCAATCGGTACTACAGCATTTTCATAAAGATCACACTCAAAATCACGTATTAGACTTACAGCAACTCCAAGTTCCGGATAATTACTTAATTTCACTTTCTCCTGAACAAAGTTAAATGTTCCATGAGACGCCTTACCGGGGAAAGGATATGGTATTGATAACACAAAAGTGCGACCACTTTCTGTTTTTAAAACAAAGTCCTGTCCATAGTAAGTCTCGTACCCAAAACCATTGTTCGAAGGTGTGTTACAAGGAGTAATATATTTGTACCTAAATTCATCCTTAACTGCAAAAATTTTCCCTGATGGAATCAGACGATCAATCATACTAAAATAATCAACCACCGCACCAGATTTCTGAAGCCCAATAATAACCATTCGGTGCTTACCCAGAGTTATCAATTCATTGTTAATTTTATTTATGTAACGAAGTATACTAGCATGCAGCCATGCCGGTGTACCAAAAACAGCCAAAGGGCCATCTACAAAAAAGGCTAGGTTATCAAGAATATTGGCAAAGTAGCTCTGTTCAAATTCACGTATAATACGGATGTAGTGGACTGGAATTAGATGTTCGATGACATTCATAAGGCGGGTTATTGGGGCTGTATTGGAAAGGTACTCAGACACTTCCTCCCAAATTCGAAGGCAGTCCGTTGGATATACTGGTTCCCCACAATGCGGGCATTTTTGTTCATCTGGTATGTCAAAAACTTCGACCTCACTTACTCCGCAACTAGGGCATTTATGGAGTTTCAGCACATTTGGATCATTAGTACCCAGTTCTCCCGTACGAATTGCAGCCATGTGAAACAGGGTTGTCCGCATACTTGATGACGGTTCATTTTCTATAGTGCGCAGTCTGTACAGCTGTTCATCTAAAGCATACCTAAAGCTTGCCTGCACACTTTTAGACCCCTTATACACTAAGTTGGAGCTGGGAAGGCTGAAAGTGTTCGCACGGTTGCTGTCCTGCATTTTGGCTACCCTAAATGGATCGACGAATCGATTATTGTGAACACGCAAGTTTTTATACTGACTACGGTCAATAAGAAGACAACCAATTTTTATGTAACCTAGTTTAGTGCTAGGGAACATGTTATTTATAGATGCTTCATAAGAGCTCCCATCTACTGAAATAACATGCTCAGGCAACGGGATATCGCTTTCGGGTATCTCCACAAACATTTCCTTAAGCTGTTCCTCTTCTTGTTCAGTTGGCTCTAGCATATAACTACAGTTACCTATAAATTCTGCTACCTCTGGGTTCTGAACTATATCAACATGGGAACTTTTATCTGCATACTGGTTGTTGTAGGGCATTTTATCACCTCTACGCCTTCTTCAAATTCTTAAGCCGTTCAATTTCACGTTCCGGTTCAAATTTGTCTATCTGAATCGGTACCACAAATGGACTTGACAGCGTTTTTATACGCGTAAATCCAACGTCTTGAGCACGCAGCAAAGACCTGCTGAAATCTGCGAAATCATAAAAGCGCGCAAGTTCCCGGATTTCTTTGTCGTTATTGAGGTGTGATATGAACCAGTTTTCTGTGTTGGCCAAAATGTTAGGATGGACGGATGAAACTTCTTGAGTAGCATAAACCAATGAAATTTTATATTTCGCTCCTTCTTTAGCTAACCGCGGCCATGTTTCTGTAAGATCCTGGTCTCGTCCAATCAAGTTATGGGCCTCTTCGATATACACCACAATATTTGGTGGAACAGCACCTTCCAGAAACTTCTGCATTGAACGGTCAAAAACTGTTTGTGCAATACTTTTACTTATTTTTTCACGTAATGTTGCATCTCCAACTGACAAGTCTAAAATTACTATTTTCCCATCACATAAATGTTTATAAATCTCATTGGATACTTCTTGAGACCTTCTTGGAGAATGATATTTCTTTGCTCCTACCAAAATGCGATAACCGTTTATATAAGCATCGTTATTACTTTTGTTTGCTAGCATATTCAATATAGCCACAGTCTCATCATCCAACCAATTGGATGAGCCATCAGATGATTTTAGTTGTCCAATTTCCTTACCTTGCTTATTTGCTTTTCGAGCAGCAAGAAACCATTTTTCTGCTGTATTAAAGTCCATACCCTGGGACGGATTAATATCAAGCGTTGTCTCGCCTTTAGCAAGTTTAGCATTTAATTCTTCATTTACTCTGGCTCTTACATTGTCATTAGCCTTAAATGATACCCGAAATTTACTATTATATTCGAAACCAGCTTTATAAAGTAAGGTCTTGTAAGCAGCTACTTTTACTTCCCACCGATTATGTAATTTATAGTCTTTACGATCAGGTTCATCGAGTGACATATTCATGAAAGTCTTTACATCAGCTGCTGAACTATTGGCGTCTTCTCTTATAACATTACATATTGTATTAAATCCTTCCTGTAGTTGTATGTAGAAATTATTTTGCAGTTCTTCAAATCCATCTGTCTTGACCATTCTATACCTGATAGTGTCGGATGAGTATATATCCGCAATAGCACCCTGGTCTTGTTGGTTGGCGTTAGCATATTCACCATTTATGTCATAAATAATCTGTCCAATACTAACCTCACACTCATCTGCAATACGCTTTACTACCGAAACCGTCTGCTTAACCATATTTGATTTACCTGTTCGGGTCATCCCTAACACAGCAGTGCGGCGGGCTAAAAAGTCAGAGGGCTGGATGCTAAAAGGCACCTTTGTCTCTCCTTCCCCGCGGTGTAAGCGGTCGGTAGACGTGTACCGAACTGTCCCAATCTGAAACGGTTTTATTGGTTTCTCTATTCCCAGCAGCTTAGCATCTTCCTCAGCCTTTTTACGACGAATTGGATCCACATAATTAACAATTGTCTTAAGAGCCTCGCCCCGCGGTCTGTATACGTTAAATCTTGCTGCTACGGCAAATGATTCAATATCGCTGCCCAACCATAATTCGTTATCCTGAACATAAAATGTTCCCAAGACCCTGCACTCAAGGCCACTAAACTGAAGCATATTTTTTGTAATGTCATCAAAATCGCGTCCACCTTCAGTTAGGTACACTCCAGTTTGTTGTTGAAAATTATCAATTTTAGCACGAATCATATCTGCATCTTGAGGCAGATGAGTCGATCCGGTAACGCGTAGCAAGATAACTTCCCGCTCTTCATTTGTCACTTCCAGAAATTCTTCTGGATTGAATGTCGCAGCAACTAAGAAACAGTTATGCGGTACTCCTTGCACTTGTGCCTTCCATAGGTCGTTCGTTACTACTAATGCTTGGTCATAATCAATGTTGTAGATCCACCCCATAAAGTTATCTTTTTGCACAAGTTTTACTAATGGGTTGTCCTTCACCAGTTTACCAATGTTATCAAACACTGACTTCACCTCACACCATCGTAATACGGATCTTGTTCTTGCTCATTTCTTCTTGGCTCGGCCTGGCTTCCGGGTTACAGAATATCATTATCTCGGTTCCTTTATATCGTTTAGCAGCACTATAGCTTAGCGAGAATTCAGCCATTTCGTGACCATTATAAAACTCTTTTATTTTTTCCACATTGTCGTAAGAGACCAACCATGGTAGTTGTACTTCCTCGGTTATTGCTTGTGCCAACCTTTTATGTGTTGCCTCTTCAAAATGGTTTTCATAAAGCAAGCTGCCCTTATGAAAATATGGTGGGTCAAAATATATTAATGTATTTGCTTCTAAACCAGGAACTACTTCATGAATAAAATCAAAAATATCGAGGTTATATATTTGAATCTGTTCCTTTTTTTTCGCTATAGCAGTAATTCGGTTTATTAAGTCACCCTTATTATATCTGGCATCAATTTTCCATGGACCATCCTGATTCAAGCCACCAATTACCCCCCCTAGCAGAATTCCTGATCTATTTGTGCGATTCAAAAAAAATGTTGAAAAACCTAATCCAAGGCAGGGTTCCTTTATGACATCCATGATTTTTCTCTGCTTGTGCCACTCATCGATAGATACTTTTGTATCATTTATCAATTTAGACAACTCATCCGGATAATTAAGAACAGAATACCAAAAAGCATAAACAGCCGGATTTTTATCATTAATAACAACCCTACTTACTGTCCCCGAAAACAACATAGAAAGAGCTACTGCAGCTCCTCCAGCAAACGGTTCCGCATATGTTCCACCACTAATTCCATTTTTCTCAATGACCAGCCGCACAAAGTCAGCCAAGCGGCGTTTTCCACCTGGATAACGTAAAGGCGAATAGTATCCCATAACCTCACCACTCATCTACAGGTTTGTTAACTAAAAAACAATTGAATTAATTTTTCGACAAATCCATACCTCTTCCTGCAATTATGCTGTGAAACAATCTTAGCTATTTTCGTTTGCTCCGCAAAGGACGATAGCCTCCAGGAAATAATTGTCCATTGGAAATGCGTAACTGTTTGGTCAAATCGGTTAAACCACTGACACCCACTTCTTCACATGCCTTTATACCAATGGTTGCACATGTAAGGGCATCCTCTAAAGCATTATGATGTTTAAATTTGAGTCCCAAATATTCTGCAACTGTGTTAAGTCGGTAATTGATAAATTGTGGCCACATCTTTTTGGCAATTGCAATAGTACAAGAATAGGCAGATTCCGGATAATCAATTTGATATTCATCAAGTATATGCCTTAATACACTTATATCAAAACTTGCGTTATGAGCAACAAGAGTTCTATTTTCAAAATACGGTTTTAATTTTGGCCAAAGTTCGTGAAATGTAGGTTGATCCTTAACATCCCGTTCTGTTATTCCGTGAATTGCTACATTGAATCTGTTAAAGCGAAGAATTGGGGGTCTAATCAAATAGTGTTGTTTTTCAACAACTTTGCATTTTCTGACGACTGCAAGACCAATCGAGCAGGCACTTGACCTCTTTTCATTTGCAGTCTCGAAATCGATAGCCACAAAATCCACAAAATCTCTCCCTCCCTCAACAATAAAGCACCAAACAATATTTGCTTACCTTACTTCTTTTCATTAAAAAAACGGGCCATTTTAAAAATAAAACATACTAAGGATTAATAAATAAACTTTGCCAAAATTTCTTCCTATATAGTTGAATAAGTATACAATTAAAAAGTGACAGCTGTTAGTCAGTATTATTAATAATTAATAAAGTTTCTCCCCTAAACGTACTTCCCGACCATCCTCTCCAGCTTCTCCCTCATCATCTGCCTCACTTCAGCCGGCTCAAGCACCTCTACAAAATCTGCCCATTGCAGCAGCCAGCCCGTGAACTCATATATGCCGCATGTTTTGTAAGAAACAACCACTGAACCATCCTCCAGTTCCTCTTCAACCTTCTGGCTGGGATGGTATGCTATCAGCTTAAACCTATACGCCAGTTCCGGCTCCACTTTTATTACAATCCGCATCGATTCATCACTGGAAAAAATCCCCCAACTGTCACCGAAATAGCTTTGTAGGCAAAAATCCTCGGGATAATCGAACTTCTTGCCCAGGACATATACACTGTCAATTAAATCGATTCTGAAGGTTCGCCGCCCTTCCGATTTGCGGCAGTACCCTACCAGGTACCAATTATTGTGCTTGCTGGTCAGGCCGTACGGCTCCACATCGCGTTTTGACCATTCACCCTTATTGGGCTTAAAATACTTGATACTGACTAGTCTGTTATCCTTTATGGCTTCCATAAGCTTCAACAGAATGGCCCCGGATTTTTCTGCATTCAGCAGTTGTTCTTCCACAATATGTACCCTGTCCTGCAGGCTTTCAATATCCTTCCGGGAGCCGCTAAACCGGTTCTTATACAATGCCGCCAGGATAATATCTTTAATCTCGTTGATCTTTGGCGCCAGGGGGCTCCCTTTTTGTCTCAGAACACTAAGGAAGATGGCAGCTGCATCCTCGGGCCCAATCCTCAGGGATGTACCTTCGTCCAGACGATACCTTCCGGCCATTCCGCCCTTTTGCCCTCTTTTCGGCCTAATTACTTTCACTTTAAGGATCTCTTCGAGGTCTTTCAGATCCCTGTATATCTGCCTGTCCGTTACATCACAGAACTTCATAATCTCTTCAAGAGTGGCCCCTCCGGATGCTGTTTTTACCGACAAGAAGTTTTGCAGCCCAGTCAGCCTGAGCGACCTCGATAACTCCTTATCTGCCATCTCTCATCATCCTCTCTTAAAAACAAAAACACCTGCCCGAAAAGGAACAGGTGTCCGAGTATTGCCGGCTTAGTTGCAAAAAGTCCAATAACTTGGTGTAAGAATTAAGTGCAAATTGAACAGACTGACCCCTTTGGGTTAAGACTGGTCCTTTGCGCTCCCAGCAATCACAAAGTTTGCCAGTTAATATGTTAATTTCCTAATTGTTGCTGTTATTAATACTACATTGTTATCGCAAAATCCTTTATTTCCGACAATAATAACCGACATTAATGACACAAAATAATTTTATAGCAATTATAATATTTTTCAGGCCGTCTCAACCCAGTCAGCCATTTAGTCCACCATGTTTCATCTATCGGGCTTATAAGACTATAAGTACTTCCGGTTAGCTTTTAGCTTTTTTATTTATGGCAAGAAAAAACAGACAGTATTAAGATATTTCTCGGTAATTACGTTGTTTCTTAGATAATTCTAGGTTTACAGGCATTTGGGGAGTCCAAATCGGCTTCTTATTAAAACCACGTTACTTTTTGGCATAAATTGGCAAATCGTTGATCGTAAAAACCGAGCTTTTACCTAACATTAACCCTAAATACCGAGAATAGCTAAAACCAATGAAACTTAGAAAAACGTGATTTCTCGCAACCCCAGAAATCAACAGTCTTTTCAATATTTTTTCTCGGTAGAATGAGGTGTTAGTATACTAACACCTCTCTCTACCGAGAAAAAGAACCAAATAAAAAAGGCGTACCACCCAAAAACCGAGATTTTAAGTTAATTAAAAACAGAATATTCCAGACCTATAATCTATAGTATCATGTTCTAGATCCCATTTAAACGTAATACTTAAACAATAGCCATTCAATATTATTTCCTCAATAAATTGCCGAATAAGATATTTCTTTTCATAGTTTTTTAATTTATCAGCATTGGCAGACAGCAACTTTATTTCTTGTTCCCAATACTCTTTGCTGTTTTTGTATTTTTCTATTTTTTCAATTTGCAACAGGATTTTATTAATCTGAGTAACACAAGCATCTTGTTCTAATTTAAGCCTAATTCTTTCGTTATCAAGCGCAGCCAACAGATTTTGGTCATTTTTGCCATCGATCTTTAAATGTTCAGCAATTTTATCAATGATTTGGGTTTCTGTTTCTTTAAGTTCGGTCCGACTTTTCATCAGTTCCCCTAATCTATCATTCAAAATGTCCAACCTAGAACCAAAGTGTTCATAAATCTTTTTGAAAACTTGTGATTCAGGTAAAAAGGCATATTTTGATCTAAATAGTGCCCATATTTTTTCATCAACGATATGGTGGATAATTTTCACATTGTGGTACCCGCATTCTGGGCAATAATAGTAACATTCTCCATATGTTTTTAATCTTCCACTTTTGTCCTTCGTCTTGTTGCGTCCGTCCTTTGTTTTCATCATGGAACCGCATTTGCAGGCTAGAATGCCTTTGAGTAAATAGTTGCCCGAATAGTCACAAGATGATATCTCGCCATTCTTTCTTTTTACATATAAATCCCAACATCTCTCAAATGTAAATATAGAAATTAGGGGCTGTACATCAGTGGCCTTTGTCTCAATTTTCCATAGTTCTCTGTTTTGATATTTGCTATTGTTGTTCTTTTGACGTTTTCCCCAGGACATTATTCCAGCATAAATTGGGTTCCGAATCACACCCTCAACTGCATAACGGGTCCAATTCCCTCCATTGTAGCTTCCCTTCGGAAGAGCGTCTGCAATCTTTGAACTCCCTAACCCTAACTGATACAGCCTGAATATCTTTTCTATATTTTCAGAATTTCCGGGTTTGAATTTAATTTTGTGATCCTTAGTTATATAGCAGCCATAGGGAGGTACCCCCCCTGGCCACTCACCATGATTAGCAACGCGAGTAAAACAGGAGTCATAAACCCTGACAGAAATATTGTCAGATTCGGATTCAGCTCGTATCCCTGAAAGAATCAACTTCATTGTATCAATTTCAACTTCTCGTGGCTTTCCACCACTGCATGCAATTACATTTATTCCTAATTCGGACAACCGGGAAAAAATTTGAGTGTTTTGAGCCACTTCTCTAACAACCCTGTCAACATCATAAATCAATAGTATCTCAAAAGCTCCCGATTCTGCATTTTGTAGCAGTTTATTCAGTTCGGGGCGTTTTTCAATTGGCTTGCGGAAACAACTCTTACCGTTATCATAATACGTTTCAATTGCAATAAGTCCGTATTTTTGTACAACTCGTTTTATCGTTTCAGTTTGATGAAACGCATCCTGCTTCTTAGTGGAATGTCTGATATATATAGCGACTTTTTTCCCAACAGTCAATATATTATCGATCAAATTTATATCACCCCCAACTTAAATCGTATTTTGCTTTTTGAGAACCGGAATGCATTGGTTGAGTTCTAATACCCATAACCTTTTCAAGCTTAGGTTCAATTACATTCCAACTCTTTCCAAACGGAAATTTGTAATTTATTTCTACCTGTTTCCCGTCCGTTCTTGCCTGTTCAATTATTCCTTCCACTACTAATAATTTCTCTTCATCAGTTAATTCCTGCAAGCGAATCCGCTTATTTCTGACAATGTCCAGTAACATTCCGGATCGGCTAGCTAACTCTTGAATTCTATCGAGCTTTAATAATAAATTTTCTACGGTTTTATTTAACCTCTCATATTCAACTTCATTTTGCTCAACCTCTCTTTTCCTTTTATCATATTCGCTTGTACCGTTTTTTAAAGACAGTATCTTATTGACTAGTCTAGCTCTCCTGCTTTGACAAGTTTTAATTTGCCGCTTATTATCATTAATGGCAGCTTGTATCAAAGTGCTATTTGTTTTTATGTATTGGGTCAATATATTATCGAAGAATTCCAAACCGACTATTTGGAGGTAAACCTCAATGTCTGATTGAATTTGGAGTTCTATTTCATCTTTGTCAATAACTCTTTTCTTACTATCGAAGTGCTCATCTTTATTTGGGCAGATGTATTTTTGTTTAATTGTTCCTTTACTGTCCTTTTGACTTTTTATTAATAACGGCTTATTACATTCAAGACAAACCAATTTTTCGGATAGGAGAAACGGTGCTCGATAAACATTTTTATCAACCGTTCTTCTCTCCTTGTTGCGCCGTTTTTGGCAGGATAACCAAATATTCGGTTCGATTACTCTAAGCACTTCAAAATCTTGCCTTATACAATCTTCATTACCGTTTGAAAATGTCCGGACACCCATATATGTAATATTGTCAATTATACTCAATACCTTTATGGTATCCCACTTCTTACCACGAAATAGAGTATCTTCTCTACCATTTAATTCTTTTACTATATGTCGCAGAGATGTTTTATTAAAATAAGAATTAAATATAATTTTGACTACTGCAATTTCTTTGGCAACTCTTTGGACAACTTTCTTATCATCGTACTTAAATCCAAAAGGTAAGTTTCCTAGCCATTTACCGGCCATAAAGTTTGACATCTTGGTAGAACGTATCCTCGATGCGATATTGTTCCCTTCAACTTCAATTAGGCCGGCCAATAAATACTCAAAATATTTGCCGTATCTTCCTGGTATAATAGGCGGTTCTTCTTGACATGAAAAAATGATTTCTACAGCGTATTCCATCAGCAACAGATATATCTCAATATATTGAGCAGCTTTACGTGCCAACCTATCACGCCTGTATACAATAATCCTCTTTACTTTCCCGCTTTTTACATCCTCAAGCAGTTGAGTTAATCCCGGTCTCTCTTTAAGTTCAGTCTTTCTTGCTGATACATCTTGATCTATATACTCTTTAGAGATGACTATTGAACGTAGTTTGGCTTTCTCCTTATTCATCGTTCGCTGCATTTCGATTGAATTTTTTTGCAATTTTTCTACAGAGTTTCTTACGTAACTTACGTCCAATATCAGTCACCCCCTTTAATTCCCACATCCTCATCCAAAATTTGTTCCATTATTTTCCCCAGCCAAAAATCCCACCATATCTTACCGGCATCAGGATCATGGACATAGCTTACTTTTGACACTGTTAAATTAGGTCTATTATTTTGGGGCATAATTTTCCTCACCTCAAGGGTTAATTATGCCACTGGGCTTTGATTATTATTCGGAAGATATGAATGACGGTAAATGATAGAATGTAGTGTCTAGTCAGGTGCGGCAAGACTGTGAAACAAATCCTAACAGAAAGTCGGCTGTCATAGGGTCATTATTTCCCATGATTTTGCTCCACATGGTTTTTGCTTGCTCGAGCAAATCGTTATCAAAACAAAACATGTTTTCATGCAATTGACTTACAACTTGGTTTTTGTCCGTGGACAAATTATCTGGAAATGTGTTTCCTGGTTCAAAATCGGTAGTATCTGTCTGCTCAGAATCACAATTCTCATTCGTTAAATTGTTATTTGTCTCAAATATCGCTTCTGCAAACTTTTCTATCAACATCCTTACTCGCTCTACAGACGAATGTGTATAACCCATGGTAGTCGAAGATGGCGAATGGCCAAGTAAGAGGGCTCTGTCAGATTCTGTTGCTCCGATCTTTTCGAGGTGGCTGCTTAAACTGTGCCGAAGACCCTGCGCAGTGAAGTAAGCATTGATTTTGGCCGCTTTTCTTGATCTGTTAACTATGCGCGATAATGAATCTTTAGTTAGTCTCTTATTTTGTTTGTTTCTGAATACAGGGCCGGTTAATCCAGGGGTGTAGAGCTTTAGAAGGGCTTCTCTAAGTGGTTTGGACATTGGAATTACCCTATCTAATCCATTAGTGTTTTGCTTCTTATTAGTATTCTTCGAATTGTAGATATAAAGAAATTTTTCTTCAAAATCTATATGTTCCCACTCTGTGTTTCTGACTTCGCTTTCTCTTCCCCCGGTGGTTACAAGCGCTAATTTTGCTGCGCTAATAGTATCACTGTTATAGCCTTTAACTCTAATTTCAACTGCCAAAAATCTCTTTGTTTCATCAATTTCTAAAAAAACTTGCCTCTGGTTTTTTTTCCGTGGCGCGAGCTCAACTTTTTCAATCGGATTGCTGTCAATCAGGTCGTGTTTTACACAATATTTTAGCATCGAACTCAGTGAATCTTTTTTTCTGTTTAAAGTGTTGATTCCACACCCGCTCTGTTTACAGTCCGCTAGAAAATCTTCTACAACACCGGAGGTAACGACTCTAACATCATTTGGAATGCCCTTATTTTCAAGAAATACTTCAAATTGCTTGTAATCTCTGCTGTATGCTGATATAGTCGAATCTGCAATATTGAACAGTGATTTTTTACTAATAAAAAAGTTTTTGGCTACAGAACTAACAGAGTAGTCTTTTTTCTCTTCTTTGGTTTTTATTTGATCCATATTATTTTCACCTCGCACCATGGAAAAAGAAAAAGGGACACGTTCAAGTTGTTAAAACAAACTTAAACGTGTCCCAAATTTGTTCGGAAAAAATCTCCAAGGGACGAAAACTTAAATCTTTCACTTTTTATAGTAAACAAAGAGGATTAATTTGTCAATATATTTTTTTCTTATAATTTGATTCATTTTAAATACCACCAATGGATAGATTTTCAATGACCAGTTCATTGAGTCCCCTTAGGGAAATGATCATCGTAAATAATCCGGCTTTATCATTCATTATCACAGTATATTAGTCACCGATACAAACCATGTATTCATGGAACTCATGAATATACTTCTTTGAAACTCTATCGGCATGACATGTCCAAAAGCCATCTGACTGCCGTCAGCATCGGTAAAGTAATTTGTATTCTACTCTTCACTGTTGATATGGTTCTGGGGGGATTTGATTCCGGGAAATCATACACGAGTGGGACCTCATGTGGCGGGAATTAAATTCAAAGCTTCGAATTCCAGTACTCAACAAATGCTTCGTACCCTCGCTTATCAACAAAGAATGCTAAAAGCTGCTCTCCTTTAAGCTTAAAAGAATTGACAAACTCTATCTTATCACGATAAGCCTTTTCCATGCGATGGTTTCCATCTATTATCTCAAATATCCCTGGCCGGATTTCTGCCTGCAGGACAGGCTTTGTAACATCAACCATTGCCAGATGATCTTCGTTTACCGAACCACGAATATGGGTTTTGAACCAATCCCTGACAGCTATTCGTTCTTCTTCAGCATCAAGTTTACCTTCCCCGATATACTCCAGTATCCTTGAAATATTAAAGTTGAAAATTCCATTGGGATATATCTCATCACCTTGATGAGCGGGTAATGGTATATAATTCTCATCCAGTTTAATCTTCCTGCTGTTATGCATTCTTGAAACCTCTTTATAGCTATATTTGGCTACCGGTCTGCGCTATAGAAATTTGAACTAAATCTTTCAAACTGAAGCCTTAGCAACTTAGATTTGCCTGTTTTATGGATAACGGGAAGCTGTCATATTATAATAAATATTCCCGTTATGCTTATAATGGACGTAACAACATCAAACCATTATGCTGTTGTCAATGCTAAATGATATTGCATTCAACATCCAAAACAACAAAATACCAGACACAAGACAAAATCCGCCCCAAATAATTTTTTTCGTCAGGGTATTTATAATGAAAGTTTGTTAGTCGTCATTCGATAAATACCAACCATGTTCACGATGTCTTGGCTTGGCATCAGGGTTTTCTTTTTCGTATTTCGAATTCGCTCGATCAATCATTTCAGCGTCAAACCTGTGCAATGTATCATATAATTTGTCTGCCTCGTCAATATCAATAGTTCCATCGACATACCTTTCCCTGACTTTCTCGCGTTCTAAGTCTAATTCATCGTCTGTTGCATTCCTGAACCATTTATTGCTATATTTCATTTCGCGTACCTCCCCATTATATAAATTGTCGACATTATCATCGTTTGAGTTTTCATCATCACTATCTTTTGATGATAAAAAAACAGCCGTTGTTATTAAACCACCTAAAACTAATAATTCTTTCCAGTTGTTACGAACAAAATCCGCAGCTTGAATTGATCTTTCTTTAATTTTTTTCCTTAAATTTATTTTTACCATAATGATTTCTCCTGTATATTATATAAATACTTAGAACCTGAATTTATTCTGAGCAACTTCTTGTTACTAGCCTAATGGTGATTAATGGGAAGTTAGATAGCACGACAGGATTAGTGTTATAAACATTAGAGGAATTTCAATCCCCTAATGCTTCAATCGCACGATTACATTCTTGAATAATAAAGTTAGGTACCGTGTTAAATTCTATAGGATTTAGCTGGAATAGGTAGTCATTCTCTATGTGATAGGTCTCGTTCAGAAACTTTCTTATCACATGGTTTTCGTCCGTAGGGTCAAAGATTAACCGATAAATCTGGAGTTTTTCATAATTGCTCTCGGCTCTGCGATAGAGGTCTCTCATCTCAGCCTGATTGCAAACCGTGTTATACAGCACATTATAATCAAAGTCATCTACATACCTCTGGATATATGCACAAGAATCCACAATTTCCTCCGGCGTCATTTGACGCTCATCACTTCCAATCATGGGAACCTGACGCCTATGGAACAGGTTGGAGAGAAGATGCCATGCGTTTGTTTTTCCCTCTACGATCTCTGTCCGTCGCCGCAAATAAATCAGCTTGCAAACGGCATACTGTACATTTTGAATGTTCGTGTCTGCTACTTGAACTGACGAAAGGATGTCTTCTTTTACAATCGGCCTTTCCACAATGTCTCCGGTGTTATTTTCAAGGAATGCCGCTTGTGGTACACCTTCAAAGAAGTTCGGGTGGTTGTATATCGCATCGATTACAGGTTCAAAGTCATGCGTAAGCAGTAGCGTCGTTTTACCTCGCAGACTACCGCCGCGGATAAAGAGCATATCCATGATCGCAAACTTCTTGTTTTTATCGAAAGAAGAAATGGGGTCATCAAGAATAATGAAATTTGCCCTCTTATACAGAGCGTGGTACATAAAGAGAACCAACGCAAAGGCGTTTCTCTCGCCAAAGCTCAGATGGGACTTCACACCGGAAACGAAGGTTGCGCCCTCGCCACACTTCAATTTCAGTTTATAGGAATGATCTTGCGTTTCCTCAATGGAGACTGTATAGCTGTAACCAGCGTTACGCAGGAAATCATTAATCTGCTTATTGTACTTCCGTACCGTGCTTTCAATTTCCCGCTTTTGCTGATTGACTGCACCTTGTAGTCTGCCAACCTCTGCAATGAGGCGATCAACAGATTCGTTTATAATGGCTACTTTATCGAGCGTGTATTGAGAGTTCAAATGCGTTAAAAAGTGCATATCGATCTTATATCTGGGGATTGCATCTGCAACTCTGTCAATGTCTTTCAGAGAATCAAACCCCAGCCTTTTTAGTTCCTGGAATTTGCTATTCAGCGTCTCAACCTGTTCTTTTATGCCAACAAGATATGTCTTTTGCTCCGGCGATAAGCCCTGAACACTTGTGGTAATGTCACGGACGGCTTCATTGGTTTCGTCATCAAAGTAATGACCTAGGCGTTCAAATAGTCCAAGAATCTTTGAGAGATGTTCGATGGTCTTTGCATCGTATTCTGTTTTGATACGCTCAATCTTCTCACGGTGCGGGGCAAGAGCGTCAGCGCAGAACGGGCATTTATCACCGAGCGCCATAAACTCATAGCCTGTGGCTTGCCATTTGAGCCATTTGGAGTTTTGGGCATCTGTCAGAAATGCTGAATAATCTTCCAAGCCCTGCGGAATGTTCCTGATAAGGTTACCACCACTCATGCCCTTGACTAAGGCTCCATTATTGGCAATCCCGGTTCTTGAATTGCCAAACACGGATATGAACTCACCCATATCTGTAATAAGGCCATCCAGATCCGGGTTATCATCAAAAATTGTGCGGACGCTTGCCACCAGCCGATTGATTTCGGCCAGGTGCTGCACATAATTCTCTGTCTTCACGAAAATGTCAAAGCTGTTTTTTAGCAGTTCGTCTTCAGCTTCAAGAAAGACATACTGATCGACATATCTTTCGTCAAAGACCGCAATGTTTATATCGGCCGGTAATCCGGTCACAGATGGCTGGTGATCGGGATTGTTGTCCCCAATGAAAGCATATGGAGTAAGCCCCCTCAGAGTTTCCTCATCATGGTTCGCTGAACTTTCGATTGCTTTTGCAATTGTGGACTTGCCAGTACCGTTTATAGCATATTTGACATTTAGTCGCCCTTCGGTTATCGAAATATTTCCGCTTGTGATGTTGTTACAGTTGGCAACACGAATGTCCATATGATTTCTCCTTTTGATTTGGATTTCCCCTAATTGCTAAAACGTTCAATTATAAGAACTGCCGATTATTAGCCTAACGGGTATATGGATTATGGGAAGCTAGCTAACCAACCAACCCTCCATTATTATGTAGCTTTTTATATATTTCTTCTGCCTGTCTTAGTGGACGATTATCTATATCATTTTCACTTTTTTCGTAGGACTCGATTAATTTTGCTAATTCTTCCTCTTCGTTATAGTTCAAACCTTGATTTTTAGGGTCGCTTTCATACTTGACACGATTCCACTCTAACTTTAAGTAAATTCGAACATATTTCTGTATTTCAGTCATTGTTCTTTCAAATGTTCCTGCGGAATCTCTATCAAGATGCACTTTATCAGATGTTAACACTATTTTTTCCATTTCATCTAAGTTGTCTAAAATTATATGGTCTATTTTGCCTGCAAAATTTAAATACAGTTTAATTAATTGTACTGTCTTGTTAAATTTTTTGAATTCTGACTGATAAGAGATTATTTCCACATAATCATAGGCAAGTAATTCTGCAAAAATATTTCTCACTTCTGCAATCCATTGCATTCGTTATAAGATAACACCTGTTCGTTTCGATTCATACCTTGCATGCTTAAGTACTTTCTGATTGCCGACAAAAGTTACTACTGAAGATATTAGTGCTACTATCAATGCAACACCTCCGGCAATAATTGCCGATTTAAGATCATCACTCACACAAATTCCTCCTAATATGTAACTCTGAATTGCCTGTTATTGCTTATTTGGTTATCTTCAACCACTAATATGGATGAGAGTAGTTCCACACTAACAATTAAAATTTTTCTAATTCCTTAATCTTTTCTAAATCCGAATAGTATGTTTGAATGGTCATATCCATACAAGCTTTTCTATTCTCTGGAGTTCTCTGTGTAATATATTTTTCATTGTAAAACAATATAAAATCGTGAATAGTCCCTGCTAATACACCATAAGCATCGCTCCATTCCTTAATTTCGTCTGGAGCAATCGGTAAATCACCTTGTATAAAATAACACTCTGATACCAGGGGTATTAAGGGCTTGATTCTTGATATTAAGTCATTTTCTGAAAAGATGCCATTTTTAAATTCGTTATATAGAGATATAATCTGTTCCGCCAATGTAATCATTTTACACATAATATCATTTGTTTGTTGAATGACTTCATTTTTCGCACCAGTGTTTTCAAGTGTGTATTTTTTCATACAATCATAATATGAATGTACATTAATATGAATACCGTCCTGCATGAAAGAATGTTTGTCAAGTCTATACCACCATTCTTTGTCTTGATTATTATCGACCCAGGTACAGTGACATATAAAATTACTATTTATCATATCACTTTCATCTCGCCCAAAATAACACCATACAATATTTGGATTTTTATATCGCCAATGTGACTTGGCTATTTCGTTCTTATACACCTCAAATTTTTTTGCCTTTTCTTTTATCTCGTTGACTATTTCTGCAATTTCTTTAAAGGAACACGGTTCTTTTAGAATAACAAATACTTTATATCTCTTTGCTAATCCAGTATGCGAGGGGGCGACATCATAAATAATATATTTTGAAGTTTCTTCAATCACCTTTTCTGTATAATACGGGACATAGTCTTCAACATCGAAAAATATCGTCCCTCCCATATTAGCTCTAAATATGGGGCTTTGAATTTTTGCCGGGTTTCTCTTGTTCCAAATATCCATATACAACGATGTCAATTTATTTATATCAAATAAGGATTTTTTGCCCCTTTTGATAATATGTTTATCCATTATGGCTTCGCTTAAAAAGTAAGTATATAGACTAACAGGTTTATCAGGATGACCAAATGAGTATTGAACAGCATTGCTTGAAGCAAAAACAGCATATCCTTTTCCTGCAAATTCGCATACAGTTTCCCCGATATTGAAAGATGCAGTTCCATCTATTGAGAAATTTCCGGACATACAGCTATCAATTATGATTATTTTATTCTTAGCTACAGTGGTTTCAATAATTTTTATTATTTCTTTTGTGCTAACTAAGCTATCACTTAGTACCAGGTAATGATCTGCCGATTGTGTGGTTCCATGTCCTGAAAAATATAATATCAAGGTATCATCAAGAGTTGATATTTGAACTATTTTTTTTAATGCGGTGATAAACTCGTTGTAATTTACTACAGCGTTTTCGCCACATGTAATTAGTTCCTTATCCACCGCCCTCAATCCGCTTGTTAATGCTTTTTTCATTAATGCAATATCATTTCTACAGAAAGGTAAATTACTATGTTTGATGTAAGAGTAATCACTAACCCCCACTATAAGACCTTTAATTGTTGACATACCATCACACCTCCCCATTATGCATTACCAAATTTCACCAAGTTGTTTTAACCAACAGTTATCTTACATAGTCAATTCCCACTTCGTAAAAGACAGACAAATATTTCCGACTAACGATGCTAAGAATAATGGCATTGAGGTGGTTACATGCAATCCAACGCAACTTGTCCATTAGTTGAGCAATACCTAAGTTATCTTGTCGTTATCAAAGGCCGTGCTCAGAACACAATCAAAGAGTATCGCACTGACCTACTCCAGTTCTTTAGCTATGTATCAGATTCTCGTAACACTCCGGTACGCAACAACAACTTTGACATTATTGACATACAGTTTATTAAATCGATTACGCTTAAAGACATGTATTCATTCATTGCTTATTGCCAAACAGTCCAAAAGGCTTCAGCTGGTACAAGGGCGAGAAAGATAGTATCTATCCGTCAATTCTGGAAGTATCTTAAAACCAAAGCACACCTTATTGATAACAACATTGCCGAAGAGCTTGAAACTCCAAAATTACCAAAGCGTATTCCTAAACATCTTACTTTGGAGGAGTCCGTGCGATTGCTGATTGAATGTAAGAAATCACCGAGGGATCATTGTATAATGACCATTTTTCTTAATTGTGCATTGAGGTTATCGGAATTAGCGAGCTTGGATATTGACCAGGTGGGAAATGATGTTTTAACTGTCATTGGTAAAGGTAACAAAGAGCGTAAAATCTTTTTAACTCCTGCAGCAAAAAAATCAATCAATGTCTGGCTGCAAATCAGAAACAATCTCAATGTAAACAGTAAGGCTCTATTCATTTCAAGAAATTGTAACCGTATCACAACAAGGGCAGTCCAAAATATTGTTAAGAAATACGTTATTGCCTCCGGACTTGATCCAACAGCTATATCTGCCCATAAACTACGTCATACAGCAGCAACTCTTATGTACAAATATGGCAGGGTAGATATCCGCTCTCTACAGCAAATCCTGGGCCATGAAAGTGTTGCTACTACAGAAATTTATACCCATATTGATGAACACCAGTTACAGTCAGCGGTGAATTCAAATCCACTTGCCATGATGTTTAATTGATTATTGGCAATTGGTATATGGATAACAGAATTGTGCGTTTTCACAATTTTAATATTCTAGCGTTTTACAAAAGTAATTCTTTCATCTTTGTAGGTATCTGTTACATAATCAGTTTCATAGCCTGCATCCATCCATGCTATTGCCTGTGAATGGTCATAATTATTTGACCACCATGCCTCAGCGTGAATATAAGCCGATTTTGGTAAAGTGTCACCAATGATTTTCTCAATTTCCTTAAAAGACAGGGTAACAATTGGTGCTGCTGAACTTTGTAAATACCTTTTTAGCCCAATGTATTTATCACCTTTTGGCATTATGTACCTCCTTTAATTTTTCAAATTGTTTTATTGATAATGCGATGTTTAAACGGTATCTTTTTTTCTTATTAAAATCATATCATCACGAACTTTTTGCCCTTTCGCTGTTAATCCCCAATACAAGGCTGATTTTTCATTACTCCAGAATGAAGATAATAATCCCAGAGCCTTAAATTGATTTAACAATCGTTTGATTAACTGATTATCATTGAAATACTTACCAGATGTAGAGGAAAACATGTAGTTTTTTATTGCGTTTAAAACCGCATCCTCTGTTATTGATACATCCATCATCTGTGTAGCAATAACTTTGAATAATTCAGGCAATGTATAGGTATTACTATAATTTCTACTAAAATTATTATCGTAATAATGATAATCTATTTGTATATTACAGTCATCAAAACCAACATTGTTTTGTATCGTAAGTGATGCAATTATTTTATTTGCATTTTTAAGTTCAGTTTCCAACTCAATATTTTTAGCCTGCAACTCCATAATATCTCTACGTAAGGTCGCTTCGTCATAATCTGTAGCTCGTTGCCACCCTGGTCTGATAATTTCAGATTTTGCTCTCATAATAGCGATAGATAACTTTCCGATTAATTCATCACTGGTTTTCCAGATACTTACTAGCCGGTTAGTCATAGCCTTATCTCTGAAATTTTTAAGCTTTTCAATTTTATTCGAATCGGTATCGGTCTTTTCATCGGCTAAAGAAACAGAATCATCAATAACAAACGCAAGTACAGGAATATTTTTTTCTTTTGCATAATCGTATTCCATTTCAGTATAGCTTAATACCGTTGCCATATTAATAGTTCCATATCGTTTACCAATTATGAGAATATAATAATCACATAAATCTATAACCCTCTTGATGACTTCAAACTGCTCGTCATCAGTAGCAACAAAGGCCTCCATTCCTGCTGGAATACAATCAGCCATCAGTAGAATTTCTAATGCTTTTCGTCGTTCTTCCATAAGATCTGAGTAAGTTGAGCTTAAGAACACCTGATATTTCTTATTGGTCATTGCTAGTTTTCTCCTTTGTGCCTTGAGATTCAATTCTGAGTGTAATTAATATTATTTAGGGTCGTTAAACATCCAATGTTCCTAATATTTATATTTTTAAAACTCTCCTTTGTTCGTCACAGGCATAATTTCCTAACTTCGCCTAATAGACAAAACCCGCCCCATCTTCCCTCAATAAAAAAGGGCACCACAAAAAGCCTGCGGTTGCCCCCCACACTCAGTAACTTGTCTTATTTTCCCAGCTAGTACTATTATATGTTATAACCTCACTTCTTGTCTACAGTTCTCAATTATTGTAGGATAAAAATGAACATGAGACAACCTTAATGTGTTTTACCCATGTTCTAAGATCTTACAAGAAGTCGATATCGTCCGTTCTTTTGTTACAATATGCTTCTATAGAATACCGCTTTCCCATCCTGGTTACACTATATCTATGTAACAGAATATAAACGACGGGTCCATAACTCACCTATAACTCGGCTCGTTCGGTTAACTCGGCCATAAGTCCTTTTCGCAGGCGATTTAGGCATAAAAAAACGATGAATATCTGTATAAATATTCACCGCGACTGCATAATTAAAACCGAGTAAATCGATAAGCCGAGTTCTGTCGTTGGATGATCATCTATCTCGAACGGCTGTTACCAGCCGCCTCTAGCGACCTAACCCGGGAGCGGAACGGGCCGTTCCATTGCCCCCCTATTCGGTCTTGCTCCAGGTGGGGTTTACCTAGCCAGCCAGTCACCTGGCTGCTGGTGAGCTCTTACCTCACCTTTCCACCCTTACCACGGATGAACTCCGGCCTTAAAGGCTCTGGCCTCTTACCGTGGCGGTTTATTTCTGTGGCACTTTCCTTAGGGTCGCCCCCACTGGGTATTACCCAGCACCCTGCCCTGTGGAGCCCGGACTTTCCTCAGATACCGCCTTTCGGACTGGTATCCGCGATCACCTGATTTACTCGATTTATATTCAACTTTGGATTCTTATCTTAACATCTTTTCAGAAATAAGTCAAATACCTTGTTTATCCATCTAACTTCCATATATCTAACTTCCATATATCTAACTTCCATATATCTAACTTCCATATATCTAACTTC
>JAENYP010000011.1:16086-35689 GCA_016841725.1 Thermincola carboxydiphila | reverse complement strand
ATCTAACTTCCATATATCTAACTTCCATATATCTAACTTCCATATATCTAACTTCCATATAACTATTGAATATTCCAGGTTTAACCCATTATTTATGCTGGCTTACTTCCAGAAGATCTGCTCTCATAGGTTGATATGTGACTATTTCTGTCGTGTCCTCCAGAGCTTCAATCTCATGATCAGCATATGAACTTACCACCAGTCCGGCACCCTTAAGCATTACGATATCCTGGTCGGCAACAACATACTTCAGCGCTCCCTCTACGATATAACTGCCCTGTTCGTGATAGTGGCGGTGAACCCCAATCTTAGAACCCTTCTTATACGTAAATCTGACAAGCATCATTTTGGGAGTAAAGGCAAGAATAAGCCCTGATATTCCCGGATAAACCTCGAAATTCAGCGCCTGGGCGGTTATCCGTTCCGATGATGCCACCGAAGCAGCCTTTGCAAGTTGTTTGGGCCTCTGATTATTGTTCCCTTTGATAAATGATACCTTCAGACTGTTAAATGACTTTGATATGTTTTTTACACTTTCATGAAGCGGCATTATACTTTGTGCCCTGACCGACATATTATCGGCAAGCTGACCGACTACCAGCCGGTTATCTGATAATATCACCACATTTTTAAACTTCCATTCCGCAGCCCTTGACAAAGCCCTGAAAATTGCATGATAAACTGTTGAATTTTGTGTCTCTATACCGAGGTACTCCGCTTCCTCATAAAATGGCACCCCGGCAGGGTCGGTGTAATAGCATATTCCGATACCGGATTCGCCATTATTTTGGTGTGCATGGCCGGCAACTGCTATATATAAGATATTCAATTTCACACACTCCCTACTGTCTTCATATTTTCATAATTTAACAGGAATTGCTTAATATCATTATATGAAGATAAATAGTTATGTGCTTTATGAAAACAGACAAGAAGTGATTTTTTCTTTTTACTTCATTATCAGCAGCCTCCCGCAATTATCACACTTTACATCGCCCCGGTTTTTTACTTTTTTTAATATATCAAAAGAAACACTCATATTACACCCCGAACAGATCCCTCCCCGCAAAGCCGCAATCCCTTTACCGTCTTTAAACTTGGAACAAAGTTTTTGATACATTTCCAGCGCTTCCGGCGGTACTTTTCCCTTGAGTACATCCAAGCGTGAAGTAATCTCTGTAAGAGTATTATGCAAATCCTCTTTTGTTATTTTATACCTGCTGTTTAGGCTCTTAAAGGCATTCTTCCGTTCTTCCAGTGCGGATATCATTTTTTCAATCTTTTTCTCCTGATAATCGGCTTTTTCCATAATTACTAATATTTTTTCTTCAACAGTGATGCACTGCTGCCTGAGTTTAGCAACATTTTTTTCAGCCGTTTCCAACTCCTTGGCGCTGCTGTTTTGACCTCCATACAGCTCCTCACTTGCTTTTTCAATCTTCTCCTTGAAAACTGCCAGTGCATCTTCTTCACAACGAATACTTTTTTTCACCAGTTCCAGTTCCCTTTTCAAGGCATGTACTTCCTTCTGCCCTGCCTCAATCTCTGTTTTTAACTCTTTAAGCTCCCTGTATTCAGGAATAGACTTAATCTGTCGTTGTATTTTCCCTTTGTTTTCTTCGAGGTTCTGTATTTCCCAAAGGTTTGTAATATTCTTCAATCCCGTCACCCCTTTTTCGTTTTTCCTATTTTTTATCTGATAGAAATTTTTATACAATAAAAATAGAAGGCCATTGCCTTCTACTAAAAATATCTAAAAGGATCACTGTTGCATTCTGAAACATGAACAGGTATGCTGTATCCCGCTTTGTCAAAGCCATTCCGCAGCAAACCGGCAACCCTGTCAACAACAGGGAATTCGGTGGCAAAATGCCCGGCATCGACGAAAGCCAATTTAAGCGCGAGAATATCCTGAGCTTCGTGGTATTTCAAATCACCGGTTAAAAACACATCTGCTCCGGCAAATGCGGCTTTATGCATCAGACTGGCCCCGCTCCCCCCGCAAACCGCTATTTTCCGCACCTTCATATCCGGATTGCCTCCAAAGCGCAGGTTTGAAATTTTAAGATTTCTTTTAATATTTGTAAGCAGATCTTCTAAGCGGGCAGCCTGAGGAAGTGTGCCAACTCTGCCAAGACCCAGCCTTTGACCGGGGTTTTCCAGCCTGAAAATATCATAAGCCACCTCTTCATAAGGATGGGCTTTAATCATGGCTTTAACAACCCTTTGGACATATTCTTCCCGGATTACCGTCTCCAGCCTTAATTCATCTGTTTTTTCCAGTACGCCCACCTTGCCGATAAACGGGTCACACCCTTCTGCTGCCTTAAAAGTACCGGTCCCCTGCACCGAAAAAGTGCAGTCAGAGTAATTGCCAATCCACCCCGCTCCCGCCCTGGCCATGGCTTCACGGACAGTATCCTCATAACCCTGAGGAATATATACCACTATTTTATATAGTTTCTCAGTTTTATCAGGGTTTAATACTGCCAGGTCCTGAAGCTCCAACAGCTCTGCCAGCGCCTGGTTTACTCCTTCCCGGGCGCTGTCCATATTGGTATGGGCACAATATACACTCATATCATTTTTTATAAGTTCAGACAATATGCTGCCATGGGTCAGATCATATCTAATGTGTTTTAGTGGCTTGAATATCAAGGGATGATGCGAAACAATCATGTTTGCACCCTTGGTTCTAGCCTCAACTGCCGTTTGGGAATTAATGTCCAGGGTTACCAGAACTCCGGTTACCACACTCCCGGGGTCTCCGACCTGAAGACCTACACTGTCCCATTCTTCAGCAAGTCTTTTGGGAAAATAATTTTCCATTAAATTAATTACAGTCTGGCATTTGAGAGCAGGCATTTTTCAATCCTCTCCAAAATCTCGATTTCCTGCCGAACTTCGCGCCTTTTTAAAGCGGTTTTCGGCGAAGCGCTTTTCTCCATATCTAAAACAATCCTATTATAATTTTCCAATTCATTCCGGATCACTTTAATCAGGAGTGGGTGTCTTTTTTCGAAAAGCCGCGGCCCGACAGATGCTATATCCAAATCCGCAGTTTTTTCAACTCCGGGGACAGTACAGATAACCTCATAAAGGCGGCCGTCTTCCTCAACAATATCCTCATCCTCAATGCCCCACCCGCTTTTGACCAGCCATTTCCTTAACCGCCGGGAATCGTTCATTGGCTGGAGGACCAGTCTTTTCAAACTATAAGCTGCGTTCCCGGCATTTTCAATGATCTCCCGGATTGTTGAACCTCCCATCCCCGCAATGACAACCGTATCTACTTCACCGGCATCGATTATTTCCAGCCCATTGCCCTGTCTGAGCATTATTTTATCCAAGAGGCCTGCTTCAAGTACATTTTTTTCAGCCATTTCCAGTGGCCCTTTGTTGAGGTCTCCGGCAATCACTTTTTCTGAGATGCCTTGTTCAATCAAATAAACCGGCAATATCGCATGGTCTGTCCCAATATCTGCAACTACGCTGCCGGCCGGAATAAATTTTACAATTGTCATTAACCGCTGGGGAAGTCTCAAAACATATCCCTCTTTAATGGCCGCTTTTTCGGAATATTCGTCTTATCTTATTATTTTCCACATTTCACTGTTAAAAACCTTTTTAAGAGATTATTTTCTCATCAAATTAACCGATTTCTAATTTTTTTTTAATTTCCGGTGTATTTTAATTATATTCCGGGATATAATACTGAACGTAAAGGGTTCATAACAGCCGAGCGAAGATCATTACAGGCTCTTAATAGGGTCTGTGATGGTCGAGCAAAGGTCATTACAGGGTCTTCACTAGTTTCCTTTTGGTTTCTTCTTTGGTTCTGTAATGGCCGGAGCGCAGATTATTACAGGTCTCGTATGGGTCTTTAGTGGTCCGAACGATCACTACGGGCTCAAAAGGGATTTGTAATAGTCGAGCCACGATCATAATAGGTTCTGGAAGAGTTTTTTTCAGATTTTGCTCTGAATACGCGGCTTAGGGGTCTGTAATGGCCGAAAGGTCATTACAGGCTCGGTAGGGGCTTATTATGGTCTGACAAAGGTTGTCATAGGTTCCGTAAGGCTCTGTAGCAGCCGAAAGGTTGTTGCTGGGTCTGTAGGGATTTATGGTAGCCGGCGGTAGGTTGTTATGGGCTCTTTTTAATGCTTTAGTTTCCCAATAGCCTTTATTGTCTGATTAACCGGGTCTTCCACTGTCCAGATGGCTCTTTCGGTTACCGCATGAATTGCCCCGGCAACACGGAACCAGAATACCAGAAACCTGTAGAGCGGCATAAAAATCACCCTCCAGGCATTATTCTTTAAATAATCCTGATATTCTCCATCTATGTGCTGATAGGCAATTAACAAATAATTAATATCAATGATCAAATAAACCAGGTATACAAAAAAGTTTGCCAAAATAATGAGTTCCATCGGATAACTAAAAAATATTAATAACGGGGTTAGGATCGTCCATACAATGCGCGGGAACATCAGGGTGTGGTCCACAAACAAAGTGCGGGCGGCATACGACCTCACTAATTTCAATAAACTACCTTTATAATGGTCAACATATGATGCGATAACCTCAAGTTCTCCCCGCTGCCACCTAACCCTCTGGGAATACAGCTTTTTCAGCGAAGGAATTGGTTCTACATACACCTTCGCATTTTCAATAAACATAATTTTCTTACACTGATTTTTTCTGCGCAGTTCAAAAGTGACCGTCTCCATAAGCACATTAGGCCCAAGCTTAGTGTCAGAATCGATGTTAATTAATATTTCGCTGCTGCCCAAAAAAATTCCCGAGTTTAAGGCCTTAGCCTTGCCCGGTTCATTAAGTTTAATCCATCTTAGAATCATATCCGGGTTTTTGTCGGAAAAGCTTTGAAAGACTGCAAAACTGCCATCAGTACTGCCATTATCAATTAAAAACAACTCAACTCTACCCATAGGATAAGTCTGGCAGGCAACTGATTCCAGACACTCCAATAATGTACTTTCCGAATTAAAAACCGGTATAACCACAGATATCTGGGGATAAAAACCTGGTAATCGGTCATTGGCATCATCCTTTTTTCTTTCCCTAAGTTCCCGCCAGGAAAATACAATGTGGACCAGAGCGATTACCCCATCAATTCTCCTGGTAAAGAAAAACCAGTACAGGACAATCATCATTAAAAAGAACACACCCCTGCCTAAGATGGTATGTGCCACAAAAATCGTACTTCTTCCTCCCAGAAAAATTGCTGTAACAATAAGCTGCACCCGAAGCAGGTTAACAAAATAAATAAGCATACTCCCTATAATCAGGGTCTCTAGCTTCTTTTTAAGATCAAACACCGGATAAAACATGGTCAATCCCCAAAAAACGGCGCCTTCCAACAGACCCGAACACTCAGTTCCGATTTCCAGCGAGGTATAGCCGCTCATAAGGGTTCCGGTCATCAGCATAGTTCCTACATCAGCAAAAGGCATTACCGGAATTTTCATCACTGTATTAAAATAGGTTATTACTTTTATGGCTGCGCGGCTCAGTGTAGTTTCAATAATTGTCCCCTGGAGCATAAAACCTGCCAAAACGGTAAAACCTATCGCCCCCCACAAAAAATAAAATACCCATATTTTGTTAGCCCTGAAAAATACAACTCCACTGTTTCTTTTTTAGCAGCAGCGCCCCTGCAACAAGACCCATGGCCAGAAGCACACCCAGCAGCGGGTATCCCAGTACAGGCACCGGACTATAAAGAATGTCGCCTTCATCCGGAATGAGGTCAAAATCATGCTTGTACAAATCAGCATCATCAAAACCGGGTTCCAGAACCCAGTCGTCATCCTGTTTGGGATTATCATTGGCAATGAATGAGGTTGTTGCATAAAACCATATCGACTGGTTAGAAATTATCCCCAGTTCCTCCAGCGGAAAGAAAAATTCGAACTGAAGCCCTTCGTCTTTGCCGGCTGCCTTTCCCCCCCACTTTCCAATAGTATGCCAGGCTGGACTGTTATTTTGGTCATCAACCCTGAAGACCTTTACGGCAACCATTCCTGAACCGGGGTCATAACGAAAAAACCCAATCTTATCTACAGATTCTCCATAATCCTTGTTATCATTGGTGTCAATTATGTGGTTCTCCCTTGATACCGTTCATGGTCACCCAGTGCCTGGCAGAAAGAAAAAAAGACATAGTTAAATAAAGCTGCACCGATAGTCACTCCCAGCAAACCAAATCTGCACAATTTATTCCTAATTATTTTTATTATCGTTTATTCCCTGTTCAAACTTAAGCCTGTTTCAGTTTTTTTGTCGTTTTCTGCATTAATTTGTTGCTCGGCTGCCAGCTTGTATTGGAGGTAGCCGGTGATTCGGCTTTTGGCGTTTTCCGCCAAAAAGACCAAGGCTTAACTCAAGCTTTCCATTTTCAAGTATTCGGAACCCTTCCTTTTTCCACTTGGTATTGAAGTGGTGCTTCTCCTTATATGGATAGCGGAGGCGCAGGCAATCATTCCAAACCTGTGCTGATCCACAATTGCAGGCAAAAAGACGGTCGAGATTACTTGACACTAAAGGTAAGCATTTGGTATTATTATACAGGATCGTACTATAATCTATAGCGAAAAATGCCTGCGAACTGCAGGATTAAAGGAGCGAAACCATGAAAAAGAAAGCATCAGCATTTTTCATCTTCCTGGCGTTGGTATTCGGCATGGCAACGGGGGCCCTGGCCGCTGGGAATCTGGAGGCAATTTCAGCATACTTAAACCGCGGCATCAAGATCGTATACAACGGGCAGACCCAATCCATGACCGACGCCGCCGCGAAGGTCGTCTATCCCATTTCCTATAACGGCACCACCTATCTGCCTGTCCGCGCCGTGTCCGGGATGCTGGGCGTGGATGTGTCCTGGGACGGCGCGACCAACACCGTTTTTCTGGGCAAAATCCCGGGCGGCATTGACTTTATCGACAATTTTGAGCCGTATGTAGGCGGAAAATTCCATTACTCAACCTCGGAAAAGTCGACGAAAATGATTGCCGGGAAGACATATGACCATTTCTTAAGCTTAGGAGGCGGTGTGCAATTTGAACCCCTCCGTTATGATTTGGCCGGAAAATACGAAACGCTGACATTTAAGGCGTATTATGACAGTTCCTCAACTTCCACGCTGTATTTTTGGGGGGACAATGACACATTGCTTAAAACCTTTGAGATAGAGGGTCAAGACTTGCCCAAGGAATATTCGGTCGATATAAGCGGTGTACAGCAGCTCACCATTGACCGATCGTTAATGACGCTCTATCTTTTTGACATGACTATCGAGTAAGCAAAATGCTGCGGAAAAATAACCTGCGCACGAACAGCGCAAACCATAAATTCAGCGCCCAGCGGGAATCTCCGCTGGGCGCCGGTCGTTGCGCCGCAGAAAATGCAAGGGCAGCGTATTTTCTTGTAGAATTATAAGGTAAATATTGAAAAATCATTATGGAGGATGAAAAATGAAGATAATGCGAAAGATTGCCCTCATTGTTCTAAGCACGCTTGCGGTATCGCATGCCGCCAGCGGTAGCAGCGATAATTGATAATGTCGTCATTTCAAAAGCACCGGATTATCCGATTACGGCTTGCATCAAGGACAACATGCTAATGCTGGAATCGATTCCGGACGAACCTATTTATAACTACTTTCACATCCAATCTATCCTGCGGATTACAGCGAGGACGCGATCTATATCATACAGTGGTCAAATTTCTAATACAACGCCTCCGTGCTCGCTGTCCGGACCGTAAAGCTGTATACACCGTCTCTCAGTTGGGGCAGAGGGCAGCACAGCTGATAGTCCCCGACGAGAGTCTTCGGGACGGCTTACGGTGAGATTATTTCCTTTGACGCTTTCAATATAAACGGTAGCAATTATTTCAAGCTGCGCGACATAGCATTTATGTTAAAAGCAGTTAATTCGGAAAAACAGTTTGAAATAAGATGGAATAATGATACCAGAGCAATCGATATCGTAACGGATGAAAGCTATACGCCCGCAGGCGGAGAGCTTCAAGCAAAGGCTTACAAGGTCCTCAGACCGCGCTCATAAGCTCCGGGACATCGCCGCCGTAATTGATTTTGACGTGGATTGGGACAGCGAAACAAACACCGTTATTATCGAACCGGATTTCGGTTACACTCCGGATTGATACCTGAAAAACACACCCTGTGTTAAAATGGGGAGCCCCCTGACTGCCGACATCTTTCCTGGTCCTTACAAGCAGGATATCGTCTGACCCTGAGGTGGAAAAATGGCATTTGACAAGGCGTACGGTCTGCCGCAACCGCAGGCGTACTGGTGGTACGTCGAGGATTGCGACAGACCGTACAACGCAGCCAAATGCCATTTTTCTCTGCTTGCACACGCCCACCAGAAAACACAAAAAAACACCGATTCATCGGTGTTTGTGTGTTTTCTGGTGGGCGATGACAGGATCGAACTGCCGACATCCTGCTTGTAAGGCAGGCGCTCTCCCAGCTGAGCTAATCGCCCAATTAAATTGGCACGGGGAAAATCCCGTTAAACTTATATATAAAAAAGTTGTTTGTTATAATGGTGACCCCTACGGGATTCGAACCCGTGTTACCGCCGTGAAAGGGCGGTGTCTTAAACCGCTTGACCAAGGGGCCGTTTTTTTTATTTATGGTGGGCCCACCAGGGATCGAACCTGGGACCAACCGGTTATGAGCCGGTTGCTCTACCGCTGAGCTATAGGCCCATCCTAACTTGCAGCGATATCGGATAACGCTGAACAGTCTAGATTTAAATGGCTCCCCGGGTAGGACTCGAACCTACAACCTACCGGTTAACAGCCGGTTGCTCCACCATTGAGCTACCGAGGAACGTGTCACAAGTGACAAAACTTATTATACGACAGATTTAATTTTCGGTCAAGAGTTTTATACAAGGTTTAAATGAATTCAGTGCAAGTTATCTTAACCAAATTACTGCTATCTGGAGTATGCTCTCTTAATCTAAAAAGTCTTTTAGTTTTTTACTGCGGCTCGGATGGCGTAGTTTCCGCAGCGCCTTGGCTTCAATCTGCCTAATGCGCTCCCTGGTAACCCCAAACTCCTGACCCACTTCTTCAAGGGTCCGTGACCTTCCGTCATCAAGACCGAACCTCAGCCTTAATACTTTTTCTTCACGCGGGGTAAGGGTTTCCAGAACATCCTCCAACTGCTCCCGCAGCAGGATAAATGATGCGGCTTCTGCCGGAGCCGGCGCTTCCTGGTCCTCTATAAAGTCACCCAAATGGGAGTCTTCTTCTTCACCTATAGGTGTCTCCAGCGAAACAGGTTCCTGGGCAATCTTCATAATCTCCCTGACCCGCTCAACCGGTATATCCATTTCCTCAGCAATCTCCTCAGGAACTGGCTCCCTGCCAAATTCCTGGAGAAGCTGTCGTGACACTCTAATCAGTTTGTTAATAGTCTCCACCATGTGAACAGGAATCCTGATGGTCCTTGCCTGGTCAGCAATTGCCCTGGTGATTGCCTGCCTGATCCACCATGTGGCATAAGTACTGAATTTAAAACCTTTCTGATAATCAAACTTTTCAACAGCCTTTATCAGGCCAAGGTTCCCTTCCTGAATGAGGTCCAGAAACAGCAAGCCCCTGCCAACATAACGCTTGGCAATACTTACTACCAGCCTCAGGTTTGCTTCTGCCAGCCTTCGTTTGGCTTCTTCCTCACCTTTTTCCATTCTTTTAGCGAGTTCTACCTCTTCTTCAGCTGTTAGGAGGGGGACTCTGCCGATTTCTTTCAGGTACATGCGTACAGGATCATCTATTCCTATGCCTTCGGGAACGGAAAGGTCAACTTCTATTTCGTCTTCCTCTCCTTCGGCTGCAATTTCCCCACTGTCGAGGGGTTCCAGGTCCGGTACTTCGGGTACAACATCAATACCGGCGCCTGCCAGCTTGTCATAAATATCTTCAATCTGTTCAGGAGTGAGTTCAACTCCCTGCAAAGTGTTCATTATGTCAGTATATGATAAAATTCCCCGTTTTTTCCCTTTATCAATTAATTCCTGAACTCCTTCAATCTGAACGATATCCTTTGACATGTACTTCCCCCCTTTCTCTTGGAATTTATCACTAATTTCTCCGGCTAAATTAACTTAGAATATTCCAACAGGAGCTGCTTTCTTAGTTCCTGGTCACGTGATTTATCTGCTTCTTCCATTCTTTTTAACAGCTCCTCACGTTTTTTCCGTATTTCATCTTCTTTAACAGTCCTGATACAGTCATCAATCACCTGGTTCATGTTATCTCTCGGTATTTCCATTAATATAAGTCTTTTCAAAACCTCTGTCGCAGATTCGTCCTGTAAACGATCAAAAAGTACTGCCGGTTGATAATCTAACTCTTTTTCAACAATTTCATTCAATAAGTTTATAATATTAAGATATTCCTGCCTTAAACTAAAATGAACTCCTATTTCTTCCTTAACTTTTAAAAATATATTACTATCACTTAACATTAAAACCAGTAGTGATTCCTCGGCCTTTGACCTGGCATCCTCATCTCCGGAAGCAATTTGGTCCAAAACACGATTATCGTTATTATTCCTAGCATCAGTAATTTTATCCCGGTTTGACCAGGTATTTCTTGATGTCCGGGGCTTTTTTTCAACTTCGGCCCTGACTGCCTCCGGGCTCAGGTGAAGCCTTTTGGCCAGCCTCATAATGGCTTCGTTTTTCTCTATTTCATTTGATATATTGGTGATGCTAGGTATTACTTCGCTGGCAATCTTGAATTTTCCTTCTAAAGTTGCCATATCATATTTTTCCATTGCCCTATCTGTATTAAATTCGCTGAGAGTCTTGGCGCCCTGCCTTACAACCCCGAGAAACTCGTCCGCTCCGTGAGCCATGATAAATTCATCAGGGTCTTTTCCATCCGGGATACTGACAACGCGAACCCTGCAGCCCAGGTCATCAAGAAGCTGCCAGCCGCGCATTGTTGCATGGACACCGGCCGCATCTGCATCATAAGCCATAATCACTGCCTGAGAGTACCTCAGCAGGAGTTTTCCCTGCTCCCTGGTGAAAGCCGTGCCCAGTGAAGCCACAACATTGGAAATCCCCGCCTGGTGACACGTTATTACATCGAAATATCCCTCAACTATAATAGCCTGGTCATTGCGCCTGATACTTTCAGCTGCCTTATTTATTCCATATAACAGGTGGCTTTTATTAAAAAGAATCGTTTCAGGTGAATTCAGGTATTTAGGAACACTGTCATCCAAAACCCGGCCCCCAAAACCGACCACTTTACCACGGATATCCCATATAGGGAACATCACCCTATTTCGAAACCTGTCATAAAACCCCGGTTTCCCTTTGCTGCGGGCCAGAACCACGCCCAGCTTTTCCAGTTTTTCCGGAGCATATCCCTTCTTATTTAAAAAATGGAGCAGACCGTCCCACGATGGCGGGGCAAAACCTATCTGAAATTTATCTATTGTTTCCTCTGTTAATCCCCTTTTTTTCAGGTAATTCCTTGCTTCCCCGGCAACCGGGTGATTCGCTAATATATATTGATAAAAATCCTTAACAAGTTCATTTATTTTATATGCCTCATTAAGTTCTTTTAATCTGGCGTTTTTTTCAGGGTCATCTTCTTCAGAGATTGTAATTCCGGCCCTGTTGGCAAGAAACCTGACAGCTTCAGGAAAACTAATTTTTTCCCACTTCATAATGAAGGAAATAACATTTCCTCCCTCACCACAGCCAAAACAGCGAAAAATCTGTTTGTCCGCGCTGACCATAAATGAAGGGGTTTTTTCATTATGAAAAGGGCAGAGGCCAACATAGTTATTGCCCTGTTTCCGGAGTCTTACATAATCTGATACCACATTAATTATGTCACTGGAAGCACGAACTTCATCAATTACTTCTTCCGGAATAAATTCCTTCAATTTAACCACCCTTTTTCCGGAATCTTATTGTTAAAACATTCGCCAAAATTATCTGTTATCCTTCCGGAGGGTTATCACCTTGTTAAATATCCAGATTATTCCGAGCCTGCTGTTTGACTAACTTTCTTAACACCCTCTCAAAACTCTGCCTGTCTGCTTCTGTCAATGCCCTGGGGCCTTTGGTCCTGCCACCGCCCCTGCGGATTTTGACATCAATATGTCTCTGTAACAGCAGCCTGTCTATGTTGTCGGGCGTAAAAACAAATCCCCTTGATGAAACCGGTATTGCTCCTCTTGCCAATGCAAGTGAGGCCAGTCCATAATCCCCTGTGACCACAATGTCTCCGGCATTAGTATGATTTATCACCGCCATATCTGCTGCCTGAGGGACATTATCAACAGTTATTACCTGCACCTGATCACTATCACAGGAAATCAGGTGAGAAATACTTGCCACCAAAACTACAGGAGTCCCCGTATCACCGGCTGCTTTAATAATTATGTCTTTTACCGGACACGAATCGGCATCTACCAGAATTTTAGGAGTTGCTCTACTACTATTCGAGACCACATAGAATTTTCCTTCCTTTAAGCGACAAATTTTTTAAAAATTTCGGAAACTCATGCCAATTAACCAAAACAATAGTATTATATCCATTTATTAGTTATTTAAACTATTGGTCCAGCCAGGGGTTGGGGAGAAAAAGCTTTTTGTAGGTGTGCAGAGCATACCCGTCGGTCATCCCTGCCACATAGTCACAGGCTATACGGGCGCCGTCACTTTCTGCCTGCATTTTACGAAGATAGTGCGGAAGTGATTCCGGGGTTTCAACATAATAGGCAAAGAGCTTCTGGAGTACCTTTTTGGCCTTCTCTTCCTCTGTTTTGGCTTCTGAGCCTATATATACCCTGCTGAACAAGTAATCCCTCAGATCGTTCATGGCTTCCCATACC
The DNA here is from genome assembly GCA_016841725.1 of Thermincola carboxydiphila. Classification (GTDB taxonomy): domain Bacteria; phylum Bacillota; class Thermincolia; order Thermincolales; family UBA2595; genus Phosphitispora. Next base: position 22,767 of record JAENYP010000011.1, on the reverse strand, counting down.
TCAGGACTCATTCTTATTTCAGGACTTTCCCAACTGGAACCTATCATATCTGTGACCATGGTGTTGATCCTTTCATTATGCCTGCTGCCCAGGACCATGATACATTTCGGGGGAATGTCTTCCTCTTTGATAATTCCGCCTCTCAGAGCATCATCGATATCATGGTTAATATATGCTATCCGGTCAGCAATTTTGACGATACGGCCCTCCAAAGTTATCGGGTCCGTTTTCCCGGTATGGTTTAAGATGCCATCACGTACTTCCCGGGTGAGGTTCATTGGCTCCAGGATATCAACAACCCGCAGGCTCTGCTCATTATGTTTAAAAGACAAACCAAAGTCTGCGAGCGCTTCATCAAGGGCTTCCTCACCGGCATGTCCAAAGGGGGTATGCCCCAAATCATGTCCCAGCGCAATTGCTTCAGTCAGGTCTTCATTCAGCCTGAGGGCCTTGGCAATGGTGCGGGCTATCTGAGCGACCTCAAGAGTGTGGGTAAGCCTCGTCCGGTAATGATCACCGGTAGGAGAAATAAAAACCTGTGTCTTTTGTTTCAGCCTGCGAAATCCTTTGGAATGGATAATCCGGTCCCGGTCACGCTGGAAGGCCGTTCTGACAGGGCATAGCTCTTCCCATGCCTCCCTGCCTCTGCTTGTGGAACTCAGGGCAGCATATTGAGAAAGCTGCTGCTTTTCCATTTCTTCAATACGTAACCTGATTTTCATAACGGAAACCACCTCACCCGCTGCTTACCTCACCCACTTACCTCTTCCGCAAAGCCATCGTAGCTCCTGCCAGTTCAGCAACCCTGCGTCCCATGACAGCTGCTCTCTTAAGTCCGAAACTGTCTTCAGAAGAGGGCTTTTGGGCACAGGCTCCCAGGTGTCCGGCATCATCCTCAATGTAACCATCCCCGATAACCGTCATTCCCTGGACAAACATCATATCCTGAAGGGCCCTTACTGTTGTTTCCTGGCCGCCGAACCGCGACGCACCCACACTTACAGCTCCACCCACAACATTTACCAGGGCCTTTTCCTTACGAAGCACCCTTGACTTATCCCAAAATCCCTTGAGCTGTGCGGAAACTGTTCCAAAGTACACCGGACTGCCTATAATGACACCGTCAGCCTTACGCAGCAGGTCAAATGCTTCTCCAAGATTATTGCCCCTGGCACATACACCCTCACATACAGGTGAGCAGTTATTGCAGAAAGGCTGGGCAACTCCCTTCATGGCATCGGTTATATGGAGTACCCTGGTCTCTGAACCCATACGTGAAGCTGCTTCCAGGGCAGCATTAATCATGTTTACGGTATTGCCTTCTTTCTGGGGACTCCCGTTTAAACCTACTATTAACAATATTTATACACCTCACAATTCAACAGAGTTCTTCCATCAGATGGAGTCGCTATCGGATAAAACAGCGATAATTTATATAGTATTCGAGGAAGTTAAAGATGTTCCTGCAAAACAAAAGAACTTATACAAAAATATTCCGGACCCTCCGTACTTACTTCAAATACCCTTCCAGAATACTCACCGCTTCAGCAACCGTCTTGGGCAGCGCTTTCCCCTTAAACCCGCTAAAGTGGCTAAATACCTGTGAAACCGTGGGCAGCTTTAAATTTGCTTCCCGCATCAGTGAAATGTCCCCAAGCAGCTCCGTCCCGCCCTGGGCAAGGGTGGAACCGTGCTTTATTATGATTACTGAATCAGCCCACTCTGCAGCCATATCCATATCATGAGTGGCCACAACCAGTGTTTTGCCGCGGCTGTGAAAATCCCGGAGAATAGCCATCAACACTTCCTGCCCTCCAGGGTCAAGATAAGCCGTAGGTTCATCCAAGACGATGACCTCCGGGTCCATAGCCAGAACTCCGGCAATGGCAACACGCTTCTTTTGCCCAAAACTAAGGTGATGTGGCGCTTTTTCTCTTAATTCCCACATCCCCACAGTATTCAGGGCATCAGCCACCCTGTGTTCAATATCATGCCTGGACAGGCCCATATTCAAGGGGCCAAAAGCGACATCATCCCAGACCGATGTGGAAAACACCTGATCATCAGGATCCTGAAATACCAGTCCTACTTCCTGGCGAATCACAGCCTCAGTCTTTTTATTCACCTGGCGGCCAAAGACGTTGACCGAACCCTTTTGGGGAAGGTTTATCCCGTTTAAGTGCAGAAGCAGAGTAGACTTCCCGGCCCCATTAGGTCCCAACAGGGCTACCCTGGCCCCTTTCTTTATATTCAGGGAGATTCCCTTTAGTGCCATTGTCCCATCAGCATAAGTATATCTTAAGTCACTTATTTCAATAGCATTCACTAATAAAAGCCCTCCCTTATGCAGCCCTGTCCAACACCAGCAGAACTGCAGCCACTATGGTTATAACCCCTGCCAACAGGTAGTCCTTTGGAGAAACTACAAAATTACTCATACTGTTCGTCTTTCCCGTAAAACCCCTGGAAATCATGGCAATATAAACCCTGTCACCGCGTTCATATGCCCTGATAAACATGACCCCTACCATCTGTGCCAGGGTTTTCACAGTTTGAGAGTGCCACAAGTTCCGCCCCAGGACAAAGCCCCTTGCTCTCCGGGCCCGGGCCATCCTCTTCAACTCATCAATAGTCACAAATATGTACCTGATGGTAAACTCCAGCATTTGTATAATAACGGCAGGAACCATAAGGTCACTCAAGGCCTTCATCAGATTATTGAACCTGGTCGTGGACATCAGGGTCACAATCCCCAATACAGATGCCAATACGCGCAACAACAGCATCAGGGCCCTTTCCAAACCCTGTGAGGTGGCAGAAATCTTTATGATACGCAAATCTGCATTCCAGACCGTATCCCCAGGGGTGATGAAAGGAAACAATAATATCAGTACTCCGGCAAAAGGAATGACCCATGTAAGCCGGCGCAGCACATAGCCTACCGGTATTCGGGAGATCAGCAGTACAAGCGCCCAGAAAATAACCGCCACAGCCAAAAACCGGGGCTTTGTCAGAGTTACCGAGATGAAAATAAACAGGATGATTGCCAGTGCCTTCACCCTGGGGTCCATGGCATGAAGTGGTGACTCCAGCTTGGCAAACTCATCCATATGGATATGCTTCATTGATATTTACCTCTCTTGTCAGCGCTTATACAGCCCACATAACTGTTACTTATTATATCACCGGAAACAGCAACACAAAACACATTTATGGAAAATCGTATAAAATAAAAGGAGAGGACTACCCATTTTAAGATAGCCCTCCCTATATAATGGAGCGAATCTTCCTTTAGCTGTGGCTGCACCCATGACCTGGCTGCTGCTGATGTTCCCCGTGATGACTGCAGACTGTCCTTTTGGAAACAAATTTACCTTCCGCAAAAGCCTCGGCGGCATCCTTAACCGGCCCCGCAGCGCCAAACAATACCTTTAACCCCCGGGACTCCAAACCACTAATGGCCCCCTGCCCGATACCTCCGACAATCACCACCTCAACATCCTGGTTCTTGAGGAAATCAGCTATTCCTTCATGCTGATGCTGTAAGCCCGAAGCAGAAACAGTGTTGATGCCGACAACCTGATTACCGTTGTCAATTTCAATTATGGAAAAACTTCTGCTCTGCCCAAAATGCTGGTTTACCTGCCCATTATCGTCAGGTATAGCAATTTTCATGTTGTCTCCTCCTTGGAATTTGCCTGATGAAATAATGCAACTTCATTTACTTGTACTTTTACTGCGCCTTTTTAATATGCTCAAAACAGCAAATAAACAAACTGGTTTTTGGGCATACGCTAATTATTTGTTTTTATTATATAATACTGCTGTTAATTTGTAAACAACTATTACTTCGTTCTTTTATGACAGCACTTTGAACAGAAATCAGCTTGGGGGTTCCGGCATTGGATAACCTCTGAGCCGCAGCGGGGACACTTACAGCCGTCTTCATCTGCATCATTATAATTTTCATATCTCTCTTCCCAGCGTTCCTCGCACTTGGGACAAAAAACCTTACAGACATTCCGCGTAAAATCTCCGCCCTGTACCTTCAGCGCCTTTCCCTCAATAAGGGCGGTGGCAATCTTGGTGCGTGCGTCAGATAAGATACGCTGAAAAGTCTGCCGCGAAATCTGCATCCTTTCGGCACACTCATCCTGGTTAAGGCTTTCAATATCCTTCAGCCTGACTGCCTCTATTTCCTCCACCTTTAAAATTTCCTCCTCCAGGTCACACTTGGGCCTGCCGGCAGGAACAAAATGGATATTCTGTGGAACAAATTCCACTATGCGCCATTTTCTGGGTCTGGGCATCTTATAACCGCCTCCCGATATACTGACAGATTCATACATCAAATATTATACTATAATTATCGGCTGACAGCTAACTTTTCTAAACCATTAATTGCAATTTAGTCGGGAAAGCAGCCAGGGACACAACCGTGTCCCTGGAATAATCTATTTGTGGCCGCCACACTCCCCGGCATGCATATGTTCAGTACATATACTGCCCGTAGAATGCAACTCCCCCTTCAAATACTTATTCAAGACTTCTTGATCTGTACCCCGGGCTCCAGAAATTACAGCAATATTGTTCTGGTTAAACAGTTGGACAGCCTTGGCCCCGATACCACCGGTAATAACGCAATTTACGTCTTTACCGGCCAGAAATTCGGGGAGAAATCCAGGGACATGCCCTGGGTTATCAATTACCTGTAAATTAGTTATCTGGCAATTATCTATATCTGCCAGGCAAAACCTTTCACAGTGGCCGAAGTGTTCCGAAACCACATTCCCTTCCATAGCTACAGCAACTCTCACTTGAAAAAACCCTCCTTATTTTCTGTTATATTTAGCATCTTAAACAAGAGACAATTCTTTACTTAAATTAGCCCAGATTTTTTTGACAGCTCTTCCGGCAGCGCTGTGCGGAACCCGTACCACCGGGATTCCCCGGTTTATTGCCTGGCCGACCTCCCTCTCAAAGGGAATACTGCCCAGGACCTTAACATTGCGCTCTCTGCAGTGATCCGAAATCTCTTCAGTTATGCCTGCATTCAGGTCATATTTGTTTATGCAGACATAGGCCTTTATCCCAAAGTGTTCTGCCAGGTCGAGCACCCTTATCAGGTCATGTTTTCCCGACAACGTTGGTTCTGAAACCACAAGTATGGCATCACACCCAGTTATTGATGCTATGACAACACAACCTATTCCCGGAGAACCGTCAATTATTACGATGTCATCCTCACCGGCATAACCTGAAGCATTTTTCCTGACCTCTGTAACCAGCTTCCCGGAACCGTCGGCGCCGATATTAAGCCTCGCATGAGAGAATTTACCCCAGGAACCCGCCGACAAAATTGTTTTGCCAGTAATCGCATCTCTGATAACAACTGCCTTATGCGGACAGATGAAAACACAGGCAGCACATCCTTCACACTTTAGTTCATTTACGGAAAAATCCCTAATGGCATCAAACCTGCAGACAGTCAGACATTTTTCGCACTCCTGGCACTTTTCCCGATCAATCTGAGCAAGTTTCGAACCATAAAAATCCTTTTCGCGGAGGACCTCTGAATCAATAAGTAAATGCAGGTTGGGGGCCTCCACATCACAGTCGGCAATTACCTTGTTTTTTGCCAGTTCTGCCAGGGAGGCACAGACAGTTGTTTTTCCCGTACCCCCTTTACCACTTACTATGGCAATCTGTTTCATGAGATAACCCCCTCCAGTTTGGCCATTAAGTCCTGAAACTGTTGTTTCAGAAGCATATCCTCCTGGATCAGCAGCTTTCCGGTTGAATATATCTGGGCAACTCTTTTACTAAAGGGCAGTTCCATCAGAATCGGAATGCCTTCTGCTTCGCAGTATCCCCTGATAATCCGGGTACTGTCATCGGCCTTATTCACCACCACACCTGCAGGAATATCCAAGGTTCTTATCAGATTTACTGCAATTTTCAGGTCATGCAGCCCAAAGGGAGTCGGTTCTGTAACCAGAAGACAAAAATCGCTCTTTTCAACAGCTGCAATAACAGAACAGGAAGTCCCGGGAGGGCAGTCAATAATCACAACATCCGCAGTTATTTTCCATATCTCTTCTATTATCCTGTCAATAACAGGTACGGCAATAGGTTCACCTGTTTTCAGCACTCCGTGGATGAACACATTATTATTGAACTTTCCTCGTTCAATTACACCAATTTCCCGCGGGACCTCGGTAATGGCCTTTTCCGGGCAAACCAGGGTACACAGGCCACACCCGTGGCACAACTGCAGAAAGCTTAACAGGTTGTTCTTTACCTGGGCCAGGGCATGGAATTGACACCATTTGCTGCACATACCGCATGCCAGGCAGCTGTCTTTATCTATGCCGGGAACCATCACATTGACTTTTTCCCTATGCTCAATGGCAGGATTCAGGAATAAAAACCCGTTTGGCTCCTCAACATCGCAATCGATGTAAGCCGTTTTGGGTCCGGAACAGGCAAGGTTGGTGGCCACCGTGGTCTTACCGGTGCCGCCCTTCCCACTGAGAACTGATATTATCATTTCCCCTCAGGGCCGCCTCTGCCCGTGTCCCCTGCGTGCACGTGAGCCGTGTTTCATTCCTGCACCGGTCCCCGCGTTCATTCCTGCACCGGTCCCCGCGTTCATTCCTGCACCGGTCCCCGCGTTCATTC
>JAENYP010000011.1:1804-15986 GCA_016841725.1 Thermincola carboxydiphila | reverse complement strand
TTCATTCCTGCACCGGTCCCCGCGTTCATTCCTGCACCGGTCCCCGCGTTCATTCCTGCATGAGCCTGTCCTGCCTTTGTTATTTCACTGAGCTTGCCACTATTCAATTCCTCTATGGCCTGTTTTGCAGTTAGACCTGTTCCGTCATAAATCTTAATTCCTGAGGCCTCAAGCACCTCAAAAGCATTGGGACCAACATGCCCGGTGACCAGCGCTTCTGCCTGGCTGTCCACCACAAATTGGGCTGCCTGAATTCCTGCTCCCTGAGATGAATTAACCGCAGAATTTGCCGTGCAGTCAAAATCCATGGAATCGGAATCTACTGAAATAAACCATTCACACCTGCCAAATCTGGGGTCTACCCGGGTATCTAAATCCTTGCCCTCTGTGGATATCACTATTTTCATAACAATTCATCTCCTCAGATATACCTTGTACTTTGTTAATCTAAAACTCCTGATTAACCGAGCTCTTTCCCTATATCCGGCCCGGGGCTGGTAACATATATCTTATCGATATCAATTATAACAACCCCTTTTGCCTTAAGCTGGGGCATCATACTCTTAACCATTTTTGCGGCTTCATCAAAGAGTTCCCCATTTGTCTCTACTCTTGCAGTTCCTTTTAACTGGTAGCCCTTTAGTGTCTCCATATCCCAGACGGATACGGCAACCTTCGGGTTTTCAGTTATGTTCTCAAGACTCTTGTCCATGAACACATCAATCAGCATTACCTGGCTTTCTGATAATACCTTTCCAAATGCTATAGGAACAACATTGGGAATACCGTTCTCATCAGAAGTGGCAAATGCCCACCCCTTTGATTTTTCAATTACTCCTTTAACCTCACCAGTTAATCCGGCCATTTTCTGTCTCCCCCTTTAATTAACAATCTTTTTTGTTCAGTTCATCTGTTCAACCGTATCAAAGGTTTTCACTATACCCTCCATAACCCTGTTTATCTCTGATTTTTCCCTGGTAAAATCTTCAATTTTTCCCTTGTCACAGAGTTCTACAAACCTTGGTTCCAGCGGGAGCTGCCCCAGTAATGGCACTCCCATTTTACCCGCCATTTCCTCAGCGCTGTCTGAGCCAAATAACCTGATCTGTTTTTTACAGTCCGGGCATTCCAGGTAAGCCATATTTTCAATTAACCCAATAACAGGAATGTTCATCTTGTTGGCCATATTAATCGACTTCTGAACTATCATTGAAACCAGGCTTTGTGGTGAAGTAACCACAATAACACCATTTAAAGGCAGTGTCTGCATCACTGTCAGAGGTGCATCACCAGTTCCGGGCGGCAGGTCTACCAGCAGAAAATCCAACTCACTCCAGCCCACTTCTGTCCAGAACTGCTTGATGACCCCTGAAATAATTGGTCCCCTCCAGATTACCGGTTCTTCTTCACTGGGCAGTAAAAGATTAATTGAGATAACCTCTATCCCCAAACCGGTCCCGGCCGGAACAATTCCCCTGCCTCCGTTTTCCAGCTGCCCGGCCTTCAGTCCAAACAGCCTTGGTATACTTGGCCCGGTAACATCAGCATCCATTATCCCCACACTGAATCCTTTTTTCCTCAGAGACGCCGCCAGAAGACCAGTCACCGAACTCTTCCCGACACCTCCCTTCCCGCTCATCACTGCAATTACATTCTTGATTTTCTGCAGCTCCTTTAAGGCTGCAGGACAGTCCTCACCATTACACTCGCTGCTCTCACTGCATGTATTACATACTTCTGCCATATGGCGGTTCCTCCCTTTCAGAATCAGTAATATATTGAGCATATGCCCAATTAAATATTACTCCATTATTTGGTTTTTGTCAAATGCCCATAACTAAGAACCGATAATATGGAAAAATGCCCCAAAAGAGGTTCTCCCTGCAATCAAGAGAACAGCACCTTTCGGGGCCTTTTCGAATTAAAATTCATTATGATTAAAGTCTATTATTTATAAGCCGTTATTTATAATCCGCCAATATTGACTTCACTCCCTGGAGTACTTGTCCATAAGAGTTTACAATAATTGCATCATGCCCTTTTGCCGGCGGTCGTTTTATAACTACTACCGGTATCTTCAATTTCAGGGCCACAGAGATCTTGTTGTCCGTCCCTCCGGCACGACCGCTTTCCTTTGTTACCACTACGGAAGCGCCATACATTTTAAAGGTGGCCCGGTTCATCTCCCTGGAAAAGGGACCCTGCATGGCCACTATATCCCGAGACGGCAGCCCCAGGGACCGGACCTTCGCAACTACCTGAGAGTCGGGAAGCACCCTGACAACAACTCTTTTCCCTGCCATGTCCGGGTGGCAGAGAAACTGTTCCAGGTTAAAGCTTCCTGTAGTCAGGAAAATGGTATCCCCCATTTCCGCGGCTTTCCTTGCCGCTTCCTCCCACGAATAGACCGCAAAAAGAAGGGGGTTCTCCGGGAGCTGTACTTCCTCCCTGACAAACCTGAAATAAGGAATATTCCGGTTACTGCAAAACTCTTTGGCAAACTTAGAAACTCCTTCAGGATAAGGGTGGGAAGCATCAACTATCAGCCGGAATGGCTGGATTTGAAATATTTCACTAAAGGCCTCCCGAATCGTGTATTCCCCGGTGTTTTCCCCGGTGTTTTCCATCAAATCATTATGTAAAACAAGCCTTGCACCGTGGTTTACCACAGTTGCGGACAATACCTCACAACCCTTTGAGATCAGCAGAGATGTGATCTCTCTCCCTTCCGTTGTTCCTGAAATCACTAAAATCATTAATTACCTCTTCCTCTCCAACATTTGTGCCGTGATTTATAATGAGTTCAAACAGGCGTTCCCGGTTACGCGGTAAAACGGCTGCTTTGGGTAAACAGCCTTTTATCAACAGCACTTCGGATACCTGTACCAGCCATGGCTTTTCCAGGTCTGCTTTCTTAATCAGTATTTCATTGGTAAACACCTGTTCCGGAATCCCTTCTCCGATTACCTCACCATTGCTCAATACGAAAATGTAATCTGCCCATGAATAAGCCAGGTCAACATCATGTGTTGACATCATGATGGTTGTACCACTGCTGTTGATCCGGTCAAACAGCTTCACCGTCTGCTGCGCATGTTTGGGATCAAGCCAGGCCGTTGGCTCATCACAAATGATTACTTCAGGCTCCATTGCCAGAATATCTGCTATTGAAACCCTTTTTTTCTGCCCATAGCTCAACATATGGGTAGGCTTATCCTTCAGGCCGGCAACTTCTGTTGCTGACATGGCCTGTTCCACCCGTTTTCTTACAGTTTCTTCAGAAAGTCCAAAATTAAGGGGGCCAAAGGAAATCTCCTGGTATACACTTGCAGAAAACAGTTGACTGTCGGGATCCTGAAAAACAATACCCACGTTTTTCCTTAATTGCAAAAGACTTTTTCTGTCATACCTGACTTCTCTACCGTCATATTTTACAATACCCTGCTGTGGTTTCAGAATACCGTTGCAGTGAAGAAACAGGGTAGATTTCCCAGCCCCGTTGGAACCTAGGACCGCAACCTTCTTCCCTTTGGGTATTTTTATATTTATACCCTTAAGGGCCTGTGTCCCATCGGGATATGTATATATCAGGTTTTCAGCTTCGATGATGTAATCAGACAAATTTATTCACCTCCAGCAGGACCGCCGAAATAACCAAAAATGTTTCTACAATAATTATCAGTGTTATGTTAGCTGCAGAAACAGGGTATTGGGGGGCCAGCACATTTAATTGTCCCGTATAGCCTCTTGCTGTCAGAGTGGTGAAAAGCTCCTGTGAGCGATGCAGAGACCTGACAAACAGAGCAGCTGTAAGACAGCCCAGAGAATTCATGGAGTTTTTGAAAGAAGAATATCCCCATCTTGAAGACTGGCTTGTATAAATGTCTTCAGCCGTTTTCAGTAAAACAAAAATAAACCTGTAAATTATTTCAGTTAACTCGATAAACAGAGCAGGGAGTTTGATTTTTCGCATCATCATGGCTATTTCCACAAAAGGGGTTGTTAATGACATAAAATACAGGCAGGAAACTGTACCCAGGGATTTAAAAAACAATCTGGCCGCCGCAAGCAGTCCCTCAGGAGTAATGCCCAGGGCTATTTTTGATATTTTTATTTTAACTAACCACTCCGCTGCATTCGCACCAACCACGGTATCACCCGCAGATGCCGAAACAGCAACTGTGATCACCCCAACCAGCAGGAAGGAGAAGGGCAGGAACATCAGCCTGAGGTAAGTTTTAACAGGAATCCCGGCAAGCCCGACAGTCACACCTGCCATAAGTATAATTATCACAGCCGATAGGGTCACAGATGAAAAAATCAGGCACAGGAGCATAGTCGTCAGGGCAAAGGCAGTTTTTTCGGCTGGATGTACATTACGCAGCTTATTGGCATATGCGAAACTGTCAATTTTTAGCATGTATCTCTTTTTCTGCTGCTTGTTTCCTTCCCCTGACATAACCGATATAATATCCAATAAATCCGGCTCCCAAAGCTGCCTGAAGAGCGAACAGAAGGCTCTCAATTTCACCACTGGGGGGTTCCCATACAGATGAAAACCACGGCTGATAATCAGGATTAATTTGTGTAATCACTTCTTCAGCCTGACCGTCGGCACCCCCGAATTCGGCTCCCCGGTTCATAAACAATGGAACAATAGCCAGCAGCACTACCAGAAGAATCAGGATCAGATTTTTTTTCACTGCGGCACCTCCTCAGTAATAACAGATAATTCCAGAAGTTCCTGCCTGTTGTAAGTAGTCAGCACATTGAAAACCACTACTGTCAGAATTCCTTCCATTATGGCCAGAGGAAGTTGGGTCACCGCAAATACGCCCAGGAATTTTGCCAGGGCAGCCGCAAAACCCCCGCTCTGCAGGGGAAACGCCAGGGCCAGCTGAACTGATGTTGTTATATATGTAAGCATGTTGCCGGCAGCAGCCGCCAGAAACACTGCCAGCCAGCCAGGGGCGCCGGTTTTCTTGAGAACCCGGTAAACCACAAATGCTGCTATGGGACCGACCACCGCCATGGAAAAGGTATTGGCTCCCAGAGTGGTTACCCCGCCATGAGCTAAAAGGAGGGCCTGGAAAATCAGTACAATACATCCCAGGACCACCATAGCCAGGGGGCCAAACATTATCGCCCCCAAACCCACTCCCGTCGGATGGGAACAACTTCCCGTAACCGAAGGTATTTTCAAAGCTGATAACACAAAAGCGAAAGCCCCGGCCAGACCCAGCAGCATTTTAACACTGGGAGCAGCGGTAACGGTTTTCTGAATTGAACGCAGTCCCAGGATCAGAAAAGGAATAGTCAGCACAAACCAGAAACCTGCCCAGTTAACCGGCAGAAAGCCTTCCATGATATGCATGGCATAGGCATTCTGCGGCAAGGTCAGGAGAAGCGCGGCAGAATACAGGATTATGAAAACAGGCAGTTTTATTTTTTTCAAAGAGCTTTTCATAATTTCACTTAACATCCTCATTTGATTTAGCCTCCTCAATTTTATTTAATATGACATCGAAAATTTGAAACGAAAACCCCGGCCATGAAGACAGTGACCGGGGAATTGTAGCTTTAGGCCATGCCTAAACTGACCACCTCCCCAGAATAAAACCGACAGTGTGGCAGAATAGGCTTCGCTGATTGTTTCCGCTGTCATCACAGGAGTAAGTATAATACCTCTTTTTACACCCGTTCTGCGGCCAAAAAGCGTTTAAACCTTGCGTTCATTAAGTTACACCCCTCAGGGTATAACACCTACTCAAATATATAATTATTAAAAGCCCATTACCGGACCGGAAACAAAAATTCCCTCAACACGACTGTGTGGAGGGAATAAAAAACTAATACTGTAGTCTTCCTCCCCATTCATCGTGGGTACCGGCGGTAAGATTAAAGCAAGCAGGTCTCCTGGCTCAAGATCACTGTCCAAGCTGCGCCTTCCCGGTTCCCCGGTGGCATTTGCAGCAGGACTCCCTCTTACAGTGGCGGGACCGCGCCGGATTTGCACCGGCTTCCCTTTTCAATTCTGTTAAACAGAATCACTTGCTCATCTATATTCTTTTTATAATTGTATCATGACTGCAACTGGACTGTCCAGAAAATTTTGCTTATACTTTCCAGATCATCATCCCTACTTTGGCTTCCACTTCCTCCCTGACCACACCGTTAACGGCTTCAGAATCAACCACTGCCTTTATTTCTTGTAATATAGTTGAAGTTGTCTTAGTATATCCCGATATCCAGTCCTGTAATTTCTGAACCGTATCCTCTACAGATTCTTCGTTAACCCACTGTGTATGCAAAAATCTTAGTGCCGGAAAATACCCCATGGCATAAACAATATTAAACGGGTAAATGATGTCCATAGAAGTTTCTGCCCAGATACCTCCAAACACCTGCTGCCACAGCTTTTCCTGAAGGTTGTTGCGGCGCGGTCCGGCAAATTTACTCACATAACAGTAACCTTTAGAGGCTCTAATTACCTTGCTCAGTGTTTCCTTGTCATTGACCCCGGGTGTCATTGAGGCAAATACCAGGTCGAACCGGTCGGACCAGCCTTCCCTGTCAATATCGATATCTTCCCAGGGCCGGCTGACAGGGGTGATATTTTCAATACCTTGATCTGCGGCATGTTTTGTCAATATCCCCAGCATCCGGGAAGCCGGTTCAAGAGCCCATACATGTTCTGCCTCCCTGGCAAAGGGTAAAGCATAATTTCCGGGGCCACAGCCGATATCCAGTATTTTTGCACCTGTGACCCTAACCCCTGAGGATTCCAGAAATTCAAAAACTGCCCTTTGCCTGTCACGGTTTGTCCCCCTGGCCGTATTTTTGGCAAAACCCTCGGCCCGGTTGTTCCACATTTCTATTTTCCTCCGGGTTTGATGATCAGACGCCTTTTCCCAGGCTGTGACCCAGTACTCCAAATGTCTTTTTCTATCTTCTTCCCAGGCTCCTTCTGCAGCCATAATTTTGTCACCACCTTCAATTCTATTTTCGGATTGGCCGCTCAACGACTCTGATTCTAGATGGACAGACACTTCTCGTTATATGCCGGGAACCCGTTACTTAACCCGCACTGCAGCGCCGGAGCAGCTGCCAGAAGCCTTCGGGTATAGGGGTGTCCGGGAAATGAAATTACAGCGCTGGTGGGTCCGTCTTCTATGATGTGACCGTCTTTAAGCACCACTATCCTGTCACTGACCTTCCTGGCCAGGGCAATATCATGAGTAATAAAGATTATGCTTAATCCCCGCTTTTCCTGGAGATTAAGGAACAGTCTGAGAACTTTTGCCTGGACACTGGGGTCCAGGGCTGATGTTGGTTCATCAGCGATGAGCATTTTGGGTTCCAGGATCAGGGCTCTGGCAATGGCAACTCTCTGGGCCTCACCACCGCTCAGGTGGTGCGGATATGCCATCAGGAACTCATCATCTGAAGGCAGTTCAACCTCATCAAGCACCCTTTTTACTTTTTCCTTTTTTTCTGCGGGACTGCCCATCCGATGGATGTCCATTGGTTCACTTACAGCCTCCAGCACATTTTGCCTGTGGCTGATAGATTCCGCAGGATTCTGATAAATCATCTGAACCTTGCTGTAAAAATCTTTATCCCTTTTCCTGACAAGCGCTTCCTCCAGATAAATCTCCCCCTCGGATTGCCTGTGGAGTCCCATCACAGTCCTGGCCAGAGTTGATTTGCCGGAACCGCTCTCACCAACCAGAGCAATTGTTTCTCCCTCAAAAACTGTGAGATCAGCCCGGTTAAGGGCCCTGACAGGACCAAAAGCAGTGCTTAAACCGCGGGTTTCCAGCAGGGGCACAATCCCTCCCCGGTGACAGGCAATCATCCTCCCGCCGGTTTGCCCAGGTGCGGAGCCGGCCTCCCCAAGTTCAGGATGCGATTCCCTGCATATGCCAACCCTCTGAGTACAGCGCGGCTCAAACGGACATCCCCCTTCAGGCCTGGACAGTCTCCCGGGAATCCCCTGGAGGTCTTTAGTGCCGTTCATATCAGGATAGGAACGGATCAGGCCGCGTGTATACGGGTGTCTCGGGTCTGACAAGAGGGCCCCGGTAGGACCTGTCTCTACAATTCTCCCTCCGTAAAGAACTGCGGTCCGTTCTGCGAGGCTGGAAGCAGCAGCCAGGTCATGGGTCACTACCAGCAAGGCACACTTCTTGCCAATCTCCCTAAGCAGCTCTATTATTTCTTTCTTAGTCACCGGGTCAAGGGCAGAAGTGGGTTCATCCAGTATTAATACCTCCGGATTGTTTGCCATCGCCATGGCTATCAGGGCGCGCTGCTTCTGCCCACCGCTTAGCTGATGGGGATATGAAAGAAAATGCGCAGTGGAAAGCCCCACCCTTTTAAGCATGTCGCCAGCTTTAGAGCGGGCTTCCCGCGGGCTCAGCAAACCATGCTCAATCATTGGCTCCGCTACCTGTTCCAGAATATTAAAAAGCGGATTCAGAGCGCTTTCCACATTCTGAAATACCATGGCAATCCTGTTCCATCTAATCCGGGCCATTTCCTCTCCCGTCATTAAGAGCAAATTTTGCCCACGATACCGGATCTCTCCGGAGCACTGACCGTCTCCCAAGCCGATAATGCTTTTAGCCAGGGTTGTCTTTCCCGTACCTGACTCCCCTATCAGGACAAGGGATTCTCCCCTGTGAAGGGTGAGGCTGGCATCATTTAGAATAAGGTTGTTTCCGTACTTTACCGAGAGGTTTATCAGACTAAGCATGCTTCTCCCTCCTCAATCTGGGGTCCATAGCCTCTTCCAGTGAATAACCTATCAGAGTAAAAGACATCACTGTCAGTGACAGCGCCATACCCACCGGCAGCAGCCACCACTGCCAGACATCAAGATAGACATATTTTAGTGAGTGATAAAGCATTTTTCCCCAGCTTACTGTCATCGGGTCTGTGACCCCCAGAAATGACAGCCCGGCTTCCATAAAAACCGCGCGCCGCGCCCCCCTGATAAAAATAGCTGTAAGCACCGGTCCAAGGTCAGGAATGATATGCCTCTTTAGTATAAAGAGCGGTCCGGCCCCAAAGGTCCGTGAAGCCCTGACATGTATCTTTTCTTTCAACACCAGCGTCTGAGCCCTGATTATCCTTGCTCCTGCCGGCCAGCCAAGCAGTGACAGCAGCAAAACAAGATGAACCATGCCGGGCTGGATGTAAGCAGCTGCGATAATTACCACCAACATTGGCGGAATTACCAGCAGGGCATCAGCCAGGCGCATCACCAATTTTTCAAAATGCCCTCCAATTAACCCGGCAGCTGCCCCGGCAGCCAGGCTGAGTGCTGTAGCCGCAAAAGCCACCGCTACCGCTGTCACAAATGATATCCGGGCCCCGTACAACAGCCTTGACAAAATATCCTGACCGACATCATTGGTTCCCAGCAGATGTAGTCCCGACGGGGGTTCCAGTGAATCGGGTGTCTGTGCGAAAGGGTCAAAGGGTGCCAGTACAGGCGCCAGCAGAGCAGCTCCCACTACCAGAACCAAAAGCGCCATTCCGATTCTACCTAAACTGTTTGTCTTAATTTCTTGCCAGTAGTTGATATGCATGGCTTCAACCTCGGATCAATTTTTTTATAAAGTACTTCCATGAACAAGTTAGTAACTAACACCATAATTGTCACCACCAGAAAAACACCCTGCAATACAGGGTAGTCCCTGGCTTGCAGCCCTCTTTGTATCAGGAGTCCCAGCCCAGGATAAGAGAAGACCGTCTCAATAAACAAAGCCCCGGTCACCATTCTGCCAAATTGTATTCCGATATGAGTAATCACAGGGAAAAGGGAATTCCGCCCGGCATGGCGGTATCTGACCACCCTGTCCCGGAGTCCTTTTGCCCTGGCGGTAAAAATATATGCCTCCCCCAAAGTAGTCACCATAGTATTCCGGGCCAGCAGAAATGACCCTCCCAGGTTCACCAGCGCTAAAGAAAATGCCGGTAGAATCAGGTGTTTGACAATATCAAGCGCCATAGCCAGACCTGTGTATCCGGCATATGGAGTCATCGCTCCTGCCAATGGAAAGATATTCAGGACTACCCCAAAAACAATTAACATAACCATCCCGATAAAAAAATCAGGAAACCCTTCCAAAAACATAATTCCGGTGAGCAAAAACCTGTCAGTCCATTTCCCACGCCGCCAGCCTGACTCCATCCCGGCTATGCTCCCTGCCAGAGCAGATATTGTTATGGCCGTTCCCACCAGCAGCATAGTCCAGGGAAAAGCCCTAGAAATCACTGCTGAGACAGCATCGTTATAGTAGTAAGAATAACCCAGATCCCCCTTAACTAAAGCAGAGAGATATCCCCAAAACTGCTCTCCCAAAGGCTGGTCTAAAGCAAACCTGTTAATCAGTTCTGACCTGGTCTCAGGAGTCAGGTGAATCAGGGCTTCTTCACCATAAATGGCCGCCAGCGGGTCTCCCGGCATCAGGCGGGGAAGAAAAAAGTTAACTGCCAGAATAATCAGAAATGCCACTAGATAGTTAATAGAATCTTTTAATCTAAACACCGTCCTACCCCCTAATATCAGTGAAAGCAGCCTTGTTCAGGAGCAGAGGAATTCCATAACTGATACCCTTTGGAGTATTGAAAAACTTGACCCTCCCGTCATGAGCATAGTACCAGTCAGGATAATACAGGGTCAGGAAGGGCAAATCCCGGGCAAATAATGTCTGGCTTCTCCTAACCTTTACCTCCCGTTCCCCCGGGTCAAGCTCAGCAAGCTGTTCCCCGAGCAAATCGGTCAGTTCCCGGTTGGCATCATATCTGGCACTAATAAAAGTTTGGTCCAGAATCACCTTATTAAGGATTTCCGCATCCCCCCCAATACTTCCATTCCCTGACAGGGCAAGATCGAACTTCCAATCATTGATCATGGCATCAAGAGTTTTTGGCTCCATGCTTTTCAGGTTAACCCTGATACCGGTTTTCTCCAACTGCTGTTTGATAAACTGTCCATCCCGCTCGTACTCAGGAGTAATCAACATCTCCAGGGCCAGTTCCTTCCCGTTTTTCGTAAAAAAGCCATTCTCACGGTGGTAGCCCAGTGTGGTTAACAGTGCTGCTGACTTTTCGGGGTCATAGCTGTACTGTGCCACGTCCTGATTATACCACTGGGAATCAGGAGACAGCAGGCCGGGACTTCCTGCCAGGGCATAACCCCTCCTGGTATTCTCAACCAACGCTTCCCGGTCGATGGCAAATGCCAGGGCATGTCTGAACTCCCTTGCAGACAAAGGATCTTTTCTATGGTTTATCATTAATTTCAAGGCCCAGTCGTACCTGGTCTTAATTATTTCGAAGCCTGAGCCTGCCAGTTGATCTTGCATTTCAGGCGGAATTTGGGCAAAATTAACCTCCCCCCGTTCCATTGCCGGTGCAGCCATCTCATTACTGACTTTGACAAATTTAAGCTCCTGTACCGCCGGACACCCCAGGTAATAGTCCCGGTTGGCCGCATAAAGGTAGGTCCCATGTTCCCTGCTGTAGTCCAGCAGCTTATAGGGTCCGGTGCCGACAATCGCTTCCGGCTCAATAAACTCTTCCGGGCTCGTAACCTCCTTCCAGATATGTTCCGGAAGGATGGGCAGCGCTTCGGCAATATTATTGAGAAACGGGGCGTACTTTTCACTGAGATAAATCTTCACTCTGTATTCATCAATTACCTCGACCTTAGAAACCTGTGAACAATCAATCATGTTATAAGGGTGTTTCTTCACATATGTAAAGGTGAAGGCAACATCTGCGGCGGTAAATTTTTTCCCGTCATGCCACTTAACATTTTTTTTGAGATCAAAGGAGTAAGAGTTCTCCTCCGGGTTATAGTGCCATTTTTCCGCCAAAGCCGGTATCTGGCCTTTTTCATCCTTCCATACCAGGGTGTCAAATATCAGACTCATCCTGATGTATCCCGGACCACGCCGGTAATGAGCATATGGAGAGGGGTATCCCCAGTCTCCGGTAGGATCAGATATTGTGTATACAGGGATTGTCTCTTCCACACTACTAAGATTTGATGCCTTTTTCGAATCAGCTTCCGGTTCTCCGCCACACCCGACTGCAATTAACCCCGCTGCCCCCGCTGTTATCACAAAAAGAACAGCGAAGACAGCAAATTTCCTTTTCCTTAAAAAAATTTGCCAATCCATTTGGTAACACCTCTTCTACATTTTAATAGGCAGCGAACAAATAAAAAGACCACGAAAAATCATGCCGGTTCATCCGGCCTGACCTTCATGGTCGTTAATTTTGTATTTGATGTTTACTCGGTTTTCTCCAGGATAATTCTGTGGTTCACCAGGGCCATTTCCTTAATCCTTGCCCTTACCAGCTTTTGCTGTCCAAAAATGTTTTCCAACAGAATGCCATCTTCGCGTGATACAACTTTATCCACACTCTCCAGAAACAACTCCTCAACACCGTCTTTCAAGATATATGCATTTGCCTCACACACCTGTACCCACCTCCAAAATCTTCTTAACTTCATGTACCGCGGCCTCAACCAGGTGCGGCAACGGTTCTTCCCTGGTCCTGACTATTTTCACACTGCTTCGGGTCAATGGCAGTAATATTTTCTGCGCACTGCTCCCGACTACAGCTTCAGCCATAGGTGCAGTAAATTCGCCAAGCATGGAATTAGGCATTATGATATTGATTGTACCCATTATCAAGTCTGCTTTTGGAACGTTGTAAATAACCGCCGCTTCACCGCTGGCCCCTTCATTGGCCCCGGCCTTTATCATCTGGGCCGCAGCCAGGGCATTTGTTCCCAAGGCAATTATCTCTGTAGCCTCAGGAAGGTCTTTCCTGAGCCTTTCGACAATAACCCTTCCGATTCCTCCCCCCTGTCCGTCGATTACCGCAATTTTCACTGACGGCCACCCACACGGCGGGATTTTCTGATATATATTTTTCCGACCCCATACATCACAGCAAAAGTAATCAGTGTACCGGCCACACCTGCAAGGCTGCCGGCAGTAGTCTCATTCTTCACTCCGGGCATAACATAATCAGGCATGGGGGATTTAACCACTTGTTTTCCTTCACTAAGGTGAATGAACCCTTTATCTTCAGCTACCCGTTCCAGGCCGTCAGGACTTGTGGAAGCAAAGGGAGAGAGAAAAGCTGCAATAGCCAGGGATACTAAGAGAGCTAAAAAGACACCTTTTTTCATATTATATCACCTCACGCCTTCTGATTTTGAAAAACCAGCTCGGATTTAACCTGGGTAAGATAGGCCACCACAACTGATGTTATCAGACCTTCACCTATACCAATCAGCACATGCCATCCCAGCATGGCAGGGAGAGCAATATTTATGGTTACATAGCCGGAAAACACAATCAGGAGGGTCCCAACCACCGATGCCGCAATGGTCGAACACCAGCTGGCCAAAAAAGTTGCTCCCAGCACTCTGGTCCGATCAGTCGATTTCCCTGCTAAAAGCCGGTACACCCACCAACCTACCCAGGGCGCCACAATTCCCATCAACAGAATATTTCCTCCCAGCGCTGTTAAACCACCGTCCAGAAAAACCAGGCACTGGATTATCAGGACTGTTGTCATTATCAGGACAGCGCTCCACGGTCCCAGCAATATTGCTGCCAGGGCCGCTCCCAAAAGGTGTCCTGAAGTCCCCCCGGCGATTGGAAAATTCACCATCTGGGCTGCAAAGATAAATGCAGCCATTACACTCATTTTGGGTATCTGCCGGTCATCAAAAACCTTTTTAGTCCTGGCCACAGCCACTCCTACCAAGGGAGCGCTTGCGGCCAGAGATGCAGCTATCATTTTTGTATCAAGAAAACCGTCAGGAATATGCATGTAAATACACCTCCACAAAATTAAAAACCACAAACACGGGATTGCTTCAGCAAACCTCCCGACCTTCGTGGCCTGATTGATAACTTATTATTTTTAGATAAAGCGCTGATACCTTATAGTGTTTCTTTCGAACATCTTATAATAATCATTTTAACATCTTACCATTAAACACAGTAACATGCATTCTGCATGCGCGGACGACTTCTGCCGCCGGTAACTATATTATACTAAATTTATGTTTCTAGAGCAATATGCAAAATCTGTTTCTATAGCAATATGTAAAATCTGTTTCTATAGCAATATGTAAAAT
>JAENYP010000011.1:0-1704 GCA_016841725.1 Thermincola carboxydiphila | reverse complement strand
AAAATCTGTTTCTATAGCAATATGTAAAATCTGTTTCTATAGCAATATGTAAAATTCCTGCCGCATTCAGAAATTACCTCAAAAAAAAGTGGTAGAATATAGCTATTCTACCAGATTAGAGAATGGGTTTAACAATAACCTTCCTTAAGGAAGGAGATTGGCTTAGCATTTTACCTGCACTAAAACAAAAATCCCCGCCACAGCGAGGATTGGTACTTTTTTGGTATAGTTTTAGCATACCGTACCTTTCCTCGAAGGTCTCAGTGTCGTAATACAGGCAGGTCTCCTGACTCGTGACTTATCGTGGCTTGTACCTTCCCCGTTCCCGAAAACGAGTGGCATTTCACAAGACACTAATCACTTACAGTGGCGGGACCGCTCAGGACTTGCACCTGATTCCCTATTATCCCTGGTGGGCACCTGTATCAGCTATTGAATTTTTTCCTTGTTAATTTTATCACATTCTCTATACTCTGTCTACAGGATTTTATTAGGTTTTGAAAATACTCCGATTTTGCCTTTTTAGCTGGCTCCTCCCAGTTGAGCCACCAGGTCTGCGGCCTTCTCCTCGCTCATCAGGGATGATGCGGCCAGCCTCATAAACAAATCCCGGATAAAGTCGTGGTGCACTTCCATGCCAATTGTTGTATAACAGGTTGCCGCATATGCAGAGTCTTTTTTATAATCATAAAGCATATCCAGATCAGTAAACTCTCCCTGACCAACCTCATACCTGTCTGTCATCTCATCACACCTTCCATTGGTTGCCCTGATATTTTATACCAGTTTTGCCAGGCACTGTTTGAGATCCCTCAAGCCTATCTCCAGCGCCCTTTCCTGCCCCTGGAAAAATTTCTTTACCTTTGCATTATGTGCCTTTTCCTGATACAGTTTCACTTTCCTGATTTCCAGTTCAACAGTCACAATTGCCTTACTGAGGTAACCCTCATCCATGATGTTCTTCTTCATGTCCCTGTCAAGTAACAGACTCATTTGATTCCCCCCTTCCACATCTGTTGACCATATCCCAGCTAGAGCTAGTATACTTAGAAATTCATTTGAATATCCGGAAAAACGAGGCTAACCGTCTGCTTCGGCGAAGAATGGGAGCACTTATCAATCACCTCCTCTTTCCTTCCCCATATACTAATACTAAAATAAATCTGTTTACTTAATAAGGAAGACAGGGGAGGGTTTTTATGCAATACTTTTACGGTGATAAGACACCGCTAAGGATATTAGATGAAATAGAGTTTTGGAAGCATCAGGAAAGTGAGCATACTGTAGTAATCCGCCAAGTTGTCGCAAACCTGGAAAGCAATTTTGTGGAACAACTAAAAGACTGGGAACTGGCCCTTGCTCAAGCGGAAGGAGTTGCAGTCCGTTATACTGAAGCAGTTATCAGATCGAAGGGAATATTCAGCCCTGTTTTGTTGGAAAATATTAAACAGTTTACAATGTATGCAATCAATCAAAGCTTAAACTTTGTGACTTTTTTAAATCAACTTACCGCGGAAAGCGAAGCAGTAAGGAATAACGAAATAGCGGTAGTAGTAATTAATCATATCCGTCGCGAATCCGAATATTTAATCGGAATCATTACGGCAACTTTAAACTATTTTTAGAAATAATCGCACTCCAAGGCTGCTGAATCGGGTAGGAGGCCACTCATTATTTGAGTAGCCGACCTCCCACACCACCGTG
>JAENYP010000034.1 GCA_016841725.1 Thermincola carboxydiphila | reverse complement strand
TCAGTTTCTCCATTTGCTCATAAGTTGCGTGCTGGCAGACACTGATTACAGGTAAGCGGTCAATTTCCTCTCCTTTTAATGCCGCATAAAATCGTTCCCGGCTTGTCATCTCACTCATTTTCTAATCTCCTCCTTGTAATTTTTACTCTACCGTTGGCTCCGTAAATGACCACGGTGATATCCGATCATCTCAACGGACTTGGGGGCATGCCAGTACACACAATCCGCAAATATAGGCTCCCAGTACACTGTGATTTTCCCTGAGCCGTTCGGTACATGCACCCACATTAATCTTTGGTCCACAGCTTCCGCGCACCCACTCATCCGGAGTAAGAGCCTTGGCCGGACAGATGTCCACACAACATCTGCAGTTATTACACTGTCCCTTGGTATGAGGTTTGCCGGAAGCAGTCAGCGATGCATCTGTCAGCACTGTTGCCCAGCTTAATCTGGCTCCATATTCCGGGGTAACCAGCAATCCGTTTTTACCAATCCAACCCAATCCGGCACAGGTGGCAGCGGTCTTGTGGGGAAAAAGCGGGTAAAGTCTGGCGGCAAAAGATGGATCATACTTATCCGTATCCGGTGGAATAGCAAAAGCCTTCCAGCCTAAAGAACGCAGATAAGATACTGTTCTTTTCTGGACCTTTTCCAGTACCGCATCAACAGCAGGAAAGGAATTGGTATATGCCGTTACTGTTTTGGTGCGAACCATTCCCTGGGCAATGGGAGGATGTGAAACCGCCAATGATACAGCTATAGGCAGATGACGGAATTCATCCGCAAGGCCCTCCCTTACATCCCCGACCCCTGCAAGGGTAGCCCCCCAGGATTTAACCATCTTTTGAAAGGACTCTGTTTCCAGCTTGTAAACATAACCGTTTGATAAAACTTTGGTACATTGGGTATTAGCAAATGACATTTCGGTCTCACCTCTTTCACTGCCGTTAGGATTGTGGCCTGCCTATTTTATATGCAATTTTAGTGCCAACACGGATTAATCATAGAAAAATAATTATACAACCCTTTGTTCATAACGCCTTCAGGGATTTTACAGCCCTAAGTTTGTCTCTCTTCAGTAAATTTCCCGAACATATTTTGCATCAAAATTTGTTCCATCAAGGAACAGATTGTTAATTTTATTTTTGATTATCATTAAATTTTTAATGAAATACTGTTATATACCGATACAACATAACTATTTTCAGGTATGTTCTATTCTGTAACAGTGTTCCATAACAGGACTGTGAAAATGGCGCACTACTAGAAAACCCCGTTCCACCTTAACAGCAGAACGGGGTTTGCTTAACCGGTACTCTCTTCTTGTTCTATATACCGGTTATACCTGCCCAGAATATAGTTTACGTGACTTCCCACTTCCTCAAGAGAAGTATAATCCCATACCGGGAATGAAACATGAAGGTAAGGTATGGTATCAGAACCGCAAAACATCTTTGCATCGTGCGTCCTGAGTAACTCCAGGTCCTGTGAATTGATATAGCGGGTATCGTAAATCGAAGGCAAAATACTACTGCTTACATCAATACCTTCGGGTTTGTTTAACACGACATGAAAATTAACCGGCTTGACCGGGGGCGTAACTGTATAAACACAGCCAAGGTAAATCGGCAGTTCGGCAACACAGGTGACATGTGTACAGAGATATTTGCTCTGCACATTGATGAAATCAACCTTGCACAGGTGCATCTTAGGGTTCTGTTCGCCATTTTCGCCACGCGGAAAATAACTTGCCCTCTGGCTTTCAAAATACCTCCGGCCTCCGCCTTTATATGAGTAAGCCCCACACTGCGGACACTGCTGCCTTGTGGGCTTGATTTCGCTTCGGCATACCGGACACTCTAAAACCTTTTTCAGTTCCGCAAGCGCTACTGTTTTTTTCCCCGACAGCGCAGTCACTGCCCGGTACTCCGGAATCAGGAGATAGCGGAACCTCATTTCTTCATCATCACGGCAGTCAGAAAAATTATATTCCCTGAAAATACCCGGCTGGTTCATTGCCCTGGCATAACTCTTGAGAACCATTTGAACACGTCTTAAACCGGCTTCATTGAGGTCATTGAACTTATATAACATGGCGCCCTTGTCAGTAGAAATCTTCATTTCAGCTTCCATTTGCTGACTCTGAGCAGCTTTGGCAGCCAGTTCCAACTGTTGAAGTCCCATATAACCTGGGTTAATTTCACCAAAGGCTTTGCTGGCAATAATGACCTTAACGATTCTTTCGCCCCGGGTCAGGTTCAATGCTACCATCTCCCATACAGGTAATTTCCCTGTATTATACCCTGAGTTTATTGCCGGTACACGTAATATTCAATATTTCTTACATTTTTACCCGGTTACAGTTTTTCTTCTATGGTGCCGCCACCCACCACACAGTCTCCCAGATAATAAACAACTGCCTGTCCCGGAGTAATAGCTCTCTGCGGCTCACTGAATTTAAGCTTCATCCTGCCGTTTTCTATTGGGGTAATTACAGCTTCGGCAGGTTTGGCACTGTACCTTATTTTCGCATGGACAGCCAGTTGTTCAGTTATTTTATCAAACAAAACAATGTTATTGTCACCGGCCAGCAGTTCCGTACCGAAAACCTCATCATTTTTCCCCAGAATAACGGCATTCCTTTCGGGGTCAAGGGCAACAACATACATAGGTTCTCCAAAGGTTATCCCCAGACCTTTCCGCTGACCAACAGTATAATATGCCATCCCCTCGTGCTGTCCCAGGACGTTACCTTTGGTATCCAGAAACGGACCCGGATTTATCTCTTCCCCGGCCTTTTCACGCAGGAATCTGTGGTAATCATTATCAGTGACAAAGCAAATCTCCTGGCTTTCCGGTTTATGAGCAACCCCCAGCTTATAATTTTCCGCCATCCTGCGCACTTCGTCCTTGGTATACTCCCCAAGGGGCATCTTCGTCCTCTCCAACTGCTGCTGGTTCATATTGTACAGCGCATAGGTCTGGTCCTTGCGGTCGTCCTGTGCCCTGCAGAGGGTATAGCGGCCATACTCGTTACTGAACCCAATCCGGGCATAGTGGCCTGTGGCTATATAGTCGGCACCCAGGCCCAGCGCCTTTGATAAAAAAGCATCAAACTTGATGAACCTGTTACAGTTTATGCAAGGGTTAGGTGTTTTTCCGGCCAGGTACTCACCGATAAAGGGCTGAATCACTTTAACCTCAAACAAATCCCTGAAGTTCATTACATAAAACGGAATGTCAAGGGTATCAGCCACCCTCCGGGCATCGTCAACAGCCGAAAGGGAGCAGCAGCCCCCCTGATCCGCTTCTTTCTCCGGGTCATCAGAAGGCCAAATCTGCATAGTAACACCGATAACCTCATATCCTTCATCCCGCAGCAGTGCAGCTGTCAGTGAGCTGTCCACTCCACCGCTCATGGCAACAACAATTTTTTTCTTTTTTTTCTGCATCAATAATCACCTCTTAATTGACCAATGGCGGATCTGTCTGCCAACGAAAACATAACGGGGCAGTCACCCCGTTAATGTACAATAACATATCTATTATTTTGCTTCCAGCTTATTTTTATAGTTCTCAATAGCCTTATGGAGGGCATCGGCTGCCAGGTTGGAACAGTGCATCTTCGCAGGCGGCAGTCCTCCAAGAGCCTCAGCAACAGCCTTATTAGTAATTTCAAGCGCCTCTTCAAGGGTTTTTCCTCTGACCATTTCAGTTACCATGCTGCTTGTAGCTATTGCCGCCCCACAGCCAAAGGTCTTGAACTTAACATCCTCAATTATTCCGCCATCACTGACTTTAATAGAAATCCTCATGATATCTCCGCAGGTTGGGTTGCCAACCTCCCCGACTCCGGATGCATCCTCAACCTCTCCCACATTCCTGGGGTTGGTGAAATGATCCATTACTTTATCATTGTACATTTGAACAGCACTCCTTACTTTGGTGATTAGCCTTCTCCCTATTGGCATACAGTGGTGACATAGCCCTCAGTCTCTCTACTATTTCAGGCAAAACCTTAATTACATAATCTATCTCTTCTTCGGTGTTATCTTTTCCAAGGGTCATCCGCAGAGACCCATGGGCAATTTCATGTGACAGTCCTAGTGCCAGCAGGACATGAGACGGGTCAAGGGACCCGGAAGTGCAGGCAGACCCGCTGGAGGCGGCAATGCCTTTCATGTCAAGGCTTAGCAGGAGGGATTCCCCTTCAATATAGCGGAAACTCAGGTTAACATTATTTGGCAGCCTTTCTGTCGGATGTCCGTTAAGTTTGACATCCTCCACCCTGGCAGTAATTTCCTTGATTAACTTATCCCGGAGACGGGCCTGGAATGCTGCCTGTTCGTCCAGAGACCCAACGGCTTTTTCGATAGCCAGGCCAAAGCCTGCAATTCCAGGTACATTAAGGGTTCCCGGGCGGCGCTTTCTTTCTTGCGACCCCCCAAAGGAAATCGGCAGCATGCGGACCCCTTTTCTCATATATAAGCATCCGATGCCCTTGGGACCGTAAAACTTGTGTGCCGAAATGGAAAGCAGGTCAATATTGAGTTCATTCACATCTACCGGTATCTTGCCAACGGACTGTACGGTGTCACTGTGGAAAAAGACTCCCTTAGCCCTGGCCAGGGCTCCAATTTCTCTGATGGGCTGAATTGTGCCAACCTCATTATTAGCATGCATTATCGAAATCAGGATAGTCTGGTCAGTAATAGCGTTTCTGATATCCTCAATATTTACCATGCCATCTTCGTCTACAGGAACGTATGTTACCTGAAAGCCATCCCGTTCCAAGGCCTTGCAGGCATCCAACACAGCGTGATGTTCTATTGAAGAAGTAATAATATGGTTACCCCTTTTTTTATTGGCATAGGCTACTCCCCTGACAGCGAGGTTATCTGCTTCAGTTCCGCCGCTGGTAAATATAATTTCATTCGGCTCTGCCCCGATTGCTTTTGCTGCTTTCTCCCGGGCTTCTTCTACAGCCTTCCGGGCTGACCGGCCAAAGGAATGAACACTGGAAGGATTCCCATAGTTTCCTGTCATATACTCAAGCATTGCTGTGGCAACATCTTCATCTGTTCTGGTCGTAGCACTGTGATCCAGGTATATCTTATTCACATTCCTTCATCTCCTTTTCTGCTTCCTTACACATATCAGCGAGAGATATCGAATCCAGGACATCTTCAATGCTGTCCTTGACCTTTTCCCATACTCCTCGCGTAATACAGAACTCTGACCTAAGACAATGATCCGTTTCATTATCATTGACACATTCTACGGGTGCAATTGGACCCTCGAGGACCCTTACGATGTCCCCTACTTTAATATCTGCAGGATCCCGTGCGAGTATGTACCCACCCTGGGCGCCTCGCACACTTGAAACCAGGCCGGCCTTTCGGAGACCTGCGATCAATTGTTCCAGATAGTGTTCAGATATCTCCTGGCGGCCTGCAATCGCTCTCAGGGATACCGGCCCTGTACCGTAGTGCCGGGCCAATTCAAACATTGCCTGGACTCCATAATGACCCTTGGTGGATATCCTCAAAGGCCTCCCTCCTCACATTTAATCCCTACCATTTTACTGGGGTATCATCTAAAAATATGTTAACACATGACTGTTCTTATGTCAAACAGAATTCCCACTATTTTAGTATGATTTTTTTCCTTAATTATTAGTCATGATTTTTTTCTTGCGGTCACATATACAGTAGAAACATAATCTCCCAGTGTCAGCCCGCTCTCCAAAGCTTCAGCAATAGCATTTTCTACAGATTTTCCATTTTCATTCCCATCACCGGAAGCAGGAAAACCCGGATACTTTTTAACATCCAGCCTGACATCGGTAAACCCGGCATTTTCTACCAATTCCCGGTACTTTTCAACCAATACGGCTCCGGCGACACAACCAACATAAGCCTCAATACTGTCTATTGCTGCTTCCGGCAGTTCCCTTGTTAAAGCCATATCAGAAACTGCAATCCTGCCGCCTGGTTTAAGCGCCCGGTGGATTTCCCGGAAAACCCTTTCCTTTTCCTGAGATAAATTTATCACACAGTTGCTGATGACCACATCAACAGAGTTATCAGCAACCGGCAGATTTTCAATTTCACCAAGCCGGAATTCGACATTACTTAAATTGTCACGGTCTGCAATATTTCTTGCCTTTTCCAGCATTTCAGGGGTCATATCGACTCCGATTACCCTCCCGGAATTGCCAACCCGTGCTGCGGCAAGAAAACAGTCAAACCCTGCACCGGAACCCAGGTCCAGGACAACTTCTCCCTGATTTAACGCGGCAACTGCCGTAGGGTTGCCACAGCTTAAAGCAAGATTGGCCTCATCAGGAATAACACTCAGTTCATTGCCTGTATAACCCAGTAATTTGGCAAATTCTTTGGAATCACCCGAGCAAGAACAGCCGCATCCGCAGCCGGGCAGGTCCCCTTTTGCTATTTTACCGTAAGATTCCCTGACAACTTTGGATATTTCTCTCTTTTGTTCCTTGGATTTCATTTCAATTCCTCCTATTTTTAATATAACCTTCCAGCCTTTTAATTGTTTTTTACAAGTATTTTTTTACCTAAAGCAGCAAATACCCGAGTTTTCCAAAGCCTCACTAAGCAGTTTAACAGACCGGACAACAGTATCACGCTCAAATTCAGTCATCCCTGAAAACAGCAGGTTTAGATATTCCCTCATGTGATTGTTTATTTTATTCCTGACCTGCGTGCCTTCAGGGGTAAGGGCAAGTAAATTTATCCTTTTATCTCCCGGGTCCGGGCTCTTTGTAACAAGCCCCCTGGCTTCCAAAGTCTTAATCTGCCTGCTGAAAGTAGTAATATCCATGCACAGGCATTTTGCCACATCCTGCATCGAGGGGCAGCTTCTTTTGCCTATTTCAAGGATTATATGGCTTTGTGCCGGCGAAACCTCTTCCCCGCAGCAGGTATCACAGCAGTTAGCATTTAGAATCCCAAACCGTTTTACCAAAACCCTGATCATTTCTCCGATGTCTTCCCAGAATACTGTGTCTTCCATTCAATTTACCCCCACATTATAATATGATATTATTATATGACTTTTAGTTGTATTATGCAAGTATTTAGATGGTATTACTGTAATTTTTTTCTATTTATATATTGACTGCGAACACCTGTTCGTGGTATTATTTGGTTAAGGAGGTGATGCCTGGTAATCGGGCGCTGTGAAGGTATCAACGACATGTGTTTTTTTGTGGGCCCGCACATGCAGTGAACTCCCTTCCGGCAAATCAAAAATTCAGCTTAAATACCAGGCGGCAGATGAATATTACAGAGGTACGAATCAGAAGGTTTAGCGGGGACAGTAAGATCAGGGCTTTTGCTTCAGTTACGATTGATGATGCATTGGTAGTTCATGATATTAAGGTTATCGAAGGGAAAAACGGGTTGTTTGTAGCCATGCCCAATAAAAAGGTCGGGGAAAAATATATAGATATATCTCACCCCATAACCGGCCAGAGTCGTTCTGCGCTTTTCGATGCAGTTTTAAACGAATACAGCCAACTGTCTTAAAGAGCTGTGTTATCCATTTTATGTAAAGTGAATAGGCTGCCCCATCTTTAAATTGGAGCAGCCCTTAAAATCAGCAGTGAACGCCAGGAGCTATTTTCACCGGCATGCACCAAAGCCATCAGTTTATCTGACCTGCGGGTGGGAAAATAGCTCTTGGCCAGGCGCACAAATGCCCGCAACCGCAGGCGTACTGGAAGTACGTTGAGGATTGCGGGCATTCGCGCAACGCCGCCAGGAGCTATTTTCACCGGCATGCACCAAAGCCATCAGTTTATCTGACCTGCGGGTGGGAAAATAGCTCTTGGCCAGGCGCACAAATGCCCGCAACCGCAGGCGTACTGGAAGTACGTTGAGGATTGCGGGCATTCGCGCAACGTCGCCAGGAGCTATTTTCACCGGCATGCACATCATTCTCCTTAAGGCATCTCGAAGACATGCACATCCTTCCCATTAAACCAAACCTTCCCACGGTAAACTGCCCTCTTTTGCAGAAAAACAACAAATTCATCCTCATTATCGGTAAACAGCCTCCAGCTTTGGTATACCGTTGCCCCTGGCTCGACGACCATATAATCAGGTTTAAGGTCTGCCAGAACTTCTTCCATAGATTTGTTTTCCAGATCCATTTTCATCCTGACAACATGAAACCCGATGACCTCACTGGTCTGCAGCGGCACACCCAATTCAGGCGGCCCCAGGATTTTGGACCCCGGTGGTAATAACCTGTTGACTGTAAACATATCGGTAAGTTCATGATGAAAAGATGCCGTCGCCATTGCAGATGTTACTCCATTGGCTGCCAGACTGACAACCAGAAGGGCAGCAACAGGGATATTCCGATTACGGTTTACAGCCATGGCAGCATACAACAGCGTATAAGGAAGTACTATCGCAGTATAATAATTTATGTATTTATTGGGAACAAACAGAACCAAACCAAGAAAATTGATTACAGTAATCAGTATCACCGTAATACCCAATTCATCTTTTTTCCTGCTAAGCCCCCATATAAACAGAATAAATACCGGTATCTGCAGTTTCAGCCACAGCCCTGCCCTTTCAATAAGGATGAGGAAGTTCTGCAGCTGGGTTTCCGGACCGCTGAGCAGCCCCCTGGCATCATAAAGGTATTTTTGGACCACAACATATTGATTTACAAACTCACGCAAATCAAAAAGAACCAGGGAAAATGCAGCGGCAAAAGGCAGCGCCAAGCCTGCTGCATAACGAAAGTCAAACCTGCGGTGATACCTAAAAACCGCAAGGGTATTAATTATTGTAAATGCACCTATCGGATGAGTCAGTAAAGCAAGGGAAGATATAAGACCTGTAAGGAGATATCTTTTCTGCAGGGCATAATAAAAGGCAGCCAGGGACAGGCACATGGTCAGTATTTCCATCCTGCCTATTTTGGCAAGAAAAATAAATAGCGCATTAAAGGTCAGCATAGCCGGGTAAAGATATGGAACTCCCAGCAGTTTGCCGATTTTACACGCATAAATAAGTGTTATCAGTCCTATGATTACCGACATAATTTTAATAGCCCAGAAACTGTAACCAAATATCCTGATAGGAAAATACATCAGCGCCAGATATAGAGGATGCTGCCAGTAGGTCTTTTGATTAAACCCAAATATCCCGGTCAGGGAAGTGGTCCCAAAATGACCGTTTTTGATAAAGTTATATGCCGGTTCGGCAAACTGCACTTCATCTGTGGTAATGGGCATATTATGCAAAAAAGGCACTGTAAAAAAAATATAGAGACAGACTCCCCCCATGACAAATAAGAGGAACTTCTTGTTGAAAAAAACAAGCTGGTCCATAATTATCCCCCCAGAGAATTACCGGACACAGCTTATTTCGCCATTTTTTTATAAAATACCTCTAATTCGTGAATTTTAGTGCAATGACCCGGTTTCCAACCGGTTTCAGACACCTCAGCCGCCACCGTTAAAACCGACAGTAACTTTGCCTGCTTCTACGATTACCGGGACTTTACGAACCCCAGCAAGTTTCACCAGTTCGTCAATTTTTCCTGCGTCTTGGGAAACATTAATTTCGGTATACTGAATTTTTTGCTTGCTAAAATGTTCCCTTGCAGCCTGGCAGTGGGGACAGCCATCTTTGGTATAAATGATAACACCCATTACTTTTCACCTCCCCTTTTCTGGCAGTTTTCACCTTTTCCCTTTAATTCCGCAAGCCGTCTGCGAATTTTCTCCTCATACCCGCTATCATAGGGGTGATAATAAGCAGTGCCCAGCAGCTCATCAGGCATATACTGCTGTTCCACATAATTCCCTGCAAAGTGATGGGGGTATTTATACTCCCTGCCATGCCCAAGTTTTGCCGCACCTTTATAGTGAGCGTCCCTCAGGTGAACAGGTACAGTCCCAATTTTCTTTTTCTCGATATCATCCAGAGCGCTGTCTATGGCCTTGATGACAGCATTGCTCTTGGGCGCAGTGGCTATGTAAATAACAGCTTCGGCAAGGGGCAGCCTGGCCTCAGGCATACCGATATATTCAAGGGCATTAGCTGCAGACATGGCCACAACCAAGGCATTTGGGTCAGCCATCCCCACATCTTCTGCGGCATGTACCAGAAGCCTCCGGGCTATGAACCTGGGGTCTTCACCGGCATAAATCATCCTGGCCAGCCAGTGCAGGGCGGCATCCGGGTCTGACCCCCTGAGGCTCTTGATAAAAGCCGAGATCACATCATAATGCTGATCCCCTGATTTATCATAAGTCACAGACCGTTTTTGAATAGATTCCTCGGCAACCTCCAGGGTTATCTCCCGCACCCCGTCCTCCCCGGGCGGTGTTGTCAGCACAGCAAGTTCAATGGCATTCAGGGCTGAACGGGCATCCCCATTGGCAATGTTTACTATGTGATTCAGGGCTTCTTCTTTCACGTCGACCCGGTACTGTCCCAATCCCCTCTCCTCATCTTGCAGAGCCAGATTAACCACCCTGGCAATTTCGGCATCATTCAGATGGTTAAACCTGAACACCCTTGACCGTGACAAAAGGGGGGCATTTACTTCGAAGTACGGGTTTTCTGTTGTGGCCCCAATCAATATAACAGTCCCGTCCTCAACAAAGGGCAGCAGGGCATCCTGCTGTGACTTGTTAAACCTGTGAATCTCATCAATAAAGAGAATAGTTCTCTGGCTGTACATTCCCAGCCTGTCTCCGGCGCTTTTCGCAACCCGCTTTATATCGGCAACACCGGAGGTTACGGCATTGAGCTGTTCAAAAAAAGCCTTGGTGGTATTGGCGATAACCCTGGCCAGTGTCGTCTTGCCTGTTCCCGGAGGACCGTAGAAAATAACTGAGGATAATTTATCTGCCTCAATCGCCCTCCGCAGCAGCTTGCCTTTGCCAACTATCTCGTTCTGACCCACAAACTCATCAAGTGTGCGGGCTCGCATCCTTACCGCCAGCGGCGCTTCTTTTTTCATATGATTCTGCCTGCCTGCTTCAAACAGGTCCATACTGTCATCTCCAGTTTGGTTTGTTATCTTTTTTGAAAAAAAGAGCCGGTTCGCCAACCAACTCTTTAAGTCCTTTTATACATGTTTTTCCAGCACCACCTGGAGATCTTTCTTTGACTTGAAACCAACCACCCGGTCAACTGCCTTCCCATCTTTAAAGACAATGAGGGTTGGAATGCTCATAACCCCATACTCAATTGCGATTTCACGGTTTTCATCTACATTCACCTTGCCAACCTTAATTTTCCCCAGATATTCACCTGCCAGTTCATCAACAATAGGGCCTATCATACGGCATGGAGAACACCACGGAGCCCAGTAGTCAACCAGTACAGGCTCTGAGGCTTCCAATACCTCAGCCTTAAAATTATTATTAGTCAGTGTAAGTACCTTATCACTTGCCATATAAGCCAACTCCCTTCTGTAATAAAAAAGTTAATCTGCAAACCGGGTAATAGTTTGAATAAGTTTTTGCAATTCCTCAAGTTTGGTCTTGTTATCCTCTGCGGAAATAGAATTGCATAGACATTCGGCGGCATAATGGTTGAGTACTAAATTCCCTACCATTTTAAGGGCGGAACGCGCTGCCGAAACCTGAGTCAGGATTTCCTGACAGTTCTTGCCTTCATCAATCATCCTCCTGATACCCTTTACCTGACCTTCAATTCTTTTTAGTCTCTTATCAAGATTGTCTTTAATATCCTCTACCTCGTGCAATTGCTTCACCCTCCAAAACTTACCCTACCAGGGTATTAGGTAACTTTATTATAATACCGGTAAAATATAATGTCAATTTATAACTCTGCCTTTTCTGAACTCCCCAGAATATCCCTGACAACTATCCCGGCAAGTATTAATCCCAAAACCGGCGGTACAAATGAAATACTTCCCGGAACCTGCTTTATCCTCTCATTCTTTTCATCAGGCTCCCTGTGCCATGATGTGTCCGGTTTCATGGGCTGTTCCCTGGAATAAACCACCTTAACCCCTTTCAAAATACCGGCATTCCTCAGTTCCCGCCTGACCACCCGTGCCAGGGGACAGACTGAAGTCTCAGAGATGTCGGCAGCTTCAAAGCCTGCAGGGTCCATTTTATTACCCGCTCCCATGGCAGATACAATTGAGATTCCTTTTTTCACCGAATTCTTAATCAAATCTATTTTCGCGGTCACATTATCAATAGCATCAATTATGTAATCAGTTTCACTGTCCACCAGCCGGGCTCCGTTTTCAGGAGTGTAAAATTCCTGAATTGCCTCTACCCTGATGTCAGGGTTAATATCAAGAACCCTGGCCTTCATTGCCTGGACCTTGGGTTCACCCACAGTAGATGTCAATGCATGTATCTGCCGGTTGATGTTGGTCTCACAGATGTTATCAAAGTCCACCATTACCAGGCTGCCTATACCTGCCCGCGCCAGCGCTTCCACAGCAAAAGACCCTACTCCGCCGACACCGAAAACCGCTACCCGGCTTTTTCTTAGTTTGTCAAGACCATCCCGGCCTATCAGCATTTCAGTACGAGAAAATCTAAGTGACATAATGTTCCCATCCCATCCTCACTTCCAAATCCGGTCCATTAATAATATTACCATATATTAAGCGAAAAAGACAAAAAAATACCCCACCTATGCCGTGAGGCCGTTGTACTTTGAACCTGTACACAACAGGTGGGTGTCTGCCCAACTGCTTTATGTTTCCTCATCCAAGGAGGCATACATGCCACAGCCGGAGCCAAAACTCCCTTAGTATTGATGTTGGCTCAATACTAATCGGTTGCTCACGCGCATCGCAGGGTGTTTTCTTTGTTTTATTAATCTTAATATATCATATAGGCTTCAAGGCTTCAAGTGACAATAACTGTAGTATTATCACGCTAGTAATAGTATTGCTTCAGGCAAACCCCGTTATGCATCTTTTTCAGAATAAGTAAACGGATTACCGGTCTTGACACAGTAAGACACGTTGGTATTGTGCCGCAAAAGTCATTTCTTTGCCTTAGCCACATTGAGCCTGATGTGAAGCTCCTGAAGCTGCTTTGGCGCCACTTCCGAGGGCGCCTGGGTCATTAGGTCGGTGGCGCTCTGTGTTTTCGGGAATGGAATGACGTCCCTGATAGTATTCTTACCTGCCATTAACATAATCATCCTGTCAAGCCCAAAGGCGATTCCGCCATGGGGAGGAGTCCCATATTCAAAGGCCTCCAGGAGGTAACCAAATTTATCTTTGGCCTCCTCTTCGGACAGCCCGAGCAGTGAGAACATTTTTTCCTGGATATCGCGCCTGTGAATTCTGATACTTCCACCACCAAGTTCGACCCCGTTAAGCACCATGTCATAAGCTCGTGCCCTGACATTGCCGGGATCGGTTTCCATAAGTTCATAATCCTCCTCAAAGGGCGAGGTAAAAGGGTGGTGAATTGCTACCCAGCGGCGTTCTTCCTCATCATATTCAACCAGAGGGAACTCCACAACCCAGGCAAATTTAAATACATTGGGGTCTACCAGGTTTTTCTTCCTGGCAAGCTCTTCACGTAAGGCCCCCAATGCCGCGGCAACAACAGAAGGCTTGTCTGCCACAAAGAACAGCAAATCCCCCGGCTCCGCACCGAACTTGTCCATGATGGCATTGATTTCCTCTTCTTTAAAGAACTTCAGGATAGGTGACTTCAGGCCCTCTTCAGTCACCACTATATATGCCAGTCCCTTAGCCCCGTATATACTTACAAACTTGGTCAGGTCGTCGATCTCTTTCCTGGTGAAATCGGCACAGCCCTTAGCATTGATTCCCCTGACCTGTCCTCCGGAAGCAGCCACAGCGGCAAACACCTTGAAATCAGACGCGGCTGCGAGGCCGGTAAAGTCTTTCAGTTCCAGTTCAAACCGCAGGTCAGGCTTGTCTGAACCATACCTGTCCATAGCCTCCCTGTATGTAAGCCTGGGGAATGGTTTCTCAATTTCAATCCCGGCCGCTTCCGTGAACGTGTGTGCTATCATTTCTTCCATCAGGGAAAGCACGTCTTCCACCTCCACAAATGACATTTCCAGGTCAATCTGGGTAAATTCCGGCTGCCTGTCGGCCCGCAAATCCTCATCACGGAAACAGCGTACAATCTGAAAATACTTATCTATACCGGAAACCATCAGGAGCTGTTTAAATATCTGGGGTGACTGGGGCAGGGCATAAAACTTCCCCGGGTTAACCCGGCTGGGAACCAGGTAATCCCTGGCACCTTCAGGAGAACTCTTGGTCAGCATAGGTGTCTCAATCTCCAGAAAACCCTTTTTGTCCAGAAAATCCCTGGCAGCCTTGGCCACCTTGTGCCTCAAAATCAGGTTCTGCTGCATATCAGGCCGGCGCAGGTCCAGATACCGGTACCTCAGCCTCAGATTCTCATCAACATCAATATCTTCTTCAATATAGAAGGGCGGGGTCTTGGCAGCATTAAGGACCCTGAGTTCAGTTATATAGACCTCAATCTGTCCCGTTTCCAGCTTAGGGTTCACGGCTTCATCACTACGCCTGCGCACCTCCCCGATTGCTGCCAGGACATACTCCCCACGTATTTTTTCAGCCTTCAGAAATGAATCCTTATCTACCTCCGGGCTGAAAACAAGCTGAATGATCCCGGACCGGTCCCGCAAATCCACAAATATCAAGCCCCCGTGGTCCCTTCTGGTATCTACCCATCCCATCAGGGTTACCCTGTCCCCAACATTTGTAACTGAAACTTCGGCTGCCATATGTGTCCTCTTAATTCCCTGCAGTGACTCCATCATCTTTATGCTTTTCTCCTCTCCCTGGTCATCTTATTTTAACTGCTTTAAAAGATATTCCACTACCCCGTTCAGGGGCACCTCCTGCTGCTCTCCGGAGGTCATATCCCGCACCACGGCAGCCTCTTTTTCCAATTCCTCTTCACCCAGAATCACGGTATAGGAGGTTTCAAACCTGTTGGCAAATTTCATCTGTGCCTTCAGGCTTCTTCCCATCAGGTCAATCTCTGCAGCCAGCCCGGCCCGCCGCAGTTTAGATACCAGTTTAAAGGCCTCCTGCTTTGCTTTTTCACCACGGGAAGCAATAAAAACATCAAGCTGGCCTTCAGCAGGAAATTTCAGGCCCTGCCTTTCCATTGTCGCTATAATCCGCTCTATTCCCAGGGCATACCCGATGCCGGGAGTTTCCGGCCCGCCAACCTCTGCAATCAGGCTGTCATACCTGCCACCCCCGCCGATAGAGCTTTGGGCCCCGATATCGCTGGCCATTATCTCAAAGGCGGTATTGGTATAGTAATCCAGACCGCGGACAAGCCTTTTATCAACAAGGTACTTTACGCCTACATCATCAAGGTGTTTCTTCACCTGTTCAAAGTGAGCGGCACACTCCCCGCACAGGCAGTCTGTGGTTGTAGGCGCTTCCCTGCTTAGTTCCCGGCACTTTTCTTCTTTACAGTCCAGAATCCGCATCGGGTTCCGATCAAACCGGGATTGACACAGCTTGCAGAGATCTTCAATCCTGGAGGCCAGATAACTCTGCAATTTCTCCCGGTGTACCGGCCTGCAGTTGGGACAGCCGACACTGTTGATATGCAGTTCAAGTTCCCTGAGCCCCAGCCGCCCGTAAAAATCCATGGCCATGGTGATAACCTCTGCATCAACTGCAGGGTCTTTGCTGCCCAGCGCCTCTACGCCAAACTGGTGAAACTGGCGGTATCTGCCTGCCTGGACATTGGCATAACGAAACATCGGTCCTGCATAAAACACCTTAACAGGCTGAGGCAGGGCATAAAGCTTATTCTCCACATAAGCCCTGACCACACTGGCTGTCTGTTCCGGTCTCAGGCTGATACTTCTCCTGCCCTTGTCCTCAAATGTATACATCTCTTTTTCAACCACATCGGTTGTATCCCCGACACCGCGCGAAAACAACTCTGTGTGTTCAAAGACCGGGGTTCTGACCTCACTGTAACCGTATTCGCGGCACATTTCCCTGATAACGGTTTCCAGGTAATGCCATTTACTGACTTCTCCCGGTAAAATGTCATTTGTCCCTTTAGGTCTTGAAGTCAACACTGTAATATTCCCTCCTTCACCGGCTAAATACAAAAACCCCCCATCCATGACAATGAAAATTCATCGCCAGGGACGAGAGGATATTCCCGCGGTACCACCCTGTTTGGACAGCGCTAAAGCTATCCCACTTTTAAAATCCGGCATAACGGCGCCATCCGGGAAAACCTACCCACTTAATCAGCTTCAGTCTTCCGGCTCCCGGGTGTCTTTCACCGTTCCATCCCTGGAGGCGCTTCCAGTCACGACGCCCCCTCCCTGTAAAGCAGGATTGCGGTTACTTTTCCCGTTCAAAGCCTTTTTCATATTATCCATCATATGTATTTTCACAATTACTAGTATATTTTAGTCAAAACTCCTGAGCTTGTCAACCTTCAGGGCAATTATTTCATCAATTCGCCTGATATAAGTATCCGGGTCTTTGGGATTATAGTGGCTGTTAAGGTGCCAGGTCCCCGGGCCGACAAATTTTGACCCGGCCCCGCCCCCCAGTCCGATAACCGTCTGGCGTTCCTCGATCATCTGCACATTATAAATACAGTCATGGCCGTTCCGGGCATATCCGATGTTTTCCAGGGGACTGACCATGTTCTTCTGCCGGTAAAGGTAGTACGGCCTCATACCCATTTTTCCTGCAGCCTCGTGGGCAAGGTGGAGCATTTTATCCACCTCCCGTGCCGGGGAAATCTCAAAATTGTCTTTTGCTTCATTTATTCGTGAAGCACGTTTCACTGCCATTGTATGTACCGTAAGGTTTTCCGGCTCAAATACCGTAATTGCAGACAGGGTTTTCTGCACATCGGCAGCGGTTTCTCCGGGCAGGCCGACAATAACATCCATATTTATTGTTTTAAAACCTGCCTGCCTGGCCATGGCAAAAGCATCAGCCACCTGGTGTGGTGAATGCCGGCGTCCGATAAGCTCCAGGGTCCCGGGGTTCATGGTCTGGGGGTTAATACTCACTCTGGTAACCCCCTGTTTGATGGCTGATTCAAGTTTTTCCATGGTCACAGTGTCAGGTCGTCCCGCCTCCAGGGTTATTTCAACAGTTGCCTCTGATACAAGTGAATCATTGATAACCTCCAGCAGACGGCACATTTTCTCACTGTCCAGGACAGTAGGAGTACCGCCGCCCACATAGACAGTCTGCACCTTGAGCCCCATTTCCCCGGCGGCCCTGCCAATCCCCCTGATTTCCCCTGCCAGGGCTTCCAAAAACGGTTCAACCAGGCCGGCACTGTTCTCCACGGAATATGAGGGGAAGGAACAATAAGCACACCTGGTCGGGCAGAACGGTATCCCAATATATATACTGATTAATTCCCGGGCCTCTTTTTCTGTGAGCAGGACAGCCCTCTGGCGTAAGGCTGTGTCTGTGAGCAGGACAGCCTTATCTGCCGACATATCATATGCCCCAGTCAGGTACTGCTGGATGCTGTCAGGCAGCCATCCGGCATCAAGAAGCCTGTGGACAATCTTGGTTGGCCTTATCCCTGTAAGGATTCCCCATGGGCCGGCGGGTAGTCCGGTGTATTTGGTCAGCAGCCTGAAAAGGGCCAGCTTAACCAGCCTCTTCTGGTGGTTTCGCAGATCATCAGAGAAGGGGAGTGTCTCCAGGTCCCCTGATACTTGTTCTAAAGCCATTGTTCCATCATTCTTTAATTGGGCAGTCCCTTTGATAGCCGGCCCGTCAGCATCCGCAGCGATATGCAGGGTAAGTTTACATTCCCCTGTATTTTCCAGCCTGATTTCCGCATCAGGGTAAAACAGGCGGACTACATCCTGACAGGTAACAGCCAGTTCTTTTTGGTTAGATAACAGTTCAATTATCATGTTTCACCTTATGGAACTATGTCCTGTTCAATAATCCAGTTACCCTCAGGATTTAGTACTACGGTAACCAGATGTTTTCTGTTACTCCAGGCGTCTTCTTTAGTGAACTCCGTCCCCGCAACCTTTGCCGGATCGACAAAATCCCACGTAACCACAACAGTTTCAAAAACCTCTGCCGTAGCCCTTTTGCCATCTACCTTAAGATTGCTGATCCGGAGGGTTGTCGAATATTTCATGTCTTTCACATTGCTCCACTGGCCCTTGGGAGACCAGTCAAGGTAAGCCCTGTTCTGTTCCAAGGCCTCAGGGCTGAAATACCCGGAGAGTACTTCTTTATCCTTATACAAAAAGACCACATCAGCCCGTGTCTTAAAGGCATCCTCTATAAAAAGCCTGACTTCTTCTTTATTACTGCTTGAACAGCCGGAAACTACTATAATTATCAGCATAATAAAAACAAAGTATACCCTTTTCATCCGACCGCCTCCGTTCTTTTGAGAAGAATTCCCTTGTTAATATTATACACTAATTACCTATAAAAACTAAGTGAATTGAATATAAATATTTGATTAATCAAATAATAGCGTCATTTATGTCCTAATCAAACTGACTTAGAGGTACATAATACTTTGTATACCTTGTACCTTTTTTATCAGAATACTGCCCATTTTTATCTCTGACCATAACAGTTGCCCGCTTATTAATGTTATACAGGATTCCACTCATCTTTTTCCCTTCAAAGGTAAAGTCCACCCCGATACGGATCTCAATGACCAATTCTTCGGGATTTATCTTGTCTATATTCTTCGGGCAAATGGTCTTCCCTGCGCTTTTGGTCATGCGCCGGGAAAGCGAAAACTTAAATTTGCCTTTGAAGCTGTCTCTAAATACGTTCTTAAAAAAACACCGGTCATAAAGCTCAAATAACAGCTTCAAATCAGAATTAGAAATAGTTGTGATGGTGCTGTTTTTGATATTGGGTGAGAGCTCGGTTATTTTACGGGTAATTCCTCCCCTTCTTTTGGCGGCTTCTTTTTTAGAATTCTTATTTTTGATTAAATCAAGCATTTGCCCCTCAGTTAATTCATTTATTTTTAGGATCAACCCAAACTTATCACAGATATGTGAATGATAATATAAAAGTGTACCACTTCAGCACCTTTTGACAGTGAATTAGT
>JAENYP010000010.1:32970-148715 GCA_016841725.1 Thermincola carboxydiphila | reverse complement strand
CTTTTTTCCTGGCGTTTTCTTTAATTCTGGCTTACTTTTATTCTAGCGTTTATAGCTAAATATCTAAATCGCACGAGGGTATCCTTTGCTGCTAACGAACCTTTCCAGCAAGTCAACCGCCTGATTAAAGCCCATGGGACTTTCTATTTTGCTCTCTGCCGAAATTACTTCCTCTATTGTTCCAAGTTCCGGAAGGTTTTCTTTTTCGCCTTTAAATAAATCGTAGGGGACATGAAATTGGTAGCCACAGAACTTGATAAGCACAAGGCGGTAACGCTTTTCAGCGATTTCAGTTTCCAGTTCTTCTTCATCTTCAGAAAAATCGTCATAATCATCATAGGACTCATCATCATAATACTCGTCAGCATTCACGTGTCGCTGTTTGGGCTGTGTTTTATGGTCGTAGCATATAATCTGAGAATGTATCCCTTCCACGCTGGCCATTCCCTGCCTGATGAGTTCTTCCATCACTTTATCCTTTAGTTGATATAGTTTATTTTCCCTCGTTTTTGCCGCCGATACTACTCCGTGTTGTTTCCATTGATAATTCCATTTCTTAGTATCCCGTGATTTTTTAGCACTTTTATTGACGATATACAGTGCTGCCGCTATGTTCTCGTCTGTGATTTCCAGGGGTTTTATTTTTCGTTTCCGTATTTCCACTGTTTCGGCGACATCAAACAGTTCGTAGTATTTCAGCGATGGGTGTTCAACCGCCTTTTTGTATGCCAGCGCTTTTCCGGCTGGTTTTAAGCCTAGTTCCTTCAACTGGGTCTTGGTTTTAAAGTTGTCCGGGACATCATCCCATGATAGGTACATTTTCCTTTCTGGCATTAAGACCACCTCCTAATTACAATTTTATCAAAGGGTTTGAAATAAGTCCAATTTTAGAAAAAACTGCAACTCAGTTGGCTTAAAGGGTAGTTGGTGCCCTATTTATTATTAAGGTAATTGGTTTTAGTACTAAATTGCTTCATTGATGAAATGACCTACTTCTTCATTGAAAGTGTCCAACCAGTTTCGCTGTAACATCTTAAGGAATTTGTTATACAAATTAAGTCCCTCAACGATTCCATTTATGTCTTTTTTGATGCAATTTTTCCAAAAGCGGACTTCAATCACTAACAGAGTTAAACAGATTGTTTTCGGGTCATGTAAACCATCATCAGGGGATACTTCTGAACTAAACCAATTAAGATTATTCTTAGCCTTTTCCAGTCGATTCTTTAATTGTTCCTGTGAATAAGTGGATAAGAAGTCCTTTGTTGCTGCTACACTGGAATCCAAATCTTTTAGTTTTACCCTAATCGGGAGATGGGTTTGGTCGGTTACTTTAATTTCTTTGCATAAGCCGTTATTTTTAATCATTTCTCGTCCAATTTTAACGGTGGTATTTATTCTATTAACGTCATCAGAAACATAATTTACCGAAATCTCCTCGATGAGGACATCAACGGGGTTGTAATGCTGCGGTACTTCTTTTATTGAGTCGAGAGCAAGTTGTATATCAAGAGCATTACTCGCATCAATAGCATTACCTTCGGGAGAACATTCAGTCCCCCAAAGATTTGTAAATCCTAGTCTCTGAAGATTGCTGATGTTGGATTTATAGCCAACAAGGTCTTTGTCTCGAAACAGAATAATTTTAGTATCTTTTTGGAAAAAATTCATTAAGAGGTACAGTTGCCCTTGGCTAAGGGAGTTGCCAAACATGGCTATGGCGTTATCATAGCCATACTGCCGAAGCCTCAAAACATCTAGGACTCCTTCGACAATAATCAATTCACTTGTTCCTCTTTGCAGCACTCTATGCAAGTTATACAGAATATAACCGGATTCGAAGTTGCTGGACCACTTGGAGTAATTGCTTTCCTGGCCATTTATGGTTTTTTCGATGTAACGTCTCCCTACTAAACCTATTCTGCGGCCACTGTGGTCTTCTACCGGAAATACTGCTCTATAGAGAAATTTTTTATCTATACAGGTTCCGGAAACTTCTCGGCAACCTGCTTCCAAAAGAAGTGTTTCCGGAAATTTCTTCGTCTGGGTTAAGAAAACCGGTAATGGCATTTCAAAACCATTGTCTTTAGATAATTCATAACTGAGTTCTGGTAGTTGGGTTTTTCTGACAACTATATAGTCGCTGTGTGTCACGGGTTTATGAGTGTATTGCATTGAAACTTCTCTATCTGAAATGTACTTATTAGTTAAGTAGCGAACCGCTTCTGCGTTAGAAATACCACGAATCTTCATTACATA
Organism: Thermincola carboxydiphila; assembly: GCA_016841725.1. Classification (GTDB taxonomy): domain Bacteria; phylum Bacillota; class Thermincolia; order Thermincolales; family UBA2595; genus Phosphitispora. The sequence goes on along the minus strand of JAENYP010000010.1, from coordinate 146,456 downwards.
TTGGACTATGTTTCCGCCAGACAAACATTTCCGGTGCATGCAAGTCATTTTTCCAGTGACTAAGTCTACCCGAAAGTTGTCTTTGCGATTGTGGTCGTGAAAGGGGCAGCCGCACTCGATATAATGACGTTCGAAATTAATCTTTGTAGGCCATGAGATTAATCCTTCCTCTGACAAACAGGGTATCAGAATTCCTTCCTGTATCATTATGTCTGATAATAGAACTGACTTCTCTTTATTTAAAGCGATGTTTCGCTGTTTCTCATTGTTTGAGTTTAAATTCAATTGATTAAGACGGCTTTTCGCCTGAGCATTGATGTAATCAACTATTTTTTGGGCCATATTATGTCACTCCTTTATCCTTTTGTAAAATTATAAAAAAAATAGTTCAACTTGTCCAATTTTACTCTTCTATAATATATATATATAAGAGAAAGATTGTATATGGGAGAACTCTGTATATGGGAGAACTCTATATATGGGAGAACTCTGGGAGAACTGTGGCATAAGTTAAAGGCCGCTTCTGTATTGCGGCCTTTAGGCAGATGGCTTACCAAAGATCCCCTTTGAAAGGGAATATGTTGCAATTCGATTTCAGATGAGGGTTTACACTGGCAAATGTAAGTCTTTTTCTGCCAGTTTTCATCTGAAACCGGCCTATACGATCCGTGTTCAAAGGGTAATGTTTTACCCCAGATGACAGGTCAGTAACCAAACACTGTTTTCCCATATACAAAATGTTTGGGTTTAGGTTTTCCCATATACAGTGTTTTGTCTAAAAGAATCTTCTATATATTAATAGTATTTAGAAGGCCAAAACGTTAGTGAAATTTTTTCATATTTTCGTCAATTATTTAATGAAAATAGCCTTCTTTCTTAGGAACTCAAGGGCTGACCAACTTGACAAAAAAAATAAAAAAAAATTTTTATTGTGAAAACCGGCTTGTAAAATGACCCTATAGGGCCGAATGAAAATTGACTCACCCTAGCGAGTATACTCCAACAGATGGTTGGAGGGAGCCTTGTTGATGACATCCCCGGAAGGTATGCTGATAACCGGCTAAATTGGTTATTGAAGGTATATCTAACAAAAGGGTGTTTGTCATCGATGAATACTGCTACCTGCCCGTGGATAAACTGGCCGTTACCCTGTTCTTCCAGTGTTGGTATCTGCCAGGTATGAACGGAGGCAGCATTAAATTGAATTCCCAAAAAGATGTTTGCGACTGCGGTAAAATCTTTGGGGACCTCGTGTTTGCCTAAGCATTACTTGAACAGATAATCATCATTCTCATGTGGTAAACATCTTACCGGCTGAGAGGAAAGAAAACGGCAGGCTTGATTGGCCAAGGAGGAGGGTCAATCTTGAATCGCCCTTGACATTCTAAAATTTGATATTTATTTAATTAAATGATAAAATATGCCAAAAAACAGAATGGGGTGGAAGTTTGAAACCACATGATGATTTCTATAAAGAGATTGGACTAAAAATTAATACAATTGGTTTAAAGGGGAATTTAACAGACCAATTAACGACACTTATATATTCAGAGGGGGTTTTAAAAGCGGCCGAGATGGCGACTATTACAGTAGAAGGAGATAAGGACCAAATAGCAGAAATACTAGTAGATAGGTACAGAAAAAACCATGATCATGTTGCGGCAGCGATATTAGTAAATCTGAAATTGGGGTCAATAAAGGGATTTTTTTTAAACCCTTTTTCCTTCTTTGGGCGGAAGTTTACCTTCAATAACGAAGCAGAGGAGAATGAGGTGCGTGATATTTTTGAAGGCATCCTTCTTGAAAGGATCACGGATCAAACATTTAAATTTGTTAGTTTGAACTACTTTTTTAATGGGATTTTCCTAGATACAATAAATAAATTTAAAGGATATCTAAGAAAAAACCGAACAATATCATCGCCGATAAAAGTCTCAAGAAGGCAACTTGACAAAAACTTGCTAAAATTAGATAAGGAGAGGCAATTTGGAAAGTCTGAACTAGGCACAGTAAATTCCAATGCAATAATTAATAATATACCTTCGAAATATAGATGGGAAGATAAGTTAGGGGTTAGACTTGATTTAGCCAATTTGCTTGAAGCGTTTTTAGGCGAATTGAAAGAGCCAGAAAAAGTCGTGTTCATTTCTGAGTTTCTGAAGCCATTCAATATTAAACTGGAATGCGAGAATGATCTCCTTCAAGATTCGTACTTTGATATAAGCATAGATTATCGGAAATACCTAAAATCAGTTTCAAAGAGTAAATTCAAGAAATTTCTTAATACTAGAGGGATTTCTACTCTAACTGAATTTCTAGCAGGTTAATGCAATTTTTGTTAAAAGGAATTGGTTTCTTGTCTTACCAATCGTAAGGAATGCAAATTATTATCTATGCAAATGCCATTTAAGCCTCTTCAATGAAGGTCAGGTATATATCTAATTTGCTTCGCAAAATCAAACCCTGCCCAGGTACAGTCTCTCATATTGCCTTTTGAGGACCATGTAGTAAACTTAACCTTGCCTTTAACTCCAGCAGGCAGCCAAATATTTTTCCCTTTAACTACGCCATATTTATTCAGTATTTCCCGCATTATCAATCGGTCTTTTTCCTTCATACGGATGGCATGTCCTTGAACGGTATCGCCTGTTCCAACCAGAACTGCTCCATCAGTTTTAATATAACCGAGGATATTCAACCGCCTCCTGATAATTCTTGATTTTTAACCAAGTAGATGATCTGCGGCCTAGATGATCTGCGGCCGGCCTGATACCGGCTGTTTTTCTTTTTTGCCACCATTCCTTCTAGTACGTATTCTTTTACAGCATTCCAAACCATGAAACCGTCTGAATCTACCCCATCAACTTTTTTTACAAAAGCATTGTTTTGAAGGGTTTCGTTTAAAATTTGCCTTCTTTTAGTCAAAGGCAGGTTAATGATTTCATCATCATTTACGGAGAGAATGTCCCAAACGTAGTAAGTGACCGGCTTAATATTCTGAAGCCAATGAAATTAAATGAGTACCTTGAAGAACACGATCTATACGAATTTGCTATTGTTAATGGACTGAAATATCCTGTCAGATCAATACCCATTTAACATCTACTTCCGCATATGGATGAGGGCGTAAGACTTATTAGCAGCACGACCGATTTACTGAGAAATTACAAGAAGCATGAGATAACCAAAATTCTCATGGACGTGAATCAAACAGCCACCAATAAGTTTATTCAGGCAATTCGGCGTCACATCTTGATATTGGAGCGACCTATAGCAACAGCCAGACCTGGCCGGGGTTACATCTATTCCAACTTCAATCCAAAATACGCTCACTGGGTTTTGACGATTCTTAGAACCTATTACAACTTCTGCTCTCCATGGACAACCGAACGCCGTGTTCATATGACGCCGGCCCAGCGGATGGGCTTGATTAACCGGGTTTTTACAATGGATGACATTATCTATTTCAAGTGAAAACTGGTTCCACGTTTGATTACATTTTGTTTAATTTTCTTTAAAACATATTGATAAATATTGGCAGGATTTTTTTCTAATTTGTCTAATTTTGTTAGAAGATTGGAGGAATATTAATTTGGGCTTAAGAGTTGATTTTAATAGACTAAAAAACGTTGTAAAAGACGCCAATTCAAAGAATAACAATGTAAAAGATACTAATGTTGTTCTTACCGAGTATATGAATACTTTGGCAAATTTTATAGCAACTTGTAATCAGTTTAAAGAGGACGAATTGGCAATGTTATCTATCAGTTTGCAGAATTGGACTGTTAGAAAGGATAGAACAATAGCAGGGTTCCCGTATAATGTGGGGGATATTGTTTATGCTGATTTGGGATTAACTTATAAATTAGAATTGGCGTATCCTCATCCGGTGGTTATATTAGAAAACGTGGGAAATTTGGTTTTGGTTGCTCCGACAACTACTAGCCAAGAATTACTCAATGAAGCATATCACCCTATCGACAATAAAGAGGGCAATAAATATCTTAGAAAAGTCAATAAAGGCGAAGACAATTTTGAAGAAACATGTGTTGTTCTTATAAGCAATATAAGGACAGTAAATCCTAGCAGATTACTAAACAAACTGGATACTTTGAAAGTGAATATTAGTGACCCAGAATCCTTATTTGTTGAAATTAAAGAAAAAATGTTTGAGTATTATCTGCCAAAATTATTTAATAGTAGGAATAAACTTAACGATGAAATAAAATTGAAACAGGATAAGATTGATGAACTAGAAAGTGAAGTTATAGAGTTAAAAAATAAGATATTTGATTTAGAAAAACAAATAGATCAAAATAAGACTCTAACCAGTTGACAATAAAAGTAATTTTTTATATAATGAATTTGAGCCGAAGGGCAAATATTTTTAAAAATAATTTCTGAGCCGAAGGGCAAAACGATAGCACTCCATTTGAGAGTGCTATTTTCTTTTAAAGCCTAATAAAGAAGAGTTTTTCTGCCCAGGACTCTTTTTTCTACATCAACCGATTTTGCCTATATAGTAACAATTTAATTTTCCCGTAATCACGGCTCAGCAGAAAATTTGACAGAACTTTGTAATTATGGTATTTTTTATACAGGCGAGATAGGGAAAACCCTGCCAACTTTATTAAGAATGGAGGGTTCCTTTAATGTTTTTGAAGTGCCCACAATGCGGGAGTATACGGGTCAATACACAAGAATCGTTAATTGGGGTCGGTGCCGCAGCCGAAGACAATCTTCCACAACTTAAGAAAAAACCACCTATGCACTATTGCTTAGATTGTGGCCACAAATGGCCTAAAAACAACAAAAACCTATGACCAGCCAAAAAGCACCGGAAAAATCCGGTGCTCTGTTTTCATACAAATTTTTCTTGAACAATAAACTACAAAATACTTTTCGGAGATTAAATTATGAACCTAAAAAATCCAGTTTTGCGGTATTTTATTCTTTTCCCGTTAGCAACTATACTGCTAGTGATAGGTTATTTTCTCTATGCCGGTTTATTAGACCTTATCGGCATAATTCTGGGTTATCTTATTGCTTTTTGGATTTTCGCTTCACCGATTTGGCTCGTATGGTATATATATAAAAAGGTTAGGGCTCGGTAACCAGTTCGTCGAACCATCCCGAAATCACTCTCTTACACTTCAATTCCCATCTTAGTGAGGGCATCCTTCCAATACTGCTTGCTTAAAATCATGACCGTAGGTTTCCCTGCTTCGTAGGCTGTTAAAGCGTATATGTCGCCTACTTCATCTTTGTATTTATTGACCTGCTCCTGGCTAACATCCTCTCCGACAGTCCAATAGATTATCTGGGGACCAGTTAATGGGTCCATCATATGCACCCGAACGGTAGGTTTGTGTATACGACTTATTTTGCCTTCTACCTGCATTTGCTCAAGCCATTTCTCAGAGACTTCCCGTTTAATGATATTGCCGTTTTCGTCTGGAACTTCCAGAGTAACCTTTTTCCCGAATAAAGAATCTAGGATACCAACTGAAAACTTCATGACGCATTTATCTCCTTTCACATTCCAGTTTTTTTAAAGATAATGTTTAATTTCTTCAATATAAGAAAGGTTTTTCCTGCAAAATTAATTGGGTATTGTTGGTAATTTACAAGAAATGTTTTCTGAAATGTAAAAAACCAAAAAAACAAGTCTGAAGACCTGCCTTCCTGCCTTCGAAACAGCAGAAATAATTAGATAATAACCTAAACAAGTTCAATAAAAAATAGCAGTCGTTTTTGACTGCTATTTTTATTATTGTTTTAAATGATATTTCAATTTCTGCGATTTAAAACCGAACCCGGTGGGGAATCTCCTGGATTTTTTTCTTAATTCAGTTTTTCTGCCTTGACGTCCTGTATTTCTGTCTCTGAAGCCATAACATCCATTAGGCTTATAACATGACTCCGAAGGCACCAGGGGCGTTTCTGACACTCCGAAATATATGGAACCATGCAGAGTTTTTCTTTCTGCATGGTCCATTAAAAAAATACACTGCGGCAAAGCGTCAGCACACGCCAGGAACCCACAAGGGAGCCTGGTAAGAAGAAGTAGGCTCACGACCTTAACTTCTGTAGCCTCTACGGCCAGTTCCACCCTACTACATTATACTAGGAAAACGGTGGAAATGGAAGCAAGGAAGAGATAACCTTTCAAGCAAATGCCCTCACCCCCTTCGAAGTTAGTGTGTTAAGGTGAAGTAACACTTTATTACCCCTGAGGCTTTCTTAGTCATCTTTAAGAAATATTGACACCTTAAAGCCGGATGTTATAATTTAACCAAGGCAGCATCCTTCTAGCAAAATTAATGCTATTCTTAATGATTTCATAGGCGAAGAAAGACGGGGTTTTTTATGTTCAGTAAATTTATGGAACAATACTGTGGGCACCTAACAGATATTAAGGGTTTATCGAACTTGATAGCCGAAGCCAAATTCAATCACAGGGTACAAAAATTACTTGTTCCATATATCGCTAAGGACAAGCAGACATTTCAGGAGATGTATCACCTGGCTGCCAAAGACGCTTTCGCAAAAAAACTTCTAACTCACTGTGCGCAAGTTTTGCATGATGTAATGTTGGGAAAAGCACATGATAGAAATGATATGAAAGAGTTGGCTCTGCATCTTAACAATGTTACACATTTTTTGGACCAACCTCGTCCCGAAGGCCCCATAGAACCGTGGGAACTGGCTGGAAATACTGATGTATTAAATAGGTACCTCCTTGAAATCAAGATTAAGGAAATAGAACGAGACCCAGAAATGTCAGATCAATTATCAAAATTAATAAAAGAACTTGATATCAACACCGAAATATAAAACAGTCACCTGAAGGAAAGCGATTGTTTCATTATGAAGGGGAGGGAACTTTAAGTTCCATGATGGTTAAAAATACTAGGGAAATGGAGAATTATTAAAACAAGAGTCCGGGAGAGAAAGAGTTTAATAGTGGCCTTGAGGATTGTCCTGCAAAACTAACGGCTATTTACTTAGGAATAAACTTCAATAAAGATGAGATTTCAGAGGTCAAACAAAGGCTTCAAGAACTTAATCTACCCATATATGTTATGCAAACAAGTAATTCTCAGTTTTTTGACATGGAAATGGAGCGAATTTAGCAATGAAAAAAGTCTGACTTTATTTGGAAGGCTTTATGGGTAAGGTGCAAGGAACAAAGATAACCGTTTCAGGGGGCTAAGAAATAATTGGAACCTACTAACCTATCCTTAAAGGGGTAACTTTCATAAGGGTTAATCTCACGTCCCTTAATTCTTGGGTAGGGAGTTAGATTTTTCCCTATGTGGTCGATGTACTTGTAAGTTGGCAGACTAACTGGTCCTATTGTGTTGTTTCCAATGGTATAGAGTTAGGATGTTTTTATTATACAACTAGAACATATGAAAAAGTTTTTTCTTTAATGTATTTGTAAATATGGGGGTATCATGATGGGGTTAGAGCCTGCTTATAAAGGATATGAATATCAAGATTTATTATCTGCATTATTTATTACTGAACAATTATTAATTAGCGATAATGCTACGTTTAAAATTGATAAAAAGGAAAGTCAAAATGACAAATTTGATGATATAACCATCATTTCTTCTAATGGAATCCTAAAAAGACAAATAAAATATAGTGAAGATAAAGTATTACAAAAGGCAGATTTATCATCTGCTAAATATGATCTTGCATTAGATGTATTGTTTAAATCATGGCAAGAAACCATTACACCAGAGACTGTTGATTTAAGAATTTGTTTAGCATGGGAGTATTTAGTCGGTAACGAAGAATTAGGTTTTCTTGAAGAAGTTGATTGTTACAATTTATATAATGATGAAAATATTAAGTTTTTAAAGATAAATATTGACAGTATATGGGAAAATGGTCAATTGCCCAAAACGTCTTGGAGGAGACTTAGAAGCCAAGCCCATAATATTAATAGAGAAGAATTTGCTTCATTCTTAAATGACCTTATTATTGAGGTAAACTTACCTAAAGCCAGCCATGACATAGCCAATCCTGCTGCGTTAGAGAGTTTAGTGATTTCTAAACTTAAAAAATTCGGTGTTGGCAAATATCCAAATCATTTAAAATCGGTAGATGATGTATTATTGAACTTAACTCATATAGTTAAGAGTTCAAGAGCGAAGGGGGAAGAACTAAGTCTTAATACAATAGTTTATAAATTAGGTTTAAAAAACGATTTTGGAAACATTCAACAGAATTTTGTTATTGATAAAGATTTAAATGTAATTAAGGAGTCGAGATATCAGTATTTTTACGATTTTATTTTTTCCAATCAGAAGACAGTATTGATTGGAGAACCTGGTTCGGGGAAGTCTTGGTTTCTACAAAATTTCTTAGAGTTTCTTAATAGCCATAGTATAAAAGCAGTTCAGCATTATTGCTATACGAGATTAGATGATTTGTACGAGAAAGAACGGATTACAATAAATGTATTTCTAGCAAATCTAATAAACGACATTATTAGTGTTTACCCTGATTTAGCAGAGTGTAAAAAAACAAGATACGGTGTGGATTTTGAGGAATTACAAATCCTTTTGAACAATATAAAAGAAGAGACGGTATTTATCATAGATGGGCTAGACCATATTGGTAGAATATATAACTTTCATAAATCAATAATAAAACAAGTTGATACTGAAATTATTAAAGTGCTGTCAAAATTAGAATTCCCTGAAAATATTAGAGTGGTTTTAGCATCCCAACCAATAATGGAAATAATTCAATTAACTAATGATAGATATAAGGTGTTTAATGTACTGCCATGGGATATTAATGATACTGAGAAGTTATTAATAAATAATGGCTTTGAAGATACTAACCTAGATTGGAATGTAAAACTGTCAGACATATTAATGAAAAAGAGTAATGGAAATCCGCTATATCTTACTTATCTTATTAACGAATTAAAAGGCTATAGTCCTACTGTAATATCAATTGATTTAATTGAAAATTTTCCGCCATACAACAATAATCTTGCAAATTATTACGATTACATAATGTCTAAAATACCAGATGGTCAAAGGGTGCCACAAATATTGTCAGGTGCACCTTTTTATTTAACAGAAAATGATTTAATTGAAATTACTCATTTAGGGCAATATGTAGGACAAAGTCTAGATGCTGTACAAAGTATTCTTAAATTTAATGCATCAAATGGTGGTTATACAATATATCATGAGAGTTTTAGAAGATACATAATAGAGTCACTTGAAAAGAAAGAAGTAAATGTAGAAATAGTCATATATAATGATTTAATTGAATGGTTAACGAAAAAAGGGTTTTATAAAGAAAGAAAATCATATCTTAATTTGCTAGTATTACTTTTTGAATCAAAAAGATTTGACGAAATTATAGCCTACTGCAATAAAGAATTTGTTGTAGATAGTATTTATTATGGCAATAATATAAGTTCTTTAAAGCGTAACTTTGAGATACTTATTAAAACCGCATGCGTTCAGAAAGACTATGGCTCCCTCATTGTTTGCACTGAGTTAAGTAATATGATCTATAGTTTAGAATATTCTTTTGATGAAAACTCGGAATTATATTACCGGGGAGTTGGACTGATTAATGGTTTTGATAATCTCAAGAATACATTACTCTATGAAGGTCATATGGCACTTGGACTAAATGAAGGTTTAAATGTTTGTTATTTATGTTCAAATAACAATATTATCCCAGATTGGGAACCTTATATTGACTTGTTAATTGAATCAAGAAAAGCAGATTCTCAATATAGAAATAGTTCAGATAATGAAATGGAAATGTATAATTATTATATTTGTGCATGTTTAGATATGGATTGGGAAATGGCCGAAAGGTTATCGAAAGTTTGTGATATAGGAGCACTTGATTATCGAAAGACAGTAATTCAGGAGTACCATAGAAGAGACCAAGTAGATAATCTTATTGATATTATTGAACAAATACCGAATAACGAATACTGGAAAAAGAGTATTTCGGCTTATTTTGGTAATACAAACATCGATGAAAGTTTAATTACTAAGACCTTTGAGACTCTTAAACTTTCAGATTCATATACTGAAGAAACAATGTCATCATTAAAATTCTATGTTGATAATATAGAATGGATAATTCAGCATAGAGAAGATGAATTAAATGGATTTATTAGTGAGATAAAAGAACGAAACTGGTACTATAATTGGTTAATATTTATTGCCGAAGTAAATAAGGTTCTTCTAGAAGAAGATTTAAAAGAAAAAGAATTTGAATCAGACCTTTGTGATGCTTATTTATGGCTAATTAAAGATGTAGAGCCATTTAAGGGTACCCCTAGAACATGTGACCTATATAAATATGAAAGCGTGATTAATGAAACGATTAAGACTCCAATGACTTACATAAAGACGGAAGATGCATGGGGGAAAATATTAGAGTCTGTCAAAATAATGTCTCAAGAAACAATGACTTTATTGCAGGGATCTACAGGAGGGCCATTACCAACATACAGACTATTAAATCTATTTGTTGAAATTGCAAATGATGAGAACAATCAAATCATCCTGGAAATTTTTAATGAAAAGATAGAGAGGGAGGATAAATATAGATATTACTCATACTTAGCCGATTATAGTTTTAAACATGCTATTATTTTGTCTAAAGCCGGGAAAGAAGACGAAGCAAAGCATCAATTTAAACAAGGTGTTAAGTATTTATTATCATATTCCTTTAGAAAAGATCGCACATTTAGTCATCTTCTTGGCAGTGTTGAGAGCACATATAATGTTAATAAAGAAATAGGACTACAAAATATATTGAAGTTAAAACCACTAGCGGATGCAGTTGTTTATCATACTGATGGTAAAAGCACCAAAACTTATCAGCGTGAATGGTTTGAAGTGCTGGCTAATACCGATATTAACCTAGCGCTTATGTATTTAAAGAATGAACTTACTTCATATGTAAATCACTGGGTATTCGAGGAAAGTTTAGAATACTTATTAATTGCATGCAATAGCAAGGTTGCCCCTAGAATAGAGAATGCAATATATAAGACTTTTCCTAATAATACTTCAGAAGCATTTGTAAAATCATATGTTAAGAACATTGAATGCCTAATAGAAAGCGGTTTTTCGTTACAGGCAAGAAGATCTGTTGCGGAACTAATGAGCCGTTTTGGAGTTGAAGGCAAAGTAGATATCAGCAATTATTATCTGGCTGATCGCATAAAAAAACTATGTGAAACCTTTGATATTGAATGGAATAATAGTATTTATTCTTTTAGTAAAGAAGTGGAAGGAAATAACGATAAAAGAAAGGTTGAAATTGAAAATTTAGGTGTAAGTCGCTTAAGTTTTGATAAATTCTCGAATGAAGATTTATTAGTATATATTGGTCAAAACGGCATCAAAAGTGGCGATCTGCAAGGATTACATTATTTTTTAAACCTAATAAAAAATTTAGATGATGAATCTAAAGCATTTTTAAGTAGTTTTGTTAAGAATTGTTTTGATAGAATGAGTGATGATCCTACAAGAAAAAGGTTAATCGAGTTAATTTATAATATAGAGTTGGACAATGAAATAATGGCGTTTATTTATATGCATATGTTTTTAGTTCATGCAGATGGCCGGTATAATAGGTTTACGGAAATAGACCTTTTTAGAAGAGCGTATGAGTATAATCCTCAAGTTGCAGAAAAACATTTCTTTGAGTATATATATAACAATCTTTATTCTGTTGATTACTCTTTAGCAGTTGGGGGCGAAATAATCAAATCTCTAACTGCAATAAACTATGACAATCCATCCATATTAGAGTATTGGGATAGACTCTTTGATATAATAAACTTTAGGTTATCTGGTCAAATTGATTACGATTGGAGCCCTATAATTACAAAGTCGAATCAGTTTGATAATGAAGAAAAACTCCTATCATTACTTTTAACAAGATTAAAATATGGAGAAGCAAATCGATATAAGTGGGTTATATCTGACCTGAATAATCTACTTGAACAAGAAGCGTTAAGAGGAAAATTTGCGAAACCATTTATCCTATTCCTTGATGAAAGGGAACAGTATATCGATTATTCACTGATACTGTTACTAATGTTAGTTATGGAGTTTTTTAGTTATCAAGAGTTAGAGAGTTTTGAGATAATAAATTCTATTGAATCTATATATCCCAGTCAAAATCCAATAATTAATCATTTGATAAGGATACTTCTTGGTAAAAGAAAAAACAGATTATATTTGGATTATAAGCATAAATACAATTCAACAGATAGAAGGACTAATTATTTTGTAGACAGAATTAAGCAAATCGATTCGAGGATATCGCTGTTAGAAAGAAGTGGTGTAGATATTGGTCAAATCATCTACAACTATACTGATAAAATATTCAGTAAGGATTTTAAAACAGAATTTCGGGACATTTTGTATAATAGAAAATATAGTGTACTCACTCCTAATGTCTATTTTTATGATTTATTAACAAAATTTATGGGAAATGAAGTTGAGGAGTATTTAAACAGTCATTCTGGGCATCCCCATTTGCAGGATATAGAAGGGGAAATGTTTAGTATTGTTTTAGATGATATCACGCTAATAATTGCACAAAATAATTCTATAATTCCTCGCCCAAAAGATTTAAAGTTACCGGAATTTATTGAGAATTGTGTAACAGATGTAGAGAAAAGTGATTGGATAAGAATTGCTTATCATGAAAAATGGTTTTATAATCTTGGAGAATATAAGGACAACTTCGGTGATAGTTTTAAAACAATAACGATTGTATCTGGGATTGGATTTAAAGGAACAGATTTATTAATACCTTTTTTAGGATTAAGCGATGAATACAATTTATTTGATGAGAACTATTATGAAAATATAGTGTTCGGGAATCTAACAAAATTAGATTTTTTCCTCACCACAAATGCTACATTGTTTGAAGATCCATACTTAACATATAAAGTAAGGCAATATCTAGGTATAAGGAGTGATGTTCTGCATCTTTTAGGAATAAAAATGATAGAGAGTAGTAATGGAGTTGTTGGGGTTACAGAAGAAGGTGAAGAGGTTTTAAAGTATTCAAGATGGGATGTAAGTTTCTATGATTCAGACAGTGATTCAGATAGAATTCCTTATTTAGTAGGAAGTCAATTGCTTGTGAAAGAGACTAAGTTTAATGAACTGTGTAATTTAGTTAATAAGAAGCCATATCTATACACAAATAAAATTGATCTATCTAAGAATCACTAACTCAACCATCCTCTTCTTCTGTTTATAGATGTTTATAGATAATAAAGTCTGATGAAAGAAAATAAAGTTTAATGTGAGATAAAAAAGTTTGGAGAAACTGCCGTGAGGTGTTAACGGGGAATCCTGTAACCTTCACGGTTTTTCTATGCCTGAAATTGTCTTCCCTGGCCGATTGATATTTGCCTCTGAGTTTTGTTCCTGGGATGGCGAGAAAAGAAAAATGAAAAGGATAAGAAGAGTTGTTGTATATGGGAAAACACTTTAGGGGTGTTTATCACTAAGGTTTATTTGAATTCATACAAACGATTTCGGCGAACTGAGTCCGTTATTTGAGCCCTTCAAGGAATGGGTTGTGGGGGCTGATGGGTAAGACAACGACCTTTTCGGTCTGGGTTGGCAGCCTATATACTCAAGGGGATCGAAAGTGATAGCCCTTTGAGGGTTAGGTATGTACGGGTAAGAGTTGGACTGAAAAGTTGGGGCTATTCCACTGGTTCCAGGGATCAGACGTCCGTTAGGAACCTACCATTCCACTCCCCGAAGCCTGGTTTTCAAAGGGAGAGTTTAATTAAGAGGGTTAGTTTGGCAGTTGAATCTGATGGGTAAGACAACGCCCTTTTTTGAAACAAATATGTGTTGTAAGGCCGGAAACCACTCCTTAAAAGCGTAGGTGTTAAAAGTATTAAAAGTGTTACAAGGATGAAAAAGATGAAAAAGATGAAAAGGATGAAAAGTGTGAAAAGTAATACTTAGACGAAATATTCTGACATTGGAACAATGTCAGACCAATAAAGGGCTTACCTACTGTGGTCAGGTCTTTTTTGTTTGAGGAACAGAAAGAGATTCCCCTTGAATGGTTAGATTTGTATAGATCAGAGGTCAGCCAACCCGATCCAATCCTTAAAGGGCTACAAAGGATAAGGTCAATCCGGCACTGATGAAGCCTGGTTTTCAAAGGGAGAGTATTGAATTAAGAGGGTTAAGTTGGCGGTTGAATCTGATGGGTAAGACAACGGCTTTTCAGTTTGGGTTGGGGGTCAATATCCTCAAGCAAAGAACGCCCTTAGAGGGTTAGGTATGTACGGGTATGAGTTGGACTGAAAAGTTGGGGAAATTTCACTGGTTCCAGGGATCAGACGGCCGATATAAACCGGCCAATCCAATCCTTCAAGGGGTGATTTTCTAAAGGGTTAATCTGTTTGGCAGCCGACTTGGCTAGGTAAGGCAACGGCATAAGGATAGAGAGGGAACCCCCAAATTTCATCAAACTTTTTTATCATTAATTGTATGACAATTTGCATAGAAAAGAGAGTTTTGACGGCTAAATCGTCATCAAACTTTTTTTTCATTTTCGATGCAAAAAACTGGGTTGGGCTTAGTTGTACCGGGGGTTTTGGGGGATGGAGGGGGTTTCATCAAACTTTTTTATTTTCTAACAATAATGACCGCCCACCCTGCACCTATGCAGTTGTACTGGTATTATTATATCATAAGGGATTGTTATTGCCAAACGTTTGTTCGGGGTAAGGGTTCCTGCGTTTACAACCGTGTACGGCTTAGGTTTCCTCAAGCAGTTTTTCATGAAACTCTCTAAACCATTCAAAACACCTTAATTGTTACAATGTTTAGTTTTGGAGTTATGCAATCTCCTTATGTGGCGGCAAAGTATATGGGTAACAACGGTTACTGGGGATTTTTTCTGGCCTTTATCATTTCGATTCCGGTGATATTCGTAACCTGCCTTTTAGGAAAACGCTTTCCCCGTAAGACCGTTATTCAATATCTCCCCGAAGTTATGGGAATTCCACTGGGGAAATTATTAGGTTTTGTTTATCTGGCTGCTATTATGGGAATAATGATTTGGGCCAGCAGGACCATTTCAGAACTAATCAGCATTTATTTACTCAGCAGGACACCTCTGTGGGTGGAAGTTTTTCTTTTCTTAATTATTTCTGCTTATGTGGCTTATCAGGGAATCGAAGGTATTACCAGGCTGGCGTCGTTTATCTTTCCATTAACCATTTTCTTGGGTTTGATGGCAATACTGTTCTCATTTCAGAACTTTGAGCTGGAGAATATCCGCCCAATCTTCTTTATTGACGGATTGAAAATACCTCTGGGATCTTTACATATGTTTTGCCCCTTTATTTCGCTGCTGACAGTATTAATGATTTACCCGTATCTGACGGAAAAACAAAAAGATTTTAAGGTGATTACCGGAGCCGCTTCACTTACATTTGTATTAATTTTTTTGGTTATTCTTAGCGGAATCGGCAACTACAGCGCTTCCGGGGTGTTACGGTATAGTTGGCCTGTTTTGGAACTGACCAGAAAAACTAACCTGCCTTTTGTGCTGCAAACCTTTGGCCTGTTTTTCGCTGCATTTTGGCTAACCCAGGCATTGGTCGGGACAGGTTTTTTTTATTATGTGCTGTCAGAGGGGATGTCTGAACTGCTAAATGTATTAAATTACAAATGGTTTGCCCTTATTCTTTTCCCTATTACTTTCTTTTTGATAATGCTGCCTTCAGGTGTATTAGATGTTCGTTTTTTTTTTTTCGTATCTTCGCATAGCTGGTTTTGCTTTAACGCTGGGCCTGCCTGTGGTTATATTACTTGTTGCACTCTTGAGAAAACGGGGTAAAATTAAAAATGTTTCGTAAAGTTGCTGTTATCTTTATACTATTATTAACGCTGTTTTTAACCGGTTGTTGGGATGTTCAGGAGATTAAGAACCGGGGTATAGCGAACGCAGTGTTTTTTGACATCGGAAACCCTAAGAAATTTAAAATGGGTGTTGTTTCAGCTGTCCCAGGTTCGCAAGCGCCTACCAATGTAGGAACATACCAACAGTTTGCCAAACGCAACTTTGAGGCAGAGAGCTAAATGCTATAACGATGTCGATTGGAGGTGGGGCTATTGGATATAATTATGGTATTACTAATGTCTTTACTGGGCCTTATTAAATACTCCCAGATGGGTCCATTTAGTATTTACGGCTTTTTTTCTTTCTGGACACCAATAGCATGGATGTTTGCATTTATGCTTTTCTTCTATTTTTTGCCCCGGCGGAGGTTATCTTTGTATCCGTATGTAGTGGGTTTCGCATTGTTCGGGTACATGCTGGGCTTGGTGCTGGAAGGCTTTGGTGTGTTTCAGTATATTGGGTTTTGGAGATATGTGGTGCCTTTTTTCAATACACTTTGGTTCTCTGGTGCTGCGTGGGTTTTCTTTAGGTTAGAAGGGGTAAAAGTGAAGTAACACCCAGCCGCCGATAAGCCGTACCATAACAGAGGAGGTAGCTATTCCAATGGATACTGAAAGTTTATCACATACACAGTTGTTTGAAGAGATGTGTGACTGGTGGGACTTTTAGCCAGCCTTGAGGCGTAGCCTATACCCAAGAGGAGTGTGCTGGACTGTGGTTTCGACAACTTGTATTAAAATCATCGACATTATTTTTGAGACATCAAGGTAAAAGTACAAGTATAATTAATCAATATACGACTTTTTTGAAAAAATTCCACAGGATATGGTTTCAAAGTGGGTTACTCTGAAAGATGAGGATAAGGCGAAATAACTTTACCGCATTGAATGGAGAGGATACCAATGAAGGAAAACTTGCTCATAGTAGATAATTTCGAACCGGAGGCTGTATTAACTTCCGGCGATGTAGCACATATACGCGATAAAGCGGGCAGCATGGCCGCAAAAGTTGTTGTTTTTGACAGCATCACCGAGCGCAAGCAGATGGAAGAGACGCTTCGTGAGAATGAGCAGCGTACCAGGCTAAAACCGGAAAGCATTCTTTCTCCCGAAGGGAACATCGGGAATCTGGAGCTTGCGGACATAATAGACACCCCGGGGCTGCAAGCACTTATGTATGATTTCTATAAGCTTGCTCACATTCCTATGAGCATCATCAATCTCAAAGGCAGGATGCTGGTCGGCGTGGGCTGGCAGAATATCTGCATGAAATTCCACGGGGCTCATCCTGATGTATGCAGACACTGCATAGAAAGCGACACGCAACTTTCCAGAGGTGTTCCCCCAGGGGAGTTTAAGCTCTACAAATGCCAGGACAACATGTGGGACATTGCGACGGCTATTATGGTGGGCGGTCAACACGTTGGCAATGTCTGTTCAGGACAGTACTTCTTTGAGGGAGAGCCGCTGAATTATGAACTCTTCTGTTCGCAGGCCAGAAATTCTCGGCTCGTACTTTTTGTGCCGTTGTTACAGAGTGGTGAAATAATAGGTCACATTGCGCTTGACGAACCGGGGGAACGATACCAATTCTCTGAAAGAGAGATCAGGCTGGTCGAGGGTATTGCTAACCAAGCTGCGGTTGCGGTAGTAAACGCACATCTTTATCAAGCCCAGCAAAACGCGGCTGAAACGCTTGAGGCAGTTATTGAAAACACAAATACGCTAATTGCCTACCTTGATCAGGACATGAACTTTTTGATGGCTAATGATGCCTACGTAGCAGGCTCAGGATACACCAGAGAGGAGCTCATCGGCCGCTATCATTTTGACCTTTTCCCAAACGAAGAGAATGAGGCTATATTTAAGAGGGTGAGAGATACCGGACAACCGCTAGAGTTTAAGGCAAAGCCTTTTGAGTATTTGGAACAGCCCTGGAGAGGCGTTACCTATTGGGATTGGAAACTGGCGCCTGTCAAAGATGCTGCCTGCCGGGTTATCGGACTGGTATTATCTTTGGTGGAGGTGACAGAGACCATTCGCTCTGAACGGCTGAGCGGGACCCTTAATAGCCTTAACACAATCATAAACTCAACGCATGATTTTGATGAAATCATGCAAAAGGTCGCCGTAGATGCTGCTAAAGCTATAGGATGTAACAAGTCATCAATAGAGATGCGCCAACAAGGTTACTGGGAAGTTCGCTATATTTATGGATTACCCCAAGAGGTGCTGGGCAAGAGATTTAACTTTCAAGAGACAGTAGGCCTTGAGATAATGGTTAAGACTAAACAGCCGTTCGCCATAAACGGTAACGATGTAAACAAGGTACTCGTCCCGAGAATAATAGATACTTTCGGGGTCGGCTCAATGATGCTGATGCCCGTAAGAGTTAAAGACAATGTTGTTGCCGCGATGAGGTTTGTCTATGAAGATGCCCGGGTTACTTTTGCCGAAAATCAGGTTGATTTTGCGATAAAGCTGGCAGCAGCTTTATCGCTTGCGCTGGAAAATGCCCGACTTTTCGAGGAGGAAAGAAAAGCGGCCCAAAAACTGGCTGAAAACCAAAATAATCTCGAAATATTAATCAAACAACGAACTAAAGAATTAGAAAAAGTCAATTCCATGCTGATTGACGAAATAGATATGCGTAAAAAAACCGAAGAAGCCCTCCGCCTGAGCGAAACCCAACACCGCCAGTTAATAGAAGTTTCACCGGACGCTTACTTCGTGTTTGCCCAAAATAAAGTCCTTTATACTAACCCGGCTGCCCTGCAATTATTTAATTATAAAAACACTGAAGAGATGGATATTACTACCCTAAAGAACCTGATTATACCTGAGAAGTTTAAGGAAATAGAAAATTTTAGAGGTTCTCAGGAACCGGTTCATCTGGGTGAGATTATAATTGGTAAAGAAGCCTTTTTGCCAAAAACTGTTGAAGTTTCAGTGATACCGGTTGTCTTTGAGGGAGAAAAAGCCAATCAATACATTATCCGGGACATAACCCAACGAAAAGAGATGGAAAAGGAAATTGCCCGCCTGGATCGTCTCAACTTGATTGGGGAAATGGCTGCCGGTATCGGTCATGAAGTCCGCAACCCTATGACAAGTGTTAGAGGATTTCTCCAATTGCTGGAAAATCAAGAGCTGGATCCTAAGAAGTTAGAATACTACGATATTATGATTGATGAACTGGACCGGGCAAATTCCATTATAACTGAGTTTCTGTCATTAGCGAAGGATAGAGCGGTTAAATTAAAACCCACTTCCCTTAACAGTATTATTAATTCCTTATATCCTTTATTATCTACAGACGCAATGAAGCAGGATAAACGCATTATGCTGAAAAAAGGTGATATTCCAAACATTCTTTTGAATGAGAAAGAGATTCGGCAATTAATCATCAATCTAGTTAGAAACGGACTGGAAGCCATGCCTTCCGGTGGAGGCTTAACCATAGGTACTTATGAAGATAGTCACGAGGTAGTACTTTTCGTTGAAGATGAAGGAACAGGTATAAAACCTGAAATATACGAGAAACTGGGCACTCCATTTGTTACTACTAAAGACAAAGGTACAGGGTTAGGGCTTTCGGTATGTTACAGTATCGCCAATAAGCATGATGCTAAGATTGATGTAAAGACAGGTTCTGCCGGAACAACTTTTTATGTGCGGTTTAAAATGCAAAAAAGATTGGAAATGGAGAATGTAGGGTAGTTTGAAACGGCTGCGCCGGTCCCGGTCTAAAAGCCGGGATTTTTTATTATTAGTTTGGTCATAAACGAGATTTACGAATAGTTGCACTGCAATCCGTTTTTTGTTCTGTGCAGATATGCGTAATTGTAATGGTTAGTATGATAATTATGCATTTCAATTATAATTGCGACTATGGTAAAATGAGGCCGATGGGGTAAGTTGTTAGCTACAAAGCGTTAAAATCTCTTCACTTGTTAACAGGAATAGCTCCTTTCATTAGGGCCGGAGGGAATATCCCTCCGGCAGCTTTTTAGAATCTAAGTTTGGTCAGGGTCAGTTTGGGATTATATAATACAATAAACGAAGTGGACTATTCCGTTGACTCGCTTAAGCATATAGTAGCAACACCTATCTGAAGACTTCATTAATTTGTCACCCCATATCGGGATATTTTTGCCTCTGGATTCACCTCAATTGGAACCTTCGGGTAGAGTTCCTGCCATTTTATTTGGTTATAAACTTCGGGAAAGCTGTTCTTCAAAGCTCTTCCAAAACCCAGGTAATCCGCCTCAAACTCGTTCTGTGATTTTTCAATAGCATTATTAACTTGCCTTTCAATAACCTGAGCAAATACTTTTTCAAGTTTGGCAAGGGTTTTGGGGTTAGAAAGGTCTTTTTGCTTCAACTTTTCTTCTAAAACCACTCCAATAGTTTTGACTTTAACTTTAAATCTAAGTTGTTTTCCATCAATAACAGGTTCTATCTTGGCGGATTTATTGTCAACAAAATATGAGAAATTCCCACCATTTAATTTTCCTTCTATAACTGCAGTTGGTCCATCGCTAAACCAGTTGGCGGCCTGAGTTTCCTCACCGTTTAGCCAACCAACCAACCTCCAGCCCTTTATCACCGCAGCTCCTTCCGTAATGGGGACGGTTTCGACATCTTTTTCAATAGTAATCTTCGTTCCCAACGCTGTTCCTTTACTTTCATCAAGTTCCCGAACTAATGTTAGATAGTTAGTTGACTTCATTAACCCCAAGCGTTTATCGGGATGAGCAAGATTCGCTAATTCGGCAATAATCGATCTTTCAAATGAAGGGCTGGCTTTTATTATAGTATCGGGGTTCTCATCTCTAATAAACGCAAATCGTGTCCTTAATGCAATTTCAGGGCTTTTTTCTATGAACTCCATAATGTCTCTTATGTCCCTTGATGCCATTTTTTCTCCAATTAACACAATCCTCAAATGAAATAAAGAGATGTTGCGAGATATTTTTGTTTGCAGTTTTTGAATAGCTTTTGTAAGTGTGGGTGCCTCGACTGTGAATGAATTTGTAACAGTTTCGAAAGATATTTCCCTGATTTTAATGGGTTTCCATGTTACCAAGGTCACTTTATAGGCGGGATGCTCCCCGTCACCGGCTAAATCCACTACCATTCCTGAAACAAATGCCCTTTCATAAATATCTTGTAAATCCCAGCATCCAGGACAGAACACTATTAAAATAGCAAAAAGAATGCCTACAACAGCTCTTCTATTCATTCATTGATACCTCTCTTTTTTCTGATTGCAGCAATAATTAAAGTTATAATCGGTAGAATATAAACGAATGAGAATGTTACAAAGTTCAGATTCTCTCTCAGCTTTGATACCCACGCTAAATTAGGAATAAGAAATGTTCCTGTAATGACTAACAGGGATACTGCAATCACTATGGCTTTCTTATATTTAATGTTAAATATTTGACTGAAACCGTCTGAGGCTAGATAGGTAAAGAGGGCAATAGTTGTAAAAACCCCTATAATCCAGGGCAAAGTAAGAAAAAATTCATACCTGTCCCCCATCATGCCGGGAATTTCAGGTATAGTCATGGTAGCAACTCCCGGATAAACCTCTTTTTGTACTCTTTCAATTCCCAAAATTCCAACAGCACCGGTAATATGAGCAAAAGTTATAAGAAAAACCGTACCCGTACCAATTAAAGCGGGTTTTAAAGTCCTTTTCGTATCGCCAATTAAGGGCATAAGAAACAGGATGATTTCTAATCCCTGAAGAGCGCCTGCGTAATAAACAGCTCCTTTAATAATAGGCATTATTCCATGAGACATAATAGGGAAAAAGTTTTTTAAGTCTACGGCACTCAAGAAGAGAATAGAAACAAATATTAAAGGTAAAAGAAGAAACCAAACAAAAATCTGAAAAAATCTTACTATGCTTGTCAGTCCGTAAACTGCTAGCCACAAGGCAACACCGGCAAACAACACCATCGGAATCAATGTTGGTGTCCGTCTAAGGAAGAAAAACTCGGTTGCCATACTTGAATCTTTGTAAAGAATAACGATATATCCTAACCAATATACCAGAAAAGCAGTAGCAATTATAAAGGCAAGGGGTTTCCCCCATATTTTTTTATTGAACTGGAAAAAGTTCTCTTGAGGAAAGCGCTCCCCAAGCTTTATCAAGAGGTAAGTACCGGTCAAAGCTAACAAACCGCCAAGCAAAACGGATATCCAGGCATCTTGTTTAGCGAATTTTACAACCCCTTTGGCAAAGGTAAAAGTTTCGAACTCAAATAACGCAACAATTATTGTAATTGCAAAAACCCTGGGGTCTAATTTATCTCTTACACTGTCCCGCATCCTATCAATCATTAACATCACCTTTCACTGGAAGGGGTTTATATGTTTCATCTTGCGGCATCGTTTCTGATGACCGCCTAAATACTGTATGCCCCCATCCGCTTGGTTCCAATGGGGCCAGTGGGGCCATAAAAGGAATACCAAAGGACTTCAGGTTAGCCATATGTGCTCCTATGGCAAAAGCTGAAACGGCAAAACCGAAGATTCCAAACAGTGTTGCCATTGACACAGTAAAAAATTGTATGATTCTAATAGAAATTCGAAGGTCGAAATTAGGAATTCCAAAAGAAGAAATCATGGAAAGGGTGGCAATAACTACTACCCCTGCGCCAACGAAGTCTGAAAAAAGACCTGCAATCACAAGGGTAATCCCTGAAAGCAAGGCAATTGTCCCACCCACTTGTGTCGGAATCCTTATCATCATCATCCGGATAGCTTCGATAATACCCATCATTATAAATGTTTCAATATAAATAGGAAACGGGGTCTCTTCCCTGGAAGCCAAAATCAGCCATAAAAGCTTGGTAGGAAACATTTCCGGGTTGTAGGATGTTAATGCTAGATATAACGCAGGCAGTGAAGCCGCTATAAGAAACATAATGTACCGTGCAGCCCGGTAAAAACTTGCTGCTACAGGCCACCGCATATAGGCATCATCAGGGGTATCCATCAGGTCAAAAAAGGTTGTGGGAGCTAATATCACATCAGGGCTTCCATCAACAACTACAGCTATTCTGCCCTGCAATAAAGCTGATTCAGTTACATCCGGCCTTTGGGTGGTCTCCACCTGTGGAAAGGGACTTAAATGAGAATCTTCAATATTCCGCTCGATATAAATGCTGTCTATTACAGTTCTTGTTTTAATGGCGCTAATTCTGTCTTTAACTTCTGAAACAATGCCTGGGTTTGCCGTATCCCCAAGGTAAACCATAACAACCCTGGTCTGGGACAGCGTGCCTATATTAAAACGCCGGCAAAGCAATTCTCTTGAGGGCAGTCTATGGGTGAGGATAGAAATATTATAATCAATGTTTTCGGTAAACCTGGCCTTTGTACCACGCAGAGTCTGCTGTAAATCGCGAGGGGTTACATCAATAAGGGGAACCTGGGTTATTTCGCCTTCCATACAGGGTTTATTGTTTTCCTCGTTCGACATAGCAGTTTTATCGATAGAAATGTGTTTTTTCTTTCTAAAAAAGTCCAGCATAATACGATCCTCATTTCATAAATTCCAATGTTATTAAAATATCCTAAAAAACGGTGTAGTATGTAAAAGAAGTTAATATATAAATATTGACATAAAGCGTAGTTATGATAAAATATAAACAGGAACATACCTGTATATACAGGTAAACATCGTCAAAATATATAGTGAGGGGAGGGATAATTGGCTTGATTATTATCGGTGAGAAAATCAATGGGACAATCCCCGGAGTTAAAAAAGCCATCCAGGAAAAAGATGAAGCCTATATTCGGGATTTGGCCATCAAACAAACTGAGGCTGGGGCTCACTATCTTGATGTATGTGCAAGTACAAAACCGGAGATAGAAGCAGAAACCCTGATATGGCTGATGAACATTGTCCAGGATGCGGTGGAAACGCCTCTTTGTATTGACAGCCCAAATACCAGGATTATTGAACAGGTCTTCAAGTACGCGAAAAGGCCGGGCCTTATCAACTCGGTATCCGAAGAAGGCGAAAAATGTGAGAGTATTTACCCTATGATCCAGGGAACTGATTGGCAGGTCATCGCATTAACCTGTGACAACAGAGGCATCCCATCTGATGTCCAGACCAGAGTAGATATTACAAAAATACTCGTGGAAAAAGCGGCAAAGCATGATATCACCCCTGACAGAATCCACATTGATCCACTGGTTATGGCCTTGTCTGCAGATAACCGGTCACTGTTAAATTTTGTGGAGACATTGAAAACAGTGAAGTCTCTTTATCCAACTGTTAAAGTAACCTCAGGCTTAAGTAACATTTCCTTCGGAATGCCATTAAGGAAAATCGTAAACCAACACTTCTTAACCATAGCAGCTTTTGTGGGAATGGATTCTGCAATTATGGACCCCTGCAACAGAGATATGTATACAACACTTGTAACAACAGAAGCCCTTCTCGGCCGTGACAGGTTCTGCAGAAACTTCTCCAACGGATATCGCAAAAACAAAATAGGGCCGGTCAGACTTAACTAGACAGCTGCAATGATTCGTGTCTGTTTGAACCAGATGTTTCAAATACAACAAATTAATGAGGGGGATGAAAAGATTGGACTTAAATGCTTTAACACAGGCAGTAGGGGACCTGGACGAAACCGCAGTAGTAGAAATTCTGGAAGCATTTGTAGCAGGGAATCCCACTGGGGAAGAGGCATATGGTGTAGTTAATGCCTGCCAGCAGGGGATGGCCATTGTAGGTGAGCTGTTTGAAAAAAGTGAGTATTTTGTTGGTGACTTGATTTTCGCCGGGGAACTGCTGAACCAGGCAATCGATATCCTTAAGCCCGTTATCAGTGGAGATAAGTCCAAGAAAATTGGCGCTATTATTCTGGGCACAGTTAAAGGTGACCTTCATGATATCGGTAAAAACATTTTCGCCAGCATGGTAGATGCAGCCGGGTTTGAAGTATATGACCTCGGTATCGATGTGCCTCCCGGCGATTTTGTAGAAAAAGTTAAAGAAATCAAGCCACAGATAGTTGGCATGAGCGGTGTGCTTACACTGGCTTTAGACTCTATGAAAGCAACTGTAGATGCACTTACAGAAGCCGGACTCCGCAATGACATAAAAATTATAATCGGCGGAAACCCTGTAACTGAGGATGCCTGTACACAGATTGGAGCGGATGCCTTTACAACCAACGCTGCCGCAGGTGTTAAACAATGTCAAGGGTGGGTGAGCTAGGATGACAGATATGTTGGCTTTATCTCAGGAAAGAACTCAATTGTTTCATGATTTAATTGATGGCAAAATCCCGAAAAAAGTTCCCATAAGCGGCTCTTTTGCTCATGAATTTGCCATTCAGTATGCCGGTAAGGATTTGACAGAAGCCCAATGGGATACTGACGGCCTTGAACCGATATTTGAAAAAACATGCCAGGATTTTTACTCAGACCTGCTGCCGGTTTCGGCCTTCAGATTACCCTCTTTTTATAAAATTTTAGGTTCCAGGAACTTTGTCATGGGATCAAGCGGCTTCATCCAGCACCCTGAGGTTGAAGGGCTGGCCCTGGAAGATTATGACGCTTTTATCGCCTCACCTTTTGATTGTATTGTGGAAAGAGTGTTACCGAAACTGTATTCAAAACTTGATACAGATTCAACCCAAAAATCCATGGTTATGGCAAAAGCATTCAAAGCCTATACTGATGAAATGGGTAACCTGGGGAGGATTTACGGTAATCTGATTCAAAAATTCGGTTATGGTTTTGTGAATTTTTACTCCGGATTCTGTGAAGCGCCATTTGATATCATTTCTGATCAATTAAGAGGATTTAAAAACATTTCCATTGATGTAAGGCGGGTGCCTGATAAAGTGGAAGCAGCCGCTGAAGCAGCTACTCCGTTGATGATCAAGATGGGAACGCCGCCAAACCCGTCACCTTACAATGCCACATTCATTCCGCTGCACATGGCTCCTTACTTAAGGGGCAAGGATTTTGAAAGACTTTACTGGCCAAGCTTCAAGAAGACAGTCGAAGGGTTAAAAGCAAATGGAATGAGGTCATTCCTGTTTGTTGAGAATGACTGGATGCGTTACATTGACTATTTAGCTGAACTGCCTGAAGGAACTATCATGTTATTTGAGTATGGTGATCCCAAACTCGTAAAGGAGAAACTCGGCAAGAAACACATCATCAGTGGTTTCTATCCCGTTTCATTGTTAAAGACCGGAACAAAGCAGCAGTGTATTGACAAGGCTAAGGAGCTTATTGATGTCCTTGCTCCGGGTGGCGGATATTACTTCGGCTTTGACAAGGTTATAATTACTCTGGACAGCGCTAATGTGGAAAATACCAAGGCTGTGCTTGATTACGTGGCCGAAAACGCCAATTATTAAAAGGAGGGGTCTTGAGTGAATTCAAAGTATTATCAGACCTGGGAGGAATATAAGGCAGAGAACCCTGAGATTACCGAAAAGCAGGAACAGGCAATGGCTCCCAAAATGCAGACCTATGATGAAATGCTGTTTAGCTTTATCATGTTCCTTTGTGCTTGAGTCCGGTAATATCACCTTACCGCTGGGTTATCCTGTTTATAATGTGGTGTTCTTTATTTATAGGGCTGGCGGCACAGTTTCAGATAGCAGGGCTGGCTTATAGAATTATTCCGGAATTTAAACTGACCCCTGCACAGTTTTCGCTTGTTCTGACTGCCCCGATGCTGGCAGGTGTTTGTTTCAGCTTTGCGGCAGGGGCCCTGGCCGATAAATTCGGTGTAAAACAGGTCGTTGCCATTGGATTTATTTTCTCTATCGCCGGTTCCTTGTTCCGTTATGCGGCTGATGACTTTTGGGAATTATTTGTTTTAATGTTTCTGGCCGGTATCTGCCCGGGTTTTTTAAATGCAAACGTATCCAAGCTTTTGGGGGCATGGTTTCCCAAAGAACAGGTGGGAACTGCTATGGGTATCTATTTATCTGCCATGGGAGTCGGTATCACTGCAGCTTTGGCCACATCTGCCTTTTTTCCCACCACCAAGAGCGCTTTTGTTGCCGCCGGGATTCTAATGGCATTGGTATGGGTGTTCTGGATTATCCTGATAAAACCAAAACCACAGGGTGCGCCAGACTTACCGGTTATGCCGGTAACCAGGTATATCGGTGTGGCTGCTAAGAGCAAAAACGTCTGGTTAGCAGGCCTGGCCCTGATGTTCTTTATGGGTAACTCGATGGCCTTTTCGGGATTCCTGTCTAATGCCCTGAATGAAGCAAAAGGGATAAACCCTGTAACTGCCGGCTTTCTGGCATCTTTAGTCACCTTTGGCACAATCGTCGGCAGTATTATTGGTCCAATCCTGTCTGGGCGGATTGGAAGAATTAAGGGCTTTTTAATTCCGATTGCCACAGCGGGCGCTGTTACGGGATACGCAGCCTGGGTGATACCTCAGGGAACAGGTATGGCTGCGCTCCTGGTCCTTTTCGGTGTTCTATCCGGTATGTGTTCACCTCTGCTTATGTCCTTTCCAATGCTGCTGCCGGAAATAGGTCCTGTATATGCCGGAAGCGCCGGAGGAATTGTCGGGACTCTCCAGGTTATTGGTGCAGTTTTTATTCCGTCCTTTATATTGACTCCGATAGCGGGTCACAATTATAACCTGTTTTTTGCTTTGGGCAGTGTATGCTTTTTATTAGTTGGTATTGTGACCCTGATGCTTCCGGAACTGGGTGTTAAAGCCCGGGAATTTGTTGACAAGAATAATTGCCGGCTATAATATATAAGCAATGGTATATTGCTGTATATACGACTGCCTGGTAAGCTCAAGGTAATTTTGAAATTCAATAATTATTAAACCCAATAATATTGTAATGTTGGAGGGTAAAATGGAAGACCTGAAAAAAATGGAAGGAAAAATAATAGACCTTGTAGAACAACTGGACGAAGACGGTGTCATCAGGTTGGCCAATCAGGCGCTGGATGCCGGCATTCAACCGCTCCGCCTTTTGGAGCTGGTGGATGAGGGTATGAACAGGGTAGGAAAGCTCTATGAGAGTAAAGAATACTTTATTGCTGACCTGATTATGGCCGGACTGATCTTTAAGGATATTTTGAAACTGGAAAAGATGACAGCTCAGTTCGAGCGCAGTTATTCCGAAAGGATTGGTACAATACTGATTGGGACTGTAAAGGGTGATATCCATGATATTGGCAAAGAAATTTTCCGGAGCATGGCAGAGGCCAATGGATTCCAGGTAATTGACATTGGCGTCGATGTCCCAAAGGAACTGTTTGTATCCAAAGTTTTAGAGAACAAGCCGGATATTCTGGGACTAAGTGGTGTGTTAACAAACACCATTGAAGCCATGAGAGGGGTTGTTGAGGCCATAACTGTGGCGGGTCTGAGGGATACTGTCAGGATTATTGCGGGGGGCAACCACCTGACTGAAGATGTTTGCAGGTTTATCGGTGCCGACAGCTATGCAAATGATGCTTCATCAGGGGTCAAACGGTGCAGAGGGTGGATTTGCTCTGCCGGAGGAAAGGGAGTTCGTGCAGATGATTAACCCGGTTTATCTTACAATAGTAGACGATATCAAGAAGAAGATAAACAATGCCGAATTAAAACCGGGAGATGCCATAAGTTCCGAAACTGCTTTATGCAAAGAATACGGTGCCAGTCGGATGACTGTCAGGAAGGGACTGGCGATTCTCGTCAGTGAAGGATATATTTATTCAATTCCGGGTAAGGGGAACTTTGTACAAAGACCCGATTATGATAAATATATTATTAAATATAATGAGATGAGCAACTCTATTAATACAGTTGATAAAGCAAAGCTGCTGGAAGTGAATATTGTAGTCCCTGACGAAAAGCTGGCCAACAGCTTACAGATCACCAGAAACAAAAATGTCATCATGATCCGGCGGTTGTTTTTTACTGACGGAGACCCTGTGGCTTATGATGTCAAATATCTGCTCTATCAAAAGGGAATGCCTATTGTTGAAAAGGAAATTGAGCATGCCACATTCCCTGAGATGATGTCTAAAAGCATGCCTATTTTTGCTTTGAAAAAGGAACTGAACATTTATGCCCAAACACCGGATGAAGAGATTAAAAGGTATTTGGACATATATGATAATGTTGCCATTTTAGTTGTGGAGCAAAAATTATATAATAACGAAAGTAAGCCAATGGGTCTGGGAATTACCTATTACAGGGGAGATTACATTAAATTGCAGGGGATTACTGAATAAGTACCGGAAGCTTTAAGATTCCTGGCTGTATCAAATTTCTGATACAGCTTTATTGTTTATTCCCCCAGGTTGACATAATAGCAATATTTTTGGAGGGACTATGCTTATGGAACATTTCAAAGTAATATTTCAGCCGGAAATAGGGGAAGTTGCAGTTTTGGCAGGCATTACCCTTATGGAGGTAATTAATGATGCCGGGTTTGAACTTGATTTTCCCTGTGGTGGCATGGGACGGTGTGGAAAATGCCGTGTGAAAATCTCCAAGGGCGTTAGGCCCCCTACAATAAGAGAACAGGACCTCCTTGAGGCCGGGGAAGTGGAGGACGGGGTACGCCTGGCCTGTCTGACCAAAGTTCAAAACGATATGGTGGTTGAGTTAGCGGTTGACAAAAAGCTTAAGCATAATATTTTGATGATTTCTGAAGCAAGATCTGTCGATATAAAACCACATCTGCAAAAGATATTTGTTAATGTTGAAAAGCCAATGCTGCATGACCAGCGTTCAGATTGGCGCCGTATAAAAGACAGCCTGCTGAAAAATGGTTATGAATATAATGATCTGAAGGTTCCCATCCCGGTATTACGCCAGATACCTGCCATCATAAGGGAGGCAGAACACAGCATTACTCTGGTTACAAATGGCAATGAAGTATTGGGAATCGAATCACAGGATACGTCGAAAAAAATGCTGGGAATGGCTGTTGACATAGGTACCACAACGGTAGTCGGGTATTTACTGGACCTTTATTCCGGGAAAGTACTGGGTGTTGCGTCAACCCTCAATCCGCAGACCAGGTTCGGGGCAGATGTCATCTCACGGGTAAACTTTGCAGGCCAGGATGAAGACGGCCTAAACAAGCTGCAGAAAACTGTCATCGAGGCCATTAACAGGCTTATCGGTGAAGCAGCAGAAGAAGCGGGGGTAAGCCGCAGTGATATCTATGGGATTTCAATTGCGGCTAATACCTGTATGCATCACCTGTTCCTGGGGATAACCCCGGAAAACATAGCTGTTGCGCCTTATGTTCCTGCCACCGGGGAGCCGGTAGTGGCAGCGGCGGCGGAACTGTGTCTTGAAATAAATTCGGGAGGCCGGGTTTTCGTGCTGCCCAATATAGCCGGTTTCGTCGGAGCGGACACCACGGCTGTCTTATTAGCTGCCGAGTTGGAACGAAGTGAGGATATCAAGCTTATTATTGACATTGGTACTAACGGGGAAATTGCTCTTGGTTCCAAGGCCGGGATTGCGGCCTGTTCTGCCGCTGCCGGACCTGCGTTTGAAGGTGCCCAGATAAGCAGTGGGATGAGAGGGGCAGATGGTGCCATCGACCACGTTTATTTTGCGGAGCGGCTTGAATACTCCGTTATCGGAGGGGGCACCCCCCTGGGTATCTGCGGTTCTGCTCTGCTGGATACGGTGGCAGGCCTGGTAGAATTGGGGGTCGTTGATAAAAGGGGCAGAATTCTGACTGCAGATAAATTATCCAATTCTGCGGCTAAAAGGTTTGCAGAACATGTTGTTGAGCACGAGGGGCAACCGGCGTTCCTGCTGGTATCTGCAGATAAAACCGGCTATGGCAGGCCGATTATGTGCACCCAGAGTGACATCCGTGAACTCCAGTTAGCCAAAGGGGCTATGGCCGCGGGAGTAAAGGTTCTGATGGAAAAGCTGGGCATTCAAACCGGAGACATCAAAGAAGTTCTGTTGGCCGGCGCCTTTGGCAACTATTTAAATCCGCACAGCGCATGTGTCATTGGACTGATTCCTATGGAACTGGAGGAGCAAATCAGGATGATAGGGAATGCTGCAGGGACCGGAGCAAGGCTTGCCTTACTTTCTTCGGACGAATACCGGAGAGCAGGGGATATTGCCGGCGCCGTAGAGTTTGTCGAATTGGGCAGTTATCCGAAATTCAATCGCATTTTTGGTGAATGCACTTATTTCACAGTTCAGGCTAAAGAATAAAACAGTTCAGGCTAAAGAGAAGTATCACAGTAATGATTTGCAAACAACTTTTCCCATGGGACCCGGGCACTCATACTGGAGGAAAATGGAAGACATGCGGACTATTTTTGAGATTCTGAGGCCGGAGCGGGTTGGCCTGAGACTGACGGAGTCTAATCTGATTGTGTGAAACAAATTAGTATATCTGTATAATTCGGTGCAAATACTAAAACAACAATCAAAGGAGGTGCAATATGGACACACAACGGGCGCAGGAAATCTCCGCTTCACCTGTTATGGCTGATGTAACTTATAACGGAAACCGTGTTTATATTGAACATGTGGATCAGGAAAATCAAATAGCTACAATCCACCTGTTAGACAACCCGAATGAAAAACAGAGCGTTCCGGTAAATAATTTGGAAGAATACTAAAATCCATATCATATCTAAAATTACGTTAGGCTGCTGTTTATCAGCAGCCATTTTTGTTAAGTTACTGCCATTTTATCAAGCGGGGTGCCTGGTTTTATCAGGCCTTCAATCTCATAAACGGATATTGGGAATACCGGGAACCCGTAAGCATAAGCTGTGAACTCGACCAGCTGGTAATAAATGACCAGGGCTTTGTCTGCGATATAGTAGTCCTGGTTTAGGAGTTTTATCCCCGGGTATGGGCTGATTAGGGACATGTTTCTTACTTTAATCTGTACTGATATGAGGTCTGAAAGAATTTGCATGTAATTGGTGTCTGGCTTAAACAGGTCATATAATCGATAAAGTTCTCCTGACCGGATATCGAAGGTTAATGATTTTATAATGGTCCAGCCATGGGCAGCGGGGTATGCCATTGGCATCTAACCCACCTGCCTTAAACGTTATTGATAATATACAATACTCAAATTAACCAATTATGTGAATCGTCTTCGGTTTCTAAATTGGAGCAATAAGCTAAAGGAAATGGGGTGGCTGCAGTGGGCGCTGTAAAACCAGGGGTAACCGAGAGCCAGGTAGCTGCAGAAGCGGAGTATGCGATGAGGAACGCCGGCGCCGAAGGATTTTGGCCGACTTATGAGTAGCGGTTGGGAAGGAAGGAGCCGCTAAGACTTGATGAGAAAAGCAATTATTAATGATTGAGCTAAATAATAGGTGAAACAGGCGAAAAAAGCAAAGAATCTTCATTTCCTTTGTTATTGGCAGTCTGTGCTATTGCTTTAGCCAAGCGACGGATACCTTCATGAAGTACGGTTTGGTTGTGAGTGGTAAAACAAAGACGAAACTCTTTGTCCGGGGTTGCGGTTGTATAAAAGGCTTCCCCCGGAACAAAAGATACTCCTGTTTTTGTTGCTTCATGCAAGAGGCGCCGGGAGGTTCCGGATTGTTTGATTTTGCACCAAAAATAGAAACCGCCGTCAGGAACAGAAAAATCAAGATATTTTCCGCAAAAACGCCGGAGAGCCTTAGCGGTATGGTCCCGGCGTTTTTTATATTCCCGGCGGAGTAAGGTAAGGTGATTGTCAAGATTTCCGGCCTCCAGGAACAGGTGAACCATCCATTGAGAAATATTATTGGAATGCAGGTCAATATATTGTTTTTCCAGGGCTAATCTGTTAATCAATATTGGTGAAGCCGAAATGTAACCAATCCGCAGACCGGAGAAAAGGATTTTCGAAAATGTACTCAGGTAGACGACTCCGCCGTACGTGTCCAGGGCCTTTAACGACGGTGGCGGTTCCCAGTCGTAATACAGGTCACTGTATGGGTCATCTTCAACTATAATCAGCCGGTGCCGCGCAGCCAGCTGCAGTAAATCCCGGCGTTCTTCCAGAGACATCGTGCGCCCGGTGGGGTTATGAAATGTAGGTATCAGATACAACATCTTTGGCCGGTAGCGGACGAGATAATCTTCAAGTGCAGCCAAAGGAAATCTGTCATCAGGCGGCAGGCTGAGCACTCTGGCCCCTGATGCCTGAAAGACCTGAATAGCGCCAATGAAACTGGATGCTTCAATGATGGCACAATCACCCGGTTCCAATAGAATTTTACTCAGCAGATACAGGCCCTGCTGCGACCCGGCAAGTATCATTACATTGTCCTTTTTTGTGGGAATCCCTTTAGCGGCTAACATTGCGGCAACTGATTGCCTGAGAGGGTCATATCCTTCTGTCGGAATATGGCCAAAATCTGCCCGGCCCATATGTTGTATATGCTCATTAAGCAAATTCGTAAAAGTTCCAACCGGATACAGGGCCGAATCCCCTATTCCGGCTGATAAAGATATCATATCCGCAGCGGGGGGAGAAACCAATTCTCTCAATATTGATGAAAGAGGGGTTTGCGGGTAAGGGGTAAATAATTGGGCCCATGGTACCCGGGTGGCGGAGGTGCCGGTATTACTGTGTTGCCCGGCGACATATGTACCGCTGCCAACTCTTGTATTCACTGTACCCTGCTGCTCCAAATGCCGGTAAGCATTAATGGCCGTTGTCCGGCTAACGGAAAACATCCGGGCCAGGACCCGTTCGGGAGGCAGCTTGGTATCCGCCGGAAATACCTGACCGGTGATCTTGTCAGAAATTATTTCGGCAAGCTGCAGGTAGAGGGGAATGTTCGATGAGGTATCCAACTTGTGTTCTAGCAGGCATTTGGATATATCCATTTAAACAAAACTCCTTTAAATATCCAATTATCTTTATAAATATACTAATTGGATATTTACAAAGATTCTCCTGCTAATTAATATTGGGGTAATGAAATTTATTGTGAAGGGGCTTCATTATGGATTTAACAAAACCAAAAACTAATGATTTGGCTGTGGAAGTGCATCCGGGAAAGGGTGACTTTTTGATTGCAGTCGGTGACAGTATCCCCATAACCTTAGGTGTAATACCTTTTGGAATAACCTGTGGGATAATGGGCATTACGGCCGGGATGTCGCCTGTAGAAATAATTTTGATGTCTGTACTGGTATTTGCCGGGGCCTCCCAATTTATCGGCATTACCATGATAGGTGCCGGTGTTTCAGGGTGGGGAATCATTGTCTTTACCACTCTGTTGGTAAACCTGCGGCATTTATTGATGGGGATGTCCTTGGCGCCATATATGCTTAAACTGCCGCTGCCATTTCAGGCAGTGCTGGCATTTATTCTGACAGATGAGTCATATGCCCTTACCGCCAGCCGGACTCAAACTGATAAATACAGCGGCTGCTACCAATTAGGTGCAAGCTTGCCGCTCTACATAGTCTGGATATTATCCACCGTATTGGGCGTATTTTTAGGAAGCCATATTGCCGATCCCCTTTCTTGGGGCCTGGATTTTGCTATGCCGGCTGCTTTTCTGGTATTGCTGGCGCCGATGCTGGTAAATCGCA
This sequence comes from Thermincola carboxydiphila, assembly GCA_016841725.1. Classification (GTDB taxonomy): domain Bacteria; phylum Bacillota; class Thermincolia; order Thermincolales; family UBA2595; genus Phosphitispora. Next base: position 111,905 of record JAENYP010000010.1, on the reverse strand, counting down.
GCAGCCTGATTGTCTGTTTGACTGCGGCGGTGGCTGCTGTCCTGGGTGCCATGTATTTACCGGGAAAATGGTATATTATCATTTCCTGTCTGGTCGCTGTTTTAGCCGGTGGATTGCTTGAAGGAGGGAAAGACAATGGACAATAAAATATTGTTTATTATTCTCAGTATGGCCCTGGTAACCTATCTTACCAGAGTTGGCTCATTGGCTTTGTTCCGGTTTACCGGTATCCCGGTTTGGCTGAACAGGTGGCTGAAGCATGTTCCGATTGCCATTTTGACCGCACTGATAGTACCGGCGCTGCTCCTGCCCAAGGGAAGTCTTGATTTATCACTGCAAAACCCCTATCTGCCGGCCGGAATTATTGCTGCTGCTGTTGCCTACAAAACCCGCCATATCATACCCACTTTAGGATTGGGCATGTTGGTGATGCTGGGATGGCGTCTGATATAAATGAAGTAATTAACGAAGCAAATGTGCAAAAGCCGGAGTCTGCGGCAAAAACGAGGACGTGGCGGCACTGCAGGACACCCTGATTTTGGGGATGAAAGGTGTGGCGGCCTACGCATTTCATGCCCGGGAACTGGGGTATGTGGTTTTAAAGGTACTCCAGGACAATTATAGTATCAGACTGATTACCACCCTGATGAGGATATCAAGGCGGTTTTAGGTTAAACAACAAATCCGGTCACTGTAAGGTGGCCGGGTTTTTTTCAAATTTAAGGGAGGTCTGTTATCATCCAAAGAGGATTAGCCTTTATTTTTGTAGAAATCAAAGCGTAATTAGGAAAGGGGTGATTTGCATGATTTGGCAGGACTATGCCAAACAATTGAAAGAGGTACTTGATTTGGACGGCAGCCCGGTGGGAGTTAGTTTTAGCGATAAACCGGCAAGTAATGGTAAGGACAGCAAGACAATGCCCTGTGCAGCCTTTTATCAGGCGGCGCGAAAAGGGTTTACCTTCAATGTTTGCACTGAAAATTGTACCTGTCCGGGAGGCAGTACTTCACTGGGACTGGCAGTCCCTTCTCCGGAGCGGGGTGCTTTAGTGAAGAAGTTCCTGATTGAAGGGGAAAAGTTCAGCTCCTGTAATGCCTCGTTTTTTCGCGGTCGTGCCCTCAGTCAGAGCCAGCCGCCTTTTGGAGTATCAAAATATGTGGTGATTGGTCCCCTGGAGGAATTTGAGTTTAAACCGGACTTGGTACTGTTTCTCTGCAATCCGGCTCAGGCCAGCCGCCTTGTCGTGTTATCAACTTACGAAACCGGGATTCCCCTGCAGGGGCAGATGAATGGTTCTACATGTGGAGGAGCTGTCAGTTATCCCTTGTCTACAGGTCGTGTCAATGTAACATTTTTAGACCCGTCAAGCCGCCACCTGGTTAAAGGATACCAGGATTCTGACCTGATCTTTAGCGCCCCGTTTTTCTATGTGCGCAGTATTGTGGAGAGTATACCCTTGTGCACTGCAGGCACAGCTGAGCCGGGAATGGGCTACAATGAGGTTATGAACAAATAGTGAATATTTTGGTAGGAGGCAAAATAATATGGATTACAAAATTGAGGTAACTTATGGAAAACCTTGATGTGGAGATGGGCTTTACTGTCCCGCGGCCTCTTGAAGGGAAAGATGACATCAAAGCCGGTGAAATCCCGGCCGGGAAACAGGTCTCCAGTATGCACAAGGGACCGTATCAGGGGATGGAGCCTGTTTATGAAGCTGTAACCAAGTGGATTCAGGAGAAAGGATATGTACCAACCGGAGTGGCCTATGAATTTTACTATAATTCCCCGATGGAAGTGCCGGAAAGCGAGCTTTTGACCAAGATTGTTTTTCCTCTAAAATAAGGGAAAGAGCCGGAATAGTGAATAACAAGTTCATTCATAATTAGGGCCGCAGCGGCAATAATAAAGATGGTGATGTATAATGAATCATAAAAAAAGCCACTTCCAGTTCGCCACCTTCGCCGGCGGCTGTTTCTGGTGTATGGTTGACCCCTTTGAGAAGATGCCGGGAGTTACAGAAGTCGTCTCCGGGTATACAGGAGGTTGTACGGAAAATCCAACCTATGAAGAAGTATGCGCCGGGGGAACCGGTCATTACGAAGCTGTTCAGATAACCTATAACCCGGCTGTGATATCTTATGATAAGCTTTTGGAAATCTTCTGGCGTCAGGTTAACCCCACAGATCCTGGCGGCCAGTTCTATGATCGGGGTAAATCATACCGAACGGCAATCTTCTACCACAATGAAGAGCAGAAGCGAAGTGCCGAAAAATCAAAGCACGTCCTTTCCGAAAGCAGGCGATTTGCCCGGCCCATAGTGACTCAAATATTACCGGTAACAGCTTTTTACCCGGCAGAAGAGTATCACCAGAACTACCATAAGAAGAACCCCGGTCACTACGGGAGGTACCGTACCGCTTCGGGGCGGGATGCCTTTACTAAGTTAAACTGGGCTTCTGAAATAAAGAAGACTTAACCTACTGTAGAAGGTGACAGAGTGTGAAAAAAGAAAAGCAGCTCAATGAGCTGACCAGGCTGCAATATCAAGTAACCCGGGAAAACGGGACTGAGCCTCCCTTTAGAAATGAGTATTGGGACAATAAAAGAGAAGGAATATATGTAGATATAGTATCCGGAGAGCCTCTATTCGGTTCCAGGGACAAGTACGATTCAGGCTGTGGCTGGCCAAGCTTCACTAAACCGTTGAACCACGAAAAGATTGAGGAAAAACGGGACCTAAGCCACGGTATGGTGCGGACCGAGGTACGCAGTAAAAAAGCTGATTCGCACCTTGGCCATGTATTTAACGACGGCCCGGCTCCGGGCGGGTTGCGTTATTGTATTAATTCTGCGGCATTGCGCTTCATTTCGAAAGAAGACCTGGAAAAGGAAGGGTATGGGTATTATATAAAGTTATTTGATGAAAAGGGTGAATAGCGTCTGAGAATAGGTATCATAGCTGACACGCATGTCACAAAAAATCCTGACAGGCTGAGACAATTTTTGGAGAAGCACCTCTCAGATGTTGATGTGATCATTCATGCAGGAGACTTCAAAACCACCCAAACCTTTAATTTGCTGCGTGAATATAAAAGTTTTATTGGTGTATGGGGAAACAATGATCCGGAAGAAATAAAAGCATTGCTGAATGAAACAGAGATTGTAGAATTAGAAGGATACCGGATAGGCATTTTTCACGGCCATGGCACTAAAGGGACTACCATTGAGAGGGCCTATTCCAGGTTTAGCGATATTCAGACAGATGTGATCATTTTTGGTCACAGCCATCAGCCGGTAATTACGACAAGACAGGGTGTTTTGTTATTAAATCCCGGGTCACCGACATGTAAAAGAAGGGAGCGCTGGTTTACCTGCATTATTCTGGAATTGTCGGCGTCCGGTATCAGCGCCCGGTTGATTGCAGAGTAAATTATTATCAGTTGTCCAATGCCGCAAAATGATTTAGAATATAATTATAATAACTCGTACTACCAATGATAAAAGGAAGAGGCTATGCTTAATAAATTTAAGCTTTTTACGGGGTTAACCGAAGCGGAAACAGAGCATATTCTGAGCTGTTTTTCGTGTGCCTGTTTTGCCAAGAAAGAGCAAATAAGATTTGATGATTCCTCTAAGGACTATATCTACCTAGTGAAGTCGGGACGGGTTAAAATATCTTATTTATCGCCGGAAGGGAAAGAAATAATTGTAACCATTCTGCACTCCGGGGATATTTACAGCCTGCATTCAGAGGCCAATGCTACAGTCCTGGAGCCTGCGGAAATTCTCTACATCGGTACTGAAGGCTTTAAAAAGATTTTGATGCAGAACCCGGGATTGGCTGCCGGGCTGGTGAAAATTCTGGGTGTTATCCTGAAAAACACCAATGATGCCCTGCTGAACCTTGCCTTTAAAGAAGTTAACTCAAGGGTTGCTTCCCTGCTCCTGAAAACTGCCCGCGAAAGAGGTGTGCCTACCGGGGAGGGCCTCGAATTTGAACTTGGCCTGACCCATGAAGAGATCGCCGGTCTTATCAGCAGTTCACGGCAAACAGTGACTACTATTCTCAACCGGTTCGAATCTGCCGGGATTATTACTGTAAACCGCAAAAAATATATTGTCAGGGACCTGGAGATGCTGATTGCCCTGAGCTAAAATTTAAAAATACGATTATATTTTGTTAAATACGATTATAAATTTTTTAATAAGATTCCAAAAATGTCGGCGGGATGACAGAAAATCCCGCCTTTTTTATTTACAATTATAATTAGAATTGTTACGTCACAAGAAAAAAGAGAGGGGGAATCCAATGAAACAGATACTGGTTAAAACAGAACGCTGTATTGGCTGTAAATCATGTGAACTTGCCTGTAGTACGGTTCATTCCGGCAGTAAGGATTTTTTGGCCGCTGTCTTGAAAAGGGAACGGCCGGTCAGAAGAGTAACTGTCGAGACAAACCGGGAGAACACGGTTAATATCCCGGTCCAGTGCCGGCAGTGCCGCGAGCCCAAGTGTGTCACTGCCTGTATGACCGGCGCCATGCATTTGGACGAAGCGACAGGTTTGGTGCTAAACCGCGAGGAGAAGTGTGTCGGGTGCTGGATGTGTGTCATGGTCTGCCCGTACGGGGTCATAGTGCCCAATGAGGAGGATAAAAAGGCGGTCAAATGTGACCAGTGTTTGTCTGGAGGGCATAACCCTGCATGTGTCAAAGCCTGCCCTACCGGAGCCATAAAATTTATTGAAATCAGCGAGTTTGATAAAAACAGGAAAAAGGAATTCCTGACAAAATTTGTTGCCGGGGAGGAGGCGTAAGTATGGATTATTTAAAGAAAACTATTGATAGCGCTGCGGGAAAAATGATTGAAAAGGCTGCCAAAGAAGGGGTCGAGACAGTGTGGGATCGTTTTGAGGCCCAACAGCCCCAGTGCGGTTTTGGGCTGACCGGACTCTGCTGCAGGCATTGCAACCAGGGGCCTTGCCGGATCGATCCCTTTGGCGACGGCCCGCAGTATGGGGTTTGCGGCGCCGATGCAGACCTTATCGTGGCCCGTAATTTACTGAGGCAGGCAGCTGCCGGGGCAGCGGCCCACGTTGACCATGCTTATGAGGCTGTGGAGACTTTGGCTGCTGCCGCCGGGGGAAGTGCCGCGTACTCTGTCAAAGACCGGAATAAGCTGCTGGCAGTTGCCGGGAAGTTAGGGATCGAGACAGAAAACAAATCTGATAATGATATTGCCCAAGAAATTGTCGGTATTGCCTGGTCTGATTTCGGTAATCATTCCGACTCCACTATGAAATGGCTTGTGGCCACAGCCCCGGAAGAAAGGGTGGCAGTGTGGCGCAAATTAGGGGTATTGCCACGGAACCCTGACAGGGAAATCAGGGAAGCCCTGCACCAGACTACGATGGGAATGGATGCCGACCCTGTTAACCTGATCCTGGCAACTGTAAAGCAGGGGCTTGTTGACGGCTATGCCGGCTTACACCTTGGCACCGATATCCAGGATATTTTATTTGGCGTACCTGCTCCGGTGGTCGCTGAGGCCAACCTGGGAGTACTCCGGGAAGACCATGTCAACATTGTGGTCCATGGCCACGAACCCATGTTATCCGAAAAAATCGTTGAGTGGGCCCGGAAACTCTCCGATGAGGCTCTGGCTGTGGGGGCCAAGGGAATCCAGCTGGCAGGTGTCTGCTGTACCGGCAACGAAATCCTGATGCGCCAGGGTGTGGCTATGGCATCTAACTTTTTGGCCCAGGAACTGGCTATTATAACGGGGGCTGTTGATGCTATGGTTGTGGATGTTCAATGCATTATGCCTTCCCTGGCCAGAGTGGCTGCCTGCTACCATACCAAGATATTTACCACCTCACCTATAGTGAAAATGCCGGGCGCCGAACATGTAGACTTCACTTTGAGTGAAGCTGACCAAAAGGCCGAGGAAATTGTGCGCAAAGCCATTGAGAACTATAGAAGACGTGACAAAAGCCGGGTTGATATCCCGGATGTAAAAACCAAAATGATGGCAGGTTTCAGTGTGGAGGCAATAGTTGCCGCACTGGCAAAACTGGATGCCGATAACCCCCTGAAACCGTTGGTGGACAACATTGCCAATGGAAATATTCTCGGCGCAGTAGGTACTGTTGGGTGTAATAACGTCAAAGTAGCCCAGGATTCCTTCCATGTTAATATGGTGAAAGAACTGATTCAAAATAATGTTCTGGTGGTAACTACCGGGTGTTCTGCTCAGGCTCTGGCAAAAGCCGGTTTGATGACTTCCGAAGCAACAGAGAAATATGCCGGGGACACCCTTAAGGCTGTGCTTACCGCTGTTGGCAATGCCGCCGGAATCGGTGCCCCGCTGCCTCCGGTACTCCATATGGGCAGCTGTGTGGATAATTCCCGGATTGGGGATTTGTTAACTGCTCTGGCCGGTTATCTCAAAGTATCCATAAAAGATTTACCGGTAGCTGCTTCCGCACCTGAGCACCAGCATGAAAAAGCCCTCAGCATCGGAACATGGGCAGTTTCTCTCGGGCTTTTAACCCATCTTGGGATTGTTCCACAGATTGTTGGCGGCAAAAAGGTTACTGAGATTCTTACCGGAGACACAGCTGAGAGTCTTCTGGGCGGAAGGTTCTATGTGGAAACAGATCCCATTAAAGCGGCCCACGGGCTCATTGAACACATCAAATCTAAACGCAAAGCTCTAGGGTTATAGTGGGATGGGGGTGGCGTAAGTGCGCTATGTGATTATAGGGAACAGCGCTGCCGGTGTCTTTGCCGCTGAGACTATCCGCAGCCTTGATAAGTCAGGGCGAATAGAAATCATCAGTGATGAAAGATATCCTGCGTACGCAAGATGTTTGACCTCCTATTATCTCGCGGGGCAAATGTCTGAGGAACAGATGATGATAAGGAATGAAGAATTTTATGCCAATAACGAAATTGTCTTAAACACCGGGCAAAAGGTAACCGGGATTGATACTGCAGAACGCCAGGTGCGCACAGATAATGGACACATTTATGGTTATGACAAGCTTCTGATTGCCACCGGGGCTTCACCGGTGATGCCTGACATCCCGGGTGCAGAAATGAAAGGTGTCTTTGGGCTGCGCACACTGGATGATGCCAAGGGGATAGCGGCCTGTGCCGGTCAGGGTGGACATGCTGTGGTCATGGGCGGGGGTTTTGTATCCCTGAAAGCGGCCTATGCGCTATTGAAGGCCGGGCTGTCGGTGACCTGCATAGTGTCTTCAGGGCAGATTCTGTCCCAGATGCTGGATCGCGAGGCTGCCCGGATTTTGGGTGACCTGCTTATCAGTCATGGGCTGGACATTAAGTTTCATGCCGATGCCGCTGAGATAGCCGGGGACTCAATCGACGGGGAAATGACTGCCCGCAGTGTTAAGCTGACAACAGGTGAAACCATTCCGGCAGATGTTGTCATCATCGGCAAGGGGGTTACCCCTAACACCGGCTTTTTATCAGGAAGCGGCATTGCTGTGGACCGGGGAATCTTGGTAAATGAGCATCTGGAAACAACTGTCCCTGATATCTATGCTGCCGGAGATGCAGCCCAGGCTCTTGATATCCTGACCGGACAAAGGAGTATTAATGCAATTTGGCCCAATGCCGCTGAACAGGGAACTGCGGCAGGCCGGAATATGGCCGGAAGCCCTGTTGTTTATGAAGGTTCGCTGGGCATGAATTCCGCAGATTTCTTCGGCCTGTCAACAATTGCCGCCGGTAACCCCAAAGCGGAAGGGGATGAGTATGAAGTCGTCAAGCTGTTTCCCGGACGCCATCTTTACCGCAGGCTGGTGTTTAAAGGAGATAACCTGATAGGTTATATTTTGGTGGGTAATACCGCCCGGGCCGGAATCCTGACTTCTCTCATCAGGGAAAGAGTCCCCCTTGGCAGCGCCAAGAATGAGCTGAAACAGGGCCGCATCGGACAGAGGCTTTTGTGGTAGAACGCGAAAACGATTAATAGACAACCCTTAAGGTGACTGTAGACAAACGCCGCTTGATGCTGAAAGGCATATGAGCGGTGTTTGATTTTTTTGCCAATAAATTTTTGCTTGCAAAAAAACTACTACATATGGTAGTATTAGCGCATAGGTGATAAATCAGGGGGGTTATTCTATGAAAATTAAAATTAATGGTAAAGAAAAACAGCTGGAAAAGGAAGTTAGTATTTTGGAACTTCTGAAAATACATAATGTACAAATGCCTGAGATGGTTTCTGTGGAATTAAACGGTGAAATATTGGATAGAGAAGATTTTGCGGGTTCTTTTGTTAAAGAAAACGATGTCATAGAGTTTCTTTACTTTATGGGGGGTGGAGCCGGTGGATTTTAATGAACAACAGATAGAAAGGTATTCCAGACACATTATCCTGTCTGAAGTTGGTGTTGAGGGACAACAAAAAATACTAAATTCCAAAGTCCTTGTCATCGGAACCGGGGGACTGGGCGCTCCTGCCGCAATGTTTTTAGCAGCTGCCGGAGTCGGTACCATAGGGCTGGTGGATGCAGACAAGGTAGATTTATCTAACTTGCAAAGGCAGATTATTCACCAGACTAAGGACGTCGGGAAGCTAAAGGTTAAATCAGGGGAAGAAACCATTAATGAAATGAACCCCGATGTTAGTGTTGTTACTTATCATTCCTTCGTTGACTCTTCTAACATATTGGATATTTTCAAAGATCAGGATTATGATTTTATTATTGACGGAACTGATAACTTTGCGGCCAAGTTTCTGATCAATGATGCCTGTGTCATGGCTAAAAAGCCTTTTTCCCATGCAGGTATTATCAGGTTTAACGGTCAGTTGACCACTTATATTCCTGATAATGACACACCTTGTTACAGATGCATGTTTAAAGAGCCGCCACCGGAGGGGGCTGTTCCCTCTTGCCGGGAAGCCGGAGTACTTGGTGTCATGGGCGGTGTTATTGGAACACTTCAGGCAACTGAAGCCCTTAAATATATACTGGGCATTGGAGAAAGCTTAGCCGGATATTTGCTGACCTACAATGCCTTGACCATGGAGTTTATAAAAATAAATATTAAAAAGAACTCCAAATGCCCTGTATGTGGCGATGAACCTGCCATAAAGACTCTAATAGATTACAACGGTCCCGTGTGCACTCTCTAAACTATTGTCTCAGAGGTGATGTTGATGACACTAAAATTACTAAAGGAACAATATGATCAAATTCTTAAACAGGCAAAAGACGAATTTCCACTTGAATGCTGCGGACTTTTGGCCGGGATGATAACAGCAGACGGATTTTCCATTACCAAGGTGTATGCACTCCGTAACATTGACCAAAGCAGTGAGCATTTTTCGATAGATCCCAAAGAGCAATTTGCAGCCCTAAAACAGATAAGAGAAGCCGGTTACGTGTTGGTGGGGAACTATCATTCCCATCCCTATACACCTTCAAGGCCTTCTGCAGAAGATAAGCGGCTGGCCTATGATCCCAGTGGGATTTACGGGATACTGTCATTAAAAGATGCCGAACCTGTACTTAATTTCTTTAAAATAACAGATTGTGAGTTGGTGGAGAAAATTGACTATAAGATTATATAGCTTGAAGGGGGAAATACGGTGCTCAAAATACCTCAGCAAGTCATAGATGAAGGGAAAAATTACCGGGAAAAGGTAGCGGATTTTAAAAAGGGCTTCTTGGAAACCGCAAGGTTTAAACCTTACCGGGTGTCCCTCGGGGTCTATGAACAAAGAGATAATGATACTTATATGCTTAGAACGAGAATCCCCTGTGGGGTGATTAACTTAAATCAGTTTAAAAAAATAAGTGAATTGGCGAAAGCTTATTCTCACGGGTATATTCATTTTACCACCAGGCAGGATATTCAGTTTCACAAAGTTACTTTAGACGATACGGTTAACCTAATGGAAGGGCTTTTAGAAGCAGGTATTGTTACCAAGGGTACCGGGGGTAATACTGCCAGAAATGTAGCGTGTTCTCCCCTGGCGGGAGTTTCCCAGGATGATGTCTTTGATGTAACCCCTTACGCCCTGGCCACCACGGAATACGCCCTTAATGACCCCACAATTTTTAATCTCCCCAGAAAGTTTAAAATCTCTTATTCAAATTCACCGGCAGATACAGCAAATGCAACAATTTCCGACCTGGGATTTGTGGCCAAAACAGAAAATGGTGAAAAGGGCTTTGAGGTATATGGCGCCGGAGGGTTAGGCGGGAGTCCCGGGGTTGCTGTAAAACTGGCCGACTTTATCCCTGCTTCAGAGGCGCTGTATCACGTACAGGCCATGAAGGAGCTTTTTGAGAATGAAGGGGACAGGACTAACAAGCACAAGGCCCGAATCAGGCACATTTTACAAAGGTTAGGTGAGAAAGAATTTAAAGCCGGATATCAGAAAAGTTTGCAAATTGTTAAGAGCAATAGAAGTTTGGAACCTTTTTTGCCGGAAGGAAACACCGGTAAACAGAGCGGTGATTCTATAATCAGCTTTAATCCTTTGATAACAGGGCAGAAGGAGGACGGGCTTTATTCCGTATATGTCCACCCTCAGAACGGCAATCTCAGGGCTGAAAATCTTGATCTGATACTGGACTTTTTAGCCGCTCTGGATTATGAGCCTGTTGTGAGGCTGACCAATACCCAGGGCTTTTTTGTCAGGGACTTGAAAGGCAGTCATGCCAAAGAATTAGCAGATCTCATCTTGAATTTTGGTTCATCTTTTGCAATTGACAACTCAGTGGCCTGTGCCGGCGCCTCTACCTGCAAGCAGGGCCTGGGGTTGTCCCAGAATCTCCTGTCAGCTGTCAGGGAACGGTTTCTGAATGCCGATGAAAATATTAAATCACAGCTGCCAAGGATTTTCATTTCCGGATGCCCAAACTCCTGCGGGCAGCATCACAAAGGAGAAATAGGTTTATATGGCAAGGCGAAACGTGCCGCTGACGGATTGGTTCCCATGTACGCCATATTGTTTGGGGGTGCAGTGGGGGTGGGAAAAGCTGTGCTGGGCACTGAATTCGGGACAATCCCGGCCAAAAAAGTACCGGAATTCATTTATCAATTGGCTGTCCTGAAAAGCAATTCAGATATCAGTAGTTTTTGCCGATTTGTAACAGATGAAATCGAAACTATAAAAAGCTTAATTGAACGGTTTTCAGTGATCGAACCCGAGGCTGAGAACCCTGATCTTTACTATGATTTTGGTTCCGGTGAAAAATTCTCTATTAAAGGAAGAGGGCCGGGGGAATGCAGTGCAGGAGTTCTTGATGTGATTAAATTAGATATTTCCAATTCCCAATTTTACCTCAGTGACTTCCAGGCAGCCAGGCAGTCTGAAAAGCTCTATGAAGCCGGTTTATCGGCAGCCCGGGCCTTGTTGATTCTAAAAGGTGTTGATACTACAAAGGACAGGCTGATTTTCAACGAATTTGGCAAGCACTTTATTGATACCGGCTATGTAAAGGAAAGTATAAAAAGCGTTTTCGATTGTCTCCTTGATTTCAAGCTGGGAGATCTGGACAGTCTGGAAAACCGGTATGAAGAAATAAAATACCTGGCAGACAGGGTAGTTAAGATGTATGAGTCATTAAGTCCCAAACTCGAAATTACTTTACCGAAAGAACCCCGGCCGGAAAATTTGCCGGACAGCGTTCAGCCAGATGCCGCGGCGCCTTTAAAGGTTATTGATTTAAAAGGTGTTAAGTGCCCGATTAATTTTGTTAAGGCAAAAATAGAATTATCCAAGATTAAGAGCGGAGAAAAAATTGCCTTTCAACTGGATGATGGCGAACCCATCAACAATGTGCCCCGAAGTATTCAATCAGAAGGACACGAGACGGTAAAAATTGATGAGAACTTTGACGGTTATAATCTTCTTATTGTCAGAAAAAACTAGGGAGATGCAAATATGATCTATGATAATATTCTTCAGACCATAGGTAATACACCCGTAGTAAGGCTGAATAACATGGCAGACGAGAATTCCGCTGAGGTATATCTAAAACTGGAAATGTTTAATCCCGGGGGCTCTGTCAAGGACAGAATCGGGTATAACATGGTTATAGATGCCGAAGATAAGGGGCTTATTAAACCCGGTGATACAATCATAGAGCCCACCAGCGGTAACACCGGCATCGGCCTTGCCCTCACGGCAGCCACAAAGGGGTATCACCTGATTCTAACCATGCCCGAGTCAATGTCCGTGGAGAGGAGGAAGCTCCTTCAGGCTTACGGGGCACAGATTATCCTGACCAAAGCTTCTTTGGGCATGAAAGGAGCTATTGAAAAGGCTTTGGAATTGGCAGCAGAAAAGGGGTATCTGCTTCTGCAGCAGTTTGATAATTTGGCGAATCCGGAAGCCCACAGAATAGCAACTGCCCGGGAAATACTTAAAGATTTTGGCCAGGGGCTGGATGCATTTGTGGCAGGTGTAGGTACAGGTGGAACTATAACCGGTGTGGGAGAGAGCTTAAAAGAAACCTTAAATGACATACGAATTTTTGCTGTAGAGCCTGAAGAATCTGCAGTATTATCGGGTGAGCAGCCTGGACCCCATATGCTTCAAGGGCTTGGCGCCGGATTTATACCAAAGACCCTTAATGTAAACATATATGATGAGGTAATCAGGGTCAGCAGCCAGGATGCCTTTGCCACAGCCAGAGAACTGGCCTGCAAAGAAGGTATCCTGGCCGGTATCTCAGCCGGAGCAAGCTTATATGCCGCCATGGGGGTGGCCAAAAGACTGGGCAAAGGTAAAAAAGTGTTAACGATGATTCCTGATACCGGAGAGCGTTACCTTTCAACTACCTTATTCAGCGATTGAGAAGGTGAATAGATGGAATTTCAGACAAAATTAATTCACGGAAACTGGAGCGGTGACAGCCAGACAGGAGCTACTAATGTACCCATCTACTATTCAAACGCATTTAAACATGGCACGGCAAAGGAACTTGAAGACATTTTTGCCGGCAGGGAATTGGGTTATGTCTATTCACGTATTGCCAACCCCACTGTGGAAGCCTTTGAAAAAAGAATTGCCGCTGTGGAAGGCGGCCTTTCAGCCTTAGCGACATCTTCGGGAATGTCAGCAATTTACCTGGCAGTAATGACTATTCTCAAACCAAATGATGAGATTATCTCTACTTCCGGTATTTTTGGAGGAACCTACAACCTGTTTAAGCATCTTGAAGATTATCACATCAGTGTTAAAATTCTGGATAAACTTGATGAAGAAGCTTTAAGAAGCGAAATCACAGATAAAACCAAGGTAGTTTTCACTGAGACTATCGGCAATCCCAAGCTTGATATCCTGGATATTGAAGCAGCAGCAAAGGTCTGCACAGAGAAGAACGTTATTTTGATAGTAGACTCAACACTAACTACACCTTATCTGGTAAAGCCTGTTGATTACGGAGCAGATATTGTTATACATTCAACATCCAAATACCTGAACGGGAATTCCAATGCCATAGGTGGAGTCATTATTGATGGCGGCAGTAAAAAATATGGTGACGATAAATTCACAGGCTTTAAGCAATATACCAAACGGTTTGGTAAATTTGCCTTTATTGCCAGGCTGCGCAGTGAAATGGCAAGAGATATCGGGGCCATAATGTCTCCCATGAACAGCTTTCTTGGCTTGATAGGCATTGAAACCCTGGCCCTCAGAATGAAAACCCATTGTGAAAATGCTGTTAAGCTGGCCGGGTTTCTGGACACCCATGCTAAAGTCACGGCAGTCAACTATCCGCTGCTTAAAAATTCCATTTATTATAACATCGCTAAAAAGTACTATGCAAAGGGTGCCGGTGCCATTATAACCTGCCGGCTTGGAAGTAAGGAAAAGGCCTTTAATTTTATTGACCAACTCCGGCTAATATCTAACCTGGTTAATATAGGTGATTCCAAAACTCTGATTGTACATCCGGCTTCAACTATCTGTGCCGATAATACCCTGGAAGAAAAAATACAAATGGGTGTTTATGAGGACCTGGTGAGAATATCTGTGGGCATAGAGGAGTGTAACGATATCCTTGAAGATGCAGACCAGGCTTTAAGAAAAATTTAAAGGAGGGGGTTATCATTACAACCATAGATATATTTAAGGATACCCCTCTCGAAGCTATACTGGGTGACATCGATAATGCGCTTGCCAGACACCGGACGAAATATATACTGACAGAATTTCAGGATGACCTAAAGGTCCATGAACGAAAAAAAACGGTGGACACAATTAAAAAGTATTATGATATCTTTATCGTGTTAAAATCCGCTATCCCCCAACATAAGTACAGGATAGAAGAATATTTCTCTTATGGCGTACATGGTCTTTATTTTAGTACAAGTGCTGATGCTTATTCCCGGGAACAGGTTGAGATACTGACTTTTGCTACAGAATTATTTACCCGTGGCTGGGTTTTTGCTAATGCTCAAAATGATAAAAATATGATCAGCCAGTTAATCTCCTTAAAGGTAATTCCCGTGCCGTCAGAACAGGATTCCGGACTCGTTAAATTTATTAAATCCCATCAATCCTTTGCTAATATTTCCCCTAATTTAAAATCAGTACCTTTATTGGAACAGGAGCAGTCTGACTACTCTCTGGCCGATAAAATTAAAATGAAAATGCTCTTGGAAACCATGAATTTAAGGCAAAAGCTGATGGTGAAAAACATAGATGAGTCTTTTGGGTCAAGTGGACTGTAGGAGGATATGATGAAAAATGATGTTTATATAGACAGAAGACCACTTGTCACCCTGTTTTTAATCGAATATAAAAATGCCATTTTGCTGCTCTTTTCCTTTATCCTGTTTCTTATATTTATCTACAATAAAAATATTCCTCATGGTATGTCCACAGAGGCTTATCACGCATTGGTTATATTTTTATTTGCAATTTTTTTATGGGTCTCAAACGTCATCCCTCTGGCTATTACGAGTTTAATGGTTATGGGGCTTTTAGCAACATTTGAAGTTCTTCCGGATGAGAAGATATTTTCCTTTTTTGGGAACAAGTCGCTATTTTTTATCATTGGGGCTTTTATTATAGCAGCCGGTATTTCCGGTTCGGGGTTAAATAAAAGGATTTCCTATTATATTTTGGCAAAGTTCGGGGATAAACCTCATAGACTGGTTCTGGCGGTTTTTTTCCTGTCTGCGGCTTTGGCACATTTTATGCCGGAGTATGCAGTAGCGGCCATGCTCTTTCCCATTTTAATGTCAATATGCAAAAGACTTAATTTAAAAAAAGACTCGGTTTTGGGAAAATACATTTTCTATGCCCTCGCCTGGGGCAGTGTTCTGGGCGGTGTGGTAACATTTCTGGGTGGAGCAAGAAACCCCCTCGCCATAGGTATTCTGGAGCAATCTACCGGTCAAACCATTGGCTTCCTGGACTGGATGATTACAGTTGCTCCACCTGTTTACCTGGTTATTATATTGGTGGCCATTTATGTTGCCAGGGAAGTGCGGGCATCAACAAAAGATATGCAAATTCTGAAAGACGTGTTTTCGGAGGGTGGGGAAAGGATAGGCAAGGTACAATTTAAAGAAATAAAGGCCTTGCTTATACTTGCAGGAACAATCTTTTTGTGGGTTTTTGAAAGTGGGAGAATTGGAATTGCCAATGTGGCTCTTATCAGTGCAGCCCTCTTTTTTGTATTAAATGTGACCAATTGGGAGGATGCCAAAAAAGAAATTAACTGGGGCGCAATCTTAATGTACGGGGGAGCGATTGCCTTAGGAACAGCTTTAGAACAAACAGGTTTACTTGAATATATCAATCAAAGCTATATTTCTAAAATGAATTTTTCTACCCTGACCTTTATAATCGTAGTGTTCTCCCTTAGTGTATTTCTTACAGAGGGTGTTTCCAATGCTGCAGTTGTTGTTATCCTGCTTCCGGTGGTAATGAAAACCGCAATCAGCATGAATCTTCCGCCAACACTTGCGGTTTATTTAGTAGCTGTGCCATCAGGATTGGCTTTTATGTTTCCTATGAGCTCACCTCCCAACGCTATAGCGTATTCTTCCGGGTTCATAAAAATGGGGGAGACAGCAGCGAAGGGGTTTATCTTATGTATTCTGTGTTTGGCAGTGGTTCTGGTATTTGCGTTAACTTACTGGCGCATAATCGGTATCTATTAGGAGGAAAAACATGGGCAGCGATAAATACATAGTTTGGCATTCCACAACCATAACAAGAGCTGACAGGGAAAAATTATTGAAGCAAAAAGGTGCAGTTCTGTGGTTTACCGGTTTATCCGGTTCGGGCAAGTCTACTGCTGCCAATGCCGTTGAAAAGAAACTCGCTGAAGCAGGTAAGCTTACCTATTTGCTGGATGGCGATAATATCAGGCATGGTCTGAATAAAGATTTAGGGTTTGGGATAACTGACCGTATTGAAAATATAAGAAGAATTGCTGAAGTAAGTAAACTTTTTGCAGATGCCGGAGTTATTATCCTGACTGCATTTATTTCGCCTTTTTGCCAAGACAGAAACAATGTCAGGCAGCTCCTGGACGATAGGTTTATCGAGATATTTGTGGACTGTTCTTTGGATGTCTGCAAAAGCAGAGACCCGAAAGGACTTTATAAAAAAGCAGGGACCGGGGAAATAAAAAATTTCACCGGAATAGATTCCCCTTATGAAAAACCGGTCAATCCTGAAATCACAGTCCATACGGATACCGGAAGTGTTGATGACTGTGCAGATAAAATAATCGCATACCTGACGGCCAGGGGATTTTTGGAATAAGTGGGTGACGGGCTTGAAGCTAGCTATTCAAACTGTAGAAACAGATGTGCTGATTATCGGCGGGGGGACGGCGGGATGTTTTTGTGCCCTTACCATTTCGGAAAATTCCAATTTGCAAGTCGTTATTGCCGAGAAAGCCAACATTAAAAGGAGCGGGTGTCTGGCTGCCGGTGTTAATGCACTGAATGCCTATATCGGCCGGGGGGAAACCCCTGAATCCTTCGTAGACTACGTGAAGCGGGACTCTGAAGGCATTATTCGTGAGGATCTTGTTTATAGCATAGCAAAACGCCTCAATATTGTGACGGAAAAGCTTGAAGACCTGGGACTGACAATTCTAAAAGATAAAAATGGTGATTATGTGCCCAGAGGCAAAAGAAGTATCAAAATTAACGGGGAAAACATCAAGCCCATACTGGCTCAGGCAGCGGCTGAAAAAGACAATATCACCGTCTTGAATCATGTTAATATAGTGGATTATTTGGTTAGGGATGGTTGTGTTATCGGTGCACTCGGTTTTTCATTGAGAGGGAACAGGATTTATCAGATATACGCCAAAAAGACCGTATGTGCCGCCGGCGGGGCGGCAGGTCTTTATAAACCCAACAACCCAACTTTTTCGAAACATAAAATGTGGTACAGCCCCTTTAACACCGGTGCCGGATATGCCATAGGTATCAGGGCAGGCGCTGAAATGACCTCTTTTGAAATGAGATTTATTGCCCTCAGGTGTAAAGACACCATCGCCCCTACGGGTACTATTGCTCAAGGAATCAAAACAGTACAGGTTAATGCCGGGGGTGAGGAGTATGTTGAGCAATACGGCAGGCCCTCCACTCATATCAGGCTTTATGCCACTGTAATGGAAAACCGTAAGGGTAACGGCCCTTGTTTTTTAAAAACAGAGGGCATAACAGATGAGCAGCAGATGGAACTATTTAAAGCGTACCTAAATATGGCTCCTGCGCAGACTTTAAAATGGCTGGAAAGAAACACCGGACCCGGGCGGGAAAATGTTGAGATTGAGGGAACTGAACCCTATATCGTAGGAGGACACACTGCCGGCGGTTATTGGGTAGACCATCACCGCAGGACTACCCTGAAAAACCTGTATGCCATCGGCGATGCGGCGGGCGGCAGCCCTAAGAAGTATGTGACCGGGTGTCTGGCGGAAGGTCAGATAGCCGCCCTGTCAATATTGGAGGACATTAAAGTTGCGCAAATCATCAAACGGGATGATAACCGGATAAAAGAGCAGGTTAAATATCTCTCACGCTTTCTTGAGAATAACGGGTCTCTACATCCCATTACAGAGGTTGAAGAAGCGATGCAGAAAGTGATGGACGAATACGCCGGGGGGATTGCTTCGGCTTATGGATACAGCAGTGCTAAACTCGGTATAGCAGCCAGGCGCATTGACGAACTTCTGATAATAGCAGATACCTTGAAAGCCAGTAATCTGCGGCAGCTATTAGCAATATTTGAAATAATTGACCGTCTATATGTCTGCAAGGTACTGATAAGACATTTGGAAGCCAGACGGGAAACACGGTGGAGATGTTACCAGGAAAATATTGATTATCCGCAAAAAGATGATAAGAACTGGCAGAAATATGTTAATTCAGTGTTTAAAGACGGGAATGTAGAAATTATCTTCCGGGAGCTGGTGGGGAGGGACGCAGTCTATGAGCATAAAAATTGACCGGGATAAGTGTATTTCATGTGGCAGGTGCCGCAATATCTGTCCGGGTAATCTGATTGAAACAGATGAGGCTGGCAAGGCTGTAATGAAATATCCTTCAGAATGCTGGGGCTGTACGGCCTGTCTGAAAGAGTGCCCGGCAGGCGCTGTCAGATACTATTTAGGTGCAGATATAGGCGGCAGGGGTGGTTACCTGTTTACCGGGAATCACAGTGACCACACAGACTGGTTCATTGTAAGTGCGGACGGCACCAAGTATCAGATTAAAATCAGCAAAAAAGAATCAAACAGATATTGAGGGGGAGACAAAATGGACCACCTGACTAAGCTGGAAAACAGATCAATTCATATACTCCGGGAAGCATATGCCAATTTTAAAGATTTGGGGATGCTCTGGTCTATAGGTAAAGACAGCACAGTTCTAGTTCACCTTGCCCGCAAGGCCTTTTTTGGGCATGTCCCATTTCCTTTGATTCATATAGACACTAATTTTAAAATCCCTGAGATGATCCAATACAGAGATAATTATGCCAGGCAATGGAAGCTTGATATGATTTATGGAGAAAACACTAAAGCCCTGAAATCCAAAATGACTTTTCCTGATGGCAACTGTACCCGGTTAGAATGCTGCCGGCTGTTGAAAACTGAAGCCCTGAGGGCGACACTTAGTGGAACGGGTCCGAGATACCGAATGAACCATGAAACAGGCGAATACGAGTTGGACAAAAATCCCGCTGCTTTTACGGGAATTATTGTTGGGGTAAGGTCTGACGAGGAAGGGTCAAGATCGAAAGAGAGATATTTTTCACCGAGGGATCAGAAAAATGATTGGCATATTGGAGAACAGCCGCCGGAATTCTGGAATCAGTATAAAACTGATTTTGCACCAGGCACCCATGTCAGGATTCATCCTCTTCTTGATTGGACCGAACTGGACCTTTGGGAATATATTCAGAGAGAAAATATCCCGATGGTATCTCTATACTTTGATCAGGGAGAGGGAAAAAGATATCGGTCACTGGGCTGCTGGCCATGTACTCATCCGGTTGACTCCAATGCAGCTACTGCAGCAGAAATTGTTGAGGAATTAAGATCAGGTAAGTTTGCCAACATTGCTGAAAGAAGTGGAAGAGCACAGGATCGAGAAGATGGCGGCGGATTGGAAGAATTGAGAAAAGCCGGATATATGTAATATCATAAGAGGGATGGGATTAATGGTGAAGAACAACTTTGACAATATGAACATCGTTATCGTAGGTCACGTGGATCATGGGAAAAGCACCATTATTGGCCGGCTGTTGGCAGATACCAATTCATTACCTGAAGGAAAATTAGAGCAGGTAAAGGAAACCTGCCGGAGAAATGCAAAACCTTTTGAATATGCTTTTTTGCTGGATGCTTTAAAAGAGGAGCAGGCACAGGGAATTACCATAGATGCTGCCAGAGTATTTTTCAAAACTCCCAAAAGAAAGTATATTATTATTGATGCCCCGGGGCACATTGAGTTTCTGAAAAACATGGTTACCGGTGCCGCCAGGGCTGAAGCTGCCCTGCTGGTCATTGATGCCCATGAAGGCGTGATGGAAAATTCCAAAAGGCACGGCTATCTGTTATCCATGCTGGGCATAAAACAGGTTGTCGTTTTGGTGAACAAAATGGACCTTATTGATTATAGTCAGGCCAGATATGAACAAATTGCAGCGGAGTATAAAGCTTTTCTCTCAGAAATTGGTCTGGAAGCCAATTCATTTATCCCTGTTAGCGGCTTCATGGGGGACCTTGTTGCGGCAGCTTCCGATAAAATGCCCTGGTATCAGGGCGAAACCGTATTAGAGAAATTAGATTTACTGGATAATAAGAAGGAAGCACAAAATCAGGTTTTCAGAATGCCTGTACAAGGCGTATATAAATTTACTGCCGGCGGAGATGACAGGAGGATCGTTGCGGGGACCATCGATTCAGGAAGGGTAAAGGTTGGAGATGAGGTGGCCTTCTATCCCAGTGGAAAAAAGTCCAGAGTGAAGTCAATCGAGAGATTTAATGGTCCTGAACCGGATGAGGATTTAGCCGGGAGTGCAACCGGGTTTACTCTTGAAGAACAGGTTTATTTAACCAGAGGGGAACTGGCCTGTATAACGGGAGAAGCCAAGCCGGAGGTTTCCACCAGGATTAAGACAAAGCTGTTTTGGCTGGGGAAAAAGGATTTAAATAAAGATAGGAGATACCATATCAAGATCGGAACTCAAAAGGCAGCAGCCGAACTTGACGAAGTGATCACAGTTCTTGATGCCTCCACATTAGCTACTGCAACCAGGCAGTATGTACAAAGGCATGAAGTTGCTGAAGTCATTTTTAATCTGGGAAAAGAGATTGCCCTGGACAAAGCAGAGAATTTAATAGAAACCTCACGCTTTGTCCTGGTTGACAACTACGAAATATCCGGTGGCGGGATTGTTGTAGATACTCTGGAAGACGGACACAACCGGCCAGGGGAAAAACTAAGCGGAATCAAGGCCGGTTGGAGCGGGAGCGCTGTTACAAGAGAGGAAAGAGCAGTCAGATTTGCGCAAAAACAGATGCTGATTCTTATTTCCGGGAAAAGGGATATAGAAAAGAAAAACCTTGCAGGTTATCTTGAAAGAGGGCTTTTTATTGAGGGTAGGGTAGTATACAATCTTGACCTGGGGGCAGACGATGCCATAAAAGACCGAGCAGCATTTTGGGGAAAAGTGGCTGAGGCATCCAATATATTGTTGAATGCAGGGAATATTGTCATCACAACCTCTGACGATTTGGGACACCGTGATCTTAACATAATTAATTCCCTGATTGGTGTCCAGGATACAAAATTGGTATGGATCGGAGAAAAAGACGACCATAATATGCCCATCGATTTGCATATTGACGAAAATGAAACGACAGAGAGTATGTATCTTCAGGTGAAAAAAATGTTAGCAGATGCCAAGGCTGTTTTATTATAGAACCGGTTTTCGCCATTGAGTTACGCCGCTTATATGCTGAAATGCATACAAGCGGCGCTGATCCTAAATTTTCACTTCCCATTGAGCCATTAGCCATTTACTGTTATGGTTTACATAATCCAGGAAAGCTTGTTTCTGTGCGTATTTATTCAACCGGTTCATCAACATAAAGGGTTTGGCCGAGGAAAATTTTATTATATCTTCAATGTCTACTAACCTTGCGTATTTTCTGGAAGTTAAAATAATATGCCTGGCATTGGGGTTAAGATTTAATCCCGCTTTAGCCCCTTCTTCAAACATCATAACTAACTGCCTTAGGATATTACGAGTTAAAATGGCACCTTTATCTAAATAACTTTTTAACGATTCCCCTTTTATTAATTCCATCACTATATAGTTTTCACCACAGCCATAGTATTTTGGGAATAATGGACAGTCTCTGTATATCCTGTATAACTCCACTTCTTTCATATTAATCTCCGGATCTTTATTAATCTTAACACAGATTCTGTCATCTATCTTATATACTATTCCATATTTACCTTTGCCCAATATTGGCAGTTTGGCCATATTATTCAATCGCACAAGATGCTGTTTATTTTTAGCCATTTATTATACACCTCGAAGTTACATCTATCAATTTATAATATGAACTATATGAACACTGGTTACCAGTCTCCAAAAATTACACCACATTTTGGTGGGACGTTTTGCTTAATTTGTTGACTTTTCCAAGGAGTGGGGTATATAATGAAATACTACAAAACGTAGCACATAAGAGCAAAGTCTAACAGATAAAATAAGTCTTGGAAGGGGGAAGTGGTATGATACACGCAGTGACTCTCTTTATACTTGCCGGTCTGGCGGAAATAGGCGGAGGGTATCTTGTCTGGTTATGGCTTCGTGAAGCGAGGCCGGCATGGTATGGACTCGTCGGAGGAATTATTCTGGTTTTTTATGGGATTATTCCCACATTGCAGAAATTCCCCAGTTTTGGCAGGGTTTATGCGGCTTATGGAGGGGTGTTTATCATCCTCTCTTTATTATGGGGTTGGGGAATTGACAAAAAGCCTCCCGACCTTTATGACTGGGTTGGAGCGGTAATTTGTCTGGCGGGTGTGACGGTTATTCTGTGGGCGCCCAGGCATTAACTTAAACTACTGAATATCCCGGTATTATTATTGATAAGAGCAGTCGCAGAGCAGTCAGGCTGGCAGCCTTTTCTTTAGTTTTCATGGGCTTACCTCCTCATGTTTTATTATATTCAATTCCGGTAATCTCCAACTTATACCAGGTGAAATCTCCTGTTTCCGGTTTCCAGATGACATCGGTTTTATTAGGAATTCTGATACCGTTAAATTCCCGGTATTCCCTCGTAATACCCCCCCAGTCCTGAAGCACATACCTCCCATTTACTTCCCGGTATCTGTTGGCGATGAAGCTGACAACCTCACCCTCTTCGTTAAATTCATATATCCCTGAAGCGGTTACGCCTCCATAGCTCATGGTTGCTCTGGCTCTGTTAGAGTCAATTTCTTCCCATTCGATGTAATCGTTTAAGGCTGCTGTTGGAAACCAGGGCATTTCAGCCATGTATCGCAAGAGCGTACCCTGGTCTATTTCTTCTCCCCTGGAATCTGCGACAGGTATCAGTGAAAGGAGTTTAATCAGCATGTGGCCTTTTCCTTCATAATACTTATCCCTTCCTGCCAGGTAGGCGGCGGGTGCTATTTTAATTTTGGCTGTCCATACAAAGCCTGGTTCGTCTACTCTAAAGTACTGTTCTGCTTCGGCGGGCATCCATTTTCCATCTTCAGTGGTTCGCATAAGGCCTTTTTGTTTCAGGTGAACTGTTTTGATTCTCTCTTTGCCGATTACCTGAGAGTGTTCCAGCCATTTTTGGACAGTGCCCGGCAGCCCTTCAAGGTCCTCTTTGCGGACAATTTCTTTTTTATCGTCGATGTTATCAAACAGTGCTATGACCTCTTTTTCTGCGTTAAGGGTGAACAGGTAATTAGCAATAAATGACGCCATCAGAAGCAGGACCGGTATAGCCACAACAAGTGCAAGGACAAACTTGATTACTTTAGGCATTTCATCACCCCCTATCCAGAGTGTTTCCCAATACCATTCCATCAACAGTAATTCTTATGAATTGATCAATAAGGTTAGTTTTTTGTTCCTCAGAAATCAGGTCCTGTTCCATAATCAGGCGTATAATCAGGCCAAAGGTACTTGCGGCGATGATCTGAGCCGTCAGTTCAATAACACTGTCATCTATGTCTCTGTCTTTGTAAATTTCTTTGAGGCCCTGGAAAAGAATTTTCAGGGCCGGTTTTTTTGCGGCGGCACCTTTGAATAGAGAGGCAGTTTGGGCTACAACCCCGGGCGTGCTGTTAAGCTGTACAGCCTTGTATTCGTCAGACATTTGCAGAGATACCTCAATATAATTTCGCGTCATTTGCCTGAGTTTTTCTCTTGGGTCATCTGTGGTATCCAGCGCCGCAGCCAATCCATCCAGTATTTTCCGGTAACCTCTTTGCATCAGATGGTTTAATATTTCATCTTTATCCTTAAAATAATGGTAGATAATTGCCGGTGAGTATTCTATTCTGGATGCAATTTTCCTAATGGAGATATTATCAATACCGTCCTCTTTCATAATCTCAGCTGCTGTGTTTAGGATGAGTTCCTGTTTTTCCCTGCGCTCCCGTTCTTTACGTTCTTTAGATCCCATAACAACACCTTCCGTTTTAACTGAGTTAAATTTATTGAACACTGTTTAATAATATAATAGCGTTTACTTTTTTAATTGTCAACAATTATTATACAAAAATATTGACTTGATAACAGTGAGCAGTTATAGTTATATTATAAGATTATAATATAATGTAATATAAATACTTTTAATTTAGCCTCCGAAAAACTAATTAAGACAAGGGGTGATATGATGAATGAAAGGTTGTTCGGAATGGAAGCCGATTTTTTTAAGGCCCTTGCTCATCCGACCAGGGTACGTATATTAAAGCACCTGATGGATGGAGAGAAATGTGTTTGTGAGTTTACCGAGGACTTGGATGTGGAGCAGTCAAACATGTCCCAGCACCTGGCAATTCTGCGCAAACAAAATATTGTGGCCAGCCGGAAAGAAGGTCTAAAGGTCATATATTCGGTAATCTATCCCCAGGTTTTTGAAATACTGGATTTGGTGGAAGAGATACTTGTTACCCAGGTCAATGAGACTTTAGAGCTATTAAGTAAGAAAGCAAAAAGCAAAAGGAGGTGATTGGCTTGGATATTAAAGTATTGGGTGCTGGGTGTGCTAACTGCAACAAACTTGAGCAGATGGTTTTTAATGTGCTGGCAGAACAGAATTTGGATGCCAGTGTCACTCATATAACAGATTTCAAGGAAATAATGTCTTTTGGTGTTATGTCAACCCCTGCTCTGGTAATTGACGGCCAGGTAAAATTGTCGGGTGGTGTGCCTTCTAAAGTAAAGCTGACAGAAGTTATCACAGAAGCTGCCAAAGGCTAACTAAGAGTGGAAGTATTAGCTGTGGTTAGGTATTCGGATAAATATATCAGACAGAGTGGTGAAGTTTTATGCAGATTTTAACTCAGATATTTATTTGGCTCAACGACCAACTTCTAAGAATGACATGGCTTTCAGAATCGGTAAGCCTGTTGGTGGAAAAGGTATTTGGTTTGTCTGTCCAGGAGAGACTTGGGGGGAGTATCCAGTTTTTTATCTATGATACGATCAAGATTTTCATCTTATTGTCTGTGCTTATTTTTGGCATATCGTACATTCAAAGCTATTTCCCGCCTGAAAGGACCAAAAAAATTCTGGGCAGGATGGGAGGTATCAAAGGTAATATTCTTGGCGCATTATTGGGAACAATTACCCCATTCTGAAGCTGCTCCAGTATACCGATATTTATCGGTTTTACCTCGGCAGGTCTGCCGTTGGGAATTACCTTTTCATTCCTGATATCCTCACCACTTGTAGATTTGGCATCAATATTGATATTAATGTCATTTTTCGGAGCTAAAATTGCCATTGCCTATGTTATTGTCGGTTTGGTTTTGGCAGTTGTCGGCGGCACATTTATTGACAAGTTAGGTCTGGAAAAGTATGTGGAAGGTTATGTCAGAGAAATTGAAAATGTCGACTCTGTAGTTGTTGAGAAGACACGTGAAGAAAGAATAGCCTTTGCCAGGGATCAGGTCAGAGACATTATCAAAAGAGTGTGGCTCTACGTCCTGGTTGGTGTCGGGATAGGAGCGGTAATTCACAACTGGATTCCCCAGTCAATTATAGAAAATGTGGTTGGTGATAATAATCCATTTGCGGTGATACTCGCAACAGTAGTAGGCATTCCCATGTATGCCGATATCTTTGGCACTTTGCCGATAGCCGAAGCATTATTAGCCAAAGGGGTTGGAGTAGGAACAGTAATGTCCTTCATGATGGCGGTTACAGCCTTATCGCTGCCCTCTATGATTATGCTGAAAAAGGTGGTCAAACCCAAACTCCTGGCAGTCTTCTTCGCGATAGTAGCGGTTGGAATTGTTGTTATGGGTTACTTTTTTAATGCAACATCATATCTTTTGGGATAGTTGAGCAGCAAGAAAAGGCTCCAGGCGTGGAGCCTTTTCTCAATACCCCTCCTAATTGATAAGAAATTTCAGCATTAGCTCCCAGAAATATTTTTTTGGTAATTCTCTTCCCTGAAGACAGTTTTCCCATGAACTGGTTCTTTTTTGAGGTTACCGTTTTCAGCCTGTTATAAGAAGGCAGACATTCAAGCAGCTGCTGAAAAGGCGCTTAATATCCATAAAAATACCAGTCAAATAATGATAATCATTGCTAATCAATATTTAATAATTCTTCCTGTATTTTCTTAAATCCTTTTTAAATTTTAAATCTTACGAGCAGGGATGTGTCAAATAAATTCACTCCAAATATTGCTTTTTAGCATAAGATTATATATTATAAACATATAAATAATATTAAATATATTTAAACATTATACGGAAGGGAGTAATACATGAAAAAAATTGCAGAATTCTATAAGGCTTTAGGAGATGAAATCAGATTAAAAATACTAAATATGCTGTCAGAACAGGAGATGTGTGTTTGTGAAATCTTCGATAAACTCGACATATCTCAGCCTGCTGTTTCCCACCACCTGAAAATCCTGAGGCAGGCTGGGTTAGTAAAAGACAGCAAAGAAGGGAAATGGATATACTATTCCTTGAATGGCAGTGTTTTTCAGGAGATTTTTACGGATGAAGCGGCGGAAACAGTCCGGTGTTATGCGGAACCTATCCTAAAGAAACTGGAAAATCTGCCGCCTTCCCAGGTAAGAACTGACCCGGCTGTTTGTGAAAAATTAACTGCGAAAAACTGACAGTCAGACTAACAGATAATGATATCAAGGAGGTAAACTGGAATGGCGCAAAAAGAGGCAAAATTGTCTGTGCTGGACAGACTGCTGACTCTCTGGATCTTTCTGGCAATGGCTATTGGGGTTGGCATCGGGTACATTTTCCCCGGGGTGGCTGATCTCTTAGACAGGTTGTCTGTGGGGACTACCTCAATACCAATTGCGGTAGGTCTGATTATTATGATGTACCCGCCCCTGGCTAAAGTAAATTACCGGGAACTGGGCAAGGTTTTCCGAAATACCCGGGTGCTGGGATTATCTCTGGTGCAAAACTGGATTATCGGACCTATCCTGATGTTTGTGCTGGCGGTAGTATTTTTGCAGGATTATCCTGAATATATGGTTGGTCTCATTTTAATCGGACTGGCCCGGTGTATCGCTATGGTTATTGTCTGGAATTCTCTGGCTAAAGGCGATACCGAATATGCCGCTGCCCTGGTGGCCTTTAACTCAATATTCCAGGTAATTTTCTACTCGGTCTATGCCTATATTTTTATCACGGTGCTGCCGGAATGGCTGGGACTCAGGGGAATGGAAGTTGATATTAGCATGGGTGAGGTGGCCAAAAGCGTTGCTATCTATCTCGGGATTCCTTTTGCTGCCGGCATGCTGACCAGGCTTTTTCTGGAACCGGCCAAAGGGAAGGAGTGGTATGAAAAGACCTTTGTACCCAAGATCAGTCCCCTGGCCCTGATTGCGCTGCTCTTTACCATTGTAGTAATGTTTTCCTATAAAGGGCAGTTGATAGTACAGCTGCCGGTCGATGTGGTGCGTATCGCCATCCCGCTGCTGATTTATTTCGTGGTGATGTTTACGGTGTCTTTCTTCCTCAGCAAGAAGATGGGTATTAACTATGGCCAAACCACCAGCCTATCCTTCACTGCGGCCAGCAATAACTTCGAGCTGGCAATAGCGGTTGCCGTAGCCGTATTTGGTATCGAATCGGGTCAGGCTTTTGCTGCGGTAATTGGTCCTCTTATCGAAGTGCCGGTTATGATAGCCCTGGTTAATGTAGCTCTCAACTGGGGTAAGAAGTATTTCACCAGAGAGGGTGAGGCGGAACGAATTGGGATGACTTAGATTAATTCCCCCTTTTTACAGGGGGAATTAATCTAATAGCGCCAAATAATTTTTAATTAATCTAAATTATCCCGACCATAGTCAGTATCCCGCCCGGAAAATTGTTTCCATTGACACAGCAATTCAGATTGCGGTCATAAAGGATGTAGTTCCCTGCAGCCGGAGCAGTAAACAGGATATCATATGACTGACCGGAACCTATTGTAACTGTATGCTTCAGATACGATTTATCGAGGCCGGGTGTTATCAGCGGCCGGCTGTCACCTGCTGCTACCTTGATATCAATACCCTGAAGCCGGATATTATGGTTCATAAACCCGGCATTGATAATCCGTAACAAAACCCGCTGCCCTGAATTTGCTGTGATCTTGCCGCTATAGGGCTGGGTCCCGCTGTCGTCAGGGTTTAACGTATCCGGGAAGCTGCGCCCATTGATTAAAAAATAATCCAGATTATAGGCTGCCGGGTCATCACCTGATGCCAGGGCCTGGTGTATGGCTGTATCCACTTCACTGATAACCAGAATTTTTTCCACGTCAAATTCGGTTCCGGTACCGGGGCCATAAGCCGTCCATGTCGCCGGATTACCGGGGTCAAACCCCGGAGGGCGGACAACCATGGCGCCATATAAGCCCATTTGAATCTGTTTTTCCGGGGCGGTGCCGCTTTCGTAAAGGAATATACCGGGACGGCTCGCGGTCAGGGAGTAAATTAAGCTGCCTCCGGGTGCGGTTTCCAGGTTGTAAGACACGAATGCTCCGTCCGGATTTTTTACCGGCTGGGGAATAAAATCCTGTCCGGGGAAGACAAGAGAAACACCAAAGGTGAGGTCATTTGTCAGGGAAATCTCAACATTCTCTCCCTGGGGTACTTCCAACAGGGGTCCCGGCAGTTGGGCAGGCCCTGCTGCTGCACCAGCAAACCCCCAAAAGGGCACTGTGCCGGCTCCAGGCAAGGATAAACTGCCTGTTTTGGCCCACAGGTTAATATTTACTGTCAAAACTTATTCCTCCTTTCAGTTCCCTAAAGGGGGAATTATTCTATTATTCCTGTATCTCCGAGCGTGCCGGCAGGGAATATTGCCAGCATACTCATCATCCCTCCCGGAAACTCGCCCCAGTTGGTAATCTGCATCTCTTCATGGGAGTGCAGCATAAAGTAATACTCCCCAATCCCATTAAAGGAGGTAACACCCACCGGAATATCTCCTTTTTCTCCCAGGTAAGGGCTGCCGCTCCACAAAGTCCACCCGGCATCTCCCACGCCCAGGTTGCGCAGATTGGGTACAGTGGTGGGAATCGGGTCAGCCGGACTATAACCCAGGCCGGACCAGGTAAAGATTTGGTCATAAGTCTGGCCTGACCCGGTGAGTACCGTGAACCGTTTGTAGGATAAATCAGTGGCGCCGTTCTTAAGCAGGCGGCCATCCTCAGCAACAATTCTGGTATGGTTTCCGTGGAGGTGCAGGGGGTGGTTCTCAATCCCGGAGCCTGCATAACGGATCAGGATTTTTTCGCCGGGTTCTGCCATAATCATGGCCCCATAGGGCTGGTTGGGCAGGCAGCCCATACCGTCGGCAAACATGGTGTCAGGAGCGCAGCGGCCGTTCATAGTCCAGTACCGGGGTTTGAATTCCCGTATTTTGTACTCTGTTCCCTTTTCTACCGCGCTGTGCAGGGCGGGGTCGATTTCAGAGACAACTATCAGGTATTCCCGGTCAAATTCGGTTCCGGTGTTTTCTCCATAGGCGGTTTTTCTGGTGGGTATCGCCGGGTCATAGTCGGCAGGCCTTACGATTATTGCTCCGTAAAGGCCCATGGGGACCTGTTTATGGGGATTGGTACCGCTTTCATAAAGGTATGTTCCCGGATTTCCGGCTGTAAAGGTATATTTAATGCTGGCAGGGTTGGTGTCCGGGTTTCCGGGATAATCAGCAAAATCCGTCAGAGATACTAAATTGCCGCTGCCGTCAAATTGTGGCTGCGCAAGGTGCGGCCCTGTGCCGGTATCAGCCAATACGCCTGACTGGCCGGGAAATAAAAGAGAGGTGGCTTCGGGAAGGATATTGTTGACTGTGATGCTGACAACATCCCCCTGGGTGACCACAATTCTGGGTCCGGGCAGTTGGGCTTTTTTTCCGGCGGCATCACTAAACCCCCAGATATAAATACTGTTTCCGTCAGGTGTGCTCATATAACCATCAGTAGCCCACAATTCAATGTTAACTGTCATTTTAATCCCACCTTTACTGCCCTGGGCCGGCCTGGGGAGGCAGGGTCCCGGCAGTAAATACCTGTACTTCCGAAACCATGCCTCCAGGCGTCACTCCGGCATTGGCATTTTTATAGCAATCCCGGTTTAGTACGGGATACGTCCCTGGGGCGGGTGCGGTAAATATTCCATCAAGGGTCTGCCCGGCGGCAAAATAATTGCAGTTCTTCCAGTAGGCCAGGTTTTCACCGTTCATTCCCAGGGGCCTGACGGCATCCTGACCCACTATCCGGACAGGGATACCCAGGATTTCTATGGAATGCTGCTGGTAGCCAAGGTTAATATAGCGGAGCAGGACTGTTTCCCCGGAATTTGCTTTAACTAAAGCTGAAAATGGCTGTTCAGGGAGGTCTGCGCCGGATTTGACAGTATCGGGATAGGATCTGCCGTTAAGTAACCAGTAATCAGGAGAAAACTCCGTCCAGTCATATTCCTGCACAACAGCCACCTGATGGTGAGCGGCACTGTCCAGTTCAGTCAGGAATACAAAGTATTCACGGTCGAATTCGGTCCCGGTCGCATAGCCATAAGCCGTTTTATATGCCGGATTATCGGGGTCATAATCTGCAGGCCGCACCAACAGGGGCCCGACCATGCCCATCTGGATATGTTCCACAGGTTCGAAATGGCAGTGGTAGATATAAGTACCCGGGTCCAGAGGTTTATAGTAGTATACAAAATCCCGCCCTACCGGTACCGATATCGAGGCTTCCGGGACACCGTCATAGAGGGCTATCTGGTTGGGGAAACCATGCCAGTGGATCGTATGGGAGTCATCAAGATCGGGCCTGACCGGCATGCCCAGGTTAGTCAGTGTCAGGTATACTTCATCCCCGACTTTTGCTTCCAAAAGAGGCCCCAGCAGCTGGGCTTTCCCCCGGTAGGAAAATATTTCACTGTCGGGAATTCCGGTTAGGTCAACCCAGCCAAAAATGTAATGCTCAGAACCGTCGGGCATTGTAATGTAACCATCGGTGGCCCCAAAACGCTTATTGATTACAGCCATTTTTATCGCCCCTTTCCGGCTCTTCCGCCGTCTTTACAGTCATCAGGGCAGGGGTGCGGCCGATGAAAGGAGATGGGAAATTAATCCCCTTTTTCTTCAGCATACCGGATACCGTGTCAAAGATTTTCAGCACGGGATAGGGTAGGGGTATTGGCCAGTATTCATCTGCCCCGATGTCATATCTCTGCCAGGGCCTGGGCAGGTCGTCAAAACTGAAATCCGGGGCCTGCCAGGTTGTGCCCCCGGCGGTATAGTATTTGGTGCCGCGGTTCACGGCCGGAGAGTTCCGCCTGAGGTGGTAATCCCCTTCTGCTTCCGGAGTTACGGTGACAATTTTAACTGATTTAAAGGTCGGTTCAGTGGTGAATGCTATTACACTGAGTTTGGTATCATAGATTTTCTTAAATCTAGGAGAATTATGTCCGTTATATACTATGTTATGTGTCCCGGAACCGTAAGGGACAGTCAGGTAACAGTAATCAGGAGTCATATACAGGGGTGTGGCCGTACCGAAGACCTCCAGGTCAATCCGCCGGTAGTCTTTGGAGAGCTTTCCGGTATTGATATCAAAATGATAAGCCCGGTTATCCCAGAACAGGTTATTAAACAGCACCGGGTCACTGAAGACCGGAGAGCCGGGAGGCAGCACCGCCTGGAAAGCGGAACTGTTCATTTCACTGACCAAACCGGCGCCATGGGGATTGCCGTCACTGTCCTCGGCTGTGGCTGTGGTGATATTTTTGGCGATGGTATTGTTGTAAATAACCACATTGGCGGCATCATCCAGGGCTATAGCGCCGCCCACGTCTGTAGAGATATTGTTTACAATCATGTTGTTGTAGATTTTAATCAGGTAGGTACCCGGCTGCAGGAGCCTGATACCACCGCCGTCATCATTGGCAACATTTCCCTGGATACAGTTATTGTATATCTCTACTTCACCGGAACCTGCCGAAAGCACTGCCGGGGGAACCGGCTGTTCGCCGCCGATGAAGATGCCTGCTCCTTCATCAAAGGAGGCATTGAATGATACACAGTTACGGTGAATTTTGCCAAACCTGCTCAGGCCAAAGTGTGAAATACCGCCGCCATATTCGGCAGAATAATTGCCGCATATTTCGTTATGGTCAATTTCATAATAGTGGGCGCCGTTAAAGATGCCGACAGCCCCGGCCAGGCTGATGCCGCCATTGTTGAGAATCCTGTTGTAATAAATTCTGATACGTTCATTATGATTATCTCCAATATAGGCCTTCCCGACGGTAATAGCGCCGCCGAAACCGCCGCCGTTGCTCCGGACTATGTTGTTGCTGATTTCCAGGTAGCGGCAGTAAGCATTGATATACAGCCCGCCGCCTTCCTCACCCCTGGAGCCTGTAATATAGAAACCGTCAAGCTGGGTGTGGAAATTTCTATTAAATACACCGTCTTTGGCTATAACGGTAATTACCTGTCCCCGCGGGATTTCCTGGTTACCGTCGAATTCAATGCTGTCAAGTTTCTGGACCCATTGCTCAAGATAGCTCAGGAAAAAGCGCCCGTCAATTCTGGTAACTTCCGGTCCATACCCCTGAACCTTAACATTGTTATAGAGGATGGGACTTTCATAATAAGTACCCGGCTCAACAATGATCAGGCTTTTATTTGCTGCGTTGTCTATGGCTGACTGGATAGAACCGCCTGCCGGAACAATCACTATTGCCGGATTATAATAGGTGCCAAGGATATGGATGGTCAGTCCGGTTGGTGCTGCCAGACCGTTGGAATTATATAGCAGTAGCTGCCAGGCCCCGCTGGGGAAATTCCTGGGAATAGCACAGGTGACCCGGTTATTTCTCCACCTGCCGATGGGCAGGAATTTGTCGTTCAAGGTAACATAACCAATCCGGTTCCCCAGGTCTGTGCCGTCAATAACCAGTGTCCTTGTGCCGGTGCGGGTGAAATAAACCCTGTTGACCCTGCTGATTTGCGGGGTCCCGGGCTTTACTTTACACAGCGGCGGCTGGGCGAACTGGCTGCCGGGAGCTTCCACAAAGGCGGTAATGGGGAACAAGGCCACATCGGCATAAGTTGTTTTACCGGGCCAAACATCAAAGACCAATTTCAGGGTTTGATAGTTGGGGTTAAAATTCTCGTTAGGGGCCTCAGGGTCTCCGGGGTCATTGCCGATTACCTGGTACATCCCCGGAGCAACTCCGGAGGGAGAGGGGATATTAGCTGTATAGGTTGATGGCAGGATGACTTCAAAAATCCCGTTAAGGTCTGAATGGACCGTTGTAATCAGGCGGCCGGTAAAATCCCTGATTCCCACCGGTGCCAGGGGAATACCCCGTTTCTCTCCATAGTAGATTCTGGCGGGGTCTGTTTCTATATTGACATCATCCAGCAGGAAACCAACTATCCTGCCCGGAACCGGGACATCGGTATAAATGAAGAAGTCGGCAGCGGCATTCTGTCCCCAGGTCAAAGTTACAATTTTAGCAGTCCGGGAAGAACCTTCATATGGCGGGGGAGCAAGCTGGACGCTAAAATTTTCGGCCGGGATAAAGATATCGCCTTCCCCTGTATTTATTGAAGATTCATCCAGTATTTTATATCCGTCAGGTACTTCAACTTCAACGATATAGACCCCTTCAGCCAGAGACTCAAAGGCGTACCCGCCGTCAAATACCCCTCTGGCGATATAGTTTCCGGTCCCGGGAACTTCAAGGACCGGGTCTCCGTCAGTATTCCGGGGGTGTTCCCAGGCATCTGAGGTTATGGAATTAATTTTGGGTCCCCGTTGGATTTCACCTGTTACCGGGTCAACTGTAGTGGCATACAGGTTAACCACAACATTGGGGACTCCCGGCTCATAACCTTCGGCTACGGCATAGCGCGGGTCCAGTTCGTTGCGCATGGTGGCATAATATATCATTCCCGATATGCCGCCATTTGTGGTGTCATCAGCAGTTCCCAATATACCGTCTGCTCCGGGCAGGGGGTATTCTTTTTTGCCCCAGTCGATACGGTTCTTTTTTGCCGCCCAGGTCAGGGTGGCCAGGGTCAGGTCGCCATCATAGACGGTAGTGGGCTTCTGGTCAGGATTCTGGTAGTCGGGTGTGGCTGTGGCCGTGGTTCTTCCAAACCGGGTAAATCCTACTTCGGAAACATTGAAACGCTCCAGTTCAAAGACCTCATCCAATGAGTAATTGCCCATCATGTCTGTGACAGCGCTGTACTGGATGCTGCCGTCCTTAAACCTGGTCCCTACGGCAACATTGGGGATACCTTCTTCTCCCAGTCCGGGTTCAAAAATCCCATTTCCATTGCTGTCACAGAATACTGTTCCCAGAATCCATCCATACCAGCGCGGGATACCTATTTGACCGGGATATCTGGCCGGATCGTCTGTGACAACCACGTTCCAGCTGCCGGTTACCGGGTCGGGTATTTGCACTGTCCTGAAAGAAATAATGTAATCAAGAGGTTCATCCCAGACAGCCATCTGGTATACCCCTGCCGGTACATTTGGGATGGAGACATTGCCGCTGCTATCGCCACGGCCGGTATAAACCTGTTTATCGGTGCGTCCCACATCGGTCAGGGCTACCCAGGGACGGTTTACAGGGTCACCAAGGGTCAGGGGTTTGGTTGGGGGGACAAATTCAATGGTTGTTTTTACCTGGGTGGTGATTGTTCCCGTAGTTTCTCCCGGCCCCGGCAGGGGAAACTCCATGGGCTGTACAAAACCTATCCAGACCAGGGGGGCTTTGAAGCCTTCCCGCGGACTGTACCCGTCATTGCCCTCTTCAATCCAGGCATCTATTATGTGGGTTCCTTCGATAGTGGTGGTCTGAATCCAATCGGTTCCGTCGGGTGGAATGGCCTGCACTTCATATTTGCCCGGGGCCAGGTTTTCGATAACGGCATCTCCATTGGCATCAGTCAGGATAATCCCGAGGGCATTACCGAAGTAATCGGTAGTCACTTCTCCTACCACATCACCGATCACTATCCTGAATCCCTCCAGTCCCTGTTCCAGCGGAACATCATCTTCACCATTGACCGGGCTGTTGTCCTGGAAAACATGGATCCTGATCTTGGAGAGGGGAAGGGGGTCAGGGTAGAGTCTTATGGTCACGGTCAAGTCGGCAGAAACACTGATGTGCTGTCCGCCCAGCTTGTAACCGGGGGCAAGGACTGAGACCAAATAACTGCCCTCCGGTACTGCCACTGTCGGGGCAGATGAATCACCCACGGCAATTACCGGACTGTGACTGGCTCCCGGCTTCAGGGATGGCCAGTTATCAGGGTCAGGGTCAAAGGGGTTACCTACATTGTTTTCATTGACAATAAACCTGAAGTTGCTCAGTGGCTGGTTTATTTTAACATCCTTCACTTGAACTGTAAGGAGGGGGTTACCGTTACTCATTGCAAAACCTCCTTATTAATATATGACTATAAACATATGACTGTAAACAGTATATTCCGGAGGGCAGAGGATGGTTACTTTAGACCGGTTTATGTTAATCCGAAAGTAGTTAATTACTATAATTGCTAATTATTTTATAATAAAATGGTTATGGGCATTTGACTAAAACCTAAATTTGGTTTATTATAATAAGTGGGCTTATGCCCGAAACAAACCATTTCTTCGCTTTTTTACTTTATTTCTAACCTTTTACCCCGAAAACCGACAGCCCAAAAACCAGGTATTCAAATATATAAATGTTCACTAAAATTACTGCAGGAGGTGGTGGTATAGAGGACATTTGCTTAAATGTCCAGGGGAGAGGATATTACATTACTTTTTGAAAATGAAAACCTGGTTTGAATTCCAAGAGAATTAATTAGAGAAATACACTATTTTAAGGAGGGTTAAGTTAATGCCAAGATTTAAAGACCCAAACCACACCTGCAAACCGTCAGATTTCCCGAGAGTTGTTGACCCCAAAAATGTTAAACGTTCTATTGACCCAGCCGCTTTGGAGATGATTGACAAGGCTCAGGAAGAAGGTATCCAGACAACTTTCGACCGGTTTTTAGCGCAGCAGCCTCAATGTCAGTTTGGTTACAAAGGGATTTGCTGCAGGTTTTGCATGATGGGTCCCTGCCGGCTTACTGCCGATACCGGACCCAAGAGTAAAGGTATTTGCGGCGCCGATGCATGGACCATTGCGGCCAGAAGCACCGGTACAATGCTGCTGACAGGGTGTGCGGCACACTGTGAACATGGCCGGCATATTGCCCATTCCCTGTTAGAACTTTCAGAAGGGAAAGCCCCTGATTATAAAATTACCAGCCCTGAAAAACTGAAAAGTGTTGCTGCCAAAGTAGGTATTGAAATTGAAGGTAAGTCTGATCTGGAGCTTGCTAAAGAAGTGGCAGAACTGGCCTTAAAAGACTTTGAACTCCTGCCGGGCAGGGGCGAATGTACATGGACAACAACTATGGTCACTGAAGGCCGAAAGGAAAAATACAGGGCTTGCAATATTATGCCTAATGGAATCCAGTCAGCTATGGCAGACCTTCTTGCACAAGCACATGTTGGACAGGATAATGACCCTGTTAACATTACATTCAGCGCTCTGCGGGCCGCATTAGCGGATGTCACAGGTATGAAGATTGCGACAGACCTGTCGGATGTTATCTTCGGAGTTCCGGAGCCTGTTGTTTCCGAAGCCAACATGGGTGTAATGAAGGCAGACCATGTAAATATAATTCTTCACGGACATAACCCAATTCTAAGTGAGATGATTGTTGCCGCTGCCAGAGAATTAGACGGAGAAGCAAAAGAAGCAGGCGCTGCCGGAATCCAGTTATCCGGTATCTGCTGTACAGGAAACGAAGTACTTATGAGACAGGGTGTGCCAATTTGTACATCTTTCTCGTCCCAGGAACTTGCTATTACAACCGGAGCTGTTGATGCCATGGTTGTTGACGTTCAATGTATTATGCCTGGAATCGTACAGGTAGCCAAATGTTTCCATACCAAGATTATATCAACCCAGGATATCGTTAAGCTTCCTGGTTCGATGCATGTGCCCTTTAATGTAGATTCAGCTATGTATGATGCTAAAGAAATAGTAAGAATTGCTATTGATTCATATAAAGAGCGTAAAGACAGAGCTGTTAAAATTCCGCAGTATAAAGAGAAAGTTGTTGCCGGCTTCAGTCTTGAAGCTATGTACGATATATTGGGCAAAGTTAAGGCAGATAAACCTGTCGGCGCCCTTGTTGATGCTATTGAAGCAGGACAAATTAGAGGTGTTGCTTTGTTATGCGGCTGTGAAAACCTGAAGACAATTCAAAACGAGGCCCACATTACCATTACCAAGGAACTCCTGAAAAATGATGTCTTTATTATAGCTACCGGATGCTCTGCTCAGGATATGGCCAAGTTTGGCATTATGAATCCTGCCAACAGGAAGGACCTCTGTGGAGACGGACTAAATGCTTTCCTGGATACATTGGAAGAAAAATCCGGTATTGCACTGCCGGCAACATTCCACATGGGTTCCTGTGTTGATAATACACGTTGCTCTGACCTTTTCATGGATATGGCTAATTATATGGGCGTAGATACTCCTAAAGTACCGTTTGTAGCATCTGCTCCCGAAGCTATGAGTGGTAAAGCGGTTTCTATCGGTACCCATTATGTAACTTTAGGAGCGCCCGTTCATGTTGGCACAATGCCTCCTGTTGAAGGTAGTGATCTGTTCTACAGTATTACTACTCAGATTGCCAGTGATGTCTATGGCGGATACTTCATATTTGAAATGGACCCCAAGCTTGCAGCACAAAAGATTTTGAGTGCTCTTGAATATAGAACCTGGAAATTAGGGGTTCACAAGAAGACTGCTGAAAAATTCGAAACTAAACTGTGCCAGAATTATTAATTCTGATTTCCCAATTCGAAAGGAGGAAAAAGAATGTCAGAGCAACTCAACTTTGATCAAATATATGCAGATGCTAAAAAGGCTATAGAAGGCAAAGAACCCGTTAAAATGTTCAGAAGGGCATATAAAGGCGCCATTACTGCGGTTAGCTATGCAGAAATTCTTTTAACGAGGGCAATCCGTACTCAGGGAAGGGATCAAAAAATAGGTTATCCCAACACCGCTTACTTCCTTCCGGTAATTCGCTGCTGGAGCGGTGAAAAAGTTACTACTTTGGGTGAACTGATACCTATCCTCAACAGGATGCGCAACCAGATCTCAGAGGCGCTGACCTTTGAACAATACCGTTTAAACGGTATGTCAACATGGTATGCTGCCGAAATTATTGAGGCAATTCAGTACATAGGTTATGATGAAACCACTCCAAGATTTCCTGAACCGTGGACCGGATTTATCGGTGACCCTGTTGTCCGTTCCTTTGGTATCAAGATGGTTGACTGGACCATCCCCGGAGAAGCTGTTATTGTTGGCCGGGCAAAAGACAGCAAACTGGCAGCTAAAATTGTTGCTGACCTGATGAGTAAAGGTATGATGATTTTCCTTAGTGACGAGATTATTGAACAATTGCTTGAAGAAAATGTTAAGCTGGGTCTGGATTATATTGCTTACCCACTGGGCAACTTTACCCAGGTTGTCCATGCTGCCAACTATGCTCTCCGGGCCGGGATGATGTTCGGTGGGATTAAGCCGGGCATGACCGATGCCCAGAGAGATTACCAGCGTCGTCGTGTTCTCGCCTTTGTTCTCTACCTGGGTGAGCAAGACTTTGTTAAGGATGCGGCCTGTGCCGGTGCGATTTATACCGGATTCCCGGTTATCACTGACCAGGAGTTGGCCGAAGATGAGCAGATTCCCGATTGGTTCATATCGGAACCTGATTATGAGAAAATTATTCAGGTCGCTCTTGAAGTCCGGGGAGTTAAGCTTACCAACATTGATATTGACATCCCCATCAACCACGGTCCCGCCTTTGAGGGTGAGACTGTCCGTAAGGGCGATATGTACTGCGAATTTGGCGGCGGTCGTACCCCCGGCTTCGAATTGGTTGAAATGGTTGGAGACGATATCGAAGACGGTAAGATTACAGTTATTGGTCCTGATATTGACACACTGGGTGAAGATGGCGGCAGGCTGCCCCTCGGAATCCATGTCAGGATTTACGGACGCAAGATGCAGTCAGACTTCGAGCCTGTTCTGGAGCGCCGGATTCACTATTTCACCAACTATGGTGAGGGTATCTGGCACGTTGCCCAGCGTGACCTGAACTGGCTGCGCTTTACCAAGGATGCAGTGGGCAAGGGTTTCCGCATGGAACACCTGGGAAGATTGCTTTATGCCAAGTTTAAGGCTGAGTTCCCGGCCATTGTTGACCGGGTGCAGATAGACCTGATCACAGATGAGGAAGAAGTTATCAAGCGCCGTGAGTTTGCCCGTGAGAAGTACAATGCGCGTGATGCCCGTCTCCGCGAACTGACTGATGAAGGTGTTGAAGAATTCTATTCCTGCACCCTGTGCCAGTCATTTGCCCCGACCCACGTCTGTGTTGTTGCTCCTGAGCGGGTGGGTCTCTGTGGTGCCGTATCCTGGCTTGATGCCAAGGCAGCATATGAGATCAATCCCCACGGTGCCAACGTACCCATACTCAAGGGCGAATGTCTTGACGAGGTTAATGGTCAGTGGAAATCCTTCAATGAGTTTATTTATCAGAACTCCCAGAGAACTGTTGAGGCAGTTAACTTCTATACCATTATGGATAACCCGATGACTTCCTGCGGATGTTTTGAGGTTATCATGACAATGGTTCCCGAAGCCAATGGCTTCATGGTAGTTAACCGCGAACACTCCGGGATGACTCCCTGTGGGATGAACTTCTCAACCCTGGCCGGTACCTGCGGCGGTGGCGCCCAGATGCCCGGATTCATGGGAATTGGTAAAGCATACTTTGGTTCCCGGAAATTTATCAAGGCAGACGGTGGTTTGGGCCGTCTTGTATGGATGCCGAAAGCCCTCAAGGAATCGCTCCGCCAAATTCTCGAAGAGAGAGCAGAAGAGGACGGACTCGGTCGTGACTTCGTAGATAAGATTGCTGATGAAAGTGTTGGCGTATCCGGTGAAGAGATTCTTCCATTCCTGGAAGAAAAGGGACACCCCGCACTGGCAATGGATCCACTGATGTAAGTTAATGTTTATGATGATTAAAATAATGATTTAAATCATCATTTAAGTAATGATTAAATGTGATTTAAATTGTTTTTAACCTCCTTAAGCTACCGGCTGGCAACCGGTAGCCTTTTTTTTGCAGCCATGCCGAAGAAATTACCTGTATACGAGTAGTTTCTAATTACATACTCTAGAAATTTTGGGGGTATTCTAAAAGCACGCTGTAAATGTATTAAGCTTTACTACTAAGCTTTATTTACTTATTTATGGAGGATAATCATGACTGTTGCTTCGAAGGTTAAACAGACTATAGCGACTTTGCAGGGGATAAAAAGCACGCTGGAAATTTATGCTGCTCAATGTCAGGATGAAGAAGCAGCATCTGCTTATCAGGAAGGGTCTCGGGTTGTCAGTGAAACTGCCAGT
Source organism: Thermincola carboxydiphila (assembly GCA_016841725.1). Taxonomy (GTDB): domain Bacteria; phylum Bacillota; class Thermincolia; order Thermincolales; family UBA2595; genus Phosphitispora. Next base: position 71,103 of record JAENYP010000010.1, on the reverse strand, counting down.
GACTTGGAAAAGAGATTAAAGACCCTGGAATTTGAAGAGCCGGAATACAGAGGGTTATGAGAGGGTGGTGCCGATGAGGGAGTGGACTGAAATATTACTGAGGTCCGGAGGGCTATTTTTTTTGGCCCTGTTTTTGATAAGGGTAATGGGGAGAAGACAGCCATCAAGAATGAGTCCGTTTACTTTTGTGAACTATATCGTTATTGCCATGATTTCAGCCCTGATTTCCATTAAGATAATCAGGGATCTAGCATTGGGGTTAATCGCTTTAGGTGTTTGGGTTTTTCTATCCATTGCCTTGGATTACCTGGCGCTAAAGAGCAAATGGGTTCATGACCTGATTAACGGTAAGGCAACAATACTCATGAAAGACGGTAAGGTTATGGAAGAAAACCTGTTACAGGTGAGATATACAGGGGAAGAACTATTGAGGGATCTGCGCTCCAAAAATGTGTTTAATATGGCTGATGTTGAATTTGCTGTAATGGAAACAACAGGGGACATCAATGTTTTCCTGAAATCAGAAAAAAAGCCGGTAACCCCTCATGATTTGGGTAAACAGGTATCTCCACAGCCAGAACCCCAGACAGTTATCCTTGACGGCAATATCCTCAATGAGCCGCTTTCAAATCTGGGTCTTAACAGGGATTGGCTCAAGGTTCAGCTGGACAACCTGGGGGTATCCCAAGACAATGTTTTTATCGGTCAGGTGGATGGCTCAGGAGAACTCTATGTGGATCTTTATGATGATGCCATCCAGGTACCACAGCCAAAAGTGAAAGAACTGCTTTATGCGAACCTTGAAAAATGTCAGGTTGATCTCACGAGTTTTGCTTTGGATACAAAAAATGGGGAAGCAAAATATATATACTTGAACAATGCCCAAAAATTAAAGCAGGTAACAAAGAAATTAGAACCATACCTTTTAAGATGAGGTGACCTGGAAAATGTCCAATATGAAAACAAAAAAACTCAGTCTTACACAGCAGGAATATAAAGAGTTTGCCAAGGTCAGGGTGCCTAACCGTCCGGTGCTTTTAAACTGTGTAAGGGCCTTTATCGCCGGGGGAATTATTTGCACAATAGGTCAGGGGCTGCAATGGCTGTTTATGACGTATTTTGGATTTACAGAGGTTACTGCCGGTAATCCCACAGTTGCGGTACTGATAATGCTTTCGGTTTTGTTAACCGGGTTGGGAGTATATGATCATATTGCCCAGTGGGCCGGAGCCGGAACTGCTGTTCCGGTAACCGGGTTCGCCAACACTGTGGCATCTGCAGCTATAGAGCACCGTACTGAGGGCTATGTCCTGGGTGTTGGCGGCAATATGTTCAAACTGGCCGGTTCTGTAATCGCGTATGGAGTTTTTTCGGCATTTATCGTCGCTTTGATAAAAATAACAATCCAGGCGCTGGGGGGAATATGATGTTAAAAGGCCATCAAACCTGGGTATTTGACTCTAAGCCGGTAATCCGTTCCTCGGCAGCTGTTGGCGGCCCGTTCGAGGCCAAAGGGGCTTTAGCTGATGATTTTGATATTCTCCATGAAGATGTATGGCTGGGACAGGACAGTTTCGAAAAAGCTGAGAAAAAACTGTTGGAACAGGCCTGTGAAAAAGCCATCGATAAGGCGGGAACGAAGAAAGAAGATATTCAGTTTCTCCTTAGCGGGGATTTGATGGACCAGATTATTTCCAGCAGCTTTGCGGCACGTACGCTGGGGATGCCATATCTGGGAATATTCGGCGCATGTTCCACGTCCATGCTGGGGCTTGCTCTGGCCTCCTTGCTGGTCCATACAGGAGCGGCAGATAATGCTTTGGCAGCGGCATCAAGCCATAATGTGGCAGCAGAAAAACAGTTCAGGTATCCTACTGAATATGGGGGACAGAAGCCTCCAACAGCACAATGGACGGTAACCGGAGCAGGGGCTGCTGTGGTTTCCAGGGAAGGAGAGGGACCCCGGGTAACTTCGGCCACTATTGGAAGAGTAATAGATATGGGAATTTCAGACCCTTTTAACATGGGTACTGCTATGGCCCCGGCGGCAGTTGATACCCTTCAGGCCCATTTACGGGATTTGAAAAGGGAACCTGAGTATTATGACCTGATTGCAACGGGAGATTTGGGCCGTGTGGGACACAAAATTGCGGGCGACCTCTTAAATAAGCATGAAATCAAAATTCCGCCGGAAATATTTACCGACTGTGGAATACTGATATATAAAGAAGACCAGCCCGTACAGGCCGGAGGCAGCGGTTGTGCCTGTTCGGCAACGGTTACTTACGGGCATTTCCTCAAGCGGATGCAGAAAGGTGAATTAGCGAGAATTCTGATTGTCGCCACCGGCGCCTTATTGTCACCGCTGTCCTATCAGCAAAAAGAGACTATACCCGGTATTGCCCATGCTGTATCCATAGAAATATAGCAGGGGAGAAAGAAGGAGTGACTAAATTTGGAAAAATTCATTTTGGCCTTTATAATAGGTGGCGGCATATGTGTCATCGGTCAATTGATGTTTGATGTTCTCAAACTGACCCCGGCACACACCATGAGCACTCTGGTTGTGGCCGGTGCCGTACTGGGCGGGCTGGGACTCTATGAACCGCTGATAAAATTTGCCGGTGCAGGGGCCACCGTCCCTATCAGCAGTTTCGGTAATTCACTGGTCAAGGGAGCTTTGATGGAAGCCAAAAACACCGGTGTCATCGGGGTGCTTACCGGAATATTTGAAGTGACCAGTGCGGGTGTTTCGGCAGCTATTATTTTCGGGTTTCTAGGTTCTTTATTGTTTAAACCTAAAGGGTAATCTCACCAGTGAAAACCTCATAGTTTTAGTGAAGGTGACCACAAACACTATCCCCCATTTTCAGATATGCAAAAGTTGGCACGTAAATTGCATATGTAATTAATATAAAGCCAAAACAGTTCTTGGGGGGAGCAGGATGTTAAAAATTCATGAACTTCATAACAGGGAGTCGCTTATGACACTGGCTGAGTACTGCAGGGATATTTTTCATTACTCCAGAAAGGATGTAGAATCCCTGGTAGGCAAGCTGCTGGGTGGTGAGGATCAAAAGCTGGAATCACATGTCATTTATGCCGAGTGCCTTGGAGAGATGGCCGGATTTATTATTTTTTGCTACTACCCTCAAAACAAGGTAGGATTCCTGGAAGCCCTGGTGGTTATGGACGAGTTCCGTAATCAGGGCATTGGAGCGGAACTTTATTGGAATATGATTGAAATGTTAAGGGAAAAACACCCCGAGTGTATTGGCCATGTCCTGGAAATGTGCCAGGATGAAGCCAATTTCCTGGAGAGGAAGAGGTTCTTTCTGAGACAGGGAAGTATTCCTCTGGACCTCGGTTTTTTTATGAAAGATCCCGAGGTTAACCAAATTAGAATGCTCTATCATCCTTACAGGATAGACCAGCGATATTCTTTGGGCCTGATGAAAAATATCTTAAAAGAAATTAATTCAGAGATTATTCATTAGCGACATAAATGTGAAAATAATTACATGCAAAAAATTGCTGAGTATGTGAAAAATTGCACGCTATTAGGCTAATATTTGCCAAAACAAAATGGAGTGTTCCATAATTAATATGGGGCACTATTTTTTTAGCCCATGAATTAGGGAGGGGCAGAATATTTTCCGGCCCTCCCCCTACTTTCATAGGTTAAAACAAAAAAGAGTACCCCACAATAATGGGGTACTCCATTGTTTTTTGTAAATTAGTATCCTCTGTTTTTGCTGAAACAGTCGCTGCAATAAACCGGGCGGTCACCGCTCGGACGAAACGGTACCTGGGTAGTTACGCCACAGGCGGAACATGTGGTTTCATGCATTTCTCTCTGCGGGCGGGAGCCGCGTCCAAAGCCGCCGCCGCGGTTTTGCTGCTTACGGGATGCTCTGCATGAAGGGCAGCGTCCTGGTTCATTGGCAAATCCTTTTTCAGCATAGAATTCTTGTTCTGAGGCTGAAAAGACGAATTCAGCTCCACAGTCCTTACAGGTTAGGTTCTTGTCTTCAAACATAATGAATCCTCCTCTTAATTTTGGCCCAGAATGGAATAGGGATACACTCTCTTTCTCCTTCACCCATTCAAGGCAGCTGAGAAGGGAAAAATGAATCTCACTAAACCTGTTAACTTGAGCTTTGAATTAATTTTAGCACCTGTCAAACCAAAAGTAAAGTATTATTGTCTACCATCATTACCCTGTTCCCTGGAGGAAAATCAGTTCCATTGCAGAATACCCAATATTAACGAAATTTATTCATACTAACCCTTCACTTCTCCCAAGTTTTACACTGCCTCAGAATTTTTTGTCTCCTGTTCCAGTCTGCGGGCATTATGAAGCAGGTCTGCCTGCTGCCCGTGGTAATTGACCCATTCACAGAAGGTGAGTTCTGAATCCTTGGCAAACTTGCGGGCATATTCTTTAGCCAGGATACGGTCTTCTTCAAATCCGATAAGTGTCATGCCTTCGGGAATATTACCTGTTATCACAGGAATCTTAAAGCCGCGTTTCTCGAAGTCAAAAAGTTCCTCCTGCTGCCAAATGGTTACATCTATAACTGAATCATTATAGCTCAGCCAGGCATGGAGACCTGCCCGGTATTTGGGTTCAGGGACCTTGTCTTCACGCGTTTTGTAGCGGAAATAACCCTGGCATAACTGCAGCCTCTTTTCATTCAGGATACCAAAATAAACGAGGAGCCAATAGAGGACCACAGAAAAATAGATGCTTGTCCCATGTTTTTCACTGTATCTGGCGGCCTCGTCTTTTTCGGTAAAGTTTTTGGAAAGCAGATAACAGTAATCAACATATTTTGTAAAGCCGGAAACGCTTCCTTTGGGGATTTCCAGAGTTTTAGCCATGAATTTTGTGGGGGTGCTCCTAGAATAATTAAATGTAGACTTCCAGCCACATTCCTGTAAGTTGTTATACACAAAATTGATCAGTTCATAGCTTGTCACACTCACCAGTTTTTTAACTTCCGGGTCCCTCACGGTTACTACCTCCGAATATAAGTCTTTTACCTTAATTTTACACTACATGTGATTTAAAACTGCAGTGAAAATTGGCAGTAAAAAGATACAAATATTATGGAAAGGAATCGAACCTGGAATCACAGGAGACAATCATGCCGAAGTGTGGAAAACTTATATGTAGAAGTGTGGAAAACTTATATGTAATTGAAGGGATTTTTCAGGGAACCATATTTCAAAACTTCAAAATGCAGGTGAGCGCCTGTACTGTTTCCCGTGGAGCCTACAGCTCCTATCTTTTTTCCTGCAGAAACTCTTTGGCCTACTCTTACAGAAATTGCCGACATGTGAGCATAACGGGTCTGTAATCCGTTTCCATGGTCAATATAGACTACTTTGCCGTAGCCTCCGTTCCATCCGGCAAAAGATACTGTTCCCGCCGAATAGGCATAGACACCTGTTCCATGACTTGCAGCAATATCAACACCGTCATGAAAGGATTTTTTACCTGAAATGGGGTGAGTCCGCCAGCCAAAATTGCTGGAGACCCTTTTGCCTGACACAACACCGTAATTACGGGAACCGCCGCGGGAAACCGTTGTTTTGGCGCCTATTCTGACTACCCGGTTGACCGGGTCTTTAATTATTTCTGTTTTTGCTGTGTTCATGGAAACCTGTAAACCGTTCTCCAGGACGATGTCATATGTTACCTTTTTTTCACCGGGTATCCCTGGCTTGGTTACTTTTTTCTGGTTGCTGTACATCTGATTATCTTTAATTGTCTCGGTCTTAAAAGGTATTGATTCCACAACGGAGTTTTCAAGATTAATTATCACATCCAGCCTTGATTTAAACGGGCTGACAACTAACTTGTCCCCGGGAAAAAGCTTTTCCATAACCACCTGGGGGTTCATTTTTTCCAGGGCGACAATACTGATATCATGGTTTTGCGCAATAGTCCAGGCATTTTCCCCCTCTTTTACTTCAACGACCGCTGCCTCTTGCTCCTTTTCATCAAGTAGTTCCCCGGCTCTCTTACTGTCAACAAGATCTGCTATCTCGACAAGGCCTTTTTTTATTTCTGTTTTCTGTTTAAAACCAATACTTTTTACGCTGGCATTTTCGTCAATCCCTTTAACAAAACCATTTTTATATTCTTCCAGGAGCTTTTCCAGCTCAGACTTATCATAGACTGCGCATAACTGTTTGCCGTCAATTAAAAGCCTGTAACCTTCAATGGCAAGATTTGCATTCTTGGCCAGTTTTTTGAAGTCTGTTTCCAGAAGTTTTGAGTTCAGGCGGGTCTTCTGAAGTTCAATATTACTCAGGTTTTTAACCGAGTGGCCCAGTTCTTTACCGACACTATCCTGATATTCGGCCACGGCGTCCCAAAATTCCTCGCCATCCTTTACCTGTGCAACAACTTTACCGTCAATGACCACATCATAAGCTTCAACGGCTTTTTGATACCAAAAGAAAGAAATTAAAAGGGCGAAAATTATGCCAATAATAACAGCCCTCTTGCTATGGATTAACTTTTTAAACACTTGAGTGCAACCCCCTTCGACAAAATTCGACAAACCATTACTTCAACGGAAAATATCTCTATTCCTGCCAATTTTGCATGGTTATTTGTACCAATTAATATGCGATGGTTTACCTGGGGTTTAAGTGTTCAGGGGGATAGAGTCTCCCGGTACTTCTCCAGCGGCACTTCCCTTTGCCCGATGCGGGCAGCTTCGGCTGCGAAGGACATATAGTGGGCTTCCAATGCATTATCGATATCGGCTCCGGCTTCATGAGGGCTTGTCTCACCTCTCATGACCTTTATAAAAGAATCAATCAGGCCGAAGTCGCCCCCGCCGTGGCCTCCCATTGACAGCCCGGCCCTGTATACAATACGTGACTTGGTATAACGAAAACCTGTCACTGTTATCTGTTCTCCATTGTAGCGGAAGTAACCACGGATAGTACCTTTTGTGCCAAATATACGGATTTCCCTTCCCTCCAATTCCGAAACCCCATGCAGGGTAAGTGTGCCTGTTGTCCCGCCGGGAAATTTGTAGGTGGTTATCTGGTGGTCCAGGACATCATTCCCGCTTTTATAGATACACCTTCCATAGGGTCCCTCCCTGAGAGCCTTCATTTTTCCCTCAGGGGACAGGTCTGTGGTGATAACAGAAGCCGGAAAGCGGTCCCAGTTAAGAATACCCTGTAGACTTTTGCTGAAACGGCTGGACAAGCCGAGAGTCCTTCTGTGGTTCAGGCTGAAATTTGCCAGTAAACGTGTCAGCCGCGAGGGGGCATGAAGCCCAATACGCAGCAGGGGTTCTCCTGTCATGTACATCCGGGGCGCATACCAGGGGCAGGCTTCTGCTTCGGGACACCCGTCGGTACATCTTTCGGGAGCTCCTGCAGGGGCATTTTCGGGACGGTAATGGGTCAAGTCCCCCATGGACTGGACGGAAAGGGGTTTGTCACCAATAACCCAGTACATCAGGTCCAGGTCATGACATGATTTCGCAAGTATAACCGGGGAAGAGGAGGCCTCATTTTTATAATTGCCCCGTACATAGGAATGACCGAAATGCCAGTAAGAAACATTCTCTGAGTGGTCATAATGAATTACCCGGCCAATCTGTCCGGAATCTACCAGTTCCTTGATTTTGCGCCAGAAGGCGGTGAAGCGCAGTACATGGCAGACTTGGATTTTGCGGCGTTCTTTTTCTGCCATCGCTGCTATCGCACGGCATTCGTCCAGGCTGGGTGAGATTGGCTTCTCGAGTACCAGGTGATAGCCTTTTTTTAAAGCAGCCAGAGCAGGCCGGTAATGCAAATTGTCCTGGGTACAGATAAAGGCCGCATCGGTAAGCTTGCCGTTTTCAGGAGAAAACAGTGTCTCCCAGGACTCAAAGGCCAGGCTGTCCGGAATGTTATGGGCATGTTGAAAGGCCCGGCGCCTTTCCAAGTCAGGGTCGGCAACTGCAAGAAACTTCAATTTACCGGGGTTCTTTAGGGCGTATTCGCCATATACTTCCCGACCGCGTAATCCAGCTCCTGTTAATACGGCGGTTACAGGAGATTCTCTCTGTATGCTCATTTGACCAGACCTCCCAAAAGATTTATTATTATTTTTTACTTCTTCACGTTTAGTTAACCACGATACAGCAGTTGTCTGATTCCCACCAAAATTCTATTGACAAAAATACCCTACCCGGGTATAATACAATTTATCATACTAATACCCGTAAGGGGTATAGAAAGGGGTAAACCAGCATGAATGGAAAAAACGCAAAAAGTGACCGGCATTGGTACATTGGAGGGGCGCTGCTGGGATTAGTGGTGATTTTCTCCTTTTTTACCGGCCATCCTGTGGGGACAGCTACTACTTATGAACGTATAACGGGGCACATTCTTCAGTTCTTCTCCCCGGAATACGTTGCCGGCACTGTCCACTACTTCAAGGAAGCCGCACCTGTTGCCGAATGGCAGACACTTTTTGTTATCGGGATGCTGCTTTCCGGGGTCATCGGCCGCTTCCTGGTTGTGAAACACAAGGGTGAGGATGTACCGGAAATGTGGGCTGAGGTCTTTGGCAGCAGCACTGCCAAGAGATTTGTGGTCTCATTTATCGGGGGTTTCCTGTTGCTGTTCGGTTCACGCCTCGCCGGTGGCTGCACCAGTGGTCTGTTTATCAGCGGGGGCAGTCAGCTGGCAATAGCAGCGCTTATTTTTGCCGGTGCAATGTTTGCTTCCGGAATTGTAACCGCCAAACTTCTTTTCAGAGGGAGGGACTAAATAATGGAATTAGTGGGTAGTCCTTTTAGTGTATTGTTTCTTGGACTTATTACAGGTATTGCTTTTGGTTTTGTTATTTTTAAGTATGGGGCATCCCGTTATGAAAATATCCTTAATATGCTGCGCCTGAAGGATTTCGGCCTGCTTAAGTTTATGATGACTGCTGTAATGGTTGCTTCAGTGGGGATTTTCCTGATGGATGGTGTCATCTATATTGCACCGGCACAGATACTCAGGCTGGCAGCCGGAGGACTCATTTTCGGAGTTGGTTTTGCCCTGCTGGGAGCTTGCCCGGGCACGGTACTGGTATCCTTCGGTGAAGGTAAAAAGGACTCCTGGTACGGTATACTTGGCGGATTGCTGGGAACCGCGGTTTATGCACATATATATCCGGCAATGGATAAGATGTTTATTGCACCCGTTAATCTCGGCAATATGACTGTGCACAGCCTCCTGGGAGTCAGCTATGTTGTAGGAGTGATAGTGCTGGTAGCTGTGTTCGGGGGTTCCATCCTCCTGATAAATAAGTTAACAAGGTAGTGTGTAAGCTCGAAATTGAATGGGCCATCTTCTGGCCCCGGGTTTTTGACAAAGTCAACAATATTGAACTATAAGAATGTTTAAGACAGGGGTAGATGTGTTTCGGAGGGCGGAGTCTGTCGTCCGTCCGGCCCGCGACCGCAAAGCGGGAGCGGATGCCGGCGGAGATGTAGCCCGCCCGAGGAATTCATCTACCCCTGTCCATAATACACTTTATAATCAAAAATCATAGGGTTTGTCGAGAAGCTGGGGCTATCTTCTGGCCCATTTAATTGTGATACCTTTTCCACTTCCGCTTACCTTGCCAGTCCCGACCTGCCAAAAGTACATTTTACGTTAACCTCCACCGGCACACCAGGGTAAACCTTTTCCCAGTTCATTTTCTCATATTCCTTGGGATAACGTCTTTGCAGCGACTGTCCCAAACCCAGGTAATCAATACCCAGTTCCTTCTGAGATTTGGATATCGCTCTGGCAGCGTTTTGTTTAACCACTTCTGAAATTGTCTGTGTAATTTTTTCCATACTTTCAGGACGTGTCAGATCCATAAATTTCCCCTGTTCTTCCATGACTCTCCCTGTCATTTTAATAGTAAGCCTGAATGCCGGTTTACCTTGTTTGATTTCCGGCATAATCTCAGTTTTCACCTTTTCTGTTTGGTAGGTGAAAAATAAATCCTCTGTTTGGCCCTGAACCACAGCCGGCGCCTCTTGAGTTACCCAGTTGGCATCCTGTGTCTCTACACAGCCAAGCCAGCCTGCCAGTTTCCAGTTGTTAAAAATGGCACTTCCATTGCGAATCAGAATTTGCCTGTCTTTATGGACTATAACCCTGCTTCCCAGAGCCCGGCCGCCGGTATTCCTCAAATCCAGCAGGAAGCTATTAAAAGGGTTTTCGCGTGCCAGTGAGGAATTAGTCTCAATCTCTGTCAGGGCAACCAGTTCATCTGACATGGATTTTCCCAGCCGGGGTTTGATTTTAAGTACATCACGGGCCTCTTTATCCTGAACGAACATTAGTTGGATACGGAGCGCCACTTCGGTGCTTTTCTCAAAAAAGCTTGCCGGTTCCATAAAGTTTTTTCCCCGGGCCAATTTATCTCCTACCAGCAGTACCCTCAGGTGTGACAGGGTGAGCTGTTTTGATATCCTGGCCTGGAGAGCTTCAACAGCCTTTCCGATACTGGGCGCTTCGATTGTTTCTATTATAGTTGCCGGCTCACCGGGAGGGCCGGCTAATTTTGCCTGGTTTATGATTTCAAATGTTACCTTATATTTGGCCTCATATTGGGAGCCCTTTAGATCAGGGTCACTTACGGCGTCCAGCCCGATAGAGGTTATAAAGGCCTGGTTGCTGATATCCTTTACATCCCAACAGCCTGTAGGTATTAACATGAAAAGCAGCAAAAGCCCTAATGATGCCAATTTTTTACCCATTCCTGCCACCTCTCTTTTTTCTTAAGAAGGCTGTTAATAATGCGGCTATGGGCAGAAGATACAGAAAAACGGGGGTTACCGCATTATAGTAGCTCCTGATCTGGAGGACGGCAGCATAACTGGGAAACATGTATGCCGCCAGGGTAATGATAGCAGCGGCGAAATATGATATTCCCCGCCCTTTTTTTATGCCAAGAATCCCTGTTATCCCGGAGACCAGAAAATATGTATACAGGCATATTGTGGTAAAAACACCGATTATCCAGGGGACTGTCAGGAACAGCTCGAACCGTTCCACCGGAAAGCCCGGGAGTTGGATCACAGATATGGCGCTGATTCCCGGCCAAATAGCTGCCTCGACATTTTCTGTCCCCATAATTCCTACCACCGTAAGCAGCTGTACCAGGCTTAGGACAATGATGGTATAAATACCTGCCAGGGCCGGTTTAACGGCAGCTCTCACATTCTTCAGGAACGGACCCAAAAATAAGATAATCTCAAAGCCCTGCATGGCCCCAAGATAATACAGGGTTCCTTTAATTACAGGCATGACCCCATTGGCCAGGACAGGCTGGAAATTGTGCAGGTCTATATTCCTGATGGCCATTAAAAAAACAAGGATTAGCGGCAGAATCAGGAATAGCAGGTTTAACTGAAAAAACCTGATTATGGCTGTCAGGCCATAAGCTGCCAGCCATACTGCGGCGATGCCCAGGATGAGCATGGGGATACCCGGGGGAGTGCTTTTAAGAAAAAATGCCCGGTTGGCCATACTGGCATCCTGGGAAATCAGGGCCAGGAATCCACCCCAGTATAGAAGGTATAGTATACCCAAAAGAAATGCGATTGGCTTTCCCCAGATTTTTTTGCCGTACTGGAATGGGGATTCCCCGGGGAACCTTGCTGCCAGTCTGATAAGCAGGTATGCCGCCGCGCTGATTATCAGGCTCCCCAAAATTATACAAATCCAGGCATCCTGCTTGGCAATACGGATAATCCCATCAACCAGGGAAAAGAGTTCAAATTCTATTATGCCTACGATAAGCCCGGCAGTTAATACTCTTGGATCCAGTTTGTGTTTGGAGTCATCTCCGGAGTTATCTCCAAATGCATTCATCTATATCATCCTTCATTATTTTTGCGGTTTATAGGTATTATCTTTAGCCATCACAGGCGTATTTTCTCTGAACACGGTATGTCCCATGCTGCCGGTATCCGTCGGGGCTACCGGGGCCATATACGGAATCCCAAAGGACTTTAAGGTCACCAGGTGGATCCCAATGTAGAAGAAAGCAGCCGCAAATCCAAAAATCCCAAAAAAAGATGCCATTACCATAGTGAAGAACTGCAGGATCCTTACGGCGAGTCTCAGGTCATAGTTGGGAATCCCAAATGATGAAATCATTGTCAGGGTCACGACGATTATAATTGGCGCTGCCAATATATTTGACCATAATCCTGCAATAACCAGAGTAATCCCCGACATCAATGCAATCGTTGTCCCAACCTGTGACGGCATCCTGACCATCATCATGCGTACAGCTTCAATGATCCCCATCAAAAAGAAAGCTTCAAAATAGACCGGGAAAGGCGTGTTTTCCCGGGCGGCCAGAATCAGGTAAAGCAGCCTGGTGGGAAGTAGTTCCGGGTTATAAGAGGTCAGGGCAATATAAAAAGCCGGCAGGGAAACGGCAAAAATAAACATTACATAACGGGCCAGCCGGAAAAAGTTTGCTGCCACAAACCACCTCATATATGTATCGTCACGGGTGTCCATAAGGTCAAAAAAGGTGACCGGCGCCAGCAGGACCTGGGGACTGCCATCCGTAATAATTACAACCCTGCCCTGCAGCAGGGCTGATTCGGCAATATCAGGCTTATCGCTTATTTCCACCTGGGGAAAAGGGCTCCATGACGAGTTTTCGATGTTGCGTTCTATGTAGCTGGAGTCCAGGACCGTTTCTGCCCTGATGGCCAGGAGGCGCTTTCTCACTTCTGCTATGATTTCCGGGTTTGTCCGATTTTTCAGGTAAACTGCCGTTACTTTTTTTGGCGCCAGAGAACCAATGGTAAATTTTTCACAGATAAGCTGGGGATTTGGAATTCTCTCCGCCAGCAGGGACAGGTTATATTCCGGATTTTCGTGAAAGCGTTTTTTGCTGCCTTTCAATACCTGCTGGCTGTCCCGGGGGGCTGCATCCACAAAAAACACTTTGGGGAAGTCTTCAGGGTTACAGGGACTCTGTTCGCCTGAGAGGTTATCCGGACCTGTTTTTGGGTCTCTAAGCCTTTTATTAAGGGATCGGGTTTTCAGGAACTTGATCATTGATTGGTCTCGCTTTCCTACTGAGTCAGATTATCAATGTCAGAACTAATTGCTGTTAATTATAAAAATTAAATTTCTGATTCTACAATCTATAATGTTCACCGGGACACTGGATTATGTATGATGGCAGGAAGGTGCAGCGGACTTGCTGAAATTACATTGGGCAAAACAGCTTTTTTAGGGTAAAATAGAGGTATTGGCTGACAATAAGCAAATATTGGGAGGAAACTAAATTGGCTGATCTGCCTTCAAAGGAGAACAAGGAAAGGTTTGTCCGGGACATGTTCAATTCTATTGCCCGGCGCTATGACCTGATGAATACATTGATGACAGCGGGGATGGACAGGTCCTGGCGGAAATATACCGTTAAGCGTGCGGAACTGAAGCCGGGCGGTCACGGCCTTGATGTGTGCTGTGGGACCGGAATGATTACAATGGAACAGGCAAGGGCTGCGGGGCCTGAGGGCAGGGTAACGGGCCTGGACTTTTCGGAAAATATGCTGGCAATTGCCAGGGAGAATATAAAGGAATTTAGACTCAGGGAAAATATCCGGTTTATTCAGGGGAATGCCATGGAACTTCCTTTCGATGATAACAGTTTTGACTGTGTCACTGTGGGCTGGGGACTCAGAAATGTGCCTGATATACTGGCGGTTGTTAAAGAAATGACCCGGGTCGTCAGGCCCGGGGGAAAAGTTGTTTCACTTGATATGGCTCAGCCTACGGCCCTTGTTTTTAAGCAGTGTTACTGGCTTTGCTTTGAAAAAATAATTCCTGCCATGGGTAGGCTGTGGGCAGGAAATAAGGGGGCCTATGGCTATCTTCATGATTCGGCAAAGGTTTTCCCGCCCCAGTGGGAACTGGCCGGGATATTTAGCCGGGCAGGACTTACGGAAACAGGTTACCAAAACCTGGCCGGCGGTATTGTGGCTGTGGTTGAGGGGCGGAAACCACAGGATTAGAACAGCCTGGGATGGGAATAACAGCCAAAAAAAAAGGAGCGGCTCCTTTGGTGAAACTGGGTTTGATTCAGTTCCGGTTCACAGAGGACTGCTCCCTTTTGCTGTCTAAAAACATATGTTCTGTGTTTAAATGCCTTGTCAATACTGTTTCTCAAGGAAGGCTGTCATTGCCAGCATAACTTTTTCTTCCACATTGGTTGGTTTTTCCTTAAACAGAATTACTGAGCCGACAACGTTTCCTTCATGGGTTAACGGGGTACAGATGAAATTGGACTTGCTATCCCATCCTTCCATAAGTTCCTCACCTTTACGCCCGAAATAAGATTCCCCGTTTTTAATTTTATCATGGATATCCTCTGAAAGACTCTTCTTAAGCAGGGACTTGTTACCGGGGGCGGATATCACCACATCCTCCCTGGTTACTACGGCTTCACCTCCAAGGGTTTCGGCAAGGACTTTGGCAATATTATCTGCCTGGTTGCCCAGCGGGTCGGGAGTGGGATCGTACTTGCGAAATACAATAGCATTTTTGTCAATGAAGATTTCCAGAGGGTCACCATTTTTGAATCTCAGATTTCTTCGTATCTCCTTGGGAATTACCATCCTTCCGAGGTCATCCATCCTTCTGACAATACCAATATCACTCATGTTGTTAACCTCCTCTCAATATATGTTGTATTAAAAGTAAGGATTATATGTATCTTTTTGTATTGGCAAAATTACCAAAGAAATTCACACTTACGCTTTTTCACTTCTATTTTACAATAATACCAAAAGCAGGAAATATGATTTTGATGTCGAATACTATAGATAAATGTCGAAATAAATCCATATGGCGGAGGGAAGTGATACGGAAATGCAAATGCAAATATGAATGTCAGCGTAAGTGTAAAGGAAATTATGATAGTGGAAAATAAATCATAAAGGAGAGAAGAAATGAAAAAAAACATTTTTAGATTAACGCTGGTTATTTTAAGTGTATGTTTCTTTGCCGGATTTGCTTATGCCAATACAACGTCATACATATGTTCCCGGTTAACTATCGGTGATACGTATACCTATGTTAATGATGAAGATGAGTTCATAGATGTTGCCCCCTATATCAAAGATGGCCGGACCCTGATCCCGTTAAGGTTCATGGAAAAAGCACTCAACGCTGAGGTTTCCTGGGATGCTGAAAATAGAATGGTTACAGTGAAAACTTATGACAGGGAAGTACGGGTTTTCATAGGTAGAGAAAGTGCGCAGCTAATTCAGAATTCATTACCCAGTGAAGTCAAACTGGATGTTCCACCGGAGATAAAAAGCGGTCGGACTTTTGTTCCCCTAAGGTTTATAAGTGAAAGCCTGGGGGCAGCAGTACAATATGAAGCTGATACAAAATCAATAGCAATAATTTATCCATATAAAGACAAATGGCAGACTTATACGGGCAATGGTCTGACTCTATCGTATCCTTCGGAATGGACAGTGATTACTCAAGACGAATCCGGTATAATATTTAATACACCCAATGATACCAGTGTGGAGCTTAAAAGCCAGACAAAGGCTATGGAAACCCTGGTACAGGAAAAAATGAAGCCATTTGATGGGATCTATTGGGAATTATATACCAAAGAATCCCTGGGATTTGTCGAGGGAACCAGAATTTACGGAGCAAACGACTTGGAAGGGTGGCTATATGAAATCTATGTCATGAAGATAGACAATGAAGTATATACCTGGGAAAAGTCGGGCTGGAGTATAGAAGATGAAAAGATGTTCAGATATATAATAACAAGTATGTTTAACTATTCGTCATAGGTTAATGTGAGAGAGGGGAAGAAAATTCCCCTCTCAGTTAATGTATACGTTGTTTTAGTGCTGTGACGGGTGCTGCGGGTTCTGAAACTGCGGCGGACTGGGATTATGCAGTTGAGAACCCACATAATTGCCTGGTGTGGAGAGGTTGAAGTAAAGCCGGGAATCCTTGTCCACACCCCAGTCACGGTTTGATCCGGTATCCTGGACTCTCTGCAGGCACTCCCGGAACATGGTATTGTGAGCCTCCTCCCGATTCAGCAGAAAGTCAATCATCTGCCTGACATACTGGTCATTTATCTGCCTGTGCAGATATTCATAAACGACCTTTGCCCTCTGTTCAGCGGCAATATTTGAAAGAAGGTCTGCAGGCAGGTCTCCGGTTACATTTACATAGGCTGCCGTCCATAATTGGCCGGAAGCATTAGTCAGCATAGGGTTCAACCCTGTCAGTACATGGGCTTCAATATTTCCAATTGTTGCCTGATTAGCCATCGGGTCATGCCCGTTAAGCAGGGTAATCGCGGTGGCCACCATCTCCATGTGGCTCAGTTCCTCTGCGGCGATATCCAAAAAGACATCCCTAATTGCCTGGTCCTTGATTCGGAAACTCTGGGAAATGTATTGCAGGGCTGCTTTTAGCTCACCCTGGGGACCACCCAGCTGTTCCTGAAGCATTGCAGCGTAATTTGGGTTGGGACGTTCCACCCGAACCATCTGCAGCAACTGTTTTTCGTGTCTGAACATATTTGTCCCCTCCGTTTATTTTTATATTGCAACAGTATCTATTCTAGTATTTACAATCTCAGCTATATAATGCCTGACTCATATACAGGTGAAAGCAGGTAAGTAATGGCAATATCAAAAGTATCGGAGAAAAAGAATGGTGCACATCCCGAAACAATCGGGTGCGCACCTTATGAATCATAGTTGGTAATTACAGGTTAATAGCGCCGGTTCCTTCCGGGTATCCTCCGGGCATTATACCTGGCCCGGTTTTTGTTCGGTTTGACACCAAACAGGCCGCCCAGGAGACTTCCTAAAAACTCTCCAAAGGCCGGGCTGAATAACCTGCCTCCCAAGCCCTTACCGAAACCGGGGCCAAACAGCCCGCCACCGGAACCACCGCCAAACCCAGGGCCCAGGAGTCCGCCCCAAAAGCCGGGATCGAAAAGCCCGCCGCCAAAACCCTTACCAAAACCCTTACCAAAGCCGCCGCCAAAACCGGGACCGAATAGTCCTCCGCCAAAGCCGGGGGGCCGCTTTTTGCCAAAATTAAAACCCGGCTTTTTACCAGAACCTTGCTTCTTGCCGGAACCCGGACCAAAGAAACCGGTACTGCCGTAATTCATGTATCATTTACCTCCTTCATAATCTGGGTCAAGGTCATTCTCCATCTATATTATGTTAATATTAAGGTTAATGTACCGGGGAATGTCCTGCCAGGCTTGCCTTCTCAGGGCTGCCCGGCAGCTTTATTGATGGAGGTCAACCGCAGAATAGGGGGCCAATTCTGCGGATAAACTTATTAACAAAATATTTAATTGTCAGGAGTGACACCGATGAAAGCACTGACCTACCAGGTGTGTCATGGAAACGGTAGAAACTGCTGCCAAACTTCAGGGGGGCGCCATGTCGGCAATAGTTATGGCTGCTCAGGCAGTACGCAAGGGAGGCACGGTTATACTGGTGGGGGTTTATGGGGCCAGGTATAACCAGTTCCCCCTGGGTGATTTTTTTACCCGCAATATTAATCTGAAAATGGGGCAGTGCCCGGTACATTCGTATACCCGTCCTTTGTTTCAGTTGATTGCAGAAGAAAAAATTGATCCAACCGACATTATTACACACAGACTGCCTTTAGATAAGGCGGAGCATGGTTATGAGATTTTTGATGCCAAAAAGGACAACTGTGTTAAGGTGTCCTGTATAATTAATGTTGTCTGCACAATTAGTGTTGTCTGCACAATTAGTGCTGCCCTGTATGATTAGTTTAGTGGCGTGGTATCGAGGTGCTTGACCCAGAGATTCATGTCCTCAAATTTGTTCATGATATTGCAGTTGTTTAGCAGCCGCCCTCCATAGGTGTACCCGTGGCGGTGAAACACCAGGTTGATGCCGTGGGAAAGGGCCCGCGACAGGGAGTAGAGTGTCTGCATCTGCTCCTTTTTCATTTCATCTTCAAGGGCATTAATGAGGATGGACATCAGTCCGTGCCCCCTGTAATCAGGAAGGGTGGCACAATCGGTCATCTCCACGGCCATATTGGTCCGGTTGATTTCTGCCGAAGCCGCGCTGATTATCTTGCCCTGGTGTTCAATCACTTTAAAATGTGCTTTTTTCCCGATAACCTGCTCCAGGTATTCAGGCCTGTTTAACGGTGTAGGGTAACTTGGGAAAACAGCTGTGAAAAGTTCTACCAATGCGGGAATATCCTCAATCCCTGCTGAACGCAGACAGCTGTCCGAAGGCAGTTTTTTCAAGTTGACTGAAGGAGGCTGGGTCAATATCTGCTGCAGTATTTCGTCTTCATCTTCAACGAATTGGCTGATGCGGCGCTCTTGCCCAAAAAACCGGGACAGGCAGTAACCGGTTTTTCCACTGAAATAGTTTTTGATAAACCCTTCCAGGACGTACCCGCGCGAAAGGAAGGTCTCCCAGTCTGCTTCCCTGGAGACCAGGACAACCTTGCCAAATCCGTTTTCCCTGGCCAGGTAATTGAGGTATTCGGCCATTGTCGGAACATTTGTGCCCTGATAGTCAAGAACCTTGATTCTTTCATTAGTACAGTCGATAAACACCTCAACCGTAAAATCTTCTTTTTCCTTTAGATAAGACAGGCCATAGATAGTCCCATAGATAGTTGTGGTTGTTTCCCTGTCAAAGGTAATTTCAGCTATCTGCATATTCAGACTCCTTTATTGAATATAGTCTTTTCTCCTGTTTTCCCTGATATTCCCCTTGGGGACCAGGCTGATTTTTCGATTGCCAAACAGCTTTGCCAACCCTGATCTGATGGGTATTTGGTCTTCACAAATCCCGCATTCCATGCAGCTGCTGCTGCGGTCCTCCGGCTCCGTATAGGCACAGATTACACCCTCATAGTTACGCAGGATTACTTTTTCGTCAGACATGGATATCAGGTATTGGGGTGCAACCGGAATTTTACCGCCACCGCCGGGAGCATCCACGACATAAGTGGGAACCGCCAG
Source organism: Thermincola carboxydiphila (assembly GCA_016841725.1). Classification (GTDB taxonomy): domain Bacteria; phylum Bacillota; class Thermincolia; order Thermincolales; family UBA2595; genus Phosphitispora. Next base: position 52,034 of record JAENYP010000010.1, on the reverse strand, counting down.
TCCGGAGGTGTGACCCCTGAGCATTTCTATTATTTCGATGCCTTTGGCAACTGAAGTCCGCAGGTGTTCCAACCCCTCGGAGAGGTCGCACTGGTACAGGTAATAGGGACGTACCCTCATCTTCACTAGTTGATGGACTAATTTCCTGATCACATACGGGCAGTCATTGACCCCCTTTAGCAGGACGGTTTGGTTGCCCAATGGGATTCCGGCATCAGCCAGCATGCTGCAGGCGAGTTCTGCCTCTGGGGTAATTTCTTTGGGATGGTTGAAATGTGTATTCAGCCAAATCGGGTGAAAACGCCGGAGCAGTCGGCACAAGTCTTCAGTGATGCGCTGTGGCAGGACTACCGGGGTCCTGGTCCCGAAGCGGATTATTTCCACATGTGGTATCTGCCGCAGCCGGTAGAGCAGGTACTCCAGGCGTTCATTATCTACCAGCAGGGCATCTCCGCCGGAAATCAGGACATCTCTGACAGCAGGCGTCCGGGCTATGTAGTCCAGAGACTGTTCAACAGCATCTTTGGGCATTGACATATCGGTGCTTCCTGCCAGGCGGCGCCTGGTACAGTGACGGCAGTACATGGAACACTGGTCTGTAATTAGAAACAGAACCCGGTCGGGATACCTGTGGGTAAGTCCGGGGACCGGGGAATCCACATCTTCTGAAAGCGGGTCTGCCAAGTCACACGGGCTTTCATCCAGCTCCCAGGTGACGGGGACAGCCTGCTTACGAATGGGGCATTCCGGGTCAGCCGGGTCCATGAGCAGGGCATAATAGGGTGTGATGGCCATTCTCAGGGTTTTCAGGCAGTTTCTGATACCTTCTTCCTCTTCACCTGTCAAATTCACTAAGTGCTTGAGCTGGTCTATCTCGGTAATCCGGTTGGCAACCTGCCAGTGCCAGTCGTTCCACTGGTTATCTGTTACGTCCTGCCACATTGGTATTTCACGGTAGCTGCGCAAAAAAGAAAACCTCCCCTGCTTTTTTACTTATTTTCTCAAAGCAGGGGAGATTTTATCCTAGTTGGTTTTCAATTCACCGGGCGCGCCTTCTTCCCATACGGTAACATAGATTTTTCCGTCCTCACCTTTAAAACCCCGCATCAGTTCACAGTGTCTCAGAGTAGCGAACTGTTTATCAAGCTGCCACTTGGGGAGGCGGAACTTTTTCATAATTTGTTCATGAGTAACGGGGCCATCCTGTTTTACGTAGTTATAGATATCTGTCTGCAGTTCCGTAAGCCCCTCAGTGCCTGTCTGGCCGGCCATTTTACGAGCCACCTTGGCGCTGTAAACTGCGGTGACATCACATGTGCGCGGGGGTTCGATTGCTTCAATATAGCAATCCTCACACAAGTTCTGGCCCATGTGTTCACATTTTTCACCATCGGGAATTGTCTCTTTACACCTGTCACAAATCATTTTTTTCCTCCTCTTTAGGATTTGGCATCCTGAATTTGCGCAGCAGAACATACAACTGCTGCTGCTCCTCCCGGGTAAGTCTCCCGTCAATAATACTGCCAACTGTTTCCAGGGAACTGAGGATATCATCGCGAACCAGTTTTCCTCTGGGGGTGACAAACAATACATAGGAACGGCGGTCCTGAGGGTCAGGTTCCCGCCTGATGTATCCCAGTTTTTCCAGCCTGTCAATAATTCCTCCGATAGTGGTCCGGTCGACCCGCATCAGGCAGCCCAGTTCATGCTGGTTGAAGCCGTCACACTTCCAGAGAAAAGCCAGGGTGGCAAACTGTGGTGGTGTCAGGCCGAAATCAGCCACTGCGTCTTTCATCATGCCGTGGGCTTCCTGGTGGCTTTTGGCAAGCAGGAAAGGAAGCCATTCCTCAATATCAAACAAACACATCACCCTTAACGGTACAATTAAATAATCATCAGTGTACTGATTATATTTTAGCAATTAATTTGGTTCAGGTCAACTTATATTATCTGTGCACTTATATTATCTGTGCAGCAGACTAAATAATACCTGCTCCTGTTAGCTTTCAACAGAAGGTTAAGCGGGCTCTGGCAGCGAAGTAATTGTGTTGAAAAAAATATGTGGAAAAATATCAGGAATCTGAAAAACATAAGGAATGATGAGAGGATATGAAAAAGAGAGTTATTGGATACCTGCTTCTAATTATAGTTGTAATACTTGGGCTGACTTCTTTCCCGCAGGACCGCAGGGTCAGGTCACTAATGCCCCACCTTCCGGCCCCTATTGCGGCGGAAAAGGCCCTGGTTACTCCAGCCGGGCAGGGGCCGGAGGGACTGATTGTAAGCGAAATCTGTGATACCCTGAACATTGACAATAGTTTTATGTACTGGGCTGAGCCGCAGGACCTGCAGGGTTTCAGCAGCCTGATTATTGCCCTGGGATTCAGCAAACAGGGGCTGTACTCACTGCATAAAGAAGAGGAAGAGGAAATTGCACGGGTCAGCCAACTGGTGCAGGCTGCGGAGCAGCAAAATATTCCTGTTGTCCTGATTCATCTGGGCGGACCGGATCGCAGGGGCGCTGTAAACGACGCCCTGGCAGAGATCCTGGCTGCTGCGGCGGACTATATAATTGTTACCCAGGATGGTGAAAGGGACGGGTTTTTTACCGGGTTGGCGACCGATAATAACATACCGGTAACGGTGGTCAAGGGAGTGACATTAGTAAAAGTGCCTCTGAACTCGGTGTTTAGATAGGAGGACCCATACTATGAGCAGCACAGAAACAAAAAAAATTATCTATTCTGCTTGTGCCCTTATTTTGGCAGGTATCAGCGCATATGACGGAATTTACCGTTTGGAATCCTTCGGGGTAATTGGGGGACTGCTGGAGGCAGCCGTAACCAGAGGAGATACCGGGCTTTTGGTCCTGGCGTCTTTTGAACTGGTAGTCTTGGATACCCTGTGGCTGGTTCCGGGGATTTTAAGCGGGTTTCTCCTTATAGACGTATGGCGCACCTGTTTGCCCTTCAGGTGGTGGGTAAATTACTTCCTGGTACTGCCCTGGGTAGCTGTAATTCACCTGGTACTTGCTCTGCAGGGGTCTGGCTACAGTTTTATCGGAGGGTTTATTGTGATAACACTGGCTGTCCTGGCTGTGATCGAAATGGGTGAAGCCAGGGAAAGTTTTGCTGCCGTGGCACTGGTTGTATTTGGGCTGGGAATGGCTGTTAACTGGTTGAATATTGTTCCGGCGTTTTCTTTTATACCCATCAGCCACGGGGATCTGGATGTCGGGATAAAACTTGCCGCAGGTTTCCTGCAGGGTGAAAGTGTGCTTAACCTGGGACTGTTTTTTTCGGTTTTCTTTATGTTCATCAGTTTGGTGATTACACTGCTTATATCAGTATATCTCAGGCGGATCGGCCTGGTGGAGGAAAACAAGGTCAAGGAAATGAAACTTCAGGAGATGGAGATTCAGGCCAGGCAGGCCAGGGTGCTTCAGGAAATGCATACACTGGTCCATGACCTGAAAACCCCCCTGATGACCATCAGAGGTCTCAACTCACTGGTGGAAATGAGCGCTGCCAATGAGAAGGTTGTGGAATACTGCCGCAGAATTGACGGCTCTGTGGACAAAGTCAATGCAATGGTTTCCGAAATCCTGTATGATGAAGTGCGCAAGAAAATTGCGGTAGAAGAACTGATTACTTACGTCAGAGCCCATGTCCTGGTAAAAAAGACCGGGCAGGAGGTCATCTTCGATATTGCGGAAGGGATGCCTTTACTGGAGATAAATGTTATCCGGATGAGCCGGGTACTGATTAATATAATCGAAAATGCATTTACGGCAACAGCAGGGGTCAGGGATGCCCGAATTACCATCAGGGTTTATGCCAAAAACGGGGATACGGTCTTTTTTGAGGTCAGCGACAATGGCAGGGGTATTCCTGCCGGGCAGTTGGAAAATGTCTGGAACTGGGGCTACAGTACCAGGGGGAATTCTGCCGGTCTGGGACTGGCTTTTGTGAGACAGATAGTGAAAAATCACCATGGGACTGTTGAAATCAGCAGCTCCGAATGCGCCGGGACCACGGTAACAATCAGCTTAAAGGGGGCAGGGGACGATGAAAGTACTGATAATCGATGACAATGAGGATATCAGGTTTACTGTCAGTGAGATATGTGACTTTGCAGGCTGGACCCCGGTAACGGCCGGTAACGGGTTTGAGGGGGCGGAACTTTTTAAGTCAGAGAAACCCGATCTTGTGGTTGTTGATTACCATATGCCCATGCTGGATGGCATGGAGACTATTGAACAGATCAGGAAAACTGACCGGAAGGTTCCCATCATTGTGCTCACCGTAGATGAGCGTCAGGAGATAGCTGATGAGTTCCTGGCAATAGGGGCCACAGATTTTGCGCTAAAACCAATCAAGGCTCCTGACCTGATAGCCCGCATCAAAGTAAATCTGAGAATTGCCCAGCTGCTCAAAATAGAGTCCGGTCTGGCGGAAGACAATGTTAAGGGAATCAGCGGGGCTACCCAGAAAATTATCATCGAATTCATGAAACAACAAGGTGAGCCGCTGACCATTGAAGAGATTACCGAGGGTGTGGAACTCGCCTATCAGACCGTACACCGGTATCTGATGAACATGGTCAGGGAAGGCAGAGTTATTACAGTATGTGACTACGGGAAGGTAGGGCGGCCGAAGAATCGTTACCGGCTTGTTTAGAAGCTTTCAAGAGAAATATGAGATAAAATAGGATTTTACATTATGTACGGTTAAAATAAAAGAGCAGGCTTGACAGGGGGATAAAAAGTGGCAGAGACTTTACTTTCAATTGAAGATTTAAGAACATACTTTTATACGGAAGCCGGTGTGGTCAAGGCAGTTGACGGGGTCAGTTTCAGTATTGAGAAAGGCAAGACCCTGGGAGTTGTCGGTGAGTCCGGTTCCGGTAAATCTATTACAGCCATGTCCATTCTGCAGCTGATTCCATCACCTCCGGGGCGGATTGCAGGCGGCAGGATAATGTTTGAAGGTGTAAACCTGCTGGAAAAGACTCCTGAGGAAATCAGGAAAATCCGGGGCAATGAAATTTCAATGATATTCCAGGACCCGATGACATCCCTGAACCCGGTCCTGACAGTAGGGGAACAGCTAATTGAAGTAATTGTACTGCACCAGAAACTGGACGAAAAGGCAGCCCGGGAAAAAGCTGCCGAGATGCTGGGCCTTGTTGGGATTTCTGATCCCGACAAACGCCTCAAAGCCTATCCCCATGAATTCAGCGGCGGGATGAGACAGAGAGCCATGATTGCTATGGCCCTGTCCTGTAACCCGAAGCTTTTGATAGCTGATGAGCCTACCACCGCTCTTGATGTGACTATCCAGGCACAAATTCTGGAACTCATGAATGACCTGAAGGAAAAGCTGAATACGTCTATTATGATGATTACCCACGACCTGGGTGTCATAGCAGAGATATGTGATGATGTTGTAGTGATGTATGCCGGTAAACCTGTGGAATATGCGGATGTGGAGACCATCTTCGCCTCTCCGCAGCATCCTTATACATGGGGACTTCTGGCTTCACTTCCCAAGGTTGAGGGAGAGAACAGGCAGCGCCTGGAGGCTATTGAGGGGCTCCCCCCTGACCTGAGGAATATGCCCCCGGGGTGCCCATTTGCCCCGAGGTGCCCGAAGGCTGTGGAGATATGTTTCCGGGAGCAGCCTGTCAGCAGGGAAATTGTTCAGGGACATTCTGTTGCCTGCCATTTGACCGGCAGCAAACTAAGCAGGTGATAAACTGATGGAAGCACTACTCAAAGTAAGAAATCTGAAAAAACACTTCCCTGTTACCAAGGGAATCATAAGAGAAAAACAGGTTGGCTTGGTCAAGGCAGTTGACGGTGTCGGCTTTGATGTTTATAAGGGAGAAACACTGGGGCTTGTAGGGGAGAGCGGCTGTGGCAAAAGTACCACCGGCAGGTGTATTCTGAGGCTGATTGAACCAACTGAAGGTGAAGTGCACTTTGACGGGGTAAATGTGAGAACACTTGACAGCCGGGCTATGAGACGCATCCGCAAGGATATGCAGATGGTTTTTCAGGATCCCTATGCATCCCTGAACCCGAGGATGAAGGTAGGGGACATTATTATGGAGCCTATCCTGCTGCACGGGATTGCCAGGGGAAAAGAAGCCAGGGAGAGGGTAAACGAGCTCCTGGATGTGGTCGGGCTTGCCGGCTACCATGCCGAGCGTTATGCCCATGAATTCAGCGGCGGGCAGAGGCAGAGAATCGGTATTGCCAGGGCCCTGGCTGTGGAACCCAAATTGATTGTCTGTGATGAACCCGTTTCGGCGCTGGATGTCAGCATCCAGGCACAGGTCATCAACCTGATGGAAGACCTGCAGGAACAATTTGACCTGACCTTTATTTTTATTGCTCATGACCTGAGTGTGGTACACCATATCAGTGACAGGGTTGCCGTAATGTACCTGGGCAGGATTGTGGAAATGGCGGGCTACCGGGAACTTTATCAAAACCCGCGTCACCCTTATACCAAAGCCCTTCTTTCAGCAATTCCGGTTCCTGACCCCAATGCAAAAAAAGAAAAAATTATGCTTAAGGGTGATGTTATCAGCCCACTGAACCCGCCTCCGGGCTGTAACTTTCATACCCGGTGTCCCTATGCTGTCCCCCGGTGCCGGGAGGAGGCTCCTGAACTAAAGGAGATGGGGACAGGACACAGCGCTGCCTGCCATCTGGTTAACCCATAAGAGTTCTGGTTATCCTGGTATGAATTCCTGCGGGAGTTACCATACAAATAAAAATTCTAAATTAGGGAGGTTTACGAGGTGAAAGTGAAAAGACTGGCTGCTGCACTTTTCCTTGTCCTTGCCATGATGGTTAACATCGTTGGCTGTGGCGGCGGGGATAATGCGGCAAAAGATGCAGGGGGAGACAAAGAAAAAATCTTTGTGTTTGCCAGGAGTGGTGACGCTTCAGGCCTGGACCCCATTAATGTTACCGATGGTGAGAGTCTTTATGTGACCCAGCAGATTTTTGACACACTTTTGGAGTACGCAGATGACAGCACAGATCTCCAGCCCGGACTGGCCACAGAATGGGAAAGCGCCAAGGATGGGAAGGAATGGACCCTTAAACTGAGGGAGGGTGTTAAGTTCCACGATGGCACTCCCTTTAATGCTGAGGCGGTAAAATTCAATTTTGACCGCTGGCGTGATGAGAAACACCCCAATCACCAGGGGGACTTCAGCTACTATACCTACATGTTTGGCGGTTTCCCCGGAATTATTCAGGATGTGGCTGCAGTTGATGAGTATACCGTAAAATTCGTCCTGACTCAGCCCCAGGCGCCGTTTTTGGCCAACCTGGCCATGGCTACCTTCGGGATTTCCAGTCCCGAGGCAGTTAAGCAGCACGGGGAAGACTACTTCAAGAACCCTGTTGGCACCGGACCCTTCAAGTTTGTCAAGTGGGAGAAAGACCAGCAGGTGGTTGTTGAGAAAAACGCCGCATACTGGGGTGAAAAAGCCAAGGTTGACAAGATTGTTTTCAGGACTATCCCGGATAACTCTGCCCGCCTGATGGAGCTTCAGTCAGGCACCATTGACGGTATGATCGGGTTAAACCCTGATGATGTAGAGACCATCAAGAATGATGCCAACCTCCAGCTGCTCATGAGACCCAGTATGAATGTCGGCTACCTGGCAATGAACACCGAAAAAGACTTCCTCAAGGAACAAAAAATCCGCCAGGCCATTAACCATGCAGTTAATAAGCAGGCCCTTATTGACGCCTTTTATGCAGGACTGGCCAAGCCTGCCAAGAACCCAATGCCTCCCTCACTGTGGGGATACAATGATGAAGTGAAGGGCTATGAATATGACCCTGCCAAGGCAAAAGCGCTGCTGGCAGAGGCCGGATATCCCGACGGTTTTGAGACAACACTGTGGGCAATGCCTGTAGCCAGGCCTTATATGCCCCAGCCCAAGGAAATTGCCCAGGCTATCCAGCAGGACCTGGCCAAGGTAGGGATTACCACAAAAATCGTTACCTATGACTGGCAGACCTATATTGAAAAAGGCGAAAACGCGGAACATGACCTTTACCTCTTTGGATGGACAGGGGACAACGGCGACCCGGACAACTTCCTCTATGTTCTCCTGGATAAGAGCAACACGGTTAAAGGTTCCGCAGGTAATGTGGCCTTCTATAAAAATGATCGGGTTTCTTCACTGCTGGTTGATGCCCAGAAGGAAAGTGACCAGTCTAAGAGAGATAAACTGTATAAGGATGCCCAGGTTCTTATCAATGAAGATGCCCCCTGGGTACCCCTGGTACACTCAACACCACCCATTGCAGCCAAGAAATCAATCAGCGGATGGCTGCCCCATGCTACCGGAACCGAGTGTTTCGTAGGTGTTGACAAGGCTGAATAACAGCAATGGTTTGGTTAGATGTTAGGAATTAAAACGAGCGGAGCCGGGGGTAGGCCCGGTTCCGCTTAATCATAAGTTTTGCCCCGAGCTTTGAGGAGGGTACGCCTTAAATGACCAGATATATTATCAAACGACTCATAGGACTTATACCGGTTATCATAGGAGTTTCCATAATTGCCTTTTTACTTATCCACCTGATTCCCGGTGACCCGGCAAGGGCGATACTGGGGGAGCGGGCGACTGAGCAGGCCCTTAATTCCCTTCGGGAGCAGCTTGGCCTGAATGACCCTCTGCATGTTCAGTATGGCCGGTTTATGGGACAAATTCTGCAGGGTGATTTCGGGCGCTCTGTGATTACCAATTCCCCGGTAATTGAGGAATTTGCCGCAAGGTTTCCCGCTACACTGGAACTCTCAGTTGCCGCAATGCTGATTGCAGTTGTTGTGGGTATTCTGGCAGGGGTTATCAGTGCCGTCCGGCAGTACTCGGTCTTTGATAATGTAAGTATGGTCGGCGCTTTAATCGGGGTATCCCTGCCTATCTTCTGGCTGGGACTGATGATGCAGTGGCTGTTTGCATTTAAACTGGGTCTTCTGGATGCTTCGGCCCGGCTTAGTGTGGGAATCAGCCTTGATCCGATTACAAATTTTTATGTTCTGGATTCCCTGATTACAGGGAACTGGGCGGCCCTGAAAGATACCCTGAGGCATTTGGTTATGCCCAGTTTTGCTCTGGCCACCATTCCCATGGCTATTATTGCCCGGATGACCCGGTCCAGCATGCTTGAGGTCCTTAAGCAGGACTATATCCGGACTGCCAGGGCCAAGGGACTTAAGAACAATACCGTGATCTTCAAGCATGCCCTGAAAAATGCCTTTTTGCCCATTCTGACTGTTATGGGACTCCAGTTTGGGACCCTGATGGGAGGAGCGGTACTTACAGAGACCATATTTTCCTGGCCCGGGATAGGGCGGCTGATGTATGAAGCAATTATGCAGCGGGATTTTCCCGTGGTGCAGAACGGTATTCTGATAATTTCACTGATATTTGTATTTATTAACCTGATTGTGGATATCCTTTACAGTTTTGTTGACCCGCGAATCAGGCTGGAATAGGGGGTTAGGACATGAGTGACACAGCATCATTACAACTAAAGGCAAATGGACCGCAGCCCCAAATTAATGACAAAGAAAGTAAAGGGTTATGGGCTGATGCTCTGAAGCGCATCGTCAAGAGCAAAATATCACTGCTGGGCCTGATAATAGTGGCGGTCTTTCTGCTGGTGGCCCTGTTTGCTCCTGTGATAGCGCCTTATGACCCTATTAGCGATAGTGACCTGGTCAAAAGACTGGAGGCGCCCAGTAATGACCATATTATGGGACGTGACAGCCAGGGCAGGGATGTCTTCAGCCGGATTGTTTACGGTGCCAGGATCTCGGTAAAAATAGGTGTGATTTCGGTGGGGTTTGCCCTGATTCTGGGGGTAACCCTGGGTGCGCTTGCCGGATACTATGGCAAGTGGCTTGATGGCATCATTATGAGGCTGATGGATATCCTGCTGGCTTTTCCCAGTGTCCTGCTGGCTATCGCCATTACGGCGGTGCTGGGGCCTGAACTGAGAAATGCCATGATAGCGATAGGTATAGTTTATACTCCTCATTTTGCGCGGATTGTCCGTTCCACCGTCCTCAGTGTAAAGGCAACGGAGTATATTGAGGCTGCCCGGGCGATTGGGTGCAGTGACCTGAGGATAATCATGCGTCATGTGCTGCCAAATTGTATTGCGCCAATTATCGTTCAGTCGACACTCAGTGTAGGTACGGCGATCCTGGATGCGGCAGCTTTGAGTTTCCTGGGCCTCGGAGCCCAGCCTCCGGACCCTGAATGGGGGGCCATGCTCAGTGATGGCAAGAGCTACCTCCAGAAGGCTCCGCATGTGATGCTGTTTCCCGGTGTGGCTATCATGTTTGTTGTCCTCGGTTTCAACCTGTTGGGTGACGGGCTGCGTGACGCCCTTGACCCGCGCCTGAAACAGTAAAGACATGATTAGACCGGTTAGTGAGCGAAGAGAATTCTGGCTCATTAACCGGTCTTTTTAGGTATTTTCGCAGCAATAGGTGTGATATAATAATATAGCATTGTATGGGCTTTTAAGTTAACATAACTTTTAAATATTGAGAGGTAAAAATGAACAGTGATACATTGAATAATTTTGTTGGGGTCAGTTCCGAGCATAACAGTACCGTTATCACAGCCCGGGACCTGGTGAAGAAGTTTGATGATTTTGAAGCTGTCAGGGGAGTCAGTTTTTCCATAAACCGTGGCGAGTGCTTTGGTCTGCTGGGCCCAAACGGAGCCGGGAAGACTTCAATAGTAAAGATGATCTACGGGTTTTCTCCGGTGACCTCCGGAGAGCTGCAGATTTTCGGGCGGGATGTGGCCGGCGGCGCCAGGCAGATTAAATCCCAAATCGGGGTGGTCCCACAGGAGGATAACCTTGACCCTGAACTTTCGGTTAAAGAAAACCTGATTATATATGCCGGTTATTTTCGCTTAAAGAAGGATGAGGCCCGGAAGCGGGCAGATGAGATCCTTGAGTTTATGGAACTGAGCGACAAGGCCGATACGGAGGTCAGTAAACTGTCCGGAGGTTTAAAAAGACGGCTCACCATGGGGAGGGCTCTGATAAACAGCCCTGATCTGATTATCCTTGATGAACCTACCACCGGTCTGGACCCCTATGCCCGCCATCTTTTGTGGCAGCGTCTCAGGAGGCTGCGGGACTCAGGGACCACGATGCTCCTGACGACCCATTACCTCGAGGAAGCCAGCCAGTTGTGTGACCGGCTGGTTATTCTCCACAGGGGTAAAATTCTTGAGGAGGGCGCTCCTCAGGAGCTGATTGACCTTCATGTGGGCAAAGAAGTAATGGAAATAGAGGTCAGGGCAGAATGGCGGAAAATCATACTTGAGATTGCCGGAAATTTGATTAAGGACCACCATATCCTCGGTGACAGTCTCCTCCTGTTTACCAACAGGGGCAAGGAACTGGCTGAACAGGTTCCCCTAAAAGCCGCTGTGATGAATATTCCGCTGTTTTACAGCCGGCTGAGACCCTCCAACCTTGAAGATGTGTTCCTCAAACTTACCGGTGAGACCCTGGAGGGGAAAGGGTCTCTGGAGGGGAAGGAGAGTGGCAGCTTTGAAGAAAATTAGGCGTTTGCTTAAAGGCCTGTTCACTGCTCCTGATATTTCCTGGCCCCTGGTAGGACGGGTTTTTTACCGGAACTTCAAGGTATTCCGGAAAACCTGGAAGACAAATATCATGTTTCATTTCATTGAGCCGGTCCTTTACCTCTGGGCCATGGGCTTCGGGCTGGGGGTTTATGTCACTGATATCCAGGGCTTGCCCTATATACAGTTTTTGGCTGCCGGGCTTGTTGCTTCTTCCACTATGTTTGCCGTCTCTTATGAAATGACCTATGACAGCTTTACCAGGATGAACTACCACAAGACCTTTCATGCTATGGTGGCCACACCGGTGGGCATGGATGATGTGGTCATGGGAGAGATGATTTTCGGGACCTTTAAAGGGCTCCTGTACGGTGGGGTATTTTTTTCAGTGACCTTCCTGTTTGGTTTGGTACAATCACCCTTTGCGCTGTTACTGCCGGTGCCGCTGATACTCCTGGCCCTTACTTTTTCCGTCCTTTCCCTGATCTGGACCAGTGTGGCCCCGAGTTATGATTCCTTTGGATATTTCTTCACCCTGTTCATTTCCCCGATGTTTCTTTTCTCAGGAGTATTCTTCCCTGTGGAAAGCCTGCCGGCAGGAGTCCGGTATGTGGCCTGGGCAACTCCGCTCTTTCATGCTGTCGAAGTTGTCCGCCCGCTTATCCTGGGCAAATTGACCACAGCCATGCTGGTACATCTGGGAGTGTTGACGGCATTTGCCCTGCTGCCCCTAAGAGTTCCCCTGGTGATGGTGAAAAACAGGCTGATTAATTAAATGCATTTTGGGTTGATGCTATTTAAAGGCAAGCCCGAATATGGTATAATAAGTATTATTCTAGATATGGAAAAATTATATAGGTTTTTATGCAAAAGTTATCTACTAGTACATACTAGGGTTGCCAGTCAAAAAGCAAAAAAACAGGCAACTTTTCGATAAAATGGACTTGCACATTATGCTGGTCCTTTTTTTGTTTTTTTGTGGAGAGGAGTTAAAAAAACAAGGAGGGGGGGCAGGCTGATTCACTAAACTTAATTAGAATGTTAGGAAGGAAGGTGTTTCTATGACAGCACGCCAGGATGTTATGTCCCCTCCGGAACGGATGCAGGCGCTGCTTACCGGGCAAAAACTTGACAGGGTTCCCTTTATTCCATTTTTGTTTGGCTATACTGCTGTGACAACGGGGTACAAGGTGGGTGATATTTATGCAGAGCCGGAGAAGAGCTTTCGCGCCCAGTTGCTGACCCAGGAAATGTTTGGTTATGACGGCTCACCACTCTATGGTTATGCATCCTTCGGAGGCTGGGAGCTTGGTGGTGATATACATTTTCCTTATGGCAAGTATGAGCAGGCCCCAAATGTAACCCGGCATCCTTTAAGTACTCCGGAAGCAATAGAAAGTTACCGTGTTCCTGATGATGTCAGCCAGTGTGGCGCGGTACCGCTGATGCTTCGTTTTTCTGACCTTCAGGCCCAGTATGGGATGCCGGTAATCGTGCAGGCTGGAACCCCTTTCACCTGTGCCGGTGCAGCGATTGGTGAAGAAACCATGCTCAAATGGATGCGGAAAGAGCCGCAGTTGGTTCACCTGGTCCTCAGGAAGGTTACCGATTTCCTGCTCAAAGTAATAGAGTTGTACGTGAAACGCTACGGGGCGGAAAAAATGATGGCCTTTGACGGGGGACCGACTGAGGCCAACCAGTTGATCTCCCCCAAGCAGTTTGAGGAATTTGCCCTGCCATATGTGGCGGAAATTCACGATAAGGCAATCGCTATGGGGGTAAGGCATTTCTTTACCCATATCTGCGGGGAACAGAACCTGAACCTGCCCCACTGGCAGAAGGTTAACTGCGGCGCCCCGGGCATAGTCAGTGTCGGTCATGAAGTAAGCCTGGAAACTGCCAAAAAAATGTTTGGTGATAAAAATGTGGTTGCCGGTAATATTAACACAACTATAATCCAGATGGGGACACCGGAGGAAGTATATGAAGTTACCAAACAATGCATTATTGAAGGCAAAGATTCACCCAGCGGGTTTGTCCTCATGGCCGGGTGTGAAGTACCTGTACTGGCCCCGCCGGTTAACATGTATTACATGATGAAAGCCCTGCGTGATTTTGGGTTTTATGATTGATTATAAAGTAAAAATAGCCGGCAGATGAAAAAAACCTCCTTTGCTGCTTGTTTTAACGCAGCAAAGGAGGTTTAAATCCTTTCAGATTAATTAATCTTCAGGGCGTTGATTTCCTCCAAAGAACTCAGGTCATGTGCCTTAATAACTGCCTTAGAGATGGTGTACATGGTGTTGCCGATATATATGGCGCGTTCCACGTTGTACTCACTGTCATACCATCCGTGTCCTGATTTAATGATTTCGGCTTCGGGAAGATGGGTTATTTTCCCTTTTAGCGTAAACCCGTTGACCAGATCAAGGTTATACACATAGGCGCCCTGGAAGGTGAACTGGCCATATTCGGGCCAACCGTTTTTCCTATTTGAAACTGAACCGGTGTTATCCAGTTCCATAACGGTCACCGGAAATGCGAGCAGGTTTCTTTCCCTGGAAAACATCAGGGCTTTATGATTTCTGAGCAGTTCGGAGTCAGTACCCCGGTCACCGATTATTTCCTTGAATTTTTCCACCGGGTGGGCCACATCAGTGACATCAAAAACGGCTATTTTCATGCCCTGGTAAAAAGCCGTGGTATTTGTTTCAGTTCCATTTGAGTCTTTCATCCCCATTTCCACGGTATCTTTTCCGAATCCGATAATGTGATTTTCATCATAGGGGTGGAGGTAGTCGCTGTAGCCCGGTATTTTCAAGGCTCCCAGAATCGAAGGCGACTGTGGTTCTTTCAGATCGATCACAAAGAGCGGGTCTACTTTCTTGAATGTTACCATATAAGCACGGTCTCCCATAAACCTGACGGAATAAATTCTTTCCCCGGGGGCAATATCCTCAATTTTCCCTGTTACCTGAAGGCCTTCATCCAGGATATACAGGTTATTTTTCGAGGTATATTCATCATTCCGCCAGACTTCTCCCTTTGTTGTGGCGATGCGGAAATAACCATTGTGTTCGTCCATGGAAAACTGGTTGAGAATAGTGCCCGGTACTTCACCTTTGCCCAGGTATTCTGTGTGCCCGTCATTTAATTGGAACTTGTAGACCATTGTCCCCAATTCATTCACCTTGTTTTGGTTCCGGGATGAGCGGGTTATGGCAACATAAAGGTTTTTATCAGAGGCATAAATATTTTCACCGCTCCCCAGGTAGGTGGAGACCTCCATTTCCCTGTCAGGTTCATCCAGGTTCATTCCGGCAACCATAAGGTAATTGGGCTGCGGTTCTTCCGGAAAGTACCTAATATCGGGAAAATCTATACTTGTAAGCTTGTCAGTGCCCGCAGAATCCCGGTAAGCAGGAGTCAGATAATTAGCATCCTGGTTTGCTTCCTGCTGTTCCATGATGTAGTAATAGTCAATTTGTTTGTTGACCACCAGGTAAAGGGCGGGACCAATTTTCCGGGAAGAGATATAATGGCCTTCAAGTTCTGTTTCCCGGAGTTCCTGAATATTTTTCCGGTCACTGATATCGTAAATTATAGTTTTTACTGTGTTATATGGCTGTACAGGAGGGTAGACTGTCTCGGGCGGAGCTATTCCTGTGACAGCCTTCCTTTTTGACGAATTTGCGTCAATAGGCTTATCGGCCTGTGGCTGTCCTTCAGGAAACGGTATCAGATATTGTGTATGGCCGATGACCACCATATGCCTGTCATCCACATAGAGTTCCTGGGGCATAAAATTCTCATCATCGAAGTTTACCGTGTTAACTATTTTCATTTCATCTGCAGGGTAAGCATGGGCAATTATTATCCTTTGGTTATTGACCTGGTAAATATATTCCCCGTCGGTTTTAATGACGTCTGCCTCATCCACTCCCCGGACCTGGACATTGGTACCGGAATACTCCTTATTTACGCTCTCTTCCTGAACCGCAGCCACTGTACTCTGCATTGCATCATCTGAAATGCTCATCCTCATACTCTTCATGCCATTATAAAAATAATCGCTGAAAGTCCGCTTATCTTTGAGGAGTTCCCTGAGGTTTTCCAGTGACCCTACCACAGGGAGTGGAGTCACCTCGGCAGCAGGTTCTTCTACCGGCGGGTCAGGCCGGTCTCCGGCATTTGTCAGGGTTGCGGTGAACATCAGAAACACCAGCATCACCAGTGCAGGGTAAATTCGCAGCAGTACTTTGTTCATTTAAATCCCTCCCTTAAATTTCCTAAGCCTCTCAGAAACATAATTTCTTTTATGACGTTTTTTTCCCTACATTTGTTTCACCACATGTTTCGTCCTGTTCAACCAAGAGAGCGCCAATTCTATGTAAATTGGCGCTCTGAACATTATTTGAGTTACCTTCTGTTTTGAGACTGCATAAACTATATATGTAAAGCAAAATTCATTGTTTTAGAGGTGTAACTATGTCATATCATGATGTTTTACTGATTAATCCGCCGTCAAGGCAAAGAGAGTTTTATGAACACCTTGGCTTAGGCTATCTGGCAGCCTGCCTCAGAAAACAGAATATTGATGTTAAAATTCTGAATATGCCTCATTGGATGGCCCCCCGGGCCTTACAGGAAGTTAAAAAGTATTCCTGCAAGCTGGTAGGTATTAGTATTCCATTTCAGAGGAGTGCACTACAGGCCTTTAATTTTATTTCCCGCCTCAAAAGGGAGGGCTTTGAGACGGCACATGTGGCGGTAGGTGGCATCTACCCCTCTTTTGCTTATGAAGAGATCCTAAATCAATTTCCTGTTGTGGATTCGGTTGTTATCGGTGAAGGTGAAGAAACCATAGTAGAGCTGGCAGAAGCCATAATCAGGAACAGTGACTGGAAGAAAATAAGGGGGATAGCATTCCGTGGGCAGGAAAACATTGTGACAACAGAATTGCGCCCCCTCATTGAGGACCTGGATGCCGTCCCATTCCCGGAACGCGACGCCCTGCCGGAAGTACTGGAGAAACTGGAACATGCACCGGTTCTCTCTTCAAGAGGCTGTTATGGCAGGTGTACCTTTTGCAGTGTTGTGCCGTTCTTTAAAAAATTCGGTACATCGTTACGCATGCGCAGCAGCGCCAATGTAATTGAGGAGTTGGAGTTCCTATATAACAAGTACAGGGTTCGAAATGTGGATTTTAATGATGCCAATTTTATTGGCGGGAAGGGACATGGTTTTCGCAGGGCACGGGAGATAGCAGAGCTAATGCTGAGCAAAAATATGGGTTTAAAGTTCGGAATCCAGTGCAGACCAAATGAAATTGACCTAGAGCTGTTTACCATCTTAAAAAGAGCGGGTCTCAGTAAAGTATTCATTGGAATAGAATCAGGTTCCCAGGCAATGCTGGACCGGTTTCAGAAGGACGTAACAGTTGAAGAAAACCTGAAGGCCCTGGAAACTTTAGGTAAACTGGATCTAATCACCTATATGGGATTCATAACCTTTGACGATAGGACCACAATGCAAGAATACAGTGAGAATATGGCATTCATTGAACAGGCTAAAAAGCTGATGCCGCAAAACAGGCTTTTTTATGACCTGGGAACCAAACTTCTTCCCCTGTCCGGAACAGATGCCGAAAAAAACATGAAGGATAGAGGGATTTTGACTGGGAATTCTCTGAAATTGGATTATAAAATGGATGACCCCCAAATGAATCTGTTTTACAGTGCAATAAAGATTAAAGAAGACTTTTCCAGAATCGGGAGAAGACTGAGAGAAACTGATAAGGAATGGACCAAAGAAAAGCCTAAGAAATTTGTTTCGGAATAAGGGGCATTTCAGCTCCTTTTTCGTATTATGGGAGGAAAAGATAAATTATCAGAAGGGAGATCCGAATGGAAAAAGATATCTTATCAATACTCTGCAGCCCTGAGACCGGGGAAGAACTGCAACTGGTTCTGGATGAGGTTTCCAGGGGAAGGGGAAGGGGAAGGGAGGTGCTGGTGGACAGTGGGACAGGTAGGACGTTCCCGGTTCAGAAGGGTATACCCCTTTTATTAAAAGGTGATGAGATTAACGGGGACGGCAAAAAGACCCGTGCATTTTATAACCTGATAGCGCCATTTTACAACATTCTGCATGAAATCCAAGGCAGCCAAAGAGGTGGAGAAAAGAAACTGCGTGAAAGGATTCTCAGCCCACTTGAGATAGGTGAGGGAGATAAAGTTCTGGAAGTGTCGGTGGGTACAGGCAGTAACCTGCCTTACCTTCCGCGAAACGCGGATTATTATGGGGTGGACATCTCATTCCCAATGCTCAGGCAGTGTGCCAGGGTCTTGAAAAAATATGGCATTTCAGGTGATTTGGTTTTGGGTGCAGCCGAATACCTGCCCTTTAAAGACAATGTGTTCAACTGTGTGTTTAATGTAGGTGGTTTCAGACTTTTTAATGATAAACCCAGGGCCATAAGAGAAATGATCAGGGTGGCTAAACCGGGAGCAAAAATCCTTATTGCAGATCAGAAAAAGAGCGGTA
This sequence comes from Thermincola carboxydiphila, assembly GCA_016841725.1. Taxonomy (GTDB): domain Bacteria; phylum Bacillota; class Thermincolia; order Thermincolales; family UBA2595; genus Phosphitispora. The sequence continues at coordinate 33,836 of JAENYP010000010.1, read as the reverse complement.
TTCCCCTGGACTTGGTACCCCGCGAGACATCTCCGGTAAATGTTACTGAGATAGACGAATGGGAATTATACTGCATGGTGTTCAGGAAAAAATGCTAATACATAGTTGAAAAGTAACCTTTCGAAAAACCTTAACATAATATTTAGTGAAGAGTTAAATCAACTTTTACTCCAGGTCTTTTTAAAGAAGGAGGGTAACCAAATGTCTGTTAAGACTCAAGAGTGGGGATGGACCGCACCGTTTTTCCTATTCCTGATCCTGATTCTTCTATGGGCAGGAGTAGACGGTGGTTTCTGGTAATTACCATCAAAACACATTTGTGAACATATCAAGCAGAAGGGGGGGTATTTAGATGGCTGATGTGAAATCTCAAGAGTGGGGATGGACCGCACCGTTTTTCCTATTCCTGATTCTGATTCTTCTGTGGGCAGGGGTAGACGGTGGTTTTTGGTAAAAATCGCTATTTAACAGGCTTGGGAAAGTGTAATATGACTCCTGAAGACGCCTGCTCCGTTATCGGGGCAGGCTGCATTAAAGAGTCAGGCTGATGAACACTCTGGAGATATGTTCATATTATAATAGCAGAGGTCGGGAATTAAGATCAATATTTTAGCAAAGGGGGACTTAAAATGGCAGATGGATTTGGTGGCGGCGCAACTTTCCCGTTTTTCCTGTTCCTGATTCTGATACTCCTGTGGGGAGGAGTAGACGGCGGTTTCTGGTAAAATGTGACCATCTACTAAATGCCTGTCCATGAACCAATTCATTGTGGAAAGGGGGATTTAAAATGGCAGATGGATTTGGTGGCGGTGCAACTTTCCCGTTTTTCCTGTTCCTGATTCTGATACTCCTGTGGGGAGGAGTAG
>JAENYP010000010.1:0-32960 GCA_016841725.1 Thermincola carboxydiphila | reverse complement strand
GCAACTTTCCCGTTTTTCCTGTTCCTGATTCTGATACTCCTGTGGGGAGGAGTAGACGGCGGTTTCTGGTAAAAATACCGGCTGTTAAACTGATAGGTATATTCCCTACTATCAAGCCCGCTTATTTATTAAGCGGGCTTGAGCATGAATGTGTTGCTAATGAACCTTTTCGGAAATTTACACATAGTATGTAGCAAAGGTCGATAGAGAATCTTTTTATAGTATTCCGAAAGGAGGCAAAAGAATGGTTGATTTTAAATCCCAGCAATGGGGGGCAACAGCTCCGTTTTTCCTCTTCCTGATCCTCATACTCCTGTGGGCAGGAGTAGATGGTGGTTGGTGGTAGAAGCAGAACAATTAAAGTAATACTTAGCATGTCATAGCCGGAACTGGTTATAAAGCCCCGGGTCCATTCCGGGGCTTACAACCTTTACGGAGGAGGTGAATGTTAATGGCTGACGGATGTGGAATAGGCGGCAGTAATTTCCCGATTTTCCTTTTCCTGATTCTGATTCTTTTGTGGTCAGGAGTCGATGGCTGCTAGTGATAGCTTTTTATATCCGCTTCCTTAGTGAGGCGGATATTTGTTTGATATATACTACCGGCAAAACTGAGATATGTCATGAACTTTTTGGTATTGGATGACGTAATATATAGCACAGCCTGAGGTAAAACTTTGCGTAAAGGGGGGGGATTTAAGTGGCTAATGCTCAAATAGGTGGAGGATTTATAGGCATACTTTTCCTTTTCCTTATTTTGTGGCTTTTCTTAGGAGGAGGAAGGTGGTAATTGCAGCCACATAACTTAAGGCAGTAGAAACAAGGCAAAAGGTTTGCCAAATAAAGAACCGGTATAAGCTACCGGTTCTTTGTTTCGGATAGTACACTATCCCGGTATTTAGTTAAGTACTCCCCCAGCGCCCTGGAGATTGGCGTTGGCGCCAAAGCCGCCTCTGAAGCCTGCTCCGCCACCGCAGCCGCCGCCGGCGCCGTAACCACCGCAGCCGCCGCCTCCGTTTCTAAAGCCGGCTCCCGGCAGGATATCGTTTTCCTGACGGTATTGTTCAGCCTGGTCCATCCTGTCTTTAATGGCCTGACCCTGGTCAGTCGTGATTTCCCCTGATTCCACATATTTGTCAACCAACTGCTTCCTCAGTTCAACCATCTGCTTTTGCAGGTCAAGAACGTCCTGCTTCTGTGTATCCGTAAGGGCTGCAAAAGCCGGTACAGCAAAAGCCAGGACTAAAACAACGGTTAAGGCAATAAGAAGTTTCTTTTTCATGTCTGTTGTCACCTCCTTTTTAGCTAATACGAGGCCGGGTAAATTTATTGTTTCTGATATACTAAGTATAGCCCAATGTTGTGTGCAAAATAGGTTAAAAATGTTAAGAAATTGTGAACAATTGTTTCCATTACCTGCCGGAAGGTAATGACGCAGTAATTGTAGAAATAGTAGAAAAACCGCCGGAAGGAGGTAATTTATGTCGTCAGTGTCAATTAAAATTAACCCTGACCTTTGTAAAAAGTGTGGGTTGTGTGTTCATTTCTGTCCTCAAAAAGTACTCACAGGTGCGCCGGGGGAACTTCCCAAGGTTCAGGCCTTGCACAAATGTGCTGGATGCCTGGCCTGTTTCGACAGGTGTCCTGATTTTGCCATCGAAGTGGAGGTGCAGGGGTCTTGAATTTGGATGAAAAACTGTTTTTGCAGGGTAACGAAGCTTGCGTCCGGGGAGCCCTTGCTGCCGGAGCTGCCTTTTATGCCGGATACCCTATCAGCCCGTCTACTGAAATTGCGGAACTTTGTTCTCAAATGCTTCCTGAACATGGAGGTGTTTTTATCCAGATGGAAGACGAAATTGCTTCAATTGCTGCAGTTATCGGGGCTAGTCTCGGAGGGATGAAGTCCTTTACGGCTACCAGCGGCCCCGGGTTTTCCCTGATGCAGGAAAACCTGGGGATGGCCGTTATGGCAGAGGTACCCTGTGTAATTATAAACGTCCAGCGTTTTGGCCCAGCGACAGGTATTGCCACTAAGCCGGCACAGGCTGATGTGATGCAGTCACGCTATGGGACTCACGGTGATTATGAAATAATTGTTCTTGTGCCCAGTTCAGTACAGGAGTGTTATGAACTGACAGTGGAAGCCTTTAACCTGGCAGAACGTTTCCGCACCCCGGTGATACTACTCTCAGATGCCGCTCTGGCACACCTGAGGGAACAGGTGGTGATACCCGGTGACCTAAGGGTTGTGGACCGAAAGAAACCCGGCTGCCCTCCCGGGGAATACCTGCCGTATGGTCCGGGTCCGGAACTGGTATCATCAATGGCGGCTTATGGCGATCCTCACATCATGCGGGTTACCGGATTGGTTCATGATGAAAGAGGTTATTCCACCGCAGATGGCAAGACTGCTGATAACCTGCTGCGCAGGCTGGCAGGCAAAATTGAGAATTATTCGGCCGAGCTTCCACAACCTCTGTATTGGGGCGACCAGGATGCCGAGATACTCTTGGTTGCCTATGGGGTTATTGCCAGGGCAGCCCGTGCAGCTATTATCAAAGCCCGGGAAGCTGGTATTTCTGTAGGCCTTCTGCAGTTAAGGACATTATGGCCTTTCCCTGATCAGGCAGTTACAGAATACCTGGAAAAAGTTAAGAAGGCGCTTGTTCCTGAAATGAATCTGGGTCAGGTGGTCCGTGAAGTCAGGCGGGTTAATGAAGGGAAAGCAGAGATTCATCTGCTTTCACGCACAGATACCGGAATAATTACTCCGGAACAGATTGTCCAGAAACTGCGGGAGGTGGTATAATGACTGATTACAGTTACCGTGATTATATCGCCTGGGAACGGCTGCCTCACCTTTGGTGTCCCGGGTGCGGCCACGGTATCATTCTCAAGGCCCTGACAGGGGTACTGGCAGAAATCGGCCTGCCCCCGGAAAAGATACTGCTGGCAACCGGAATCGGTTGTGCGGGGCGCAGCGGGGACTATGTGACCTGCCACCGTTTCCAGGGAACCCATGGACGCACCCTGGCCTTTGCCACAGGAGCGAAACTGGCCCGCCCGGAAATGAAGGTTGTCTGTGTAATGGGTGACGGCGATGCTTCGGCCATAGGTGGAAACCACCTTTTGCATGCCGCCCGGCGGAACATGGATGTCACAGCTGTGGTTTCCAATAACTTCAACTATGGGATGACCGGAGGGCAATATTCGCCGCTTACGCCTGCTAACAGCATTTCCAGCACTTCCCGTCAGGGAACGGTTGATGTGCCTATGGACATCTGTTCCCTGGCAAACTGGGCGGGAGCCAACTATGTTGCCAGGTCAACAGTATACCATGTCACAGAATTAAAGCGTTTCCTCAGGGAAGCTTTGCAGAAAAAAGGTTTCTCACTTGTTGAAGTAATGAGTAACTGCCCGACATATTATGGTCGTTACAATAAGCTTGGGGCACCGCCGCAAATGATGGATTGGTTTAAACACAATGTTATTCCTTTGGAAAAACACCGGCAGCTGCCTATGGAAGAACAGGTGAACTTCTTCTGGCGGGGCTGCCTCGCTGACCACAGCAGACCAGGTTTCTTAGAGCGTTCAGGCCTTCAGGTGGAGGATTCACCGGCTGGTCCTGGGGCAGTTACCTGCGGGGGTGAAAACAAATGAACAAAACATGGAATGTCATCATAGCGGGTTCCGGGGGACAGGGCCTTGGTCTTGCCGGTCGGATTCTGGCAGAGGCAGCCCTGTCTGCAGGGCTTCATGCTGCCCATAACCAAAGCTATGGCGCCCGTGCCCGGGGTGGTTACAGCCAGTCGTCTGTGGTCATCAGTCCTGAAGAAATAGTGTATCCCTTTGTTGTGGAGCCAAACCTGGTAATTGCCTTGTCCCAGAAGGCTTATGATATTCACCTGCCCTTAATGGCTCCTGATGGGGTGATGATTTGTGACAGTGAACTTGTGCAGGGAAAAGAAGCAGAACTAATCAGAAGTTTCCCTTTTAATAAAACTTCACGCAGGGCGTGCAATTCCCTGGGGATTTCTATAGCTGCTCTTGGCGCTGCGGTAAGGATAACCGCTATTGTCCCTGAGGACATGCTTAACAAGGCCTTGAGCAGTCATTTCCAGGGAGAAACCTTGGCTGTAAACAGCCGGTGTCTCAGCCTTGGTATGGAGCTAATGTAAAGTGAAATAGGAATTGCCCTAAAAGCAAGAAGGTAGTGTCCCCTTTAATTAGGGAACACTACTTTCTTATTCTTTTCCCGCCAGAATCCGGATATCTTCCAACCGCAAATGTAGTCCACAGCTTTTCTCCAGAACCATGTTGACGAGTCCTGTATGGTTAAGGGACATCATGCAAAAACCTGGCAGGAAGGTTACCCGGCAGCCGAATTCAGGTTCTTTTCTGATGTGTGCGGCAATACCTTCAAATCCTATCATGTGGTAAGCGATTACATCTTTGATCTCATGTTCCCGGGAGTATTTTGGGCCGATAACCCAGGTGTACAGGAGCCCGGTGACTTGTTCGGCCTCAATTACCTGCAGTACATGCGGGATGGGGCAGCCGGCGCCCATGGGCCGGCCCAGGACGTAATCCCCCTTTTTGATGTCCATTTTTTCCACCATATCGGGCCGGAAAGGGAGAATAATTTTTCTGGCTGAGACCTCGCCTGGAAGCGGTTCAAGAACAAAGTCGTATTCATGCCCCAGTACATCCCTCTGTGGATAAATGGCCTTAATTTCTATTCCGGTTAAATCCCCGGGACTTGCAGGCCTTTGCAGTTCGTTATAGTAGGGGCAGTCCGAATAATTTTTCTGGGAAGAATTTATCATTCTTAAAAAGCTTTTACAGCTGTCTTCGCCGCATAAACCGCAGTTTTTTCCGGGGGGCAGCCAGGCACTTATGGCATTCATTCTACTCACCCCTATACAGGTAATCTGCGATGCAGCCGTCAAGCTTCTGAATTACACCAAAATGGTGCTTCCAGCCAATTTCTTTTTTGCCGACACAGATTGTGCAGGTGCCGAGGGGAGGATTACCCTTCAGGTAAAGATTATTTTTGTCAATATCTGCGGAGCTGCTGATCAGATTATATAACCGGTTCAGGGATGTCCCCTGCAGGGCATTGGTTTCCATTAATACAATCTTGCGGTGGACTTCCTTGATTTTCTGAATAAGGACCTCTCTTTCTGCCTGGCTCACCAGGTCGATTTTTGTCACTACAGCTATATCGGCAAGGCTGACCATGGCACCCATTTTTTCCGGGGCATGAATCCCCGAGATTGAACTTAATACAATTACCCCCAGTCCCTGGTTAAGGTATGGTGAGCAGCGCAGGCAAAGCCCGGCACTTTCTACTATAAATAGGTCTGCCCCATTACTCTCAGCCCATTCTACGGCATCACCGAGAACCATAACTCCGGCGTGGTCAGGGCAGAGGTCGCCTGAGTATATTTTTTTGGTCAAGATATTGAATTCCTTGTTTAACTCAATATCCTCATAAGCCCTGACAACATCAATTTTAAGAAAAGCTATCCGCAGTTCGTTGTTAAAGTGCTTTACAATTTGTTTAGTAAGTGCGGTCTTGCCTGCGGAGGGGGGGCCGGCAATAACCAAAAGCTTCAAAAAACATTCACCGCCTTTTTTGTTAGAGTAAACATCTGTCTCAATTCAGATAAATATCTCTTCAGGAAGCGAAATTTACGGCAAATACATCATTGGTGATTACATCTCCTGCCCGGAGCTGCTCCCTGATGCTGCCCACCCTGCGGTCTATTTCCAGAAGGTTCTGGGCAGCCATGATTTCCACTTCATTTTGATGCAGTACCTTTTTTACAGCTCCGTTTTCGATTATAATCCGCATCTTGGTCAGAAGTGCGATCACCGGGTCGTGAGTTACGAATACAATTATTTTCCCGGTGCCTTTAATTATGTCAATAACCTCTTGTTTGAAGATACCGGCATTTTCAATTTCATCAAGGAGTATAATAGGAGCTGCCCCAATCATAATTGCATCTGCGATTAGGAGGGACCTGGTCTGTCCTCCGGATAGAATGGTTACCTTGTTGTCCTTATGGATTTTTTCACCTGTGAAACTATTGGCTAATTTAATAGTTTCCGCAATTACGCCATTATCATTAATACAACGGGCGCGGGCATGAATCTCCAGGAACTCTTCTGTGGTGAGATCTGCAAAGCATTTGGTGTTCTGGGTAATCATAGCAATGGGCTTAAGTGAGGGGTTATATCTGATGTCATCTGTTGGGTTATTTCCGTTAACAAGAATAGTTCGGCCTGTTGAGGTATCCCCCTGGGCCAGCAGCTCAATATCAGTAATAAAAGCGGTTTTCCCGCTTCCTGTGGGGCCGACAATAGATACGGTTTCTCCTGCCCTTAGTGTGATCTCAACGAAGTTTTCCCTGACGTCTAGTTTGTCTGTGCCGGGAAGAATTGTGATTTCATTGAGCATAAGTTCTCTCCTCTCAAGAATTTATTTCCTGCAGTCTAAACTATGAATTATGTATTCGAAAGGTTACTTTAAATGGCAGGTAATTTGAGGGTGTTTAGAAAAAATGGGTAGAGTTCCCTTAGGCGGTGTCATAAAAATACACTACCTAAATCGGTAGATCCCGATTAGAACGATTAAGGGAACGTCCCTTCATAATGTGAATGTTGAAGGCGGCGTTCCCTTAAGCATGGATCTATTAAACTGGATGCTAGTAAGTGCTCACATATTGTCCGGTTGGTCCGAACTGGCTGGTATTAATTGGCCGGTTAGCCCAACTGCCGGTAGTAATAGAACCCTGATATGGGGATCCAAACTGCTGCTGCCCAATGGTACCGAATTGAACACTGCTCATCATTGACTGCATTTGGGAAGCTGCCTGTTGGCAAAGCTGGGCAGCTTGCTGCAGCTGCTGAGCCGCATTGCGTTCAGACTGCTCAATCTGGTGTAGCTGGGTCGCATGAGCGCTTTCACTCTGGCTGAGCTGTTGACAGATTTGGGCAATCTGGCTCAGGTTGCTTTGAATCTGGCTGACTTGTGAATACATTATTAACACAACACCTCCAAGGATTATTGGTGAATCTGAACATTAGTATTTCAAGATTGAAGTTAATTATTCCAGGATTGATGTAAAAAAATATGGAATTTTACCTGCGGGGACTGGGGAAACTAGGTAAAATATTAAAGGAGGCACTTGAATGATTAAACGCATTTTCTACCTTATGACGGTGTCACTCTTGCTGGTAATCGGATGCGTAGGTGAGGAACCTGAAAAGAAACCCCTCCCCCGGGAGCAGGCGCCGGCGGCACATAAGACAATGCTGGATGCTGCTGCCGCTGACCCATATGAAGATGGATGTGTGTCCTGTCACAAAAAAACGGCTCAGGTGGACCAATCCCTTCCGGCCTATGTATCAAGAATTTCCGGACACCCGGAAGTCAAAGAGGCAACTGTCAATGAATGCTACCGGTGTCATGAAGCCGAAAAGGACTACTCCCTCTATAAAAAATTTTACCGGGGAATTCATAAGGTCCACTGGGAAAGCGAAAGTTTTTACAGTGAGCAGGAAGGGCGCTGTTACGCCTGTCATACTGTAGAAACCAATGGCGTATCAGGGATAAAAAAATACCCCCTGGCCGGATACCGTTCGGGGATTGAAGCAGCTGAAGAGGAAGACACAAATAAAAAAGCGGCTCCGGAAACCAAAACTAAACAGCCACAGGTAAAGCCGGACCAGAAAGCAGCGCCGGAACGCCAGCCGCAGCCGCAGCCGCAGCCGGAACCGGAACCGGAACGGCAGCCTGAACAACCGGCGCCTCAACCGGAACAAGAAACTGAACTGCCCACTCCCGGCCCATGAGTGGTCTATAAAGGCTCCAAGAATAAGGTAGGAGGGCCCCTAAGCTAAATGTTTGGAGATAGACATAATTATCTTTAACTAAAAATAAGGAGGGGCAGATATGTTCCGGAACGATGAGTCTGATGTCCGCTTGTCGGCGAGCTGCGGATGCAGGAGCCGGTAACAAGCGGAATCGTTGCCATCGTGGAGGAATGTATCTGCCCCTCCTTGCTTTCATAGTTAAAAGAAAGTTGGTTCTGTCTATAAGCATACTTAAGGGCGCTTTTACCTTAGTCTGAAAAATTTTGACGATTCCTGAAGGTTTTTCAGCTGTTGGTTGAGGTTGCTGATTTCAGTCTGAATATGCTTGGTGAATGTGGTGACTTCACCGGCTGATGCACTGACTTCTTCCGTAGAAGCTGCATTTTCCTGAGAGATGGCGGAAATATTCATGACAGCTTCTGTGGCCGATTCGGTTTCCACGGCCAGATCTTCAGTAATCCGGGCATTTTCTGCCGTAATCCCGGCAATTACATCTGTGGCTCGAGCAATTTCACGGCTCTGGACCTTCATATCTTCCATTGAGGCATTAATTTCATCCAGTCTGCTGACCGCCTGGTTTACAGCTTTGATGATATTTCTCAAGGCTGTGCCGGCCTTATAGGCAACCTTGCTTCCTTCTTCCACGTCTAGAGTGGCTTTGCCTGTTTCGTCGACCACGTTCTTGGTTTCCGCCTGTATACCTGTAATCAGTTCTCTGATTTCCTCAGTTGATTTTCTGCTGTTTTCCGCCAGTTTGCGTACTTCATCGGCTACTACGGCGAATCCCTTGCCGTGTTCTCCGGCCCTTGCGGCTTCAATGGCTGCGTTTAAGGCAAGCAGGTTTGTCTGTTCGGCAATATCGTCAATCACCTGGATAATATCTCCGATTTGCTGGGAGCGCTCACCCAGTGAGGCTACCTTCTGTGAAAGGTTATTGACCACCTCTTTGATTGATTTCATATCACTAATGGTTTCGTCCACAAGGTCTTTGCCTTCATTAGCGGCGCCGTAACAGTTGCCGATATCGTCATTTATAAGTTTGGTGTTTTCCACAACATTGTCGGTTGCTGCGGAGACCTGGTTAATCAGCTGAACAGTAGTGTCAACATTTTCATTTTGCTTAACAGCATTTTCCTGAATGGCAGCTGTTACCTGGCCCAGCTTATTGGTCATATCAGTGGTTTTCTGCATGTCTTTTGCCTGTTCCTGGGTGCCCACAGATATCTGTTCAATAGCCATGGTTACCTGTTCTATTGTTTCCAGGTTTTTGGCTGCATTTGTGTTTAGGGTGTCACTGATTTCAACCATGTGATCAGTCGCGACAAATACATCATACATATATTTCTTGAGGTTTTTATACATTTCTGCAAAGGACATGCCGAGGTTTTCCAGTTCGTCACCGGTTTTAATAATCGTGATATCTTTTACCGGAGTAGAAAGGTCCCCTTTGGAAATCCGGTGGATTATTTCATCCAGCACTTTGACCGGCCTATTAACATTTCGAATTATGTATACGGTAAATGCCAGGGAAATAATGAGAGCAGCAGCGATCAAGATGCCGGTTTCCAGGGCCAGGATCTGCAGCCGGTCGTCAATTATCCGGCTAATTTCAGGATTTTCTGCAGCCGTTTTCATTAGAGAGGTTTCCAGTCCGGAAACATTAATATAGGCTGCTATAGCTGTAATAACCAGTAACCAGAACATAACCGCAAAGGTGAAGCAAATCTTAAAAGCCAGCTTAACTTTCATAAATAACACCTTTCTGTTAGTATGTTTTTTCAATAAGCATTCCATATATTACATATAATATATTCCCTTAATATATTCCCTGAAAAATATGTAAATCCTTCATTATTCGACATAAAATTCGATTTAGCAATAATTCACATGCTGTTAAGCAGGGCGATGGCCATGGCTCATCAAAAAGTAGAGATAATAAAAAAGGAAATAACGTATAATAGTAGAATAATGTCAAAAAATATTTATTTTGCCGGGGGGCTAAATGGCAGAGCTTTGGAACGAGTTTTTAATAATTTTCGTTTTAATCCTTATTAATGCGTTTTTTGCGGGGTCTGAAATTGCACTGGTGACCTTCAGAAGAAGCCGCGTCAGACAGCTGGCAAAACAGGGCAGTAAATCCGCCAGGGCTGTGGAAGCCCTGCTAAAGGATCCCAGCCGGCTTCTGGCAACGATTCAGGTAGGAGTGACCTTAGCCGGGTTTTTGGCAAGCGCCGCTGCTGCTGTCAGTATTTCCGGAGTTCTTGCAGATTTTTTCAGTAAGATACCGGTGATGGAAAGATATGCCCAGTTGGCTGCAGTTATTATAGTCACCATTATTATTTCGTATTTTACCCTGGTTCTCGGGGAATTGGTTCCTAAAAGAATGGCCATGCAGAAGGCTGAGCGGATATCTCTTGTAATTGCCCAGCCTATCGTTATTCTTGCGAAAGCTGCCGGACCTTTCATAGCGTTTCTGACGGCTTCAACCAATTTGGTGGTAAGGCTGCTGGGCGGTGAGGTCAAGCATAGGGAGCAGAAGCTTAATGAAGAGGAAATCAGGCTAATGGTTTCTGAGCAAGGGGCACTCGATGAAGACGAAAAAGAACTGATTGAAGGTATCTTCGAATTTGGGGACACTGTTGCCAAGGAAGTAATGATACCGAGGACTGAGATTGCTTCACTGGAATGCAGCCTGACAGTAAATACAGCTCTGGAGGAGATAATCAGGCATGGGTTTTCCAGATACCCGGTTTTTGAGGGCAGCATAGATAACATTACCGGTATCACAACTATCAAGGACCTTCTGAAGGCCGTAAAAAAAGGCCATGGGGAGATGCAGGTCAGGGAAATTAAACGTGAGACACACTTTATCCCTGAATCAAAAAATGTAGCGGAATTATTAAAAGAACTCCAGAAAAGAAGGATGAATATGGCTGTTGTCCTGGATGAATACGGGGGGACGGCAGGTATTGTTACTGTAGAGGACCTGCTGGAGGAAATAGTCGGCGATATTGATGACGAGTATAATGAACACAAGGATGAAGCGAAAAGGGTTGAAATCATTTCCCCAAATCACGGTATTTTTGATGGCAGAGTCAGGGTTGAGGAAGTCAATGAAAACCTGAGCCTTGACCTTCCTCTTGAGGATACATATGAAACTATAGGCGGACTGGTTTTTCATCAACTGGGAAACAAGCCTCAGGCCGGTGACGGGGTATCTGTGGATTGTGCCTCCATTAAAGTTATGCAAATGCAGGGTAACAGGGTAAAACGGGTAGAGGTGGTCAAAGAAAATGACCCCAGAAGGAGTCCTGAAGAAGAAGAGACCCTCGAATAAATACAGCGGACTGTAGTTAGAGCGACTGCAGCCCGCTGATTTTTTTTATCGTTTTATCGTATATTCGTAAATTCACCCCAGCAGTTCCGTGAGGTTCTTTACACCTGTAATTGGCTGCTGACAGGCATAATTAGTACATACATAAGCTGCCGCCCTCCCGTCTATGGGCTTCCTCTCCCTGGTAAAAGGAACAATATCCGAAATCTGTTCACCTGCCTCGCCGGGAGCCTTAACCGTAAGGAGCAGTTCGGGCCTGAAACTGCTGTTGATTGTCCGCAGCATTTCTTTCATTTCACCGGAATTCGGGTCCCCGGCCAGAGTTACTTCAATTGGTGGAACCATATCAAACCAGACGCCCATCAGGAAATGGGAGTGACCCATAGGGGCCTCGTTGATAGATCCCCCAAAGGTTTTCAACTGCTGCTGTGATTTTTCTTCCAGGTCACTGTCCCCGGTGAGTCCGGCCAATTTAAGCAGATTAAGGACTGCCACTGAGTTTCCTGAGGGTATGGCCCCATCATAGGTCTCCTTGGGCCGGCTGATGAGGTTTTCTGCGTCAGAACCGTACTGAAAAAGACCGCCGTTGGCTTCATCCCAGAAATACTTTAACATATCGCGGTTAAGCTCCAGGGCCAGTGAGAGATAGCCAGGTTTAAAAGTCGCCTGGTACAATTCGATCAGTCCCCAAACCAGGAAGGCATAATCGTCAACATAAGCAGGGAATGCAGCCTCACCATCCCTGTACCGGGCCAGCAGGCGCCCATCCTCTCTCCTTAGTTTTTGCCTGATAAATTCAACAGCTTTTTCGGCTGCTTCCGCATATTCCGGTTCATCCAGCACTCGGGCCCCCAGGGATAGAGCGGCAATCATCAGGCCATTCCATGCGGTCAGTATTTTGTCATCCTTAAACGGATGTACCCGTTGCTCTCTAAAAAGGAAGAGCTGCTTCAAGGCCTGGGGGTCACCGTTTTTGTAACCCGTGCTGATCAGGTTGGGGATGCTTTCCCCTTCAAAATTACCTTCGGGGGTGATGTCATACTGTTGACAAAATCCCTCTCCCTCTTCCTTCCCAAGAACGTCTTTGATTTCATCAGGTGTCCACACATAGAATTTGCCTTCCTTACCCTCTGAATCAGCATCCTCGGCAGAGTAAAAAGCTCCTTCAGGGGAGGTCATGTCCCTAAGTACATATGTGAATATGTCGCGCGCTATTTTGGCCCATTTTTCTTTTTTCGAGGCCTGATAAGTTTCCAGATATGCTATTGCCAGCAGGGCATTGTCATAAAGCATTTTCTCAAAATGGGGGACCAGCCACCGCCTGTCAGTGGAGTACCTGGAAAAACCAAAACCGATGTGGTCATATATGCCGCCCAGGTACATAGAATCCAGGGTCTTTTCAACCATTTGCAATGCCTGTTCCCTGCCCGTCATCTTCCAGCAGCGCAACAGGAAGGACAGGTTGTGGGGGGCGGGGAACTTGGGAGCTCTCCCAAACCCGCCGTATTCCGGGTCAAAGGAGTTCTCATAGTAACGGTATGCCCTGGACAGGGTGTCTTCAGTGATTGCGCCCCTGTCGTGGGTAAAAAAGTTATTTTCGATGGCACTTGTGATGTCATCAACAGTTTGCAGCAGCTTTTCCCTGTCATTTTGCCACAGCCCGGTAATCCGGGTTAACATGCTTATCAAACCTGGCATCCCCCGTGAATCCTGCTTGGGAAAATATGTCCCGGCAAAAAAGGGCTTTTTATCAGGGGTCAGAATTACCGTCAGCGGCCAGCCGCCGTGCCCTGTTATGGCCTGGCAGACTGCCATGTAAATTGTGTCTATATCAGGGCGCTCCTCACGGTCAACTTTAATTGAAACAAAGTGCTTATTAAGAATTTCAGCCACTTCCGCATCTTCGAAGGATTCACGTTCCATAACATGACACCAGTGACAAGTCGGCAGGTAAACATCACGAATACCCAATAGACAGGAAAATCGGCTTATCTTCTGACTTTGCTTTGGCAAACGCTTCCTCACTCCAAGGGAACCAATCCACAGGATTATTAGCGTGTTGCAGAAGATAAGGGCTTTTCTCATTTATAAGTCTATTGGGTGTATCTGTGATTTTCATTGGGCATCACCTCCTTAATATTAATTTCTAATCTATAATATCCAAAAACAAAATAACTTATTTAAATATTTCCCATGAAATAAGCACTTAAATGGTGGAGCCAATTCATTTAAATATGACTATATATTAGCAAACAGTAACATACTAACCCTAACCTTGATGACGGAGGGGAGCATGACAAACTCCACCTGATGTAGAAACTCTGTTAATAAAAACTAGCTGGAGGGAGAAGAAACTATGAAAAAATTTTGGCATTTCATTTTAAGTGCAGGGCTGCTATTGATGCTTGTCTTTGCTTTGGCCGGGTGTGAAACAAATCAAAATGATACCAAAAAAGAGGATAATGAAAAAGCAGCTCCAAAAACGGAAGCAAAGGCCACATATGTTGGTGACGATGCCTGTAAATCCTGCCATGGCAATGTAATCACGGAGTTTCAGGCAACGAAACACTCAGAAGCATTGAAGCCCATTTCTGATTATGAGCTGACCGGCGAGTTGCCAACGGTTACACTGTTTGACGGAGCAGACCCGGACAACACAAAACCTACTGAATTAAATTTATCTAAAGCAAAACTTTACGGTGTCATGGTGAATGAATATCTGTTGGCAGAAGTCCCTGATTTCAAAGCCAAGATATACCGGGTTGCCAAGCTTGTTAAAAACGGGGATAAATATGATCTGCAAGCTGCCAAATCTGTAGATGTGGACAAAGATGGCAAAGAGGATTGGCAGGCTGCAGACGGAACAAGCTGCGCCAAGTGCCATGCACCCGGAGTTTTGACTGAATCACCGACCCAGGGAGTTTCCTGTGAATCGTGCCATGGGCCTGGCAGCAATCACGTAGATGCAGCGCCAGAGAAGAAGAAGGGCTCCATTAAGGCATCGGCGGAAAGTGATTTGCCTGATACAGAGACCTGTCTTGGATGTCACAGATCTGACCCGGAGAAAGATGATAAGGGAACTTTGATTGCAAATAACCACTATGGAACACGCAACTGGTTTGCCAGCAAACATGCGCAAAGTGAAAAGCTTGCCGGTTGTATGAGTTGTCACACTTCCCATAAGGCAAATGCCAATGGTCAGCTGCTGCAAAAAGACAGCGCTGAGGATGTTTGTGCGACCTGTCATGAAGGGACCGATTTTGATTTGGAGAAGCTAATGTGGAAAAATCCAACAGACCCCCATGGCCATATTACTGCTGATCACAGCTTCGGAGCTATGAAGTATGAAGATATGGGTGATGATCCGGCGACTAAAGAGATTGAAATTAAAAATCCTGCATATGTTGATCTGGTCGAGAAGGCATTTCCAGATCTGGCAAAATAAAAGCAAGCAGGCAATCCGAAGACTCGGGTTGCCTGTTTTAATTTTAATAAATTCAAGGCATTGTAGTTGATTAACAGCTTGTAACGTTTTATAATTTAGAATGGAGTAAATATATACTATCTTTTTTTGTATTGGTAGAACGGGAGGATAGAGAAATGCCTATCACAGAAATACTAGCACGTAATGCCGCAATGTATGGACAGGAAATATGCCTGACTGAGATTAATTTGGATCTCCAGGAAAGTCATAATGTCACCTGGCGTGAGTATGAATTGATTGAAAACAACCCGGCTGGTGAATACCGGCGGGAAATGACCTGGCGTGTTTTTGACGAGAAAGCAAATCGAATGGCCAATCTACTGCTGAAGAGGGGTATAAAAAAAGGGGATAAGGTAGCTGTTCTTTTAATGAATTGCCTGGAGTGGCTGCCGATTTATTTTGGAATATTAAAAACCGGCGCTATCGCAGTGCCATTAAATTTTCGCTATACGGCTGATGAAATAAAATATTGTTTAGATTTATCCGAAACCATTGTCTTGATTTTCGGGCCTGAATTTATCGGCCGGGTGGAAGCGATTTATGATCAGATACCTAAAGTGAAGACACTCTTCTTTGCGGGAGAAAACCGTCCAACTTTTGCTGAAAACTATGATCGCCTTACTGCCAATTGTTCCTCTGAAGCCCCGCATATTGAACTTACGGATGAAGATGATGCGGCAGTATATTTCTCCTCAGGGACTACGGGATTTCCAAAAGCAATTTTACATACACACCTAAGTCTGATGTCAGCATGTTATACGGAAAGTAAACACCACGGTCAAAAGCATGAAGATAATTTTTTGTGTATTCCGCCGCTTTATCATACCGGCGCCAAGATGCACTGGTTCGGCAGTTTGCTGTCAGGGAGCAAAGCCGTATTACTTCGCGGAGTTAAGCCTGAATGGATACTTAAAACAGTTTCTGAAGAAAGAATTACCATTGTCTGGCTTTTGGTTCCCTGGGCCCAGGACATATTAGATGCCATTGAAAGTGGAGATGTAAAACTGGAAGATTATCACCTTTCCCAGTGGAGACTCATGCATATCGGTGCCCAGCCGGTTCCACCCAGCCTAATACATCGCTGGAAAAAGTATTTTTCTGACCATCTTTATGATACCAACTACGGCCTGAGCGAATCTATCGGCCCCGGATGTGTCCATTTAGGTGTTGAGAATATTCATAAAGTCGGCGCTATCGGGATACCGGGCCACAATTGGGAAGTCAAGATTACCGATGAGAATGGATGCACTGTAACCCAGGGACAGGTTGGAGAATTGGTTGTCAGGGGACCGGGTGTGATGAAATGCTACTACAACGACCCGGAAGAGACCGCGGCAGCAATCAAGGATGGCTGGTTATTTACCGGAGATATGGCCCGGATGGATGAAGACGGTTTTATATATTTGGTTGACCGGAAAAAAGATGTAATTATCAGCGGTGGAGAGAACTTATATCCGGTACAAATTGAAGATTTTCTCCGCGCTCATAATGCAATTAAGGATGTAGCAGTCATTGGCTTGCCTGATCAGCGTCTGGGGGAAATAGCGGCAGCTATCATAGAACTAAAACCGGGCTGCAGATGCACTGAAGAAGAAATACAGACATTCTGCGCTCCCATGCCGCGCTATAAACGTCCGCGGAAAATCATTTTTGATGAAGTCCCGCGTAATCCCACCGGCAAGATTGAAAAACCGCGGTTAAGGGAAAAATACGGGGCCATAAGTTTAGTGGCGGCTCAAACTGAAAGATAATTAAACAAACCACCTGTAGCATAGATGTCTATGGGTGGTTTTTTAAATCCCCAATTCATTTGGATGCCAATTATTGGGGGACTTATTAGCATAATTGTCTAAGTATATCTTATTATTTGTATTAACATAATAAATATGAATTTAATCAGCATCATATCATCATAATCATTAGGGAGGTGAGTTTAAAATGTTGGGTACAGTAAAATGGTTTAACGCTGAAAAAGGTTTCGGGTTTATTGAACAAGAAGGCAGTGGGGAAGACGTATTTGTACACTTTTCTTCTATTAATACAGCAGGATATAAATCCCTTGATGAGGGGCAAAAGGTTGAGTTTGATATAGAAAAAGGTCAACGTGGCCCACAAGCCGCTAATGTTAATCTTCTATAGTTATAATTTTGTAAATTTATAATTATAGAACCAAATTTGTTTTTTAATGCTACTTTTTGTAGCTTTTTTTTTGCTTTTTTACCGCTGCCGGCAGAGGTGCAAGCAGGCGGTCTGGTTGGGTAAAAGCTGAAAGCTGGAGAATAAAGGAGCCTTTCAATTTGGAGGACTATTGTAAAAAAAGGTCGAATTTATCATTATGATCTTAAAATTTGTAAGTACGCATAAAGAAATTAAACAGTACCTTAACCTAACCAAACTGATTTATCATGATTGTATCTATTATCGCGATTCTATGACTGATATTCTTAAGATGTTTTTGTATAAAAAGACGGTATTTAGCGAACATGGTGAGTTTTCCCCCTTTCTGATTGCAGATCAGGGGAAACCGGTGCTGCGAGCCGCTTTTATCATTGACCGCAATCTGGCAGATTGCCTGATCATCGCTTTTTTTGAAGCCTGTGAGCATCAGGGACCGGCTGTAGATCTGATGCTGCAGAAGGCAAAGGAATTAGCCAAAGCCAGAGGCCTGAAGAAAATCATCTGCGGCCTGGATGCACATTTAAATTACGGGGTAGGCTTTTTGGCTTCACATTTTGATGTGGCGCCTTGTTTTGGCCTTGGTTACACGCCCGGTTATTATCTGGATTACTTCCGGGGGATGAGAGAAATAAACTTTACCTCTATTCAAGTTGATGTCGACAAATTTGATTTTGCCAGAGAGGAAGGTTTGCTAAAACGCATTAAACAGAGGGACTATACCTTTAGAACAGCCGACTTCTCTCACTTGGACCGGGAGATTGCCATTTTCACCAGCTTAAACAATCTCAGTTACCGGGGGCAGAAGTGGTGGACTGAGCGCACCTTTGCAGAAGATAAGGAACTTTTGTATCCCTTTAGGTGGTTCCTCAGCGGAGAGAATCTGATTATTGCCGAAAAAGACGGAGAACCTGTCGGGCTGCTTCTGTGGTATCCGGATTTTAATCAACTGGTTGCTCCTGGGCAGTGTCTAGGTATTTCCACCCTGATCAAGCTAAAGCTGGGCGGTGGGCGCCGGATTGATCGCTTTAAAATTGCCGATATTGCCGTTCATCCGAAGTTTCAGGGGACGGGCGTAATATTGGGTCTGTTTGAGAGGCTGCAGACCTTGGTTAAAGGCCGGTTCAATTATGGTGAGGGCGGTTGGATTGCCGCAGATAACCTGCTGTCCCGGGGTTTTGCCGGTCGCTGGCGGGACCTGGGCTGTCAGGAATATAAGCAGTATAAGGCCTTTGAAACGGAGCTTTAGGATGAAATTGAATTCTATTTGTAAATTCGGGGAATTTTATTAAAGAATTATGGAATGGAGTAAGAATTGGTGGGACAAAAAATTTTTAGCAGGACACTTTATGGGTTGGGGACAAAACAATAAAAAGGGTGAATTCATTAATGAACAATAAATTTAGAATAAGTGACCGGGTAATTTTAGTACTTTTATCGGGAACTGTTTCGGCGGCAGTTGCCAATACATTTGGGTATATTTCCAAGAGCTTTTATCCACTAACAATAGTTATGCCTGAAGCTGCCGTAGAATTATTTGTTCGCCCGAAGCAAATCCATACAATATTAGGCTTTATATTCGGAAACTTAATGAGTTTCGGAATGGGAGGACTTCATGCTTTAGCATTTGTGACAATCCTTGATATAACGGGGTGGCGATACTTTTGGTTGAAAAGTTTTGCAGTTACCACTCTTGGTTGGATAGTAGGAGTTGGTATGTTGTTTCGTGCTTTAGGCGTAGCTTCCGGGAATAACCCTGACTTGCTGTCATCAGTTTTATTTTATGGTGCCCATCTTGTATATTTGACAGTATCGGCTTTAATTATTGGAAGGTTCGGAGTACCTATAAACGAATTAACAGAGAATATCGGCTTTCGGCAATCCACAAGGGACAAGGTTAGTTTGCCATCAACAGACCGTAACAAAAGGGTGTTCAAAATAACCCCTAAACCTGCCAAGAAACTGAAAGTGACTTCGTTTAGGATAGTGAAATCTATTGAGGAAGATTAAGAATAGAAGGACTTCTTTAACAGACTTCAAGTTTAATATGACTATGTATTAGCAAACAAGAAAATTGACTTCGTCAAATTTATCTTCGATGTCAATTTTCTTGTTCAAAGGGGGCCAGCCCCCTATGACGTCGCTTCGCTCCTGTTACCCCCGGAGAATAGGGGGCATACCCCCTATAACCCCCATTATTAAGGAAATTATCCACAACCCTGCAAAACGGTAATTTCCTTAATAAAAAATAAAATGTAACAGGCAATCCGATTAAATCCGGCTTGCCTGTTTTATTATACTTTTCTTTTCCTGGGCTTGGATACAGAAATGTATATTAAAAACAAGGTTAGTGTAAAGCTGGAGAATAAAGGATGACCTCATAATTTGGAGGACTATTGTTATAATAAGTCGAATTTACTACATTATGAATTTAAAATTTGAAGCTATTGAACATAAGGAACCGGCAGTGGATCTGATGATGCAGAAGGCAGTGGAATAAGCTAAAGTGGTATTAGGCTATGAAACGGAGCTTTAGGATGAAGTGGATCACTTATGACAAAATTGACCAAGTCCCTAAAGACTGGGATGAACTGGCTGGCAGCAACATCTTTTTAACCAGGGATTTTCTCTACCACCTGGAAAGAGTTAATCCCTGCAGCCAGGCGTATCACCGGCTGGAAGATCATGTGTGCCGGCCAAAGGCTGTCTATGTTGACTATACATTAAAGCTGGATATATTTACCTATAGCCTGGTTAGTCATAAGATTCCACTTAGAATTATGGGGATTCCCTGCTCGGTGGCTAAACCGGGCTTTAGCGCTGCTGCGGGCTGCGAAAATGAATTATGGCAGCACTTTCAAAGCCGCAAGGGAGCAAAACTGATTCTGAATTGTTCTCAGAAACTACCGGGCAAAGCGGGTAAGACCTTGCCGACCTGCCGCCTGCAGCTAAAATGGAGCAGTTTTGAGGAGTATCTTCAGGCTATGCGCAGCAGCTATCGCTGCCGGACTAACAAGGCTGTCAGGAAGTGGCATGGGGTTCAGGTGGACATACTGCCGCCGGCGGAGTTTAATCAAAACATGTATCTGCTTTATGAAGCGGTTTATACCAGATCCACCGTCAAATTGGAGAAGCTGTCTATCGACTTTTTCAGAAGCTTAACCCCTAAAGCCAGGTTGATTAGAGCCACATATAAGGAACAATTGCTTGGCTTTAGCGTCATAGTAGAAAATGATGATGAATTGGTGTTTTTATTTACCGGCTTTGATTATCAGTTAAACCACCAATTTGATATCTATTATAATCTTTTACTGGAAATACTTCGTTTCGGAATTGCAAACAGCTATGCCGTTATTGATTTCGGGCAGACGGCAGAAGAGACTAAACTGAAATTGGGAGCCCAGCTATTTGATTTTGCAATGTACATCGGCCATTCCAACCCCATCATCAATTGGGCTGCCAATCGTGTCCTGGGGGCGCTCAGTTACCGGGCGCCGTCAGCGCCGTACCGGGTGTTCAAAACCGGGGGGCAGAATACAGAGAATTAATAAAATATGAGGTATATGATGAGCAGGATATGGGATTTTTGGGCCAAATACTATGACCGCCTCTGGGTGCAGACCTATTCTCTTGGACCGACCAGGAAGCTGGTTATCAAGGAGTTGGAGGGTTTGCTGGGGATTCACAAAGCCCCGGTGGGGAGGCCGGTGCGGCATCTGGATGTTGGGTGCGGCAGTGGTCAGTTAATTGCCGGGCTAATTGACGCATTTACTCCTGAAGCTATCATCTGCAGCGGAATTGATGCCTCTGTGAAGATGATTGAGCAAGCCAGGGATAAAGGCTTGACTGCCCAATTTTATCCGGGTGATGCTCATCAACTGCCTTTTGATGACGCCTCTTTTGACCTGGTCACCTGTTGTCATTCGTTACCCTATTACCATAACCAGCCACTGGCAGTTCAGGAATTTTACCGTGTCCTCAGACCGGGCGGGTTATTGTTTTTGGTTAATGCTTCAGTGAACAGTTTCTATGACCGGGTGATGATGAGTTTAGTGAAGGCAACTACAGGGCCTGGGAATTATCCATCAAAGGCCGGGATGAGGGAGTTAGCAGCTATATCCGGAGCGGAATTAATCACCCAGGTCAGGGTCCCGGTCTACAGCCTCATCCCCAGTCTGATATTGACTATTTCCAGAAAGCGGGTGCCTCATGAAGGTATTACTGGTTAGACCCAAACCTCACCCGGATACCATTGGTCTCCAGAGTATCATGGTCTGTGAGCCTTTGGAACTGGAATATCTGGCCGCAGCTATTAAAGAGCGCCATCAGGTTGAATTAGTGGATATGATTCTGGAGAAGAATTCATTAGAGCATTTCCTGGTCAGATACCGGCCTGATGTGGTTGCTGTAACAGCATATATATCACACGTACCGGTTGTCAAAGAATATGCCAAAGCAGTCAAACAGTTTGATACCGCCATTACTGTAGTGGCGGGAGGGGTTCATGCCGAGGTAGTGCCGGAGGATTTTTCTGATGAAAACATCGATTATGTGGTCTATGCTAAAGGCTTAGCAAATTTCAGTCTGCTAATTGGAGAATTGGAAGCAGGCTCCCGGGTAAGTCTGCCGGGTGTTCTAAGTGAAGGTCAGCCGAAGGTTCCGGCTGATAACAGGGACCTTCCAATGGTATTTCCTGACCGGACCATCACTGCCAGGTATCGTGGTCAGTATTACTATATGTATCACCAACCCTGTGCTCTGCTGAAGACTTCCTATGGGTGTCCCTTTAGCTGTAATTTTTGTTTTTGCAGAGAAATCACCGGGGGGAGCTATTATGTGCGGGACCTGGAGGAGGTTATTGCAGAGCTTCTCCTGATTAAAGAGCGGGAGATCTATATTGTTGATGATAATTTCCTGGTTGACCCCATCAGGGTAGAGAGATTTTGTGAATTACTGCAAAAACACCGTTTGGATAAAAGGTTTCTCATCTATGGACGGGCTGATTTTATTGCTGAACATGAGGAAACTGTGGCTAAATTTGCTCAAGTTGGGCTGCGGGCTGTTATCGTGGGTATCGAGTCACCTGACAGCACCGAATTGGCACAGTATAATAAGCAGAGCAGTGTGGAAATCAACGAACGGGCGATTGCCATTTTGGAGCAATATCACGTTGACTGCTATGCTACCATGATTATGGGCCTGGACTGGGATAAGCGGGATTTTGACCGTCTCTTCCGGTGGCTGTCCAAAAACAAACTGCAGTTTGTGAACCTGCAGCCCCTAACCCCCCTTCCGGGTACAGCTTTAGAGGGGCAATATAATGATCTGCTTATTGACCCAACTGATTATGCCAGGTGGGACCTGGCCAACCTGGTGGTTAGACCTACCGCACTTTCTGTACGCAGTTATTACCTGCAGATGTTATGGGTTTACTTTAAAATAACCCTCAGTCCCGGGAGTCTTTTTAAAAATTTACGCTATGGTCTGCGGCCAAACCTGAAACTATCTCTTGGAGTAACCAAAATAACCTGGCAGTATCTGCAGAAAATCATCAAAGGGCAGCAGGCAAAGTGAAGCAGGCAAGGGGTAATAAGCAAGGGGTAGTAAGAGATGCCAATCAAGAAAGGGGTGTTTTGATGCGGGTTTTACTGGTCCGGCCAGGGCGGAGAAAACAGGCCATTACTCTGGGAGAATTCATGTTTGCGGAACCCATCGGTCTGGAGTGTGTCTATAGTGTCCTGAAGGATACCTGTCAGGTTAAGATTCTGGATCTGATGATAGAGGGGCAGGAATTCACCAAAGAGCTGCAGGATTTTCGCCCCGATGTTGTCGGATTTACTTCCTATTGTATTGATGTATTGGCCGTACTGGAATTGGCAAAAGCAGCAAAGAAAATTAATCCCGGATTCATCACCCTGGCAGGCGGCACACAGGCCTTGTTGGCCCCGGAAAGTTTTTATAACGAATATATTGATCACATTTTTGAATATACCACCAAAGAAAATCTGCTTGAATTCTTTGACTCCTTAAGCCGGGGAGAGGAAATCCCGCCAATTGCGGGGGTACGCAGCCGCAGGGACAATTATCTGGGCACAGGAGCAAAGGGCATAAATGACTATATAATTCCCGAGCGCAGCTCAACTGCCGGATACCGCCGGCATTACAGTTATTTCGGGTACAAGCCCTGTGCCATCATGCAGACATCTATGGGCTGCAGCACTCACTGTAAGTTCTGCCTGCGCTGGAAAATTGAAGGACCGGTGGAACAGGACCGGCCCATGACAGAGGTTATTGACCAGATTGCCGGGATCGCGGAACCCAGCATCATGTTTTATGATAATAATTTTCTATATAACCCCAGGCGGTTGGAAGATTTTTGCGATGCCATTGAAACCAGGGGCATCAGGAAGAATTTCATCTGCTATGGCAGCGCCCGGAGTATTGCCGCTCAGCCTGAGCTGATGCAGCGCCTGGGTAAGATTGGCCTAAGGGCAGTGCTGGTTGGCTATGAATCTTTTCGCGATGAGGATCTGGCCAGTTATCAAAAGCAGTCAACTGTCGCGGTGAATTTAGAGGCAGCCCGCATTTTAAAGGAGGCCGGGATTGATTGCTGGGCATCATTTATTCTGCACCCTGACTGGAGCGCAAAGGATTTCGGGGAATTTCGCCGCTGCTTAAAACAGCTTAAGCCGGAGATTTCCTTCTTATCTCCAATGACACCATTTCCCGCCGGGCTGCTTTACCGGCAGTATCAGGACAGGCTGCTGTTTCCCAAGGAGGCCTATGACCAGTGGAGTTTTTCGGTTGTATCCATCAGACCAAGCCAGATGAGTTTAAGACGTTATTACCTGGAAGTGATGCGGACAAACCTGTATGTAAACCTCTGTCTGAACAATTCGACCTATTTAGTAAGAAAATTCGGATGGAGGACTATGGTGCGTTTGCTCAAAGGGTCATTAAAATTTGGTTGGACCTATACTAAACTAATGTTAAAGGGCTAATGAGATGAAAAAAAAATTACTCTTAATTCAACCCACTCCCTATGACAGCAGCAGCAGTTTGATTAAAAGACGCAAACTGTATTTTGTGGGTTTGGCCTTGCCACTGCTGGCTGCCTTGACACCTGAGGCTTGGGAGATTGAATTGGCTTTGGAAACCATTGAGGATGTCGACCTGGAAACAGATGCCCAGGTAATCGGCATCAGCAGCATGGGACACAGTGTGATCAGAGCCATTGAATTGGCTAAGGAGTACCGGAACAGAGGCAAAACCGTCATTATGGGCGGGTACATGGTGAGTTTGATGGCAGAGGAAGCCGGTCAGTACTGTGATGCTGTGGTCATCGGTGATGCCGAGGGAGTTTGGCGGGAACTGCTCCTGGACTGGGAAGCGGGGCAGCTAAAAAAAACTTACCGGGCTGAGCTGGATTCCTTAGAAAATTTACCTCTGCCGCGCTATGATTTGCTGACAGATAAAGCCATTGGCGATTTTCTTCCTGTTCAGGCCGGGAGGGGATGCCCCCGCAGCTGCAGCTTTTGTTCAGTTCACTGCCTGTACCGGGGGAAGTACCTGAAACGCAATATCCCGGAGGTGATTCGGGATATTAAATATGTTAAGTCCTTAGGGTATCACAGGTTTTTACTTCTGGATGACAACATTGTCTCAGATGAAGGGTATATGCTGGAGCTGGTGCGCGAAATCGCCAAACTGAAGATGCAGTGGTTTAGTCAGTGTGATATTACGGCAGCCAATAATCCCGTTTTGTTAAAGGCTCTTAAAGACAGCGGCTGTCTGGTCTTAAGCTTTGGTCTGGAAAGCATCAGCCAGGAAAGCCTGGACAGCCTGAATAAAGCCTGGGCCAAAGTGCAGCATTATCCCGACCAGATTCAAAGGATTCGCCAAGCCGGTATTGAAGTCAGTACTGAGATGGTGGTGGGCACAGATGCCGATACGGTGGAAAGCATTTTAGCTACTGCCCATTTCATCGCAGCCAATAAGATTTCTGTCCCGCGGTTTTATATTTTAACACCTATTCCAGGTACAGATTTATTTGAGCAGCTGCGCGGCGAGGGCCGGATTTGCAATGAAAATATCTACTCTTATAACGGTACGGAAGCTGTCCATGTTCCGGCCCGGATGAGTCCACAGCAGTTAACCAAAGCCTACTGGGAACTTTATAACCGGGTCTATAGCTGGACCTCCATTATCAAGAGAACGCTGTTAACCCGAAATTTCTGACTAACCCAATACAGCAGTTGTTTTATTTTTTAGTTAATCTGAAATACCGGCAGGACATCAGGAAGGGCATACCGCCCAACATAATCTAAAGGATGAACCTGCTAACCTAATCTAAGGGGTGAACCAAAAGTGACCCGGCAATTGACCTTTAAGACAGCAGAAACAATTGCGGAACAACGCCAAGCCAGACAAGTCATTCAACGGGTGTTTGTGGATGAACTGAATTATCGGCAGATGACCATAGATCAGTTTGACCAGATAGCCCATTATCTCATTGCTGTTCAGGACTCCGAGGTAATCGCGGCACTAAGGGTCATTCCTGATGCAGAACTGGGGCTCCCCATCGAGGAGTTTATTGACCTGTCACCTTTAAGAAGTAATGAGGTCAAACTGGCAGAGGTGTCCCGGCTGGCCTGCTTAACCGGCTTTCGCAATTTCAATATCACCTGTAAAGGATTGTCCTTCTTCGAGGAGACTATCCGTTCTTTAGGTTTTACTCATCTTGTGATTGAATCACTATTGGAAACCGTTCGCTTATACCGGTTCCTGGGGTTTACCACTTTCGATGAACCCTTCTATGATTATTCGGTAGACTTATACAATCAGAAAAGTCCTAACTCAATAGGTTTAATGAAAAGCATGAAAGGTTAAAGCAGAGGTAATTTTTGATGGAATTATTCATGGTATTATTGGCGGGACTGCTGGCTGTGTTCGGGGTAACTTATGTTTACTGGCGATATTTTTACTTTTTTCGGGACCCTCACCGGGTAATTACTCAGGATGAGTCAGCCCTGGTTTCTCCGGCAGACGGTACAGTCATATATATTAAAGAAGTTCTCACTGATGAAGTGTTGTTTTGTACTAAACTGGGCAGAAAGATTAGTTTGCAGGAATATTGTGCAGCCCAGGAGTTCCAGGCTCCCTGTTATTTAGTGGGCATTTTTATGCACCCCACCGGTGTTCATGTAAACCGGGCCCCCATCTCCGGGGAAATTGAGAAAATTGATTATCTGCAGGGTAAAAACCTTCCCATGACCCTGACCTGGTGGCGAGCCGTTTTAGGCCTGAAGCCATATGAAAAATACGCCGGACACCTATTCTCCAATGAGAGGAACATCATTGGCATTAGAGGCAGGTTAAGGGTGCTGGTCATTCAAATTGCTGATATATATGTAAATAAGATTGAGTGCTGGGTAAAAGAACAAGACCGGGTAAGCAAGGGGCAGCGCTTAGGGATGATTAAAATGGGTTCCCAGGTTGATGTGCTGCTCCCCATGGCTGCGGGCTTAACTCTTAACATTGAGGTTGGCCGGAAGGTTAAGGCAGGGGAAAGCATAATTGCCTACTACCGGGAGGAAGGATAGTCAATGAGGGTATTATTGGTCAGACCAGGGTATGAAAATCTCTTTGCCAATATTAATATAGTCAATGTGGAGCCCCTTGAACTGGAGTACCTGTATACGGCAGCTAAAGAAGCAGGACATGACTGCCTGATTTATGATGCCGTAATCCAGCGCACCGGTATTCATAAGGTATTAAAGGAATATAATCCGGATATTGTGGCTGTCACAGGTTATATTACTCACAGAGATGTAATGATTGGATATGCAAAACAGGCTAAAGAACACAACCCCGCAGTTCAGGTGATTATGGGCGGAGTCCATGCTGAGCTGAATTATCATGATTTCTATGTGCCGGCAGTGGATTTTATCGTACACTCCGGCGGTATCGTCCCTTTTCGGGAAATAATAACCCTTCCTGTCTCGGGAAAAAAACTGGGAGATATCAAAGGAATCTGTTACCGGTCCGGAGATTCATCCTGGATAGTCAATGAACGCAGTTATATTAATCCGGATGACCTGCCGATACCGGACCGCTCTTTCTTTTATGCCAACCGGCAACACTTCAGATACATAAATTTAAGTCCCTGTGCAGTGGTCAAGGCAGCATATAGCTGTCCACACAGGTGTAATTTCTGCTATTGCTGCCTGTTAAATAACGGTGAGTATGTCTGCCGTAATGTGGCCAGGGTGGTTGAGGAAATTGCCGGCATCAATTGTGAGAATATCTGGATTGTAGATGATACCTTTTACACAGACCGGCAAAAGGTGCAGGAGTTTGCCCGGCTGCTTCTGCAGCAGGGTATTAAGAAGAATTTTATCTTGTATTACCGCGCCGATTTTATTGCCGATAACGAAGAAGTTATTATTACCTTGAAAGAGGCAGGTTTAAAGGTAGTACTGGTGGGGTTGGAGTCCTTTGATGACGATATTTTATCTGATTACCATAAATTGACCTCTAAGGCAGTCAATGAGCGCTGCCTGGAAATCTTACGAAAGCATGAAATTGAATGTACCGGGCTGTTCATCGTAGACATCGATGCCACAAAAAAGGATTTTAAAAACTTAAGGGACTATGTAAAAAAGCATCAATTAATGGTCGCGACGGCAGCTATTCTAACTCCATTACCCGGCACCTCCCAGTATGAAAAATATCAGCAGCGGATTAATACGAAAAATCCGCAGCACTGGGATTTCCTGCATTTGGTGGCGGAACCGGGCAGTATGGGAAAACTTCAGTTTTATTATGAGTTTTACAAGTTCTATATTATACTGTTATTAAGCAACAAAAAATCAAAATATTTAGATATAAATTACCTACAGCACATTAAGGATTTAGCCAAGGCATATATGAGAGAGCTTACCAAAAGGTTAAAGCAGCAACAAAATAAATGAACTCGGAGGGATGAGTGAACGTGAACAGGCAAATTTTCATTACTGAGGTGGACAAAAATAGACTGCAGAAGCTTATTGATGAAGTTAAAGAGTTTACTCCGGGCAATAAGGGATACCTGGAGAATCTTGAGAGAGAATTGAGCCGGGCATTAGTGGTGGATTCAAAAATGGTTCCTCCTGATGTAATTACCATGAATTCCAAGGTGGTGTTAAAGGATTTGGAATCTGGGGAGGAAATGACTTATACACTGGTTTATCCTGCTGATGCTGAGCTTCTGGAAGATAAAGTCTCTGTAATGGCGCCTATCGGGACGGCTATCCTGGGTTACAGTGTGGGGAATGTCATAGATTGGGAAGTTCCGGGCGGCATGGTTCAGCTGCGAGTGGAAAGTATTCTTTATCAGCCGGAGGCAGCCGGTGATTTAGATTTATGAGATTGGGTTGAGCAGGGTAAATTCTCCCTGCTTTATTTATTATTAAGGAAATTACCGTTTTGCAGGGTTGTGGATAATTTCCTTAATAATGGGGGTTATAGGGGGTATGCCCCCTATTCTCCGGGGGTAACAGGAGCGAAGCGACGTCATAGGGGGCTGGCCCCCTTTGAACAAGAAAATTGACATCGAAGATAAATTTGACGAAGTCAATTTTCTTGTTTATTTGATGGTTCCGGGAACAAAACTCATATAAAACGCTAAATGTGGAAAAAATAGAATGTTGCATAATTTAAAAATTCAGGGGAGCAGATATGGGAATAGAAATTCATGGATTACATAAGAGCTACCAAAACGGTGACCAGATAACTGAAGTCCTTCATAATGTCAACCTGCGAGTCAGAGATGGTGAGTTTATTGCTATAATTGGTCCCTCCGGTTCAGGGAAGTCCACTCTGATGAATATAATCGGTTGTCTGGACCGGCCAACCCGGGGTGCCTATTACCTCGAGGGCCAGGACACAGGTAAATTGGGAGACCGAAGACTGGCTGCCATCAGAAACAGGCATATCGGGTTTGTTTTCCAGTCTTTTAATCTCCTGCCACAGTATACTGCACTGGAAAATGTTGAATTGGCCGGACTTTATGGTAATCAACAGCCCAAAACAGTCCGGGAAGGCGCCAAGAAGGCGCTCGTGTCACTGGGTCTTGAAGACCGCATGAAATACCGGCCAAACCAACTGTCAGGAGGACAGAAGCAGCGGGTGGCCATCGCCCGGGCGATTGTCAATTCTCCTTCAATAATACTGGCAGATGAACCGACAGGCAGTCTGGACTCCAGGACCGGAAGGGAAGTGCTGGATATCTTTAAGAGCCTAAACAAAGAGGGCAGAACTGTTATTGTGGTCACCCATGACCCGGGTATTGCCAGGGAAGCAAACAGGATTGTAGATATTAAAGACGGCGTTGTCAGGGAGGTTCCCCATGAGGTTTCGTGAAAGCTTTCGCAGCAGCTTCAAGTCCCTTTTCCATAACAAGCTGCGCAGTTTTTTAACAATGCTGGGAATTATCATCGGGATTTTTTCTGTAATCATGCTCACTTCAATAGGAGAGGGCATAAAAAACCAGGTGACCTCACAGGTGGAATCCCTGGGGGCCAATCTGTTGTATGTGTTTCCCGGCAAAATCCAGATGGGCCCCCAGACAGGCGAAAGTAAATTGGGGGTACAGCAGGCAGGGTTTGGTCAGACCAATAATACCCTGACCTATGAGGATGTGTTAAATCTGAAGGGACAGGAAGGAATATCTGCAGTTTCATGCATATATAACGGTGTAGACCGGCTTGATGATCTTAACATATCTGCTTCAACCACAGGGGCCGATGAAGACTTAATTAAAGTTTCCGGACTGGACTTAAGATATGGCCGATTTATCACCAAGGATGAGCGGGTAAATAAGGAACAGGTTGCAGTCATTGGCGATCAGGCCAACAAAGAATTGTTCACTGCCGGTAACCCGGTTGGCAAGACCTTTAAGGTCAATGGCAAAGACTATAAGGTTGTCGGTGTTTTGGAATATAAAGAGAACCAAAATATGGGACCCCAGAGTGAGGATATGAATGTTAAGATTTATTTTCCCGTGACTGAGATGATTGACCGCAAAGATCAAAAAAACATCAGCCAGATATTGGTTAAGGCCGTGTCTGCAGAGGCCGTGGAGGGTGTCGAAAAAACTGTCAATGATATAATGAAGAAGAATCATACTGATGACGAATTCACAGTCATGAAGCAGCAGGATATGCTGAATGCCATTAACAATATCCTGGGGATTCTCACTGCAGGCCTTGGCGGCATTGCCGCAATTTCCCTACTGGTGGGCGGCATAGGCATAATGAACATCATGCTGGTTTCGGTCACCGAACGTACGCGGGAAATCGGGGTCCGCAAGGCAATTGGGGCCAGCAGGCGTGATATCCTAATCCAGTTTCTCATTGAAGCAGTGTTTATGAGTATTATCGGAGGCTTGCTGGGTTTGGCAGCAGGGATTGGCGGCGCCCAGCTGCTGCCGTCTGTTCTCCCCAGTATTCAAACAGCAGTATCGCTGACTGCTGTAATCATTGCAATGGTTTTTGCCCTCCTGGTTGGTGTGTTTTTTGGTGTCTACCCGGCATCAAAGGCTGCCAGGCTTGACCCTATCGAGGCGCTGCGCAGTGAGTAGAACAGTATTCATCGTCTATTGAAGAACATAGGAAGTAATATGATTGTCCCTGTCGTAATAGAAACTCACTTTGTCTCCTTTGGTGAAAAGGTCCAGTTCTTCTTTATAAACGTAGACATGAACTGTTTTTGCCTTTTTGATATCAACCTGCTGCCCTTCATAATCCAATGATTTATGTTGAACAACAAAATGGGGGTCATTGTATACACCGGCAGTTACAGTACCATAAAATGTTTGAATTTTATTATATCCGGGATGTTTTTGGACCATCTCGTAATCAGGCCTTTTGAAATCAATGAACTCAATTGTCCATGGCTGATGCCTCTGTATAATGTCCGTACTGCCTTTACTCTGGTCTGCCGGCGTTTCCTTAGCCTGTATTATTCTCTTCAGTATTATTGAAATCTCAGCTCTGGTCAGCCCGTCCTTACTGCGGAAATTGTTATTGGCATCCCCTGATAAGATACCATAATAAGCAGTCTGGGCGGCGCTTTCACTAAATTGGGGGGAAATATTCTGATAATCCCTGAATTTTTCAGCCAGATAGCTGCCGGCAGGCTTTGGCGATTTATCCAGTCCCATAGCAAGCGCTATAGCATGTGCAGCCTCTTCACGGGTAATCACGTGGCTACCGTAAAAATTAAAGTGACCGGCCTGTTGGGACGTTATGGGTATATAAGATTTCGCGGCATCAACATATAGAAAAGACCAATGCCCTGGTTTAACATCAGAAAAGATTTGCGGGGCATTTTCATTTAGAGGTATGTCCAGTGTAATCACCAACGCCTTGGCAAATTGTTCCCTTGTTATCTTCAGCCCGGGTTTAAAGGTCCCGTCCGGGAAACCCACAATTATTCCTGCCTCTGTCAGAGCCCCCACTGATTCATAAGCCCAATGGTTTACAGGCACATCCTTAAAGGTTCCGCCACCTGCTGTACCGGAACTCAGCAGGATTAACAATGATAAACTGACGACCACAACGCCAATTCTGAAAAAATTCATATTATTCAGACACCTGGTTTCTGAAACTACCAAAAACTATAAGTAGGCTTTTCACTCGTCCGACAAACGAGCGGCAGTGTCACAGGATTCAACTGCTAGGCCATAGACTCTAGCCTATGTTCCGGGTGGATCACCGCACTGGGTTCTGACTTGTGACAACGGCCTTTCGCAATGTGTACCGTGCCACCGCAAAATCTATAGGCTCAGGGTTTTAACCTATACCTAACACGTTTTTCCGGAGAACCTGCCATGAAACCAGGCTTTTTACCTTCCTTTTTGTTAGTTTTTCTATCTTAACCAATACAGCCTTTTTGTACTAATTTTCACTGGCAATCACCTCATTTTCAACGGCTTTTGCCAGCTTTTTTGCGACTCTGTTTTCCATTTTCATCACCTACCGATATTATAGCATATTATGGTAGGTATTGTAATATTTGTTTTGGTATTAATTGGCAGTTTATACCTCCCTAATGAACATCCACATAATTAGTGACATAAAACTTGATGCCTTGCTGCTTTAAACATCTAAGGCTTTAACCAAAAAAAGGCCCCCTTTTTAGGCGGCTTTCCTTTATTTTTTTATTGAACCGTAGATAGGGATTTGGATTGTACAGGTAATTATTTGGGTAAAAGTGAAGATATGCGCGGGTTCGTGATCGTAGGAACCATAGGTAAGGTCGTCAGCAATTTCGACTTGTTATTTTAGTCTTATAAGGGTATAATATTGATATAAATTTTGCTATCGGGAGTGAGAAAATTGAGTACAATAATTAAGCCATCAAGTGAGCTTCGGAAAAATTACAACAGCATCGCTGATATTTGCCGTAAAACGAAAGCGCCTGTATTTTTAACCAGAAATGGCGTCGGCGATACGGTTATCATGGATATGGAAACATTCAACCGGCGCGAGGATGATTTGGCGTCAGCCGAGCGTTTGCTTGCGACGGAACGTTCCCGTTTGCTTGGAACTCAAGGATATACGGTTGATGAGTTCGAAAAAAACATGAGAGAAGCAATCGCCAGGGGAGCGGAGCATGGAGCGTGATGAAAAGGTATATCAGATAATTATTGCATCCGATGCAAATGACAGAATGCATGACCATTTTGAATTTTTAGCGCGTGTCAGTGTTAATGCAGCAAACAGGCTTTTGGATGGATTGCTTAAAGATATTCGGAATCTCCGAACCGATCCGTTCCGTTATCCTGTGTATAACCGTCCATACCTTCCAGTCGGCAAATACCGTTATATACTATTAAACAAAAGGTATCGGATCGTTTATCAGATTATTGGCAATCAAGTGTTTGTGGATGATATACAGGATTGTCGTCAAGATGATGACAAGAGCATCTTAAACAAATAATTGTAAATCATATTGAGAGGCGCTATCCCTTGTGGGGCAACGCCTCTCTTTTGTGTGCGCCCAGCATGGGCGCAGTCTAACGGGTGCAAGTCCCGAGTGCGGG
>JAENYP010000033.1 GCA_016841725.1 Thermincola carboxydiphila | reverse complement strand
CGGCGGACAGGGCGGCGCCGGGGGAACCGGCGGAACCGGCGGGCAAGGTGCTGCAGGTGCCACAGGTTCCGGAGGTGATTCTGCCTCCGGCAGCGGGAGTGGAAGCGGCTCTGGCAGCGGCTCAGGCAGTGGTTCCGGCTCAGGCAGTGGCTCGGGTTCCGGCAGCGGTTCTGGTTCTGGGAGCGGGAGCGGCAGCGGAGCAGGGACCGGTTCCACCAACACTGATGGCGGTACCCATTCCGGAGGTGGCGCCGGTTCAGGTTCGGGTCAGTACTGGGGCACAGCTCCGGACAATGAGGGCCAATATGAGGTTATTTATGTGCCTACCAGGCTGGGCAGTGACGGGCAGCCTGACTATGTAGGGGGGACCCCGGGGGATTCGGGGACATCGGTTTCTGTGGACATGGAAAACGGTCCGCTGACCGGGGGACGGCTCCTGCCATATTCTGAGGTCCTGTCTCAGTATGAATCTGAAGCAATGCAGGGTTTGGAAAAGCAGTATGTCCCTGAGAATATGAAGGATATGGTCAGAGAGTATTTTATGGGTCTGGCCGGAGAGTAGACCAGTTTGGAGGGATGATGGTGAACCGGGATAATATAGTAGATGGGGACAAAATGGTAGATCGGGATAAAATAGTGAACCGCGCTAAAATTGACGAGGCACAGGTTCAGGAAGTTGTTAACAGGGTCCGCCAAATAGAAGAAGAGGTTTCCAGGGTTATGGTCGGACAGGGGGAGGTCATCAGACAGGTACTGCTTACCCTGATGGCCGGCGGACATACCCTGCTGGAAGGAGTTCCCGGACTGGGGAAAACCCTGCTGGTGCGGACCCTTGGCCGGGCGCTGGGTCTAAAATTTGCCCGTATCCAATTCACTCCTGACCTGATGCCTGCTGATATAATCGGTACTAATATCATGACCGAAACAGACCAGGGAAGGGGTTTTAAGTTTCAGCCGGGAGCGGTTTTCGCTAACCTGGTCCTGGCAGATGAAATCAACAGGGCGACTCCCAAGACTCAGAGCGCCCTTCTGGAGGCAATGCAGGAACGGACGGTATCTGTGGCCGGTGTTACCAGGCCGCTGCCGGAACCGTTCTTTGTCCTGGCGACCCAGAACCCCCTGGAAATGGAGGGGACCTACCCGCTTCCCGAGGCCCAGATGGACCGGTTCCTGTTCAAGGTTCAGGTTGATTTCCCCGGCGAAGCAGACCTGCGGGATATTTTACTTAGAACCACGGTTCATGACGAGCCTGAGGTTAACCAGGTGGCCGATGCAGCTGATCTGGCAGGGCTGATCAAAACAGCTGCTGCTGTTCCTGCTGCCGGACATGTAACTGATTATATTATCAGGCTTATTCTGGCGACTCATCCCGAACGCCCGGAGGCTTCTGAGCGAATCAGGAAATATGTACGTTACGGGGCCAGCCCCAGGGGCGGTCAGGCAATCCTGCTCACGGCAAGAATCAGAGCCCTTCTGGAGGGGCGCTTTAATGTGGCCTTCGAGGATGTGGAGGCTGTTGCCCTGCCTGCTCTGAGACACCGGTTCTTCCTAAATTTTGAGGGTGAGGCTGAAGGTATTACGGGTGATATACTGATTAAAGAATTATTGGAATCAGTTCCCAAAGCCGGGGGAGTGAAATAGAGTGGAGGGCCTTTTCTTTGAGCGGGATTTTCTGAATAAGCTGGAGAGTATGGGATTTCTCCTGAAGAAGGCCATGACCGGGCGGTACAGCGGACAACACCGTTCCCCCAGGAAAGGGCAGTCAGTGGAGTTTGCCGATTACCGGCCATACAGTTCCGGAGATGACTGGCGGCAGGTTGACTGGAATGCCTATGCCAGGCTGGACCGGCTGTTTATCAAGCTGTTTATGGAGGAACAGGACCTTTGTGTGCATCTCCTGGTAGATACCAGTGGTTCCATGGAGTGGGGAGAAGGAGCCAAGCTTAAGATGGCCAGGGAACTGGCCGGAGCGCTGGGTTACCTGGCCCTTGTCAATATGGAACAGGTGGGGGCTGCTGCTCTTAGTGATAATATGTCCGGTTTTCTGCCCCTGCAGAGAGGGAAGGCAGGCATTACCCGGCTTTGGAGTTATTTGGGCCAACTGCACCCGGGAGGGGCCACTGATTTGAATCTGGCCCTGCGCAAGACCGGCCGGTTTATCAGACGGCCCGGAATTACGGTACTGCTTTCTGACCTTATGAGTCCCGCGGGTTATCAGGAGGGTTTGAAGTACCTGCAGCACCTGGGTCAGCAGGTGGTGGTGCTTCATATTATGTCAGCGGCGGAGAAGAGTCCGGAACTCCTGGGAAACTACAGGCTTGTTGACTGTGAGAACCAGGAATTCCGGGAAGTGAGCATTACACCTATGCTGCTGGAAGCATACCGCAAACAGGTGGAAGGTTTTGTCGAAGGCATTACGGGCTTTTGCGGCAGCAGGGAAATAACTTACCTGAGCGTGGCGGCAGAGGATAAACTGGAAGATATTCTGCTGCATTCACTCAGGAGCATTGGTGTATTGGTGTAGTTGATTTCGGAAATGACCGCGGCATATGGTGAGGTGTTGTACAAGATTTTCCTTGCACTGCCGCCGTTATGAGTCTTGCTGCAAAGCACCGGCAATAAGGCAGGGAGTCCCCGCATGTCCGAAGATGGCGAAGGCCGCCGGGAAGTTTTGGCCCGCCAAAACGAGAGGCGGTCACCTTGCAGAAAAGCTTAATGAGCCATCGAGTTCGGGGACGCTGCCTTGTTGCCGGAGGTTGGCAGCTTAGACTCATAGGCGGCAGTGCGGAAAATCGTTACAACATCTCACCATATGCCATCCCGGTCATTTCCGGAGCCAACGATAAGTAATAGAAGGAGGGGCGTTGATATGCAGTTTCTGGCTCCCGCAGCATGGGGGTTTTTTCTGATTATCCCCGTAATTGTGTTATTTTACCTGTTAAGGCAGAAGAAAACTGCATATGAAATCAGCAGTACCCTGTTATGGCAGCGCGTTCTGGCTGACACCCTGTCCCAGACCCCCTGGCAGAGGCTGCGGCGTAATCTTCTTATGTTTCTTCAGTTGTTGCTGGCCTTTCTTCTGGTAATGGCCCTGATGCGTCCATATCTGGTAAGCATTCAGCAGAGCAGTGAAGAACTGATGATTCTTCTGGATACCTCAGCCAGCATGGCAGCCCTTGAAAACGGCAGCACCCGGACCGACCTGGCTAAAGAGGAGATTACAGCACTGGTGAAAAGCCGGAA
Organism: Thermincola carboxydiphila; assembly: GCA_016841725.1. Lineage (GTDB taxonomy): Bacteria > Bacillota > Thermincolia > Thermincolales > UBA2595 > Phosphitispora. Next base: position 17,258 of record JAENYP010000033.1, on the reverse strand, counting down.
ACCGGGCACCCGGTTTTCCCTGATAACGGTCGGCAGGACACCACAGGCGCTGGTGACCCGAACCGAAGATCCCGGGGAGGTCCTCACTGCATTGAAAAAAGTCGTCCCCGGTTATTATGAATCTGAATTGGAGACAACCCTGTCTCTTGTGACTGCGCTTCTGGAAAAAGGCGCCAGGACACAGACGGTTTTTTTCAGTGACGGCGGGATTACAGTTCCGGAGGGTATTGCCGGGATACCGGGTTTTGCGTATCGCAAAATCGGCAGGAGTGAAGACAACCTTGCCATAGGGGCTTTTTCCACGGGTGAGGGGGAAAAGGGCCTTCTGGCTATGACCAGGATAGATAATTACGGGCCTGAAGAAATGGAGACTGCAGTCAAACTCCGGTCAGAAAATGCTGTCCTTGATATCAAGGCGGTTAAGGTGGCACCGGGGCAGGCGGCACACGTGTATTGGGATATCCCGCAGGGACTGCCGTATCTTGAGGCCAGGATTGATGCCAAAGATGCCCTGGAGGCGGATAATGTCTCCTGGATTATACCGGAAAAGGGCAGACAGGTAAAGACTTTACTGGTGACTGCAGGTAATATCTTTCTGGAACAGGCCCTGAAGTTAAATCCCGGTGTGGAACTCCATAAGGTAGCTCCCGCCGATTACCCGGAAATACAGAAAGATGCTTATGCCCTCAGCGTTTTTGATGGTTTTTGGCCTGAGCCGGACCCGTCAGGATATTTTGTCGTTTTTAATCCCCCTGCAGGCAGCGGCCCGGTAGAGACAGGAGAACTGCCGGCTGCCGGTGAGTTGGCGATGGAAGCCGACCACCCGGTACTGCGTTATGTATCATGGAATGATGTTCACATCGAAAGAAGTAAGGGCCTGAAAACCACCGGGGGCTGGAATCCGGTATTACAGCTTGGAGACAGAGCCCTGGTTACTGTAAAGAGTTCCGGGAATTCAAGGGCGGCCGCCTTTGGTTTTGACCTGCACAGGTCAGACCTGCCGTTAAGACCCGCATTCCCGATTTTGATGCAGAATATCCTGGACTGGACCGTTCCCCAGGGGGCCGTCCGGGAAGTGCAGGTAAGTGCTGAAACACCGGTACAGCTCAACATTGCCCCCCGGTCAGAGGAGGTTTTCCTGGTTAATCCCGAGGGAACCCGAAAAACACTGAAATCCCCTTATATGTTGAATTCAGGGGATACCCGGAAACCGGGGCTTTATAAGGTTGAGCAGCTTGCCGGCGGAGAAAAGCAGGTTGATTACATGGCGGTCAGTTTTGTTTCTCCCAGGGAATCCAGTATTGCGGCGGCTGACACACTTAAATTGGGTAATCTTGATGTAAAGACAAATGAAGGAACCAGGGTCAACCTGGAACTATGGCCGTTTATCATCATAGCGGTCCTGGTATTCCTTTGTCTCGAATGGTGGGTGTATTTACGTGGGCATTAGTTTTTCTCAGCCATATTACCTTATAATACTGCTGCTGCTGCCTTATTTTGTCTATCTCTGGGCACGCAGTCCCAGGGCATTTGCGTCCTGGCAGCAAAAGGCCTTCCTGGCCCTGCGCCTCCTGATGGTGGTTTTGCTGGTACTGGCCCTGTCAGGCCTGGAATTAACCTTCAGGCACCAGGAGAGGTCGGTGGTCTATGTTGCCGATACCTCTATATCCATGACCGGGGTTAGCCGGGAAACCGCAGACTGGGTTGCCGGCTCACTGTCCGGTCTCCCTGCAGATGCTGCGGCAGGTGTGGTCAGTGTTGGGCAAAAGGCCATGGTGGAAAATCCGGTGGGCAAACGCCCTGATTTTCAGGGGTTTCAGTCGGTGACCAATCCGGACTATACCGACCTTGCTGCCGGAATGGGGCTGGCCCGGGCCATGCTGCCCGAAAACCGGGGCAAGCAAATTGTTCTCATCAGTGACGGCAGGGAAAACAGGGGAGATGCCATAGAACAGGCCAGGCTGCTGAAGCAGCAGGGAATAAGGCTTGATGTGCTTCCGGTATCCCCGGAGATGGGACCCGAGGCGCTGGTGAAATCAGTTTCCCTCCCTTCACATTTGCGTAAGGGAGAATACTTTGACATCCAGGCAGTAATCGAGGCCACAGCGTCAACTAAAGGCACAGTCCGGATTATGGCCGACAACCGGATTCTGAAAGAGGAGCCTATCAGCCTGTCCAAAGGTGATAACAGGCTGGTATGGTCTGCCAGGGCTGAAAATCCGGGATTGTATACGTACCGGGTAGAGCTGACTGCCGAGGGAGACACATATAAGGAAAACAATGTCGGCATAGGCATCACCCAGGTTTCCGGAACACCGAAAGTGCTCCTGGTTGAGGGCACGGCGGGTGAAAGCCGGGCCCTGGCCGATGCTCTGGGGATGGCACAGATAGAGAGCGAGGTTACCGACCCCCGGTTCATACCCGCAACTCTGGCAGAAATGGCCGGGTATTCCTCCATCGTCCTGGTTAATGTACCGGCAACTGAAATTCCGGACCAGACCATGAATTCCCTGGAAACCTATGTTCGGGATCTGGGCCGGGGACTGGTTATGGTGGGTGGTGAGAACAGCTTTGGGCTGGGGGGCTATTTCAAAACTCCGGTGGAAAAAGCCCTTCCCGTGAATATGGATATCAGAGGCAAAGGTGAGATCCCCAGTGTCGGCCTTGTCCTGGTTATTGACAAGTCAGGCAGCATGGGAGGGACCGACTACGGTATTCCCAAGATTGAACTTGCCAAAGAGGCAGCGACAAGGGCAACGGAAATCCTTGATGCCAGGGACAGTCTTGGTATAGTCGCCTTTGACAGCAGTTATAAATGGGTTGTCGAGACTGCCCCGTTAAAGGACAAGGGAAAGGTTGAAGACAGCATCGGGTCTATCAGGGCAGGAGGCGGGACCAATATATTTCCCGGCCTGCAGGAAGCGTACAACTCCCTTGTCAAGACACCGGTGAAGGTGAAACACATTATTCTGCTTACTGACGGCCAGTCTGCCTATGGAGGGGAATATGAAGGGCTTCTGGAGAATATGAAAAAAGACAATGTCACTCTCTCAACTATTGCCGTGGGGGGTGATTCCGACACCGGACTGCTTGCACACCTGGCTGAATCCGGCCAGGGCCGGTATTACTTTACCGATGACTTTGAGAGTATTCCCAAGATTTTTACCAGGGAAACAATTATGGCTACCAGAAGCTACCTGGTACAGGAACCCTTTACGCCTGAGCGGAGCGGGAGCAGCAGCCTCCTTCCTCCGGGAGGACTGCCGGCTTTGTTTGGATATGTGGCTGCTGCCCCCAAGAGTACGGCGGAAACCATCCTGTTAAGCCATAAAGGGGACCCGGTGCTGGCCAGGTGGCAGTACGGGCTTGGGCGGACAGTGGCCTGGACCAGTGATGTCAAGGGCAGGTGGGCCGGAGAATGGATTAAGTGGCATCGGTTTCCCGAGTTTTGGGCCAAGGTTGTCAGTTGGACCCTGCCCCAGGAATCCCCAGGTGATATGATAGTCTCCACAGGACGCGAGGATGGCAGCGGCTGGGTAAGTGTGGAAATACCGGGGGAATCGGGGCAGGTGCATGATATTTCAGCAAAGGTTATCTCCCCTGACGGCTCAGGGCAGGAAGTTCTATTGCGTGCAGTGGGGCCGGGCCGGTACCGGGAATCCTTTGCAACTGAGCAGCCCGGGGCCTATATAGTTCAGGTGGTGCAGCGAACCGGTGACGGTATTGGCAGGCAAAAAACCGCCGGTCTGGTGATGCCATATTCGCCTGAGTTTCTGTTCCGGCCTGTTAGTGATGATTATTTTGCCACCCTCGCTGCGGCAGGAGGCGGCAGGGTGCTGGACCCGGAAAAAGATATCGCGGAAATAGGCAGACTGCCAATACCTGCAGTCTGGGGGAAGATTCCCCTGTGGACGGGGCTGCTGGCTGTGGCAACACTAATGTTCCCGGTGGATATAGCTGCCCGGAGGTTTAACTGGAACCTCAGGTGGGCCGCATTGTTATGGCAGCGTTTCCGCAGCAGGGCTGTGGCTAAAAATGAAGCTAAGGGTGAACATACTTCTGTGCTGGGCGCAGTAAAAAGACAGAAAAAAGACCGGGAGGACTTCTATCGGACCAGGACCGGAACCCCTGTCTCCCGGGAGGAGCAGGGTACTACGCGGGCCGGTAATCAGGAAAAGGATTCTGGAAAAGCAAAAGGGAAAGTTTCTATTGAGGGGCAGCAGGAAAAACGACCGGTTTCCGGCGAAAAGAACAGTGAAGACTCCTTTACCTCCAAACTGCTTGCAGCTAAGAAGCGTACTAAAAAATAAAACTTGCGCATATCTGTGGCAGCAATAGGGAAGGGTCCTGGAAAGGCAAGACCGCAGGAGGACTATAATGTTAGGCATAATGACAATCAAAAACGGAATCAGAAAAGGACTTATAACCACCTGGGAACTGGCACTGGTTATGGTTCCGGTATACCTAATTGTGGCTCTCCTTGGGGAGACCCCGGTGATGGACTGGATATCCCGGGCCGCCCAACCCCTGATGGGCCTGATGGGACTGCCCGGAGAAGCAGCCGGGGCCCTGGTAATCGGGAATTTTATTAACCAGTATGCAGCCATTGGCGCTATGGCAGCTATCCCCATGAGTGCGCGGGAGGTTACAGTGTTATCTCTGGTGCTGCTCATCTGCCACAACATTCTGGTGGAGACTGCGGTCAGCAAGAAGACAGGTATCAGGGTCAGGTCGCTGGTATTGGTAAGGGTGCTCGGCGGGCTGGCTGCGGGGATTATCCTAAACCTGGCGTGGCCGGGGTGGTTATAATGGGAACAGCACAGTTTTGGCAGCAGACCGGTCTGGGTTTGGTGGAACTTGTCGGACAGATTGCGGTCATTGTAATTCCATTGATGATATTTATGGAAATTATGAAGGACCTGAACATCCTGGACAGGATATCAGGCAAGCTCCATTGGACGGTGAAGCCTTTTGGGATGAAACCGGATGCCGTATTTCCTCTTATGGTTGGCCTGGTTTTTGGGATTGCTTATGGAGCGGGTTTAATCATTCAGGCGGCGCGTGAGGGCACCCTTTGTAAGAGGGATCTTTACCTGATCAGTCTTTTTCTGGTCATCAACCACTCAGTATTTGAGGATACCCTGCTTTTTGTCGCTATCGGGGCCAATGGGTGGGTACTGCTGGCATTCCGTTTTGCCGCATCTATATTGGTGACCTGGGCAGTGAGCAGGTTCCTGATGCCTGCGGGCAGGGAAGATACTGCGTGAGGCAGGAGAATATAATTTAACTTGGGGGGAGAAATGTTATGAATGTTGATGCAGTAAGCTTTGACTTCGCCAGGTCTTTATGGCAGATTGTTAATCTATTAGTCCTCGTACCTTTGATTCTGTTGAGTATTGGTTTACCGATATATCTGTTGGTGAAAATTAAATCTATTGATAAAACATTGAAGGAAGTACTGAGGAAGCTGGAAGAAAAGTGAATTGCAGGCTGAATGTTCTAAGCAAAAGGTGGAGTGAAAATGGAAAACAGGATCAGCAGGGAGCACCTGGGTTTGCTGCTTATTTTCCTGGCAGTATTTGTCTGGTCCGGAATCGGGCCAAAGGATTACTATACATGGGTTCTTGAAGTACTGCCCGCTGTTATTGGGCTGATTGCAGTTTTAATTACATATAACCGGTTCAGAATGACAAACCTGATATATTTGCTGATCTGTATTCACGCAATAATCCTGGTTGTGGGGGGACACTATACTTATGCTGAAATGCCGGTCTTTAACTGGCTCAGGGATGAGTTCGGCCTGGCCAGAAACTATTATGACCGGCTGGGGCACTTCGCCCAGGGCTTTATCCCGGCCCTTATAGCCAGGGAGATTTTGCTCCGGAAAACACCTTTGCAGCGTGGCAAGATGTTGTTTTTCCTGGTTGTCAGTGTATGCCTGGCGATAAGCGCCTTTTATGAATTCATCGAGTGGTGGGTGGCTGTTGCCAGTGGTGAGGCAGCTGAGGACTTTCTGGGTACTCAGGGGGATGTCTGGGATACCCAGTGGGATATGTTTCTGGCTTTTTGTGGGGCGATTATTTCACAACTGGTTTTAAGCAGAAGGCATGATAAGCAGTTAGGGTGAGGATGAGTGGCCAAGGAGCGGAAAAGCTGGGATGACCCCATAAATCCGGAAGACAGTAAAGAGCTGGATCTTGAATTAATAGAAGAACTCAACCTTAAGGGCACGGAAATTAGCCGCCTCAAACGGGTTGTGCTTAGGGTAATAGGCCTTTTTGTGGCAGTAGCCTTTTTGGCTGCCATATGGGGCAACTGGTTTCGCATTATAAATGCACTTCCCTTGGATTTCCTGGCAGAATCCCAGGAGCTTTCCCAGGACCCCGGGATTCAGAAATTACAGCAGGCGGTTGTCAGGGTTGAGGTTTCCGGAAGTCAGGGGACCGGATTTAATATTGACCCTGAGGGTCTGATTGTAACTAATGAGCATGTGGTTGACAAGGCCCAAAATGCGGGGGTGACATTTCAGGATGGCAGCTATTACAGTGGCAAGGTGCTGGCTGCTTATCCCGATATTGACCTGGCTGTAATAAAAATAGCGGGCCGGAATCTGCCCAGTCTGGAACTGAAACCTGATTCTGCCGTGACAGCAAATATGGAAGTGCTTATTATCGGGAACCCCCTTGGTTTTACCGATGTCGTCACCCAGGGCCGGGTCACCGGCAGTGTTAAGGTAAGGAGTTGGGCGGTGCCGGTCATCATGATTGCCGGTGAAATCAGGAGCGGTAGCAGCGGCAGCCCGGTTCTGAACGATAATGGCCAGGTTGTTGCAGTAGTTTTCGGGTCGGTGGCTTCTGATAAAGCTAAAGGAAAGGGACAGCGGAGAGCTTTGGCTGTGCCGGTAAAGTATTTGGACAGGTTCTTTGGGGAGCAGGGTGAAGATGGGACTTATCCTAAAAAGTAAAAGTAAATAAAAAAAGAACCTCTCGGTTCTTTGTGTTTATAAATTGGTTGCGGGGGAAGGACTTGAACCTCCGACCTTCGGGTTATGAGCCCGACGAGCTACCAACTGCTCTACCCCGCGTCAATCAACTTGTTTAGTATAACACATGTTACAGGGGAATGCAAACCGGATTTTTGCAGTAAAATTTAGGAGGTGGGTTTGTGGATAAGGATTACAGGTGTCCGGAGTGCGGCTCAAGGAAGATAGGGAAAGGGAAACTTGATGGTTATGCAGTACTGCGTCCGGCAGACAAGCTATTCAGTACGGGATCAGCGATTATTGCCGAGGTATGCTCTAATTGTGGTTTGATTATTCAATGGAGGGTAAAGAAGCCGGAGAAATTCAAAGACAGTAATTTGACTTAACAAGGGGACTGTGATTATACCTAACAGAGGATGTGAAAACAGTGAATTTGCTGTCAGCAGAAAACCTGGCGAAAAGCTATGGACTGAAAACACTTTTCAGTGATTTAACCTTTGGGATTGCAGAAGGGGAAAAAATAGGTCTGATTGGAATAAACGGCACCGGGAAGTCAACTTTGCTAAAGCTGCTGGCGGGGAAAGAAACTCCTGACCAAGGGGAGGTTACTGTTGGCAGCGCTGTGCGGGTTGCTTACCTGCCGCAGAACCCTGATTTTGATGATGAGGCAACGGTACTGCAGCAGATTTTTAATAACAATGACTATATAAGTAATGACCATATAAATAAAGATCCCTGGCAGGCTGAAAGTGAAGCCAAGACTATCCTCACCAGGCTGGGGATTTACGATTTTGATGCCATCGTGGGTACTCTTTCAGGGGGCCAGAGAAAAAGGGTGGCTTTGGCAGGGGCTTTGCTTAGCCCGGCTGACCTGCTGATCCTCGATGAGCCGACCAACCATATTGATAATGAAACTGTGGGATGGCTGGAACTTTATCTGAACAGGCGCAGAGGCGCTCTGGTAATGATTACCCATGACAGGTATTTTTTGGACAGGGTGGTCAACCGGGTCATTGAGCTGGAGAACGGCAGGCTGTATAGTTATCCCGGCAACTACAGCAAATACCTGGAACTAAAACTGGAGCGGCATGAACAGGAAAGATCGTCGGAACTGAAGAGGCTGAATATTTTACGTAATGAACTTAAATGGATAAAAAGAGGGGCAAAAGCCCGTACAACCAAACAGAAGGCCCGGATTGAAAGGTTTGAGCGGCTCAGGGATGAGGCTCCGGAGGCTAAACCCGACAAGATGGAAATATCGGTGGGGGCAGCCCGTCTGGGTAAAAAAGTAATTGCCCTGGAGGGTATCGCTAAAAGCTTTTCCGGGGAAAAAGTCATAGATGATTTCAGTTACACATTTCTAAGAGATGCCCGGGTAGGTATAATCGGGCCTAATGGGATTGGGAAATCAACACTGCTCAAAATCATCGCAGGTACGCTGGAGCCTGATTCCGGGGTTGTAGACAGGGGGCAAACCGTCAGGACAGGTATCTTTTCCCAGGAAACCAGGGAAATGGACCAAAGCCTGAGGGTTATTCAATATATCAAGGAACAGGCGGAATTCATCACCACTGCTGACGGCAAGCTAATCAGCGCCGCTCAAATGCTGGAACGTTTTCTGTTTCCTCCGGAATTGCAGTGGACCCCTCTTGAGAAACTGTCCGGCGGGGAAAAGAGAAGACTTTACCTGCTCCGGGTTTTGATGGGTTCTCCCAATGTACTGCTGCTCGATGAGCCCACAAATGACCTGGATATAGAGACACTGACAATCCTTGAAGACTATCTTGATGATTTTCCCGGAGTGGTGGTTGTGGTATCCCATGACCGTTATTTCCTGGACCGGGTTGTTAATGAAATACTTGATTTTACCGCAGGTGGCAGGATAGTGCATTACCTGGGGAATTATTCGGACTACCTGGTTTCAGCAAAAACACGGGGGGCAGAAGGCAAACCACTGGAAAATGCCGGGAAACCTTCAGAAAAGTTAGATGAAACATTGGATAATACCCAAAAACAAAAAAACCGTCCCTTAAAATTCAGCTACAAAGAACAACAGGAATTTGAGCAGATTGATGATATGATCAGTGGTGTGGAAGAGGAACTCCGGACAGTCAAGTCGAAAATTAATCATGCCGGAAGTGATTATGTGCTGCTGCAGAACCTGGCCGGAGAACAGCAAGGCCTTGAGATGCAGTTGGAGGAACTATTAGAGCGATGGGCACACCTGAACGAATTGGCTGAGGAAATAGAACGCAATAAAAAAGGTAGGAACTAATTACAGGAGAATTATTTATGTGTAAAGGATTTTTAAATTATTTTCGAATAACTGCAAAATCCAGCCTGCTTACGATAAGTTTACTGTTAATTCTTGATTTGGGTTTAAGGCTGTATTGGGCAAACCTTTATCAGCAGCCAGGCAGTGTCAGATTAGTTAATAGTGAAATAGAATCCTTGCAAACAATGATAAATGAAATAAAGAAGGCTGAAGGCTATAAAATTGTTTTTTTAGGTGATTCGCAAACTTACGGCTCGGCTGTAAAAGAGAGTTCAAATACAATTCCGGCTTATTTGGAACGAGACTTAGCGAAACTGTTTCCGGACAAGCAAATTAAGATTTTTAATCTTGCTTTTAAAGGGTATGGTATTTCGGAGAATTATTTTATATTGAATTCATTAATTAATGACGGTGTTGATGTTAATTTAATTATTTATAACATAAGTACCAGCTGGTTCAATAGAAATGAAATTCTGGAACATCAGAATGTGGTCGAATTATCAGATTATCATCTTGAAGCAGCTAAGCTGGCTGACCTGAAAATTAAATATGATAAGAGTTTTGCAGAAAAGCTTAATGCTCAAGTCAACTTACAGGTTGGCAAGGTTTGGAGCCTTTATCAAAACAGAAGCGCTATTACAGGCATATTATTGGGGAAGTCTTTTCGGGAAAAACTAACTGATTGGGAATTAAAACTTATTAATCCTGAAGAGGCCTTAAAAAGGCAGAAAGAAGCAAAAGATTTGTATCAACCGTGGTTTTCCAAAGATTGGGACTCCAAGATTGGCAAGACAAATTATACATTTGGAACTGTAAACACTAGTAATAGTAATCCACAAATCATTTTTTATAAAATGATTTTAAACCTGCTCAGTGATCATGAAATGAATGCTATATTTTATAATAGTCCGCAAAACACCAAAATGATCGATAAATATTACGGGATAGATAAGGAAGCCTGGCGTAAGAGCTTGGCCAACCTGAAGGCAATTACTACTAATAAATATATTACTTATTTAGACTACACTAATTCAGTTCCGGATATTTATTTTTCGGATACTGTCCATTTGAATTCCAGAGGAAACGAATTGCTTGCTAAACAGCTGGAAAAAGACATCATCAAAAACAGGAAGTGGTAATTTGACCTTAACTTCATGGATCTATGGATTGTTTTTGATTATTGTAACAGCAATATATTGGCTATTGCCGAAAACTTTAAGAACCCATCTCCTGCTGGCTGCAAGTGTTGTTTTTGTGTCTTATGCCTCTCCATATTTTGCTTTGCTGTTGTTTTGTCTAAGCAGTCTTGCTTTTTTTGCAGGCAAAATTGTTAGGGAGCGCCGGTTGTGGTTAATTATTGGCATTGGAATCCCCATATCCATTTTAATTTATTTTAAATATCAACCGCTGATAAAACAAATTATGTCCTTTTGGGGTGGAGAAATAACGTTTAGCTCAACTAATCTGGCAATCCCATTAGGAATTTCTTTTTTTACTTTTAAGCTGATACACTATTTGGTTGACAGTTATCAGGGAAAACAGTCCCCTGGAGGCTATGGCCAATTTTTGTTATATATGTTTTTCTTTCCGATATTACCCTCAGGGCCGATTGAACGTTGGCAGAATTTTGCTGCTCAAGATAAGGATACTCGTTATTTTAGGTGGGAATACATCTGTGATGGGGTTTCAAGAGTTATCATCGGACTTTTTAAAAAATTAGTTATTGCTGATACAATGGCTATTTACGCAGAGAACTTGCATGCTGCCGGGTTAAGCAGCATGGTATATTGGATAGCGGCTTATGCATACGCCGTACAGATTTATTTTGATTTTTCAGGTTACTCGGATATTGCGATTGGCAGCGCCAGGCTTTTTGGATATAGAATTATGGAGAATTTTGATTACCCGTATTTTAAGCGCAATTTGTCCCTATTTTGGAAAAGCTGGCATATGTCACTAACCGCCTGGTTCAGAGACTATGTCTTTATTCCCTTAGGGGGAAGCCGGGTTGATTTTAAAAGAATAGTAATGAATACGCTCATTGTAATGGGGCTGACCGGTTTATGGCATGGAGCAGCGCTTCACTTTATGGCATGGGGATTGTATCATGGAGCAGGTCTAATAATTCTGCGTTTATACAGTAAATATATTTCAAATAAGTTACCCCAGGCGTGGCAATCGTCCAAACTTGCCGGAATTTTTAGTACTTTTCTTACTTTTAATTACGTTGTGGCAGGGTGGGTTTTTTTCGCGACAAACTTCAAACAAAGTATTTATATCTTTCAGAAACTCCTGTTTTTTTGAAAGGGGATTATGATGAAAAAGTACCTTGAATCGATTGTCAGCGGCATATTTTGGGCTCTTTTTATTGTCTTTATAGTTTTGTTTTCTACCGGTGGCGAGACTCCGTTTATTTATACCAATTTTTAATTTATGAAATAAAATCAAACCAAACCAAAGCGGAGGTTCCTGTTTTTATGGAATACCTGTCAGGAATTGTGGAGCGAATTACATATGTAAATGAAGAAAATGGGTTTACTGTTGCCAAGATAAAATCCAAAGGCTTTCCAGACCTGGTAACAGTGGTGGGGAATATGGCTGCCGCAAATGTGGGCGCCGCTGTCAAACTAAAGGGCGAATGGAAGGTTGACAGCAGGTTTGGACGCCAGTTTTCGGTTATTGATTATATGGAGACAATTCCGGCCACTGTCGCCGGAATTGAAAAATACCTGGGGAGCGGATTAATCAAGGGTATCGGGCCTGTCAATGCCAAAAGAATCGTAAAGGCTTTTGGTATTGATACCATAAGGGTAATCGAGGAAGAACCGGAGAAACTGGCTCAGGCTGAGGGCATCGGCAGGAAAAGGGTTGAAATGATTACAGAGGCCTGGCAGGAGCAGAAGGAAATCAAGAATGTGATGCTGTTCCTGCAGTCACACGGGGTCTCCACCTCTTTTGCGGTAAAGATATATAAAACCTATGGGGATAACAGCATCAAAATAGTCCAAGCCAACCCCTACCGCCTGGCTGATGACATCTGGGGCATTGGTTTCCGGACTGCTGACATAATTGCCGGGAAACTTGGTTTTGATAAGAATTCTTACGAACGGTGTCGTTCGGGAGTTTTATATATCCTTAATGAATTATCAAAGGAAGGCCATTGTTTTGCCACAAAGGAAGAACTGACCGACCAGACCGAAAAGATGCTGGAACTGGAAAGAGATAACATCACCGGGACAATAGAAAAACTTTCTGCAGAAAAGCTGCTTATCCCTGAGGGAGAGGACAATGTTTACCTGCCGCCTTTTTATTATAGTGAAGTCGGGGCTGCCAGAAGGATACAGGAAATCACTTCCCGGGAAAGCAGTTTCAGCACCGGGGATATTGAGGAAATAATCGGGCAGGTCCAGGCAGAATGCGGCATTACCTATGATGAGGTCCAGAAAGATGCTGTCCGGACTGCAGTGAAGGCGAAGTTTATGGTCCTTACCGGAGGGCCCGGGACAGGCAAAACAACCACAACTCTGGCGGTCATCCGGGCTTTTGAGAAAATGGGCGCCGAAATCCTGCTGGCCGCCCCTACCGGCAGAGCTGCCAAGAGGATGACAGAGACTACCGGCATGGAAGCCAAAACCATTCACCGCCTGCTGGAGTATAAGCCTCCCGAGGGGTGCCAGAGAAATGAAGAAAACCCGCTGGACTGTGACCTCCTGATAATAGACGAGACTTCCATGGTGGATATAATCCTTTTCTATAACCTCCTTAAAGCTGTCAAAGATGACACTGTTGTTATCCTGGTGGGTGATGCCGACCAGCTTCCTTCAGTGAGCGCCGGGAATGTGCTTAATGACATCATTGATTCCGGTGCGGTCAGTGTGGTCAGGCTGCAGCGGATATTCAGGCAGGCCCAGGGAAGCATGATTGTAACTAATGCCCACAGGATAAATACCGGGGAGTTTCCTGTAATCAAGGGAGGGAAGAACAGTGACTTTTTCTTTATCGAGGAAGATGACCCGGTAAAAGCTGTGGAAATAATCAAAGACCTGTGTTCCCGGAGGCTGCCCGGTTATTACGATACTGACCCGGTTGATGACATTCAGGTTCTCTGCCCGATGCAGCGCGGGGAGACAGGCGCTGTCAATCTGAACCGGACTCTTCAGGATGTTCTGAATCCCAACCCGGTGCATATCATGCACGGGGGAGTCCAGTACCGGGTCAGGGATAAAGTAATGCAGATCAGGAACAATTACGATAAGAACGTCTTTAATGGTGATATCGGCAGGATTGTTTCAGTTGACCGTGAGGATAGGACAGTTGAGATTAAGTTTGATGACTCTGTTATCCAATATGAGGTATCTGAGCTGGATGAAGTCATCCATGCCTATGCCACGACCATTCATAAGAGTCAGGGGAGTGAATACAGGATTGTGGTGGCACCCTTTTCCACCCAGCACTATATGATGCTGCAGAGGAACCTTCTGTACACGGCAATTACCAGGGCCAGGGAAGTGATGGTTATTGTCGGCTCCAAGAAAGCCCTGGCCATGGCAGTGAAGAACAGGAAAATCTCCCAGAGAAATACCCTGCTGGCCCAGCGACTCAGGGAGCACAGTCTCATATAACCAGCCATCGTATCTTTTTGTCTTCTCCAAACATAGGATACAAAAAGTGCGTTTTGGAGGGGATTTTATGGGCAGGTCAGTAGTGCAATATGGCGGCCTGGTAACAGTCCTGTCAACAAATAAGGATTTCTATTTTCCGGGTGAACCGGTACAGATGTTCCTGAACACGGTTAATGTCTCACCACAGCCTGTCAGGCTTACTTTCCCCACGGCACAGCGTTATGATTTTGTTGCTGCCGGGACTTTTGGTGAGGTTTGGCGGTGGTCGGCAGGCAGGTTTTTTGCCCAGAGGGATTCCCAGGTTCCCCTGTTTATGCCTCGGGTTGTGGAAACTATCACCCTGAGACCGGGCGAAAACCTGTTTTACCGGGAGGTCTGGAACCAGGAAGACAATGGCGGGCGGCGGGTTCCGCCGGGGGTTTATGTGGTATCCGGATGGAATACCTTTAGCGGCTCTGAGTATCTGCCAAGGCCATATGTGTATATAACAATCGGGAGACCGTGGTATTCATCGCCATTCTAAGTAATTGTAAATTTTACTGCTCAGGACCAGCATGATAAGGATAATCACCGCATTTGCCAGGACGACACCCTGGAAAAATGCCAATGGAGTGCGGAATATAAAGGCCATAATCCCCCCGGCAGCCAGACCGGGCAGCAGCAGTAATATGATTTGCAGCATCATAAAGAGTGGAAATAATGCCTTCTGGTCAATGGCATCAGGGAATACCGCCCGGGTAATGAACCCTGACAGGAGAGTAATAGCATAGAAACTTATCACAAATAAGACCATGGTGCCCACAATTACAAGATCTGCCCTTATCCATAACAAAAGGGCTAGATTTAATACCAGCACATTGATAGCCATTCTGATGATATCCTGCAGGTTTACAGCGGTTATTTTTCGGAGCGGGCTTCCGGGCATCAAATAGATGTAAGGCTTGCCCCATTCGGTGAACCTGTTCTGCCAGGCTGAAAAAATAAACAATAAATAGGCAGCAATACCGTTGGTAACATAAAGAGGAATGACACCGGCCGGGAACCTTCCGGCCATATATCCCACCCCAAGTCCTATGACCAGTGCGGCTATGGTAAGAAAGCCAAAGTACCGGTGCAGGTCAACGCGGCTTGACTCCACCCTGGCCTTCCAAACCAAAGCCTGTGGCCCGGTGCCTGCTTCCCTTACGGTGACCTGCTTCTTTTTGTAAAAGGAAAACATCTCCCTCTTTTCCAGCCCTTTTTTCTGTCTCTTCCTTAGGGCTCTCTTTTCGGTTGCACCCAGAACATCCTCATAATAATCATCGGCTGTCCGGTATGAGAGCAGTATTAACAATCCGAGCAGGACCAGCTGCATAAATATGGCAACAGTACTAAACGGGCTGTATCCTGACAGGGGGGCCATAAATGCGGATTTACCCCATCCGATTATAGGGAGATAATTAATAAACGGGGCATTTAATCCCTGCAGCAGTCCGGCAGCGGTTCCCCCGGTTTGAATAACAATGAGGGCTGTATAGAGCAGGGCTGTGGCTGCCAGACCCAGAATTCCCTTCTGCAGTGCGGACTGTAATTTATATTTGCTGCCAATAACAAAAATCAAGAAATTCAGTGGCGCCATCATCAGAATAGGTGTAATGTAACCCAGGTAAAACAAATGAACGTAATGCAGGTTTATCCTGGTTCCCTGCAGTATGGTTGGGGTCAGGGCGAAAATAACTATCCCATACAGGAAAAACTGCTGCAGGGTTTGCTTAATCATATTGTAAAGCAGGATTCTTTTTGGCGGCACAGGTGCGGGAAACAGGAAGTGAACATCACCCATTGAGAAAAACGTGGCCGATTCCACTGTACCCCGGTAAATGTTATATAGAAGCAGGACAGTCATTAAAACTGTAAAGACAGCTCCAACTACCTGGGGTCCTATGGAAGCCTGCATTTCTGTGGGACCATGATTTATTCTTATCACGGTGGAAAAGACCAAAGAACCTATCCACAACAATCCCAATAGGTAGGGAATCAGCCGTTTGGGACTGTTTTTTATTTCTTTAATATGATTTTTCACTGTCCAAAGGTCTTTTTTTATCAGGAGGCTATAGTCACTCATCACCGGTCACTCCCAGAAACAACTCTTCAAGAGAGTAATTTACACCGTCTCCCAATTGAGAGCGCAAAGTATCGATATCACCGTCAGCGATAATCTTGCCGCTTTTCATTACAAGTACCCGGTGACAGAGATTTTCAATACTGTCCAACAGGTGTGTGCTGACAAAAACGGTTTTCCCCTGTCCGCTCAATTCCCGGAAAAGCAGTTTTGTTTCCCGGATAGCTTTGGGGTCTAAACCAATCATGGGTTCGTCAAAAAGATATAAATCCGGTTCAGGCAGCAGGCCGGCACAGAGGGAAACCTTTTGTTTCATCCCTTTGGAAAGCTCTTTGGCCAGCTTATCCTGTTTATCGAGCAGATCATATCTGGCAAAGAGTTTGGTCACTTTTTCAGCCCAGTCAGGGACATTATAGGCATAGGCAATAAACTGCAGGTGTTCCCGGACTGTCAGCATTTCATAGAGTTCCGGTGTTTCCGGCACATAAGAAAACCTTTTTTTAGCCTCCGTAGAGGTATTTATATGGCCGGCAATGGTAATTTCACCGCTATCCTTGCGCAGAAGTCCCGCTATGGTTTTAAGAGTAGTACTTTTTCCCGCTCCATTAGGACCCAGCAGGCCCACAATGGTGCCTGGGTCAAGGGTAAAACTGATATCATCTACCGCTGTGGTGTTTTTAAATTTTTTTGTCACATGGATAACTTTTAACATTGGATCCTCCATAATACTGTTCGGCTTATGCCATTAATATTCTTTTTATTGTTACTCTTTTCCTTTGACCTGATACTAATTATTGCTGGGGAAAGTAATTATAGTGCTGGTGTATCATTTTAGGGTTGACACAACCTGCTGATATTTATAAAATAGAGACAAAGACAGTTAAATATCCAAGTGTTCCAGGTGCCCGCAAGGGAGAATAGGGAACCGGGTGCAAATCCCGGACGGACCCGCCACTGTGAAGGTTAGCCGCTGCCATACCACCCTTTAAAGGGGGAAGGGGCAGGAGAGGTGTTGACCCTGAGTCAGGAGACCTGCCCGGAACATACTAAGCCGCGTCTCGAGAGTAAGGCCGGCCTGGGTTGAGGGATGATGGAAAAATCCGCGCCAGTAGTTTATGGCGTGGTTTTTTGTTTATAATCAGCATTTTCCCTGCCAGGTCTGCCGGACACGGTTCAGGCCTGGATGAAGGTAAAGTCCGCGCTCATTTGATGGCGTGGATTTTTTCTGTGTGCGCCCAGCATGGGCGCAGTCTAACGGGTGCAAGTCCCGAGTGCGGG
>JAENYP010000009.1 GCA_016841725.1 Thermincola carboxydiphila | reverse complement strand
AAATGGACGGTAAATATTACCATTCAGGTTAGGACTCTAAAATTATTATACGAGGGAGGGAATAAAGAATTAATGTTGAATCAGTGATTAAAGTTTAATCTGTTCTGATATAAAACTGTGAGGTGAATTTCAGTGAACCAGATCACCGGGCTTGCAAAGAAACTGGAAACCCTGGCAAAAGCGCAGGGAGCCGGCCTGTTCGGAGTCGCTGACCTTACCCCGGCAGCAGAGCTGATAACCCAGCAGGGGGGAGAGGCTTTAGGCTGTTTTCCCCGCGGTATTTCAATTGGAATGCCCCTGTCAGGGCAAATGGTTGACATCATAGCACACCAGGATAACCCCCATTATATGAAAAGCTATCACCACCATGTCTACCAGGTTATTAACCCAAGGTTGGACTTTGCCGCCCTTAATTTAGCTGCGGCTTTGGAGGCAGAAGGCTTCAGGGCATTGCCGGCAGCGGCTTCCCTGACAACTGATGGTAAACTTTTAAAAGGCCTGTTCACCCACAAACTCGCTGCCAACCTTGCCGGTCTGGGCTGGATTGGCAAAAGCTGCCTCCTGATAACCCCGGAATACGGCCCCAGGGTAAGATTTGCCACAATACTCACAAATGCTCTCCTGCCTGCCGGGACCCCGCTGGAAAACCGCTGCGGCGACTGTAAGGCCTGTATAAAAATATGTCCGCCCGGCGCCTTGACCGGACGCCCCTTTAATACTGATGAGCCCAGAGAAAAACGATTTGATGCCCACAAGTGTGACCGGCATCGCACAGAAAAAGAAAAGGCAACAGGAAGTCTTACCTGCGGCCTTTGTGTGTATATATGTCCCCATGGGAAACAGATGAAATGAGGTGATTTAACATCAAGTCCCCTAAATACCTTTTTGCTGAAATGACCTGGCCCGAAGTAAAGCAAGTGATCAAAGAAGAGAGAATAGCAGTTGTTCCGGTAGCAATAATTGAAGAACACGGTTACCATCTTCCGGTTGACACTGACCTTGTCCTGGTCTCCGAAGTATGTACCAGAACAGGCCGTAAAATCCCCGGAGAGATGGTCCTGATTCCACCGGTAAACCATGGTTACGCACCACATCAGATGGATTTTCCGGGAGTTATCTCTATCAGCGGGGAAACCTTTACCCGTTACGTAACTGATGTCTGCATGAGCCTGGCCTGCCAGGGTTTCAAAAAAATCCTCCTGGTCAATGGTCACGGAAGCAATATATCATTCCTGCAAATCGCAGCCAGGGCAACAATTCTGGAATACCCGGATGTAATGTGTGCCGCAATCTCTTACTGGGACCTTCAGCCTGTTATTGACACTGCAGTCCGGATACGTGAATCCGAAAACCCGGGTGGCATGAACCATGCCTGTGAGCTGGAAACTTCGATGTACCTGGCCATTAGAGAAGACCTGGTTCAGATGGACAGGGCAGTAAGAGACCTTGACAAATTTACTGCTTCAAAATACTTCTGGCTGGACCTGGTCGGGCAGGGGGAAGGCCGTCCCGTCATAATGATTCCCTACTGGAGCAGTATTTCGGAAACAGGAACTCTTGGAGACCCGACCACCGCCACAAAAGAAAAGGGCAGGCAGCTGCTGACAGCGGCAGTAGAAGGGCTTATTGAATTCATCAGCATCTTCAAAAGCCGCGAACACTGTTCCCGCATCAGTCATCTCCCCTGAAAAAACATTTACTGTTTTGGTGTACTTTAAGCCCAAAAAATGTTTGGTATTGGATCATTTCCTGACCAGCTCTCCAAAATTATGTCCTGCCAATTCAGTGACCAACTTTTCCTGTATCCCCGCCAGTGTCCGGTGTACCAAGCATTCAGGAGCGCCATCCTTGCTGCAGTACGATGGATCAATAAGACACCGGTTAAGTTTGACCGGTCCTTCAATTGCTTCAACAACATCAAGAAAAGTAATGTCTTCCGGGTCTTCCGCCAGGAAATACCCCCCTTTGGCCCCCCTCTGGGAGCCTACTATACCTTTCTTTATCAGGGAGGGCATTATCTTCAGCAGAAACCGCATTGGGATAACCTCAGCTTTGGAAATTGTCTGGGCGTCCACAACCCTTCCCCTTGTCTGTCTGGCAAGGTACAAAACTGCTCTAAATGCATAATCTGTAGCCTGGTTAATGTTCATCATATCTACCGCCTTAAAGTATACCTTTTAAGTGTAGTTCGATTATAAACAAAAATGCACCGGTTGTCAATACGACCAATGCATTTTTTACAATATCAGCACTCATATCAGCACTTGGGAAACTCGGTCCCCAGGTATTCACCAATCACCTTCATGGCACAAAACTCGCCACACATAGTACATTCCTTCATGCCTTCCGGGTTTTTGTCTTTTCTCATGGCCCTGGCCTTCACCGGGTCAATTGCCATGTCGAGCTGGGCCTCCCAGTCCAGGTTCTTCCGGGCCCTGGCCATAGTATCATCCCATTTCCTCGCTCCAGACACACCCTTGACAATATCTGCGGCGTGTCCAGCTATCCGGGCTGCTATAACACCTTCATGAACATCCTGGTCAGTGGGCAGTCCCAGGTGCTCCGCAGGAGTTACGTAACACAGGAAATCAGCGCCGCTCGAGGCTGCAATTGCGCCCCCGATAGCCGATGTAATATGATCATAACCCGGTGCCACATCTGTAACAATAGGACCCAGCACATAAAAAGGCGCCTCTTTGCACAAACGTTTCTGCAGCACCATATTTGCGGCAATCTGGTCCATAGGTACATGTCCCGGTCCTTCAACCATTACCTGGACCCCCTGTTCCCATGCCCTTTCCACGAGTTCACCCAGGATGATCAGTTCCTGGACCTGGGCCTTGTCCGTAGCATCAGCCAGACAGCCCGGCCGCAGGCCGTCCCCGAGACTTAACGTAACATCATGCTTCAGAGCAATTTCCAGGAGGCGGTCATATTGTTCAAAGAGAGGGTTTTCCGATTCATGGTGAAGCATCCATCCCGCAAGAAATGCTCCCCCACGGCTGACAATATCGGTAATCCTGCCTTCCCGGCGCAGCCTTTCTATTACTTCAAGGGTGACGCCACAGTGTACGGTAATAAAATCAACACCATCCTCAGCCTGTTTCTCAATAACCCCGAAAAGGTCATCAGCAGTCATCTGAATCAGGTTGTCGTACTTTTCCTTGGATTCCACAATTGCCTGGTATACCGGTACAGTTCCGACACATACGGGACAGTTCCGGATTATTTGTTTCCGGCACGCATTGATTTCTCCTCCCATGCTAAGATCCATCACGGCATCTGCCCCTGCCTCAAGCGCGGTTCGGAGTTTGGTCAATTCCTTTGCAATATCCGGATATTGGGGAGAGGTCCCAATATTGGCATTCACTTTTGTTTTCAATCCTTTTCCAATGCCACAGGGCTTCAGATTAATGTGGTGAATATTGGCCGGAATTGCTATCTTCCCTGCAGCCACCCCTGCTGCAATGATATCCGGAGCTATACCCTCTTTTTCAGCGACTTGCTTCATGGCAGGTGTCAATTCCCCTGCTCTGGCCTTCAGTATCTGAGTCATTTCAGTCCTCCTAAGTGTGATTTGCAATCAGTGAATGATTGTCTTTGCCCTATCAATTTCTGCAACAAAGTCCCGGGCTGCCCCAGCAATATCGGCCGCCCCGACAACAGCGCTGACGACAGCAGCGCCATCTGCCCCGGCCCGGATTACTGAGGCCACATTGTGCAGCTTAATTCCTCCGATAGCATATATGGGCAGGGAAACCGCCTGCCTTATCTGTCCCAGTATTTCCAGTCCCCTGGGGGGCCTGGCATCCTTTTTGGTCTCAGTGGGGAAAACAGGCCCGACACCGATGTAATCAGCGCCGTTTCTCTCAGCCTCCAGCGCCTGTTCGGGAGTCCCTGCTGAGACACCGACTATCAATTTACTGCCAACAAGCTTTCTTACAACCTGCAGCGGCAGGTCTTCCTGTCCTACATGAACCCCATCAGCCTCCAGGGCCAGCGCCAGGTCGACACGGTCATTAACAATAAACAGCGCTCCTCTTTTACGGGTAATTTCACGAACTTCGCGGCCAACCTCGAAAACCCGGGAGACCGGCCAGTTTTTTTCGCGCAGCTGAATAATACCCGCGCCACCTTCAATACATGCATTAACCACATCCCGGTAAGCCCTTCCCCCGGAAAATTCCATTCCGGTTACTACGTAAAGGCCTCCCCGGGCAGGCTCTTCTGTATATCTCATCAAAATCATACCCCGTCATCTCCCAATCGGCCGAACCCGGCAAAGTGATTGGGCGGGCCGCCGCCAAGTCCAACGGAATAACTGTGTTCCAGGGCATAACTGACATAGTTTTTGGCATCCCTGACTGCTTCTCTGATATTCCTGCCAAGGGCCAGTCCGGTGGCAACCGCTGCCGCAAAAGTGCAGCCGGTACCATGGGTATTTCTGGTTGACACCCGCTTGCCGGTATATTCATAAAACTCGCTGCCGTCAAACAACAGGTCAACAACTGTATCTCCGTTTTCCAAATGGCCGCCCTTAATAACAACATTAGGCGCACCAAGGCTTTGCAGATCTATGGCAGCTGCTTTCATATCTTCCGGCCCGGTAATTTCCCTGCCCGTCAGAATTTCTGCTTCAGGTATGTTGGGAGTCACAATATGTGCCAGTGGAATCAGCCTGTTTCTTACTGCCCAGAGGAAATTTTCAACCCGGTCATCCATTAACAGGTCTCCACTGGTAGCGATAATTACCGGGTCTACTACAATATTCACTGCATTAAACCTGACAAACTGTTCACAGACGGCTTCAATAATACCGGTGTTTGCCAGCATTCCTGTTTTCACGGCAGCAATTTCCATATCTTCAAACAAAGCCGATATCTGTTTGGCCACAAATTCCGGGGGGATAGCATGAACCCCGGTAACGCCCACTGTATTCTGGGCGGTTATGGCAGTCAGTGCACTTACTCCATAAACACCCATAGCAGCAAAAGTCTTAAGATCTGCCTGAATTCCCGCCCCCGCACCGGAATCAGATCCGGCGACAGTCAATACCTTTTTCAGAGTCATGGCCTTTCCTCCTCCTTTATCAACAGCCCTGCATAACGGTAATTCCCAAATAAAAATAAACCCCACCTTCCGGAGGTGGGTATAAGTATATCCTTACTTATTCCCACTTCCCTCCGCCGGTATTACCCGGTTGTGTGCAACACCGCCCCAAAAGCCGGGACAGATATGCATTCATCAGGTTCCAAGGGTTGACCTTAAAGTCTCTCAGCCGCTGCCGCAGCACCCCCAGTGGTCTGTATGATTTTGACTAATTATAGCATTTCAGATATCTTGTTGTAAATAGACACAGCTTAAAAACACAAAAGACCGGTTCGGCTACCGGCCCATCTCCAATTTCTCCTGCTGTTACAATGCAGATGCCCTGGGGAATATCTTTCGGGATACTTCATGGATTATCTGGCGAATCTCATCAACATCAAAGGGTTTGATGATACACTTAAAAGCTCCATTGGTACGTGCCTTATCAATGACATCCTTTTCCGTGAAAGCAGTCATTATCACTACCTGACAACTGCATCCCGTTTCTTTCATCTTTTCCAGGGCTTTTGTACCATCCATAACAGGCATTCGGATATCCATAAACACTAAATTAGGATTTATCTTTATAGCCTGCTCAACTGCATCCTGGCCGTTAACTGCCAGGAAAGGGTTATGTCCCTCTTCCCTGACAATGGCATCAAGCAAATAACGCACCCCTGCCTGATCGTCTACTATTAAAACATCGAGGCACTGAGATTCCATAATGACACCCCCTGGCATAAATTGCCCCATTCGACTTGTATTTTCCATTTTGATAATCATTCGACGTTCACTGGCCAATCCCTTCAAAAACTTATAGTCTTTTTCCGACAAATAACGAGCATTATCGATAATTAGGGAGAAATTTTAAATTTTCAGGCAATTCAGCCAGAATATGCCGTTTTCCCGTCAATTATGACATGCCCAATTTTGGTCTTTATTTCCAGAGGATGTCCATTCATAATAATCAGGTCAGCATCTTTGCCTTTTTCAATACTGCCGATTCTGTCGGCCAGCCCGATAATTTCCGCAGCATAAATGGTAATAGCCTTTAATGCCTCTGTTTCCTCCATTCCGGCCTTTACAGCAAGAGCTGCACTCAAGCTCAGGTAATTAATGGGGATAACAGGGTGATCTGTCATTATAGCTACCTTGACTCCTGCCCTGCTCAGTATGCCCGCATTTGCATTGGTGCGGTCTTTCAATTCAACTTTGGCCCTGCCGGTGAGCGCCGGTCCGGTTATAGCAGGAATCCCCCTGCGGGCCAGTTCATCAGCTATCTTAAAACCTTCTGTGCAGTGCTCGATAACAATTTTTACCCCGAACTCATCAGCCACCCTGATAGCAGTCATGATATCATCCGCCCTGTGAGCATGAGCCCTTAACGGCAGCTGCCCCTGAAGAACCCGAACCAATGTCTCCATCCTAAGGTCCCTGTCCGGCAGTTTATCGGGGTCTTGTGCACCCAGTTCCAGCTTCCTAAGATAATTTTGTGCCTTAACAAGGCTTTCCCGTAACAGTGCCGCAGTAGCCATTCTGGTCATGGGGCTTTTTTTGCCGCCGCCGTATATGCGCTTCGGGTTTTCGCCAAAGGCAACCTTAACTCCAACAGGGCTTTTCAGCACCATATGGTCAATAATGCTGCCGGAGGTTTTCATGGCAAGATTTTCACCTCCGATGACATTACCGCTTCCCGGCCCGGTTACCACTGTTGTCACGCCACCCTCCAGGGCATCAGTAAACCCCTGGTCTTCAGGATTTATGGCATCAATAGCCCTCAGGTGAGGGGTTACCGGGTCTGTCATCTCATTAACATCATCACCTTCAATCCGGTAAGTTTCTTCCAGAATTCCCACATGACAGTGGGCATCAATAAATCCGGGCATCACAATCTTCCCGGAAGCGTCCAGAATCTCGGCAACATCGGGAATCTTTATATCTTTTCCCACTTCCCTGATTTTGCCGCCTTCAATCAAAACAGTCCCTTTATCAATGTCAGCCCCAGCCATTGTAATAATCTTGCCGTTAATTACAGCCAGCATTATCCTTCTCCCCAATCTGTACAGATTATTAATTCTCCCGGAAATTCAATTTCCTTTATAATTATTACTCAGGGGCAATAACTCCGCTCATCCGGAATACCTGCAGGCCTCTTTTCTCCAGTGCACTGATGACCTGGTTAATACCGACAGAGTCGCTGGCCATATGCCCTGCTACGACAACATTGCCGATGTTCTGGTTTTTCACCGCTTTTATCGTATTATCAGGCATGTGCATGACAACGAGAGTGCCCACACCCGCTTCAAAGTAAGCTTTGGTAACATCTTCACCACCACTGGTCCCCCCGGCCATGGTCACAAATACGCGACCGGCGTAGTCGGACTCCCGGCCTACACGGACAACAGGCTTGGCGAGGGTATTGCGGTACTCAGGAAGCTGCCCCAAGGCCTCAATCACATCCTTAACCGCAGCTTTTCCGGACTGCCCCAGAGTTTTGTCCAGATGTCCCTGGATCAGGTTTTCCGCCAGTATATCAGCAGGGGTATGGATAACGATGAAAGGCATTCCCAAAAGCCTGGCTGCAGACATTACCCGGTCATAGTTGCCCACGTGGTGAGCGCGGCTTACCTCTTCCATGCGTTCCTTTAGAGCCTTTTGAGCCTTATTTATGGGGACCCCGGCCTTAACCATGCGGTCAATCTGGTTAGACATGACATTATGGAACTCAACCATAGGCAGACCACCCCTGGGATGATGAGTAATCACCGCATCAGCGCCCAGTTCCCGTGCCAGCAGCAGTTCGGCAACCTCAATATCCACACCGAAAGCCACTTTGGTGATATTGTCTCCTGCCACAACTACCCCCGAATCTGCCGGGGTCTCCTCCAGGCCTGCAAGCTTCAGAGCCGTATTTAAAATATCCTGTGTATTCAAAAAATCGCACCTCCATATTTTCAGGGGTCATTATCCCCTTGATACCTTGGTCAGCGGGTCCCCTTGATACCTTGGTCAGCGGGTCCCCTTCATACTAAGGCTGACCCGCTCCCTGGCAGTATCCACACTTAAAACCCTTACTTTCACATTATCTCCCACAGAAACGACTTCCATGGGATGTTTGACAAATTTATCAGCCAATTCCGAGATATGGACAAGTCCGTCATGCTTCACCCCAATGTCAACAAAAGCGCCAAAATCAACGACATTTCTCACTATTCCCTCCAGTACCATACCGGGTTTCAGGTTTTCCATTGAGGTTACATCAGTACGGAAAACAGGCTTGGGCATTTCATCCCTGGGGTCCCGCCCCGGCCTCTGCAGGGCCTCGATAATATCCCTGACGGTAGGCACTCCTGCTCCCAGTTCAGCAGCAACTGTTTCGGCATCGAGGGAAGCCAGCTTATGGCGGATATCATTCAGGCCGGCTGTGCAAAGGTCAATAGGAGCAGCGCCAACCCTCTGTAAAATTTTTTCCGCAATATCATATGACTCCGGGTGAACCGGGGTGTTTTCCAGAGGGTTATCTCCATCCGGCAGTCTGATAAACCCAGCACACTGCACAAAGGTCTGGCCGCCCAGCCGTGGAATCTCCAGGAGCTGTTTCCGGCTGCTGAACCGGCCGTGCTTTTCTCTGAAACTGACAATACTTTTGGCCACAGCAGGTTTAATCCCGGCAACATACTTCAGGAGTGACGGTGAAGCAGTGTTCAGGTCAACCCCTACTGCATTTACACTGGATTCCACAACACCACCCAGGGACTCCTCCAGCCTTTTGGGAGACACATCGTGCTGGTACTGACCGACACCGATTGACTTAGGGTCAATCTTTACCAGTTCGGCCAGGGGGTCCTGCAAACGCCTGGCAATGGAAACTGCGCTTCTCAGGGAAAGGTCGTACTGGGGAAATTCTTCCCCGGCAATTTTTGAGGCAGAATAAACAGACGCCCCGGCCTCACTCACTATGGTATAACTGGCATTCAGCCCATCCTCCCTGAGCATCCCGGCAACCACGGTCTCTGTTTCTCGTGATGCCGTGCCATTACCGATGGCGATAAGCCCCACGGCATTCTCTCTGATCATGCGCTGCATAATTTCCCTGGCATCTGCAGTCTTGTTCTGAGGCTGATGTGGATACATTACACCCACCTCAAGCACTTTACCTGTTTCATCAACAACCGCCAGTTTGCAGCCCGTTCTGAAGCCGGGATCAATGCCAAGTACAGTCTGCCCCCTGACCGGGGGCTGCAATAGAAGGCTGCGGAGATTTGCCGAGAAAATTTTTATCGCCTGTTCCTCCGCCTTTACGGTTAATTCATTCCTGACCTCCCGCTCTATTGAGGGACCCAGAAGACGCTTATAAGCATCCTGGGCCGTCTCCTCCAGGACTGTTCTCCATATGGTCTTTTCATTCAAGATTAACCGCCGGCAAATTAGGGAAACCAGTTTTTCTGCAGGGGCCTCCACCTTTACCGAGAGAATTTCATCTTTTTCGCCCCTGTTGACAGCCAGGACCCTGTGGGGAGGAATCTTCCTCAGCGGCTCATAGTAATCGTAATACATTTCATACGGGGTGCGCTTTTCTTTATCCGCAGCCTGGGTAAGCATAATACCTTCATTAAATGTCAGCCTGCGCGCCAGCTTACGAATGTCGGCATCATCAGAGATATTTTCAGCGATTATGTCCATAGCCCCATTGACTGCATCCCTGGCAGTATGGACTTCCATTTCAGGGTTGACAAAACACGCTGCCACTTCTTCAGGAGTCCCTTCAATATCTTGCTGCCCCATTATTCTAAGGGCCAGCGGCTCCAGGCCGCGTTCCCGGGCAACCGTGGCCCGGGTGCGCCTTTTTTGCCGGTAAGGCCGGTAAAGGTCTTCCAGTTCCTGCAGCTTTTGGGATTTAACTATCGCTTCCCTAAGTTCACCGGTCAGCTTGCCCTGTTCCTCAATTAACCTGATGACTTCTTCTTTCCTTGCTTCAAGGTTGCGGAGGTATCTGACTCTTTCTTCGACTTCGCGGATCATGTTTTCATCCAGTTCACCGGTAGCTTCTTTACGATATCGGGCAATAAAAGGGACCGTGTTGCCGTCATCCAAAAGCCTGACAGTCCCCAGAACCTGCGACTCCCTGAACCCCAGTTCCGCGGCAATCATTTTCACATGCTGTTCCGCCTGTGGTGCCGTATTTTTTGTTTCCATCTCTACTCTCCTCAATTGTTAATATTATTTCAGGTAATTTATTTCAGGTATCGTCTCCGCTTTTTCTGCTTACCATGACTGACAATACCGGCCAAAACTCTGCCTAAAGGGTTAACCTGCTTCATTTGCACGGCTTTGTTGGGACACAGTTCCTGACAGCAGAGACATGAGATACATCTGTTATAGTCTATTACGGGAACCTTTCCCGATAACTTCATTGCCTGTACAGGACAACTGTCTACACAAAAGCTGCACCCGGCACAGGCATCCTCAGCAATTACGGGCCGGGCTCTGAGCATTCCCAGAATCCCGCTGACCAGAAAGCCGGGCAGGACTTCAAACATTAAATTGGAGGGAAGGTCAAAATCACTGATCCTCAGAGTTTCCAGCTTTTCTCCCAGAATATCTATTTTAGCCAGGTCACCCATACCCAGACCTCTCTGGTGGGCAATCCTGGTTGTATGAATTTTGAATGGAGCCAACCCCACTATATTAGCCACAACCGCATCTACGGCCACCCCATCCGCTGATGCCAGGACCAGCCCTGTATTCCTTGGTCTGCCTGCCGACGGGCCATTACCTTCCATGCCTACTATACCATCCATTATAGCCAGAGCCGGTCTTGTCAAACCATAGATATCTGCCAGGACCCTGGCAAAATCCTTCAGCCGGGGCGCCATCCGGTGGTACTCGGACTTCCGGTATCCGGGCACACATCCAAACATGTTTTTAACCGCTCCCGTCAGAATAGTCACTGAGTGGGTTTTCAGTTTTGGCAGGGATATCACCACATCCGCTTCCAAAACCGGCCTGGCCAGGTGCAGTGTTGGTATCGGCCCTTCAGCAGCAACAGCAGCAACAGCAGCAGAATCAAAGTTAACCAGTTCGGCTCCCGCTTCTTCAGCAGCCCTGGCAATTCCGGCAACCTCAAAAGTACTCTTTGTAGGGGCCTGTCCGGCTGCCATACCCCCGGAACTGTCACCCACCAGGGGAATACCGCCGGCTTTTTTAACTTCAGCAGCCACAGCCTTGATAACTGCGGGATGAGTTGTTACCGCTTCTTCCGGAAGTTTCATTGTAAGTGCATTAACCTTCAGCAATACCTTCTGGCCGGGGCTGACAAACCGTTCCATTCCTCCGATAAGTTTTATTGCTGTAAGTACCGCACTGTTTACCCTTTCCTGGTCATAATCAGCACACCTGGATATCGATACCTGTACCATCTTATCCCCCGTCCTGTTGGTCGGATTATATTTTCCTAAGTATTATACCGTAAACATTATTATTCCATGAGTGCTGCAAATCCTGCCTCAAGTAATTAATTTTTTCGGGATTGGTCAGTCCGTGATACAGCTTCCATAAAAGCCCTGAACAGCAGTCTCGAATTCCGGTCCCTGGTTATCATCCCTTCAGGATGCCACTGAACTCCGATAACAAAGGGACTCTTGCGGTGCTCAATTGCCTCAATAACACCGTCACTGCTCCTGGCAGTGACATCAAATCCCGGTGCCGGGCTGCGGACTGCCTGGTGGTGAAAACTATTGACCCTAATGCTGTCACATTTAAATATCCCTGCCAGCCGGCTGTCTTTAGCAATGCTGACTTTATGAGCGGAGTGCCACCTGGGGGCGAATTGAGAATGCTTCAGGGGATCATCAATTTCTGCAGGGATATGCTGGATAACAGAACCCCCACAGGCCACATTAAGTACCTGAATCCCCCGGCAGATGCCCAGAATTGGAATTCTTCTCTGCATAGCAGCCCTAACCAGCATAATTTCAAAACTGTCCCTGTCAGGGGTAACCTCACCCAGCCCGGGAAGCGGCTCTTCATTATAGAACCCGGGGTCCACATCTCCGCCTCCGGCCAATAACAGGCCTTTTACAGCCCGGAAATATGGAGCTGAAGCTTTGATGCTGCCTGAACCCGGCAGAATCAAGGGAATACCCTGGGCTTTAATAACAGCCTCCACATATGCCTCAGACAGGAAAAAACGCCCGTCCATATGGTTATACGAACACGAAATCCCGATTAAAGGCTTCATCCTACACCTTCTCCCCAGATTATTTTACTTGTATTTATATTATTTAACTTATTATTTAACTTCCGGCAAAATGTTAGGATATGCCTTTTCCCCCTTCATATTGGCTCTGGAAATGACTAGAAGTCATATGGTGAGGTGTTGTGCAAGATTTTCCTGGCAAGGCCGTCGTATTGAGTCTTGCTGCAAAACGCCGGCAACAAGGCAGGGAGTCCCCGCATGTCCGAAGATGGCGAAGGCCGCCGGGAAGTTTTGGCCTGCCAAAACGAGAGGCGGCCTTCTCTTTAAACAAAGCCCAATGAGCCATCGAGTTCGGGGAGGCTGCCTTGTTGCCGGGGGTGGCAGCTTAGACTCATAGACGGCACTGCAGAAAATCAGTACAATAGCTCACCATATGTCATCCGGGTCATTTCCAGAGCCTATGATGTTGGGAAAAAGGCAGAACGAAATCATTTGAAAAATCAGGAAGTAATTTCGCGGCAGGAAAAAACACCTCAAAGGGCGAACTCTTAAACATATCCCTTTAAAGGAGATGAGGACATGGCCATTATCATTCCCTTTCCCAATAACCGGAATATCCATAAAATAGAAGACGGCGAAGAAATTGAAATACTTAGCGAAAAACACAAACAAGTACTTCGGGACAAACTTGAGGAAAAGACCAGATATATCTCCGAACAGGATATCAAAACCATCGAAAAACAGACATACATTATACTGAAGAAAATCCGCAGCCGGAAACTGTTTGTAAAGAAGATGCGGGAAAGAACCAAGCTGCTCTATGAAATGTTGTTTGACCGGGAAATTAAATTAGCGAAAACAGCCAGGAAAACAGTAGCAGCCGGATTGTTTTATTTTATATCCCAAAAAGATTTGCTCTCTGATGATATCCCCGGCCTGGGCTACCTGGATGATGCCTATATAATCAGGCTGGTCTGGGAAAAGGTCGGTTCTGAGATCCAGAATTACCTTGCCATCAAAGGTAAAGATGAAAGATTATATATGTAACCGATATATCAACTTTTATGAAATGAATGTGTTCGGGTTCTCTGCTTTTTGATACCTTAACCCCCTCAGGCCAAGAATGCATGCAGTAAGCCAAAAGCTTCCCGCAGCAAATCCGGCCAGCACATCACTGGGATAGTGAACCCCGAGATAAATTCTGCTGATTCCGACAGCTATAATAAATAGTATACAGATAATAGATACAGCATTCCGCAATAACTGGTGGGTGACATTAACCCAAACCAAATATATCAGCATCCCATAAAAAATAAAACTCATCATGGCATGACCGCTGGGAAAACTCAGCCCTGTCACCTCAACCAGATGGGGTAAACCGGGCCTCTGCCTGTGGAACAAAAACTTTAGTCCTTCATTCAGCAGGATGCCCCCTATCAGGGAAACCGGTATCAGGACTGTATCCCACAGGTGTTTTTTAGCTGCACCCGTATATAACATTGCCAGTAAACCCACAACCGCCAAAACGACTGCAGAACCCAGCCCCGTAATAAATGTCATCACCCCTGTCACTTCTTCCGAGACATAAAACCTGACAATTCCGGTGGCAATCTTATCAAACATAACCAATTCATTGAAGAGAAGGTCTTCTGAAAGATTAGCAAATAAAGCAAGTGACGCGAATCCCAGCACCAGGCCAAAAACAAGTTTTACTGAAAACGGGCCAAATATGCCCAAGCTTTTTTGCAGTGAACAGAGTATTTCATCTGCTAAAAAGATAAATGCATTAGAGCCCCTTTTTTTCATAAAACCCCTCCGTTCAAAATCTCAGTCATAACCATATTATACCACAGGTAACACAGGAGGTTTATATGGCAGAAATTGTTCTCAATGATCTGATTCAGGAATATGGGACTATGGTTTCTTCTATAAGCCGGAGAATGCTTCGGGATGAGGAACTGGCAAAGGATGCGGCCCAGGAGGTTTGGCTGCAGGTAATCAAAAGCCTCCCGGGCTTTAGAGCCGATTCCAAAGTATCAACCTGGATCTATACTATTGCCCGCCGTGTGGTCTCCAAACATGCACAGGATGAAAGGATTTATTCAATCCGTTTTTTGAGGGATTACTTTCATCAGGGGGATCTTAAGGTCCCTTTTTACGAAGAATATGATAAAAAACTTTGGATCAAGGAAATGTGTGACAAGTGTCTCACAGGCGTTTTGCATTGTCTCGACAATGAATCAAGATTAATTTTTCTTTTCCGGGATGTTGCCGGGTTACCATATGACGATATTGCCGTGATTTTCTCTCAGGATAAAAGCGCTGTCAGGCAGACCGTTTCCCGCTGCCGGAAGAAATTAAGAAATTTTTTAAAGGATGAGTGCATGTTATTTAATCCCGCAGGTATGTGCAGGTGCCGCATGAGGAATATGGTGGCAGGTATCAACCTGCCGGGAGAATACGAAAAATTAAGGAGACTGGTGGGAAGGGTCAATCTCTTCCTGGAATCAGAAAAAATTCTGCCTGCCAAAAACTACTGGGAAACTTTTTTGATCGACGGCTGAGCACCATTAATAATTTTTATCCCGAATAACAAAAATAATCACCACCAAGCTGTCACAATTTTATTCTTCCCCCCCACTAAACTAATGAAGGCAGTTAAAAATCTGCCAGCTAAATAGTTGGGGAGGGGATTTTTTTATGAACGTGGAAAACAGGCTCAAGGTGCTGCAAAATCTCTATGTGGGAGTTTTGGTTGATTCTGTGCGCCGGTATACCGCTGCAGGTATTTTAGACAAAGTGACAGAAGAAAAACGCAATGAACAGATGGGACAGGGAGGCCAGATAGTAAAATCATTGAATATCCGGAAGCCTGAAGAGGTTTTTACCGTACTTGCTGAAATTACTAATTGTGCCGGTTGGAAAAAGGCTGGCAGTCCGGAAGGGGTTGTTATGGAAACAGGCAGCTGCCGGCTGTGTGCCTTAGCCAAAAGGTTCGCCGCAGACTGCCCATGTCATATTTACTGTTTGCATCCCATGGAGGGCATGGTAAAAGGCCTTGACTCCGGCTCTAATTTCATTGTTGAAGAAACCCTGTGGAATGGAGCCAAATGCAGGGTCAGGGTCGATTAATATTTAAATATGCCGAATAAACACTAAAGCAGGCGGAATCCCGCCTGCTTATCCTTTGCCGGTTCAGATTTGTTTTATTGATATGTTATGTCCGAAATCCTCAAACGGTCACCGTCATCCCGTAAAGTTGTGATCCGGTTCACTTCCGGCCAGCGCAAATCAGGGTTGCCGTTTCCTTTGATAACCACTGTTGATGGAGTCACCTCAATATTAAGGTTCTTTTCAATAGAACTCAGGGCATCAAAATACTCTGTCCCCTGAACTTCGTAAACCTCTTTCCCCTTTACAGTTGTTTTCATAAAAAAGTAAGCGAAAATGTCCTCTGCTTCGGAATCAGTGTAATGTTTGGCAAGAGCATTTATAATCACGTCCTTTTGCTCCAAACCTATCACCGGGGGGTTTTGCCCGGCCACAACCGCTACCACCTGATTGGTCCAATTCTCCACTCGGAGAAACCAGTCAAAGACCCCGTCAGAAGACTCCTGCAGTTTTTCTGCGGTAAGAGGCTCAGGAGCAGCAACCTTTTCCAGGGCTGCTTCAAGAGGGTCCCGGGCTTGCCCCTCAGAATCGCCGCTTTCCTTCTGCTGTGGCACATCTTTTTCAGGTGCATTTGTACCGGACACATTGGGGCCGGAACCGGGACCGGTGTCACTGGCAGGTTTAGTTCCCTGGCATCCGGACACCATAATGCTTAACATAATTGCAGCAATAATTAGCAGATACCTCATGATAAATCCCCTCCATATGTTATGATGCTTCTTACATTATATAAGACGAAAAAACCCCTCTCGGGGTTTCGTCCTTTCAGGACTTTTTAGGTATAATTACAATTCTTCTCAAAACACTAAAGCAGGCGGAATCCGCCTGCTTATATTTCAATTAATCCCAGGGAAATTTCCAATGCCTGGGCGATTTTTTCCATTATCTCTTCATTAAGTGTAGTTACTTTTTCCTTTAACCTGCTTTTATCGATTGTGCGAATTTGCTCAAGAAGAATTACCGAATCCTTTTCCAGGCCGCTGCTTTTCGCAGTAACCTCAACATGTGTCGGTAGCTTCGCTTTACTAATTTGTGAGGTGATTGCTGCCACAATGGTAGTCGGGCTGTACTGGTTACCGATATCATTCTGCAGAACCAGCACGGGCCTTGTCCCACCTTGCTCTGAGCCGACAACCGGGCTCAGATCGGCAAAATAAATTTCTCCGCGTCGAATTTGCATTTATTCATCCCCCGACAAGCGCCCACTGTACAGTTTACTGACTTCGTGTTCCAGGGCAAAATTCTCCCCGGCAAGGGCCAGGTTTATTTTAGCCATCTCAATATATCCCTTTTTCATCTGTTCCCTTATAGTTCTCCTTTTTCTCTCCTGAATATAGAGTTTCATTGCCTCACGGATAAACTCGCTCCTGTTAAGCTTCTCAGCAGCAACAATTCCGTCAACTTCGCGCAATAGATTGTCCGGGAGGCTGATCATTATCCTCTTAACTTCCGCCACCAAAGGGCACCTCCTTAGTAAAGCGTATAATACCAAGTATAACATCAAGTATACACCCTATTATATATCAGAGTATATACTGGAGTCAACTCACATGCCAACATTATGTCATCCTTTTGGGCATGTATTTAAGGTCCCATGTGCGCAAATTTCGGCTTGTGCTTATGCCGGAGTATACAGGTTTCCGTAAGGACGGTGGGAAACCGGCAACAGTTTGACAAAGTTTTCTTTGATTACCTCTTCATAGTCTATACCTAAATCATTACAATATTCATGGAGGCAGCTGCAGAGAATTTTTTTATCGGCTTCATCCAGTTCGAACACGGCAACTTCCCTGCCGAGAAGTGTTGGATCAACTTCACCTCTCACATAAATTACCCCTCCGTGCATCCCTGTGCCCAGGTAATTCCCTGTAATCGGCCTGCCTGATTGACGCTCCAGTCCCAACACAACCAGAATGCCTCCAGCCATATATTCACCCAGAAAACTGCCGGCTGTCCCGCCCACAATGATAACAGGAATATTATCTTCATATTCCTTCATGTGAATTCCCACACGGTAACCCACATCACCCCTGATAAAGAGTTCCCCGCCCCGCATGGCATATCCCAGGACATCCCCGGCGTGGCCGTGAACCACTATTTTACCGGAATTCATCGTATTGCCTATGGCATCCTGCCCGTTATCACGGACTATGACGGTAGAACCGTTCATAAATGCTCCCAGGTCGTTACCCGGCACACCTTTTATCTCTATCTCAACAGGTCTGGGTATCCTGGTGCCGATATATCTTTGGCCATTGACATTAGTCAGGATAATCTTTTCGGCACCCTGATTAACAGCCTCCTGGATCATGTCATTAAGCTGCCTGTAATATAATCCTTTGGCATCTATTGTTTTTATCATTGTACCGCCCCCCCGCTCAACCTGGCCTTTCTATCCGGCTCGGGAAAATCAACATATCCGAATCCGGGACTCATGAGCCGCTCCTTAAATGGTGTGATATCTGCCTTTTCTCTGATTAAACCGGTAAGTATCCCGGCGCGGTCTACTTTATTGAGAAGAATATATCCAACTATCCTATTGTCCTTCAAAATAATCTTCCGGTAAGAACAAGTCTCAGGATTAGCATTGACCAGGATCTCAAATTCTTCTGAATCAGGCTTTACAATTCCAGCAGTAAGCATCGGGAGGTCTCCAAAACCGATCGCATTCATTGCCAGCCCGCCATTAAATATGGTTTCAACTCCGGCCATGTTGCGACCTGCCGTCTCTCCCTGAAGATACGCATTGGGCAGCAGCGGCAGTACCCTGTTAGTACCTGAAATGATGTCAAAGCCCTCGGAAACATCGCCGGCAGCATATACACCGTCCAGGCTGGTTTCCATTTTTTCGTTGACCAGGATACCCCGGTTAACACTGACCCGTCCTTCCACCAGCCCGGTATTGGGCTTTACCCCAATGGCGACAACAAGCATTTCACAATTGATGACAGTGTCATCTCTGAGGGTGACTCCGGTCACTTCAGCATCACCGCTTACTTTTGAAACACTATTATTAAGAATAAATTTGATGCCCGCTTCCTCCAGATACCCCTGGACCATTTGGCCCGCCTCATCATCAAGAATAACCGGGAGAATACGGTTGGCAAGTTCGACTACTGTTACATCAACACCCAGTTTATTAAGGGCTTCAGCTGCCTTCAGGCCTATCAATCCGGCGCCAATGACCACGGCTTTCCTCTTACCGGCAGCAGCTGCATGCTTGATTTCTTTGACATCATTAAGCTTTGTAAATGTAAAAACTCCCTTTTTATCCAGACCATCCACCGGTGGAATAACCGGCTTCCCTCCTGCAGCTACAAGCAGTCTCTTATAAGGAACAACTGTCCCGTCTTCCAGTTCTGCCTTCCGGCCCGCAAAATCAATCCTGCGGACCCTGCTGCCCAGCATTGGATTAACATTGTTGTTTTCATAGAAATTCTCTTTCCTGAATATCATTTTATCTTCCGCAACTTTTCCAGCCAGCCAGTATGAAATCAAAGGCCTGGAATAAGTATGGTAAGGCTCATCCGAAATCACGGTAATCCGGCCTTCCCGGTCAACCTGCCTGATTCCCTCAACAGCGCCGACGGCGGCAGCGGAGTTACCTATAATAACATAATCCATTTCCGTCCCTCCTTAGATTGACCAGGCATTATTCCCGCTCTTCAAAAATCAGGGCATCATTGGGGCAGTTAGCCACACAGGCCGGAACCCCGTCACCGTTACTGCAGAGGTCGCATTTCGAGGCTGCCTTTTTGCCGGTCTCATCCCTTTGGACAGCCCCGAAAGGGCAGGCCAGGATACAGGTCCAGCAGCCGACACAGCGCTCTTCATCATTGATGACAATTCCCGTCTTCGGGTCCCGGTGCATGGCGCCGGTGATACACGCCTTGGTACAGGGAGCATCATCACAGTGGCGGCACTGCAGGGCAAAAGAAACCGGGCGGTTCTCTTCCACAATAACCCGGGATAGTGGCGGAACTCCTTTTTTGAAAGCCTTTACAACATCATTTGGGTATTGGGAGTGAGCAACTATACAGTGTACTTCACAAAGTTTGCATCCGGCACAGACTTCTTCTTTGGCATAAACTCTCTTCATAGTTCCCCTCCTACTCTCCGGCTGCTTTGACGCCAAGTATTTGCAGTTCCTTTTCTGAAAGGCCCACACCCCGCAGCATCAGCCTGTTGCCCCTGAGGCTCTCCAGGGCATTTATGCCCATCCCGCCAAGCAGCTCCTTGATTTCAAGCGTCCAGGCCCTGAGCAGATTAGCAACACGCTGTGCTCCTATATCAGGGTTAAGCCGCTTCACCAGATTGGGATTCTGGGTCGCGATACCCCAGTTGCACTTTCCGGTATAACACTTCTGACACATGTGGCAGCCCAGAGAAATCAGGGCTGCTGAGGCGATATAGACCGCATCTGCTCCAAGAGCCACAGCCTTCACAATATCGGCGCTGTTCCGGACACTGCCTGCAATTACCAGGGAAACCCGGTGCCTGATTCCTTCCTCTCGCAACCTGGTATCTACAGCCGCCAGAGCCAGCTCGATGGGAATCCCTACATTGTCACGGGTCCTCAGAGGGGCAGCCCCTGTCCCGCCACGCAGTCCGTCAATTGTAACAATATCAGCGCCTGCACGGACAATCCCTGACGCAATGGCAGCCACATTATGAACAGCAGCAATCTTCACTGAAACCGGCTTTTCGTAATTAGTGGCTTCCTTAAGGGAAAAAATCAGCTGGCCCAGGTCTTCAATGGAATATATATCATGATGCGGAGCAGGTGAGATGGCATCGCTTCCCTCGGGTATCATCCGGGTCAGGGATACCTCCCGGCCTACCTTTTCACCCGGCAGATGTCCGCCTATACCAGGCTTGGCACCCTGGCCAATCTTTATTTCCACGGCAGAACCGGCATTCAGGTATTCGGAATATACGCCAAACCGCCCTGAGGCTACCTGAACAATAGCATTCCCGCCGTACCGGTAAAGGTCACTGTGCAGGCCCCCCTCACCGGTGTTAAAATATGTCCCTGATTCTGCCGCCGCCCTGGCCAGTGACTTCTGCACATTGAGACTGACTGAACCAAAGGACATCGCGCCAAACATGATGGGTAATTCCAGTTCCAGTTGGGGAGGCATCTTTTCTGTCAGCCGCCCATTCTCTATTTTCAGGGTATTAGGTTTACGGCCCAGAAATGTTTTCAGTTCCATAGGCTCACGGAGTGGATCAATGGAAGGATTGGTAACCTGGCTGGCATTCAATAAGAGATGGTCCCAGAAGATAGGGTAATTACGGTCCGTACCCATACCTGTAAGCAGAATCCCTCCTGAAGCTGCCTGTTTGTAGATACTGTTAATATCATGCGCAGTCCAGCCGGCGTTCTGCCGGTATTCCAGGGGATACCTTCTAATAGTAAGGGCCCTGGTGGGACACAGAGCCACACACCTATGGCAGTTAACGCATTTAACATCATCAGAGACAACCTTGTTTTCCTCTTCGTCATATTCATGGGCTTCATTGGCGCATTGGTTAACACATACCTTACAGTCAATGCACCTATCCCTGTTTCGTTCTATTAAAAATTCCGGAGTTGTGTAGTCAAGGCTCATAATATACTGTTCACTCCTTCCAACATCCCGATAACAGGTTCTCCGCCCCTTGGTATCCAGATATTTTCCGGGTCAGGGCATATCTCCCTGATGGCAGACTCCTCACTGGCCACATATAGAAAATCTCCTTTGGTCGCCGCAACCAGGGAACGAAGTTTGAGCCTGTCATTTAAGGCCACCATCCCATTGGCGGTCCCCAGGATAATTGAAAACGGGCCGTTAATCAGGAGGCTGCTGTAAACGGTCCTCAGCGCCCGAAAAAGCTCCCTGCTGTCAGCATCCATGCGGTCAATTTCCTTCCACAGGGGAGCTGCCACAACAGCAATAGCCAGTTCCAGGGGAAGGCCCTGTTTTCTCATCAGGTAATCGAAAATATAGGTAATGGCTTCCGTGTCTGTCTGCAGGGTGCACTTGTAGCCAAACATCTCCAAAAAGCGGGCATTTGCATGATATGAAGAAATCTCTCCATTATGCACTATCGACCAGTCCAGCAGGGTAAACGGGTGTGCCCCGCCCCACCAACCCGGAGTATTTGTCGGAAAACGACCATGAGCAGTCCAGATATATCCCTTGTACTCTTCAAGACGGTAGAATTCACCGATGTCTTCCGGAAATCCCACTCCCTTGAAAGCTCCCATGTTTTTGCCGCTGGAGAATATATACGCACCTTTGTAAGAACTGTTAATTTTCATCACACATCTGACAACATACTCATCCTCTGTAAGTTCCGAGTTTGACAGCCTGTTTTTCTTGGGCTGCACAAAATATCGCCATATCAGAGGGGGATTGGTTACCGACTTCACCTTCCTGGTGTGTATCAGTTCGCTGGTATCAACATTAAAGTGTTCATTAATAAAATCCTCTGCGGTTACCCTGTCATTCAGGCAGTCATAAAACACATGCAGGGCATAATGATCCTTAAACTCGGGATAAATCCCGTAAGCGGAGAATCCCCCGCCCAGGCCGTTGGAACGGTCATGCATCAGGGCTATTGATTTGATTATGTCAGTCCCTGGAATACACTGCCCCTTTTTGTTCATAATTCCGCTGATGGCACAGCCTGAAGGAATTCTGGGAAAAACTTTATCCATCTTTTCCACCTACTTTTATTTACATTTATGTTAGTTTTTGCCTGACAAAGGTGAAAGGAATGCCGGCTAAACAACAACTTTAGCCGGCACACCGTCATTCAGCAAAGTTTGTTTAGTATACTGCCAGGTATTCATCCAACTCCCAGGGATGGACCTGTACTCTATACTTATCCCACTCAATCATCTTGGCTTCGATAAACCGGTTATAAGCGTGATCGCCAAGAGCGCATTTGAGGACTTCATCCCTGGACAGATACTGAATTGCCTCATAAATACTCGCCGGCAAATTTTCAATGCCTTCAGCCAATCTCTCCTCAAGAGTCATTTCATAAATGTTCTTATCTGTCGGCGGCGGCGGCTGTATTTTGTTTTTAATTCCGTCAAGTCCCGCTTTCAGCGCAACTGCTGTTGCCAGATACGGATTGCACGCCGGGTCAGGGTTTCTCAATTCAATCCTGGTACTAACCCCACGCTTTGCCGGGATACGGATTAATGGGCTCCTGTTCCTGGATGACCAGGCAATATATACCGGCGCTTCATATCCGGGCACAAGACGTTTATATGAATTTACGGTGGGGTTGGTAATTGCCGCTATGGCTTTGGCATGTTTCATCAAACCGCCAATATAGTATTTAGCCACATCACTTAGCTGGTCAGGGGTATTGGGGTCATAAAACGCATTCTGCTCACCGGAAAACAGTGACATATTCATGTGCATTCCCGACCCGTTAATACCGTAAATGGGTTTCGGCATAAAGGTTGCATGAAGTCCATGGCGCTGGGCCACTGTACGCACCACGAATTTGAAAGTCATAATTTTGTCTGCAATATCCAGGGCATCATCATATTTGAAGTCTATCTCATGCTGTCCCGGAGCTACCTCATGGTGGGATGCCTCAATTTCAAAACCAAGTTCCTCAAGGGTCATAACCATGTCACGGCGGGCATTTTCACCGAGGTCTACAGGGGTAAGGTCAAAATACCCTGCTTTATCATGGGTTATTGTGGTCGGTTTTCCCTCAGCATCGGTATGGAAGAGGAAAAATTCAGCTTCAGGACCCACATTCATACTGAAGCCCATCTCAGCAGCCTCAGCGAGAGCCCTTTTCAGCGTATTTCGCGGACATCCCTCAAATGGAGTACCGTCATAGTTATACACATCACAGATCAGACGGGCCACCGAGCCCTCCCTGGGCCGCCACGGGAAAACTGCAAATGAATTGGGATCAGGTATAAGGTACATATCTGACTCTTCTATCCTCACAAAACCTTCTATAGATGAGCCGTCAAACATTATTTCCCCGTCAAGAGCCTTTTCAAGCTGCTCAATTGTAATGGCTACATTCTTTAAAACCCCGAAAATATCTGTAAACTGTAACCTGATGAATTTAACATCAGCTTCTTTTGCCCTAAGTAAAACGTCTTCTTTGGTTAACGTCATTGTTAACACACCTTTCTATATAAGTATTAAGAGTATTGCTGCATGAGAAACAGCTTAAAAAGATTGCCCCTCCCTTCACAAAAATATTATATAAAATAAGGCCTTAATTCTAAATCAATAAATAAAGCACCCACAAAAACAGGTTTATACACCCTGCCATTCGTGAGCGCCATTGCTCAGATTCCCCAAAACGATACATCATTGTATCCAGGATATTTGTTTTTAAATAAACTGCCATCTTATCTGGTAACAATTATATCATAAATCACGTCAAATGCAATACTTATTTTATTGATTACTATTGTATACTTTCATGTGATATTTGACAAGGCCTTCTTTAACATGACATCCATTATTTACTTGAAGGTATTTGCCGAAAAGGCTTGAATTTCATCATCAGGAAAGTTATCATATAAGTCCGCACCGCTGCCATTGATTCCTGCCGGAGTTAAGAAGAGGTGCTTTATTATTGATATGGCTGTGATTACCGTATAGCTGTGATTGGCGACATGGCTGTGATTGTGATTTTTTTCATTTTCCCTTACCATTACCCTATTAGATGAAAGGAGACTGATCAATGATTACTAAAAAACTAATATCTTTACTAGCAACTACCTTACTAATGTCAGTTACCTTTGTATCTCCGGTTTTTGCAGCCCCAATTGAGGTTCCGACTCCTACTGTACAGTCAATCTGGAACCATGTTCAGGACATGATAAATAGCGAGGACTCTGCTCCTCCGGCTCGAGGTCCGGTTGATGTGCGCACTCCGGTTCCGGCTGATGTTCCGGCACCTGCACCTGCAGAAGATCCGGCACCGGAAAAGATGCCTGAACCGCAGCCGATTCCGCAGCCGCAGCCAAAACCTGACCCACAGCCTGCACCGCAGCCGAAACCGGAGACCAAACCGGAGGCTGGACAACAGTTCAGCCAATTTCAAAAAAGAGTGGTTGAACTGGTTAACATTGAACGCCAAAAGGAAGGCCTGCAGCCCCTGTCTGCAGACGCGCTCTTGATGAAAGGCGCTGCTGCGAAATCACAGGACATGGTTCAAAATGGATACTTCAGTCATAATTCACCGAAGTATGGTTCACCTTTTGCAATGATGAAAACCTTTGGCATCAGTTACCGCTATGCAGGTGAAAACATTGCCTCAGGCCAGGCTTCACCCGAATCTGTTGTCCGCGCCTGGATGAACAGCCCCGGACACAGGGCAAATATCATGAGTTCCAAATTTAACAAAATCGGTGTCGGCTATGCATATACAACCGGCGGCAGCTACCACCACTTCTGGACCCAGTGGTTTACCAGCTAAACATTCGACCGATATAAGGAGCGCTCAAAAGGCGCTCCCTTTCTTATGTCAACCATAGAGTTTAGCACATATTACCTCTGCAAGTACTGGCAAATTTTACTTAAAGGGAATCAGAGATGATGGTTGAAACACTTAAAAAAGGCTTTTTATGTTAACCATACACTAGTTTACTAATGGTTAATTTCGTAAAGGAGGTGATACATCGGATTAAACAGTATCATATATCAGAATCCGCAGTACCCGCAAATGATCCAAAAAAATTCCGCAAATTTTTAGATTTGAAAGGAGACAACTAATGAAATTAAAAAGAATACTGTCCCTTCTCATTGTAACCATGTTTCTTTCAGCTGCCTTTGTGGCTCCTGTCCAGGCGGCTACATACAACTATACCTCGTTCCAGTCGGTATGGAGTTTGATATACAAAATCAGGGCTGCTTCCCAAGCTCCACAGCCGGCACCGCAGCCGGCACCGCAGCCTGCTCCTGAGCCAGCACCGCAGCCTGCTCCTGAGCCAGCACCACAGCCTGCTCCTGAGCCAGCACCACAGCCGGCTCCGCAACCGGCTCCCGGATACCAAATGAGTGCATCCCAAAAAAGAGTGGTCGAGCTGGTTAACATTGAGCGTCAAAAGGAAGGTTTGCGTCCTTTGGCTGCTGATGCCCTGTTGATGAAAGGCGCCAGCGCAAAATCACAAGATATGGTTGCTAACAGGTACTTCAGCCATACATCACCGAAGTATGGTTCACCTTTTGCAATGATGAAAACTTTTGGCATCAGTTACCGCTATGCAGGTGAAAACATTGCCTCAGGCCAGACATCACCCGAATCTGTTGTCCGCGCCTGGATGAACAGCCCCGGACACAGGGCAAATATTATGAGTTCCAAATTTAATAAAATCGGTGTCGGCTATGCATATACAACCGCCGGCAGCTACCACCACTTCTGGACCCAGTGGTTCACCAACTAAACTTATCGATTTAAAGAAAGTGGGGAAACATTTCCCCATTTTCTTTTTTTAAAAGGTGGCCCCGGGTTGCTGGTCCCGGGGTGCAAGAATCTATTGTTAAGTGAGTTCAGCTAGCTCATTGTAATTGCCTGGCCGCGGCATGCCCTTTCACACTTGCCACAGCCGAGACATCTTTTGGTGTCTATTTCCACAGGACCATTATGAACAAGGTCTTCGGCCCAGTGGTGTGTTATAGCATCTATGGGACATGCCAGCATGGCATTGCATACTGCACATTTCTCACATAAATTCAGATCAATTTTGGCAATAGCCATATAACTTCACCTCTTACGGGAATTGTTTATACCCCTACCGGGTATGTCTATATTTTAGCACCGCCTGTTTCGCCTTGTCAATAGCTCTTTGAATGTATTTTATGGTTACCCTTAAAGTGGTTAAA
This sequence comes from Thermincola carboxydiphila, assembly GCA_016841725.1. Taxonomy (GTDB): domain Bacteria; phylum Bacillota; class Thermincolia; order Thermincolales; family UBA2595; genus Phosphitispora. The sequence goes on along the minus strand of JAENYP010000009.1, from coordinate 124,466 downwards.
ACCCATAGTTTTTGGTTGACATATGGTTTGTGAATGCTTAAAATAGAAACATAACTCCATGGGGCACATACCCCTACCCCCTATGTTTCTAAAATAACGCAGAGGAGATGAGAAACATGGCCCAAGTTGAAATTGATGCAGGAATCTGCGGTTTTTCAACAAATGTACAGGCAGAGAGTCAGTCCAAATATCAGTGTAAACTTAATATCGAAAGCCAGTGTAAACACGTGCTGAAGTTAGCGGAAAAACTGGATGAAGTCAATGCAATGGATGAATTATTTAAGAAAGGTAAGTCCCAGGTCCTGGCCGCAGCTCAGGAGACACTTCCCCATCTCACCTGCCCGGTTCCCATTGGAATATTGAGAGCAGTAGAGGCATCTACCGGACTGGCGCTTCCCAAAGATGTAACTGTGAAATTTAAGTAAAAGGTTTTGAAAAAGTTTTGAAAAAAGAGGCCGTTCCTGAAGGGGAATGGCCTCTTTTTTAAACAATGGCCGGCACTACTTCTTCCACAGACCATGCAAATTACAGTATGCCCTGACCTCTATATTATCCGTATTGAGACAAAACTCAGCTGCCGGCTCGTCTCCCGGTTTTAGAAACTTCCGCTCAGTTCTATCACCTCCGATAACTTCAATCCATTCGATATAGTGTTTATCCTCCATCGGGTGCAATACACTGCCAACATTGACCTTTATTCCGTTACCGGTGATTTCAGCTACCGGTACATGTTTTTCCATACTGGCATCCTGAACATTGGGCTTCTTCAATGCCATCGGCTTTTCACAACAGACTAGCTGCCCTATCCCGGTATGGAGCAATTCTACTATGTTCCCACAGACATCGCATTTGTAAACCTGGTTTAACTCTGTCATTTTGAAGTCCCCCTTTTTCATCTAAGAGTTCATCTGGCTTATTTCCTCCATAGCTTTTCCTTTCTCTCCGGCAGGTATGTCAATAAATCTGGTCAGGCTGTCTATACCAACCTTGTCGATGAATTTGCTGAGGCGCTGACCTTTACGGGCCGCTTTTTGATACAGGGTGATGATACTGTCAACTATCTCCAAAACCTCCTCGCCGGTCTTTCCTTCACTAATAGTATCGGCAATCCTTGGCTGTCCGCCTGCATTTCCGCCAACCATAACCTTGAAACCATTCGACGTCCCAACAATTCCAATATCTTTTACCGCACTTTCGGCACAGCAGTTAGGACAACCACTGACACCTATTTTGAATTTGTTTGGCAGCTGCATACCGTGATATTTCCTGTCTATGGCCAGGCCAACTCCCACAGAGTCCTGTTTGGCCCTTTTACAAAAATCGATGCCGGGGCAGATCTTTACACTACGGACACAAAACCCTATCGCTGCACCCTTCTCAATGCCTAAGTCGGCCCAAACGTTTTCCAGATCCTCTTCCCTTAAGCCCACCAAAGCGATACGCTGGGCTGAGGTTACCTTAACCAGTTTACATCCGTATTTATCACCGACATCAGCCAGCTTTCTCAAAGCAGCCGTATCGGTAATCCCGCCCGGCAAGTGGGGAGCAATGGCAAAAGTTTCCCGGTCCCTTTGTACAATTGCGCCCTGCTCCAGAATATCCTTTTTCAATTCATTTGGCTCCATGTTATGTACCCCCTTCTAACAATTACTATTTTGCACACCATTTTTGTAGACATTCCAGACAAAAAACATTGTTTACTAATTTGGTATAGTTTTATTATAATAACCGCCTCGTCCGATGTCAACCCCATTTCACACTTTATTTTTTCTTATTCACAAGCCTTCCCAACAGTCCGAAACCTGCCCTGCCGGCTACATATATCCCTTTGGCAGACAATTTGACTGCCTTCCCCAGCAGCGCTGCTGAAATTCGTTTGGCAGCATCCAGGTCACTGTTGATTTCTTCAATTGTGATACCATAATCAGCCTGATAGCAGGCTGCAATTTCCGGAGACAGACCTTTCAGGACCATTTTAAGACTTCCCAGGGCGACTATAATGTCATCAAGCTGTCCTATAACGGGGATAAATCCCGGGACAAGGTCAATCGGTGAAACGGCATAAAAAGCGCCCATAGCCAACAGTGCCTTTTGACCGGATGTCAGTGAAGGCTCTCTGGATAATGCCCATGCCAGTTTTATATATGCCGGCATTCTTTTGAGTACCGGTTTTATTAAATCCTTCATCTCCTCAAAATTCACAAAATCAGCTCCGTTTTTTCATTGGATACCATATACTATATTATATCATTTGCCGTAAAAAATTAAATGACCGGTATCCGCAGAGGCGGTTTACCGGCCATTTAATTGATTCCTGTGGCCACCATTAATATTGAAAAAATTTTCGGAGTAAAATATACCTCAACAAAGGCACATAAAGCAGTGAACAGACCTAAAAGCCCCAATACCCGGCCTTTTACAAGGGGACCGGAAACATTTGAGAAGAGTACCTTTCGGGTTACTTCCATGCCAATGGCACCGGCCAGGCTTACGGCAAGCAGCTCGGGCAGTCCATGCGGGAGAATAATTCCCGCAAAGGTAAGCAGCACATTTTTGCTGATACTGGTAGAAGTCCCGTTTAAGATAATAGCAATATTCACAGCCTGGCGAATCAGAAAAACAGCCGGAAACAGGTACAACAGTACCTTTTCGAAAGCCGAAATCTCATCATTTCGGTTGCGGAATTTCTGCCACACCCTGCGCAGGAGAAGAGCAAGGGGAGTAAAATATACCAGCAGCACAACAATAAAATAATTGTTCAGAAAGATCTTCAGGAATTCATTTGCCATGTAGCGGTCGTAATACTCCAAAAACTCTCTGAGACACTGGCTTGTAAGGGAGGCCTCCCCTCCGGCTGCGGTTAATGCATTAATTATAAAGAGTGATACTATGAAGGCAAAAACGGGGCTGCCAAAGCACAGGGTAAAAAATACCGGATTGAAGTGAATAATTAAAGTATTTTTCTTAATATGTTCCATTTGATACCTCAGTAAAACATTTTTTAGATTTTTACAACATATTTACATGCTATTGTAACAAAATCGCCCAAGAATGTCATGAAAAAAACGCCGCCAATTACGATAAATTAGCGACATTTTTCGACACGCGAACAAGTATGTTTTTACAGTTGGCTGCCACACCCCGGACAGAATTTGCCTCCCGGTTCGACCATAGCCCCACATCTGGGGCAGTTGGCTGCAGGTGCCGACTGTTGTAAATCCTGCTCCGATAGTGGCGCCTGCTGTCCCTGTACCTGCTGTCCCTGTGCCTGTTCTTCCTGCATCTTTTGGTCAAGCTCAGCCACCTGTTTTTCCAGGTCCCTGATTTCCTCACAGATCGCGGCAGCCGCACTGCCCGGCTCCTGTCCTAAGGCATAGGCCTGATATACCAGGTCTCCCAGTTGTGTTTTCTTGTCCTTAATCCTGCCCTCAATTTGTGTCTGCTCTATTTTCAATCTCCCTGCAGTATAAAGTTCCTGTGACTTTGAACTGAGTGTATTGGCGGTACTCTTGGCAGTATCTGTAAGCTTCTTGAAAAAACTCATCAAACCACCTCCAGAACTATTTTAAATTAATTAAACACCAAAAACCATAAACTGTCAATCAATTGTTAACAGGGGCTGTCCCAGACAGCCCCTGTAACTTTAGCCGCTCATAGCAGCCCTGTTTTCCCTTCTTTTTCTGATTTTCCGTATCAGCCACTGTTTCAGGTCATCCAAAAGAGTATAAGCAACCGGAATTAAAATAGGTGTCAGAATGGTGGAAGTCAGCAGTCCCCCGACCAGCACTACACCCATACCCCTTCTGATTTCCGAACCTGCAGCCAGGGCCAGGGCAGTTGGAAGCATCCCGAAAATCATTGTGGTTGAAGTCATGAAAATTGGCCTCAGCCTTGTTGTTCCTGCCTCCAGCAGTGCATCCCTGAGGCTGGCGCCCCTCTCCATCAGTGTATTGGCATAGTCAATCAGCAGGGTACCGTTCTTTGCCGCCAGGCCCTCCAGCATAATCAAGCCTATTATTGACAAGATATTCAGGGTATTACCCGTCAGCAGAAGGGCAAGCATGGCCCCGATAATCCCACAGGGAAGGGAAAGCATCCGGATAAAAGGGGTCAGGAACGATTCATAAAGAACCACCAGAATCATGTAGACAAGCACCAGGGACAGGATCAGGGCTTGGGCCAGGTCTGTATTGGAATCATTCATCTGTTTTATTTCACCGTCATAGCCGATGTCATAACCATTGGGTACATCAAGTTTGGCAACTTCGGTCTCAATGCTGTTTACAATTGTTGATAGGGATACACCCTTGTAATTGGCCAGTACCGATATCATCCGGGTCCTGTTTTTATGTCTGATTTCGGTTGGGCCCTTTGCAGGGTTTATATCTGCCAGCTGTTTGATTAAAAATGTCTGCCCAAAACGGTTGGAGACCGTAATATTGCCTATGTCTTCAGGGCTTTTCCGGTTGACATCACTTAACTGAACCCAAATATCCAGTTCCTTGTTGTCAATGGTTACAGTTGATGCCTCTTCACCGGCGATAGCGGCTCGCATCGCCTGAGCCACCTCACCGGTGGTCAGGCCCATGGCTGATGCCTTGTCACGGTCTATAACCACCTTGTATTCGGGCTGGGCGTTTTCATCCCATGACATATATACATCATCAGTCCCGGGGGTTTTCTCTACAATTTCCCTGACCTTCCCGGTAAGGTCTGCCAGGATGTTCATATCTGACCCGCGAATCTCTACGATAATAGGAGCCTCCATATAATTAAGACCGGCCATCTGGGCTTCCAGGATTTTTATGGTAACTCCCGGGTAATCCTCCCAGCCCCGGGCTATGTCAGCAACTTCCCAGACACTTTTATCCCTCTCGTTTTTAGGTTTCAGGATTACCTGGATGCTTGCCAGGTGAGGTGAACTGACACCACCGATAAAGCTGGTGTTACTGGTCCCGCCGCCCACAGTAGAAAAGGTGTGTGACACTTCAGGGATTTTCTCCAGCCTGCCTTCCAGGTCCCTGACGACCTTATCAGTAACATTCAGTGTTGTCCCGGGCGGCATTTCCACAGTTACTTTAAACTTACCCTGGTCAGCCTTGGTCATAAATTCAAAGCCGATTATCGGAATCAGGCAAAGGGAAGCAATAACCCCTGCGAGTACCACGGCAATCACTTTTAAGCGGTTATCCAGCGCCCAGATAAGTGTCGTCCGGTAAAAAGCCATAATAAATTCACCCAGGCTCCCGGATTTGCTGCCGATCCATGACCAGAGGCGGTTTTTCTTCTTCAGCCCCTCGCCCTCGGGAATATACTTATAAAACTTGGCTGCCATCATCGGAGTAAGGGTAAAAGACACAAAAAGTGAGAACAGGGTGGCCACAACCACAGTTAGACCAAACTGCTTAAACATCTGCCCCACCATACCCTGCATAAAGGCAATGGGTCCAAAGACCACCACATCAGAAAGAGTGATGGCAATAGCGGCCATCCCTATTTCACCCCGTCCTTCTATGGCCGCCGTATCAGGGTCCTTCCCCATTTTCAGGTGGCGGTGGATATTTTCCAGGACCACAATGGAATCATCAACCAGGATACCGACACACAGGGACAACCCCATAAGTGAGAGCATATTGAAGGTATAATCAAAGAAGTACATCATCATAAAAGTAGCAATAATTGAGGTGGGGATTGCCAGCATTACTATGACCACTGACCGCCACTCCCGGAGGAAAAACAGGAGGACCAGTCCGGTCATAATAACCCCTTCCACCAGGGTACGCTGGGTATCTGCCAGGGAATCTTTGGTAAAGGTTGAACTGTCGTCTGATACAACAATATTGATATCCTCTGGCAGAACAGCCTTTAAGCTGTCCAGTTCAACCCTGAGGCCCTCAGCGGTTTCAACAATACTGGCATCGCTCTGTTTCTGGATAATCAGCCCTACAGCCTCATTGTCATTGAGCCGGCTGTACTCTTCCACCTCGGCGAAGGAGTTTTCTACTGAAGCAATTTCCCGCAGGGGTACGGTCGTGCCCGTAGGCAGGGGAACCGGCAGCTTTTCAATATCGGCGAGGCTTTGAAATTTCCCCACCAGTCTGACATCATGACGTATTGTATCTCCCTTGATGTTGCCACTGGGGACATTGAGATTCTCGGCCTGCAAAAGGCTGACTATCTGATTCACAGATAATCCGTAAGACTCCAGCTTAACACGGTCGATCTCTACCCTTACCTGTTGTTTTTCACCTCCAACGATATTAATAGATGCAACTCCGGGTACTGTCTGTAAACGTTCCTTAACCGTATCATTTGCCAGGTCATAGATTTCATTTAAGGGCCGTTCCCCGGAAACCGCCAGGATGAGCACAGGATCGGCATTCATATCAACCTTTTGAACGATGGGTTTTTCCATGTCTTGGGGCAGGCTCATCATCACCCTGTCGACAGCCTTCTGGGCATCCATTGATGCTATGTCAACATCTGTGGCCATGGTGAATTCCATTACAGTTGTGGCTATACCTTCGGAAATCCATGACCTGGTATCCTTTAGACCGCTGAGGGAGGAGACGGCCTCCTCTATTTCATTAACAACCTGGTTCTCCATTTCCTCAGCCCCGGCACCGGGGTAAACACTAATAACAGTAACAACAGGAATATCTGCCTTGGGAAACAGGTCAGAACCAATCTTGGAATAGCCGAACATACCCATGACCACGAAAAACATTATAATCATCGACATTGCTGATGGACGCTTAATCGCAAGTTCAGTTACCTTCATCTTCAAGCCCCTCCCCAAAAACCTTAACCGGAATCAAAAGAATATCCCTGCAAGAACAACCCCGGCATCAACACTTTCTGCTTTTATCCCATGATAAAAAACATCCAGCCCCTCTTTTAATATCTCCAGTAAGTCCCGCTCCGGTTTTCCCAGCCAGGTAAGAATATTAGAGTAATACACACCCATATATTGCTGCGTAATCAGGGCAGCGGAAAATATTATGGAAACATCCCCCTGCTTCTGCCCCATGGCAATCACCTGTTCCACAAAATCCTCGTAACCGCTTCTTGGTATTTCATCAGTTTCCGATCCGTAAAAATAATGCCTCGGATCTAATGCATAAACCTCAATTAAAGTTGAATTTTCAGCCATCCATTGGGCTGATATCCGGCACATAGCAAGCAGCCGGTCATATGTTGAATCCAGGCTGATAATCTGGTCCCACCTTTTCTGTGCCTGTTCCTCGACAACAATATGTAGATATGTTGCTACAATAGATTCTTTCGTAGGGAAATAATTGTAGAGGGTCCTCAGGGCCACATCTGCCTTTTCAGATATTTGCTGCATAGTTGTTTCCGCAAAGCCATTTTTGTTTATCAGTTCAATAGCAGCAGTTAAAATTCCGATTTTGGTGGCTTCTTTTTTGCGTTCCCGCATTGTCTGGTCAGTCATCCAAACCCTCCTCCTCATTTTTGCATTCTATGTATTTTTGCACAGCATGCAAATTATACCCATAAATAATTATAAAACCGACAAACCTCAGCGTCAATATATTTGTATAAAAAGATGAGGGCAGATGTATTCTTCCGGCGGGCTACATCTCCGCCGGCAACAGCTCCCGCTTCGCGGTCGCTGGCCGGACGGACGACAGACTCCGCCTTCCAGAACACATCTACCCTCATCCTAATAAGCAATTAATTAAAAGGAGGTTTGCAATAATCTAAAAGGCACAAAAGACTTATGCTGACAAGCCGTAATTAATATGTGCTCAAATAGGAGTCGATCTCCCACTGGCTGACTCTTGTCCTGTAATCATCCCATTCCATCTGTTTGCCCTGTATAAACTTGTTAAACACATGTTCTCCAAGCATTTTTTTCATGACCTCGTTATGTTTCAGTTCCTTCACTGCTTCCGCCAGGCTGCCCGGCAGGCTCCGGATTCCGGCAGACTCCCTTTCTGCGGCGGTCATATTGTATATGTTAGCAGCCATTTCCGCAGGGGGACTGATCTTGTTCTTGATACCGTCTAAACCGGCAGTAAGGGCGGCAGCTATAGCAAGGTACGGATTGCAGGACGGGTCCGGGTTTCTCAGCTCAACACGGGTACTGGCGCCGCGCTTGGCAGGGATTCGTACCAGGGCGCTTCTGTTAGCTGCTGACCAGGCCAGGTAAACAGGAGCTTCATATCCGGGAACCAGCCTTTTGTATGAGTTAACTGTCGGATTGGTAAGGGCTGCAAAGGAGCGGGCATGTTTTAATAATCCCCCGATATAGTAGTAAGCTTCCTCACTGAGTTTCTTCATGCCATTGGGGTCATAAAAGGCGTTGGTGCCGTTTTTGAAGAGTGACTGGTTTATATGCATCCCGGAACCGTTAATCCCGAATATCGGTTTGGGCATAAAGGTGGCATGCAGCCCGTGGCGCTGAGCGATTGTCCTTACAACCAGCTTAAAAGTCATTACTTTGTCAGCAACATCGAGGGCATCGGCATATTTAAAATCAATTTCATGCTGACCCTGGGCCACCTCGTGGTGTGAAGCCTCAATTTCGAATCCCATCTGCTCCAGATTTAGCACCATGTCACGGCGGGCGTTTTCACCCAGGTCCACAGGAGTTAGGTCAAAGTAACCGGCAGTATCATGGGTAATCGTAGTAGGCCTGCCATGTTCATCAACCAGGAAGAGGAAAAACTCAGCCTCAGGGCCTACATACATGGAGTAACCCATATCAGCCGCTTCTTTAAGAGCCTTTTTAAGGACATAACGGGGGTCACCTTCAAAGGGAGTTCCGTCCGGCATATAAACATCACAGATCAGCCTGGCCACCGAGCCATCTTTAGGCCTCCAGGGAAAAACCAGAAAGGTATCCGGGTCAGGTCTCAGGTACATGTCAGATTCTTCAATCCGGGTAAAGCCTTCGATAGAGGAACCGTCAAACATTAATTCACCGTCAAGGGCCTTTTCCAACTGTTCAACAGTAATGGCCATGTTTTTCATCACACCGTAAATGTCGGTAAACTGCAAGCGGACGAACTTTACATTCATTTCTCTTGCTTTTTCCAATACTTGTTTCTTATCCATGTAAACACACACCTTTCAGAAATTTTATTTTTCGGAGAAAAAATTAAACGCCCAAAATAAAGGTATGAAAAAACCTTGATTTCGAAGCGTCATTGCTGTTGATGTGGATACAACCTTGTACCCCCGAATATTCTTTTTTCAATTGCCTGTTACTTATCATTTCAAGATATCCAGTATGATTTCTTACATGTTTATTTCATGAGCCAGAATGATTGCCTTGGCCACAGATTTCATTGAAACACGCTTGTTCATACTCTGTTTCTGTATCTTCTTGAAGGCCTCGTTTTCGGTCATTTTATAACTATCCATCAGAATTCCCTTGGCCTTTTCAACCAGTTTCCTGGTTGCAATAACATCCTTGAGCCTTGATACCTCCTGTTCAAGATTTCTAATTCTCGTGTAGTTCTTGATCACGATGTCAATAACGGGAAGCAGGCTCTGCTCGGTAACCGGCTTTATAGCATAAGCGAAGAGCTGCTGCTCATCAGTCTCTTTTTGTATAGCAAACTGATCTCCGGAAGTCAACAATATTATCGGAGCCAAACCGTCTTCTTCAACTATATAAGCAAATTCGGAGCCATCCATGACAGCCATTCTGGCATCTAAAATTACCAGGTCAGGCTGTCTGGTCCTTATCAGCTTCAGGGCCGTTAAACCGTCTTCCGCCTCTCCGGTAACCAGATGTCCAGCCTGCTGCAGTATCGATTTAAGCGCTTTTCGCGACTGGGCATCCGGGTCTGCTATGACCACCCTTGCTTCCCCCAAAGCAATCCCTCCTTCCTATATAATATAAAAAAGCCCTCGAATTAAAAGCTTTTCGCTTAAAATTCAGAGGGCTTCCTCGCCACATTTTGATACTTCGCTGTATCAAATATTTGATTGTATTTGAATGATATATTTTCTATATAAATATTATAGCAGAATTTTTCAAGATTGCAACATCAAATTTATTCATTATCTTTGCCGGTATTAATTACTCTGTTATATTTAATTAGGGTTAAATGGCATCTTCGCCACTATCCCCTGTTCTTATGCGCACAGCCTTTTCCACAGGATAAACAAAAATCTTTCCATCACCCATGGACCCGGTCTTGGCTGCCATGGAAATCCGGTTAATGATCTGCTCGACAAATTTATCTTCAGTGACAATCTCAACTTTTATTTTTTCAAGTAAATTTACCGTATACTCCTGCCCCCGGTAAACAGCAGTATGACCCTGTTGAGTTCCACATCCAACAACCTGGGATACAGTCATTCCGCGAATCCCAATCAATTCCAGGGCTTTTTTAACCTCATCAAGTCTGGAAGGCCTTATAATTGCTTCTATTTTTTTCACCTGTGACCTCCCTCATCTCAGCCCATTGGTTGACTTTTCTTACTACGTATTATACGTTAAAAATTTCAGGCCGGTCAACACTAATTTTCTAGATAAAAAAATCCAGGCCCCTCAGGGCCTGAAATCCCATATTCCTATGTTGTATCACCCATTCATGTTTCTACCTCATTTCCATAAAATTTTAGGCTCCCGGGTGAGGTACAGATTTTTTTGAGGCAGTCCGGATGACAAAATCACCATAAGCAGATATTCCGTGTTCACCAATATCCAAACCTTCTTCCTCCTCTTGAGGGGTAACCCGTAGTCCGGCAGTAGCCTTAATACCTTTAAACAGGATAAATGCAGCAGCTGTTGTCCAGATGAAGATAGCGCCAACACCAATTAGCTGGATAAGTAACTGGGAAATACCGCCCCCATAAAATAGGCCTCCGTCTTGAGCGAAGAAACCTACCATGATGGTTCCAAAAGCGCCACAAACCCCATGTATGGTAACCGCTCCAACAGGGTCATCAACTTTTAGCACTCTGTCAATAAACTCTATGGAAAACACCAGCAGAATCCCTGCCAGAGCGCCGATGATAACAGCTCCAATAGGGCTTACAGCCTGACAACCGGCCGTAATAGCCACCAGACCGCCTAAGGCCCCGTTGAGGGTCAAACTGACATCAGGCTTACCATATTTTAACCAGGTTAGGATCATTGTTAATACAGCAGCAGCTGACCCGGACAGGTTCGTGGTAACGGCAATATACGCAATATCAGGAGTTGTCCCGGACAGGGTGCTGCCAGGGTTAAACCCGAACCAACCAAACCACAGGATAAATACACCCAAAGCTCCTAAAGTAATGCTGTGTCCCGGAATAGCATTCACTTTCCCATCCTTGCCATACTTACCAATACGCGGGCCCAGGATTGATGCTCCCACAAGAGCTGCCCAGCCGCCTACAGAATGGACTACTGAAGAACCGGCAAAATCGATATAACCGATTTTTGATAACCAGCCGCCACCCCAGGCCCAGTGGCCTACAACCGGATAGATAAATGCGGTAATTACTATACTGTAAATAAAATAAGAAGAGAACTTCGTTCTTTCCGCCATGGCTCCTGATACAATTGTAGCAGTAGCAGCGGCAAAAACAGTCTGGAAAATCAGGAACGCCGGAATGGGAACCGTAAGGCCCAGATGTTCAAAGGTTCCATTCATTGCAAAACCGGTACTTCCAATCAAGCCCATAGAATCCACCCCAAACATCAGCCCAAACCCAATCAGCCAGTAAATTAATGAGCCAACCGCAAAATCCATTGTGTTTTTCATGATAATATTTCCGGCATTTTTTGACCTGGTAAATCCGGTTTCAACCATGGCAAAACCGGCCTGCATCAGAAATACCAATACAGCTGCCACTATCAGCCAGACAGTATCAATAGCGATGGCATTGGATTCGGCTGTAGGTCCGTCTGCAGCCCACACCACCCCGGTGCTAAGCAGTACTAACACTATAGTAATAAGAGAAATACGTAATAACCTGTCAAACATTAAGATCTCCTCCTTGGTTGATTGATTATATGACAAACGGAAAGCGCTCTCCAAAAGGGAAGACGCCGTTTCCCCTATAAGAGAGCGCCACTGCTCAGCCAATGTATTGGTTATTTAGATTGCTTCTTCCCCGCCCTCGCCGGTTCTAATGCGGACTGCATTTTCAACAGGATAAACAAATATTTTACCATCACCTACTTCACCGGTTCGCGCCGTATTAATAAATATCCTGACAACCTCGTCAACCCATTTATCCTTGATAACAATTTCCACTTTTATTTTGGGTAAAAGGTCAATAGTATACTCAGTGCCCCTGTAAACCTCCTTTTTACCTTTTTGCAATCCACATCCGATTACTTCCGTTACAGTCATGCCATGAATACCAAATTTACCCAGGGCATCTTTGATATCATCCAGTTTAGAGGGGCGAATAATAGCTTCAATCTTTTTCATAGTAAACACCTCCTAATTAATAGACTTTGCTTCAATCACCGGAGTATGGCCTGATACTTTTGGGCTTCTGATTGCTGATCCGCCTGTGGCAAAATCCCGATATGCATCCTCGCCATGCTGGGTGATATCCAAACCTGCTTCTTCCTCCTCAGGGGATACCCTGAGTTCAAATACCAGACCAATCGCTTTCAGAATTATAAAGGTGCCAATTGCGGCGAACAAGTAAGTAACTATTACAGCAATGATTTGCTTGATTACCAGGGAAGGATTCCCGTAAAAAAGGCCGTTAGCGCCCCCCGGATTAACTGCAGTGGTAGCGAAAAAGCCTGTTGCAATAGCCCCCCAAGTACCACCAATACCGTGGATCCCAAAGGCGTCAAGAGAATCGTCATAACCAAGCTTGCCTTTGACTACAGCAATCATGAAGTAACACAAAACTCCGGAAATTAAGCCAATTATAATTGCAGCCATTGGGGTAACAAAACCGGCAGCCGGGGTAATGGCAACCAGACCGGCTATAGCGCCGCTGACCAGACCAAGCACGGTAGGTTTGCCATGATGCCTCCATTCTACTAACAGCCAGGCCAAAGCAGCAGCGGCGGCAGCCGTATTTGTGTTTACAAAAGCAGCCACGGCGATCCCGGTAGCGCCCAGGGCGCTTCCGGCATTAAAACCAAACCAGCCAAACCAGAGTAAAGCTGCACCCAAAACTACCATTGGTATGTTATGTGGTAAGGTAGGTTCACTGGCGCGGTTTTTACGCTTTCCAAGTACCAAGGCAGCCACCAAGGCAGATACCCCGGAAATTATATGCACTACAGTACCACCGGCAAAATCAAGGGCGCCCAGGCTGCGGATCCAGCCACCCACACCCCATACCCAGTGAGCCACCGGATCATAAACCAGGGTTGCCCAAAGCAGAATAAAAGCAAGGTAGGCCGGAAATTTCATCCTTTCGGCAATAGCACCGGATATAAGAGCCGGAGTAATGATGGCAAACATCATCTGAAAGGCCATAAATAACTGGGCGGGAATAGTTGCCGCATAGTCCGGATTTGGAGCCAGCCCAACACTCTTTAGGCCAAACCAGTCCAATCCACCGATAAGTCCGCCTATGTCAGGCCCAAAAGCCAAAGTGTATCCTATAAAGACCCATTGCACAGAAATCAGAGCCATGGCAATAACACTTTGCATTGTAGTACCTAAAACATTCTTTTTACGCACCATACCTCCGTAAAAAAGAGCCAGACCGGGAGTCATTAACAAAACCATGGCTGCAGATATCAAAATAAATGTGGTATCCCCGGTATCAACCGCCGGGGCTTCGGCAGCCCAGGACATACCAGGCAGAGCAAATACTAACAGCATTGTTAAAGTTAGAATTAATTTTGAAGTCTTCATCGGCGTCACCCCTAACAAAAATTTATCAGATCAAACAAAAATGCTCTCCTTCAGGAATCGGCGCCAATTCCCTACAGAGAGCATCTTTGCTCAACCCAAAAACACTTCAAAGAATTTTGGGGCATGAAAATCCAAAATAAAAAACGCTTTTATAGAAAGTACCCCTTTCCAAAAAGCGTCATTGCTAACAGATACATCAACGTATCAGATATTTAATTTGGATTAATTCTAGCATGGTTAGTTTCACCAGTCAATACTTTTTTTATTTTTTCCGGTGTTATACTAAACCCTAAGCACAGCTATTACAGAATCGGTAAAATTCATCCGCATATTTACCTTTTTTGACATAAGTTATCCACAACCTGCAAAACCTTTCCGCATTCCATACAGGACATAAAATACTCTGGCAGCTTCAGCCCTGGTGGCAGTTCCCTGTGGGTCAAAAACATTACCGGGCTTGCCGCTGATTATCCCGTGTTTTACCGCGGCTCCAACCTGATTCAGGGCATAAGGGGCGATCTTACCCCGGTCAGCGAATAAGACCTGGTTGGCATCCTGTTCCGCTGTCCGGTATCCGTTGACATATTCCAGGGCCCGCCCCAGCATTACCGCCATATCCTGACGGGAAATGCGGGCGTCGGGGGCAAAGATCCCGTCACTGCTGCCATTAACGATTCCAGCGGCGGCACAGGCATTTACGGACCCGGCATACCAGGCACCTGCAGTAACATCCTTAAACCTGCCGGTGTCGGGGTCAAGTTTCAGTTTCAGCAGGCGGGCCAGCATGGCGGCAAACTGAGCCCTGGTAACATTCCCTTCAGGCCGGAACAGACCGTTCCCCATCCCGTTAATGATACCTTTGGCCGCCAGCGCCTCTGCTTCCGTACTGTACCAGGCAGAATCAGGTACGTCACTGAAGGTCACCTCATTGAACCTGGCCAGGAAATAGCTGAGGTGATTTGTGGTAAACCATATCCCACCGCCCGTGTATGTGCCAGCCATGTTTTCCAGGCTGCCGTCCGGATCCAGGCAGAATACCGTAACCTGTTCCAGATTCTCTCCGGGCCGGAGGGCATAAGGCAGTTGGATTCTTAGCGGTGAGGCAAACTCGGTTAACTCACGCTCCGAACCGTCCTCTCTGATAGCTGTGATTCCAATGTTATAAACAGGCCTGTTCCCGGTTTCCTGCTGTGCGGCCACACTTAATTCCAGTGGGCTGACACGACCGAAATCCAGTTGAATAAACTTGACATCTGAAACATCAGGAGCACCAGTATTAAGGGCATCAATATCAAAAGCATCGGTATCAAATGATATTTCACCAAGAGCAGTCTTGATCACTATCGGATTGAGACCCGCTTCTCCGGCCCTCTTCAGGAGGTCGGCCGGTAAACGCATTTGTAAGTTGGGGGCTGAGGGAATTACCGCATCAATGATAAGCTTACCCGTCCCCTTCCCGATGGCATCACTGATGAGTGAATCAACATTCTCAGGACTGAGTCCCTTCATAACAGTGGGAATATTATCGTGATCACCTTTTTTATACACATTCAGGGTAAGGGTACTTACCGTTGCCGCACCGTACGAATCAGCAGCAGTTATGTACACCGTAACAATCCCGGTTGAAGTGGGTGTGTATTCCCATGTACTCCCCGTCACCGTGCCCAGAGAAGCACTATACGTCATCGGGTCACCATTGGGATCAGTAAATATCTTATCCAGATTTATAGCTGCCGGACTGTTCACTCTCACATCAAAGCTCTGGCTGCCGCCTGCAGCAGGTGGCAGATTCCCGCCAGGAGTCACCTCCACTACCAGGGCATCGGCAAAAGAGTAGTCTGCGGCAATGGAGAAGGAGCCCAGCACTACTGCAGTACCGGAGGTAATTCCGGTTACTTCTCCGTCCGGGGTCACAGATACATTGCCGCTGCCTTCCAGAACTGTCCAGTCAGTCTGTGGCGAATTAAGTACAAATTCCTCATTACCGGCATCACTGCCGATAAGCTCTAGCTGCACAGTGTCACCCTCTTTTATAGTCAGCTGATCATCAGATATCTCCGCCGCCCGGATAAATGCCTGATCTAAGGCCCCCATGGCACCGTTGAGCACCGGGGCGTTGTATGTGGAAGTATTGCCAGCCTCATCAGTGGCAGAAACTGATATATTATGAACCAGCTGCGAACCTGTTACAGGAACAGTGTATTCTAAAAGACCGTCAGCAGAAATGGCTCCGGTTAAGGGGTCATCACTAACCACCGGATTCCCGTCAACTGTAATGGTATACTGTGCCCCCACTTCCACGGCAGCCTTCAGGGTCACTTTTCCACCCTCATATACGCCCCCCTTAACAGGGCTTGAAACCATCAGATGCGGCGGAGTGGTATCTACCGTCACCGGTACTGTCAGTACAGTATTATCGTTATTGTCATTATAGGCGATAACCTTAATGACATGGTTCCCGTCTTCCAGGGGAATGGCAGCATCCCATTCCTGTCCGCTGAACTCCCCGTAATAACTGCCGTTCACCATGAGAGTTGCCTCCACATCCATGTCAGCGGCAAAATGCAGTTTGGTTGCCGCACCATTGGTCAATTTGACAGGGTAACCGGCATCATCTACCGAGTCTGTGAAGCCATCACCATATGTCACCGTTATCTCAGCCGGGTCAGGTACCGGGAGGAATACCGTCCCTGACGCCGCAGGAGCAGACAGCAGTTTGAATTCCCCTTCTCCGGGAACGGCAATATTCTTATATGCCCTGACCCGCACCCGGTACGAGTGTCCCGGCTCCAAACCGACACTGATGGGTGCCAGCTCGGTTGGCGGGTCTGTGGAAAAGTCCATTGGCGTTGAGGTGGTCCATCCTCCCACAATAATAGTGTCATCCACGCCAAAATACTCTTCATTGAAGGTGGTTACCGGATTTCCACCGTCATCGAGGACATCGACCATATAGCCGTCAATATCACCGGAGTTGATATAAGATACATCAGCAGAGAGATACCCGCTGCCAAACGCCTGAGCGGTTACCCCTGCGGGCGGCTGGGGCTGGTTGCTATTCACATAATCAAAGGCTGTCCCGCCGGTGGCTGTATTCTCCGCATATTCAAACTCATAACTGGAGTCACCCTGTTTCATGACTGTGCGGATATAGTACTGCCCGCTCGCCAGGGTAGCCGGCAGTTCTGCCGTACAGCTTCCCTGTCCGCTGCTGTTAGTAGTCAGTCCCTCGTTCAAGGGGGTACCCGAATCACTCTCTGCATCCTTACACAGGTAGATATCCACCAGGGCAGAACCGGCATTTTCCGCTTTCCAGTTAACAGTGACGGTATCTCCTGTCACGGGGTTTGGATTCAGAGTGGCCTCAGCACCGGTCAGGGTGGGCAGGGCCCCAACCTCAGTCAGGCTGACCTCAATGGGCGCTGTGGCGCTTACTGTCCAGTCACCGTCAGCCATTTCAGACGGAGGAATTGAGATGATAATATATTTCTTCTCTGTGGTCCCAGCCTCATAATCAGCCGGGATAATCTGGGTGCGCATATTGGCATTCTGATAATCACCGGTGACATCGGCATCCACCAGGTTATAGTTGGACCCGTCCGGTTTGGTTACAGTTACACTAGGTTTGCTGTCAAAATACTCTGTCTTGATAAAGGCACCGTACATACCGTTTAATGTTAAGGTATGCTCTGTCCGGTCCGAATTGGAAGTAATAGTAGGCGCACTTGCAAGGACACCTCCGGACCTGGGCAGCACATCCCTTATCCCCGGACCGGTCGATGCTATGGTAACCGTATTAGTCCCCAAATAGGCATGAACTTTACGGCCGTTCCTGTCAAATGTCTCAAAATCACCCAGGGACGACGCCACTACTGCGGCTATTTGATCGGCATCCTCACCGGTAACCACCTCGACATCATTGGTCTCCCAGTAATAGATTACTCCGATCTGCAGCCCCAGGAAAAAGACCTTTCCCCAGACCTTAATCGTCCCGATACCAACCTCGGCACCGGCAATATTAAAACCGCCGACAATCGGTATGTAGTTGGGTATCTGGAGGGCCACCCTGGCCCAGCCCTCAACAAAGTCATCGGTAATAGTAATACAGGCAGAGCCTTCGATAAAACCTTGGTAAAGGTAAATTGTCCCCCGAATCTGGGTATAGAATCCATCAACCCAGCTCATATATAGGGTGAGGTCCTCCATTATCGGAATGATACCGAAAAGCTGGGCATCACCGCTTATGCTGAAGTGCGTCATGGCCATTTCCATTTCGGCATTAATATCCAGCACGTCAAACAGACTGGCTCCGGCGCTCAGGTGCAGGGTCAGGGGCAGCAGGTAGCTGTCACCGAAAATAGAGTCGTACAGGTCACTGTACCCGCCCCCAATGTTGGTAATATAGAATATACCGGGTACCACCGGTATACCGGGATCACCGCCGCCCGAAACAAGGAGCGTGTCCGGCACCGGATACTTGCCCTCATGGAGCATCAGGGTCAGTTCCCCCGAACACTGGATAATCTGAACCTGGACCCCAAATTGGACACTATATATATTGTCTATAGTGTTTATCATTACTGAGGCGCTAAACCCGTTTTGAATCAGACCGCCAAAGGCATTGTCCGGCATCGCAATGGATGTGGTCACATCTATACCGATAAAGCCGGGGTCTTTGTTCTGTCTTTCACCGAACAGAACATCATCAACATCAGCTGTGATACCGCCCATGACAGGAATTCCGGAATTGGTATCAGTGGAGGACCCATCTGATGTCCCTCCTGAGGCGCCCCCTGTCCCCCCAGATGAGCCGCTGTTAGAATTGTCACTACTCGTGCTGATGCTCCCCGGGAAGATAGGCAGGGACATCCTGCCGCCAAAGGAGATGGCATTATACTTTTCCCCTGACTTCTCAATGCGGCGGAACACCCCATAGTCAAGGTCCATGACAAAACCGCCGATACCCTGCAGGAGGGAGCCCAGACCCAGGAGGTCAACCTGTATCGGGCTTTCGCCTGCCTGCAGTTCTTCAGTAAGGACATAATCCTCACCGTCGGTAAATGGTATCTCAAACTCCCACTTCCAGAAGGTCAGGGCCCCGATGACCTGAATAGGGCCGTTCCCGGAAACGGTAATTGTTCCGTTCTCATCATTTACATTCATCAGGTCCCCGGAATAGGAGACAATACCGTTTATGATAACAGGCTCCAAAGAGGTATCAATAACAAAATTATTACTTGTCGGGTCTACCTTTTTAGCCACACCGCGCAGTTCCATCAGCAGTTTGTCTCCCAGGGCAGCATCTGCCAGTGCATCTTCACTCCGGTAAGCCTGCAGTTCATAGTCATTACCGGAATTCTTAACTACACATAAGATACCGTACCTGTCGCTCCGGTCCCTCTCATCATTGGTGACCATCACGTCATAAGGCAGTTCCTGGCGGGTATCTTTAGGGAAGGCCGCATCTTCGGTCCAATTAAAATAGAGCAGGTGCTCACCTAAGTCCAGGTCATCATTGACAATAACCGTCATCTGGGAATAATCAGTAGACAGGAATACATTATCATCAGGTATCTGAGTAACTTTTGCCGGGTCGTTATTGTCCACCGGTTCCATGTACAGGTCCCAGTGTCCCTTGTCACGGTAATTGTCCAGCCCAATCCCCTCAATACTGATGATTTTTTCACCCTCATAATAAATCTTTTCCGGGCCGATTACATTGAACTGGATATCAGGCGGCGCACCCCGTTTGCCGGGCAGAATAATAAATCCGGTCTCAGCCACAGGAGAGTACCCGCTCCTGGTAACATCCACCTTAAACTTCCTGATACTATAATTATTCTGGGTCTCTGCCTTTACCTGCCACCTGATGATCTGGGTGTCATTTGCAGGCAGTTCATTGATATAAGCCACACTTTCCTCACCCGGTGCCAGCACCAGGCCGTCTTCCAGCTGAAGCTGGGCTGTCAGCATAGTCAGGTCTTCTGCCGCTGCCAGGGTGTTGTCAATCTCCAACTGGATATCAAAAAGCCCGTCATTTTCATAATCGTTGGCATCTGCAGTCAGCTCAATTTCGCGGGGGGCCATCACATTGATGTCAAAACCCGCTGTCAGGGCATCTTCATTACCTGTCATAACACCATAGACCGTCTCAAAGGACACCGTCTGCCCCACCGCCAGGCTGGCGGGGTCCCAGTACATGGCTGCCGCACTGTCCGCGGTCCCGTAATCATTATCTATGGTAGCGAAGTTAACCAGGGGATTAACTGCACAATCCCACTTGGTTGCGGCCAGATTGTTCCAGTGAGCCATGACAAACTCGTCAGGCTTACTGGACCCCTGCCATCCGGCATTGAAACCATAGGCAATCACTCCCGGGGCGTCAAAAGAATCATAGGCCTTCCAAAAATTAGGTACATCAGTACCGGTCAGCCGCTGTTCCGCTTCGATGCGGGAACTGATATCATCACCCAATTCAAAGGGGGCCCCGTCATTGGAACCCAGCATCGTATCCAGCATAATCCTGGCCCCGATATCGGCGGCAGATGACCCCTTATTAGTCACGTTGTATTTAATAACTACATTACCGATATATGGGCTGCTGACATCATTGACTACTTCCAGTTTCTGTTCTATCTCAATATCCCCGACCTTCCAGACAGAGTCATTGGCAAGGCCGTCATTAACGGGCGGAGTGATAAACTGACCCCCCAGCCCCAAAAAACCGTAATTGTTGCCAAATATGTAATCCTTACCATCAATCCGAAAGGTGGCAAATGATGTATCGTAGTTTTCCCCCTGGTAAAGGAGGTTTTTGTTCTGGTCACTCTTTCGGGCCAGGCTCCCTTCCACTGTCTTGACCACAAACCCGCCGTTTTCCTTGTTGACCATCAACTGGACAAACCGGTTCTGCACATTCAGGATTTCCGGACCTTCCACCGCTTCGGCAATGGCCGGAGCCATCAGGTTAAACATCATGGCTGCAACCAGGCTCATGGTTAAAACCTTCTTAAACCCATTTTTGAAATATGCTTTAAAGCTTTTCCCGAAACATGCCTTAGAACTCTTATTCTTCATCTTCACTCTCACCCCTTTCAGTTATCCAGCCCGGATACGTAAATGTGCACCAGGCAGGTCTGTCGTTCCTGCTCCCGGACCAGCACCGTGTACCAGCCGGTCTTAGCCACGGTGAACAGGGCATGCCTGCCGGTGCTGTCTGTGGTGAGGTCAGAGTCACTGATGGAACTGCCTCCGTGCTTCATCTCACCCACACTGTAATAACCCCGTTTCCACTTCACCGTCACCCCGCCTTTTAAATTGATAAGACAGAGATCAATATCGGCTGTATTTACCAGCACCGGACCCTGAAGCACATCCTGATCATTGACAAAGACCCGGAAATCATCAGGTGAGAGCACTGTCACATCCCGTTCGGTAGTAGTCTGATTGCCCACATTGTCGGTAACACTGTATTGGACAATGTATTTACCCGGCTGGGGAGGGTTATTTTGAGGGTCACTTACGTCTAATCCGTTGTAATTAATATTCATACCGGCACTGATGTCGCCATCCACATTGTCTGCGGCCGTGCAGTCATCAAGGGTTATGGTCTGGCCCTGGATAAAGACAGGCTTGGCCGGACCGCTGAAACTGATTACAGGAGCAATGTCATCTATCTGGTATACCCTGGCCGTAACATAAGAAGTGTTGCCTTTGGCGTCTTTGGCATAGAAAGTATGGGCCCCGTTGCGGTCCATGACCACATCATAGGAGGTGCCTGCAGGCACCGCCACCTCCCTGCCTTTCTCGTTGAGAACAATATCTTCATCAGCGGTCAAGGACACGGTAACGGGTCCCCGGGTCCACCCTTCAGGTGTATAGTTAGCCTGCAGTTGGGGAGGCTCGGCATCGATACCGCTGACTTCAACTGATACTGTGGCCCGGTTGCCGGCCTCATCCCGGATAACCAGGTCATAGCTGCCGTTTTGATCCACCACTTGCTGCAGGGCGGAGGTCACGGTGCCGTTCTGCTGTTCTAAGCTGACGGTCTCACTGGTATTTATCAGTTTGATGGTGGCATACCCGAATGCAGGGACATCATAATCCACCTGGGAATTAGCAGTGGGGACCTCTTTGTCGATACAGTTGACCGTTACCATAAGGTCACTGCTGTTGCCGATCTTGTCATATACCCGCATGGCCACTGTGGCATTCTTGCTAAATGTCAGCTTAATTCTTTCTACACCCAGGGTAAGGTCTACCCCCTCCGGCCTGGTCCCCACAAACCCGGCATCGGCATAAGGCTCCGACGGAGTGATAAATACATTGACATCACTGCTAATAGGAGCCAGTCCTGCCGGATCGGCCGGGCTCAGGGTAAAGGTGGGGGCGACCCTGTCTATCCAGCGCACATCTGCCGGGAACCTGGCCATATTGCCCGCCTCATCGGCGACCACAAATGTATATGACCCGTTATCGGTAAATACATAGTATGCCTGCCCTGTCCCATTGAACTGAAGGTCATCAGAATTAAAGTAATTAAGGCTGCCGACGGGGGTTTTGTCGTCAGAAGCCGTCAGCAGGGCCTCCACATCATGGGTCAGATTATCCTGGGAATAAGTGACCGTCCCCTGTGGCGGCAGTTTGTCAATGTTGTTTACATTTATATTGGCATCGGTTGTGTTGCCGGCAGCATCAGTCAGCCGGATACCGATAACTGCATCCTCAGTGAAGACATATTCCATGGCTTCATCATCACAGGTTACGGGGTCATTTTCCGTTATGGGAGTTAAGGTCTCAGCCGTCACACTGCTCTCATCCTGGGGAATTATCTGGACATGGACATCATAGCCGGTTATTTTGTATGTGCCATCTGTACGGCGCACATCAATACTACCGCCCGGCATATTGACAAAATACCTCAGCTCAAACCCCGGGGGTGTGATATCCGCGACAGGAGGCGTACGGTCAATATTGGTTACCTCTGCTGTCAGCACAGTCCGGTTGCCGGCCCCATCTTCGAGGATGAAATCAAAGGTGCCGTTATCGGTGAATATATGGGTGCTTCCTCCGGTGTTTACACATGTAACCTGGGATGCACCTGAGTTGTCAGTAACATTAACCACTGAGGCGGTAATGTTTCCCCTGGTCAGGCCGTCATCATCAACCGGGGCATCAGAGGTATAGGCGATTTCTGCCGCCGGGGCCCCGGTATCAATAGTGTCTACCACCGTATAAGTGGCCTCATATTGGCCCGTTTCTTCACTATAGACACTGTAGTTGATTTTTCCGTTACTCCCCGCCTGGCAGAGCACCTTTTTGTATGCCGTGACGGGGCTGCCGCCAATATTAACGGTCTTGGCCCCCTCTGTGGCCGTTACTGATGAACCTGCCGGCAGGGCCACATTATACAGGTAGACACCATTCCTGCCGGTGGCATCAATGGTTACCGTCACCTCACCATTGGTCATCCCTTCAGGTGAATGGGTTACCTCAGGGAGCATGGCATTATCTATCCAGTCAACTGCTATATAATCATAAAGGGTATATGTATTCCCGAACCGGTCCGCATAGGTCAGGTCATAGGTGCCGTTTTCATGGATGGGGATATCAAAACCGCTCCCCCCCCAAAACGGGGTGCTGCTTCCATCATCTGTGGCACTGTCCCCGTATTCATTAAACAGAGTCGGTGCCAGAATCTCATCATCCAGGGCAGCGACAACATCCTGTTTAAAGTACAGCTTCAGGACCACCGGGCCAACAGACGTCCCATACTTCCTGGCAGGTGAGAAGCTCTGTAAGGCAATTTGGGGAGGAAGGTTGAGATAATGCCACTCCGGTGATGGCAGCGGGTTACTGGAAGTATATGATGATATCGTCTCATTACCCACAGCATCAACAGCTTTGACATTGACCCACCTGTCAAAAATGCCGTTATCGGACAGCGATGCGGTATATTGGAAGGAGGTCCGGAATGTCCAGACATCAAGCCCTTCAGCATCCTGGGTCCTGGTTATTTTCAGGGAAGGTGTGTCACATTCGGCAAAAGGGTGCCACTCCTGGTCTGCCGAATGCCAGTCATATTGGTAAAAGAGCTTGACAGGGTCTTTGCCGCCTGCAGGTGTTTGGTCATAAGCCGAAACATCGAACTGGGCCAGGTCGGTATTGGTTATCGGGGGAGCCCGGTCAATCTCTGTATCAATAACAGGTTTCTGCTTGTCAATCCAGGTGACTTCCCCGGTTATTGCAGCCTCATTTCCAGCCAGGTCCCTGATGGTACAGGTAACCGTGCCGTTCTGGGTGACAGTATAGCTCCACTGGTCGGCAGCCGCCCAGGTACTGCTGCCCTGATTAAAGGTCTGCATATCCTCATATGAAGTATAGTTATCTGTGGTCCAGTCCAGCACAACGTTGATATTCTGGTTGGTGGGCAGGGTATTGTCAAAACCCAGCCCGCCTGAGGGCGGAGTTTTATCAAGGATTATGGTTTCGGTGAATTCCTCACTGTAGTTTCCGGCACTGTCGGCAAAAACCCAGCTTACGGTGTGCTCACCTTCCAAATCAGGGATACTTAAGTTCACCGCACCTGTCCGGTAAAAATAATCATTGGCATTGGTGCTGCCGGCCACCGGCACAAAGGAGACCGGGCTGCCACAGTCAGGCCAGCCGGAAGAGTCCCCGATATCATACTGCCAGGCTCCGCCCACTGCATAGTTATAAACCAGGGAATACTCGACTGCACCTGTTATATCCTGGGCGGTAAATTTCACCCCGGTAACATTAGCAGTATTCACATAACGGGGCAGGTTTTCAATGGTCCCGTCCCGGGGGGCATCAACATCGAGGTAATAGAATTCCGTTTTTTTGTTCCAAGGTCCGGTGGTCGGGATGCCGTCATGACCCATCGCAGTTACGGTAAGGGTATACATGCCGGTCCCATAGACATAATCACTCAGATTTACAGTAAACTTATGCTCCAGGGGATCTGTCTCCGGCAGGGGTATGTCTAAAACCTTGGTACCTGAGGGATCTGTGAGCCAGTAATGGGAGTCAGGACTGGAATAGTCAGGTTCATAGAACGGTCCGTCTTCATAACCGGGGTCACCAACCCTTATCTGGTAATCCTTGACAGTAACCTCAATGGGGCCGACTGCCGCTGCCGGGGTGTTATCCACAGAAGCAATGTCCACCATGGGAGCCTGGTTATCAAACTTGAACGGGATAGGGTTATCAAGATAAATATAGTCACCGGAATTATCGGCACGCTTGGCCCTGATATTCAGGAGCCAGATCCCGTTAAAAGGCTTGCTGTTATTAAAATATTTCTGAGTATCAGTACTTCCTACAGTACCTGGAAGGTCTGTGGAAAGGGTGTACTGTCTAAGAGGCTGAGAACCGTCTTTTACCCACTGTACCCACACATCGGTGGCAGGATATACGGCCCCGGCTACGGTGATGTCAAAGTCCGGCCTGATTTCAGAGGCATCCTCAGGGAGCTGCAGATCAAAACATGGTTCCCGCAGGTCAAAATAAATGGGGGACCCGGCAATCTGTCTCACATTGCCGTTGGTATCCATGGCTTTAACATAGAGCTTTCTGAAGTTAATCTCACCGGGAATAACAGGCATCTCTATATTGCCCGAAGTATATGCCTTAGCGGTGTCAGCGCTGAAATTAACCGGGGTTTCCCACCCGGCGGGATCCAGCACCCATTCTTCACCGGTATTGTCATATGTGGCCCACTGGTATGCCACTTCATCCAAATTGTTGTCCACATCCGCGGCACCGAATTCGAGGATAGCACTATCAGATGAATAGGACACATAACTGATATTAATACTGGGAGGAGTGGGATCAAAGATACGCAGGAAACTGTATCGTCTCGTATTCCCTGTCCCATCCCTGGCAATAAGGGTTATCAGGTGCTGTCCTCTCCGATTTGTCTCAATATCCAGATAGTGTTCGATCTCCGAAGGCCCGCTGTTAATATCCCCCATGGGAATCTCTTCATCAGTGGCCTCTCCGGTCCTGACCCGCGCCTTATAAGGTGTGCCCACCGTAAAGGTGTAGCCCGATACCCCGGCACCACCGTCATTATCAGTCACCTGTACCTCAAATGTATGCCGTTTTAAGACACTGTCTGCCGGAGGCAGGACAACTGAAATGGTTGGCGGTGTGGTATCCACCCTGACCCTTTGGGAACAGACATAGGCAATCCCGTTCTCCACCCCGATTATGGGTGACTTTACGGTTGTGGTAAAATTGCCTGCCCTGTCCTTGATTGTATTCTGGGTAGGTGCCGCCAAATCTGTCAGGGCCATATTCCAGGTGCCGTCACCCTGATCAGTTGTTTTCACATCGATACGGCCGCTGTTTTCTCCCTCAGCAATGGTATATGTAAAACGCACCTTGTCATGACCTGCATCAGGCCATGTAGTATCACCATTGAGGACCACACCGTTATTCAGCTCCAGCTTAAGGAACTGCAGCTGTGAGGCATCGACATTTAAGTCTTCTGAGAAGGTGACATCAAAATAGATTTTATGCCCGGCACCGAAATAACTCTTATTGGGATTATCCTTGATTATTTCAACCTTCTCCACAGATGGGGCAATACTGTCCATCTTAAAATATGGCAAAAACCCCTGGTTAAATCCTGTGGACCCGTCAACCCTAGGACCCAGATAGGCATTCCCTGCATTGTCGGTCACATTGTCAAAGGCACCCCCGGTTTTATTTAAAGATTGTTCACTTATATGGACTCCCTGGAGTTCCACTCCTTCAGGCACTGTGAGGCGATAGTCAATCCTTTTCCCATCGGTGGCATTTACCCCCAGGCATTGGGCCGTCATGGTGACACTTTCATTTATATTTTCAGTCTTGGCCCCGATTACTGTCATGGATGAAGGAGTGCCGTCTATCTTGACCGGCTCATCGAACTCCACCTGGAAATCAATGCTTTCCCCACCTGTGTAATATGATTTATATGAAGATCCATTGGAGACTTTAAGGGCCTTGGGCCCTGTAGAGTCATGAATATAAACCCGGATATTGGAGAAATAGACCACATTATCATTATCTTCACCCCGGATAGTGGTAAATTCTAAATCCACATTCTGGATATACTGGAGGGGAATCCAGTCTGTGGTGATATCTGAAAAGGTGCTGTCCGCTTTTATCCTGGTATCTACATCACCGTTAATCGTAGCCATAGGTATATTGTCATTGGCCCACAGTCTGAAAAGAGCTATATCATCTTCCGCAAAAGAGTCAATCCCGGCACCGTACCTTTTAGCATTCCTTACATCAAAGGCCACCTGGATCCAGAGGTCACCCTTCTGGTCCGCTTCAGAAAGTCCGGTCAGGTCCAGGGAATATTTGACTATCCAGTTATCAACGGTATTATTTGTTTTAATCTTCCAGGGAACTCCGTTGTTTGTGGTAATCGTGGCCCCACTGTTCTGAGCCAGTTCAAAGAACTTAAAATTGTTCTTTTTACTAAAACGCGGGAAGGCATCCAGTCCCTTATCCTCCCGGTAGAGTATATCTGACGCCGCCGGCGCAGCCGCCAGGGCCCTGCCGGGGGCAATCACCGCACATATAGCAGTCGCTGCCAAAACCGCAATCAATAAAAAAACCGCCCTGGCAAATCCTTTAAATCTCATGTTGCCACACTCCTTTTCATTATGCTGTACCTCGGGAATTCATCACTCATGCATCTCCTGGAATTCCCCCTCTACTGCCAAACCTCAGGGAATTCACCCTCTGCCGCCATGCAGTACATCAGCTTTTCCGGTGATTTTGTCCTCAGGTCCGGAATTTTGAATTTTTGTCTGCCGTCACCGCCGAACTTTGTGCCCAGCAGCATATAAAGCCTGGGATATTCTTGAATATACAGGGTCTGTCCCTCACAGAACAGCCAGCCGCCCGGTATCTTCCCATACGGAAAAAGCCGCACTTCTCCCAAATATGCGTTCATCATTAACCCCCGTCACTTTATCTTTATTTGTCTTTTAGCTTTATTTGTCTAATTATATAAATCTCAAAATATTTGTCCTCCACCAAATGGTGGATTTTTTACAAAAATTTTTTTACAAAAAAAATAAACCCGCACTAATGCGGGCCATTCTTCTGATTTCCCTTAATTTACCAGTCCCAGTTTCTGTGCTTTGGTTACAGCCTGTACCCTGCTGGTGACACCCAGCTTTCTGTAAAGATTCAGTGTATGTGTTTTTACAGTGCTTGAAGAAATATTGAGTTTTTCACCTATTTCCTTATTGGACATTCCCTCAGCCATTTGATGCAGCACTTCTGTTTCCCGCTCTGTCAACTCTTCATATACCATATCATCTAAAAATACTTTAGTTTTTCCTTCCTCTTCCTTTTCCAGTGCCTGTTTGGCGATCAGGTGAAAAGACAGGTTTTTGATATATTCAATTGTCATAGGACTAAACTGATGATTGTTCCGACTTTCCATATAGATTAATCCGGCAAAAATATTATTATATTTTAAAGGTAAACAAAGGATAGATACAGCTGTCCTGTTTTTGATATCGTCATCATTTGCAAAAAGGCCCTCAATGGGTTTTGTGTTAATTATCACTTCTTCATAGGTCCTGCCGGCATAACGGATAACCTTTTTGGGCAGATATTCAACCTGTTCCGGGTCTGTATCCGGAGGACATTCAGAAATTTCATTATCACCCTGCCAAATATATGTCATCCTGATTTGGTCCTCATTTTCCAGCATAATGGCACCAAAATTTGCTCCGGTTTCTTCACACACCGTGTTCAGGAAATACGTGAAGGCTGCCTCCAGTTTCAGTGCTTCCAACTCTCTGTACCGGCACCTCAGCTTTTCTTCAAGGGATGTGCTCATAAGTCTGTCTTCTGCTAAGATCTCATCAGCAGTACCTGCGGCGCTCAACTCAGCTGACCCAGAGTCATCGTCAATACCATACAGCCTGCGTATCCTGTAGGCTGTCTTCCCGGCACCCCATTGGTGAAATAAGCGACAGGCATCACCGGCATAAAGTTTTGCGATTTTCGCAGTATCTCTGAAATGGTCGGCCGCCAGGTAATTAGCCAGTGCCTCTAAGAGCAGGTTATTACTCCCCTGGGCATGGTCAATAGCTTCATTAAAAAGGCCTGTGGCATCATGCTTTTGATTATTGAGACTCTTAAACACGGCTTCAACAAGAAGATGTTTACCCAGTTGGTTATCAGGACTCAAGTTTGCCCATTCTTTTAGTTTTTTCCGGTATTTTTTAAATGCCTTTTCATTTTTCCTGCCATCCTGCCTGTACCTGGCGGTTTGTTGTTTTTTTACCTCCATGTTTAACAGCAGGAAGAAAAACACAAAGTCAGCCTGCATGTAATATCCTTTTACAGAATCCAGCTGCCTGATAGTTTTTAATGATATTTCATAGGCCTCATCTGTTCTGCCTTCCAAATACAGCCTTTGCAGGTTCAGCAGGTAATAGGTCATAGATTCACTGGTATGCAGTCCTGCTATTTCCTCATCCCCGATAAGCCTGTCTGCCAGTGAAAAATGAGGTGATGTTAACAGTTTAATATGGTCTGAGAAAATATTAATCAGGCGCAGCAAAATGTCATGGTTCATTTTCTTACCGTATTTGTGATTCATCCTGAGGAAATTCTCCAGTTCCATAAGAGGTTCACCCATGGAATACTTCATTTCAATCATGGAAGTAATGGTAAAACCGGCAAAGAGGAATTCGCCTGACCTTATGCCACAGTCAAAAGCCTTTTGCAGGAGGCTGAAACTCTGGGCAGCGGGAGATGTCCAGTGGTCTATAAAGGTGCCTATCACAAAATAGCCGGTGCAATTAATTCCATCATCATTAATAACTTCCGCCAGATTCAGGGACATCTCTTCCAGATGCCTGGCCTTTTTGTAGTCACCCAATAAAGTCAGGACCAGGCTGTATGCGATATACCCGATTGGCGAATACAGAGAGTTACCGTACCGGGCCGACAGATTGCCGATTTTGAGGGATATTAAAGCAAAAAGGTTCTCATTGGTCAAATTGGCGGCAGGTTCCATTTTAGTCAATATCTCAAAAATGTTTATCAGTTTTTGATTACTGACCACCGGGGCATTCCTGATGGCTTCCAGTCTCCTGCTGCGAAACAAAAACTTGGCAAGAAGGACTTCTTTTATAATTGCCGGCTGCAGTTTTTCTGTATTAATGTGAAAGTTCAGGTGTCTTAAAGCCTGAATTCCTAATTCAATAACCTTGTCATAGTCACCTGTATATGACTGCAGGACCATATACTGTTTTTTGATTTCTGCCAGGTGCTCTTCACTGCTGGCCCGGGTCAGCAGTTCCTCAAAGTGTGCCTTTGAGGCATCATACAGGCCGCAGATATACTCACACTGCGCCAGCTCAAGCTTAATTTTTAAAGTTGTGTCATAATCCAACTGCCGGCATGAACTCTCCAGAAGTTCTTCACAAAGGATGAACAGTTTCAGGGCAAGTTCAATGGCAGCAGATTGTTTTGCCCTGATACCCGCAAAATACAGGTCAACAATTAACTTATCCGCACTGCCTTCTCTTTTGATAACACCTTTACAGTTTAACAGATGTGCGGTAATGGACAGCAGATTTTCGGCAACATAGACCCTGTCGGAATTATTTAATAGCTCTGTTGCCAATGTATAATGCAGCTGCTCTCTCCTGTCAGGGCCGATTTGTTCGTATACATTCTGATAAATCCGGTCATGAAAAAACTCAAATTCTTTTATCCGGCCTTCCTCTGAAGGTTCACTAATCTCTACAATCAGGCCTGCACGGCATAATCCCTGCAGCTTTTCCTGCAGTTTTTCCTGGACCCTTTCCTTCAGATCATCATCTGTATCCCTTTGGAGGCCATTTTTGTTTTGGATTTTTTCCAGCACTTCCATGCTGAATCTGCTTCCAATACAGGCCAGTATTTCCAGGAATTCCTTTGTCTCCTGATTCAGGCTGGCTGTTTTCCTGGCAATAATATCCTCTATTCCCCTGGGAAGGTCAAAATCCCCTGCATGCCCAGCCTCAAAATGCCATGTCCCCTTCTCAGGATTATAACGGAGTCCTTTCTTCTCCAGGAACAGGTTAACCATTTGTTTGATGTACAGTGGGTTACCCATTGTTTTTCTATGAAGCAGCCGGGCCATTTCATGAACATTTTCGACACCTTCAGTAAAAATACCCCTCAGTATAACTTTGACAGCTTCATATGAAATGCTCTCCAAATTTATCTGGAGCAAGTGTTCTGTCCCGGTTAATTCATTTATCATTGGCTTTATTCGGGCCTGATATTCCGGGAGGTTATTTCTATAGGCCAGTATAATGTACAAATCATGCCGGGTTAAGGAGTCATTAAGGGATTTTATGATATCCCGGGATGGTTTGTCCGCCCACTGCAGATCATCTATGGCAATAACAAGGGGATACAGTTGACCGGCAGCAGCTTCAATAAATGATTGAAAGGATCCTTCCAGCCTTATTTTCAGTTTTTGATAATCATTAACTTTGGCTTTACTCTGTTTACCAATTATCTTTTCCAGCCGGGGTACTATTTCTGTCAGTAAGGCACCGTCTTTACCCAGCTTTTTTTTAAGCTCCTTCTTAATACGGAGGAGTTTTCCCTCAGGAAGGGTCAGCATATGCCCTGCTATATTTTCAATAATCCGTATAATTCCTATGTATGGCTCTTCACTTTTAAACTGTTCAAATTTACCGTATGCACAGGTTTGACCAACCTTCAGCATATCTGCCAGAGCTGTTCTGATGAGGGCGGTTTTTCCAATCCCGATATCACCGGCTACAACTGTCAGGGCTGAATGCCCCTGGAGGATATGATCAAATTGTTTTTTTACTGCTTCCAGCTCTTTGTCCCTGCCAGCCAGAACATTTTCTGATTTCAACCTGAGGGCATACTCAAATTCCTGTATATTCCGACTTTCACTTTCCATGGTGAGCATCCCTCCTTTAGGCTAAGAACACAGTTTTTGGGCGTTTTTTACTACCTTTCTATCTGAATCCTTTTTCCCCTCTTTATATAATAAAATTTTCAATTATATGACAATAATTTTAATTAGCTTGTTAGTTTTATCCCCCAGGCGCAATTCTCCGGCATATATCATATAATAACTCTGTAAGCTGCAAATTCCCGGCACAGCGCTGTGCCGGTCAGGTGGCAATGAGGCCACAGGGTGAATTAACACACCCTGTGGCCTCATTGCTTTTGGACAAATCTATGCAAACAGGAGGATTATTGTATGTGTGGAATTACCGGCTGGATAGACTGGGAAAAAGACCTGACTAAAGAAAATCTGATCCTGACAGCCATGACAGCAACCCTGGCCCGCCGCGGCCCTGATGCCGAAGGTTATTGGCTGTCCCCCAGGGCCGCTCTGGGACACCGCAGGCTGACTGTAATTGACCCTGCCGGCGGGGGCCAGCCCATGAGCCGCAGGAGCGGAAACCGTGAATATGTTATCATCTATAACGGCGAACTCTACAACACTTATGACCTGCGGCGGGAACTGGAAGCCCGGGGTCATTTCTTTTCCGGACATTCGGACACCGAAGTGCTGCTGACCTCATATATAGAATGGGGACCGGCCTGTTTGGAACGGCTCAACGGAATATTCGCCTTCGGTATCTGGAATGAGGCAGAACATAGCCTGTTCCTTGCCCGTGACCGCATGGGCGTTAAACCTCTCTTTTATACGGAACGGGGACGTTGCTTCCTGTTTGGCTCAGAACTGAAGGCACTGCTGGCCCACCCGGAAATTTCCCCTGATGTGGACACAGAAGGCCTGGCCGAAATCCTTGTCCTCGGACCGGCGCGGACTCCGGGTCATGGTGTATTCCATGGTATCAGGGAACTCAAACCGGGACATTCCCTGTTATTTGATAGGAGAGGTATGAGGATTGATAAATACTGGGAACTGGAGAGCAAACCCCACGAAGACGATCTGGAGACAACTGTGTCAAAAGTCCGCCATTTAGTTATTGATGCCATCAGGAGACAGCTGGTTTCCGACGTCCCGGTCTGTACCTTCCTGTCGGGCGGTGTTGATTCCAGCGCCATCACCGCTGTGGCAGCGGAACAGTACCTGAGTGAGGGGAGGGAAACCCTGAACACCTATTCAATAGATTATGTAGATAATGACCGTCATTTCAAGCCCGGCAGGTTCCAGCCCAATTCAGACTCCGACTGGGTACAGTATGTCTCAGATTATCTCAATACATCACACAATTCTATATGCTTTGACACACCGGACCTGGTTGACTCCCTCAGTATGGCCGCAACGGCACGGGACTTGCCCGGAATGGCTGATATCGATTCCTCCCTTTTCCTGTTCTGCCGTGAAATAAAAAAAAGGCACACAGTAGCCCTCTCCGGAGAATGTGCCGATGAAATATTCGGGGGCTACCCGTGGTATCACAACCCGCAGGATCTGCAAACAGACACCTTCCCCTGGTCGGCAAAAATCGCGGCAAAAATGAAGGTTTTCGCCCCTGAACTGGTAGAACTGGTAAAACCCGCAGAATATATGGCCAACCGTTACCGGGAAACATCTGCCGCAACCCCGCCCCTCCCGGGAGAGTCCCCCCGTGAGGCAGAAAGGCGCCAGATGTTTTATCTAAATTTTCACTGGTTTATGCAGACTCTCCTGGAACGCAAGGACAGGATGAGCATGGCTGCAGGGCTGGAGGTTCGGGTACCCTTCTGTGACCATAGGATAGTTGAGTATGTCTGGAATGTCCCCTGGGAAATGAAAACCTGTGACAATATTGAAAAAGGCTTGCTGCGGCGCGCCCTTCAGGGTATCCTCCCACAAGAGGTATTGTACCGCCGCAAGAGTCCATATCCGAAAACCCATAATCCCGGTTACCTGACCGCTGTCAGGGACGATTTACTTGCCAGAATCAGTGACCCTGCTTCACCACTGCTTGACCTGATTGATGTAAAAAACATCCGGAAAATGGCTGCAGCAGAAGCAGATACCTTTGACAGGCCCTGGTTCGGGCAGCTAATGACAGGCCCGCAGCTATTCGCTTACCTGATCCAGACAGATATCTGGCTGAGAGAATATAAGGTAAGAATCCTTTAAGGAAACCGAACCGTTATCTCTACTATCTCCGGTTTGTTCCCGGTACGGATGGGTGGCCCCCAGGTCCCATATCCTGATGACACAATCAGGTTCAGGGCGCCTTTTTGCAGCAGCCCCCAGTCCTGTTCGTAGATTTTTCCTGTAATCAGGTTATTGGGAAACAATTGCCCGCGGTGGGTATGTCCCGATAACTGCAGGTCAACACTGTTTTCCCTGGCATTTTCCAGGTCAACAGGTTCATGGTCCAGCAAAATAACCGGCAGTGACCGGTCTACACCTTCCATCAGTGCCGATAATTCCTGCCGTTTCGTTCGTGGTGCCTGGTGGCTGCTGTTATCCCTGCCTACTATATAGAAACTGTCGGCAACTTTTACATACTCATCCCTGAGGACACGGAAACCGCCCTGTTCCAGGTAGCGGAAGGCAGCATCGGCGTGACCGCTGATGTACTCGTGATTCCCCGGAACAGCAAACTTGCCGTAACGTGCCTGCATCTTCCCGAAAACTTTTACCATATTATCCACTTCCGGGGGTTCCATGCTCTCATCAACAATATCTCCGGACAAAAGTATCAGGTCAGGTTTTATGCGGTCTGCCTCCTCAGCTAATTTCTGCAGCCGTCCTGTACGTACAATTGAACCCAGGTGGATATCGGAAACCATGATAATATCCAGTTTTTCCACTGAGCCGGACGTTTTGTCAATAGTGAGGTCATACCTGGTTATCACGGGGTTAAGGGCATTAAATGTACCATAAATAAGAATTCCTGCTACCAGTGCCAGCACCACTCCACCGGTAACCGGCGGGGTCAGGGGATTTTCCCTGACTACCTGCGGCAGGATGTAAAAAAACCTGTCAAGCAGCCGGACAGCATCGATTACCAGGATTATCAGCAGGAAGTAAAACATAGCTGCCGTCCAGTAAGCTCCGGTAATTGTCAGCCACCTGCCTATCCCGGCAGGAAGAAACCGCTGGCCCATCTGGGCAGCGGGGTAAGCTGCCACCAGAAGCCAGAAAATAACCCAATACACCCTGCGGCTCAGAAAAGAAATACTGCCCCCCAGGGAATGCCAGCCCCGGAAACCTATATAATAATTAAATGCTGCATAAATAAAAATAATTATTGCCACAACAAAGAAGAAGATAACAGATCTCATGATTACTCCTTTTGTCTGTCATTTTTGTTATAAATCAATTATGAAGCAGATACCAATAAACCAATTATAATATAGACAAATAATGGCGGGTTTAACAGTAAAAAACTGCAAAAAATAAAAATCTCGAAGTCTTTATCCACTAGGGCTTAATTCCTCTGCAATCAATTCAGCCTGTTTTAATACTGTTTCTGTGGCCAGTTTCTGCATATCGGGGGGATAACCGTATTGCCTTAAAGTCCTTTTGACAATCACTTTTAATTTTGCTTTGACACTTTCTTTTATTGTCCAGTCTATTGATGCATTTGCTTTCACTTTTTCATAGAGGACCACAGCCAATTCTCTCAATTTATCTTGTTGCATTAATTCCCTGGCGCTTTTGTTATTGGCAATGGCTGTGTAAAAGGCATACTCATATTCGGACAAACCCATTTCCTGAGGCGCTTTATCCATTTTTTGAATATCTTTGCCCAGTGAAATCAATTCTTCAATAACTTCTGCTGCGGTTATTATCTTGTTATGATATTTTTTAATTGAGTTTTCCAGCATTTCCATTAAAGCCTTGCTTTGTATCAGGTTCTTTTTAGTCCTTGACTTTATCTCATCATTAAGCAGTTTTTTAAGGACTTCAAGAGCTATATTTTTGTGCTCCATATTTTTGACTTCCATAAGAAATTCTTCTGAGAGTATGGAAATATCCGGTTTTTTAATCCCGGCTGCGTCAAAAACATCGATTACCCGCTCAGTTACCAAGGCTTTATCAATTACCTGTTTGATTGCGGTCTCAATTTCTTCGTTTGTCCTGCCTGCTCCGGCACTGTCAAACTTAGCCAGTCTGGACTTTACAGCCTGGAAGAACGAGACTTCATCTTTCACATCCAGGGCCTGTTCGTGGGGAATGGCAATTGCAAAGGCCCTTGATAATTTTGTCACTTCATCAATATATCTTTTTTTGCCGTTTTCCAGACCCAGGATATATTCCTCAGCTGCCAGGATAAGGGACAGTTTTTTTGACGTATCTGCATCAAAATAATCCTCATATGAAAATCCATGATACATTTGAGAAACAACTTCCAGTTTTTCCAGCATTAATCTTACGGCTTTTTCCTGGGTAATTGCCGGGTCACCTTTACCGCCGCTGTCAGAATAGAAAGCCAGCGCTTTTTTCAGGTCTGAGGCAATCCCAAGGTAATCCACCACCAACCCGCCAGGCTTATCTTTATAAACCCTGTTTACCCTGGCAATAGCCTGCATCAGGTTATGGCCTTTCATAGGTTTATCAATATACAGAGTATGTAAGGAAGGAACATCAAAACCTGTCAGCCACATATCCCGCACAATGACGAGTTTCAACTCATCTCCCGGGTCTTTCATCCTAGCTGCCAATACCCGTCTCTGCTCTTTTGTCGTGTGGTGCTGTGATATCTTTGGTCCGTCCGAAGAGGCTGAGGTCATCACCACTTTGATGATGCCTTTTTTCAAATCGTCACTGTGCCAATGTGGTTTAATTTTAATAATTTCATCATATAGATCGGCGGCAATCCTTCTTGACATGGAAACAATCATAGCCTTACCTTCAAACACTTCCTGTCTTTGCTCGAAATGGTCAACAATATCCCGGGCAACCTGTCTGACCCTGTCTGCACTCCCAATCAAAGCCTCCAATTGAGTCCATTTTGTCTTGGCCTTTTGGGCCTCAGTCAAATCATCCTCACGCAGTTCATCATCCAAATCGGCAACCAGCTTTTTACCTTCTTCGCTGAGATAAATCTTAGCCAACCTGCTTTCATAATAAATCCTTACTGTTGCCCCATCGTCAACAGCCTGTGAAATGTCGTAAACATCAACATAATTGCCGAAAACTGCAGGTGTATTTACATCTGTGCTTTCGATAGGAGTTCCGGTAAAACCGAGGTAAGTTGCATGGGGCAGGGCATCACGCAAATATTTTGCGAAACCATAAACAGTTTTTTGACCGATTACATTTCCCTGTTCGTCCTTATCATCAACCGTTTTGGCTTTAAAACCGTATTGTGTCCGGTGGGCTTCGTCGGCAATGACAATGATATTTTTCCTGTCTGAAAGCCGTTCGTAAACATTGCCTTCATCCGGCTGGAACTTCTGAATTGTTGTAAAAACCACGCCACCGGAGGCCACTCTTAAAAGTTCTTTCAGATGTTCTCTGTTTTCTGCCTGAACAGGTTCCTGCCTGAGAAGCTGTTTTGCAGAAGCGAATGTATCAAATAACTGGTCATCCAAATCATTGCGGTCCGTTATCACCACAACGGTAGGATTATCCATAACAAGTACGATTTTCCCGGTATAAAACACCATCGACAAGGATTTCCCGCTTCCCTGGGTATGCCAGACCACGCCGCCCTTACGGTCTCCGGCAGGCTGCAGCTTGACACCCGGCACACCGTAACTTTCGGGTGATTCCTTAGCAAGATTTACGGTTGGCGATGGTGAAAATCCTGCAGCTCTTAAGGTGGATTCTACTGCCCTGTTTACCGCGTAATACTGGTGATAAGCAGCTAATTTTTTAACTGTCTGAATAGTGATAATGCCGGTATCCTGATCTTCTTTTTTTGATTTTTCAAATACAATGAAATGGCGAATCGTGTCCAGCAATGTATCCTTATTAAGCATTCCTTTAATCAGCGTTTCCAATTGCCCGATTAATGGCGATGCCTCTGTTTTACCGTCAGATGATTTCCAGGTCATAAAACGGCTTAAAGCGGCAGACAGTGAACCTGCTTTTGCTTCCAAACCATCGGATATAACTATAAGACCGTTGTAAGTGAAAAGACTTGGAATAGCTTGCAGGTAGGTTTGCATCTGGCGGTAAGCGGCGTTTATGGTGGCATTTTCATCAGCAGGGTTTTTGAGTTCAATAACAGCTAAAGGCAGTCCGTTTACAAAAAGAATAATATCTGGGCGTTTATTTACTCCGTTCTCGATTACCGTAAACTGATTGGCAACAATAAAATCATTGTTATCGGGGTATTTAAAATCAATCAGCCAGACTATGTCTCCCCTGTTGTTTCCGTCCTTTTGCCAGCTTACTTTTATTCCTTCGGTGAGCATCCGGTGAAATACTTCGTTATTGGCTATCAGTTCCGGTGAGTTGAGGCGCTGGATTTGTTTGACGGCCTCTTCCCGGACATCAGGCGGAATCGTTGGGTTTATCCTGCCAACAGCTGTCTGTAGTCGATCCACCAGCAGCACCTCTTCAAAGGACTGCCTTTCCGGGGTGTCGCTGTCAGGGGCAATATCCGGGGCGTAGATGTAGTGGTAGCCCTGCCGTTGGAGGAGTTCTATGGCGAATTTTTCTATGGCAGATTCGGTGATTTTAGTCATAAAATTTTCACCTTCAATCTTCGGTAATGAATCAAAATTATATTAAACACTTCGTGAATATCTCGAAATACTTTTTGTCATTGCTATTTTGCATGCGCTCTTTTAAAACTTCAACTATATGTGTACGCATAGTCTCGTTTTCAACCATTTTCTTCAAAAGTTTATCACTATAACTCTTAAGCCAAGCCGGACTCAACTTTTTATAGTCGAAATTATCTGGATCTACGAACATGTCGTATTCCTCGTTAACACCAAGATAATCTTTCATCTTCGGATTAGTAAACTTACCAAGAAAATACCAAATGCCAAACGTCACAAAATAGTTATCGGCATATCCTACAATAACTCCTTTCTCTTTATCTGCGAGAATATCTGACTTACGTTTATCCATAAACTTTATGATAATATCTTTATATTCAGACACATCCTCAACTACACCTATGTGCACACTATCCATTAAGCTGTCAATATCGTCAATTTTCTTAAGCTTCGAAATATGACTTTTAGCTTCAATAGATAGGAGAGGCGATAACCGGTACATGAAATCGACTTGGTTCTTCATGTCTTCGGAAAGTTTCAATGCATATTTGGACAAATCGCTTGATAAAAAATCCTTTTCGAAATGCCGAATTAAATTTACAAAGTTACTTGAAAATAGGCCGTTAGATGTTTGTTCTAAAAAATTGCTGTCTTTGTGCTTATCAGCTTGACCGATTAGAAATTCCTCAATGACAAAAATTGCTTTTCTAGGTAGACCACTGCCCAGAGTCAAGCGTTTAACCCATAGATAACGTTTCCCAATATCCAGATCCCTTTCAGGAAAATAAAACAATAATGCTTTAAGTATTGTGATGAAACCTTCCTCAGAAAGTCTTATGTATCTCGCGAAATAGAACGCTGCTTTAGCTTCATGGATGAACAAGTTGTAGAAAACAATACTCATACCATCCTTCGAGAAATGTTTGATAATCTCTTTTGCAACTCGTACCAGATAGCATTCAATATCCTCCATATCACGAAACTCAATCCGCTCAATCTTGCAGCTCCGTTCAACGTATCTGATGTCATCAATGCTAAATGACTTGGCCACATTGACGAAATCATAATAATCAATATAAAAGTCTGATCTCTCTGCTCCAAGAAAAACACCGAAATCATCAATATCCCGGGTTTGCTCGTATTCAGCTTTTTCAAACTGAAGCATAAGTGAATTACGCATGTATTGCTTGAATTCCTGGAAGGAAGTCAACCACAGAGCGTTCTCATAAAGAAAACGAATGTTATCATTCAGACGAAACTGTACTTCGATATTAGGCGTCAGACCGCCAAGTGAATAAGAACCTTTACTTATTTCAGAGCGAACCTTGTTTGTCAGTTCAAACAATTTCACCGTGTCATCATACAAAAACTCATTGTCGCTAAGAAACTTGAGAATTAAGTATTTATCCTGAAACTCATATGGCATACCATCAAAAACATCATTGATGTCAAAATTCTTCATTTCCCTTTCTATACAATTCAGGAATTCTTCTGTAAATGGCTTGTAGTGCTTTCCGAACGCCAACAATCCAGGGACGCTGCCAAAATTTTTGACAGTTTGAATAATAGATTGATATAGCCAATACCTGTTGACCTGCGAAAGATAGTGTATCCACCAGTTAGATTCGTCAATTGATTTCAGCAAGAGGTCTGAATATAGGTTGTATGCCTCTTTCCATCTACCCAGATTTGCTAAAAAAAACGCTTTTTTATACTCGTTTTCAAGATTACTAAATTGCAGTTGGACAAAACCCTCCATTTCATCGTAATTGCAGTGATATGCCCAACTTTCAATCTCTAACGAAGTACTGATTGTTATATTACCTTTATCCTCCATCATGCAGAGGATGCCATTTCGCTCAAAGAATTCCGAGATTGCTATGAATTTCCACTTTGACTCTTCGGAAAGATTATCTATGTCCTTTTCTTTTAATTCGAAGAACCTTTCCAAATATCCAAAACCTTTGTTCTTGTTACGAACTACCACGCCATGTACCTCGAAATGGT
Organism: Thermincola carboxydiphila; assembly: GCA_016841725.1. Taxonomy (GTDB): domain Bacteria; phylum Bacillota; class Thermincolia; order Thermincolales; family UBA2595; genus Phosphitispora. The sequence continues at coordinate 83,967 of JAENYP010000009.1, read as the reverse complement.
AGTCGTATTCAAAAATATACTTGAAATCAGTTTTTCGAACATACCGAAGCACAAACAGCGGACAAAGCTTTTGATATAGGTATTCAACGATATCCTCGTCTTGGGATAGCAGGTTATTGTCCTTCGACTCAATAAGTAAATCCATTACATTGCTGTACCGCGTAATATATTCTTTCTCACCAACGTCTTTAATGCTGGCAGCATCTATGATGCGAAGCCCTTTATTTTCATAATATATAGCATCCTTTGCTTCAATAGGTTCATAATCTGTACGAATAAAAAAAGGTTTATTGTATCCATCTTTCTGTAACTGTTTTACCCAGTTCAATATTAAATTAATATTGTAATCCCCTAGACCATAACCCATGAAAACGATGACATGGGTAGCCATAATTGTCTTCATAAGGTTGCTAATCAATGCGTACTTGTGTTCATAATTTATGTAGTCGCTCTCTTTCAATACTACATGTCTACCTTTAAAGCCTCGTCTGAAGTCGCCATGTACTTTAAGCAAATACCTTGAGGAAGTCACTTTTGCAACATCCTCCTCAGCGCTAATGATGCTGAAATATCGCCCCCGTTGCCAACATGCCTTATCAATCAAATCATCATAGTTTGTTGTAATGATATGTACAGGATTCATTGCTAAAATCATATCATGTATCGGATTTGGAGATTTATTTACCGAAAACACTTCCTCAAGAATTCTGTCATATTCATCCTCGCCTTTTACAGCGAAAAATTTTTGTGGAATTTTCAAGTATTCGTCGGATGAATAATAGCCTACTTTCGTTTTTCCATCTAGCTCTATATAAAATTTATCAACTAATTCCTTCCACTGAGGGTACTCTGAAAGCGCTGAAAGCCCTGCGCCTAGGAAAAACACGAGTTTTCCTTGTTTAGAAGCTTTTGTCAGTTCCTGAATGTATTTATGGACTTTCTCCATATACATAACCTCTCTCCCCATGAAGATCCACACCTAATGTCTTAACTAACATGCAGAATACACCCCGACACTATAAATAATTAAAGACTGTGATAATCAATTCTTAAGGCAGGAATGCTATTTATTATCTCATCTTTCCTTCCAGCAATACTCTAACTTCTCCGCTTATTAATTTAGGTAGTAAAATATCCCGCAGTTTTTCAAGCGCATGAATTTGCATTATGTTGGCAAGAATTTTTTGAAAATATGGATCTATAGCATCCTCAAATGTTTTAATGTCATCGTTAGACGGTACTGAAACAACTATTTCCTTAAACGTTGTTGTAGTTATTGTATCAAAAACACTGCCATAAGCAGATGACTGTAATTCTGCAACAATGTGATTAATAAGTAAATAAGTAAAGAAAAAACCAGTTCTATCTTTAGGTAATATTCCATAATTTGATTGGCTAAAAGCCATTGGTTTTGATATAATGCAATACTTTCCAACAGTGCCCCTTGCTGAAATAACCGTTGCATATTGAGGTAGTAACTTTGCAGAGCTATTTTTTAAGCCTGCTTCTGTAATCGTTTTTTCTGAAGAAACAACAAATGACTTATGATTTGAAGCAATGTCACCACCAGATAACCAGAAAACATTACCATTCCAATAATCTTCTACGGATGTTTTTGGTGTTCCTCCACCAACTAACTGAATAATTTCAAGTAAACTCTTCTCCTCCCAATCCTCTTCCGCTTCCTCCACAAACCACTGTCTGAATAGCGTTTCTGCCATTGCTTCAAGGGTTTCATTCTGACGGTGGAGCAGGTCTATTTTATCATCAAGGCTGCTTAGGACGGAGGCAATGGCTTTTTGTTCAGGGAGTTGGGGTACAATTACGGAGATTTCATGAACATGGTTTCTATTTAATGTAGGAACCGCACTTCCAGCATTTAATCCTGTAAGATCAAGTGATTGCAATAAATAAAATATAAACCTTTCTTCATTTCCTTTAAAGTCTTTCACGTATAGTGTAGTATTGTGAGCCCAGAAATCAGTTTTATAAAATCTTGGTGTTCCAATATTCCCACTTCGTCCAATTGTTATTCCAGGTCCCTTAGTTGTAGATTTATTATGATAACCAATTATACTGTTGGATCCAGCAACCGGAATTATTCCATTACACATTTCTTTTTTGGGAAGATCATGACCTCTTTGAAAAATCGCCACATCCCCCAGCTTACATTCCTTCCACTCACTCATCACTGTTGCCCTCCAGCCTTCTTAGCCTTGAACCGTCGGCTAAAATTTGCATTTGCTGGATGGCAATTTTATTCAGCCTTTCAAGGCGGGCTTCTTGTGGCATACCTTCATTTATAAAAAGGGCATTAAGATTTTCCAGATTAGCCAGGCAGACCAACTGGGAAACATTGGCGTAGTCCCTGATATTCCCCTTCTTGTCAGAGTTTTCATCCCTCCACTGGGCTGCTGTTATGCCAAAAAGCGCCATATTTAATATATCCGCCTCAGATGCATAAATATAGTTGATCTGTGCTTTACTCAGCTTAGCCGGGATAAGGTTTTCCTTAATGGCATCTGTGTGAATTCGGCAGTTTATTTTGGCCAGGTTTCTTCTGATATCCCAGCCGAGCTGTTTTCTTTCCTGGTCTTTAAGACGCTGAAACTCTTTAATAAGATACAGTTTGAATTCAACCGATATCCATGAGGCAAATTCAAAAGCAATATCTTTGTGAGCATATGTCCCGCCGTACCGGCCAGATTTAGAGATTATCCCAATAGCGTTGGTGGTTTCTATCCATTGCTTAGGAGTAAGGGTAAAACTGTTAAGCCCAGCCATCTTTCTAAACCCGTCGAATTCGACGGGTTTAAAATCCGGGTTGTTAAGCTGCTCCCATATACCTAAAAATTCAATTGTATTGCGATTTCGAATCCAGTTTCTAATAATGTCATCAGAACCATCTTCCTTTTTATACTTCGCAATATCCGTAATGCAGATATAATCATCTTCATTCACAGTATAAAATGATATTTCCTTATTCATCACATTAATCTTAGCCATTGCTAACCCCCACCTTGGCACAACTTTCTGTAACCATTCTCAGTTGCCCTACTTTTTAACCTTCTTCGCCAGCCTTTTCAGTTCCTTCTCAGTCTCAAGAAAGTGCTTTTCTACCTGAGTAGGCAGTTCTTTGATCCGCTCCCGGTATATATCATACTCCCGACGGGCTTTTTCCAGCGCCTCAGCATGGGAAACCGTGCCGCTGTGGGTGAGTATGTCCCGCTCACTGGTCCGCAGGAAATCATCCAGCTTTTTAGCCCAGTCAGTCATATACATCGGCCTGCCATTTAAAGCCTGAAGTTCGGCAAAATCCAGGTACATGGAAACAATGCGGTTTAAGACATCCAGTTCCTGTTCATTGAGATAGTTTTTAGCCACCTTTGCTTCCTCAAGGCTGGGTCTGCTTCCTGTAAAGTTGGTCATACCCATGTTATCTTTAGTCCCATCAGCCCTGCCGGCAATTATTTCTGCCGCAGTATGCCCGTGGGTCGCCCAGTGCATTTTGTTCTGCACCGTTTTAAAAAAGGTCTGGGTAATCTTCGCCCTGGAATCGTAATCAATACTGGTGGCATAAATATCCAGAACCTGCCGCCAGAAAACCTTTTTTGAATTGTGTACCCCGATGGGATTTCACCCGGTATCCTACCGAAATTATAACATCAAGGTTGTAGTAACCAACATCTCTTCCGACGGTCCTAACGCCCTCTTTTTGAACTGTTGCAAAATTTGCAACAGTTGCTAAATGTTCTAATTCACCTTCAGCAAACACATTTTTTATATGTCTGGAGATAACTGACTTATCCCTTTGGAACAGCTCGGCCATTTGGCTGAGGGATAGCCACACGGTCTCATCCTGATACCTCACTTCAATTTTTGTTTGTCCATCTTCGGTTTGATACATCAGCACTTCATTCATATTATCTATCTTTGCCATTACCAATCACCACCCTGGCAAGATTTTCAAGGATTAAGGCATTCAGCCTTTCTTCTTCTTTAAGCTGTTCGGTAAACTCTTTTTTCAGGCTTGTAAATCTTTCTTCAAAATTAAAATCATCTTCCTCCTCAGGCAGACCGACATACCTGCCCGGTGTCAGCACATAATCCAGTTCCCTGACCCTTTCAATAGCTGCAGAATTACAAAAGCCTTTTATGTCTTCATAATTGCCATCAGGATTACGCCAATTATGGTAAGTATCCGCTATTGTTTTAATATCTTCTTGCGATAACTCCCGTGTTCTTCTGTTTATCAGATGTCCCATATTCCGGGCATCAATGAACAGAATTTCTTCAACTCTGTTGCGGAATTTACCGTTTGCTTTGTTCCTGCTCACAAACCACAAACTGGCCGGAATCTGTGTATTCAAAAAGAGTTTTGCCGGAAGATTCACAATACAGTCAACCAACCGGGCATCAATAAGTCCTTTTCTGATATCACCTTCACCGGAACTCTTGGAGGTCAAAGACCCTTTGGCCAGCACAAACCCGGCTTGTCCACTGGGGCTGAGGTGATAAATGAAGTGCTGTATCCAGGCATAGTTGGCATTTCCGGTGGGCGGCGTACCATACTTCCATCTGCCATCTTTTCTGAGTAAATCACCGCTCCAGTCACTGTCATTGAAAGGCGGGTTGGCAATAACATAGTCGGCCTTTAAGTCTTTGTGACGGTCATTTAAAAAAGAACCTTCATTGTTCCATTTTACCTGTGAACTGTCAATCCCCCTGATGGCCAGGTTCATTCTTGCCAAACGCCAGGTTGTTTGGTTGCTCTCCTGCCCGTAAATGGAGATGTCGTTTACTTTTCCCTGGTGGTCCTGGACAAATTTTTCCGATTGTACAAACATTCCACCTGAGCCGCAGCAGGGGTCAAACACCCTGCCTTTGTAAGGCTCCAGCATTTCCACCAGTAGCTCGACAACACTTCTGGGGGTATAGAACTGTCCACCCTTCTTCCCTTCAGCTAACGCAAATTCACCGAGGAAGTATTCAAAAACATGACCCAGAATGTCGGCGCTCCTGGCTTTGGCATCACCCAGGGCAATGTTTCCGACTAAGTCAATCAACCCGCCCAAATTTGCGGGGTCAAGGTTACCTCTTGCAAAAACTTTTGGTAAAACGTCCTTAAGGGACGGGTTCTCTTTTTCAATCGCATCCATTGCGCCATCAACGTCTTTACCGATTTCCGGTAGTTTTGCCCTTGACTGCAGGTAAGACCAGCGGGCCTTTTCCGGAACAAAAAAGACAGTTTCTGCTTTATATTCGTCTTTGTCTTCAGGGTCAGCGCCAGCAAAGTCCCCTTCACCTGCTGCTAATTTCCGGTATAATTCTTCAAAGGCATCAGATATATATCGTAAAAAAATCAGACCCAAAATAATATGTTTGTATTCGGCTGCATCAATATTCTTTCTCAGTTTGTCTGCCGCCTTCCAAAGCTGTTTTTCGATTGGTTCTTCGTTATTGTTCTTGTTACTCTTAGCCATCTTGCACATCCTTTTCAATTTTGCTTTTGATATCCATCAAATTTCTCCATTAAGAGGGAGAAACCCTCTAATTTCCCAGTAATATCAAGTTTTTATCCTGTGCGGCGAGAAGACTCCCACCTCTTCAGGTGGTGAAATGAATCGCCGTTCTGAATATTTTCCCCGAACACCAGTTCCCTTTCGTTCTCAATTGTGGTAAAATAAGGTTAGAATGGATGAAAGGAGGTGTTCAGTATTATAAGAGCCTTAAAAACAAAGTTCCGTACATCCAAAGAAAATCTCGACCGTCTATTCGCCTGCAACCGTGTATCAGCACAGGTTTGGAATGAGTGCCTGCGCCTGGCTAAAGAGCACTTCCAACAAACCGGTAAATGGATTGGCCAAAGGTCTTTACACTATGCCACCAAAGGGCAGTACCCAATCCACAGTCAGTCTATCCAAGCCATATTTGAAAAATATCTGGATGCCAGGAACAATGCCCGGCAAGCCCGGGTATCGGGCTATACCCAAATCCGCTATCCATATAAGGAGAAGCAGCACTTCAATACCAAGTGGAAAAAGGATGGGTTTCAAATTCTTGAAAATGGGAAGATTAAGTTAAGCCTTGGTCTCTTTGGCGGCAAACGCCAAAAGCCAATTGCGGTGCGGATTAAGAAGCTGCCACCCGGTAAGGTCAAAGAGATCGAACTCATCTATGACCGGGGTTTGCAATTAGCTGTTACCTACGATGACAGCCAAGGTCCCAAAGCAAACAATAACCTGTGCATTGCCGCAATAGACCTGGGTGAAATCCATACAATTGTCTCAGTAACCGATCATGGGCAAGGAATGATCATCACCGGTCGCAGGCAGCGAAGCATCAAACGATTGCGCAACAAGAAATTGAAACAGCTGCAAAAGAAACTGGCCAAATGTGAAAAGGGCTCCCGTCAGTGGAAAAAATACCGCCGGGCTTTTAACTACATTTTAGCCAAGAGTAATGCCCAGTTGACTGATGTCCTCCATAAAACAACCCGCGAATTTGTTAACTGGTGCTTGGAAAATCAAGTCAGGGAAGTCGTGGTGGGAGACGTAGCCGGGATTGAACGTAACACCTCTCCCAAAAAGAAGAAAAACAAGCACAAACGTTCACCCAGACATAACCAGAAAATGTCCCAATGGCAATATGGCCGAACCACCGAATATCTCCAATACAAACTGGCAGCCGAAGGGATAAGCCTGCAAAAAGTAGACGAAGCCTATACAACACAAACGTGTCCCGTTTGTGGGAGGAGGAAAAGAACCTCCTCCAGAAATTACAGCTGCCTGTGCGGATATCAGGAGCACAGGGATATTCATGGAGCGAAGAACATCTTAACCAAATACAAGTATGGGGAGTTCCGGAAAATATCTCTGACCGAACACAAGTATCTACGGATCGCATAAGCGAAAAGTAGTAGATGCCATGAACCTGGCCCGTATGCCAATTGGTATATAGTTGCCGGCTCTATCAGGATGATGTACTCACACCCATCAGGTGAGGCGACTTGAAACCGAGATGCCGATGAGACATGCATTCTGAGCTAGCCGGAAGCCCCCATCCTCTACACGAAGTCTAGGTGGGGGAGGTTCACATTTTGAGTATGAAATACTATAATAAAGAAAAAACGCTGTGGAGGTATCTTAATGAACGAAACCAGCCAGACCTTTCAGGAAAGAAAAAATATTCCGGAGCAGTATCTCTGGAAACTTGAGGATATTTACCCCAGTGAGGAATTGTGGGAAAAGGATTTTCAGGCTATACCGGGTTATGTGGACCAGATACAGCAGTACCGCGGCCGTGTGGCCGATACAGCAGAGAATCTGTGCAACACCCTTGACCTGCAGCATAAAACCTTTGAGATCCTGGAACGGGTAGCTGCTTATGCCATGCTGCACAGGGATAAAAATACTGCTGACCAGCACAACCAGGGACTCTCTGACAGAGCCGTTGCCCTCAGCGTCCAGGCGGAAAGCAGGCTTTCCTTCATCATGCCGGAAATCCTGAAATTAGTCCCGGAAAAACTCAAATCATTTTTAGCGGAAGAAGGCAGGCTGCAACAGTATCGCCACTTCCTGGAGAATCTCCAACGTCAGAGAAACCACTTCCGCTCCCCGGAAGAAGAAGAAATAATGGCTCTAACGGGTGAAATGGCACAGGCGCCCGGAACCATCTTCAGCCTCCTGACCAATGCAGATATGGAATTCCCCGAGATAGAAGCAGACGGGGAAAAAATCCGGCTTACCCAGGGCAATTTCATAGATTTCATGCAGAATCCGGTTCGCGAGGTAAGACAGAACGCCTTTAACTCCCTTTACGGGACTTTTGCCGCCTCTTCCAATACCATTGGAGCAACTTACAGCAGCAGTATCAAAGCTGATCTTTTCCAGGCCCGGGTACGGCGCTATGACTCTGCTCTGGAAGCAGCCCTGGACCCTGACAACCTCCCGGTCTCCTTTTATGACAGGCTGCTGGAATCTGTACACCGTCATTTACCGGCAGTCCACCGTTATATGGAGCTGAAAAAGAAACGGCTCGGACTTGATGAACTGCGGGCCTATGACTTATATGTGCCGTTAACCGGAGAGAGCAGTTGGAAACCAACCATAGAGGTGGCCCAGCAGACAGTTATCAACGGGCTTTCCGCCATGGGTGAGGAGTATACGGCCCTCCTGGAAAAAGGCTTCCGGAACCGCTGGCTTGATGTCTATGAGACCAAAGGCAAAAGAAGTGGCGCCTATTCTATGGGAGTTTACGGAATACATCCCTATGTCCTGCTGAATTACCAGCCCAGTATGGAGAACGTATTTACCATAGCTCATGAAATGGGGCATGCCCTGCACAGCCATTATACCAATGAAACTCAGCCTTATGTCTACAGCCACTATCCTATTCTGCTGGCAGAGGTGGCTTCAACTGTCAATGAGGCCCTGCTCTTCCATCACCTGCTGGCCCAGGCTGAACCTGACGAAAAAGCGGCTCTTCTGGAGAAAAACCTGGAACAGTTCCGGACCACCGTATTCCGGCAAATACTGTTTGCCGAGTTTGAGCAGAAAGTCCATGCTATGGCTGAAGCAGGGGAGCCTCTCACTCCGGCCCGGTTCAGTGAGGTTTACGGGAAGCTGCTGGAGGAATACTACGGCCCCCATCTGGTCCTTGATGACCACATCCGGGGCGAGTGGGCCAGAATCCCCCACTTTTATTCGGCCTTTTATGTTTATAAATACGCTACAGGTTTTTCGGCTGCAATTGCCATCTCTGAGATGGTCTTAAAACAAGGAAAAAGCTTTGTGGACCGTTATGTGGAATTCCTGAAGAGCGGAAGTTCTGCCTATCCCCTGGAAACACTCCGGAAGGCGGGAGTTGACCTGGCAAGCGGGGAACCGGTGGATAAAGCCCTTGACCTCTTTGAACAGCGCCTGGAACAATTTGACCAAATAAAGAGCTTATAAGCATAACGCTTATAAGCTCCTTAATTTTACTTCAGGCAATGATTATTAATTGTTTACTTATAATTCAACAGTGGATTCCTGTTTCCTGCTTTGGCCGGAGCTGTTGAACCGGCGGTTAACGTAAATGGGCAGCCCAAAGAAATCTACAACCAGCATTCCTACCCCTGCGGTAAATACCAGTCCTGTGATAAAGCGCCATAACATCCAGGTACTCAGATACTGGCTTTTCACAGTCACAAAGGCCATCCCAAGAATTCGTTCCAGATAAACCTGGACAATACCGGCCCCTAACAAAATGGCTGTCATAACCACCATACTTGATGTCATGGTCCAGAAGGCCCATTTCCCGAGCCTTTGGTTATAATCATGTTTGCCGGCCATATCAGGCAGCATATAATATATGGCGGCAATAACCAGCATGGCAAAAGCCCCAAAGAAGGCCAAATGACCGTGTGATGCCGTCATCTGGGTCCCATGTGTCCACTGGTTGACTACCGGAAGAGTCTGCACGACTCCAAGCACTCCTGCACCGATAAAGTGCAGTACCACTCCTCCGACTATCCAGTAAAGGGCAACCTCGTTTTGGTGTTTGATAGTCCGGCTTTTATACTCATGAAGTGTATCCCATACCATCAGAACCAGCGGGATGGGTTCCAGCATACTGAAAAAGCCGCCTATCGCTAACCAGTATTTGGGTGTGCCGATCCAGAAATAATGATGCCCAATACCAAGAATTCCGGTTGCCAAAACAAGTATAGCCTCTATATAGAGCCATTTTTCAACGCGCTTTCTGGAAACACCTGTAATTTTTATTAGCATGAAAGCCAGAATTGCTGCCGCAATCATTTCCCAGGTTCCTTCCACCCACAGATGGATTACCCACCACCAGTAATATTGGTCAAGGACAAGGTTTCCAAAAAACTTCATTCCGAAAAGATACATAACAGATAAACCCGCCAGTCCTCCGATAAGAATCCCCAAAGTTACAGTCCAGCCTTTTCCCTTTATAACCGTCATGACAATGTTGTAAAGGAACATCAGGGCGCCGGCTACAATCAGCCAATCCAATACCCTTGGCGCTTCTATGTATTCCCGCCCTTCAGTAAGGCCAAATATAAATCCCACTACTGCGGCAACCCCGGTAAGGGCTAACAGCCAAAACTGAACTCTGGCGATTTTGGTACTGTACAATTCCCGCTGTGCTTCTTCAGGCACCAGGTAGTAAGTTGCTCCCATCAAGCCCAGGAGCAGCCAGAAAACCATTGTGTTCAGGTGTATTTCGCGCCCCACATCAAAGGGCAGTAATCCTGACAATATATCAGGCCATATAAACTGAGCTCCTATCAACAGGCCAAAGACCACCTGCAGAGCAAAAAGGATTATACTTAATAAAAAATATGGATAAGCAACTTTCTGTGACCGGTAATGCATTTAACAACACCTCCTTATGTCTAACTGGTCAGGTATTCTGTTATGGCATCTATTTCCTCACTGCCCAATCCCGGATTCCCCATCACCGAATCCGGTTTAATTTCCTGCGGGTCCCGGAGAAAACTTTTCAGCCACTCTCTGCTTCTTTCCCGGCCTATGTTGGTCAGGTCAGGACCGGCAATGCCTCCGGAACCGTTGAACCGGTGGCACATAGAACACTTTGAGGCAAATATTACTTTTCCGGCCGGTTCCCTGCCATCCTGTGGCTGACCCGGGTTTTTTCCCCCTGGCGGTTCCGGCGGCCACCCATTGGTATCAATATCCTTTACCCAGGTGAGAAACGCCGTCAGGTTTTCCGCATCTTCCACATTCAGCCTAATCTTTGACATCACTGTTCCCGGCCATACTTCCCCGGGGTCCTTGAAAAACCGCGTCAGCCATTCCTGGTCCCTTTTTACTGCTATCTTGGTAAGGTCCGGGGCAAAGTACGCTCCGTTCCCCAATATGGTATGACAGTTAATACAATTGTTGTCCTGCCACACCTGTTTACCTTTAACCACTTCTTCCGTCAGAGGCATTGTGCGCTGCTCCAGTTGTGCCGTGGAATCATAACTCAGGTAGGCTAATGCGGCCCCGGAAATAAGTACAACCAATATCAAAAGGTTTCGCAGGGATGTCATAGTTTCACCTCCTTGTATTCTTATGGGATAACTTTATCAGGATTGGGATTAACTTACTGTAAGTAATATCACATGTTAACCAAAGCTTCCTCACACAGTAAACCGCAATAAAAAGAAGTGCCTCAAAATTCCAGAGACACTTCCGTGTTTACACCACATCCCGATATTCCCTTATCCCGCTTATCTGTTACGGAAATATCTGCACCCTGGCGGCTGTTACGCTGCCGGTTGGCAAATACAACATCAAATATAAGGGTTGTCCCGACCTTTGATGTGAAAAGAACCAATTTATCTACAAAACCGTAAATTAAGCTGAACCCACAACCCGCCGAAATTTTTGTGGAAAAACCCTTATAAAAAATCATTTCCGGAAGTACATCAAAATCCATACCGGGGCCCTGATCTTCAAATATAAACTTCATTGAATAATCACTTACTTTTCTAATAATAAATACTCCTGCCCCTGCGTGTTTGATAATATTGGCTGCCGCTTCCGCAATACAGAGCAGCACTTTCATTGAACCTTCATATTCGGAATACAGTGAATTTATGATCCGCTTTGCTTCCCTTCTGGCCAAAGTAACATCTTCTTGGGTCCTAATCCGTATTTCCAAAATTTTTTCGCCTTCAACTGTATGCTGCCGCACCTCTTCCCGCCCGACCAGGGACAGTTTTCCCTGAGTGACCGCGTGAATGACGTCTCTGTAGACAGCAAATATTTTTTCTCTTTGCCGTTTGGTAACCACAAGCTCTGACTCTAAAATTTCCTGGGACTTCTTTAACTGACCGACTACAACCCTGTACTGCAGTGCTAAAACCACTACCACCCCAGCCATCAGCAGCCCCAAAGCAAAAATTGCCCAAATCTGCTGTTGAATATAACCATTAGCATCACTGGTGATTTTCATCCTGTATTTTTTGCCGTCTAACACATGATCAAAAGACCCTTGGGCAATATAACCATGCCCGTTATACCAAACAGACCGGGTGCCGAGATTAATATAATCAGCCACCCTGGCAGAAAGCCTTTCCGGCCAGGTTAGTTTTCTCTGCATACCGACATCAACAGATGCCAGACTGTAAAAACTATCTGTTCCGGAATCAAAACCGGAAACTTCGATATTTAAAATATTCCGGTATTTTCCCCTGTTGTGGTTAATCTCTGTTTGAAGCTGTTCACTCAATTGCTTATTAAGATTCCGGTATAGGTCTTTATTTTCTGATGGACTTTCTATGACATGTATTAGCAAACTGGCTTCAAGTTCGATATCCCGAACAAAATTTTTATACATTATATCCCGATAAGCAATAAACTGTGTGACAATTACCAAGCCCAGTATAAAATATGCCACAATACCCGCATATACTGCGAAATAGCTGTTAGACTTTTGTTTTAAAGTCTTCCGTTTCATATGTTTTTCAACTCCTCAGCTAAGACACTCAAATGAATCCTCACCCATTAACTCAGGGATACTGAGCAAATCAAATACTTCATATATTTCTTTGGGAATTCGTGTTACCATTACTTTAATATCCTGTTCCCGTAAATCTTTCATTACATTTATAAGTGTGCCAATACCGGTCGAATCAACAAATTCAATTCCGAAAAAATCCAAATGAACTTCGGTCAATCCGTCAGGCAGCCGTTCCACACACAGGCACAGCCGTTCCACACACATGCGCAGCTGTTCCACAGTCGAAATTTCCAGCTCACCCGATAGTTTTAAGCAAATAACGGATTCCCCTTTACTGGTTTCAATCTCTAACATATAGCTAACCTCCATTTAATCCGCGTTTAGTTTTTCAATTTCCAGCTTCCCGTCCGGTTTAATATATGCTTTGACACTTCTGGACAGCCGGTTAAATTGATATTTCCCGGAACTCGATTTCACAGTTACTGCCGGATGGACTACCTGGGCCTTCAGGACCGAGCCTTCATTGATCTCAACAATACAAATCACATCTGCATTGGAACCTAATTCCTTTACATTTGTTACACCGGCTGCGCTAAGCCGGCCACCCCTGACTACAGCATTAATTTTGTTAATGTTGATATTCCCTCCTGCCGACAGCTTTGAAATTATGACCCCGCGTCCAGTAATCGTGATATCACCGGTGGCATTAATAACCGAATTTTGCACATAGCCTGCAGTTATGTGGGAAGGTTCCGTGAAGTTGTTATCTTCCTGCATTTTCTGCAGTATTCCTTCCACGGTCTTCAAAATATTTAAGACTTCCTGCCCGTTATTAATTCTTGAGGGATTGATGCCTGTCAGCTTCTGCAGGTATTCCAGGTCACGCATATGTTCAGCCGATAGGGAAACTTTACTGGAATTAATAATCTCAAATATTTCTTCAATTAACTTTGGCAGCATCTTAAATTTGGTATCAATCAACAGTTGAAAAAGTCTGCCTTCACCCCGCTGTAAATCATTAAGCTTAAATGAATGATGCTTTTTCAACACCTGAACAGCCTGTAACAAACCATAAATTAAGGAAAATACCTTTTTGAGATGAGGCAGCAGCCTGTTCAAGACAATGGCCGCACCACCGGCATTAAGCTCACTGCTGATTACATTTTTAAAGAGATTCATATTACCGCCGGCATATAATACAGCCTGAATAACATTACCATGGACAATGATATCTCTGCCTGCTTTAAGGGAAAATCCTTCCAGTACATCACCCCAAACAACGATATCCCCTTTAAAGGAAATGTTCCCCAGATTTACATCTACATCCCCGGGGACTGTGTACACCGGGATAACCTTAAGTACCTTTTGCCGCCTTCCATCCAGCACCGGTCTGCCGGCATGTGAAGCCACCGCCACCGTATTGTTTTTTAATAGTCTGACACCGTCACCTGCAAGTATCTGAACATCCTGGGGAGGTTCAGGTTCAATGGGTTCCCCAAATAAATCAACACCACCCGCCCCTTCAACCGCTTCAGTTTTTACAGCCAACACCTGCCCCACCTCTACCGACAGGTCCTGAGGTTTTTGGAAGGGATTTTCCGGTGGACTGCCGGCAGCCGTCTTTTCAAGGAAAGTATATTCAATTACCGCATTTTGGCTTGGCGTTGCGGGACGACCCCTTGCAATAAGGACTTTCTGCTCCCCTTCGATATTGTATTCACAGATTCGTGAAACAGCCTGTTCACTTACACTGGCAATGCCCCGCTCTTTTAATAATTGCATAACTTCCCGGGGAGAAATTTTCCGTGGCGGAATCTCCGCCGCCGTCACAGTTCCAACCCTGGCTTGCAGACAGGAAGGGCAGTCTCTTACCCTGAATTCCCTGCCGAAACAGCGGTTAACAACCATGAAAGCACTAAGCCGGTCATCACTAATTTCAACACTCATTTCCAGGTATGGTTCCTGACTGTGGGTCTCGATCCTGATATCATCTTCAGCAGCAACAATAACAGCTTTTGTAACAGGTTCCCCATTAACCAATACCGTAAGGTTGTGTAATGGTTCAATTGTGGGGTATCTCCCCCCCGGCGGGGGATTAATTACAGTTATTTTGCCTTCAGTAATTGTTATAGATCCATCCACAAATAAGCACCTCTCTATTCAACCTTTAAAACAATAAGGGTAATATCATCTCTCTGCTCACATGAACCGATATGCTCCATCAGGCGCATCGACAAAAAATCTCCCAAAGCCGCTGCTCCAAGGCAGTAATAATCCTTTAGGGATTCTGCCGCCCGCTGAAGACCGAACTGTTCACCCTGGATATTTTTAGCTTCAACCAGGCCATCTGAATAAAAAAGCACAATATCGCCCCTGCCTAATTTTATTGTCTGCATTTTATATGACTGCTCGGGACGCCCACCAACAAAAAAACCTTTACTCTTTAACAGCTCGACTTCTCCCGACTCTCCTCTGCGGATTAAAGGCGGGTTATGTCCCGCACTCGCATAAAACAAGGCTTTCTGCAGTGGGTTATATAAAGCATAAAACATGGTCAGGAACATCCCATTTACCGACAAATCGGGATATAAACTGCGGTTAATCTCTGACAGGACCGCATTTGGAGCAATGTCCTGCTGGGCAAAAGAACGGGTTAAAGTCCTGGCAATTGCCGTAAATAGTGCCGCCGGAATCCCCTTCCCCATAACATCACCAATAGCAATCCCCAGATTCTGGTGCCGGGTAATGATAAAATCATAGAAATCGCCGCTGGTCTCATGTGTCGGTACAGCCCGCCCCCAAAGCGTTATCCCCTTAACCTCCGGTACCTTTTGGGGCAAAAGACTTTGCTGAATACTGCCGGCCAGTTCAATTTCTTTACGCAGGCTTTTTTGCCTGGCGCTCGTAAACGCATTCTTGAACTGTTCAATTCCGAAAGCCAGCTCAGTTGCCATATGATGCAGTATTTCCGTTAAGGTTTCACTTTTCCCCTCGGGACAATATAAGGTAATGCTTCCGGTGACAATATTGCAGTTAAATATTGGCATTCCTATTACATCCAGGGAAGGTTCGCTCCCTCTTCCCGGATCCTTAATTCCTAAAGTCTTGACTAAAACCGGAGCTTTTTTACAGATAATACTCTTGTTTATTTCATAGTCCATATTGGACATGGTCAGGTCATCAATGCTCCAGCCTGCTTCAAAATAACCCATCCGGTGCCGGCTGTTGACTCCGTTTAACCATATACTGCAGCATTTCAATCCGAGTTCACTGCATATCTCTCTACATAGGGTCGTAAAACCGGCTTCGCTATTCTCCCGCCACAATGTTGAACAAACAAGGTACATGATTCTCTCATTATTGATGCCTTCCGCGATAAGCCCTCCCTTCCAGGAACTCTCGTATACCGCTATGGTTCTTCGACAACAATTGTTTGAATGAAATACTCGGGATTTGCTTCCAGGTCTATTTCGAAAGGAGGGGCTACCCTGTCTCCCACCCTGTTTTTAAAAACCCGGACCACCGGGCGGGAGGGGTAATTCTTGTTTGCCCGGGTAACCAGGGCCTGTACTCCTGAATTCAATTGGACCACAGAACCGATAGGAAACACCGCAATTATTCCCACAAACACCTTCAGTATTTCAGGATCAAACCAGATGCCACCATACTTAATGAGGTATTGAATGGCCTGATGAGGCAATACCAGTTGTTTACTA
Source organism: Thermincola carboxydiphila (assembly GCA_016841725.1). Classification (GTDB taxonomy): domain Bacteria; phylum Bacillota; class Thermincolia; order Thermincolales; family UBA2595; genus Phosphitispora. Next base: position 67,771 of record JAENYP010000009.1, on the reverse strand, counting down.
GACCCAAGGCCTACAAAATTGTCATATATGGCAGCGATTGCCACTATCCTGGCATATTCGCAAATTTCGTCTTCGGCCAAGCCCCGGGGGTAACCCGAGCCGTCGAATTTTTCATGGTGCTGTAAGGCTACATGTGCCGACATCAGGCTGACCCCCTCCTTTTTTCTTAAAATCTGAAATCCCAGCTCCGGGTGTTTCAAAATCTGTTTATTTTCTTCCGGTGAAAGGGGTGTCGGCTTTTTTAGCAGCTCCGGAGGCAGCAGAATAACCCCGATGTCGTGGAATAAAGCCCCACATGCCAGCTGTCTCAGCTGTTTGTCATTATATCCCATGCCTAAACCGGTGATTACGGAGAGAACGGTAGTATTTACACTATGGTAGAAGCCTTCATCATTGGCTGCCCGCATATCAATGAGAGCAACTAACAAGTCTCGGGATGTAACCAGTTCTGAAACTAAGTCATCGACGACTTTATTTACCCTTCTAATATCAAAATCAGACCGCAGACGCAGATTGGTCACCACATCCCTGGCTACACTTAGAGCTTCCAGACGCGTTTGATTAGAAACTACTTCGTCATATTCCACTTTGCCAATATTTTCATCCCGTACGTATATGGCGGGAACACCAATATCCTTTAACCGCTGGATATACCGGGCATCAATGTGCACACCTTTATTAAGGAGGATTTCTCCTGTAGACCCGATTATTGCCCGCTCCACAATCATTCCGGGTTTAACTTTATCCACTGGAATCACCCGCATAGTATTCACCTCAAATTGCTTTATTGGCAGTTGATACCTCTTCGTTACCGGTACTGTAATCCAGTTTCTGTTCCAGAATAACGGTAGTACCATGCTCACCTGTCTTTAAATATATTTTATTCATTAATTCCATCAGGAGAGTAAACCCTAATCCTAATGCTTTATTGTCTTTCACCCCTCTGACAAGGGTAGCCTTGGGTAAATCCCGCAGGCTCAGACCCGGTCCGGAGTCTTCAGCCATTACCCTGATCTTACCGTCATTACACAAATACCATGCCAGCATACCTCCGGAAGCATGTTTCACCATATTGGTAGCCACCTCTGAAATACACAGTAGGAATTTATTGACTTCCGGGTCAGGCACCCTGTATTTCAGATAGTCTTTTACTGCTTGGCGGACCATCCTAACATCACCGGGTTCTTTCACAACTGCCTGCCCCAGTTTTTCCCCTTCACTGCTCAGCCGGGTAATATCCCAGTCATCCGAAATAACCAAACGCCCTCTGGTAACCGCATCCAGAACATCCTCAAAAACATTACTTAATTTATCAAACTGCCATTCAGAGTCCACTTTATCCTGAAACAATTTTTTCTCCAGACCGGTTAGTAAAGCGTCAACAATCAAGGGATCAAACTGAATGCCTGCCCACTTAATCAGCTCATTTACAGCAGCATTATTACCTTTGCCCGGTCGGTAGACACGGTCTGCCGTTATGGCGTCAAAGGCATCGGCAACCGCCAGTATCCTGGCTCCCAGTGGAATAGCTTCACCTCTTAATCCATCAGGATAGCCTTTGCCGTCCCAGCGCTCATGGTGGTGGTAAACAAAAGGCAGCAGGGGTTTAAACAGCGCGATGGGTTTTAAGATCTGGGCGCTGATATATGGATGAACCTTTATCTGGTTAAACTCGATTGAAGTAAGGTTATCCGGCTTATTTAATATTTTTTCCGGAATACCTATTTTCCCGATATCGTGGAGCAGCCCTGCTAACCTGATATCCTCAATTTCCTCTGCCGGTAAACTTAACTCTTTGGCAATCATTATAGCAAGCTGGGAGACCTGTTCAGAGTGTCCTTTAGTATAAGGGTCCCTGGCATCCAATGCCTGGACCAGGGAATGGATAGTCGTCTCAAGGGACTCTCTCTGCATCCTGAAAAGCGATCTGTTTTCCACTAACAGGCCAATCTGGCCGGCCAATAAGGTCAACAGGAGGTGGTCTTCTGAATCAAAGTCCTTATAGTGCGAAAAATATTCATCACATTTATTGATAACACTGACAAAACCTTGGAGACTATTGTTACACTTAATTGGAACACAAAGCATGTTCTTATAATTAAGTCCGCTTATATCCTTAATGGAGTTTCCATCAGCTGCCTCCAGTACGGTTCCCCAGACAGATTTACTCTCACCAAAAAAGCCTTTGACAACAAACCGGTTTTGTTGACCAAGCAAAGCAATAATAGACTTCTCTGCCCGGAATAGTCTGGACAATAAAGCACAAACCGGGGCAAAAAGGCTGTATTCTTCATCAACAATATTTTCATCAAGGATCAAATCACTATTCTTATACCTGTCCAAGGCAAACAGGGTTTTTTCAAAGGCTTGTATTGAAGAATCTATCATCTTTTTATTAAAATATCCGGGCGCTTGAGATAAGCCTATTACTGCCTGCCGGATAGACTTTCGCTGCGAAAAATGAACCAGGGCAGACTCATATCCATTTATTATCTCTTTCAGAGGGGATTTTATAAAACTGTTAATTTCTCTTTTGGTATGTAAAACAAAATGTTTACCCCTGAAAGCCAGGTCTTCCAGTACCTCATGGCAGCCCGGGCTGCCCGGCATTTTTTCAGTAAGCTGGGGAAGATTTAATACCGCTTCAGGGTTAAAGCCCTGCCCCGTATCTATAAATATCATGCCGGCATCCACCTCCAGGTCATTCAGGGCTGCCCGGCAGATTATTTGTTTTATATTGGCATTTTCATCGGGAAAACTTAGATATTTATTAATCTCGCAGGCATCCTTCAGATTTTGAATCTGGGTGGTTAACCTGATCAACTTTTTATTCATAACATCCGGCCCCCCAAAAAAGTCCTCTTTTAATAATCTTTCCGTCTTTTATATAATCTTTCTGTCTTTGGCATAGCGGACCAACTGGGCCCTGCTCCTCAGGTTTAATTTGGCCTTAATATTGGATCTGTGGCTTTGGATTGTCTTCACACTTACAACAAGTTCCTCTGCTGTTTCTTTGTTGGAATAACCGAGGGCTATCAACCTCAGGACATCAACTTCCCTTTTTGTAAGCTCAAGACGGGGCGAGCCATCGCTTGGTTTCTGCCAAAACTCACAGAACAGATTTCCGGCTAAAACAGGGTCAATATATGTCATCCCATTGACAACATTCCTGACTGCGTTGATGACCTCGGTCTGTGGCGACTGTTTTAATATAAAGCCTGCGGCGCCTCTTCTGATAGCTTCCCTCAGGTACCCCTCATCATCATACATAGTTAGCATGATTATTTTTGTTTTATGGGCGCGCTCCTTTAAAGTATCAATTATATGCAGTCCACTAATATCCGGCAAACTTATGTCAAGTAACAATATATCTGGAAGCATAGCGGCAACGGCATTGACTGCATAATTAGCATCTAAGGCCATACCAACTACTTCCATATCAGGTTGGCTGTTTATAATATATGTCAGGCCGGCTAATAGCACCTCATGGTCATCAACCAAGAAAACCCTGGTTATTTCCAATTATTTCACCTTCCGCCTTTTCTTTTTTACATAATCTCTTACATATCGACAAATTTTTCAGCTCTATCCTTATTTTACCACCTGCTGCCGTTCCGCCACATCGGGCTTTTTAATTATTTTTTGCTGTAAAAACCCGTAAAAAAGCTAACCTCTAATTAGGGATAATCCCTGATTAGAGGTTAGCTTTTAGTAAGAAATTTCTCCCTATTATATTATTTTATTTTCCATCGCATACCGTACCAATTCAGACCGCTTCTGAACTCCAAGCTTGGACCTGATACTGGCCTTATGGGATTCTACAGTTTTACTGCTAATAACCAGTTCTTCGGCTATTTCTAAGTTGGAATACCCCAGAGCGATTAATCTTAATACCTCTGTTTCACGTTCACTGAGCTTCAATGAGGAGTTTTGGCGAAAAGCAGGTTCCGGGGACCAAACCCTGGATAAAAGGGCTCCTGCCATTACAGGGTCAATTACACGCCCTCCCCTGGCTACTTCTTTAATAGAACTGATAAGTGCCGTGTCTGTTGCCTTTTTTACAATATACCCATGCGCCCCGGCCTCAATGGCCTTTTTCAAATACGCCTCTTCTTCATGCATAGTGAGAATAAGGATACAGGTTTGCTGCCCCTGTGCCCTTAATTCTTTGATTACTTTAATTCCGTCATAGCCCGGAAATGACAGGTCCAACAGAAGTACATCCGGCTTTAAAGAAACCACGGCATGGACCACTTCCTTACCGTCACCGACCTCACCGATGACTGCCATATCTTCCCGGGAGTTAATCAGGAGGCGTAAACCTGTTCGCAACACATTATGATCATCAGCCAGTAACACCTTGATCGTCACCGTTTACTTCCTCCCCATTTAGCGGTATTTTTAAATAGATGGTGGTCCCATTCCCCGGCCCAGACTCAATTATCAACTGCCCATTGACCAATAAAGCCCTCTCTTCCATCCCCAAAAGTCCAAATTTTCTACTATATATAGCATTATTCAGAACTTCATCAACCTCAAAACCTTTTCCGTCATCTTCAATTACTATCGAAAAATATCCGGCATGTTTTAACAGGACTATACTGATATTATTAGCTATTCCATGCTTAACGGCATTATTTACAGATTCCTGAGCAACCCTGAAGGCACAGGTACTAACCTCCGGAGGCAAAGCCATGCCTTCCATGGCGTAGGCCTGTATATCGGCATTTATTCCGGCTCTGTTAAGTGGTGAAAGCAGATGCCTGGTAATGGCGGCTTCCAGCCCAATATCATCCAATGAGCTGGGGCGAAGTTCCCAAATTAGATTTTTAATATATTTCTGAGTGCGGTCAATCATGACCCTAATATTTTGAGTACGTTCCCTGACCTTTTTTGACCCTGTTAAATCATCAATAACCCGCAGTTCCAGATTCATTGCCGTCAGGTATTGGCCTACCTGATCATGGAGTTCCCTGGATATCTTCTTCCTCTCTTCCTCCTGAACATTCATAATTTTACCCAGTATCTTTTTTCTTTTCATATTAATAAATTCAGCTTCAGACCTGAATTTCTGTATATCTAATCTCAGGGAATTGAAAGCTGCAATTAATTCCCGCACCTCAAATACATTGGAAGTTAATGCCTTGGTATTGTGGGAATCACCATGGGCTAAAGTTTTCATGGCTGCTGCCAATTCCGTCAGAGGCCCGGTAACATGCTTGGTTAGCCAGTATACAGTAAGCCAGCCAAAAAACCATATTATAACACCTGATAAAATCCACTTCTGTTGTAAACCGGAGACTGCCCCCAGTAACAGGATAACTCCCGTTGCTCTAATTGTTACTTTTAACCCCAGGTTTATTTGTTTACACTTCAACACCATTATCATCATCCCTTGAAACAATATCGACAAGATTTTCTTAGTCATCAATAATGTCAAAAACTATCCCCCTAAAACATATATAATTAGTATAACATATTAAGACCTGCTGCCAAGTGTAAGCTTACTACATCCATTAGTACACATATCCTGTTAAGAATTATAAACAATAACAGCCGGTCCTTTTTCAGACCGGCTGTTGTTATAGTTTAATTAACGGAAATCTGTGAGAAATCCTGATAATAATTTAGCCTATAAACAGCTCAGATAATCCACTGATATGCTTTTCCTTAACCCAATGGACAAATTCTTCATTTTGCGAAGCTACAGTTAATTTACCGTTTGCCTTAATTATAAGGTTAGTAATTTCAGCAATTTTATTTAATAACTCTTCGGGAAGTGTCTCAACTCTTCCAAAATCAATGGACACTTTTAAGGGCTGCACATAAAGAAGCCCCTGAACGGCTTGAAGAAGTGATCCCACATTGTCCAGCGATAAAAGTTTTGTAATTCGAATACAGAACGTTGAATTGAGGTTTTTAACTATGAAGGGACTTTCAGGTTCTTCCTCAACCGGCGCTTCTGCAGCTGCTGGTTTTTGGGGTAATTGAGCATTTGTCAAAACCTTTGGCTGTAATGCCACTCCCAGAATCTTGTTAATTACAGCAACAAGATTTTCCGGGTTAATGGGTTTAATGATATAATGCTTAGCTCCACACTTGAGAGCTTCCAGCACCATATGTTTTTGATCCAGTGCACTGACCATAATTATTTTAGCCTTGGGAAAATCTGTTATAATTCGTTTAACAGCTTCAATTCCATTGACTTCCGGCATGTTTATATCCATTGTTACCAGATCAGGGGAATGGATTTTATATAGGTTATAGGCTTGTCCCCCGTCGGAAGCCTGGGCAACAATTTCGTGACCTGCATGAGTTACAGTGTGAACAATGTTTCTTCGCATTACGGCAGAATCATCAACTACTAAAATTCGGGCCATTTTTGCACCTCCAAGAAATAAAAAGCTAATTTCCGGTATGTTTTTCTAACTCCCGGGGAACGACAAGATTAAGGCAGAGCCTCCCTGCCTGGGTTTCAATATTGCAGGTTGAAATCGTGGATTCCTGATATTTCACCAGGGCATCTCTTGAAAAAATAGATACAGGAGTGTCAATAACAATCATTTCCTGGAGACCGGGGAAGGACTTCAGGGAGTTCCCCAATATTGTATTGGTACATTCCGCCAGGACATCTTCCATGTATTCTGCTTCCTCGTCCCTGGTAAGGTCTTCCAGGACGAATTTTCTTACCACCATTCTTAATACTTCCTCTTCCATGCTGATAAGAAATAGTCCCTCTATGGCGCCTTTTATTGTAATAAACGCCGTGAACTTGTAAAGCAATACCCTTTCCGGTCTACTCACATCAAAACATTCGGTAGCTTTTATTTCCATACTAATATGGTTCCTTAGATAATCATTGGTGGTCTCGATAAGTGGTTTTATAATTTCTGAAGCAGCCAGTCCCCAGAATTGTTCGTTTTCCATAGGAATAGTAAATTTGAATTCGGTACCCTGACCGAGACAGGTTTTAACTTCAACCAATCCGCCAAGTTTCTCCAATTCACCTCTAACCGCACCAAGACCAACACCCCGTCCAGATACATCTGTTACTACGTCCTTTGTAGAAAAGGAGTCTCTAAATATGAAATTTACAATTTCTGCTTCAGAAATACCGGAAGCCTCTCCCGGATTTAAAAAGCCCTTTTCTACCAGTTTGCTCCTTAGTTTATTGGAATCAATCCCTCTCCCGTCATCTGTAACAGTTAAAACTATTTTGTTGTCTTGTTGGCAAATATGGCATCTAATTCTACCGTACTCTGCTTTTCCACTTTCTATCCGCTCATCCATTGTTTCAATACCATGGTCGATGGCATTGCGGAAAACGTGTACCAGGCTTCTGATAAAATCGTTATATCGCTCAGGATCGACAAAAACCGGTTCACTCTCCAATTCAACCGGAAAGACTTCTTTTTGATATCGCTCGGCTAATTTCATTACATAATCCTGATAGGATTCCAGGAGTGAATCAAAAGGTCTGTATCTTAATCTCCTGAGTTCCACAACAAGTATTCTGCATTCAGTTGGAGGCAGAATAGATTCTACTTTTTTCTCCAGTTCTATAAGTTTTGACTTACTGATTGTTAACATGTCCTCACTGGATAAAAATTCGGGACCGAGGACCTCTTCTATACGTTTGATGTCTTCCTTCAGCCAGGAATGTATATCGAATTCCTGAACAAAACGGTTCAGGTCATCATTGCCCATATCCGAAACAAGCAGCTTACTAAACGCTGCAATCTTACTCTCAAAGTCATGCAGTAACTGTGTAATACCTGTCATATAAAACTGACTGAAGTTACCTTTATATGTATGCACATACCTGAAAATCTCGGCAATTTTATTTTCCAAAGTTTTTTCACTGTTAATAATTTCATATAACAAGGTGTCACAAAAATACCGGTAGTCTTTTACGGTTTGAATAAAATCGTTATAACTTACTACCACCTTCACGACCATCTTCAGGGTATTTCTCTCATTCTCCATTTGGTTCTCTAACAGCCGCTTATCTGTAACATCTGTTAAAATCGCCATACATGTTTTAGATTCTGCAGTGGTATCACTTATAATTTTATATTTTACTTCAATATGCTTATTGTCAATTTCTATTTTTTCAGGCAGCAGCGGCAGGTAAAGATCTACCACCATGTCGTCACTTTCCTGATTAAAAATTTCAATCAGAAGGGAATCAACAAATGCTTTACTTTCTTCATTCTGTGGATAAATCAACTCCGAGAACTTGATGCCGCCAATTTCCCGGTTAAAGATTCTTCTGCACTCAGAACTGTATTCATGATTTACCTGCAGGTTTTGCCCAATGGTCAGGAAACCCTGTCCGGCATTATTTAACAGACTTCTCACAGCCACAGTCTTCTCAGCAACTGTTTTTTCCAACACCTGGTTCCAGGCAGCTATTTCATCTCTGGACTTCTGGATCTCTTTTGCCTGGATTTCTACCTTATTCAGGTTAATTTCATTTTCCTTTAACAGATAGTATTTACAACTTTCGACGTGGTTGAGGCCGTTTACAATTGCTGTCATCATACTCCGGCAATTACCATAGCCACATGAAGCACAATTGATACTGCGCTCCTCCTCGGTAAGCTTGTGCAGACGTTCCCACATTAATTCTTCTTCTTCTTTGGAAGGCTCACGCAAGTACCTGTGGGAGGACCTGTCGGAATAAGCTCTGGCAAAATCAATGTTTTCATCATCTATCAATTTATACTGTTCCTCGAACAAACCTGGGTTTGGTTCATCAGAAGCATTATGCTTTCTAATCTGCTCTTCCCTGCGTCTGTCCATAATCAGGTCAACTTGAAAATGAGTATGACTGTGTGTTACAGCCGGACCGATATTACACCCGTGTTGACAATTAAGAATATCAACCAAAAGTGGCGCTTTTCCATCTTTTATATCATTTTCGAGTTCAGGCAGGTAGTTTAAATAAACCTCTTGGGGTCCCTCAATCCGCGGAACATCAGCCTTTTTAAAAGGGACACCAAAACGGCGAAAGGTCTCGGTAAGTCCTCCGGGCTGCGAAAAAACCACCGCCCGTTCCGCTTCAGGTGAGTCAAATCCTGATGGTTCCAAATTCTCTAAAGAAATGCCCTGCTCATAAAAATATTTATCCAACGACTGGTAAGTAATATTGTAGGATACAACTCCTCCGGTATTAGGGTCATGTACCTCCCTCCGCTTTGCAAAGCAGGGACCCAAAAAAGCAAGCTTAAGGTTCTTGTACATTGATTGACTCTTGACCCATTTGGCAGCAGCTAAAGCCGGTGAATCAGTGGGAGCAAGGTAAGGGACTAAATCTGTATGGTAAATTTCAATACAACTGACAACAGCGGGACAGGGTTGGGCAATTAAGGGGTTTTTAGTTCCTGATTGAACCAGTTTCAGATATTGGTAAGCAGCAATTTCCGCTCCAAAACTCACATCAAACACATATTTAACTCCCAGTTTTCGTAAAGAGGTAATCAACCTTGGCAGCAGTCCGTCATAATTTACTGCCGCAGCAGGGGCAAGAAGTACTCCCAGCGGGACTCCCGACTGAACATCCTGTAAAAATTCCGGGAAGTCATCAATCCCCGACCGGGCTTTATGCCCCTTTTCTCTGCAGGCCCGGATGCATTCGCCACAGCCAATACAAAGGTCGGGATTAACTAAAATTCCATCCGGTTCCACAACATTACAGAGCTTTACCGGACACACAAGTAAACAGGCTAAACAGTGCTGGCATTTGTCTTTGTCTAAATTAATTATTTCTGGTAACCCCATATAATTCTCCTTGCTGTCAAAATTTTTTATTTATCTACAAATTTCGTCAAATTGCTTGTAAATTCTTATTCGCCGCCGAAAACAGCATTTCCTTCCAAAAAGCAGCAGAAATCTTATCAAAAATAATATTAAGCTTGCTAAGCCAGGCAATACAGGACGGAAAAAAGCACCGGTATCGGTTACCAGTGCTTTGGGTTCTGATATAATTTGCCAGCCTAATTTGAAGCTGACTTTTCCCCTTGTTTACAGATAATCCTGTTTACCCGCGCGGCTATCTGGTTCAGATGCAGTACTTCAGTGACTCCTCCCATTTCAATAGCTCTTTTAGGCATCCCGAAAATAATGCAGGTTTCCTTGCTCTGGGCAATGGTATATGCCCCTGCCTGCCGCAGCATGAACATGCCCCTGGCCCCATCATCACCCATACCTGTAAGGATTACGGCAACAGCATGGCTTCCCGCTGCTTTGGCCACAGATTGATAGGTTTTATTTACTGAAGGTTTATATATATCATTTTTGTCACAGCTCTTGATAACTATTTTAAACTGCCCGCCCACCTTCTCTACCAACATATTTCTGTTTCCCGGCGCTACATGGAAAGTACCTGCCTTTAACACATCTCCCGTGGCAGCTTCTTTTACGGGATATGGCAGTACTGCATCCAGATTTTTAGCAAAGGAAGTGGTAAAACCTTCCGGCATATGCAGCACTACCAGTATCGCCGCTTTCCGTGGGTCAATGCCCTGAAGGACTTTATTAACAGCAATAACCCCGCCTGTGGAAGCGCCGATGACCACCAAGGGCGGTCTGTACAATAAAGATAGATTGGTCAGCGGGTCCTTTTTACCACTATGTAAGTCCGGCGCTGCCAAGACCTCATCTGCTCCAAAGTCCGGTGCCTCACCGCCCTGAACTGCCGGGCGGAGATTAGCCCTGGCAGCATTCTTCACCTTATAGATTATCTCTTTCTTTAGGCCCTGAAGCTGTTCAGAGAGGTTTCTGCTGGGTTTGGTTATAAAATCAACTGCTCCCAGTTCCAGAGCCCTGATCGTGGTCTCACAACCCTTTTGCGTCCGGGAACTTATCATGACAACTGGAATAGGATGTGATTTCATCAGCTTCTCCAAAAAGGTCAATCCATCCATGCGCGGCATTTCCACATCCAGTGTGATGACGTCTGGCTGCTCCTTCATGATTTTACTGAAGGCAAAAATCGGATCAATGGCTGTACCAATTACCTCTATTGCAGGGTCGCCCGATAAGGTTTCCGATAAGAACCGGCGCACCAAAGCGGAATCATCAACTATAAGCGCCTTGACTTTCTTCATGTCCGACACCACCTATATGGGACTTTAGCCATGCAAAAAACCGCCGCTCCCTTGCTAACGCCTCAGGATTGGAGCTATACTCCCTTATTTTTTTCACATATACATCACCTGTATTACAGTAAAAGAGAATTTTTCTCCCATAATCATTACCCAGGTCGCTGGCTGCTACCGGTATCCTTAGTGCCGCCAGGTATCTTTGGGTAAACTCGGCATTGCTTCTGGCAACATCAAAAATTAAATTACCCATAACCCTGCCGGCGCCAAATACTTTTGCCTCCATGTACTTTTTCTCTGCTCCTTTTTTTATCATATCTGATATCAGAGAATCTGTTGCAAAGGTCCCGTATTTAGAATTTGTAGGCTGAGTCTGTCCCAGTTTACCCGGCAGCATAAAATGGTTCATCCCAAATACACCATTCACTCTGTCTGCCAGACACACGGAAACACAGGAACCCAATAATGTGGTTAAAACCAGGCTGGGATTATCAGTACATACCAGTTCTCCGGCCAAAATCTCGGACACCATACGGTTTATTTTGGAATCAAAGAATTGTTTCATAATCAACCCTACTTTCAATACTCAACTGTTCTCTAGTCAACCTTTTTTATACTTCCTTCCTGTAAACTGTATGCTGTTGAATTGACCATTGACCGATACTCCTGTCATTGATATTGAGGGATTCGGAATGCCCCAGAAACAGACACCCACCGGGGGTCAGCCGGTTATAAAACATCTTGATTACATTTGCTTTAGTTTCCTGGTCAAAATATATAAATACATTACGGCAAAAAATAATATCATAGATTGTTTCATCTTTTTGATTTCCCCCAGGGACTGCCAGATTAAAATATTTAAAATTAACCTTTTTCCGCAAAATGTCCTTTATCTTAAACAACCCGGAATTGGTTCCTGTCCCCAGCTTGAAATATTTTTTTAACCATCCGTATGGTATTTCATTGACTTCTTCCCACTGATAAAGCCCCTCTGCAGCCTTTTTCAGGACATCTGTATTGATGTCACTGGCCGTAATCCGGAAATCTCTTCCGGGCATAGCTGCAAAAAATTCATTAAGCACAAGGGCCAGGGTATATGGTTCCTGTCCGGTGGAACAACCGGCAGACCAGACTTTTAACGGTCTGGTCTGCCCCGAGTTCTTCAGAAAAACGGGTAGAAACCCTTCCTTCAGGAAATCAAAATGATGGCTTTCCCGAAAAAACTTGGTTACATTTGTAGTTAAGAGGTTGAACATAGTCGCCCGCTCATTAGGATTAAGCTTAACAGTTTTGACGTACTGTTCAAAGGTAGGGCACCCTACCTGTTTCAGCCTTTTCATCAGACGCGACTGGATCATAGCCTTTTTCTGCCCACTAAGCTTTATCCCTGTTTCCTGGTAAACCATGCGGCGAATCGATTCAAAGGCCCTTTCACTTAAATAGCTAACAACGCCTGTTAACGCCATAGCACACCTTCCACACCCTTTAGAACTTCTCAAAATCGTCTTCGTTAAATGGGGGTTCACTAGCAGCCGCAACCATTTTTTCGGCTGAAATCTGCCGGACCTGCGGCTTGGCTTTATTTCTTTTTCCATTTGATCCATTTAATGATGCCAAGTTTACTGCCTTTTGATTAGTATTGATAGTATTGTCATTCAATTTGAATTTCCCTACCAGAGTGGCTAATTCTTCGGCTTCATTGCTCACGGCTTCACTGGACCCAGCTATTTCTTCTACCAGGGAGGCGTTCTGCTGGGTTACCTGATTGAGTTGCTCGATTGCAGTACGGATATCTTCAGCTGCTGCTGCCTGTTCCTTGGTGGATGAGGCAATCTCTATGATCACTTCACTGGTCTGTTCGGTATTTTTAACTATTTCAGTTAAGACATCAGATACGCCATCCATCAGCTCATTGCCTTTATCTACCCGCACAATACTGTCTTTTATCAGACCCTCAATTTCCTTGGCTGATTCCGCAGTACGTCCTGCCAGGTTACGGACCTCTGCTGCTACCACTGCAAAGCCACGGCCCTGTTCACCGGCGCGGGCAGCTTCCACGGCAGCATTTAAAGCCAGCAGATTGGTCTGGAAGGCAATATCATTTACTTTGGCAATAATCTCCGCTATTTCATGGCTGCCCTTGGTAATATCACCCATGGCATCCCGCATCTCCCCAACTACTTTTTCACTGCTTCTCACTGAATCTAAGGTAGTCCTGGAAATCTTATCTGCTTCACCGGAATTATCACTTGATTTTTGGAGGGATGCGCTGATCTCCTCAATTGTTGAAGAAACTTCCTCCAGGGAAGATGCCTGCTCCTCGGTACGCTGGGACAAATCCTGATTCCCCATGGAGGTCTCATTGGCTGCTGCACTTACTGTTTCTGAGGAGTGTTTTACCTGTGCCATGATATCGTGGAGGTTATCCATAAAGGCATTAAACCAGCCTGCCAGTTCACCAATCTCATCTTTCACTGAAACATTAACCCTCTTGGTCAGGTCCCCGCCGCTTTGGGCCATATCCTTAAGCATATCCACCATGGCCTTGACCGGCACAGTAATCCCCCTGTTTACCAAGAAAGCTATCAGCATCCCAACTATCACTGCAACAATAGTGGCAACCGCCAGCATAGTTTTCATCATTTTTTCTTTATCTGCAATTTCAGTAGTTAAGGCCTGGTTTTCGGTATTCAATTGCTTTCTTAAAACTGACAGGTTATCTCTGATTTGGTTTAAGTAAACCACTGTCTCTTTTTGGTAAATTTCAGTTGCTTTATTTTCGGCAATTAGGTGATCGTGCTCTGCTTCGAAGACCTTAATAATCTTTTCTGCTGTGGCATGCAATTGGTTATGGGGCTCTTCAAGAGCCGCAAAACCGGTTTGAAATGTTTGACTCATCACTCCAATGTCTGCTGATTCCTTTAGTTCATAATACCATGTGCCAAATCCACATTTATGGGGGTCTAACTGGCCTTGAAATTCTTTATCTATTAATATCCAGTCAACCAGTTGTGATGTCCAGGACCAGTGGTCTATTTCTTTCTCCAGCAGAAAGCTGACCTGATTCATTTTTTCAGCAGCCTGATTATTTGTCAGCTGGCTTTGATTTAGCTGATTAAATGTCAGCAGACTAACTAAAATAATTAATACCAGAACTATTCCGAATCCGCCGAAGAGCTTCATTTTGAGATTTATTCTCATCTGGCTCCACCTTTCATACTATTTATTGTTTTAGGAGATTCATGATGAATTTCGGCTGTTATCCTTAGGTGCCGGCTCAAGCTATCTCCTGAATTCCCTTGAATTCTTCAAAAGACAATATTTTGTCCGGTTCCAGCAGCATAATCAGGCGGTTCTCCAACTTACCCATGCCCTTCAGGTACTCGGCTTTTAAATCCCGGATGAAATCATCGTCAGCATCCTGAATGTTGCCTGCAGTAAAACTTACTATATCAGAAACCATGTCCACAATTATACCTACTGTTTTCCCCTTTATTTCCAGAACTATGATCACGGTAAAATTATCATATTCTTTTACAGGCAGGCCGAACTTGGCCCTCATATCTACCAGGGGAATAACCTTCCCTCTGAAATTTATGACACCCTGAATTATCAGGTTGGCATTTGGAACCTTAGTAGGCTTTTGATATCTGATTATTTCCTGGACCAGCAGTACATCTATGCCATATTCTTCTTCATCCAGGTTAAAGGAAACATATTGGTTTTCTGCAGTATAGTTGGTCAACTGCTGATTTAAAATATTCATGGTGTTATCATCTTTATTGGCTGCTCCCAAACTATTGGTTTCCATTTGACCACCTCCTCTTGTTTTTTAGAACTTCTCAAAATCGTCTTCATTAAATGGTTGTTCACTGGCAGCCGCAACCATTGTCTCCGCTGAAATCTGCCGGACCTGCGGCCTGGCTTGATTCTTTTTCCCATTAGATGTCGCAAAATTAACAGTCTTTTGATTGGTATTGGCTGTAGTGTCATTCAATTGGAATTTCCCTACCAGAGTGGCTAGTTCTTCCGCTTCATTGCTTACGGCTTCACTGGACCCAGCTATTTCTTCTACCAGGGAGGCGTTCTGCTGGGTTACCTGATTGAGTTGCTCGATTGCAGTACGGATATCTTCAGCTGCTGCTGCCTGTTCCTTGGTGGATGAGGCAATCTCTATGATCACTTCACTGGTCTGTTCGGTATTTTTAACTATTTCAGTTAAGACATCAGATACGCCATCCATCAGCTCATTGCCTTTATCTACCCGCACAATACTGTCTTTTATCAGACCCTCAATTTCCTTGGCTGATTCCGCAGTACGTCCTGCCAGGTTACGGACCTCTGCTGCTACCACTGCAAAGCCACGGCCCTGTTCACCGGCGCGGGCAGCTTCCACGGCAGCATTTAAAGCCAGCAGATTGGTCTGGAAGGCAATATCATTTACTTTGGCAATAATCTCTGCTATTTCATGGCTGCCTTTGGTAATGTCACCCATAGCATCCCGCATCTCACCAACTACTTTTTCACTGCTTCTTACTGAATTTAATGTAGTCCTGGAAATCTTATCAGCTTCACTGGAATTGTCACTGGATTTTTGAAGTGAGGCGCTGATTTCCTCAATTGTTGAAGAAACTTCCTCCAGGGAAGATGCCTGTTCCTCGGTACGCTGGGACAAGTCCTGATTACCCATAGAAGTCTCATTTGCTGCTGCGCTTACTGTTTCTGAGGAGTGCTTAACCTGGGCCATGATATTGTGGAGGTTATCCAGAAAGGCATTGAACCAGCCTGCCAGTTCACCAATCTCGTCTTTCACGGCAACATTAACCCGCTTAGTGAGATCACCTCCGCTTTCAGCCATGTCCTTGAGCATATCTACCATGGTCCTGACTACCTTGATAATACTTAAAGAAAGCACCAGCCCCAAAATTATGCTGACAACAACCGCTGCTACGGTTACAGCAATCATCTGATAATTGGATTTCTGATACTCGGCCTGAGCTTCTGTGACTTTACCATGTACATATTCATCGATAATTTTGGTTAACCCATCCAAATGAGCAACTGCCTCATCAAAGTCCTTTTTGTCATCAAAATAATAAAGCATCGCCTCCGGGTATTTGCCTTGATCGGCCATTGCAACAATGTTTTTGTTAACTTCCATAAATACTGTCCACGAATCAGTAAACTCTTGATGTGCTTTTTTCCCTGCATCTGTCTGCATCAGAGAGCCTAATTCGGCATTCCACTGTTCAGACTCCACAATCATCTCTTCAATCTTCTGAGCGTATCCCGTGGAATTCTTTAAATCACCCATCTGTCCCTTAACAATAACCTGCAATTGATAACGGCGGATGTTTTGCAAATTGGTGTTAAGATCTCCTACCAGCTCAACTTTTACTACCTGCTTGTTCCCCAGATCTATAATATCCTCATTCATATGACTGCCCAGGCTTATCCCCAGGTAGGCCACTACCAACATCATGATGAGTACAATTCCGAAGCTTCCCAGCAGTTTAGCTTTTAATTTCAGTTTCAATTTCCCTAACCTCCTTGAATTTTGCCCTTTTTATTTAAGCAGCTCATTTAATCTCTGATGCGATTAATATTTATTTATCTCCCTGCCATCTTGATCAAAGTCGGCACATCCAGGATTATGGCAACCCTGCCATCACCCATAATAGTAGCCCCAGCTACACCTTCAACCTGCTCATAATTCTCTTTCATACTCTTGGTGACTACCTGTTCTTGGCCCAGAATATCATCAACCAGGAGAGCTATTTTTTTCCTGTTGTCGCGAATTATTACCATAATACCCTCTGTGGGGTCCGTCTTTTCCGCAGGCAGACCCAACAAACGATGGAGCGCTGCCAGGGGGAGGTACTCATTCCTCATATTAATTACCCGGCCCGTTCCTTCCACGCTCTTGATATCTTCCGGCCGGGCTTTGATAAACTCAACAATGGAAGTAAGCGGGATAATAAAACGTTCCTCGCCCACCGTAACCATCATGCCATCAATTATAGCCAGGGTCAGGGGCAGCTTAACAGCAAACCTGGTTCCCTCGCCCGGTGTAGTCTCCAGGTCCAGTGTTCCCCTGAGCTGCTGGATATTGGTGGCTACTACATCAAGACCAACACCCCGCCCGGAGATGTCTGTTATCTGTTGTGCAGTAGAGAAACCTGGCTGCATAATAAGTTTTAAAATTTCTTCCTTGGACAGTTTGATGTTTTCCTCCACCAAACCCTTGTTCAGGGCCTTCCGGTAGATAGCATCCACATCCAAACCCTTGCCGTCATCAGTAATTTCTATTGCTATGCTGCCTTCCTGGTGAAAGGCATTTAAGTGAATTTTGCCCCCCCGGGGCTTTCCGTTAGCCTCTCTGACATCAGGCATCTCGATACCGTGGTCCAGGGAATTCCGAATCATATGCTTCAGAGGGTCTGTAATCTGCTCAATAACACGCTTATCCAGCTCTGTCTCCTGTCCTGATATACTCAGTTCAACTTCCTTCCCCTGCTCTGCAGCCAAATCCCGGACCATCCGCTGAAATCTGGTAAAGGTACCGCCAATAGGGACCATACTGGTCTTCATAACCTCTTCCTGCAAACGGCGGATTATCTTGTCGACTTCCTGGAAGGCAGTAGTGACTTCTTCCTCGACATCGTTTTGCTTACATGCCAGTTCCTTGACCCTGGAATGGCTGATAACCAGTTCAGCGATAAAATTCAGCACATTTTCCAGCCTTTTGGTATCCACTCTGATTGTATTAACCTGTTCACACTTACGACCGGCCTGCTGCTTTTCCACAACGTGTTCTACCTGCCTTCGGGTCACCTTATGATCTTCAATAAGAAGTTCTCCGATTTTCTTCTGCTTCTTTAGGTTTTCTTCCAGGTCGGAGTGTTCAATGATACCATCATCAACCATAATTTCGCCTGTCTTTTTATCAGATAAATTAGTTATGTCATAGGTATTGGTAATATCTTCGACTAGGATTTCATTATCATCGAAGACAAATATAAATATTTCTTCCAATTCACTGATGGGTAAACTACTCCGAACCACCAGGGTCCAGGATAAATATAATTTATAGGGGTCTAATTCGGAGAACGCCGGCAGGGTTGATATCCTGGTATTAGCTTCCAGGACCTCACCCTTTTCTGCCAACTCCAGGATAAGCTTCAGCGGGTCCGTTCCGGATTCAAAGAAGTCGTCTCTGAATTTTAGTTTTGCCCGGTATATACGGTCTCCTGTTTTTGTCTGCTGTACCTGATCAGGCACTGTCTTTAGGGGGGTTGTATCCTCTGATAAAAAGAATGTTAACCGTTCAGTCATTGCTGCAACTTCATTAGGGTTAACCTGCTCACCACCGGCAGCGCCGGCTACCATCTTATTCAGCATATCTACCGTCTGAAACACTGTTTCAAAGCACTCCCGGCTCATCACCTTGTGGTCTGACCGTACCTGGTCCAGGACATCTTCCAGCCGGTGTGCCAGGTGACTGATGTCATCCAGGCCTGTAAGCCCCGCACTGCCTTTGATGGTATGGGCGGCCCGAAATATGCCGGCCATAAGCTCCTTGTCGGCCTGGTCATGTTCCAGTTTCAGCAGGTCCTCTTCCAGTTGTTCCAGGATTTCCTGGCTCTCTTCCAGAAAGACCTGTACTAAATCTTCCAACACATATCACCCCCTTTTAAACAAACTTTTTCACAACCGCAACCAGTTGTTCGGGCTGATAAGGCTTTACAATCCAACCTGCAGCCCCTGCTTTTTTGCCTTCCATCTTCATAGAGTCCTGTGATTCAGTAGTGAGAACCAATATTGGAATGAACCGGAACAAGGCGTTTTTTTTAACCTCTGTAATAAATTCCAGCCCTCCCATTTTTGGCATGTTAATATCCGTAAGGATTAAACCAGGCTTTTTCCCCTGGCCTTGGAGGTTTTTCAGTTTGTCCAGGCCATCCACTCCATGCTCAGCACAGCAGACCTCATACCCTTTGGACTTTAACAGGTATTCGATGGACATGCGGACAGTTCTGGAATCATCCACGATTAGAATCAGGCTCATCACCAACCTCCTCCCTTACAGAAACAACCTTACTGGCACCTGTTACCGACAAAATATGCCGGAGATTTTCCCGCGGATTAAGGAGCAGAAAAGATTTTTTCTTTATTTCTGCTTCTTTTGCTCCTGCAATTAACAGCTGCAAACCACTGGCATCAATATGTTCCAAATCCGATGCATCGAGTATAATTTCAGTCTTTGCAGCCAGTTCTGCACCCAGGCTGCTCAAAAATTCTTCAATGTGATAAATTGTTAATTCCGCAGGCAGTTTAAACGCCTCATTGGTTGTGAATCCCATACTCATTCACTCACCTCACTTTGCTTCTACTTATTTGATCTCTATGATCTTATCCAATTGGATCAGTTCAAACAGCTTCCGGAGTTCAGGGCTTTGAACCTTAACAACTTTCAAACCACCCCCGCTCTCCCGCAGGGTTTCGGCGAAAAACAGTATTTTCCCCAACCCGGAACTGTCTATTTCTTCCGTATCCTCAAAATTCAGAATAACCTTGTTGATACCCTGATCTTTTAATTCCAGCAGGGCTTTTTTCACCTCATTGGAATTGGACAGATCCAGCTTCACTTCCAGCTTAACTTCGGCCTCATTGTTGGCCAGTTTATTAACTTGCATGATTTTCACCCCTTTTATAAAAAAGGCTTAGCAGTATCTAAAAAAGAACAATATCTGAAGAGTGGTCATCTGTGCCGGCACCAAAATCTTCAAATACAGTGGTAGCCGATTTTCTTTCCACATAACAGGTAAATTGGTCAAGTAATGCCTTGAGGTCTTCTTCTTTCTCTTCCCACTGGGCAACGCCATAGTAATCGAAAAGTCTGTTTTGCTCCTTAGTAACGCAGCTGCTGCATAAATCCAGGTTATTGCGCATAGTCTGAATTATTTCCCTTAACTGTTCCCTCACCTGAATGTTGACATAGGGCTGCTTCAACCGGGAATATATTGCAGACATTTCGCTGGACATTGCCTCAATAGTTCCACCTGCCAGCCACTGAATTTTAAGTAACTTTTCTTTCGAAAGTTCAAGAACCCCTGACGACTCATCAATTTTAGCCTTGGTCCTGGCAACGGCGCTGTTAAACTCGTCAATGTTCTTCACAAAGTAATCCTTAAGTCTGTGAAAAATCACCTGATTGGTAGTCACCGTTTCCAATACCTGTTCTACAGCTCCTACTATGTTTTGCATTGAATTGTTGTTTCCCTCATTAATCCTGGACAGTTCAATTTTAATTAGTACTCTCATCTTCTTCAGGGTCCTTACTTCCCTGTTAATAACATCAAAATCATGCTCCATATCTTCCATTAGGTGGAAAAATTTTTCCCTTCCCTCCAATAGAAAATCGCTTTTACCTTCAAGCTGCCCCCTGATGTTAAGGAGGTCCGCCACCTGGTTCATCACTGTTGTAAACAGACTTTGCATTAAATTAAAATCTATTTTTTTCTTTTCCTTCGTTCCGGCGAAAAAAACGCCCAGATATCGGGTCTCAATTTCCAGTTCTGCAGCCTGTTCACTAATTTCTTGAAGCACCAGCTCCAGGGCCATAATAGATTCATTCAAGCCACTCTCGATATTGTTCAATAACAGCCCCGAAAGCTCAACAACCTTTTTTACAAATACGATATAATTGAGTACTTCATCCCTGTCGGCATCTTTTAAAAGGTTCTTTTTTTCCTGTACCATTTGCAGACATTTAATCAAATTCTCGATGTTTTGCCTGATTATATCCTGATTCTGGATCAGTACCATGGTCTCGGGAACCCGCTGTACCACAGTCTCAGCATTAGACAGGTGGTTTTTTAAAAGACTGCAGGTTGTTTGGAGTACTTCCCGGATGTTTTGGAATTCTTCCTTAAATTTATCCTGATAATTTGTTTTAAGGTTGTTTTCATGGTCAACAAAATCGATTAATTGCTTCTGGAACTTCTGATTCCATTGATCCAGCCCTTCCATGCCCTGATCCATACGTGAAAATTGTTCTCCCAGGCTTGTGGATATTTGATTAATTCGGTCTGCCAGTATCTGAAAACCGGCGCCTTCCTGCCCCACACGAATGGAAAAAATCATCGAATTTAATGCCAGGTCCCTGAGGTCAGCCAAGGTATCCTTAACTTCTTTTACCAATCTGCCCATCTCTGAGAAATTTTGCTCATCACTCCCTGATTGGTTTAAAAAGGTCTGCATAAGGATGCCAACTAAATCCTGGCTCAAAAAGGACTCGGTTACTTCAGCAAATTCCATTTGAATCCGGTTCAGGGTGTCTATGGTCACTGATGGCCTGCTGTTTTCCAGCCCCGCCCCCTCCCTATACAGGAGATGGCTTAACAGTATTTCAACTTCCCTCATACTTATTTTTATTTCCTCTTCGGTGGCAGGAAGGGTCTCATAAATATAAGCATACTTGTTCTCAGTGAGAGCGATCAGGCCATTAAGTGAATTTATTATTGGTTCAATACAAGACTCCGTTTCCAAAAACATGGTGTTTGTTCCCTGACCAGGCTTCATCAATTCTTCCCACCCTTCTTATCAACCCACGCCGGGCATCGGGTTTGCCTTTTTCCGAAAAAAAGATAAACCAACCCTATCTGTCCATTTCAGGCCTTCCGGCTCGACCGACAGTAAAAGGTTGGTTTATAAGTCACCAGTATAAGTGGTGTTTATCTAACCATATTAACACTTCCTATATTCCCTTGTTTTTCGACACTATTTTACAATTTCCTCTATTTTTGTTGAGAATTTTTATGTTAAGCCCAATTCCCCTAGTGTATCTAACAGTTTTTGCTTCTCTATCGGCTTGACAAGGTAGGCTTCACACTGCTCTTTAAAAGCCTTCATAATAATGCGGGGGTCACTTAGTGCGGTTGTCATAATAATTTTCGCCCCCGCCTTACCGCAAATTCCCCTTTTTTCCTCAATGGTTCTTATTTTTTGCAGGACTTCATGTCCATCAATCCCAGGCATCATAATGTCTAGACAAATTAAGTCATAAGGGGCCTTTTCATCCCCGGCTAAGTTAAAGGCATCGATGGCTTCCCGGCCGTTAACGGCAATCTCACAGGTGCCGTAAGGAGAAAGAATAGCCTGCAGTAAACGCCGGCTGACAAAATCATCTTCAACCACTAATATTCTCATAAACAACTCCTCCTTTTTTTATGTGGAACTGTGAAGAAAAAAGTACTGCCCTTCCCTTCCTCACTTTCCACCCATATGGAACCATTCATCATTTCCACCAACCGCTTCGATATGGCCAGACCCAGCCCTGTGCCTCCATATTTCCTTGTCAGTGACCCGTCCAGCTGAGTAAAGCTGTTAAACAAATCATCTAATTTACCGGCCGGTATTCCCGGTCCCGTGTCAGTGATTGTAAAAAGGACTTCCGAAGCTGCTGCCTGAACCCTGACTTCTACCTTACCCTTTTCAGTGAATTTTACTGCATTCCCTATCAGGTTTATAAGTACCTGCCGTATTCTGTCCGCATCCCCAAGAATCAGTTCTGGAAGCCCGGGGTAGATGATGCAGTCCAAAGTTATATGTTTTTCCTTAGCCAAGATAGCTAAATAAGCGATTGCTTGCTTCACTAAGTCTCCAAGGTTAAACTCCGTTTCGAAAAGTTCCAGTTTTTTTGCCTCAATTTTTGAAAAATCCAGGATGTCATTGATAACGTTCATCAGAGAGCAAGCTGATTTTTGGGCCAAAACGAGATAATTTCTCTGCTCATCAGTGAGATTAGTCTCTAAAACAAGCTCTGTCATTCCAATAATCCCATTCATTGGTGTTCTTATTTCATGGCTCATATTGGCCAGAAACTGGCTTTTGGTCCTGTTCGCTGCTTCAGCTGCTTCCTTGGCTATTCTTATTCCCATTTCAGCCCTTTTGCGTTTTGTGATATCACGGATATATTCGATAACCCCGGAGATTTTTCCCTCTTCTATAATTGGATAGGTTTTTAATTCCAGCCACATATCCTGTCCATTTTTTGATGTGGTTCTTTTTTCAGTAAATTGGGATTGTCCCGTTTCAAAAGTCTTCAGAGTCAGGCAGTCTTCGCAGGGCACGGAACGCCCATGAAATACTGCGAAACATTTTTTTCCAACTTGAGGATGTTGAGCCTTGAACCAAACCTTAGTTTGGGCATTGAATCTTTTGATAGTTAAGTCCTTGTCCACTACAGTGATCCCATCCTGAATAGCGTCAATAATATTGTTTAGGAAGTTCTCACTGCGCAGTAGTTTCCCTTCTACCTTTTTGCGTTCTGTAACATCCCGAAAAACCCCCCTGGTGGCAGCCGGTTCCCCATCCTCATACCTGCAAGTCGCACTTCCTTCAACCTCAATAAACTGTCCGTCCTTAGTTACAAAGGTAGTCTGAATATTCTTTAATACTCCTTTCCTGCCAATAATTTTCAGGCCTTCTTTGCAAAAGGACCACTTTTCCGGATGAACAACATCAAAGACTGAAAGGGCCTTCACTTCTTCCTCAGTGTAACCCAGTGTTTCCCTCCAGGCCCGATTGACATAGATATATCGCCCATCAGGTGTTACGCTCTGGATGAGGTCACTGGCATTTTCCAAAATATCAAAAAACCGATCATGGCTGACTTTCAGTTTTTCCTCCTGAATAGCTTCACTGATGAAATGAGATATCCATTCGATGAACTCTACTACTTCTATTGATAAGTGTCCAGCCCGTTCATCAGCCAGGTGAACTAATCCAACAATCCTTTCCTGAAGGTATAAGGGTATGACACCAACTGATTCAAAACCGTATTGCACGCAGGTTCCCCTAAACCTTTCCTTTTCTTCCGGAGTAAGAGAATTAACATAATCTGTCGTATGACTACAACAAAAGGAACCGTACCTGGTAACTACGGGCTCGTCCTGAGGCTCCCACCTTCCGGTTACAGCCCGAATACAGGCACACTGATCCTTCTGCACAGACAAGAAATTCTCTGACTCCCAAAATTCATAGCTATAACCGGTATAGGATTCATAGGGTAAGTGCCCTTCTTCATTCAATACCCTGATTCCCACACAGTGACACCCAGTCCACTTTTGCAGTACCTCTGCAACAAGATCCAGATAGTGTTTTGGTGACTTGGCCTTCCCGGAAATCTGCCGGAATGTATTCCTTACTTCAGCTAAAGATGGCAAGGGAAGGTTACAATTGTAAATCCTGTTTCCAGCGTCCATTTTATCCACTCCTCTGCCTTGCTACACCTGCAAGATCCTCCCTGACACCAAGCATCTCCCGTTCTAACCTGATAAATACTTCACAAGCTCCCTTGAGATCCTTTTCTCTGCTCCTTTTTTCAATTTCATGTGCCAGGTGATAAGCTTCCGCTGCCCCGAAGTTGGCTGCAGCTCCTTTTAAACTATGTGCCGCGCGTTCAACCTCAGACGATTCGTTATCTTGAAAAGCTTTTTTCATTTCCTCCATTTTCAGGGGGCAGTCCTCAAGAAAGTGACTCACCAGCTCAGCCAATAATCCCCTGTCTCCCTCTATTGAATTAAGGAGAGAGGAAATATCAGTATGGGCTTGCCTCACAACATCCGGACAACTTTGGTTTCCCGCCCATTGCTCTACCACACGATACAACTTATTAGCGCTAACAGGTTTTGATATATAATCATTCATTCCGGCTGCAAGGCACTTTTCCCGGTCTCCTTTAAGTGCATAAGCGGTCATGGCTATTATTGGCACTGCAGCCGTTCTTTTGTCCATCCCCCTAATAACTTTTGTGGCCTCCAAGCCATCCATTTCAGGCATCTGTACATCCATCAAAATTACATCAAAATCTTCGCTCTCACATACCTCTATCGCACGTTTACCATTGCTGACAATAGTGACCTTGCAACCCTTCTTCTTTAGAAGCGCTTCTGCCAGCCTTTGATTAATTACGTTATCTTCTGCCAGCAGAATTCTTAAAGCAGGAGTATATCTGTTTCTATCATCCGCACTGTCGGCTAACTCTAATTGAGGAGTCAAAAACTCTTTATTTCCGGTTAATACCTCATTTCCCCCGAGGGTAAATAAAATCGCTTCATATAATTCCTTCTGTTTAACCGGTTTAACCAGATAACGGGATATCCCCAAACGACGGCAGCGCTCTGTATCCCCTTTAATGTCACCGGATGTAATCATCATTACTGCTGTACCGTGCAGCAGGGGGTCGCGACGGATTCTGCCGGCAGCGGAGAACCCATCAATTACGGGCATTTTAGAATCAAGCAGGACCAAATCAAAAGGCACGTTGTCCTCTAACGCCTGCTTTAAAGCAGTCAGGCACTGTTTACCATTGTCGGCAGTTTGCACTGTCATACCCCAACTGGCAAGCACCTTGCTCATGATGACCCTGTTGGTTCCGTTATCATCAACAACCAATACCTTTAAACCTTTACCAGTTTGTGCTAAGTGGAATTCACCCGGGGCGGGTTCGGCGGACTTCACCTTGCAAAAAGGAATGAAAACCCTAAAAGTGCTCCCCCTGCCTTCTTTGCTTTCAACTTCGATTCTTCCTCCCATTATCTCCACCAGTCGTTTTGAAATGGCCAATCCAAGTCCAGTACCTCCATAATGCCTTGTTTGGGAGCCATCTACCTGAGAAAAACTCTTAAAAAGCTTGTCCATTTTGTCTTCAGGAATCCCGATTCCTGTATCTTTGACCACAAAACTTATCCCAAAGCTACCGGCGCCCTCCTCTTTTTCTTCAACATAGACACCAACTTCACCCTTGTCAGTAAATTTAACGGCATTTCCGATAAGATTGATTAGTATCTGCCGTAAGCGCCCCGGGTCACCGAACACAGTGCCAATCCCCGGTTGTACATAGCAATTAAGCTCCAGCAGTTTTTCATGGGCACGCATAGCGAAACCTGTAACAGTGTCTTCCACTGTGGCCGTTAAGTCAAACTCTATTTCATTTAATTCCAGTTTGCCGGCTTCAATCTTTGAAAAGTCGAGAATATCATTGATAATCCTGAGCAGTGAATCTCCGGAAGCCTTTACCATTTCAAGATACTCTTTCTGCTCTCCTGGCAGGTCCGCTTCAAGCAAAAGCTCGGTCAGGCCAATAATGCCGTTCATGGGAGTTCTTATTTCGTGGCTCATGTTGGCCAGAAATTCACTCTTGGCCAGATTAGCCACTTCAGCAGTATTTTTTGCTTTTTCCAGTTCCTGTTCAGCCAGTTTCCGATTTGTAATGTCATCAATGGTAAGGATAACGTAATCCTGCATCTCCAGCTTTGTGTGTACACAATTGACCTGCAGCCACAGTTCGGTACATCTTCCTTCCGACAAAAGGGTATGCTTAAACTCAAGGTTTGATGTGGCTGCACCGCTCAACATGGTATTGGTAACTGCAGTTCGCAGGGGACATTGCTGACATAAAGGTCCTGTTCCACAGCCATCTGGCAGGCTGCAGGCATTATAACAC
Source organism: Thermincola carboxydiphila (assembly GCA_016841725.1). Lineage (GTDB taxonomy): Bacteria > Bacillota > Thermincolia > Thermincolales > UBA2595 > Phosphitispora. The sequence continues at coordinate 41,155 of JAENYP010000009.1, read as the reverse complement.
CCCAGGGCCTCACCCCCAACCCTGTTGACCATTTCTTCTATCGGCCGGGAAATCAGTTTGGAAGCTTTGTGGTTCGCCCTGGTAACTCTATAGCTGTCATTAAACAGTAACATCCCAATGGGGGCAGCTTCGAACATGGCATCCAGTGTTTCCCTGTTTTGCTTCTCCCGTTCTTCTGCCAGTTTGCGGTCAGTGATATCCAGCAAAGTTTCAATAGCAGCCACAATCTCACCATCGGTGTTATATATAGGCGCCGTATGAAGGACTAAATATCTCCTCCTTCCGCTGGCAATAATATCAAACCACCCCTCTGCAGACAATCCGTCATTAATCAGATTACAGGCTGCAGAATTAACATAGTAATCGTTCAGTGTATCAGTATTACCGTCAATAGCTATGTCTGCCAGGCATGGGCGTTGATGTTGGTAAAATCCCTTCCAATGATTACTGGTCCCCAGCACCTGGGACGCTTCCAGACCGCTTAATGTTTCCATAGCTTTGTTCCAAAAAATCACCTTATGGTCCACGTCAACAACATAAGTGGGCACACTGGAATTCATTATAAGGTTTTCGGTAAATTCCTTTTGCTGCTGAAGGGCCAGTTCACTTTGTTTCCTTTCACTGATGTCTCTGATGATGCTTAAAAGCACCTGTTCATTACCCAAAATGGTAGCTTGTGAATTAACTTCCACCGGGATTCTGGTACCATCTTTACGTATATGAACTGTTTCAAATAAAAGTCCATCCATGTGTGCCAATTGCATTTGTCCATTGGTCATAGCCCTGTCTTCCGGTGCCCTCAGGTCCATAATATTAAGTAATAATAACTCTTTATATGGGTATCCGTAGGTCTTAACGGCAGCTTCATTGGCGTCAGCAATACTTCCATCCAACCGGACAAACAATATGATATCCCTGGCATTCCTGAAAATGTCCTGATACCTTCGCAAGAGTTCTTCCGCCTGTTTGCGGTCCGTAATATCCTTGAATTTTTCAACTATCCCCACTAACTGACCATCAGGTGACCGAAAGGGTGTGGCGGTTACGATACAAGGTACGATAGACCCATCAGTACGTTCTTTCCCCACATCATATTCGACTGCATGCTCCCCGCCGACGATTTTCGCCAGGGAGCATTCAGAAGTATGACAAGCATACCCGTGGAAAACTTCGTGGCACTTCCGGCTCTTTATGTAATCAGCGGTTAATCCGGTAAGTTCAAGAAACCTTTTGTTAACACGAATGACATTATAGTCTAAGTCTACTATACTGACAGGGTCAACAGCGTTCTGGAATATCTGGTCAAGTTCCTTGTAAGCTTCTTCAATTGCGGCATGAACCTGTATTTTTTTACTAAGCTCGCGTTTCATGGGGCGCACAACTAAAATGATAGTTATCGGAGATAGCACACTTACTACAATAGCAGCATCCAAAAGATATTTAGTTCCCTCCTGGATATCTGTCTTATCAAGAATTGCCATTACCCCTAATTCGGTTACAAAAATAGCAGCTAGAAGAACAAACACTATCCCGGCAGGCGAAAAAGCCTTCCGGCGAACACCTGAAAAAATATTACTACTCCCATATCTGGTCCACCAACTCATCAAGCAATAAACCTCCTGTTAGAACACTATTTCTTAAGAATCCTGGCAAATTCTTCTGCAGGCATCGGCTTGCCAAACAGGTAACCCTGCACACCATTACACCCGTACCTGTGTAACAACTCCATCTGTTCGGAAGTTTCAACACCTTCGGCAATAACTTTTAAATTCAAACTATGACCCAAACCAATTATGGCCTTCACAATAGCATTTTCATGTTCCAAATGAGAACAGTAGCCTGTACCAAAATCATCAATGGAAATTGGAATTCGCATTTCTTTAAGCCAGCTTAAAGTTTCCATGGTATAGTCAGTATCCTGAAATTGGCGGGCAGATATGTTGACAGCCATTTGAACCCGGGGAAAACCGCAATCCTGCCAGGCTTTGTTCTGTGAAGCCGCAGCTCGGAGAACCCATTCACCTATCGGAATGATTAAACCGGTTTCTTCAGCAATTAAGATGAAACCATCAGGATATAGCAGGCCCAGATCCGGGTGCTGCCAGCGCAGCAGCGCCTCTATTCCTATAACATCTTTTCATTTACTCCCAGAATTGTCCCCTGAGGATCAATAGTGATTACCCCTTCCATTTCATGCTTAAAAAATGTCCAGGCAGCTAACCGATGAGCCTTGAATACTCTAAGGGCATTCATTATTTTTCTCCCACCCATAACCATCCCCCCTATGCGGAACCAAGTCGATAAAAAAGCAAAACCAAACCAAAAGTCCGTCCAGCCTTTCAGCTTCACCAACTCAGGTTTGGTTTACAAGACATTCTAATGCTTGTTCAACCATATGAATTTTGCTTGAAAACTTCATTCGACAAATTTCGCTAACATCCTGCCTTTATAAAAAATATCTATAACCTAAACTGTCGATAACTTGTCTAACAGCCCCATTCTCCTTATAGTATCAATCAGTTGTGCTTTATTAATAGGTTTAACCAGATATGCTTCACATCTCTCCCCATAAGCCCGTTCTATAATCCGGGGATCATTTAAAGCACTGGTCATAATTATTTTAACATGGTTTAACTGATCCCCTGCCCTTTGCTTTTCCATACGGCGGACGTTTTTTAGCACCTGAAAACCATCCATTTCCGGAAGCATGATATCGAGGCAAATAAGGTCATAAGGCTCATTAACCTGCCAGGCTTTTTCTATTGCTGCCATTGCCTCCAACCCATTTACCGCCACATTAACGGCTCCATATGGGGCCAAAAGCGTAAGCATAAATTCCCTGCTCACAAAATCATCTTCAACAATTAAAGTATATATTGAAATACCCCCTGTTCCTGCCTCTTAATGAGGGGTTATAAATTAAATTCAGACTCAGCTTATTCTACAATTACGGACAATTCACGTTACAACTATAAAAAGGGATTTATCCTTTTCCACATTAAGGGAGTATCTGATGTCCTTCACTTTTAATTTGAATACCTGATAAAAACTGACCTTAAATTCTTCCTTAACCTCCTCAAAAAGCAGATTTCTTGTATATTGGATTCTGTAAGGCCCCTCAGGGATACTTGTCAGAGATTTCTCAAACTTGTTGAGCACCTTGTTAGCTGCAATTACACAGTAAGAATCAATAACAACCGCATTAACCACCTGCGGTCCATTACCAAACAATTCTTTGTGGGCCCCGGCGAACCATCGGGCAAGGTCCTGCTCCAGGGTACAATCATTTATTGCTTCTTCAAAAGACAACACTATAAACGGTCTCCTTTGGTCATTAGTCAAGACTGCCAAAATATAAAACTACAATTAGTTCGTCAGAAGATACAAACAACTCTGCCATTATGTCAGAGAAATCTACTGCTAAAGCCTTGCTAATGTCCTTAATTATCCCTGGCTTAAACTTCTCAATTAATATAGCTCTGATCTCAGCAACCGTTTTATTACCGTTTTGGGTTTCTAAAAGATTCTTTTCCAGTTCTGTTAACACGCCTTCTGCTTTGACAATAACCAGGGAAGGCCGTAAAGCCACATTTACTGCACCAGGACCTTTACCAAATATTTTCTTGTGAATTTTAGCTATTTCACGGGAGAGTGTAGTAATTTGGCATTCAGTATAGTTTGGCAAAATTATGTCCCTTTCTTTTCTGTGGCTTAAAGCAATTTCCTGATATTGTTACTACATAGCATAACACTACAATTCTACGTATTTTCTCCTATTCCTGCTTAATTAAGGAAAATATCGCGTAATCTGCATAAATATGACCATTTTACCAAACTTGGGCTGCCAGAAGCATTAAACCCACAACTTTACCTTGTGGTGTGTCAATATTGACCGGCATGCCATATGATATATCACCCTGCAAATTAAAGGAGGTCGACAAACTTGGCCAAAGGCAAACTGAAAAAAATGTTCCCGGGCGGGAACACTTCACAGGGGTTCTATTCATACTATGATAATATTATCAGACCTGATGCCAACCGGATTTTTGTTATCAAAGGCGGTCCCGGTGTGGGGAAATCAACACTGATGCGATCAATTGGAGAAACAATGCTAAATTTGGGGTATGATGTTGAATTCCACTGCTGTTCCTCTGATAATGGCTCCCTTGACGGGGTATGTATTCCGGAAATCGGTGTGGCCATGCTGGACGGGACTGCACCCCATGTGGTTGATCCCAAAAATCCCGGGGCAGTAGACGAGATACTCAACCTTGGTGAGTTTTGGGACGAAACCCTGCTCAGAAAAAACAAGCCTGCTATACTCAAAACGAACCGCCGGGTCGGGCGTTTCTTCCAGATGGCCTACTTTGCCCTTAAAGAGGCAAAAGTAATCCGTGACGAGTGGGAAAGCTATATAACGGAAGCAGTTGATTTTACCCGGGTTAGTGAAGCAACTCTTCGGATTTCAGAAGAAATCTTCACTGCTGTAAAACCTGATTTTACGCGTCCCGCCACAATCCGGCATCTCTTTGCCAGCGCCATTACCCCAGATGGGCCGGTAAATTACCATGACACCCTGCTTCAGGACATACAAAAGCTATATGTAATCACAGGTGAACCGGGCAGCGGCAAGGCTGCACTACTTGCTAAACTGGCCGCTCAAGCGGCCTCTCTCGGACTTGATACCGAACAGTATCATTGTTCCCTGGTCCCTCAAAACATTGATGTTCTGGTGATACCTCAACTATCTGTAGCTGCAGCCAATTTATCGGCGCCGGTATATTTTGACCCCAACTGCCTGCCCAACCTTGAGGCTTCCAAAGAGATTAACCTTTCTGCTTTTCTGAATACAGAGGCCTTAAAGAACTATGCTGCGGAAATTACAGGATGCCGAACGAGGTTTGAGGCTGCCTTTAACAGGGCCGTAAAAAGACTTAACCAGGCAAAAACAGAACACGACCTGATGGAGTCATATTATGTCCCTGCTATGAACTTCGATGACATTAATGCTAAAAAAGAACAGCTCCTGGCGCGAATCATCAGGTATGCTGAAGAAAGAACTGCAGAATAGCTGCACCCTTATTAATACAAATGAAGTCATATTCTTCTCCCGAACAATTCCCGGAATTTGTTCTGGAACCATGTTTTAAGATTCATAAACCTGCCGTACAACCCAGGGTAACGCCGTTTTAACTTGTCAAACTGTTTTTTTGCCCACCGGGATTCATGTGAAAGCAGGTAAAATCCAACCAGCAAAAACAGTATCCCCTGTAAAAACGGCAGAAAAAGCCCGGCAACCCCAACTATTATAAAAAGCCATCCAAAAACCAGTATTAAAACTCGTTTTGCCTGTGCCTTCATGATAATGATTCCTCTCTATTCCTGTTTTAATGCAGATTAATACAGCTTTAATATGGATTTGGGACCCCGGAATTTGCTGCTGCCACACTGTGGCAGCAGCATTACTTTATTATCCCCCGGGTTTCACTCCTTACTCAGGATAAATTACCCTGACCCCCAGCATCTTTTCCAACAGTCCGGCCAGCAGAGGATCATTAATCCCGCCGGCGCTGTGCGGTTCCTTCAGCCTGGCATGTCTGGCCAGGTAACCTAAAAGCTCCTTCACAAAGAGGTCATGCTGATTATCAGTGGACAACAGTGACTGGGCCAGCCGGTAATCGCCCGCACTGATGGCTGCCGCCGCTTCTGGCCTTACCTGATAACCCTTTTCAGCGTAACGCTGTAACAGGTCCAGGTAATTAACCCCTTCATCTACTCTCCCGGCAAAAGACAATGCCTGTTCCGTCCTATTCAGGACCAGGGCCAGGCTTACGGGATATGCCCTGACATAGATACCGTGTTCCATTTCCACAGCCTGTTCCATTGCTTCCAGGGCTTCAGCAGGATGCCCCTTCAGGAAGCTAATCCGCCCCAGATTATAGCGTGTGAGCCAGGATTCCTCAGAGGTGCCTTCCAGAGACTTAAACAATGCTTCTGCCTTTGCCAACTGCCCGGCATCAAAGTAAACCTGCGCCAGGGCGTTTCTTGCCTCCGGGGTATTCTCCACCTGCAGCAGCCGTTCATAATACCCCGCTGCTTTTTCAGGGTCACTCTGTCCCCATGTAATCCCATACTGGTACAGACGGGCAAGCATAGTCAGGGCATGGACATCCCCGGAATTTTGCTCAATCTGCTTTTCGTAGGCTTTGACAGCCTCTTGATGCCTGCGTTCCAGAAGCAGCCTGTCACCTTCACTGATGCTGCCACTAACCCGGAACAAAGGAATTTCCTTTTTACTATGATAAAATGCCACTCCTGAGCTGTCAGAAATCCGCCTGCCTTTAGCGTCATATGCATAAACTCCCCAGGTGTATTCTGCTCCCGGACGTAACAGCCCAAAAACAGATTCCGGTTCAATTTGATCACTGTAGGCAATTCCCCCGCCAAACCGCAGTTTTTGACGTTCTTCTTTGATGTTGACAGTTATCCTGTTTTGGGTGATTCTTGATTTTAAAACAGTGGTATAGGCTGCACTGATATTTCCTTTTTCATCTCTCTTTACAGGCCCCATAAACAGTTCATAGGACACCGCTCCCTGGGCAGGAGTCCAGCTAAAGGTTACCTTTTCGTCAACTGCAGTTCCGGACTCGGGCAGGATAAGCTTAACAGCAGGTACAAAATCAATGTTCCGCGCCTCTGTCTCTGCCGCTTCAATGGTTAATCCGGTATCTGCTGATGACTGTAATGTATAACCCTCAACATCCTTGATTTGAACACCAACCCCAAGGGCATAACGTCCCGGGGCAAGGGCATCAAACCGGTATTCACCCGTTTCCCCGGTAATGCTTTTCCGCAGGTCCCCGGTAAAGCCGGTATAGTAATCCTCATCCACATCCCTGTCAATAAGGAATATATGTACCCCGGAAACCGGTTTCCCACCCATAAGCACCGTGCCTGCCACAGTTCCTGTCCGGCCGCCGCTTGTCTCCAGCCGGTCAATTTTGGCCAGGTATCCCCGGGCCTTTTTTTCATAATCGCCAACATTCAGTGAAACCGATTCTTCTTTCTCCCCATTAAGCGCATTACCATATATTTTTGCTGCTTCTCCCGGCAGTTCCCTGAAAACCTGCCGCGCTTCTTCCCACTGCTGCAGGCCTATCAGGGCCTGGCCCTTGAGCAGCATGATTTCCAGAGGATTAAAGCCCGGTTTTTCAGCCAGGCTGCGACCAGCAAGCTGCAGTGCCTTTGTGTAATCTCCCTGATCAAGGTATATTTTTATGAGGAGTCTGGTACTGTCCACTGCATCCACCCCGGATTCTTCTATGGAAGCCCTGAGATAATCAACAGCCCTGTCATATTTGCCAAGCATGTAATAGGCGGTACCCAGTTTTCCCAGGGCGTGCCTGCTCCACGGAGATTCGGGGAAACGCTTCCTGATTGTCTCCAACCTCTCTACAGCTTCCTCAATATCAATTTCCGTCCCCTGGAGGCCTCCCATGCCGGTGGAACCATTGAAAAAGTAGACCATACCCGGTCCGCCGCCGGCACTTAGGTTGTGAACGGCTTTTTCCGCAGAAAAATAGAGCGCTTTTGCTGCTTCATCACTGGAAGGGAACCAGTCTATCAGCAAGCTGAATATTTTTTCAGTTTTTACCTCATCAGCCGCAGCGTCTGCCGCCCGGTAAAGAAATCCCGGAAGGGCGGCATAAAAGAGGACTGCAGCCAGTACGGTAAAACCGGTAAAAAGAGCCAGGTGCTTACCTTTGATTCTTATTTTAAACAAATCTCAACCCCTCCTGTCTACAGGCAAAAATATAATGTGGGTACTTCCATTGGGATTGACTGATGTCTGCTGAATATATCCAACCGGGTTCCTGATATTTGTTTCGGAAGGTACAACGAGGTATCCGTAACTCAGAGTGGCAGCTCCCACCACCAGTACTCCCAGTGCTGTCACTACAGGAGCCAGGGATATTTCAAAGGTTGTTTCCATAAAATCATGCACCCTTCTCAAAACACGCCTAGCAATACCATCCCGGCATCCGGCCGTTTCTGTGAATACTTCCTGTTGGAGAATGCGCTTCCGGGCTTCCGGCAGGTTTACATCCTGCATGCCTTCCTTTACATACCTTCTGATCTCATTATCCGGATCTATGCACATATCAGTATCCAAGTATTTACCGGTACTATTGCCCGGTCTATTTCTTTCGATTTTTTCAACCATCTCAGTAAACCTCCCGAATTTCCAAAAGCTGTTTCATCCTGTCCCTGCCCCGTGACAATTGGCTCTTCACCGTCCCGGAAGGATGTCCCAGGACCTGGCTTATTTTCTCAACACTCAGGTCCTCGAGGTAGTAAAGCACCATAACCTCACGGTATTTTAGGGGCAGTTCCCGGAGACACCGGATTACCTCCTGTCTCCTTTCACGCTGCAGTAATTCATGCTCCGGATTATACCCTTCAGGAGCAGGCACCCAGGAGGCCTGCCCCTGGTCAATAGTTGTAACACGTCTTATCCAACTGCTGCGCATCCTGTTTCTTGCAGTATTTATCATTATTCGGAACATCCAGGTTTCCAGTGACGAATCTCCTTTGAAGGAACTCAGCCTGCGGCATGTTTTCAGAAAGGTATCCTGAACAACTTCCTCGGCTGCCTGCAGGTCACCGGTTATCCCATAAGCCGCCCGGAGCAGCCTGTCACCAAAATATAAAACCAGTTCCCGGGATGCGGATTCCTCTCCATCCAGCAGCCTCAGTATCAGCTCTGTCTCATTCAGCATATCAGTGGGCCCTCCTGTCAATCACCCATTAGACACCATAAATAGCATTCAGGTTGCAAAATTTGCAAAGATTTTTATACTCTTGTTAATCTTTTTTACTCTACCTTCACCAGAGCGGCAGTAAATCCTCCAAAAAAAAGCCCCCAATGAAAAAAGGGCCCGCAAAGGCCCGATTTTACAACATCCTGTCAATCTTCTCCGTATTTCGATATCCAGCGAAAAACACAAGCCAATTGATACAAACCCAGGGTAACCAGAAGCAGCCCTGCCATTCCGAATACTATGACCAGTTCCATCTTTATCCTCCGTTTTAGTTATAAATTATTTCCATGCTGGACTCAGTATCGGATGAGATGCCTGTGATATGTTCTCCAGAGGTGCTAAATTTAATAACACAGCTACGCCCCATCCCGGAAAAAGTTACTTCAAAATCAGCCGCACCGGGAAGCGGTTCTGCAGAGCCAAGAACCCAACCCTGGGAAGCCATCTCGGTCTTGTAGAAATTCCACACCATATCTGCTGTTATATTACGATGGTCTGACAGGATGATATATCCTCCACTGGCCAAGTCGGCGGGTGTCCATGGCTCACCCTGCCAAATGCTGAGAAACATGGGACTGCCCCAATCAAAACCGGGATAAAGGGGTATTTCTTCAACTACCGGAACAAGAGAAAGATTGTGTGCAGCGAAATGACAGCTGCCACAGTATTTGTCTTTATTTTCAATGGTAGTAATAACCTGAGGGTCACTGCTGTTATGACATACCCCACAGCCAACGCTTCTGGCCCTGTGGTCTGTATTGAGATAGCCAGTATGGCATGATGTGGAAAGACAACTTTCATTCAAACCCGAAATATGAATGGAGTCATGGTCAGCCTGTAAATGGCAGGCTGAACAGTCTGTATTATGATTTGTTATGGCACTTTTCACTGCTGCATCCGAACTTAAATGGCAGCTGTTGCAATCAACCGGATAGCTTGAGACTGCTGACCCGGTAACTCCGCCAATGATGACATCATCAATATACGCACTGTCCTGGTATGAAGATACACTGCCATCCTTTGAGTAAATCCATTTCAGGGTATGAGCACCTGCAGTAAGGGGATATGATGCCTGTTTCCAGTCGACCATTCCTGACTCCTTCAACTTCTCAGTACCATCTATGTAAAACTTTAAGAAGTCATACCCACCTTCACTGCTGACCTTGTACCAGAAAGAGTTGCTGCCCTCTTCGGTAAGATTTACCGTCATTTGTAATACTGATGACTGGTTATGGGTAATAGTCTTACTCTTATATCCATATGTCCCGGTATGATATACAGTATTTGTCCTGGCCCAGTCTCCTCCAAGCTCTACTGCAAAAGAGTCGTCTTCAAAATCCTCTGCCACACCGGATAATCCAATGACCCGGCCATCATGTTCCAGTGTCAGGCTGCTTTGGTGGCAGTCTATGCAGTCCGCAGCCGGGAAAGCCGATGTATGTTTACCACCCATAGTGTTATTGTGATAGGCAAAATCCGCATCAACACCTGTCCAGCTATGGTCATTCATGAATTCCCCGCTCCCCGGAGGCCCTCCGCTCAGTGGGCCCGAATAGCTCCTGAAGCCTGAATTCCCGTTATAAGCCGTCAGGTGACAATAGCGGCAGTTCCACATCCAATTGGCCACATAACTGGTGTGACAGTTATCACAGACATCAAATTTGTGTTTAACATCCCAGTTGGTGCTGTATAGCGGAACACCCGGATAATTAATGTGGCAGGTTACACAGCCTTCATTTTGCAGTGAATTACTCATTTCAGCACTTGCGCAATTGGTTAAAACAAATAATCCCAAAATACTGATACAGAGGATAAGGAATAATATGCCCGGCTTCGCCCCACCCTTTTTCCAATGACTGACATACATAATAGTATCCTCCCCTTCTGTGGCCGGCTGTTTACATAAATCCGGCCTTTGACAGCATTCTCCTGACCATTACGGCCGCTTCAGCCCTGGTAACAAATTTATCGGGGACAAAACAGCCGTCGGCATCACCCCTGACTATACCACAGGCCCCCATCTACAATCCCTTCCGCAAGTTAAAAATTGTTTTAAAAATGGCCAGTCCAAATCGTTTTTTTAAATGAGGAAAGAGCAGCAGCAACTGCTCCCCCCCATTACGGCTTACCTATTATGACTTATTAGGCAGCTTATTTGTAGATTATCTCAATCCGGTAACCGGCAGGCAGGACCGCATCAGAAGCATTATGAGTCAAGCCGCCATAGAACCAGATCACTGCTTTGTGATTATTAGTACCGGTGAAGGTTACATTAAAGAAATTGGCACCTGCAGGCGGCGCATCAGATGTAAGAGTCCATCCCAGTGCTGCCATTTCATCCCGGTAGAATGCCCATACCTGGTCTCCGGTAACATCAATGCGGCGGCTGGAGATAATAACCTTGCCTCCCACCAGAAACTCATCAGGCATCCATGACTCACCATTCCATAGGAAAGCATTCTGTGGAGCTGTCCAGGTATACCCGGCATATCTGGGTATATTTTCAGGGACGGGTTCTGCAAAGTTCATATTGTGCCCTGCCTGGTGGCAGGCGGCACACTGCCTGTTGGCTGTATCTATGGCTCCCACAACCGTGGCCTGGGTGCTGGCATGACATGTATTGCAGTTCCATGGTTTAATCTGCCCGGTAGTGGGGTCTGTCTGAGTCGAGGGGTTATTCAGGTGTTCATCTGTAAGGCTGTTTATGTGGCACGTGGTACAGTTACTGTCAAGAGCAGTTGTGGTATGCTGTGCCTGATGACCTGACTGGGTATGGCAGGCATCACAGTTTTTCAGGCTGTTATCAATGGCATAGACTACTTCAGACACGGTGCTGGCATGGCACGTCCTGCAGTCATACTCAGTGCCTGCCTCATCCGTGTGCAGCGGATGCTCTACACTGAGGGATGTCTGGTGACATTTCTGGCAGTCAGCGGCTAGGTCCGTATCATGAATCCCGTCTATATCCACCGGGTGGGAAGGTATCTTATAGCTGTAGGTGTTATTATGACAGTATTCACACTTATAGGTAGAGAGGAATGAACCATTGCTGTGGGCACCCCAGTTAGTATGACAGGAAGCACAATCCTGAATAGGTTCATTATTGCCATGGCACCCGGCACAATTGTTTACAGGGTGGCTTGTGGGATAACCGGTGTGGCAGTCAGTACAGCTTGCCGGCGGCGGCAGTGTACCCGAACCTGTACTCACCTGCACCGTCCCTGATGCCTGGACAGCCTTGAAATTGCCGATAACGGAACTTGCATCAATAGTGTAGGTGTAATTTCCGTCTGTTACCTGTCCCGTGTTATTGGCTCCGTCCCAGGCTATTGAGTTCAGCCCTGGGCCTGCTTCTTGATAAGTGGATAGAGTCTTGATAACAGTCCCGGTGGAATTGGCCACCTTAACCGTCACATATGAGGGTTCAGATACGGAATAGTAAAGGGTTGTCTGTTCTCCGTCAGCTGCATTGAACACCTGCGGCTCTGCATAAACAGTCGTAAACACCGGAACTGCCCCTGCCTGGAAAGCCATCTGTCCCGAGCCGCTCAGTTCCGAATCATCAACTGCAGAGATTTCAAAGATATAGTCTCCTGAAGGCACCGGAGCACCATCATTATTCTTGGTATCCCAGCTGATTGAATAATAGCCTCCGGCTGTTTTACTCTCAGCCGCAAAATCGCGGACCGTATCCCCGTCTATGTTAAGTATCTGTGCTGTAACATCTGCCGGCTCACTCAGGGTGTACCGGAAATAAGCGGGTGAACCTATCTTCACCACATAAGGACTCACAGTGAGGCCGGTCAGTGTGGGCGGCCCTGATTCCACGGTAATGGTCCCCTGGGAACGGCTGATAAATGTGGGTACTGTCGGACTGGAAGCCTCAATGGTATATGTATAACTTCCGTCAGATACAACTTTACCGCTGTCATCAAGACCGTTCCAGGTAACACTCCGGGAACCTGCGGTGACCACTCCTATGGAAATGGTCTTCACCGGCAGAGAACCTCTTGCGATAATTACCTTTACACTGGCCCCGGCTGACAGGTCAAAACCAATGGTGGCACTGGCACTGCCGTCTGACGCCGGAACAAAGGGGTCAGGAGTATCACTGACATTGCTTATAGCCGCCTGGTAACCTGCAGTAACATCAGCAGCAGCCTCACCGGACCTGCCCGCAGTATCAACGGCAGTAACCTTAATGGAGTAAACCCCTTCACCGACAAGATTACCGTCACCGTCTTTACCGTCCCAGGCACCTGTGTTGTACCCGGCATTCTTACTTACTCCCGAGGCCAGGTTTCTGACAGGTTCACCGTCCTTCATCACGTCAATACTTACCGCAGCAGGCTCAGACAGGTTATACCTGATATACAGACTGCCACTGCCCAGCTTAAAGGGGTTAGGGGTAAGGATTAGGTCAGTGACCTCAGGTGCCCCTTTTTCCACGGTAAAGTTTTCCTTTAAGGTAGTAGAAAAAGTGCTTACAGTAGGACTGACAGCAGATATCTGGCAACTGTATGAACCGTCCCCCACGGTATTCCCGGCATCATCCCTGCCGTTCCACAGGACCGTGCTGGTTCCGGCTGCCTGCAGTTCAGAATCGTAAACCGTCCGGACAACAGTATAGCCATTTAGGATTTTTACGGTGACCAGGGATTCGCAGGATATGTTGTAGCTAATAGTGGCATTGGGGTTCTCGGCATCCCCGGGATTGTAGGGATCGGGAGTAATTTGTACACCGCTTATGGCCGGCTGATATCCGGCTTTGAAGGGTATCGACTGCACATCCGAGGGTTTGTTATAATTGTCAACAGCACTTATGACCACAGAATAATTACCCTCAGGGACGTATGCGCCGGTATCCGTTTTTCCATCCCAGATAACACTGTTGTATCCGGCGTTTTTAGCTGTATTGTTCAGAAGTGTCCTCACAGCCGTTCCGGTACTGTTAACAATCTTCAGGGTCACTTTAGCTTTCTCACTGAGAGAATACCTGATGGTCATACTGGTTGAGGCAATCTTCAGGGGGTCAGGATAGGCGGAGAAGTCAGTAATTCCCGGTACAGCCGCTTCCAGTGTCGTGTACCCCTTAGAAGTACTCTTAAAGTCCGATACCAAAGGATTGACAGCATCAATCTGGTAAGTGTAAACAGCGTCTCCCCCTGTCTGCCCGGCATCATTTGTGCCGTCCCAGCTAATGGTATAAGTCCCGGCTGTTTTAGTTTCTCCGGCAGTAAGGGTTTTTACCGGGACATACCCATTAAGGATTATTACCGTCACCTTGGCGTCTGCTGATATAGTGTAGGTAATATCAGCCTGCTGCCCTGCAGTCGGGTCAAAGGGATCAGGGGTAACACTTACAGCGCTTATTAAAGGCTGGCTGGCAGCTAAAGCAGTTAATTCCATGAATCCGATTACTGCTTCTGTGTTATCCCTGGCTTCTGCCGTAAACCTGTAGTTTCCGTCCGGGGCTGGCGCCCCATTCTGGTCTTTGCCATCCCATGCCTGAACATAAGTCCCGGCAGACTTGGTTACCCCTTTCAGCAGTTCCCTGACAAGCTCTCCACTCTCGTTATATACATTCAGGTATACTGCGGCATTCTGGCCCAGGGTATACTGGACATATGCAGGAGAACCCAGTTTAATGGGATTTGGATTTACTGACAGCGCCGTGACCTGATTTTCCACAGCATTTACCTGTTTGATACCGTAAAATCCCCCGGTCAGGGCAGCCAGTACCAGCAAAATAATGGCCGCAGACTTCAGATAGCCTGCCCTGTGTGTCTTGGACACCTCCCCCTTTTCCTTGACATCATTCATATTCTACCCTCCTCATTCTGGTTCGCCTGCGCAACTCAGAAGTCAAAAAACACCCTCCCTTCCAAAAGTTTTTTATCCCAGCCAGCCGCCGCCCGGACTTCCCCCTCCTACACGGGAATTAAGCAGGGCTGAACTCAAGGATAGCAGCTGAAATGTTATAACTCTTAATATTAATGTTACTACTCATAATATTATTGATTGTCATAGAAAAAAATGCCTGAATTTGGTTATGGAGGCATCAGTCCCCTTGTGAGAGCACATCCGAATAAGATAATGTTTCCAGAGGATTGACATACCTGTCCGCTTCCTTCCGGATTTCAAAGTGAAGGTGCGGTCCGGTACTGTTGCCTGTGTTTCCGGACCAGCCAATAACGGTCCCCGCGGAAACCTGCATCCCTTCTGCCGGTAACGCCCAGTCACTGAGGTGCCCATAATAGGTTGTTATTTCATTGGAATGTTCTATATAGACATACCTTCCCAAGCTTGTCTTATCACCGGCAAAACCTCGCAGCGCCTTGCCCGGAAAAACAGCCAGTACAGGAGTGCCTAAAGGAACTGCAATATCAATTCCTTTATGGACCCCGTCCTTCCTTTTCTCATTAAAGTACCCGGTCATCCTGTAATCACCTGCGGGAACAGGCCAGGACTTCATTACCCTGCTGCCCGGCCCCTGGTCCCGCGATATTTCCTGCCTCGCGGAGCGGACCCTGGCTAACTGTTCTTCAATGGTAAACTGCCTTTCCCCGGACTCTGCCATTGTCTTCAGGGGGGGATTTTCAGGAACTGTCAGCTCTTGTTCCTCCCTTTGGCCTAAATCAGGTAAAACCGCATTGCGGTCCGGCTGCTCGAATCTAACCGCCGTTTGTTCTCTCCTATTACCAATGGTTTGCCCTGTAAATTCCGGCTGTACTGCCGGAAACAGGCAGACTGCGGTGACTACGATGGCGGCAGTCAATGCTGTCACCATCCTCCACCCTATCCCCATCTTCTCACACCCCCCACTCTTAAACTATCGCGGCGCATGGGCGGCAGCTGCAGGCGTACCGCCGTGACAGCTGCTGCACGGTTCTGTGCTGGTGTCTTCATGACCGGGAATTGCATAGACAAAGCCGGCAGTTATCCCATACAATTCGGTTGTATTATTATGGCACGTGGTGCAGAACCTGCGCTCAGTGGCAGCATCCCAAATGAGGTTTTCTGACCGGAACGGCTGCGCCTGGTTATGTCCTAGCTGTTCCTTAAGCAGTTTAAGGTTTTCAGACCCATGTGTATTATGGCAGTCGGAACAGGGCAGTCCTCCATCCAGGTAACTGCCGTCTGCAGCCTGAAGGGAATGCCGGGACGGCCCGCTGTAATATGAGGCTATATTGGAGGCATTACTCCCGTCATGACAGCGCAGGCACAGGCTGTAATCTGAAGGAGCGCCTGTGGAGGTGTGCCACTTCTCGTAGGTATATCTTATATACTGAACCCTTGGGTCTTCCACAATAGTACCCGGATGGCACAATTCACACATCTCCTGTTCACTGCTGTCTGGGAAGAATGGGTTTGTCGGGTCATTATGGTCAAAGTAATAGTAGTCCTGCAGCAAATTAGGGTTTTCCTCAGTCCAGTTCACATGCGGGGTATGACATGAAGTACAGGAACTGATTCCCGCAACCCCTGTGATACTTACCTGGAAATCATGCCTGTACATGCTCTGCCAGTTGTAGGGAATCGGCGCTGCTGTACCGTCATGACATGCATTACAATAGTCATCAATATCTGTATATTGGGTATCTCGTGGTTCAACAAGCCGCGCCGCCCCGGCCCTGTGGGGAGTATGGCAGTTAGCACAGACATCGACATTGCTCAGGTAATTGCCGTGCGGGTTTTCCCCCGTCCCTGCTCCCTCAGTTGTGAAGGACCATGTCCTTGGGTATATATAGTTGCCTGCTGCATCTGACAAGAGAGTGTTAACTGACGCCGAATACTTTACTCCGGGTTTTAGGGGAGCATCCGGCTTAAAGCTGAACTCATAATAGGGGTCTCCGTATACGGTAGTGTATACGGCGCTGTATGCGGTCCCAGCCACACTGCCAGTTATACTGCCATATATATTTTCATAAACAGTATCAGCAGTACCTGACCAGACAGCCCCGTTGTTTTCGGATAGCACCAGGGCTGATTTCAGGTTCACCGGGTCCAGCGGTGAGTTATCTATAATATAGACCCTTGTCACCACATCCGGGGAAACCCTGGTCATATCCTCAGCCGGATATATATCGGGAATGACCACGGGACGGCTCATGTCCAGGATAAATGAGACCGTCTCTGATGTGGTGCTGTTGCCTGCCCTGTCGGTAGCCACAGCATAGGCGCTATAGCTACCCTCCTCAAGGCTTCCGTCAAGGAAAAACCACTGCCCCCCCTCATCTGACATCACTGTACCGCTGCCCCCCCCATACATGTGGACCGCAACCGTTATGTCAGGATCGGTCTGCCCCTCGACAACCGGGCGGTTGGTATAGCCTCCGTCTGCCGGACCGGTGATTTTTAGTTCAGGAGGTGTAGTATCCACCTCAAAGGTCACCGGGTTTGAGGTGCTGCTGTTCCCTGCGCTGCTGGCAGCCACTGCAAAAACAGTATGAATACCCTCAGGCAGCAGGCCCAGGGACATATTCCAGTCTCCGGCATTATCTGACAGGATACTGCCCTGCAGGGAATCATTGAGATAAACCGCCACCGAAACACTGGGCCCGGTAATACCCGTTACCTCCACAACCGAATTATTGGTCGCCGTTCCGTCAGCCGGAGAGGTAATGGTTATTACCGGAGGTAAAGCTGCCAAAACGATATCAGGGGAAACCAGATACAGCAGCTTCTTAAATACCGGTGCAGGATGGGCAATTACCAGCAGGCAGAAGGCAAAAACAATTCCCCATATGGTCATTTTTTGATTGAAATGCCTCCACTGCTTCACGGCAATCCTCCTTTTCCTGCCCTTTGTCATCCATTGACAAGAACCGCCATTTAAAATAAAATTAAAAGTTAGAGATATATTTTAATAAGAGGGTGGCTGAGGTATTATGTGGGGCATAATACCTCAGCCCGGAAAAGTTATTCACACTTCACAGCTGACATATTTTTTGTCAGCTTATTTTTTTATTCCCAATCGTTATTGGTCCAGTTATGTTCAGTGGTGGCAGCCCCGCCCCTGGGATTGGTGTTAATGTTCTCCCAGTAATAGGTGTTATTCATCAGCTTACTGGACTTGCCTTCTACTCCGCTGTGGCACTTCCAGCATACCGACATATTGGTATACCGCTTCAGGGCAGATGACGCGTTCTTGTCAACCATGTAGTCAGTGGCATTTGCTTCAACTGCACCGCCGGCCACCAGAGACTCAACTGTCTCATCGTTGGCATCCTTCATTACTGTTACATCAGTACCGTGGGCAAAGTGGCACTTGAGGCAGTTAAACCTGTCTGTATCAGTGCTGTGGCGGAATACACCGTCACCGTCAGCGTCCTTGGAATGGGTCATGTACAGACTGTGGCAGGCGCCGCAGTACTTGCTGATAGCCTTGCCATGATCCTTTTCATCATAAATGTCTGTATTAATCTGGGTAATTTTCACACCGCCAAAGTCTCCGATTTGAATCTGTTCCATGTCAACAGTTTGACCATCGATAACCTCTGTGTCACCGAGGTCAACAACATAGGCCCGGGCAATGTCAGCTGAGCCGATACCGGCGATATCACCCTTGGCATAGGCAAGACCATAAATGACATCAACATCAGTGGTAATATCAGCTGCTGTTGTAGCATCATAGAACCTGGTGTAATACAGCATTTGCAGCACATTATAGTTGTCTCCCATGGCATGCTCATAACCGGCAACCCACGGGGTGGTATCCATTTCATAGCTGTAAGTGACTGGAGTGCCAGATGTGTCTGCAACCTTTTTCATCACGACAACTACTTCAGTAGCAGCATCCTCTTTGGCAGGGTCAATACCGGCAACGCCTGCAGTGGTCTTGTAAAGAACATGCTCAGGGGAAGCGGCATCTGCTGCCAGCAGGGTATCAGTTACAGTAAGGCCAATCAGTTTATTCCCGCCGTCTGCAGTGGAAACATTGGCCATTCCGGCAGGGCTGTAGTGGAGCAGCCTGTCACTGTAGGAACCGTGGGGAGCGTGGCAGGCAGCACAGTCAAACTCATCATTCCATATCTGGTTACCGCCCTGAACGTCTGCACCTGGTGCCATGTAGATATTGGCCATTCCGGTTGCCAGGTGGACAGAGGCATTACCTCCTTCAGTTCCTCCAAAGGTACCGGCGGTAGAGGGCGAAAATACATTGTAGAAGCCCAGGGTGCCGTCATGACAGGCGGTACATGTGTTGTACACACCATTGGCAGAACTGCTGCCTTTGAATAACAGGTCCTTGGCAGCGCCGGTGTGGGTCTGGTGGCAGCTGGCACACGAGTTGGTATTGTTCTGGTACTCACCGTGTGTCCTCTGGGTCCGGGGTCCGGTAAAGTCATTCATCATCATGTCCTTGGATTTAATTATGTTTTTTACATCTGGATTTGCAATGTCAGAAGTCGTATCCTGAATATCCACGTTGTTGGTATCGCCACCGGTACGGTTGGCATTGCCCTGATAGTTGTCCGAAGTATCCCCATCAGTCAGCGGGGCCGTAAAGGACTGGGCATATGGTGTCGTTGGTGCTGTGGTATTGGCATCAGTGT
Source organism: Thermincola carboxydiphila (assembly GCA_016841725.1). Classification (GTDB taxonomy): domain Bacteria; phylum Bacillota; class Thermincolia; order Thermincolales; family UBA2595; genus Phosphitispora. The sequence continues at coordinate 21,777 of JAENYP010000009.1, read as the reverse complement.
AAGCCGCCAAAGCCATAGCCGGCAGTGCCAGGATAAATAGCACTGTCACAAATAATATAGAAATCCTTCGCATTATTACCTTCTCCTCTCTTTTATTAGTTATCCTCCAGGCAAGAGCCACAAGGCCGTACAGCACCTCCTCCCCTGTGGGTTTTCCTGTCCGGAGGCTACTATCGGTATCTCATTCACTGATAAACCGCTACCCTCTGGTTACCCGTATCAGTTACATAAACCTCGTCATTTTCAGTTATATAAAGTCCATTGGGCAGGACAAACCGGTCGGGAGCGCTGCCATAACCGGCAGTGACGAACTCCTGGTTCCCTTCCTTATCGAAACCGTAAAGGTAATGAGTAAGGTTGCTAAGCACATAAACCGTTCCCTTGGAATCTACGCCTATCCCGCGGGGGTTTACAAAAACAGAAGGGCCTCTCCCATCAGTTGAGCCGTTAATAATTCTCAGGAACTTCCCGGCACTGTCAAACACCTGGACCCTCTGGTTCCCGGAATCCACAACATATATATTGCCGTCCCCGTCAGCAGTAACAGCATTAGGGGCGCGTAACTCCCCGGGATTCTGGCCCATTTTTCCGATTTCCTGAAGTTTTTTGCCCTCCAGGTCAAAAATGAGTACTTTGCTCTGGTTGATATCAGTGACATAAACCTTGTTGTCAATTATCCGCAGCCCTCCCGGAGTGTCAATGATTTTTTCTCCGGGGTCCTTTTCGGCAAAATACCTGATAAATTTACCTTTGGCATCATGGACCGAAACACAGCCATTATAAAGATCAGCCACATAGACATTCCCCTGGCTGTCCCCGTCAATTCCATAAGGAAATTCAAACTGACCCGGATTTTCCCCCTGTTCGCCAAACTTGAATACAGGCGAACCTCCCAGGTCAAATACCTGGACTCTTTGATTATTGGTATCAGTAACATAAATAAACTGGCCGATTACCGATACATCCATGGGCTTATCCAGAGCCTCCTTGTCAAAACCGCCATAAATCATCCGGTTGAACTTGGGAGGCCCGTTAGGGTCAACCATAGCCGGAATAGCCATAATCTCGGTCTGGGAATAGAACATGTAACCAAAAGCAACCGAAATTCCGATAAAAATGATCAGCATGGTATTGTAGACATGCCTTTTCTTTACTGTCTTCCCATCTTTTATTTCATCTCCCACTTTAACCGCCCCCTCGCTGCTATCGTTATTTCTCAACACGCTTCAGTGCCCCAACTGCATCCTTATATAACGGGTCATAGCTTAAGGCCTCTTTGTATATTTCAGCAGCTGTTTCAAAATTGCCCTGTTCCTCTGCCACCCTGCCAATCTCATAAATGACATTTGCATTGCCCGGCAGAATTTTATTGGCTGTCTCCATGGACTCCACTGCTTCTTTATACATCTTCATATCCCGGTAAACAATGCCCTTCTGGAGATGCCCCTTGTGATCCCGGGGAGACAATTCCACCGTCTTCTGAAACATTTCCAGGGCATCATCCTTCCTGCCCTCGTCAAAATAGACCAGTCCGAGGTTGTAATAAGCAGCCGAATACTTCTGGTCGATAGCCAGTACCTGATTCAGTTCGTTTACAGCCTGGTCGTTGTCACCCATCAGGAAATACGTATATGCCAGGGAAACCCTGTTCTCCAGGTTCCCGGGCTCTGCTTCAACCCTTTTTTTGAGAAACTCTAGCTGGGCCTCAACCCTTTTCACATCCAGGTCCTTCCAGAAAAAATACCTGCCTGCTGCATACCACCCTGAAAAGCTTATGATAACTGTAAGCAGAATAAGGGCCACTGCCTGGAGCAGGGTAAAGCTGTCATTTTTACTTTTTTCCACAACACTCTTCAATTCTAACCTGGGATTTGTAACCGACATTTTATCCCCTCCTTGATAAAAATGATGTTTATGTTAAACTGCCATGGCACCTGCCGCATATTTTTTCTGAATGGCAGGTGTAGCAGGATGTGGTTATTCTGGGTTTTGCCGGCAGGTCTGTCGGGTGATAGCCATTCTGCCACTGCAGGGAATAGCGGTGGGAGCTCGGGTGACACCGGGCACAGAACACATCCGTCACAGCAGTCCCCTGTCCGCCCTGCTCCCCCGGTGCTCCGGGGAGATACTGGTTGTCATGGCATGCCATACACCTGTTTTGGTTTGCCTCTGCCCTTGTTCCATGAGTCCTGATGTTTTCTTTTTTGCTGTGACTTGGCGGCCTTTTGGCATGGCAGTCCCTGCAGAAGGTGTTTGTCCTGGAGTAAGGTATCACCATATTGCTTTGCCGGCTGGTTTCACCCTGTTTCAGGTACTCAAGGTATTTTTTCTCCTGTTCGGTTTCCATGGTCTTCTCTGAACTCATATACCTGTGGCACCTGTCACAATACGCCAGGTCAGCAGCAGCTGTTTTCCCATGACCCCCATTATTAAATTCACCCTTAAGATGGGTTTCCGGCTTAACAGAGCGATGGCAGGCCTGGCACTCCAAAGGTCCCTTGCGCAGCCGGTGGCAGCGAAAACAGGCCTCCATGTCCGGGGTGGTATACTGTTTATCACTCATCAGGGAATCAGCCAGTACACTGTCCCACTTTTGGTAATCACTAGGAAAGGTAATACCCCGTTCGGCTATTCTGCCATGGGCAATTCCGGAATGGCATTTTATGCAGCTGACCCCCATGGTTTTATGCACATCATGGGCCGCCAGGATGCGGCCCTCCCTGTCTTCTGAGGCTGATTTGTGGCATCGTTCACATGCCCTGTCAGGAATTGGGCTCAGCTTCACAATTGGTGAGACATATGCGCCTGTAAACGTCAGGTACAGGTTCCGGACGCGGCTCTGACAACTTTTCAGCAAACCCGCAGGGCCGGGTGAGACATGACATCCGGCGCACCCGGTCCCGGAGTGTGAGGACCGCTGCCAGGTATAGTATTCTGGATTCATCGTGTGGCACATTGAACAAACTGCCGGTTGAGCCGTCAGTTCAAGTCCACCAAAGAAAGTGATTATAAAAAAACCCGCAGCACTTACGGCTAACCTGACCCTTTTACTTTTCAGGTGTTTTCTGAAGTAATCCCTGAGGTGTTCTCTGAGGTTTTTTCTGAAGTGGGCATTTAGGTATTCATTAAGAAACTTTTTCAGGTTTCCGTAAAACATAGTGGCAACACAGCCTTTTTGTCTCGTTAGGAATGCTTTGGTGAATCGTACTTTATCTTTAAATATTAATACTTAATATCGTAGTACTTTCAAATAAATATTCAACCCAAAGTATAACATCCCTATAATGTCGAAGTCGTTAAAAAACTGTAACCCATTTGCGTTCAGAATCTTCTGCAGATATTTCTCTTTAGACACGAAAGTAATAACCCGCCCTTAAATGTGACAAATTACACTAACAGAAGCAGCCCGGAATGTCGATTATTATTTTAATACGCTAAGAGAACTACCGTCATTTGCACTGACCACACTTACGATTTTATGATTCTAAGCAAAGTAGTACTATTCGACACATTCTTATGTTCAGTTAAATATTTGTTGCTTTTTGCTTATCAAGTTCTGGAAATTAAAAAAAGACCAATACCGGAAGGGTATTAGTCTTCTGTATGACCCGTTTATAACTTTTGCCTGCCGTCAGTCACCTGCTGATACCTCATATGCCATAACGACTGCCTCAGCAATCTTTCTCATAGTAGTTCTTTTTTTCATACTCTGCTGCTGTATTTTCCTGAAGGCATCCTGTTCAGAGAGTCCCTGGGTTTTCATCAGAATACCCTTTGCCCTGGCAACTACCTTTCTCGTCTCCAGGTCTTGCTTCAGTCGATTTACCTCGCGCTCCAAATCTGCGACCCTAAGGTATGCCGCATAGGCATATTCCATTACCGATAATAGCTGGAACCCGTCCACAGGTTTAACTACCACCGGAAACAGACTATTATCACCTGTCCTGCCGGCATATTCCTTTACAGCATAATCCAGCATCAGAACAACTGCACAGACCCTTCCCTCGTCCAGAATCCTGGCAAGTTCAAAACCATTCATTCCCGGAAGGCTGGCCGCCGCCAAAACCAGTTCTGGTTGGGTACTTCGAATCATCTTCAGAGCGGATATTCCATCCTCAGCTTCACCTACCACGAAATAACCGGCCTGATTCAGAATTTCAGCCAGTTTTTTCCTTGCCTGGCTGTCCCTTTCAGCTATGATTACCCGGAATCTCTCCATACATCCCTGCTCCTCGTTGAGACCGCAATTCTATTCTCATTATTTTATCACAATCAGTATTCAACCGCCACACCGGTGATAAACGTACCAGGTTCTTTCCTGAGGTCCACGACACATATCCCCTTAAGGGGCATCCCTTTGCTGTCATATAATAATTGGACACGGGGGTGGGCCGGATAATCCCCGGCTATATATGTAACTACTCCTCTGCAGCCTGTATTCAGGATAACGGTACTTCCTAGGGCATAGGGAGTGATACTGGTTACAAATACCCTGGCTATATCACGGTCAAAATCATCTTTTTGCAGGTTCCTGATAATATTTATCACTTCACCAGGCGCTAACCGGGGCCGGTACGGCCTGTCCTCACAGAGAGCATCATAGATATCGGCAATCCCCACAATCCTGGCAAATTCGGGGATTGCTTTTCCCGTCAGTCCCTTCGGATAACCGCTTCCGTTGCAGCGCTCATGGTGATAAAGAGCAGTCTCGGCAACCGCCTGACTTATGTCTTCAGTGCCGCTGAGTACTTCATATCCGTACGTGACATGTTTTTGAATTATTTTGTACTCTTCTTCAGGCAGTACCTCCTGCTTACGAACAATACGGTCTACTACCAGGACCTTCCCGACATCATGAAGCAGCGCTGCCGTTCCCAGTTCCAGCAGCTTTGGCCGTATATAACCAAGAGATATCCCCGTCAGTGCAGATAGGATACAAACATTTATGGAGTGTTCAAATGTATGGTCCCTTAATGACATGATATGAATAAGGTGTCCCATAACACATCTGTTTAATATTATTTCATCAAACAGTTCACCGGCTTCCGACCTTACCTTTTGTGCCGGGATTCCCCCTGATTTGAATTTAAGCAGCGCCTTTTTCATGTGCTTAACCGCTTCTATACGTGTCCCTTCAATGGCCACTTCATCCAGGTCCATAAAAGCACTGCCGCCTTCAACATATACCGCTGTTATTCCAAGTTCTTTCAGGCGGTCCAGGTAATGCCCGTGCAGTGGTGTCCCCTTATTCAGTATTATTTTCCCTTCCCGGTCAAATATTGACCTGCCCAGGTAAGCCGGAGGCCTGACAATTTCTATTGGCACCAGTCTCATCGTGTTTTTCACCTGATTTCCCGGTAACATGACTTAATCCTGAAGTAGAATTACTTTATAATTAACAAAATTCTACATCATATACTGAATCCCTGCTAATCATAAGCTAAAGCAGCCCCCCTTTTGATAAGGAGGGCTGCTCAAACTTCACCTGGAGTAAGTTTCCTTTATACGATACCCTGAGCGAGCATGGCTTCAGCCACTTTGACGAATCCGGCAATATTGGCGCCATTAACATAGTTGATAAAGTCGCCCTGCTTACCATACTCTACACACTGGCAGTGAATAGCTTCCATAATACAATTGAGCTTCTGGTCAACCTCTTCACGGGGCCAGCTCAGGCGCAGGCTGTTCTGAGACATTTCCAGGCCGCTGGTAGCCACACCGCCGGCATTGGCTGCTTTGCCCGGGCCATAGAGGATCTTGCTGTCAAGGAAAAGATCAACAGCTTCGGGAGTACTGGGCATATTAGCCCCTTCAGAAACACAGATACATCCATTCTTAATCAATTCTTTGGCTTCTTCGCCGTTAAGTTCGTTTTGGGTAGCACAGGGCAGGGCGATGTCACAGGGAACATTCCAGGGACGCATATTTTCATAATACTCGCACCCGTATTTTTCTGCATACTCTTTAATACGACCGCGTTTTACATTTTTCAGCTCCAGAATAAAGGCCAGTTTTTCTTCATTTAGCCCATCCCTGTCGTAAACAGTCCCATTGGAATCAGACATGGTAACTACTTTTGCACCTAACTGCATTGATTTTTCTGCAGCGTATTGGGAGACATTTCCGGAACCGGAGATGGCCACTACTTTGCCCTCAAAAGAATCGCCACGGGTTTTCAGCATTTCTTCAGCGAAGTAGCATGCACCGTAACCGGTAGCTTCCGGACGAATCAGACTGCCGCCCCAGGTAAGACCCTTCCCGGTGAGGACTCCGGTAAATTCATTGCGCAGCTTCTTATACTGACCAAACAGGAATCCAATTTCCCGGCCTCCTACACCAATATCTCCGGCAGGTACGTCAGTATCAGCCCCAATGTGGCGGAACAGTTCACTCATAAATGCCTGGCAGAAACGCATTACTTCATTATCAGACTTGCCTTTAGGGTCAAAATCGGAACCGCCTTTACCGCCACCCATAGGAAGGGTAGTCAGGGAATTCTTGAAAACCTGCTCAAAGGCAAGGAATTTCAGCAGGCCAAGGTTTACCGAAGGATGGAAACGGAGTCCTCCTTTGTAAGGTCCAATGGCACTGTTCATCTCGATACGGAAACCGCGGTTAACCTGAACTTCACCCTTATCGTCAACCCAAGGCACCCGAAACATAATAACCCGCTCCGGTTCTGCTATCCTTTCAAGGACTTTGGCATCCTTATACTTAGGATTTGCCTCAATAAAAGGCATCAGAGATGAAACAACTTCGTGCACCGCCTGGTGGAACTCCTTTTCGCCGGGGTTACGTGCAATAACCTGTTGCATAAAACTTTCAGTACTCAATTTGTTTTCCTCCCTTTTTAAGTGAAAAATAATTAAATAAAAGCGTCCCCAAAAACAGGTCTGTAACAACCTGTTTCCGAGGACGCCATTGCCCTTGTTACTGTTGGTGCGAAAATGATAAGCCGTGTCAAACAGTCACATTTATTTAACTCACATACACAATTATATCAAAACAGCAAATATTTTCAATACTTTTTTTGCATCATATCAATACTTCGAGCAATATCTTAAGGGCTTATTCCTACAAACAGAGATATTCTTTTATTATTTTAGGTTTTTAGAACAATGGTAAATATTCCTCCAATTCCCATGAATGGACATGACTTTGGAACCTCTGCCATTCCAGCTGTTTTGCAGTAATATACTTATCGGCCAATTCCTGTCCAATTGTTTGAATAACAAGTGCATCCTGTTTAAAAAGGTCAATAGCCTTTTCGAGGTTCTGCGGCATAGTCAGAATATTCCTGGTTCGATACTCCGGCGGGGATAATGCAAAAAGATTGTCATTTACCGGCGGGGAAGGGTGAATCTTGGATTTTACCCCATCCAGCCCAGCCTTAAGCAAGACCGCTATCACCAGGTAAGGATTGCACGCCGGGTCAGGATTCCGCAGTTCTACACGTGTTTCCTCGGCCCTGTTGGCAGGCACCCTGATAATAGTATTTCGGCTTTCAGTCGACCAGGCGACATAGCAAGGGCTGAGGTCACCGGGCACCAGCCTCTTATATGAATTTACAATGGGGTTGGTAAGTGCAGCAAAGGAACGGGCATGACTTATCAGGCCCCCTACATAATGACGCGCCACATCACTTAACTGCCCGGCTGCCCCGGGGTCATAAAAAGTATTTTCAAGGTCCCGGAAAAGGGTCTGGTAGATGTGTAATGCTGAACCGCTTAAATCATTGGCAGGCTTGGGCATAAAGGAGGCATGCAGCCCGTGTCTCTTAGCAATAGTCCGCACAACAAACCTGAAAGTAACCAGCTTGTCTGCCGTTGACAGGGCATCATCACCCTTTAACGATATCTCGTGCTGTCCGGGAGCGAATTCGTGGTGTGATGAACCAATCTCAAAACCCATTTCCTCAAGAGTCAGAACCATGTCTCGGCGGGCGTTTTCCCCCAGATCCACCGGGGAAAGGTCACAATAACCCGCAATATCATGTGTCATCACCGTAGGTTTATTCCTTTCATCTGTCTGGAACAGAAAAAATTCTGTTTCAGCCCCCGTCATCATCCTTAAATCCATTACTTCGGCTTCTGAGATAACCTTTTTGAGGACACTTCGACAGCAGCATTCATAGGGAGTCCCGTCAGGATTAACTATATCGCAAATAAGCCGGGCTACAGCTCCCTCTCTGGGCCGCCAGGGAAATATAACAAAACTCGCCGGGTCAGGCAGCAGGCAGATTTCCCGCTCCCTGTTGCCTACCATGCCGTCAATTACCGAGCTGTCAAACCTGATTCTGCCTTCCATGGCTTTAGGAAGTTCTTCAACTGTAATGGCAATGTTTTTAAAGATACCGAAAATATCGGTAAACTGCAGCCTGATAAACTTCACATTATATTCCTGTGCCTGCTCAAGTACATCGTCCTTGGTAAAGTTTCTCAAGATAAGTCACTCCCATCTGTTACCTTTCTGTTCTCCAGTACTTTGATTAAATGTTTTGCCACATTATGCATTGGTATACATTTATCCATACTTAACTTCTGAATATATTTAAAAGCCTGCTGTTCAGTCATGCCTTTGTACTCTATTAGCAGGCCCTTTGCCCTTTCAAGGAACTTCCGGGTCTCTACCGACTGTTTCAATTTCCGGGTCTTTTCCTCAAACTGGCATATTCTCTTAAAAGTGGACACACAAACTTCAATGGCAGGAAAAAGATTGGTATCATCTACAGGCCGCAGGATATAGGAAAAGCTCCAGTGTTCCAGTGCCTGTACCACTTCATCCTGACGGTCAATCTCGGTTACCAGGAGAACCGGGGCGACCCTGTGTTCCTCAATAATTTTGGCAATCTCCAGCCCGTCCCGCTCCGGAAGTTGGGCATTAAGGATAACCAGGTCCGGCTGGGTGTTAAAGGTCATCTGGAGGGCCTTCCGACCGTCAGATGCCTCCCCGATAACCATGTGCCCGGCATTAAGAAGTTTTTCTTTTAAGTATTTGCGGAATACAGGATCTGTATCTGCGATTATTATCCTTAACCCATACATTTCCGCACCTCGAATTAGTTTATTATTGATAGTTCGCTGTAAATCAGACAAATCCTGCGTATGTTCTATGATAAAACAGTGTTCCATTTTTCTACATAAATAATGAAACAGTTTTTGGGATTAATCCGGCGCCTTGGACGATTGGCCGGAAGCTGCGGCCAGTTTTATGGTGGCCCCGGGGATTATTTAAATAAATAACTATAGTCCGGAGAAAATTGGCACAATTTTTGCTCCTTATATTTTTCAGAAAGGAGGTGAAAAACTTTGGCAGATATTTTAAATCTGGGGCTGCTGCTCTCTTCTTTCGCCGGAGGAGTTTTTGCAGCATTCATCGGAGCGCTTCCCGCATTTATCCTGAGTGGAGTTTTCATGCTAATGGGTGCCGCAATAATTCTGGGTGGAGGCTCTCCGGATGTGATGAATTTCCTGGGAATAGGACCGTTTTTCGGCCCCCATATTGCCTGGGCTTCTGCAGTAGCCGCAACAGCCTATGCAGGTAAAAAAGGGCTGATTGAGTCCGGTATGGAAATAAAAGTCCCGCTCGGCAAGTTGAATCGGCCCTCTGTTCTTGTTGTCGGAGGCGTTTTCGGGGTACTGGCATATTTGATCAGTTCCATTCTGACAGTAGTGAATTCACCCTTTAACCCAATAGCAGCTGCAGTATTTATCAACCTGGTAGTAGCCCGGCTAGCCTTTGGTCAAACCGGACTGTTGGGCAAACCGGAAGGCAAAAAACAGATCTGGCCGCTTCAGGACACCATGGCATCAAATATTATCCTGGGCCTGTCAGTAGGGATGGCAACTGCATACATCACCAATGCAACCGGTAATGTTCTGATTGGCTTTGGAATTAGTGCCGTGGTCCTTTTTTACCTGCAGATGGGTTTTGAAGTTCCTGTTACTCATCACATCTCTTTCACCGCAGCCCTGGCTACGCTTACCACCGGCAATATTTTCATCGGGGCGGCTGCCGGTGCCGTCGCCGCAATTATCGGTGAAATTGTCACAAATCTTTTTGTCAAAGATGGTGATACCCTTATCGATCCCTGGGCAGGCACCATAGCAGTAACTTCTTTTATGCTGTACTTTTGGCCCAAGGTATTATAACCTGGGTAAATTAACTCCTATTACTCTCCTTTAATGCTCTTAATACAAAAACCCAGAGCTGTCTTCCCCCAACTCTGGGTTTTTCTCTGTCGTTTTGCTGTTTATCCGACATATAGCCGTGGTATCCGGCTGCTGATCATGCAGACAATTTCATAATTAATGGTGCCAATTAAATCTGCCAATTCATCTGCAGTTACGCTCTGCTCTCCCTCCCGGCCAATAAGGGTAACTGTATCTCCGACCCTGACTTCCGGTACTTCACTTATATCAATAATAAGCTGGTCCATACAGACTATACCGATTACAGGCACCCTGACACCATAAGCCAGAGCATGGGCTTTATTGGAGAGAAGCCTGCTGTAACCGTCGGCATAACCCACCGGTATAGTAGCTATCCTGGTCTCACCCTTGGTAACGAAGGTCCGGCCATAACTGATACTGGTATCTGCCGGGACAGTTTTCACATATGCCACCCTTGCCTTCAAGCTCAGCGCCGGTTTAAGGTCAAGGTTCCCTTTTTGCACCTCTTGCGAAGGATAGAGTCCGTAAACACTGATTCCTGCCCGGACCATATCCAGGTGGACACCAGGCAGGTCAATTAAAGCTGCACTATTAGCCGCATGTTTGATAACATCAGGAAAGCCTCTGTTTCTCAACTGGGAAATAACCTCTGAAAACAGCGCATACTGGTGGTATGTATATTCTTTGTCCGCTGTATCAGCCACTGAAAAATGAGTCATAATCCCTTCTACTGCTATGCCCGGAAGTGCGGCTGCTTTGATAATCTCTGCAATAGAACTTTCATCAGCCGGGAAACCCAGCCTGCCCATTCCGGTATCTACTTTAATGTGAATTTTGGCCTGTTTCTTCAATTTAACTGCAGCCTGGGAAATGGCATGCGCACCTTCCCCGCTGTACACCGTCTGGGTTATGTCAAGATTGACAGCTTCTTCTGCCTGTTCACAGGGGGTATACCCAAGTATCAGGATAGGAGCGGTAATGCCGGCCTGCCGCAGTTCGCGCGCTTCATCAAGAATAGCCACACCCAGGTAATCAGCGCCGTTTCTCAGAACGGCATTACTGACCGGAACAGCCCCATGGCCATAGGCATTAGCCTTTACTACTCCCATTATCCTGGCGCCGGGCGCAGCGGCCCTGCGCAATTGTTTCATATTACTTGCTATGGCGGAAAGGTCTACTTCCGCCCAAGCCGGTCTCAGGCTCAATTTACCGGTCAACTCCTTATGAGAGGTCTTTAATGGACAGTGACCTGATGATGTCTGCCCTGCTAATGATACCGACCAGTTTGCCATCCCTGGTCACCGGGACCCTGTTGATTCCGTTATCGGCCATGATTGTAGCAATTTCCTCCACTGCTGTATCCTCTTCCACTGTAATCGGGTCTTCTGTCATCATTCCCTCAACCTTTACTGCAATTACCTTCCTCAGGGTATCCTTGAATTCTTCCGGGTCGTCCAGGTAGATGACCCCTCCAAGTATCTGGATATAGGAAGGTACACGAAGTTCCTGTTTCCGCGCCAGCAGGTCACCCTCAGTGACGACTCCAATTACCTCTTTCTCTGTATTGACGACCGGAACTCCGCTTATTTTATGGTCCACAAGCAGCTTGACAACATCCTCTACAGTATCATCAGGAGAAACCGTGATGACATCAACAGTCATAATTTCTTTTGCTATCATTCTATTAAACCTCCTCATAAATAGTGACCCTGATTGCCCGGGGCAGGTAATCTATCACATCTCCCGCCACCAGGGAAACCATACCTTTTTCCCCGGCTGCCAGGTCTCCGGCAAGCCCGTGGAAATAGACTCCGGCAACTGCTGCTTCAAGGGGAGTCAATCCCTGTCCGATAAGTGCGGCAATAACTCCGGTAAGGACATCTCCTGTTCCGCCGGAAGCCATTCCCGGATTTCCTGTGGGGTTAACATAAACTGTGCCATCCGGGCCGGCAACGATTGTCCGGAAACCCTTCAGTACTATCACAGCCTTCCATCTGGCTGCAGCCTCCTGGGCAGCCTCAACCCTATTGTTCTGTACTTCATCTATTTTTATCCCCATGAGCCTGGCCATCTCCCCAGGGTGTGGAGTAAGCACCGGTACTGCGTGACATGTCTCCAGGATACCTAAACTGCCGGCAAGTGCATTAAGCCCGTCAGCATCGATAACAACCGGTTTCTCCAGCTGGGGGACAATTTCCCGAACAAATTCAATCGTACTTTCATTAGTCGACATACCTGGTCCGAGTGCCAGAACATCTGCCGCCTCCATCATTTCAAGCACAGCTCCGGCTGCCTCCCTGCTTACAGTCATTTCCACTGTTTCCGGAAGTGGTTTGGTCATCACCTCAGTTAACTTAACTTCCATTAGGCTGTGAATCCCTGCTGGAACCGCCAGGGTTACCAGCCCTGCTCCGGCCCTGAGGGCAGCCATGCTCGCCATAGCAGCAGCCCCGGACAAACCCTGGGAACCACCCACCAGGAGTATTTTCCCATAACTTCCCTTATGCCCTCCGGCAGCTCTTTGGGGCATTAGATCCCTGACTATTTTGGGGGTAGTCATAAACCTCCTGACATCCTGGGTTTTCAAGAGATAAGACGGAATCGAAATATCAGCAACCGTCAGTTTCCCGGTATAATCAGGCCCCTGCTGAATAACCAGGCCCACTTTCGCCTGGGCAAAGGTAACTGTCCGGTAAGCCTTGATACAAGGGCCGTGCGTCTGACCTGTATTAGCCTCCAGCCCTGACGGAATATCAACTGCTATTACCGGTTTACCCGCAGAATTTATTATTTCGATGATTTTTCCCACATGTTCGGGCACCGCTCCCCTGAAACCGGTACCAAAGATGGCATCTACCACCAAATCGGTATACACCATTGAAAGCTTGACAATATTCAGGCTGTTGGGATTAATAACGGGATAGGGGTTGCATTCCATTGACTGAAGAATGTTCAGATTGACTTTGGCATCACCTGTGATATCCTTAATATCAGCAAACATCAGAACCTTCACTTCGGCCCCGGCATTCAGCAGGTGCCTGGCCACAACAAAACCGTCCCCGCCGTTATTGCCCTTCCCGGCAAAAATAGTGATGACCTTACCCCGGGGGTCTCCTATCATTTCCTTTATCTCTTTTATTACCTGAAGTCCCGCATTTTCCATCAGAACTACTCCCGGAATACCCAGCTCAATAATGGCAGTCCGGTCCAGATTTTGCATCTCCTGTGCTGTTAACAGATACATCTCGCGTCACCTCAATGATAATCTGCTGCAATGACCCGGACGCCGGTGTTAGAGGGCTCTCCATGAGCGACCACAAAGGCCACAGCATATTCTTTACAATGACTCAGGGATATTTGGAAACCACTGATACCCAAGCCCCTGGCAGTCTCCAGGGCAGCGCCGCTCAATTTGGCTTGAGGACAGCCTCCCTCGTTTTTAACAATCTCTATATCAGTCCAGCTAACCCGGCCTATCCCGGTGCCCATAGCCTTGGCGACAGCTTCTTTGGCAGCAAAGCGGGCAGCCAGTGATGGCCACGGGTATTTTTTACCCATACAATAGTCCTGTTCAATTGCTGTAAAAACCCTGGGACCAAACTTGTCAGAATTCCTGAAGGCCTTCTGAATTCGGGAAATCTCAATAATATCGACACCGGTTCCCCTAATCACCTCAAATTTCCCTTCCTTTCAAAGAAAACATATAATATACATCCTGGAGCAGAATTGCATCCGGGCCTGCCGGCCTATATTAATATTTACCATATTTGTTCTGGATATATTCATTCTCCATAAAAACATAAAACCCTGCAAGTATAAGCAGGGCTTCAGTAATCACTTTTCAGGAGGCTCGTTCCTAAACTCTTGAAGCATTTTCTTCTCTTCATCACTTAAAAGTTTGTCTAAATCAAGAAGTATCAGAAGTCTTTCGCCAACCTTAGCAACACCGGTGATGTACAGTGAATCAATGCTGCAGACTATATGAGGCGCGGGTTCTATATCAGAGGAATTTATCCTGAGAACCTCAGATACTGAATCAACCTCAACACCAAAAGTATGGTTTGCTACCTGGATTACGATAATGCGTGCATCTCCGGTATACTCCGTTAAAGGCAGGTCAAACCTTTTTTTCATATCTATAATTGGTATGATCTGTCCCCTGAGATTAATAATCCCTTCAATAAATACCGGTGACCTGGGCACCTTAGTGGTAGTTGTTAACCTGTTGATCTCCTTCACCTGGGTTATGGGAACACCGAATTCCTCATTTCCCAGTCTAAACACAACAAATTGCAGTTCCATTCCGGTTGCAAAGTGCTCTGACAAATCTTCACACCTCCCAAAAGCCGTCTTTTGGCATAAATTCGACATGTTTTGCGAATTTCCTCTTACATGCCCAGAATTTTCCTCAGTTTTTTCGCCTGAGCACGGCTGACAGGTACTTCACTCTTTTCATTGTCTTCTACTATTAGTGTATAGGTTCCATTAAAAAACGGAATAATTTCCTTTACTTTATGAAGGTTGGCCAGATAGCAGCGGTGTGTCCTAAAGAAAATCGAAGGATTAAGCCGGCTTTCAAGCTCTTTCAAGGTAAATCTGGTGAACAGTTTATCACTGAATGTCTTTATATAAACATAGTCCTGCTCCGTAAACGCATATATAATATCTGACTCGTTGACAAGAATGGTCTTACCCTGTTTTTCCGCAGGAATACGGTCAATCTTGATATGCTGCGGCTTCTGTCCGGCCTTGGCCGCTCCTTCCTGGGAGAAAACCGGCTGCTCCTCTGCGGAATCGTCTGTGGTGTGGACTGCCTGCTGCTGGTTAATCTTGACTATCTTGTTGATTGTCTGGGTCAGTCTTTTTTCATCAAATGGCTTGAGTATATAATCAACGGCATTGACTTCAAATGCTCTGACAGCATATTCATCATATGCAGTTACAAAAACAACGTGTGGCGGGCTGGGCATTTCCTGAACCTTTGCCCCAACTTCAAGGCCGTTCATTCCGGGCATTTCGATATCAAGAAAAAGAATTGAATAGTCCAGGGCCTTTATCAGGGTAAGGGCCTCTTGAGCATTTGTAGCTTCACCCACGACTTCAATGTTATCAAATTTGTTGAGGAGAAATCTCAGCTCCTTCCTGGCCGGATACTCATCATCAACAATCAATGCCTTAAGCTTCATTAACCTGCCCCCTCTCATCTTCTTGAGCGTCCAGGATCAATGGAACCCTGACCTGGATAGTTGTCCCCTCTCCAACATCGCTCGTAATTCTTAACGCATACTCCTCCCCAAATAAACTCTTCAGCCTTTCATTAACATTACTAAGACCTACGCCATTTCCTGAACCTACCCCTTGTTGGAGCACCAGACCTATTCTGTCATGGGGAATGCCAACCCCGTCGTCCTTAACCAGAACGTAAAGTTCCCCTAATTCCTTCTTTATGGTAATCTGTACCGCACCCGGTCCCACCTTTGGTGTAATGCCATGCTTAACGGCATTTTCCACCAGAGGCTGCAGGGTCAGTACAGGTATTTGATACTTCATCAATTCCGGGTCAATATCCCTTAATATCCTTAGTTTTTCCCTGAACCTGGCCTTTTCCAGCACCAGATATGTGTTAATATACTCCAGCTCTTCCCTCAGGGTATTAAAATGCCCGTGTTTTTTCAGCGTCTGGCGGAAAAAGGCTGCCAGGCGTATCAGAAGCCTGCGGGCTGTCTCAGGATTGGTACGGCTGAACATGATAATTGTATTCAGGGTATTAAACAAAAAATGCGGGTTAATTTGGGCATGCAGAGCCTGCAATTCTGCTTTTGTCACCAGTTGGGTCTGCCTGTCGAGTTCTGCCAGTTCCATCTGAACACCAAGCAGCTGGGCAATTCCAACTGCCAGCTTGACTACATGTGGCGGCATCTGGCCTTCCTTTGTCTGGTAAAGCTTAACACAACCCTCTATTTGTCCCCTGCATTTCAGGGGTGCAATAACTGCTGCCTCCAGAGGGCAGTCACAGTCCTTAACCGGACATTTGAGTTTTTCTTTGTTGTCAACTATTTTCAACTCCCCGTTTTGAATAACCTGTTTGGTGGCTTCCGTCAGGATTAAACGACCGGGCTGGTGACGTTCACAGCCTGCCCCAACGTAAGCCAGCACCCTTTCCCTGTCCGTTATGGCTACAGCAGCAACATCACTTATTTTAAGAATAATCTCAGCGGCTTTCTGTGCCGTTTCCTCATTTAATCCCTGTCTCAAAAACGGAAGTGTCTCATTTGCTATCAGCAGTGTGGAATCCAGGTGTTCGTCTCCCTCGTCCATCCGGACGGTAACATATTTGTGCGGTTTCATGTAATCGAGAAGAAGATAACAACCCAGGGCATTAATCAAAAAAAATACCACTACTATAGCCCATGGGTGTGTGGTCACATCAGCAGCCATAAAGACAGTCCCGAATTGGACAACTGTCAATCCAAAGGCGATAGCCGCCACCCGCAATAGATGCATAAATCCCCTCTCCCTACCGTTAATAGGCAAACATTCCATAATCATCCTCACAAACATAATTAATCGGGTATTCTTAATTTTCTTAATATTAATAAATTATTCTACTCGTTTTCCTATATTCCTTCATTTTATGTCAGTAATTATTTACAGCTTGCCGTAAATCCTTCAGGAAAGGTATTTTTTCTGCGAAAACCAGATACAAGTGGATAAACTGCCATGTTTTGGGAAACACTCTAAAAAAATACTACCTCAGTCAGGAGGTGAGGGCAATGGCAAGACCCAAATACACCTGCAGCCAGTGTGGCAAGATTTCCGGCCTCCCGGATTTCTGCTGTGGCAAGTCGATGGCTCTTAAAGGAAGTTTCACGTGCAAGACCTGTGGCTCATCATCAAGCATTTCCGGTGAATGCTGCGGGCAGCCGATGCAGCAATTGTAGCTTTGACAATGGTTTTCGAGTATTTCCGGCAGTTATTAGATAGGGGTAGCTGTATTCCGCTTACCAGAATACAGCTACCCCTATTGATTTTTTTTGTTTTTTCAATATTTATTTCAAATAACTATTGACAACTTGACCAAATAATGTTACTTTATTATTGTACTAGTAAATTCATACAAGGAGGTGGATAGATGCTTTGAAATTCGATTTAAACTTCCAGAGTGGTATCCCCATCTATATTCAACTTAAGGAGCAGATCAAATACGGTATGGCCCGGGGACATTTGAAACCCGGAACACAACTGCCGACAGTTCGAAAACTTGCCATTGACTTAAGGATTAATGCCAACACAGTCAGCAGGGTTTACTCAGAACTGGAGCATGAAGGACTCCTCGCCACACGGAAGGGAAAGGGCACATTTGTGCTGGACCACAATATCTCACACCAAAGACATGATATTGAAGTCCTGAAAACCGAGATGGAGAATCTGGTAAACAAAGCCAGAGAGCTTGGATTTACCCCTGATGAAATAAGCAGTTTGTTTTCAGAATGGGCCAAACGAGTATCAGACCGTTAAGCTAAAGGGGGGACAATCATGAGTGAAGAGGAAGTCTTAAATGAACTTATCTTAAAAGCCTTAGAGCTTAAGTATTCTCCGGAAGAACTTAACCGACTCATGCAAAAATGGGTAAACCGAATAACTGATGATTACTATTATGTTAGGGTCATCAAAAAGAATGGGAGGTTATCAGTTTATGGGTAATACTTATGTGTTGGATAAAGACAATCACAGAAATTCACACCCTATCGCAATTGCGCTTTTCCTGATGGTTATGGTTTTCGGTATCTTTTGGGCAGTTTACCTCAAGTTTTTCACTTTAATCGGGGTAACCCTGATTACGGCGCTGCTGGCAACCACTTCAATTCAAATCGGGGCGCAGTGGGAAAAAGCTGTAGTGCTCCGCTTCGGTAAGTTCCATCGTTTAGCCGGACCTGGCATCTTCTTCGTGATACCAATAGTTGAAACAATCACTACATGGATTGACCAGAGGGTGCAGGCAATTCCATTTCACGCTGAAGAGACCCTGACCAAGGATACAGTCCCGGTCAACGTTGATGCCATTATGTTCTGGGTAGTCTGGGATGCTGAAAAAGCCGCACTCGAAGTCAAGGACTATGAAGCAATTGTAAGCTGGGCAGCACAGACTACTCTGAGGGACGTTATCGGCAGGACAATGCTGTCAGATATGCTGTCTGACAGGGAACATATTGACCAGGAACTGCGCCAGATAATTGACCTGAAGACAGAACCCTGGGGAATATCAGTCCAGTCAGTAGAAATCAGGGATGTTGTTATCCCCGCCTCCCTTCAGGAAGCCATGTCCAGGGAAGCCCAGGCCGAGAGAGAAAGCAAGGCCAGGATGATTCTAGGTAATGCTGAAAACCTGGTGGCCGACAGTTTCGTTCAAGCCTCAAAAGCATACCAGAATAATCCGGTGGCTATGCAGCTTAGGGCAATGAACATCCTGTATGAAGGCCTGAAGGAAAAAGGAGCTTTGGTGGTCGTCCCCAGTAGTGCAGTACAGACAATGGGACTTGGCACAATTACCGGTTTAACCTCAACAGTAAAAAATACAGAGTGGGGACAAGATTTCTTAGGTGAATAAACATGGTTACATATCCTAAAAATAAATATTTCCAGGGAGGCTGTCCGGAAGAGAATTCGGGACAGCCTCTTTCGTTTCAGCTACAGACATTCCCCAGCGATTTTTTTTAAATTGGGTTAGTGAATTAATTATCCTTTTTACAAAATTTGTAGTATAATTTAGTTTAGATTTATATTATTTAATAAGGTGCATCTTACGGAAATTTTTTCATTGGAGGTATTTTCAGTCATGAAACTTATTAAAAACAACATTCTGGAAGCCATCGGCAGCACTCCACTGGTGAAAATTAACCACCTTTGCCCCAACCCAAATGTACTAATTGCAGCTAAACTTGAAGGAAATAACCCCGGGGGCAGCATCAAAGACCGCCCTGCACTTTACATGATAGAAATGGCCGAACAATCGGGAGAACTGACCAAAGATAAAATTATAATTGAACCAACCAGCGGCAATACCGGCATTGGCCTGGCAATGGTCGCCGCCGTAAAGGGATATAAATTGGTTGTCACCATGTCTGAATGGATGAGCATGGAGCGCCGCAAAACCCTTTCGGCATTTGGCGCTGAAATAATACTGACACCGGGGGAAAAAGGTACCGACGGAGCCATTGAAAAAGCCCATGAGCTGTATGAATCCAATCCCAACCTCTATTATATGCCCAACCAGTTTGCCAACGAAAACAATTACCTCTCTCATCGTGAGGGAACCACTAAGGAGATATGGGAACAGACCGATGGTACAATTACTCATTTTGTGGCCGGAATGGGTACCACCGGAACCTTGATGGGCGTATCCCGGCGTCTCAAAGAATTAAACCCTGATATTCAAATAATCGGTGTTGAACCTAACATGAGCCATAAGGTTCAGGGCCTGAAAAATATGGAAGAAGCCAGAGTCCCGGAAATCTATGATATCAGCCGCCTGGACCGCAAGGTTCGCATCAGTGACGAAGATGCCTTTGACATGGCCCGCCTGCTTGCCCGCAAGGAAGGTATTTTTACAGGAATCAGCGCCGGTGCGGCAATGCATGTGGCTGTAGAAACAGCCAAAGAAATAGACAAGGGCGTTATTGTGGTTATAATTCCTGACAGGGGTGACAAATACCTGTCAACCGACCTCTTCTGCTTTAACCCCTGCGGCAATACCCTGTGTACGATAAAAGGAGAGTAGTCATGCCTCGTTAGACTGCCTGTTTTTCTCTCCGGATGTTATCAGAAGCATTCCTGCAGCGCCCACTGCAAAGCCACCGATGTGTGCCCACCAGGCGACCATGTTTCCGGCCGCTCCCAGTGTCAGGAACCCACTCAGCCACTGAGTCAGGAACCAGATTAGTAGAAAGACAAAGGCCGGTATCTCAACAAATGTAAAAAAGAAAAGGATCGGCAGCAGGGTCAGCACCTTTGCCCTGGGGTAACTGACAAAATACGCTCCCAGAACACCGGCAACCGCACCGCTGGCCCCTATAACCGGCTCGGCGGCAACCGGATTGGCCCAAACCTGTGCCAGGGCACCGGCCAAACCTGCCAGAAGGTAAAGAAAAATATATTTCCCCCTGCCCAGCCGATCCTCGACATTATCACCAAAAATCCAGAGGTACAGCATATTCCCCAGCAGGTGGACAACCCCTCCATGCAGAAACATTGAGGAAAACAGTGGAACGGTGGCAGGTATCATGCCTCCCTCACCCGCCACGAACCCGAAAACCCGCCTCGGAACAACCCCGAAATCATAAAACAGCCCCGACAGCTGAGCCCGGTCAAGGGACAACTCATAAACAAATATGACTACATTAAGTATTATCAAAGCCACACTGGCCACCGGAAAGCTGCGTGACCGGATATTGTCCCGGAGTGGGATCATCTGTTTTACCCCTCCAAATCCAGATTTAAATTCTTCTATTATATATTAACCCAAAAAGTCGTTAAAATGTACTGCCGAAAAATGCGCTAACCGATTTCAATTTTCGGCTATGAATTAGTCAGGTGAAATCACCCTTTGCTTTTGGGATTTAAGAAAACTAAAAAATATCGGTGCTTTTTGTCCTGGATGTACTCAACTTAAACAGTTGTTTACAGGCTTTCAGTTTGCTATTACGGTTACTGTTGCAGGATTTCGTGATGACGCGGCATGGTGATGGTTAGGCAAAATTTTTAAACTTTCTTTGGGGTCAAGGATAAATTTAGGATTCTTCATCATTAACGAGTATAACTCTTAATCCTAATGGTCTTAACAACTTGAATAATGTATCAACTCGTGGTATGACCCCGTTACTTTCAAGCCTTGCTATGGCTGATTGCTTGACCCCAGACAACTCTGCTAATTGACGTTGAGTTAATCCAAGATTTTGACGCCTTTGGATGATTTCTCCTACTAGGTTAGCTGTTTCGCTTATTTGTTTTTTTTCTTCAACATTTAGTGAACTAATATTATTTTTCAAATCTCTCCATTTTTTCATGCTAAAACCTCTTTCTTGAACCATGTGAATTTTTTAATTTAAAATGTATATAATTTATACATATTATGTCCAAGAAAACACTTTGATAACATTTGTGTTATTGCTAAAATAAAAAAAGAAGCAGGGAAAATCCTGCCTCCTCAAAAAATATCTGTTTGTCCAAAAAAGGTTTTTACTGGACAATCATCGTCGGTAACAATTTTTATTTTGGCACATTTCTTATGTTATCAGTTTGATTTTTAATCCAAGCGGCTTTAATAACCTATACAGCGTGTCGATGCGAGGTACAACTGCAAGACTCTCGAATCTAGCTATAGCAGATTGCTTAACACCTGATTCTTCAGCTAATTGCCGCTGAGTCCATCCAATTTCCGCACGGCGCTCAATAATTTTAGCGACTAATTCTGCGGTTAAACGAATTTCTTCTTTTTCAAGGTCACTAAGCGCTTGGATATTGTTTCTCACATCAGACCACTTTTTCATGATAACCCTCCTCGTATAATAATTTTAGAGTCCTAACCTGAATGGTAATATTTACCGTC
>JAENYP010000032.1 GCA_016841725.1 Thermincola carboxydiphila | reverse complement strand
GACAATTTTGGCTATCAGTTCCGGGGAAATTTCATTTGATTTTGCTGCCGGGTCACCCACTGGGTTCGCCTTGGCTGCCGTCTCCAACTTGGCTGCTGTCTCCCCCTTGGCTGCCAGTTCCGTATTACTGGGCCCTTTCTGAATAGACATGCCTATTTCATATACCAAATCCCTTGCGGCCGGTGTAATAATTGTACTCCGGTCCAGATAGATAACTTTTTGCCCGGAGCCTGACATATTCCTGACGTCTGCAGCGGTTACCAGTTTTTTCACCTTTTCACCTCCTCCTGTATTTTCATGCAAAACTATACTTTAAACATCTATAATAAGTGCGGGATTAACTGCTTGCTGGGAGACGGGATGACAACCCGGTTAACCAGCAGGCCTTTTTCAGAGGCCGAGCCGGCTCCCGCCTCTACTGCAGCCTTTACCGCGCCGACATCTCCACACAGGGTTACAAATGCCTTTCCGCCTATAGCCAAGCCCAAGCGGATTTCCAGCAGCTCAACTTCTGCGGCCTTGACTGCGATATCTGCTGCAACTATCAGTGATCCCAGGGAAAAGGTTTCGATTATACCAAGGGCCTTTATATCTGTTACCTGAGTTACCCCGGTAATGGCCTGGTACACAGAGTCATGAACATTCGGCAGAACAAACCGGTCTACCACTGCCTGAGAGCCCTGATTCACACCTGCCTTGACAGCGCTTTCCACTGCCGCTACATCTCCCCCGACCATTGCTATAAATTTCCCCGGACACACTGTCCGGCACACCAGAGCTTCTACCTGGGCTGCCTTCAGCATGATGTCAGCTGATTCTATGCCCTTGCTGATACTGTTAAACTCCACTAAGCCAATGGCCCGAATCATCATTCACCACCCCTTTCCCCATCCGCCTGTATTTCTATAAAGTCACTTACCTGCTTAACTGTCCCGCTGATGCTGGCATGGATGTTTGCCCCTAAAGCGCCTTCCGGAATCCCGGCAATCAGGTCACCTTTTGCTACCCTCTGACCGGGTTCCACTGTCGGCATACCGGTAGCGCCTATATGCTGCTTTAATGGTATATAGACTGTTTGAGGGCTGTATGTTTCTTCTGTAAGCGGGGCCGGCACATCATATGGGGTCAGACCGAGGCGCGCTACCAGTCTTTTGGACGGTATTTTCCGGTAGTCCCTGAACAGGGCGACCGGCTTTTCCGCCACCGGAGGCTCCGGTTTTAATCCCTGAGCAGATAACTCTTTCTTTAATGCGGCATTGACCTGTTTTGGTGACAACAGCATTGGACAGGCATATAATTCACATACCCCGCATTCACAACAGAGTAAAGCTGACTTCATGGGATCACTTCCGGCCTGTAAATGATTCAGGCCGCGCATTATCAGGTGTGGTGACAGCCTGTGGCCCAACAAACCGCGCGGGCACATGTCTGAACACATCCGGCACTGGATACATACAGATTTGGCCCGCCGCAGTATATACTGCATGGACAGTGTCTTGTTTTTTACCAGGGGGTGTTCTGCCGGGAGTACTATAAAGCCTTTAGACGCTTTTGTCACCGGTACTGAGAGGTCTTCAAGCATACTTCCCATCATCGGGCCGCCAGCTATAACGGCAATACGCCCGGCATCGTTAACTCCGGCCAGGGTCAGTGCTTCCAATACCGGTGTCCCTACCGGGAACTTCCGGGTAAGCGGTCTCTTTACTTCCCCGGTTATAGTAACATAGGTGTCTGTAACAGGGATACCATCCAGGGCATCGGCTGTATTGAGCATGGTCTCTACGTTTAAAACCACACAGCCTGCCTTAAGGGGGAGCCCCCCCTCAGGGACCACTTTTCCGGTCACTTCATAGATCAGCACCTGTTCATCCCCTGCCGGGAAGAAATCGCCAAGCTTAAACAGCTTGATGGGTTTGCCGCCCGTCGCCTGTTCAAGGGCAGTGTATGCTTCAGCGTACTTCCCCTTCAGGGCTATTATGCCTTCAGCAGCTCCCACGGCCTCCATCACTGACTCAAGTCCGCAAACTACTTTTGCGGACTCTGCAGCCATCAATTGCTGATCTACCCTGAGCAGCGGCTCACATTCGGCACCGTTTACGATGACAGTATCAACTTCTGCGGATATCTTTACATGAGTGGGAAAACCTGCTCCTCCTGCTCCTACTACCCCTGCCGCTCTCACTGCTTTAACCGTTTCCCCGCTCATTCCGCCACCCCTTTAACCGATTCTTCCTGGTTTTCATCAACTATTCCCACTATCACTGCATCCACCGGGGCTTCCTCTATACCCTGCATGCGCCGGGCCGAACCGCCCTGAGTAATCAGCACCCGGTCACCGATACCTGCTCCCACAAAGTCTGCAGCCACAATTATGCGTCCCTGAGGCCTCTCCATTGTCTCCACTACCATCAGCTTGATGCCCGTGAGAGCATCGACCTTACGGGTAGACCATATGCTGTTGATTACTGTGCCAACGATCATTTCATCACCCCGCTAGCCAGTCTTGTTTTTTCGGCATATTTACCTGAGGCAAGCTGAAGCATGAAAACATATACCAGGCTGCTTAAACGGTTAAGTGACTCCATAATATCAGATCTGTCCTGACCTTCCGGCTGGCCGTAAAATGCGTCCATTGCCACCAATTCAAGGGCACGAACCTCTGTCCGCAGAAGGTTTAACTGAGCCATTAACTTGCCGTTGCCTGGTCGGGGGAAAATGTGAGATACACCGAAAAATCTGTGTGGATGATGGGATTGCTCCCGGATTTCTGTAGGGGATAAACCGTGGAAATTTAAAGGTTCCAAGGGTTCCTCCTTCACCTCAGCACTCATTATCTGCATGAAGTATTCCAGTACCTCGCCAAGGTCTCCCGCCAATTCCCGGTACCCATGACCTTCAACATCAATAATTATGCCTATTAAAACAGCCTGCAAATAATCAAGTTTTCCCCTGAACCTGATCCGTGGGTGGTTCTTGGGGACAAGGGTTTTTCCATTGATATGGGTCATGTGTTCCGGTTTACCCTCTGTATCAGTCAGTATTTTAATCCTGCGCTCACTGAGAAACTGCTGTGCCGACGGTGTCAATCTGGTTCCTTCAGGCATCCGGTAAGAGGTAAATTCAGCCTTTTTATACTGGTCCCTTAGTTCAGCTTCAGTAATTATTCTCATACTCTAAACCCTCCCCGGTGAATCTCTCTGCCTAAATTAACCTTCATAATCCTTGGGATTACGGGCTGCTGCAATAACTGTGTCCCGAAATGCTTCAGTTGCAGCTTTACATGCGCTCTGGGAACCTGTCAGCAATCCACCGCCGAAGTTTGTTTCACTTGGCGGCCCGTACCATATCGCCATTCTGACATCTGCTGCCTTTAGAGCCGCATCAATACCATAAATAGACTCAAGGGGCGGGGCTATCAGGTATGCCAGAGACTCCCCTTCCGCGATATCGGCAGCCTTTGACAGGTAGGAACCGGTCCGGGAAATGGTATGGGCGTAAAAAGCAATTTTATCTTCCGGGTCAGCAGAATAAAAGCATGCTTCCTCATTTATACATTGCAGGGCAGCCGCCACTCCGGCTTTTATTTCAGCAGGGTCGGGACCGGCCAGTATGCCGATAAATTCTCCTGAGAGCGGACCTGAAGCGTGGGCAGCTCCGGCATAAAATGACTTTGCATACACGGCCTCTACTGCTGCTTTTTTGGTTGCTTCATCCAGTGCCGTGTAACCGACATCATCTATATTGCAGGTGAACATTCCGATACTTCTCTGGTCAGGCGATAATTTCAGGTTTTCCGCTAAATCCCCTGATACATTCGGGATAATTTTCACCGCCAGAACACTTGCTTTGATGGGGTCTAAAACTCCCATATTTCTCTACCTCCTTGAATTGAATAGAGTCATACCCCGTTATTCGCAAAAACTAAAGTTTTAACTACTACGGGTACCACTCTTCCTCCCATAATGGGTTTACCGATATCGATATAATCACCTTCTCCGGCCTCTACCTGGTCGATACATACAATATCAACGTCTTCGCCCAGTTTTAACTGCAGCGTCTGGCCGAGTACCTTGGCACAGTCTTTGAATAACACCACAATTAAAGGCTTATCCTTGGCAATGAACTCTGCCATACCCCCGGCGAGCCCTGTGGCAAGATTCTGAATAGCATTGAAGGTAATCATTCGGGGTCCCTCCATGGCCAGAGCCACAGTTTCAGACGAACCGTCATTTATCACCCTCTGCACCGCATGCTGAACCCTGACTGCTATTTCCTCAGGCCGTTCCGGTATTTCCCCGGAAAACGGGGAAACAACAGTAATATTCCGCATCGGAAGCGCCGTTTCAGAAACCGTAATGGTACTGCCGCTTATATTTACCGAGTGTGTTCCCGCTCCGATAACTGTTGCCCTGATGGTTTCCCCCGGTCTTTCCGGGACAATACCCCGGGACGACAACACCTGGTTAACTGCCCAGCCCAGCAGAGGACCTATGTCTCCATACCGGGTAACCTGAGCTACTGATATTGGCGTAAAGCCGTCATAAACAAAATCAGCCACCCCGCCTGAAAGCATAATTTCCTGCACATGGTAATCCATGGTTAATGCAGGAGTCATCATCAACTCTTGGGCTAATTCCGAATAATTTCCTGAAGTTGCTGACTCAACCACACATTCAGCCATTACCAAAGCTATTTTCTTGAGTTCCTCCAGGTCTACCCGGTCACCTGCCTGCCATGACAGTGCACATGTTCTCAATACCGCCCTGGCAGGCTCAGAAATATAAGTGATTTTATCTCCGTTCCGTTCGAATTCCAGGAGGTGGCCTCCGATATTTATGCAGGCAGTATCAATAACCCGGCCTTCCTCAAATACAGCAATATTTGACGTCCCTCCGCCAATATCAATATTTACAGTAACACGGTGCCTCTGTTTGGAATAGGCTGCTGCACCCGAGCCCTTTCCGGCCAGTACCGATTCCAGATTTACGCCTGCTGTTGCCACAACGAAATCACCGGCCAGTCCGGCCATGGATTCTGCTATTTTTTTGGCATTTTCTTTTTTTGCCGTTTCACCGGTAATGATAACTGCCCCGGTATCAATTTTGTCCGGTGTCAGGGCGGCCTTGCCGTACTCTTTGGCCACGATTGCAGCAATAGCTTCGGAATCAACTATTTCGTGGCCAAACAGTGGCGTAAAATAAATTTCACTGCGGTACAGCACTTCCTTGCCGGTTATTTCCATGCGCGGTATCGATGAACCGGGAGCAGTGTTTTTAATGGTTAAACGGCTGATTACTAATTGGGTGGTAGTCGTCCCGATATCTATGCCTACACTGATGATAATCATTATGACAGTGCGACTCCGGAAACCTTTTTCTCCAAAACTGTTTTGATTATCCCTGCAAGATGAGCGCCTGCTTCTGCGGCAGGAGTACCGCCTTTATGAATATTGCTGAACACAGTTCTTTCACTTTCCAGCATTCCGTGCCGGGGATTATAGGCAAGATAAGCGCTTAAACTTTCCGCTGTCCCCAGTCCGGGCCTTTCACCAACTAATATTACCGCAACCTTGGGTTTAAGTTCTTCACCGATATCGTCCATAATCGCAACCCGTCCATACTTTACAAACAGAGGTGAACCGGTGTTTTTAATGTTAAGGGCCGCTAATCCCTGCATCAGGGCAGGATAAATGTCAGGAACGTTGGTTTCCACTGCGGTACTTGAAAGACCGTCCACAACAATAATCTGGACATCACTTTCTTTGGTTCCCTGCTTCCGCAGCAGTTCGAGACTTTCTGCAGACAATTTCCTGCCCAGGTCAGGCCTTGTCAGAAATTCATCTTTATTACTGCAGGCGCTTTCCAGTTTAATTAAATTCATTTTTTCGACAAACTCATCAGATACGTCATTTAGTACAGCATCCTGTGCCGTGGCGTGGTCTGCCCGGAAACGCAGGATTGTATCTGTCAATGGTCTGGTTCCGGAACGCCATACCCCGATCCGGGCGGGTGTAGTCCGCTTCATGTCACGATAAAAACCTGAGTTCAGCGGATTGGGGACATTTAGCTGCTGCTTTAAATCAACTTCGGTAATATCAGGAAGTATTTTGCCGGAATCGGTATCGCCTGTATTAACCGTCCTGTTACCGCTATTTTGCACTTCTATCTCCACAGGTTTCTTGTGTCCGTTGTTAATTTCAGCTAAGACCTGTTCTACAATGAGCTTTATAGTGTCTTCCATGGCCATATTGTTTCACCTACCTTGAAAAAATTGTGGCATCACCGGCCCGGGATGTCAGACTGCCGTTAACCATGATTCCCATACTTTCCAGCCAAACCTCAAATTCCGGAAGCGGGTGGAGTCTGAGAACCTCTCTCAGGGCAGCCACATCATGATAACTGGTACATTGATAATTCAACATCACATCATCACCCATGGGAATTCCCATAAAATAATTACATCCGGCATTCCCCAGCAAAACTGCCAGGTTTTCAATATCATTCTGGTCTGCCTTCATATGGTTGGTATAGCAGGCATCACAGCCCATGGAAATACCGGTCAGTTTCCCCATAAAATGGTCTTCCAGACCAGCCCTTATTACCTGTTTGGAATCATAGAGGTATTCGGGACCGATAAATCCGACTACCGTGTTGACCAGAAAAGGATTATAATGCTTCGCAAGCCCGTAACACCGCGCTTCCATAGTGACTTGGTCTGCACCATGGTGAGCATCTGAGGAGAGTTCAGATCCCTGGCCGGTTTCAAAATACATGATATTGGGGCCGGTGGCCTTTCCTTCTTTGAGCCCCAGTTCATAAGCCTCATCCAGGATTTCCTTGCTTATTCCAAATGCCTGATTCCCCTTTTCACTTCCGGCAACGGACTGAAATAAGCAGTGAATGGGAGCGCCCTTTCTCAGTGCTTTGACCTGTGTGGTGATATGAGCCAGAACACAAATCTGGGTCGGAATATTCCACTCATTGACAAAATTGTACATCCCCTCAAGGTTTCTGATAGTTGCATCCAAGGAGTCATCCACCGGATTTAATCCTATCACGGCATCACCAACACCATAGGCCAGACCTTCTCTCATACTGGACAGTATCCCTTCGGTGGAATCAGTGGGATGATTAGGCTGGAGTCTGGAAGCAAGGGCGCCTGGCAGTCCGATAGTGGTATTACAGTGGGCGGTAATCCTGATTTTAGAAGCTCCCAGCACCAGGTCTAAATTGCCCATAAGTTTTGTCACAGCAGCTACCATTTCTGAAGTTAAACCGCGGCTGGCGCGACGCAGGTCAGCTCCGGAGGTGTTGTTATCCAGGATATATTCCCTTAATTCTGCAACTGACCAGTTCTTAATTTCACCATATATTTCTTCATCAATATCACCGTCAATTATTCTGGATACCTCATCTTCTTCCAGTGGAATGACCGGGTTTCTCCGCAGTTCTTCCAAAGTCATCCGGGATAAAACATATTTTGCTGCAATCCTTTCTTGAGCGCTTTCTGCAGCAATGCCGGCCAGTGTATCACCTGATTTAATTTCATTAGCCTTGGCCAAAACTTCTTTTACACTCTTAAAACTATAGGTCTGCCCAAAAAGCCGGGTTTTGAGTATCATTGTATCTGCCCTCCTGTCAGGAAAAAGTATTAATTATTAGGGTATTCCGGTTTGGGGCCGGAGAAAGCTGGTAAATGCTCTCCCCGGCCGTAACCTGATTGTTAATCCAGTTCATCCAATATGCCAAATTCTTCTTCAAAGGGCCTGAGGTTTTTTCTGCCGGCAACAGCGTACCATACCAGTGCAACAGCATAAATGACTGCTACCCATTTGATTGCTGTAACGTTGTAAACGACAACACTGTACAGGCAGAACAAACCGGTAATCATACTGATTGCCCCAACAAGGTTTCCGTGAGCCACCTTAAATGGCCTCTTCAAATCCGGCTCGTTTTTCCTCAGCATGAAAAAGCTTACTAAGCTGATAAGATACAAAGCTACTGCTCCAAAAACCGCTACCGTAATTACCACAGCCGTCAAACCGGTCAGCACGGCAGCAATCCCTACCAGGCCTGGAACCAGCAGTGCCCAGTGAGGGGTATGGTACTTTGAGTTAACACTTGAGAGAAACTTGGGTAAATAACCTGACCTGGCCATGGCAAAAGTCTGCCTGGAGTATCCCACAACAATACCGTGCAGTGAGGCAATCAGGCCAAACAGGCCGATAAAGTTAACCGCCAGAACAATAAAGCTTTTGTCACCAAATACATTGGCTAAAGCTATGGGCAGAGGAAAATCCACGGCAGAAACTAAATTGTAGTCTGCAATTCCTGCTGTTAAAAAGAGGGTCAGCAGCATCATAATAACCAGTGTCAGCATACCGCTTAAAAAGCCCTTAGGGATGTCTTTTCTCGGGTCAACCATTTCCTCGGCTGCCATGGCGCCACCCTCAATAGCCAGATAAAACCAGATTGCGAAAGGTACGGCTGCCATAATTCCTTCATAGCCCTGGGGAAGTATCGGAGCCTGGACTACCATATCCCAATTGAAGTGCGGAACCGCAGCAACCCAAAAAAGAGCAAGGCCGACTAAGGCAATAATGGTTACAATCAATTCAAAAACAGCTGATGTCTTCATTCCCAAAAAGTTGATAAAAATGAAAATCAGAAAAGCGGCCACAGCAGCCGGAAGCGCCGGAATGGCAGGAATCATGTAATTGATATAGCCACCGACTGCCAGTGCGATGGCCGGGGGAGCAAACACGAATTCAACAAGACAGCTTATCCCGTTTAGATACCCCCAAAACGGACCTAACGCACGCCTTGCATACGCAGATGGACCTCCGGCATGAGGTATCATTGTAGCAAGCTCAGAATAACAAAAAATAAAGGTCGTGTAAAAAATTACCACCGGAATTGTTGCAATTGCCAGGCCAATCGGTCCACCGGCGCCAAAACCATAACTCCAGCCAAAGTAGTTTCCCGAAATAACAAGGCCAACAGCGAGCGCCCATAAATGAATCGGTTTCAGAGATCTTACAAGTTTTCCATCTTCAGTTGTAGATTTCTCTTGGCTAATAACCTCACCTGTCTGAGACATTCATCTTCCTCCTTCTAATGTTTATAGTTATTTACCAGTAATAAGCCGGCAACCCCCCTTTCTAATCAAAAAGGACCCTTAATCCAAACCTCAATGAAGAAGTAAGGATTAAAGGCCCTTTTGCCTCCTATTTCTTTTTTGAAAAATTGATTTTCTAGTTCGGGTGTCTTTTTGTTTTGTTTACAATTTGGTATGCCAGTTGTGCTACAGTAATCCGGCGATCCATTGCAGTTTTAATTAAACAGTTGTGTGCCTCGTATTCGGAAATACTTTTTTCTTTGGCCAGC
Organism: Thermincola carboxydiphila; assembly: GCA_016841725.1. Taxonomy (GTDB): domain Bacteria; phylum Bacillota; class Thermincolia; order Thermincolales; family UBA2595; genus Phosphitispora. The sequence goes on along the minus strand of JAENYP010000032.1, from coordinate 12,568 downwards.
CATGTCCTGGCATGAGCGATTACTTTTTGCAGTTCCAGTGAATTACGGGCATCCTGCAGTTTTTCCTTAATTGACTGCATTTCCTTCCAGCGTGAATAGGTTATCTGAACCGCAGGCAGCAGATCTCGCTCAGAGACAGGTTTCACCAGATAATTAAACACATGTACCTTTTCAGCTCTGTTAATAAAATTCTGCTGACTGTAAGCAGTCAGGATTATCACCGGAATATTTAGGGAATGCATTGCCTGGGCCACTTCCAAACCATCCATGCCGGGCATTTTGATATCAACCAGGGCCAGGTCAGGATTTAATTGCCTGGCAAGTTCCACGGCTTTTTGCCCATTATTGGTATCTGCACAAACAAAATGTCCGGCAGTCTCCAACATTTCCTTTAAATCCATTCTGGTCAGTGATTGGTCTTCCGCAATAAGAATCGACAGCTTTTTCATAATAATTCTCCCTTAGTCTGGGAATTAAAACAATATGAAACTTTCTTATCCCTGTTATTTTCCCCTTGACTGTAGATATTATTTCTCCACAAAAAAAGCCCTTAATCCCATTCTTCAATAAACTTAAAAGCACAGGACCAAAGGCGTTTTTGCCCAAAATATTCCTTTATAGAATCTTTAACGAAACTAAATTTTTTATAAATTTCTACACTCATAAAAAAACTCCTTCTTTTTCTAAGAGTTTTTTTAAATTAAATTTTTCTTCAGTACTTTTCCCCGACATATTTAGGAAAACAAACCATGGCACACGTATTTCCGTCTTTTCTCTCCAATCGGAAAAAACCTTCAAGCTCATTTTGCACTAAAGATTCAATAATTTGCATTCCCAAGCCTTTTTTCTGCACAAAAAATGGCTGTTCCTTCAATTTTTCACCACTGTCACTGATAAGTAAGGTTATCATTCCTTTTTTTTCACTAAAAGAAATAAATATATGGCCTCCTTCATCACTTATTCCATGCTTCAGACTATTGGTAATCAACTCATTAATTATTAATGCCAGTGGAATTGCCTGACTGCTGGATACATTGGTAGAAACCCCTGTCACTTTTGTGTGTATTTTTCCGCTGTTAACTTCCAGGCTTTCAAGTACCAAACCTAATATCCGTTTACAAAACTCCTTCAGGTCGGTAGTATCCCAGTCCTGAACCGCAAATACCTCGTGAACCAGAGCAATGGACATAATTCTGTTTATACTGGCCGCAAACTCAGTTTTCACACTATCTGATGTTGACCTCCTCATTTGCAGTCTCAGAACAGCTGCAATATTTTGCAGATTGTTTTTTACACGATGGTGTATTTCCCTGATAATAATACTCTGTGTATTCAGTTTCTGTTCCTTTTTTTTCAAATCTGTCAGGTCCTGGGTGGAAACAGCACAACCGCTTAACTTGCCCTCGTCAATCAGGGGATATGACTGAAACCGATAACAACGGTCATCTCTATAAATTTCCACTGGATTTTTTAAGTGCTCCAACACCTCTGATACAGAAAAACAGTTAGCAAATAATATTAGAAAACTTGACCCGAGAGCTTCTCTCCCGGCGATTTGTTTAAAGATCTCGGAAGCATTTTTGTTGGCATATGTAATTTTCCCATGCTTATTAAGAATAAAAATCCCGTTTCCAATCCAGGCCTCAAAATTTTTCTCATTTACCGACAGAGACATCAGTGTACTGCTTAGTTTCTCAGCAGTATAACTTAATAAACCGACCTTTTCTTCCTGCTCCAATTCTTTGGAAATGTTTCTTTCCATTATTAAGACACCGATTGTTTTTTGATCCTCATTTTTAATAGGGACAACAGTTTGGGCGATGGGAACCCCTTCCTGGCTTACACCGCGAAAGTCACGGTTAATTTCACCTGTTTTTAGTGTATGATAAACAGCAGGTTCATTATAATGATAAGCCAATTGGCCTACAACACTAGTGGAGTAAAGTGAGTGTTCCGGAGGTTTTGCCCATGCCAAAACAACCGCATCCTTCTTGTTTTTAGTAAGTGCATCAACAAAGGTATCATTCCCTGTAAGTTCCGATATACGCGGCAAATTGACCGACACCCGTTCCAGAACGGTAATATCAGATTCCGAGAGTTCCGTGAATTTTTTGCATAGTCTTCTCAACTCACTCAATTGGTTCACAGCCTTTGATTAAATTCTCAAAAATTATTTATCTTTCCCGAACATATGTTCTTTATTTTTATCCAAATTTATGCTATAATATTATTCACAAGGGTTAACTAAATATCCCATGAAATAATTGTGAGGGAGGACAAGTAATGGATGAAAGAGGTATGTTGGAACTTCTATTACAAAAGGTCACATCCATGGAGACCAGTTTGTGTGGCGTGAAGTCTGAAATCACCGAAATCAAGTCTGATATAACTGGCATGAAATCCGAAATCACCGGTATGAAATCCGAAATCACCGGCATGAAATCCGAAATCACCGGCATGAAATCAACACTCGAGGAACATACCGGCCTTCTTAATTCCCTGGAACACCGGACAGAGGAAAACACCGCCCAGCTTGCCGCAATTTCAGAGACTACTAATTACAACAAGGGCTGTATTACCCGCATTCAAAATGACATTTGTTCCATGAAGGATGAATTGGGCAAGCATAATACTCTTTTGGAACTTCTATCTGCCCGTTCCCTGAAACACGAGGCAGATGTCATTTATATTGAAAAACTGGTCAAGTTAGCCAACATGTAATTTAACCGCCTGCAGCAAGAAGTCTCCCGCCTCTAAGCTACCTTGCTCACGCTAGTGAGAGTGTAGGCGGGAGATGAATTGCCGCCATTCTTTTCCGTGATAACCATTGATAAAAGACCCAAATTAAGGTAAAATATAATCAGTAGTAAATATAGAAAACGGAGATAAAACAATGGAGTTAGATAATAATAACCATTCAGTATTTCTCATGTATTACCACCTCGTTCTTGTTATAAAATACCGTAGAAAAGTAATTGATGATGTTATCTCAAATAGACTGAAAGAAATCAAAGCTCATCCTAACACCCAATTATCAAAATTTATCAATGCCTATAAAGGTGCATCATCACGCCTGATAAAAAAAGAATACCGGCAAATACGTAAGGTTTATTGACAGTAAAGCCATTCGATTACCCAAATTAAAAGATGTGTGCATTAAAATGCATAGGCCATTACCACAAAACGTCATAATTAAATCAGCAACCATCAGTCAAACACCAACAGGGAAATATTACATAGCTATTGTGGTTCAATATGAAGTTCAAATAAAGCCAATAACACCCACGGTAGAAACCACAATCGGACTTGACTATTCTTCCAAAGCACTATTTGTTGATAGTAAGACAAACAGTCCGGACTATCCGAAATATTACCGCCAGGCAGAAGCCAGGCTGAAAAGAGAACCACGAAAACTATCAAAAAGGCATCAACTGTCCAGGCAGATAGCCAATGCCTATGATGGTGTTGCCATAGAGAACCTAAATATGAGAGGCATGGCCCAAGGTTTGAATTTGGCAAAATCAACCAATGATAATGGTTTTGGGATGCTAAAAACCTTTTTGGCATACAAACTAGCGGATCAAGGTAAACAGCTTGTCATTATCGATAAATGGTATCCATCTAGCAAACTCTGTCATATATGCAAGCATGAAAATAAAGAACTGACCTTGGCAGACAGAAACTGGACCTGCCCCCACTGCGGAACAGAACTGGACAGGGATGTCAACGCTGCCATCAATATCAAAAATGAAGGCTGCCGGATACTTGGTATAGCCTGACATAATCAAATAACCGTTGGGCGAACGGGGATAGCTTGGTAATTATACTGGCGTTAGTTGGTACGTCCCAAGGAGCCCCCAACTCTAAGCGTTAGCGTAGGTGGTGGGAGTACGTCACGATCGTACCTAATCGAACTTTAGAATTAAAATGAGGAGTGGCCAATATTTTCCTGTAGGAGGAACATATCTGCCACTTCTTTACTTTTGACAGAGAAATTATTTATATACTATTTCTACACGGTATCCGCCCGGAATCACCGGTGATGATTCATGTCCTGCACCGCCGTAGAACCAAAGAAGCGCCTTACGTGTTCCTTTGGTGAGGGTTACTTTGTAGAAATCTGAGCCTAAAGCCGGTGACTGATCATATGACCATCCCCGAATTAACATTTCCCTTTCATAAAAGTCCCATACGGAGCCTGCCGAGATATCATTACTCCTTCCTGATACAACCACTTTACCCCCATCCACAAACTCTGTTGGCAGCCACGGTTCTCCTGCCCATATGCCGGCGTTCATAGGAGTTGACCAAAGCACTCCGTCTAATAACGGAATATCGTCCGGCACAGATGAAACAAGTCCAAAACCATGGCCCTGGTCGTGGCACGCTGCACATTGTAAGCTGCCTGTACTAATAGCATTTGTTACAGATGAAGCAGCACTATCATGACAGGTGCTGCAGCTTAACCCCAGGACAGGTCTGTTTGTAATGTGGTCAGCAGTCAGTGTTATGGAATGACAGTTTCTACATGCCGCGTCAAGGCTGTTTGTATGGACGGTTTCATGGTCGGCATTTCCCTCATGACAGGCATTACACGTGATATTATTATCCGTAATAGCCTGTTGAACAAGGGGGTCACTGCTGCTATGGCAGGTATTACAGGTGAGATTCCTGCTTTGGGTTGTATCATTGGTCAGGTGCTCTGCACTTATGTTAGATATATGGCACTCCATGCATTCGCTTTCCAGGGCGCCCTGATGATACTGCTCATGTCCCGCACCGGCTGTACCATGGCAGGCGGTACAGGCCAGGTTATGCCCACTGATTGCCTGGATAACATTAGGGTTAGTGCTTTGATGACAGGTCTGACAGCTGTGGGCTGTTCCGCTTCCTTCCCTGTAAACATTATGTTCCTTGGTCAAATCTGACATATGGCAGTCTGAACAGTCACTGCCCAGTTTAACAAAGCTATGCAGGACTTCATTGGATTCATGTACAGTATCAGAGTCATGACAATTTGCACATGGGGTATACTGCACAGGTGGCGGCCAATTACTAGTATGGGCTGAGTGGCATTCGCCACAATCAGAGCCATGGCAGCTGCTGCAGTCTTGTACTACGACGTGTCTCTGTTCTATGGCCGCAGCGCCTTCATGACATGAAAGGCAGTTGCTGTAATCAACAGCCATGTCAAAATAATTAACACCAAATTGCCATGATTCCTGCTGACTGTTTCCTGAGATATCAAAAACGTTAACGGTTACCGAATGTAAGCCATCACTTAAATCAGTACCAGGAACTGCATATATTGTCCCGGAAACGTTCGAGCCCACAATGTCAGGTATGAAGCCTGCATCCAATAAAACCCTGTCTATACTTATAGTGGCCCTTTCTAAATCTATACCCAGGGAATCTGCAACCCTAGCTGAGATAACCGGCCTCGCTGTCGCTGTCCCCATCATCGGCGGCGGTAATAGTTCACTTATCAACGGCGGACCTGCATCACGGACATAGAAGTTCCAGCTGAGTGATGAAACGTTGCCGTAGCTGTCATAAGCTGATACTGCAGCGGTATAGTCCCCGAACGCAAGGGGGTAATCAGGTGTAAAAGAAACTATCCCGCTGGTTTGGTTAAACGAACCTGCTTCATTTCCATTGAATGTCAACAATACTTTTTCGGCATTTATCCCGTTTTCATCAAAAATTTTGGCAGAAATAACCGGTGAAAAGTCACTAATAGTTGCCTCAGGCGCAGGTGATACTAAAGTAAGCTGTGGTCCGGTTAAGTCTTTTATAACAAAACTCCATGACTCGGATGTAAAATTTCCCAGTTTGTCACTACACCTTAACTCCACATCGACAGATTCACGGGGCAAGAGTTGGGGTACCTGGTAACTGACCACACCGGTGTTTACATCGAAGGAACAGTTAACTTGTTTTCCGTTCAAGCTTAAATAGGCAGTTTCAGCATTTATGCCGTTGGTATCCACCAGCTTGGCACTAATAAGAGGTGTTCCGTCACCTATTACCACTCCGTCCGCCGGAGTCTGCCGGCTTATCTGAGGACCCTGTGTGTCAGCAACTGTGAAGGTGTAATTGGCTTCTGTTACATTGCCTACACGATCTTTCAGCTTATAATAAATGGTATGTTCCCCATTATTTAATTCCGGCAGTTGGGCGGTAACAATCCCTTTGGTATAGTCATCACCGACACGCTCTTGATATAATTCGCCTGTACATGTATCCTCAACATCTTGGTATAGGCCATCCCAGGTAATAGTGGATGTAACTACCTGCCCATCTGCTTTTATGGTAACATTTGGGTCCAGCTGGCTGGAATCATTGAACCTCAGGTTGAACTGAGGTTTGCTGTTATCGGTTATGCTTCCCGGAGCAGGAGACAAATCAGTTACCATTGGCCCGGAAAACTCCACAGAAAACGTCCAGGATGCTGAACCCTTATTCCCCTGGAAGTCATAAATAAACATGCTTACAGTATGCTGTCCCTGGCTTAACTGGGCAATTGGGGTATATGATGCTTTACCTGTCTGTTGGTTATACTGAACAGTATGATTACTGCCGTCAATCTGCAGGTATACCGGATTGGTTATGCCGCTGGCATCACTGACAGCTGCTTCAATAAGGGGGGTTGCTGTGCTCACTGCGCCACCGTTCACCGGGGTCAAACCGGTAATTACAGGTGGGGTTTTCTCATTAACGGTGAAACTCCATGAACTTGCTGCTGTATTATCAAAAATATCTGATGCAGCTATATAAACGGTGTATGTCCCGTTCTTTAAGGTTTCTGTCACTGCATAGGTTACAACTGAAGTGAAGGGGTCATATACAGCGTTCACAGGATTGCCGTTAAAAATCAGAGAAACACTGTCAGGATCTATTGTGCTGTTATCACTTACCTTGGCGGTTATCACAGGTCTTGGATTGGTTATTGTGAACCCATTGTTTGGGGTCTGCTGGCTTATCTGCGGGTCCTGTGTGTCAGAAACGGTAAAGGCATAACCTGCTTCTGTGACATTGCCGAGGCGGTCCTTTAAACTATAGTAAATACTGTGCTCTCCACCGTCCAGCTTTGGCAGTTGGGCGGTAATAATACCTTTGGTATAGTCATCACCAATACGTTCTTGATACCATTCGCCCGTACACGTATCCTGAATGTCTTTGTACAGGCCGTCCCACGTAATCACCGGGGTGAGCGCCTGTCCGTCAATTTTTATCGTTACATTGGAATCAAGTTTTGCCGAATCGCTAAATCTGAGACTGAATTGGGAAGTATCAGTATTGATAATGCTCCCAGGCGCAGGAGTTAATTCAGTTACAGTTGGCCCGGAAAACTCTACAGAAAATGTCCAGGCTGCTGAACCCTTGTTCCCCTGGAAGTCATAAACAAACATGCTTACAGTGTACTGTCCCTGGCTTAACTGAGCAGTCGGGGTATATGATGCTTTACCTGTCTGTCGGTTATACTGAACAGTATGATTACTGCCGTCAATCTGTATGTATACCGGACTGGTTATGCCGCTGGCATCACTGACAGCTGCTTCAATAAGGGGGGTTGCTGTGCTCACTGCGCCACCGTTCACCGGGGTCAAACCGGTAATTACAGGTGGGGTTTTCTCATTAACGGTGAAACTCCATGAACTTGCTGCTGTATTATCAAAAATATCTGATGCAGCTATATAAACGGTGTATGTCCCGTTCTTTAAGGTTTCTGTCACTGCATAGGTTACAACTGAAGTGAAGGGGTCATATACAGCGTTCACAGGATTGCCGTTAAAAATCAGAGAAACACTGTCAGGATCTATTGTGCTGTTATCACTTACCTTGGCGGTTATCACAGGTCTTGGATTGGTTATTGTGAACCCATTGTTTGGGGTCTGCTGGCTTATCTGCGGGTCCTGTGTGTCAGAAACGGTAAAGGCATAACCTGCTTCTGTGACATTGCCGAGGCGGTCCTTTAAACTATAGTAAATACTGTGCTCTCCACCGTCCAGCTTTGGCAGTTGGGCGGTAATAATACCTTTGGTATAGTCATCACCAATACGTTCTTGATACCATTCGCCCGTACACGTATCCTGAATGTCTTTGTACAGGCCGTCCCACGTAATCACCGGGGTGAGCGCCTGTCCGTCAATTTTTATCGTTACATTGGAATCAAGTTTTGCCGAATCGCTAAATCTGAGACTGAATTGGGGAGTATCAGTATTAATAATGCTCTCAGGCGCAGGAGACAATTGACTGACTTCCGGACCGGTTAAATCTCCTTCAGCATTAACTCCATAAACCCAGCCAGATACTGAAACTATTAATGCTATTACTAAAACCCAGGCAATGTTATGCTTAGCAGGCATTTTTCCACCGCCTTCTCGAGCTCCACTCAATGGGAACTCCCCCTTTTCTTGGTAAACTCTTCCTAATATATTATACTACTAATTCAAGTACTACTCAACGATAATGTTAAATAGTACCAGCACCCCCTCCAAAACCTTTTACGTGAAACAACCTGTTAGCAGACAAAAAAAGAAGCACACTGTCCGCACTTCTCTTAAAAAACAATTTTTAAATTATAAGTCAGAGCATGAAATCATAACTTTCCGCCACAATGAGGACAATAATTTTTTTTATTATCCTCCCGCTCCTTGTCCCTTTTCTCTTCAATCTCCTCCATAAAGGCAGAACCCAAAATTCCGGCAGGCAGTGCAACCATACCTATCCCCAGAACTGCGATTAAAGCCCCAAGCAATTTCCCTGCAGATGTTATCGGGTACACATCACCATAACCAACTGTTGTCAGTGTTGCAATACCCCACCACATGGCTGCCGGAATGCTGGAGAATACGTCCGGTTGAGTAGAATTCTCCACATAATACATCAGGGAAGACGCAAACACCAGTAATATTCCTACCACTCCTAAAGTGATTACAAGTTCTTCCTTCTTATTTTTCATTACACGGCCCAACTTCTGGATTGTCACAGAATAACGGCCCAGTTTCAGAATTCGTAATATCCTAAACATCCGTACAGCCCGGACAAACCTGAAATCAACCCCTGGGGTCATTGGAAGTACAAAGGGCAGGAAAAAAGGCAGTATTGCCACTAAATCTATTAACGCCATAGGAGTTAGTATATACCTCACCCTTCCAAAAACGGGTGATTTGAATTTCTCTTCAAAGGTACATGTCCATATCCTGACTAAATATTCTACGGTAAATATAGAAACAGAAATTATTTCAAACCACTTAAAATAAAGGCTGAAATTCACATTGAAAGATTCTACTGTTTCCAGGCTAACGGCCAGGATGTTTAAAAGTATAAGTGCAAATAAAGCTTTATCCACCATATGGCTTACTCTATCGTCAGGCCCCGCAACCCTTAAAATTTCGTGAAGCCTGCGCTTGACATGCTGCATTCTGCGCCCCCCTATCCTGCGGCACTGTAAGCTGCATAACAAATCAGGGAAAATGTAGGAAATGAGAATATATACATATGTTACGATACCAGCAAAATGTGGATTTGTAAATATGAAAATCTATAAGAGGAAAAACCAACAAACACTTGTTCGCCAAAGATGTCAATGATAAAATGGAAGTGCAGTAAAATCAGTAAATTAAAAAACCGGGCGGACCCGGTCTTTCAAAAGGAGGCAGAATTATGTCTTTACCACATATTGATTACGAAAAGTTTATGGAAGGGACTGCTACCCAGGTTAAAATCAACCGCTTTAAAAATACTGCAAAAGATGAGGGCAAACCCCTTGAGCTTTGGGGCCTGATACTGGGCCGGCCTTTCGGCAACCTGATGGCTGCAATTGAGGACAAGCGGCCTGATGATATTGAGGCATATGTGTTTCAGGTCTCGGCAGTTCTGGCCGAAATATACGGCCAGGTCCAGGAATCAAGGAAAAAATAATAACTGGGCCTTTAATGCCAGGGCAGCTGCCTTTTCCCCGGCCTGCCGGAATAACCTTCGAAGGGTTTTATATGATCACTGACCTCTCCGTGACCTTCCGGTCCTCAGCAGGACCATTACAATAGTAAACCCTGTTAAAAGTATTCCCATAAATGCTGCCCCCGCCTGGCCGGCCCATAAAACAGGGACATAAAAAACACTGTCCGCCCCCATCCGTGGAACATATCCCAAACCGATCAGTAAAGACCTTGTCCCGGGCAGGAAGTGCAGTTGATATGCTATAAACCCGGCAATTACCACAGGTATAAAGGCAAACACAAGTTTAATCCTGCGCGGAGCCGCTTTTTCCCTAAATGGTCTGGCAATAATCCATGTAATCAGCCCGGTGAGAACAGCCGTGCCCCAATACGATACACTAAACCAGAAGCGCCACCGGTCTTCGGGCCACACACCGTGAATTGGCCCGAAATATAAAATCGGAACCAGAATCCCCAGGGCAACTCCAATAAATAACGCAAACCCCTGGTTAACCCTTACCAGATGCCAGACCTCCCTTGCCGGAACCCGTAGATTTACTTTAACGGCATCATTGGGGCAGTTGCGTACACAGCGAAAGCACAGCTTACATGCCTGGTTGCTGTCAAGGAAGGCTGAGTGCTGAGACATGGGACAGCCCTCAACCTCCTCTGTACCGCGATAGCATTCATGAGTCGTACACTTATTCAGACAGATCTCCGAGTCAGCCCTGACTTCAACCATTCCGCTGATGGAGGCCATTCCTATCAGCCCACCCAGGGGACAAAGATGACGGCACCAGGTGTGGCGGGTAAATATTACTCCGGTAACAACGGCTGCCGATGTAATGGTAAAAAGCCATAGCCCGCCATACAGCCTATTATGCCGCATATCAGTCATTTCTTCAATCCAGAATACCAATACAAACAAAAAGGTTGTGATCAGGTAATCATACTTTTTCAGAACATTGGGAACCGGCCTGTTCAAATGGTAAACCTTCTGGATCATTTCCATTGTGAAAGAAACCGGGCAGGCCCCGCACCATACCCTGCCAATCCAGAAGGCGCTTATCACTATGGCAGGCCACCAAAGTCCCCATACAAGTGTAAGGCCAAAGTCACCTGATTTTTCTCCTGGAATAAATAAGAGAGCAATAGTAGTAAGTATCATGATAGCAAATGTTGTCTTCTGGAGCCTTCGTGGAAAAAGCCCTTCTTTTACCCAGGAGTGGAAACGCTTCCACATCAGAAGGTTAAAACTACGCCCTATTCTCTCGCCTGTGGGGCCGAAAAAAAGGTGTTCTACCCCTATCACATCACCGTCTGCAATCAAAAAAGCGCGTTCCACGATCTGAATAAGCTCTGCTATATTGGTCTGGCGGAAATTATGATTTAAAAGCATTTTAGTTGCTTCCCGGTCAATCATGGGGGAGGGTCTGCCGTGCTGATCAGCCAGTTTTTTCAGCAGCCTGGCCGAAATGACCGGAATATCTCTTTTGCGTTCCCTTAGTGATAAAAATCTGTACTCTTCTGTAAAGAACTTTTTCAACTCCGGCAAGAGTTTCACGGAAAGGTCTTCCGGCTCTGCCTGCAGTGTAGCTACTATACGGCAGGGGGCACACCGGGAACTCAAAACCTCTGCCAGTTTCAACTGGGCTCTTGATGACAGCATATTTATATCCTTAATAAAAAGGGTCCCGCTCTCAGCCACCTTGAGGATACAATATGACTTCGCTCCCTCCGGGTTTCCGGGAATCTGCCGGGTTTCAAACAATATATCTCCCCACTGCTGGTCCATATGCCGCCCGTCCACTATTATAAAAGGGGCATTTTCACCATACTGCTTCTTGTGCAGCAGCCAGGCAACCAGGGTTTTACCCGTTCCCCGTTCTCCCAGGAAAAGCACATTTTCTTCAGTCTCTGACAGTTTTCCGAGTTTTTCCTCTATTTCCCTGAGCGAATAGGGGCTCCCCCAGTATTCATAAGACCTGTACTTCAGCTGAAACTGAAGTCCGGAGCGCAAAAAATTCCTGTACCCCTCTTCCCACAATTCTCTGTTAAGCAGGTTGAGGCGCTGCGAAAGACTGGTAACAAACCCGGCATAAAGCTTGGGCCAGCGTACCAGCATGTAGGCAAAGCGTTCTGCGCTAAGGGCTAGAACCCTGCAGTCTTCAGTACATTGTACACTGGCCGAAGCCAGTTTTCCCGTGAAAAGGTCCACTTCTCCAAAGGCATCACCCGGCCCAAAAGAAGACAATCTAATCATCTCCCGGCCTTCCCGGTTAATAAACGCATCTGCTCTCCCTTCTACCAGAACGTAGAACCCGTGTGCCTCCAAATCCTGTTGGAATATATAAGTCCCCTTCATGTGTTCATCCCACCGGAAATCTCCCGCAAGTTCATACAATTCCTGCCTGTTCAGGCCTGAAAGTAGTTCAACTTTTGCCAGGATCTTCACTTTCCGGTCAGTCCTTCTGTCCGATTTTCCCTCTTCACGTTTATCCTTCAGTGCACTCACCTCCATATAGCAGTTCGCTGTCTGTCAACACGCATCAGTCCCACCTTAAAACAGGAATCGGGTAGGAGGCCACTCATTATTTGAGTAGCCGACCTCCCACACCACCGTG
>JAENYP010000031.1 GCA_016841725.1 Thermincola carboxydiphila | reverse complement strand
AAAGCTGTGATGCCGTATGGCCCAGCTGTGACATCTGGCCCACAGCCCCTGTGGAGAATCTCAAGAAAATGACGGAAACAGTCAATGCCTATGGTGCGGCCAAATGGGTGCGCAAAAACAAGTAACAGGACCGAAGCTTAACAAAGTCAGTAAATTAAAGGAGGAACACAAAATGAGTAAAGAACAGATTTTAGCAAGGCTCAAAGATGGAGTAATCGAATACGACAATGACATGGTAATCGAAGCGGCAAATGAAGCCCTGGAAAAAGGCATCGATGCCGAGGAGGCAATCTTTGACGGCTTGGTTGCCGGGATTGAGGAAATCGGACGATTATATGAACTTGAAGAGATATTTGTTCCCGAAATGCTGCTGGCAGCAGATGCTATGTATGCCGGCCTAAACATTCTGAAACCAAATATGAAGAAAAAGGCTGGTGGTATTAAAGGCCAGGTTATTATGGGTGTTGTTCAGGGCGATGTCCATGACATCGGCAAAAACATTGTCAAGATGATGTTTGATGTAGCCGGCTTTGAAGTCCACGACCTGGGCCGCGATGTTCCCCTGGAGACATTTATTGAAGAGCAGTTGAACACAAACTCCGACCTGGTCTGTCTCTCTGCCATGATGACAACAACTATGGTGGGAATGCCTGAAATCATCAAGAAGCTCAAAGATAAAAACCCCAATGTCAAGATTATGATCGGCGGCGCTCCGGTAAATGAAAACCTCGCCGGACAGTGGGGGGCCGACGGCTATGCCAAGGATGCCAATAATGCCCTTAAAGATGCCATTAATATGGTTGCTTCCCTGAGAGATATGTAAATAGTATGTTCGTAATCAGGCGGGTCTAAGCGTGGCTGGCTTGATGCGATATTGTATCATTCTCACTTACTTTGATAATTTTGATAAAGTATGTCAGTAATATTTTCCGCTAGGAGGTGACACTTGGAACATAGTTGCTAAGCTAAGGTGGAAGAAATTTATTCGGAGGTGAATTTACTTAAATGAGTAAAGAAGATGTACTGAAAAAAGCGATGAATGCGGTCGTTGACGGTGACACTGATGCCGCATTGGCAGCAGCCAACCAGGCCATTGCCGAGGGAATTAACCCTGTTGAAGTTATATCTGAAGGTCTTTCGGTTGGGATGACCAGGGTTGGGGATCTATTTAACAGTGAAGAAATCTCTCTTCCCTTTGTAATTGTTGCTGCTGATGCGATGACCCAGGCAATTGCAGTTCTTGAACCACATATACCCGAAGAAAACAAGGGGAAAAAAGTGGGAACTGTTGTTATGGGGACTGTGGAAGGTGACATCCATGATATCGGCAAAGGAATTGTTGCTATTATGTTGAAAGTTTATGGTTTTGAGGTCCATGACCTGGGCCGCGATGTCCCTGTACAGGCATTTATTGACAAGGCCAATGAGGTAAATGCTGACATAATTGGTTCATCAACTCTTATGACCACAACATTACCGGGCCAGAAGGCACTGCAGGAAGCTATCACGGCAGCCGGTATGAAGGTTAAGTCAATGGTTGGCGGCGCAGCTACCAATCAGCAGTGGGCCGACAAGATTGGGGCCACCGCATATGGTGAAAATGCTACCGAAGCTGTACAGAAAGCCAAGGAACTGATACAGCAATAATTAATTGGAGGTGAGGTAATTGAAAAGAGGATTTCAGGCCGGTCTTGATGAACGGCGCGGTTTTAGTCTGAATATGTTCAGTAAAGATGAACTGGAAGAAATTCATTACGCGACCCTGGAAGTGCTTGAACAGGTAGGTATTCTGGTTTTCTGTGATGAAGCCATGGATATTCTTGACGGAGCGGGCGCAGATGTTAACAGGGAAACAAATTTGGTCAGGTTTCCTCAGTGGTTGGTTGAGGATGCAATCCGCTCCTGCCCGAGGAAAATTCTCCTGGCAGGCAGGGACCCTAAAAACGACATGAACTGTGAGGGCAGGCGTGTCGGCTTTACCAACTTCGGCGCCGGGGTTATGATTGAAGACCCCTATACCGGAGAGTTTAAGGAAACAACCAAAAAAGATGTTGCGAATACCGCCCTGGTCTGTGATGCCTTAGATACAGTGGACATTTACTCCAGTGCAGTAGTGGGACGGGATATGCCGGAAATCAGTGTTGACCTCCACGAGGCAGAGGCATTTCTTTCAAACACCACAAAACACTGCCAGCACATTGACCTTACCGGCGGTTCAGGCGCCAGGGGCTTCCTGGAAATGGGAGCTGCTATAGTGGGCGGCATGGAAGAGCTGCGCCGCAGGCCAATAATCTCGGCTCTGGTCTGCCCGGTTAGTCCGCTGCAGCTGCATACAAATACATGTGAGATAATTATTGAGTTTGCCAAGGCAGGAGTACCGGTAAATATCCTTTCAATGGCCATGTCAGGGGCATCATCACCAATAACCCTGGCTGGGACACTGGTTACCCATAATGCTGAGGTGTTGGCCGGAATTGTACTGGCTCAGGCAACACGCAAAGGCTCTCCTATTATGTACGGTAGTTCCACTACCACCTTTGACCTGACATATGTGACTGCACCGGTAGGCGCTCCTGAGTTGGGCATGATAAATGCCGGGGTAGCCGAACTCTCCAATTTCTACCGGCTGCCAAGTTATGTTGCAGGGACCTAGGGTGACTCCAAGCTTTCAGATGCTCAGGCCGGACACGAAAAGACTCTTACGGCTTTATTACCGGCTCTCGCCGGAGCCAATATGATTTACGGCATGGGTATGCTTGAGCTTGGAGTGACATTCAGCTTTGCTCAACTTTTGATTGATGATGAGATTGCCTCCATGGTTAAACGGACAGTGCAGGGCATTGCCGTTAACGATGAGACACTGGCTGTTGATATTATCAAGCATGTCGGGGCCGGGAAAGATTTCCTTGGACAACGGCATACCAGAGATTTCATGGCCAAAGAGCAATCCAAACCGAAAATCATTGACAGAAGGATGAGAGGCGCCTGGACCAGCCGGGGAGCCAAGTCCATGGCTGAACGTGCTAATGATAAAGCAATCGAAATCCTGGAAAATCACAAACCCACACCTCTCCCTGACGACGTTCTCAAGAAGTTTAAAGAAATCATAGCTCGTGCCGAAGCAGACCTATAATTGGGGTGGTGATAATATGAGTAAACAAGAATTGTTGGAACAAGCCGCCCAGTCTGTTGTGGATGCTGATAGGGATGCGACTGTGGAGGTGGCCAAAAGGGCAATAGCCGAGGGTATTGATCCTGTTGAGATGATTAATGACGGTTATTCGGTGGGAATGTCCAGGGTCGGCGACCTGTTTGACCGGGGAGAAATGTTTTTGCCTGAGCTTATTGTGGCATCAGATGCTATGGTTGCGGCAATAAATGTGTTAGAAGAAGCAATGCCGGTGAAAAACCAGAGCAAGAAGCTCGGTACCGTGGTACTAGGCACTATTGAGGGCGATGTTCATGATATTGGAAAAGGAATAGTGGCTACCATGTTAAGGGTATATGGGTTTGAAGTTTTTGACCTGGGAAGGGATGTGCCTATAAAGACCTTTGTGGAAAAGGCCAAGGAAGTCGGTGCAGACATAGTTGGTTCCTCTGCCCTGATGACCACTACCCAGGTAGGACAGAAAGCCCTGGAAGCAGCTCTAAAAAAGGCAGGACTCAGGGATAAGGTCAAGACCATGGTTGGAGGAGCGGTTGTTACCCAGAGATGGGCTGATAAGATTGGCTCAAACCTTTACGCGGAAAACGCTTCTGAGGCTGTGCTTAAGCTTAAGGAAATGTTTAGCTAAAAAGATGTAATAAAGGAGGTGTGGAAATTGAAGAAATATCTGACCCGTATGGGCGACGGGGAACGCATAGAAATGACTGTAGATGAATTAAAGCAGGATTTTGAGCTTGGTACCAAGGATGCGGCAGACAGGGGGAAAATTTCTCCCCTGACCCAGGATGAATTGGATTATCTCCTGGAGATATTCACCAACCCCAATAAAATCGTCAGTGTTGAACCGGGTAATGAGGTTCCCTTAACTCATGATATTGGCACACTGAGGTTAATGGGTGATCAGGGCAACAGTGGTGTGGGTATCCCTTTAAGCAGGGTTCAGGGTATTCAGGTTCACGAAAGGGCCTTTGGTGGAGATACCATGGAATTAGGGCATATTGACTATAGTTTTAAGCCGGTTAAGCCAGTAATAGCCATGGAGCAGCAGGAGATGGAAAATGCCCTGTTAAGTACTATTGTCCCCTTGTTTTATGGTGCAATGCCTAACCTGGGACTGTATTACAGCCCGGACGGGCCGTTTGGCAACCCCTCAGACCTGCTTCCCATGGGAAAAATACAAGAAGCGCGAGAGGCCCAGGAAGGGGCCGTGGAACATGCTACCAGGGATATGATTTATATATGTGAAAAGCTCTATGACGTAGGCTGTGACGGCATTAATTTCGATACCACCGGGGCTGCAGGAGACGCAGATATGAAGGCCACTCTGCATGCGGTAGAATACCTGAAAGCAAATACAAACCTTGCCATTGAAGTTGGTATGGCCGGTGAGTTTGTGCTTGGCATGCACGGAGGGCTGGAATATGACGGTGTTAGGCTTGCCGGCCTGTATCCTCACCAGCAGGTAAAGCTGGTTGAAAAAGCTGGGGCCGATATTTTTGGCCCGGTGGTAAATACCAATACCAGCAAATCAATGGCCTGGAACCTGGCACGGGCGGTAACCTTCATTAAGGCCTGTGTTGAGGTAGCCAATATTCCCATTCATGTTAATATGGGAATGGGAGTCGGCGGATCACCTGTATTTGAAACACCTCCTCTTGACAGTGTGACCAGGGCTTCTAAGGCTATGGTAGAAGTTGCCAAGGTTGACGGTTTGTAGGTAGGCGTTGGTGACCCCCTGGGGATGCCGATAGCTCACGGGATGGCAGCTGGAATGGGTGGATTAAGGACTGCCGGAGATCTGGTAGCCCGGATGCAGATGACCCGCAAGATGCGGATCAAGGATGCTAAAGCCTATGTTGCCGAGAAGCTTAAGGTTTCCTCAGCCGACCTGTCAAATGAGCATGTAATGAGGGAAGTCCGCGAGGAGCTGGATATCGGAATCATTACATCTGTGCCAGGTTGTGCCAAGGGTATCGAAGCTAAAGCCAGAATTGCTGATTTGCTCGGAATTGAAATAAACAGCGTGAAACGTCTGAAAAACAAGATAAGCTTCTGATTTTCAATCAGTGCATGAGACTTGCCCCTCTTATTTTATAAGGCTCCGGTAAATATACCGGAGCCTGCCCCTAATAATTGAGTTTCTATTAACAGGGTGGTGGCTGGATTGGCTGATAATTATACGGGTGTCTTGGAGCAAAAACTTAAAACAATAGCCTTGGAGCTTGGGGTACAATTATATGAATTGGATATCAGCAGCATTAATCCCAGGCAAAGTGTCCGCTTAAAATGTTCGGTTCCTTTGTGTGAATATTACAATGTCTGTAAAGTATGTCCTCCTAATATTCCGGGAGTTGCAGAGTTCAGGGAGGCTTTACAGGATTATAAGACGGCCTTTTTGGTAGTATTGCGGGAACCAATTGAGACACTTGAGAAATACCGTGTTGACTTTCAGGCGGAACTGAAATTGGCAGATATTGTTTCCAAGCTGGAATTGGCTGCCTTTAGCCTTGGCTGCTGCCAGGCATTGGGCTTGATCGTGGGGGGCTGCAAATTATGCCCTGAGTGTACTCCTCCTGGGGAGCCCTGCCGGCATCCTTTCAAGGCACGGCCCAGTCCTGAGGGGTTCGGAATAGATATTACTCAGCTGGCCCGGGAAGCAGGAGTGCCTGTTGAGTGGCCGCCGGTTGAATATGTAAGTTTTATGGGCATTGTGTTTATTTAAACAGGGTACTGAAATCATATTCTAATGAATTTGAGGTGAATTAAATGGCTAATCAAGATCAGGCGAAGATCAAATACAGAGCCACTACGATACGATGGGGGTTTATATGGGCTTTATGGACTGCTGTTTTATGGGGGGCCTGGTACGTTCCCGGAAGCGCTATATGGTATGAAATACCATATGTGAATATGGCTTTTGACACTAATGCCGAGTTTCTGGTGGCAGCGGCAGTGATTACTGCGTTTAATGCAGTTTTTGTACTGGCCTTTCTGTTTATCTGGCTGGCGGTACTGGGAAAGATAGGAGAATTTTTCCGCACCCTGAAACAGTTTGGTAAAATTTCCAAATGGTTTTTCGGAGGTGCAATTTTCGGGGGCCCAATGGCAATCTTTGGTTCATTCATGGCCATGGGCTATGTAGGACCGGTATTTGCCGCAGTTTCCGCTCTGATGTATCCGGTGGTAGGAACTATTTTGGCATATTTGTGGTATAATGAAAAGATTACTAAGAGAGCTGTTCTGGGAATGCTGCTTATCTTAAGCGGAGGCGTCATTGTATATGGAATAGGAATATTTGAAGAATTAAAGGCCGGTGGCTCAGGCCAAGCCTGGCTGGGTTACATCGGAGGGCTGATGGCGGCAATCGGGTGGGGTGTTGAAGGCGCCATAGCAGGCCGGGCTCTTGACGTTACAGACCCGGATGTGGGAATTACTATCCGTTTCGGAGCTGAAACCTTCTACTGGTTGGTTATCATCCTGCCCCTGGCTGCTATTTTCTCAACTGTGGAAGTGGGTGCGATGGTGGCCCAGACCTTTAATCCATGGGCATTAATCTACCTAGTGCTGGCAGGCATTACATTTGCTTACTGTTATGTATCCTGGTATAAATCATTCCCGCTGATCGGAGTTGGCAGAGGTCAGGCGATAGGAGACCTCTATGGAATCTTTGCTATCATTTTCGTGGCCATCTTTACACTTGATTTCCCGGAATGGAATTTCATAATTGGCGCGATTTTTACCATCGTGGGTGGCTTTGTAATGTATACTGAAAAAAGCGAGGTCCTCGAGGTTATCAGGTCTATTCCGCAGTCAAGCGAAGCAACCCAATGTGATGTTGATGGAGGGATGTAATCATGGCTATCCATATCAAGGGAAGGATTCTGCAGTACCTCATAGGTAATGAACTCTTATGGGACTATAAGATTGCAGACATGGTTCTAAAGGAATATAACCTGGCAGGCGATTATTGGAAAGGTACGGTGAGGGTTTCTCTGGCAGACTTGTCTTCCTGCGGCCTGATAGAAAGTGTTGAGGAAGAAATAGATGATGGTACTCGTTTTGGATGTGACAAGGTACTCTTCCGCTACCGGCTCACTGATTTCGGAAAGGCAAGGATGCAGGATACCGGTTTGATTCTTTGAAATATAAGGTGGTTAAATGTAAAAAAGGAGGTTGATTATATGTCTGAGTTTTGGGGTTATCCCGGGGCGCATATTTTGGCTATAATTCTGTTGCCGGCAATGAGTCTGGTGGCCCTTTACCATGCAAGGACGTTTGTCAATAAACTTTAAAAGGTTACCTGTACCACAACTTTTAAGCCGTGTTTTTACATGGCTTAAAGTTGCTTCACGAACTTTAACGGGAATGGACCGGAATGAAACACTTTTGCAGGATGATAGATAACATACCTGAACAGGAGTTGAATAATATGCTTGAAATATATGCAAAGGCTGCCGGGAATGTAGTTGGCAGGGAAAGTGAACTAAAGGCAATACTTGCCGCAATGGATGCAGGTAAACATATCCTGCTGGAAGGGCCGCCCGGTACTTCTAAATCCACGTTGCTGCGAAGTATAGCCCGGGAGGCCGATATTCCTTTTTTTATATTAGAGGGTAATATTGACCTGACTCCTGCCAAGCTTGTCGGGCATTTCAACCCGGCTAAGGTTATGGCTGACAATTACCAGCCTGACTACTTTGAAAAGGGCCCCTTGACCAAAGCCATGGAAAGTGGAGGAATACTTTACATTGAAGAATTCAACCGAATGCCTGCAGATGTATCCAATGTGCTGATCACTCCAATGGAAGAAGGGGAAATGCATATTCCCAGATATGGTACTGTTAAGGCAATCCGTCCATTTACCGTCATTTCTGCTCAGAACCCTTACGATGATGTTGGGACAGTAAGGGTTAGCCGGGCATTTATGGACCGCATCTGTCTGATAAAAATGGATTACCAGTCAGAAGAGGAGGAACAGGGTATTGTCCGGCAGAAGACCGGGTGTTCTGATCAGAATACTGTTTTCCAGGCAGTCAGGATGGTGCGTAAAACAAGGGAACATCCTGACATCAAGTTAGGGGCCTCGGTTAGGGCTGCAATCGATCTGGTGGATATTTACAGCAGTCTGCAGAAACTTGACAGCCGCAGTAAGGAGGATTTCCTGACGGCAGCGCGCATGGCTATGACAAATAAAATTTGGCTCAATGAGATTACTTCAAGAACACCTGATGAAATAATTGAGGATATCTGGGACAGCCTGAAGGTTCAGTTTAAGGGAAACGGTAAAAGCGAGCTGCCGGCCGGTTCAGACGATACTTCTGAAAATAAATGGGATGTTGAAAATCAGGAAGACCTAAAAAAAAAGAAGAGCGTTATGTAGGTGACCGTTTTCTCGATGAGGTGATGATAAACGCCTCATATTATTTCCGGGTAGCATCTTATCTGAATGCCAACCCGGATGAACTCCCGCTGTTTTTTGAAAAGGCCGATTCCCTTGAGGTGTTTGCGAACATATTTGGGATGTTGAAATCCGGGGTCAAGGCCAAAGCCGTAAAAATTGCCAGCAGGTTAATTATAAAGATTGCCAGGCAGATAGCCGATACCGGCTATCGCTCGGGGCGCATGGTTCTAGTAAGGGGTTTTGTGGACGGAACAGAAATAGAATTAGACCGGAGCCTGGAAAATTTTACAGAAGAGCCTGAAAGGGGAATCCTGGAAAATATCATGTCATATACCAGGCACAAGGAAAGAAAGGCATTTGTAATTATGCTGGACCACAGTTACTCAATGAAGGGCATAAAGGTTATTCTGGCGGCTATAACTGCAGCGGCGATTGCCCAGCATTTCAAAAGAGACTATGCCATCCTTGCCTTTAGCAACAGGGTTACCGTCCTTAAGGGAATTGATGACAGCACCGGTCCGGAAACTGTGCTGGAGCGGCTCTTTGCCTTGGAATTAAAGGGCGATACCGATGTGCGGTTCGCTCTGGCTGAAGGGCTGAAGCAGGTAGGGGAATTTGAGCGGAAGGTAGGCCTAATCCTTACTGATGGTGCATGGAATCAGGGGGGTGACCCCCTGGAGGTAGCAGCCAGTTATGATAAGCTTAGCGTCATCGGCTTTCCTCCGGCAAAGCCCGAAAGAATACGCCTTCTGGCAGTAAAGGGGAAGGGTGATTTTTCTTTTGTCGAAGACGAGACAGGGATAGCTGAAGCCATTATCCGGTGTCTGAGCTGAAAGAGGCTGGCTTTCTGCAGCTTAAGCTTGCATTATGTCAATTCACCCGAAAACAGTTGTAGGAAATAATAATAACTTATACTATTAATATAATATCATTTTTGACTTATGAAGGGTTGATTTAACAAGCGCAACAATGTTACCAGTAACATAAACAGTTTACATTCAATGACATTAATAGTAACAATATGATATAATATTAGCATTAAATGGTACGGCTTTGATCTTATAAAATTCTGAATGAAGCGGGGTGAAGTCATGAGCAGGGGGATGAAAACAGGTTGTATGGGTTGGCAAGGGTTGGGGATGCAATCACTTACTCCCGCTGAGGTTGACAATGTTCACGGGGCCACCATGGAGGTGCTGCATTACTCCGGAATAAATGTCTACTGTAAGGAAGCCCTGGAAATATTGGCAGATGGGGGGGCTGATGTGGATTTTGCCACAGGCAGGGTACGTATTCCACCTTACCTTGTGGAAGAGTCAATTAGTTCTGCACCGCCTATTGTAGTTTTGGCAGGGCGTAATCCGAAAAATGATGTTATTGTCGGTGGCCGGAGAGTGCATTTCACGACTTTCGGTGCCGGTTCCCGGGTGGTTGACCCTGAGACTGGCCGGATTCATGATGCCACTAAGTCTGACCTGGGGTTGACAGCTCTGGTCTGTGATGCCCTTGACAATGTGGATATATTTACCAGTACATTGGTGGCCACAGATATGCCTCATGACATGTCCGGACTGCATGAATCAGAAGCTTTTCTCCTTAATACCAGTAAACACTGCCAGCATGACCACCTCAATGATGGGCAGGAGGCCAGAAGTTTTTTTGAAATGGCTGCTGTTATTTCAGGAAGCTGGGAGAATCTGAGAAAAAGGCCGATTGTATCAGCGATGGTCTGTCCTTCGAGCCCACTGCAGTTTCCCAGAGGAGTTGCAGAGATCCTAATTGAAGCTGCCCGTGCCGAAATACCTGTAAATATTGTCCCTATGGTGATGGCAGGAGCAACCGGGCCGGTAACTCTGGCCGGAAGCCTTGTTGTCAATAATGCGGAAGTTCTTGGGGGGATTGTTTTACACCAGTTGACCAGGAGAGGCGCTCCGGTCATCTACGGCAGTTCCTCAACCATTTTTGATATGAAATATCTGACTCCTCCTGTTGGTGCCCCGGAACTGGGGATGTTAAGTGCAGGAGCTGCGGAGTTGGCGCGGTTTTATCTGCTGCCCAGTTATGTTGGAGGCACATAGGGTGATTCCAAACTTACCGATATTCAGCTTGGTCATGAAAAGACCTTGACCACAATGATACCCGCACTTGCAGGAGCCAATATAATATATGGCATGGGTATGATTGAACTGGGAGTGACCTTCAGTTTTACCCAATTGATTATAGATGACATGATTATAGACCGAATTAAAAACTTAATACAGGCTGATTTTGGAATGAATCGTATTTCTGACCCAGGTTGGCTGAAGCGCCTGTTGCGAAAAGGCTTTCCATCTGGCGTTTGGTGTCCTCAAAGGGTCAGGGGACGGAAGACTCCTGAAGAATTAACGGATTCTTTTCCTGAAACCAAAAATATCGAAGGTGAAGCCAGGCAAAAAGTTCAGAACATTATAAATAGCCATAAGCCCGAGCCGCTGCCACCCGCCGTGGTGACAAGAATCAGAGAGATAATTTTGGAGGCGGAGGAAGGGAGGGAGCTTCCAATTGCTAAAAGTAAAAGACATAATGCTATATAATCCCCCTTTTTTATATGTTAATAATAAGGTTAGTCATGCCAGAGTTATTTTTACACACAGCAAGCTAAAAAGCATCCCTATTCTTGATAAGAACGGCTCCTATGTGGGTGTGCTGGAAAACAGGATCATCCGCCAGGAACATCTGCCTGTGGATTCAAAAGTTGAAAAGTACATGAATACATCTATTAAACCATTATTCCAGGATGAATCTATTTCAGTACTGGGAAAGCTGCGGACTGAAGAAATGGATTTTATCCAGCCGGTAGTATCCAGAGACGGCGTCCTGATGGGAATTATTCCGGAACCGCAGTTCATAACCGATATCCTTGAAGATATTACCAGGTATTCAGAATCGGTCTTTGCCATAGACAATAAAGACCTGGCAACTTATGGTATTATTCTGATTAACGATGATGGGGAAATTATCTGTTTTAACGGAAATGCTGAAAAGGTACTTGGCTTAAAAGGCAAAAGCATATTTGGCATTCATATAAATAAAGTTATTCATGATTCTAAACTATGTGAGGTAGTTAAAAAAGGACAGACTCACATTAAAGCCAAAATGCAGGCTTCTAATCAGACGGTCCTGTGCAGTAATAGGTTCCCCCTGCATAAAGGGACCGAAATTGTCGGAGCGATGGGTATATTTCAGGACATTTCAGAACTCGAGCGTCTTAATGAAAATCTGAGAAACCTGAGAGGTCTCAATCTGGAGATGGTGGGTGTTCTGGAATCAATTAATGATGGCATATTGTTAATCGATAATAATGGCATCGTGATCAGGACAAACTCCGCCTTTGAAGCCATATCAGATCTCTCGGCAAACGAAATCCTGGGAGTGAACTATGATTATCTTATCGATAAGGGGTGTTTGCCGTCAACTATTTTTTGGCAGGTGATGGAGAAAAAGAAGAGTTTTAATATTATAGAAAGCATTAAAGGACGGGAGTTCCTGATAATCGCCCAGCCAATTTTCGATGCTGATGGCAGGCTGATGAGAGTTGTAGCTATACTTAAGGATATCTACCGCCTGAATGAACTCATTTTGAATATACAACTGACTCAGGAACTGGCCACGCGATATTGCAATGATTTTAACCCCGGACAGGCCCCGGAACAGAGGGACGACATGGTGGCCAGCAGTATGGCCATGAGGCGCGTTGTGTCACTGGCCAATAAAGTGGCCAAGGTTGATTCCAATGTCATGATAACGGGAGAGACAGGGGTTGGCAAGGAGGTTGTAGCCAGGTCCATACATCGCTGCAGCCGCCGTATGGATGGACCGTTCATCAAGCTGAATTGTGGTGCCATTCCTGAGAATCTTTTGGAATCGGAACTGTTTGGGTATGAGCCCGGAGCTTTTACCGGTGCCAAGAGGGAAGGTAAGTTCGGTTTGATAGAGTTGTCTGACGGAGGGACACTGTTTCTTGATGAAGTAGCCGATTTACCGGTTAATTTACAGGTCAAGCTTTTAAGGGTCTTACAGGAAAGAGAAGTAATGAGAGTAGGGGGCACCAAAACCAAGAAAGTTGATTTCAGGCTGATAGCAGCAACCAACCAAGATCTGGAACAGTTAGTCAAACAAAACCAGTTTCGCGAAGACCTCTTTTACCGCCTTAATGTTGTTCCTGTTTTTATCCCACCTCTCAGGGAAAGAAAAGAAGATATAGTTCCCCTGATAATATCATTCCTTAATAAATTTAATAAGAAATATGGTTTAATTAAGAAGATTTCCCCTGAAGTTATTCAGAGCCTGTTACAATACGACTGGCCGGGCAACATCAGGGAACTTGAAAATACCATTGAAAGACTTGTGGTAACAAGTGACAGCAACCTGATAATGACTGAAGATATGAAAGGTAATACCAGCATCTGTGAGGGGGTCATTGAGCCTGATGAACCCAAGGCGCTTGTGGATGTCCTTGAAGAAACGGAGAGGCGGTTGATTGTTCAGGCTTTTCAGCATTGCCGGACTACCCGCGAGATGGCTGAGGCGCTTGGTATAAGCCAATCCGCAGTTGTAAAGAAAATGAAAAAACACGGGATTAAGGGTGTTTCAAACGGATAAGCAAAGGAGGGAAGGGGCTCATAAGTATGTTCCGCCCCGCAAGTATATGTCAATATTTAGAACAGGAATAGGAGGCAAGATTGTAATAACAGTCCTGGCAGCTTTTATAGGGGCATTCTCCATTACCGGGTATCTGGTTTACAGTAGTGTTAAGGAGGAAATAGTTGCCTCGACAAAAAGGGAGAACCAGAAGTTGTCTCAGAATTTGGCGTCAGAAGTAAAAGGGTCACTAAATGAAGCGATGTCAATCGCACAGTCTCTTGCCCACACAATGGAGGGACATGTATCCGGGCAGCAGAAGCCTTTGAGAAACGATATTGTAAATATACTCCGTTATTTACTAGAATCCAATCCAAATCTCCTTGGTATATATGTTGGCTTTGAACCAAACGCCTTTGACGGACTGGATGCAGAGTATAGAAATACCCCAGGGCATGACGAGACGGGAAGGTTTATTCCATATATTAATAAACTTACCGGTGAAGTGGCTCTTGACCCGCTCGTGGATTACGAAGCAGACGGGGTCGGAGACTACTACCTGATACCCCGGAAAACAGGCAGGGAAGCTTTCCTTGATCCATTCCTTTATGAAGGTGTTTTGATGACTTCGATTGTGGTACCGATTAAAGATTCCGGAGGTAATTTCCTGGGCATAGCCGGGGTTGATATTAGTCTGAAAAGCCTTGATGAGATGATTTCTAAAATAAGGGTACTTGAAACTGGAAATGCTTATCTTGTCAGTAATGGCGGGACCTATGTCTCATATCCAAATAAAATAATGATTGGTAGTTCAACTATAGAAAACTTTAATACAGCAAATATACGTCAGGCGTTTGAAGCGGGATCGGGACTGTATGTCGACGATGCTACTGAAGAAAGCATTATCCAGATAGAGCAGATGGAATCACAGGTGACTCCTGAGATGAAGGAAACCTTTAAAAAACTGGCTGCCGAAATCAAAACAGGAAAATCCGGTATGGTTGATTTTGAGACGGTACTTACCGGGCAGCGTCAGTGGACTTTTTATGAACCGGTATCAATTGGAGAAACGGATACTCCCTGGAGTCTGCTGGTAAATGTGACCCCTGATGAGGCCTTACTGCCCCTGAACAAAATACTGCGCAATCTTGCTGCTGTAGCCTTGGGAACTCTTTTAATAATTACGGTGGTCATTGTTGTACTTTCCCGCCGAATTGTCAGGCCAATCAGTAAGACTGTGGAAAAATTAAAGGAGATTGCCCAGGGAGAAGGAGATCTTACGGCAAGACTTCAGATATCTTCCAATGATGAAGCCGGCGAACTTGCCAGGTGGTTTAACAGCTTTGTTGATAAACTTCGGGATATTATAAGCCAGGTTGTGGAAACTGCCACAAAAGTTGAAGAGGGCAGCGCCCAACTGGCAGCAGCAGTACAACAGCAAGCTGTGGCTACAAACCAGGTTACGGTTACCATTTCCCAGGTTGCCGATGGGTCCATGGAACAGAGTCAGGGCATTGGTACGGTACAGGAGTCTGTAGAACAGCTTTCGGCTGTTATAACACAGATTGCCAGGGGCGCACAGGAACAGGCCGGGGGTGTCGAAAGTACTACGGAACTTTCGGACGAAATGGCTGTTAACATATCCCAGGCGGTCACCCTGGCCCGGAAAATAGGAGATGATACGAAAACTAATGCAAGCCAGGCAGCACGCGGGAATGAAGCTGCCGGAGCTGTTATTAAAAGTATGGAGAAGATTGGCAGCAAGGCTGAACAGGCAGTTGAAAGTGTCGCCAAGCTTGATCAGGGCTCCCGGCAAATAGGAGATATTATTGAAGTAATAAATGAGATTGCAGACCAGACAAACCTTCTGGCATTGAATGCTGCCATAGAAGCTGCCAGGGCGGGGGAACATGGCAAGGGATTTGCCGTTGTTGCTGATGAGGTTAGGAAACTTGCCGAACAGGCAAAGTCGTCTACCAATGAAATTTCAGAAATAATAAAAATGCTTTCTTCAGCGATTGATAGTACTATTGATGCGGTGCAGGCCAGTGGAGAACAGATTAATGACGGCACAAGCCTGGCCAAAGAAGCCGGTGAGGTTCTCCGGGAAATAGAAACTACAGCATCACAAACAGTGACCGCTGTCAGCAGCCTGCTGGCGCTGACCGACAAACTGGAAGACGGGAGCAGGGCTGTGGCTCAGGCTATGACAGGTATTGCCTCTATTGCGGTGGAAAACAGCGCTTCAGCACAGCAAATGACTGCAAGCAGCAATCAGGTTGTCCAGGCTACGGAAAGTATTGCAAATATAAGCCGGCAAACTGCAGCAGGTTCTCAAAATGTGGCCTCACTGGCTGAGGAGCAAAATGCCACCCTGGAGGAGATGGCTGCTTCTGCTGGCGTCCTGGCTGATTCCGCAGCTGCCCTTCAGAAGTTGGTCAGCCAGTTTAAGGTCAGTTAAATAATCAACGGGCTGTGTATTGCACCAGCCCGTTTTTATATTAAAAGTGAGATACATGATGA
The DNA here is from genome assembly GCA_016841725.1 of Thermincola carboxydiphila. Classification (GTDB taxonomy): domain Bacteria; phylum Bacillota; class Thermincolia; order Thermincolales; family UBA2595; genus Phosphitispora. Next base: position 6,893 of record JAENYP010000031.1, on the reverse strand, counting down.
ATTAATATCTGTGTTGTACTGATATGTAAAATAATGTCGAGAGGAATTATAGTACTCAATATTGCTTTCGACAGTATATTTCTTAGTCATGTATTATAATTAAAAGCATGAATATATTACTGGAGCCGGAGAGACTGAAAAAGAGTATCATCAGGATGAGAAATACCCACTGGATTGCCGGCAGTAAGGCCATGAGACGTGTGGTATCACTTGTACAAAAAGTGGCTAAGGTTGATTCAAATATATTGATTATGGGAGAAACCGGTGTCGGCAAGGAAATGGCTGCCCGTTCTGTCCACAACTGCAGCCGCCGTATGGATGGGCCCTTTATTAAACTGAATTGTGGCGCGATTCCCGAACACCTGCTTGAGTCTGAGCTGTTTGGTTACGAATCCGGGGCTTTTACCGGGGCCAAAAAAGAGGGTAAAATCGGGCTTATTGAGCTTGCTGACTGTGGTACATTATTACTTGATGAGGTAGCTGATTTACCGATAACCATGCAGGTTAAACTGCTTCGGGTACTGGAGGAGCGGTTAGTAATGCGTGTTGGCGGCACAAAGTCTAAAAAGGTTGATTTCAGGCTGATTGCTGCTACAAATAAAAATTTGGAGCAAATGGTCAAAAAACAGAAATTCAGGGAAGACCTGTTTTACCGGTTAAATGTAATACCTGTAGTGATACCTCCACTACGGGAGAGAAAAGAAGATATAATTCCATTTATACTGTTTTTCCTGGATAAATTTAATAAAAAATATGATATGGCTAAAGAGATATCTCCTGAAGTTATCCAAAGTCTGCTTAAATATGAATGGCCCGGGAATATCAGGGAATTGGAAAATACTATCGAAAGGCTTATGGTTACCACTGACAGTAATATTATTCAGATTGAAGAAATGAAACAAAACACCGGTATTAATATTGTTGGTAGCTTTGAAGATGAAAAATCCCCTAAAGCATTGGGTACTGTGCTGGAAGAAACTGAAAGAAACCTTATATATCAGGCCTTCAAAAACTGCAAGACCACCCGCGAAATGGCTGATGTCCTTGGTATAAGCCAGTCAGCAGTGGTCAGGAAGATAAAAAAATACGGCTTCAGCAAGGGCTGAAATGGGTGATATCATAATGGCTCAGATAATAATGCAACCCTCTATTAGGCTGTTCTGCCATGTAGAGGGTTTTGTGTGTTTTCCTCCAAAGCAGGCGCCGGAAATGGCCGGGAACGGAATCACTCGATGGCTCATGCTGAATGAGCCAAATAAAAAAGGGGATTCACTCATCTTTGCAGAAATAACTTATGAACATATGGGAACTTTCAGGCCCCTTTTTACGTCAATATTCTTATGAGGGAAGAAAGAACTAACAATTAAAGAAAAAAACTAACAATTAAAACCTTGGGGGAGGGAGGATGACATCAGATGCCTGATGTATGCATAATTTTTAAACGGGCTGCACATGCCGGCATCCGGAAATTTGCGTTGGTGGTTATCACCACTGCAATTCTTTTGTTAAATGCGGGCTTAGCTGCAGCAGCTCCGGCTGGAGAAACCGAAAAAGCCGGAGATGCCGGAAAGGCTGCAGAAACGAAAAAAGAAATTACCATTGATGCCAAGAGCGCTTTCGGGTATCACTCCAAACAGGGGGCCTGGCTGCCACTGCAGATTGAGGCTGTCAACAGCGGCCCCGATATTGAGGGCCAGATTAAGGTTGTTTTCAGCAACCAGGAGCGTTTCCCTGTGGACTACCGGACTAAAGCAGTTATTCCCTCAGGAAGCACAAAGAAATTTGACCTTAATGTCCCTGTCAATGAATATACAGGAAGCCTTAAGGTACAGTTGGTAACCGGAAAAAAGGTTCTGGCCGAGGATAAGATAAACCTGACTTTTCATCCCGCCGACCAGCCTGTTATCGGACTTCTGGACCGTGATCCGTCTGAATTCAGGTCTCTCTACGGGATCAGTCCCATCAATGGGAATTCACCTGTGGTATTAAGCCTGAAGCATGAATCTTTCCCGGAACAGGTGGAGGTGCTTTCTTTTTTTGATATTCTGGTGATAGATGATGTTAACCTGAACCTTGACACTAAACAGCAGGAGGCCCTTAACCGCTGGGTTAATCAGGGAGGCATCCTGGCAGCCGGAGGCGGGGCGGGGTGGCAGAAGGTAATGCCAAATCTGCCTCCCGAACTGGTAATTGCCAAGGTAGCGGGAATTGAAACCAAAAACCTGGATTCCCTGCACCGCACCCTGGGCAGTGATGGGGTCACCGCCTTGGGGGAACCGGTACAGACCGCTGTATTTACCGATATCAGCGGCAGAGGACTATATGGTGACAGCGGCAGATATCTGGCAGTAGAAAAGGTAATCGGCAGCGGGAAGGTAATCTACCTGGCATATGACCCGGCGCTGGAACCGATGGCCGGATGGAAGGGGACCGGGGTTCTTTGGCAGGAACTGCTTTTTGGGGGGCAAAACCCAAATACAACAGATAAATCAATAGCTTACGTGAAATATGGAGGTAACTCCTGGGCTCTGATGGAAGCCCTGAATACCATCCCTCAGCTGCAGCTCCCGTCCCTAAACGGGATGGCGGCAGTATTGGGGTTATATGTGCTGCTGGTAGGTCCCCTAAGTTATCTGGTACTTAAAAAATTTGACAAACGTGAATGGACTTGGGTATTGGCGCCGGCGCTGGCAATAGTATTTGTGGCAGTTATTTATGTGGCCTCATTCCAGGAAAGGCGCAGTGAAGTTTTAACCCACCAGATAGGCATTGTAGATGTCAGCGCGGGGACAGCTTTTGCCAGGGCAGAGACCACCACTGGAATTTTTGCCCCGAAATTCGACACTTACAGGGTGGAGTTGGAAGGCCAACAGTTTATCAATGCATTACAGAGTAATGATTATTACAGGTCATATAGTCCCGGTCAGGTACCGGAGTCTCAGTTGATTGTAGAACAGTCACCCACGAGTACGGTAATTGAGCTGAAGGATATGGATGCCTGGATTATGCGGGGGTTCAGCCATGAAACAGATATCTCTCTTGCCGGAACCATTTCAGGGGAACTGCAGTTTGACAGTAAAGGCTGGGTCGGAATGGTCACCAACAATACGGAATATGACTTTACAGACGGAGTTCTGGTCACGGCATATGGCTTTAAAAAGACCGGACCCCTGAAGGCCGGAAAAACACTTAAAGTGGAAATGCCCAAGGGCAGTCTTGGCAGTCAGGGCCCGCCGTTCTATTACCAGATATACAATCCCGGTATGCAGTGGCAGGGTCCCGGAAGCCCGCCGCGGCAGACCCAGCAGGAGATGCTCCGGCAGCAGCTGCTGGAAGCCCTGTTTAATGGTGCCGAATGGAATCCCGGCGGAGGACAGACAATGTTCCTGGCCTGGTCGGACCAGAAAATAAAGGGTACAGTGGAAATTCCCGGTCAGGATATAAAACATTATTATACCACATTATTTAAATTACCTATGCAGCTGAAAACAGATGCCGATAACCTTAATGTGCCTCCGGGTTTCATCATGGGTACGGTTATTGACAGCTCCAATATTGGTTTAGGACCACCTGGGATAATTCATATGCAGCCGGGAGGGAAGGCGGTTTACCAGTTTGAGCTGCCTGAGGGTTCCTTTGACACTATGGAAATGTACTTGTCAGGAGGCGGCGGTCCGGTTAACATGGCGGGATTCCTGTATAACTGGGAAACACAGGAGTGGGACACTTTTAATGTTCGTCAAGGCAGCAATGCTGTTAAGGACTACCAAAAATACGCAAATAATGACCGTATGGTCAAATTCAGGATTGAAAGCGACAGGGACGGGTATGAAGTGACCGGAGTAAGCATATCCCTGAGCAGTAAGGGTGGTGGCAAAAAATGATCAGGGTTGCAGGACTGGCAAAGCAGTATGGAAAATTCGAAGCCCTGAAGGGTATTACCTTTAGTATTGATGAAGGCAGTATTTTTGGTTTTGTCGGGCCCAATGGCGCCGGCAAGACGACAACCATGAAAATCATGGCTACCCTGATGACACCTACCGCCGGTCAGGCATTTGTTGATGATATTGATGTGACCAGGCATCCTCAGAAGGTGCGTCAGGTAGTCGGCTATATGCCGGACTTTTTCGGGGTCTATGACAGATTGAAGGTTACCGAATATCTTGACTTTTATGCTTCATGTTACCGGATTGCGGCCAACAGGCGCAGGAATATAATTGCAGACCTGCTGGAACTGGTGGATCTGAGTCATAAGGCTGATGCTTACGTGGATTCCCTGTCACGGGGGATGAAGCAGCGGCTTTGTCTGGCCCGGTGCCTGGTACACGATCCCAAAGTGCTGATCCTTGATGAGCCGGCATCAGGTCTTGACCCCAGGGCCAGGGTGGAAATGCGGGAACTGCTCCGTGAGTTGAAAAAGATGGGTAAAACCATTATTATCTCATCACATATCCTGTCAGAACTGTCAGAGCTCTGTACCCATGTGGGTATTATTGAAGCCGGGGAACTGGCGGCAGAAGGCACTGTTGAACGGATAACGGAACAACTGAGCTCTGACAGGTTGATTCAGGTAAGGGTAAGTTCTGGACAGGAAACAGCAGCTGATATTATCAGGGAACAGCCTGGGGTAGCTGTTGTTACCGAGACTGCCGATGGGATTCTCCAGGTGAGTTTTTCCGGAGACAGCGCCAGGCAGACTGAACTGCTCCGCAAATTAATAAATGCGGGAATCCCTGTACTGTCTTTTGCAGAAACCAGTAATAGTCTGGAAGACCTGTTTATGCGCATTACCAAGGGGGTGGTCCAGTGATCGGGAATCCTGTTTTAACCAAGGAACTGCGTGACCGGGTGAGGACCTGGCGGTCTCCTATGGTAATTACCCTTTACCTGGGGCTGCTTGCGGTTGTCGGGGGATTTTTTATATTTGAACAGACCAGGGGTGGTATGGGCGGACCGCGGGTATACCGGATGGGAATTGAGATTTTTAATGTGATGGCTGTCCTCCAGATTGGCATTATAGCTTTTCTGACTCCCGGCCTGACAGCAGGGGTTATCAGCGGGGAGCGGGAACGGCAGACACTGCCCCTGCTCATGATAACCCGGATGTCTCCACTGGCGGTGGCCACAGGCAAACTGATTTCAGCAATCAGTTATATGCTGCTGCTGACCGTGATATCCCTGCCGTTTTACAGTGTAGTCTTCTTTTTCGGCGGGGTATCCCTGAGCCAGTTCTTTCAGGTGTCAGGCATCCTCATGGTGGCAACCGTTCTCCTGGGGAGTATCGGGATGTTTTTTTCCTCGCTTTTTAAACGCACTACAGTAGCTATAATAGTTACTTATGCGGCAACTTTTATGCTCTTTGTCGGGACGATCTTTTTGACTGCTTTTATCATGCAGATTACCCGGTATTATATCGGCAGCCCGGTCACCGGACCGCAAACCGTGCCGTTCGTTATTTATTTCAATCCTCTGGTGGCCTTGGGCTCAGTACTTCCCATGGGTGGAAACATTTTGCCTTTCAGCACTGGTAATTTAGCTGTCCAGTCATTGACTCCCTGGCAGGTAAACCTCTTGCTGGATGCGGCTATAATCCTGCTGACCATGGGACTTACCGTATGGCTGATTCGTCCCAACAGGGCAGGGACCAAAAGGAGAGGCTGAGTATGGATGAAAAACAACAGCTTCAGGGGGCGCTGCGCCCGGCGCTGCACCGTATCGCCTTCAGGCACTATATCCAATGGGCGCTCAGAGGCCTGGTTTTTGGCCTGGGTGCAGCTGTCGGGCTGCTTGCAGTCTCGAGATTCTTGCCTGTGGCTGACAGCCTGTTCCGGTCAGGGGCTTTAACGCTGACAGTTATCACTTTGTTTTTCGCCGGGGCCTGGCATAAAAGACCGGGCTACAGGGAAGCCGCGTTGGCTGCCGACCAGACCGGGCTCAGGGAAAGGGCGGCCACAGCCTGGGAGTTCCGGGACTGCAGTGACCCTCTTATGGTAAGACAGCGGGTTGATGCCCTTGGCTTTCTGGAGAAAATGGACCACCGGGGTATTCCGCTCCGGTTTAATTCATTAAAGGAACCGGGGATAGCTTTAGCGCTGCTGCTGGCAGTAATGGTCCTGGTCTTTTGGCCGAACCCCATGGACAAAGTGGCTGAGGCCCGGAAACAGGAACGCCTGGCCCTTGCTGAGGCCCGCAAAGAGGTCGGGGAACTGCGCCGGCAGGTGGAAAAGGATGAAAAAATCCCTGATGAGATGAGAAAGCAGCTTGATGCTGAACTGAAAAAACTGGAACATAAATTGGCAGAGGCCGGTTCCCTGGATAAAGGGGCGGCGGCCCTGGCAAAAGAGGAAACGGATGTTGTCCGGAGGCTCTCACAGAAGGATATTAAATCAAAGCTGGCAGCAGTGGCTGCGAGGTTAAAAGAAAATCCTCGTACCGCTGTTGCCGGGAAGGCTTTGGAAAAAGGCGGCCTGAAGGATTTTAAGCAGCAGATGGAGGCCCTGGCCGCTTCGGTGCAAGAACTTGATGCAGAAGAGCGAAGGGGCCTTGCATCACTGATGGAGGATTTGGCCCGGAGCATGCAGGAGAAGGGTGACACCAAACTGGCTGATTCCCTGAAAAAGTCAGCCGGTGAGATAGAGTCAGGAGGCAGCCGGGAACAGGGCAGTATAGATGAACTCAAAGAACAGGTTGCCGGGCAGTTGGCCGATGCCCAGGCGGCTGACCGGCTGGCGGGTGATATGCAGGCTGCTTTGGGGCACGCCAAAGAAACTATGTTGGCTAGGGGTAGTTCCGGTGGACAGCCGCGGACGGCCATGACCGGCGGTTCCGGTTCCGGCTCCGCAGGAAGTCCCGGAAGTAATGCCGGAGGTAATGCCGGCGGCGCTGCAGGCACA
>JAENYP010000030.1 GCA_016841725.1 Thermincola carboxydiphila | reverse complement strand
ATTCAGGCAGTTCATCGATTAAATATCAGTTGTTTAGTATGCCGGACAATAAGGTGCTGGCAAAAGGCCTTGCTGAAAGGATTGGCATACCGGGTTCGGTTCTTGCACATTACCCTGGCCAAAAACCAGTGTATCGCAGTGAGGAGGAGATAACTGACCATGGAGTGGCCATCAGGCTTATATTTGCTGCCTTAACCCATCCGGACCACGGAGTGGTCAGGGATGCCCGGGAGATTGATGCCATTGGCCACCGGGTGGTTCACGGCGGGGAAATATTTAGCAGGCCGGTGCTGGTTGACAGTGTGGTTAAGGAAAATATCAGGCGCCTGATTGGGCTGGCGCCCCTGCATAACCCGGCAAACCTGCTGGGAATAGAAGCCTGTGAACAAATAATACCGGGAATCAGGCAGGTGGCTGTTTTTGACACGGCATTCCACCATACCATACCACCCCGGGCCTATATGTATGGAATACCTTACTGGTACTATGAGGAATACGGTATCCGCAAGTACGGTTTTCACGGGACCTCTCATCAGTATGTGTCCCAGAGGGCTGCCGAGATACTGGGGAAGCCATTGGCTGAACTTAAACTGATATCATGTCACCTGGGCAGCGGGTCAAGCATTACTGCCATTCTGGGCGGTCATTCCCTGGATACCAGTATGGGGTTTACTCCCCTGGAAGGACTGGTGATGGGTACCCGGAGTGGTGACCTGGACCCTGCAATTGTTACTTTTCTTATGGAGAAAGAAAACCTGAAGCCTGCGGAAATTAATGACCTTTTAAATAACCGGAGCGGAGTGCTCGGAATTTCCGCTTTAAGCAGTGACTTCCGCGACCTTGCTAAAGCAGCAGGGGATGGAAACGACCGGGCCGGGCTTGCTGTAGATGTTTTTGTCCACAGGGTAAAGAAATATATCGGGGCATATGCAGCTGAATTAAACGGGGTGGATGTACTGGTCTTTACCGCCGGCCTGGGTGAGAATTCCCCGGAGATAAGGGCCGAAATCTGCCAGGGGCTCGATTACCTAAAGCTTTGGATTGACCCGGAGAAAAACAACATCAGGGGCAGGGAGGCTGATATCTCGGCACCGGCTGCCAAGAGCCGTATCCTGGTGATACCCACAAATGAGGAACTGATGATTGCTTCTGAGACGCTGCGGGTGGCAGCTCTTGCATGACCCTTGAACTGCCGCTATCAACATTTTGCCCTAATTGTGATTGGCAAGAAGAAAATCATCTGATATAGTTATAGAACAAGAAACCTATTCTATTATATTGGAAACAGGCACGTGTTTTTCGACTGGGAGGGCGCTATGGATCAGAGCAAGGAACATTACTTATCTTCTGTAAAATTATTATCTGAACTAAATGCTCAGGAAATAAAGGAATTGGCGGCTAATTTTCAATGGGTGTCATATCAACCCGGCGGTGAGATTATTGAATATGGCCAAACCAGGCATTCCTTTTATGTGATTGCAGAGGGAAGTGTCGATTATCTGATGCCCCGTAAAGGGAAGGGATTCGTTCTGGTGGGTTCCCTTGCGGAAGGCGATGTTTTTGGTGAGATATCCCTCTTTACCGGGGAATCGGCCCCCTACTTGGTTCGGGCCACTGCACAATGCCGGCTGCTGGTTTTGGATGCCCAGCATTTTGCTTTTATGCTGGTGCGTTGGCCGATATTATACCAAAAGTTCATAGAAAAGTTAACAAACCGTTTAAATCGGGCACATTTCGATTTATTGGAAGCCGAACACAAAGAATTTCTGCGTTCCGGACTGCAGCTGAATCAGTTTGAACACAAGTTTTATGGCCTCTGGGGCACTCCACGGACAACACGGGAAATAGAAAACAAGTTAAATGAATTAAGTTTAAATAAAGATCACCTGCTTCTGATAGGCGAGCGGGGTACCGGCAGGCAGATGTTTGCCTGGCACCTTCATAACCGCCAGTTTGCCAAAGATGCCCCGTTTATAGTTGTTGATGCCCGCCAGTTTGACCGGCAGTGGGGTGACCTGATGTTTGAAACCCATGGACATGATCGGGGGCAGGCTGGGTTCAGAGGCAGCGGCCTGCTTGACCTGGCCGAAGGGGGCACCCTGTTTATCCGGGACATTAACATGATATCACCCAGAGCCCAGCTGCGACTGGCGGAAGCCATGGCAGCAGGAGAGGTTAATTGCCGCATTATCGGTAACCTCAAAGACAAACCTGAACAGCTGGGCCAGCGGTTAATATCCCAGCTGCTGGAACAATTTACTCACACCTATTTGCTAACACCCTTACGGACCAGGAAACGAGATATCCCGGTTATTGCTATGGGCATTCTGGAGAAAATGGCCGGGCAGCATAACCGTAATACCCCGGTTCTTAGCCCGGAAGCAGTTAAATTGCTATTGTCCCACCATTATCAGCAAGGCAATGTGACGGAACTAATTCAAATTATTGAACGGGCTTTTTTTCTGGTTGAAGATGATCATATTACCCTGGAACACGTACTTATCGGACCCGCGGCAGAAGAGACAGGCTGGAGCATTAACCTGATGAAGTGGCCGTGGGTGGCTTGGCTGGTGCGCCGCGGGATTTTTCCAGGCTGGGTGCAGTATGTGTCCACTGTTATCTTTGTCTTCATTGTTGCCCTGCTTTTTGCGGCACCGGATACCAAGACTGCAGGAGTGCTGTTTGTGTTGGTCTGGGGGCTTTGGTGGCCGGCCCTGACAATCATTTCTCCTGCCCTTGGCCGTGTGTGGTGCAGTATTTGCCCCTTTTCCTGCATTATGGAAATGTTTCAGAAATTAGTACATAAGAACAGTCCGGTCCCTGATTTTTTGAAAAAGTATGATTACCTGCTAATTACCATTGGCTTTCTCATGATTTTTTGGGTGGAAGCCATTACCGGTATGAGGAGCAGTCCTCTCTATACAGCTCTTTGGCTGCTTGTTGTCACGGCGGCAGCCGGCGCTGTTGGCATGCTGTACACCCGTCATTCCTGGTGCCGCCACTTATGTCCCCTGGGAGGATTTGTGGGAGTAGCTTCTGTCGGCGGGATGCTGGAAGTACGCTCAGAGGCAAATGTCTGCCTGAATAAATGTACGACCTTTGAATGTTATCATGGTACAGCCGCAGTGTCGGGATGCCCTCTCTCCATGCATGCTCCTTATGTTGATAATAATATTGACTGTAAATTATGCCTTCACTGTGTCCGCAACTGCCCTAACGATGCTGTTCAGCTTAAATTACGGGTGCCGGCCAGGGAGATTTGGCATTTGGTCCGGGTTAATCAGGGTTTTGCCATATTCATCGTAGTAGCCTTGCTAATGCTTATTCCTATTCATTACTTTGAACCCCTGCGTCAGTCCTGGCCTCTGGCCAAATGGCGGCTTTGGTTTTCGGCAGCCTTTTGGGGCACAGCCGTTGTCGCGGGAATAGGTGCATGGCTGATTGCCCAACCCTTTAGAAGCAAACCGGCCTCCATGCGTATCAAACTGGTATTTGCCTTTATTCCCCTGGTGTTATCAGGATATGTCATGTATCAGCTGCATTTTATTCCCGGTGTCGGTAATATCAGCTTTGGGGTGCAGCACGCAGCTGCGGGCCTGACTGAACTGCAGCATTTCGTTCCGGCGCTTAAGGTCGGTCAGCTTATTGCTGCGATATGTGGCGCAGCGATCTCCACGCTTTCAGTAATCATGGTTCTGGTGTCTCATTTCAGGAAAGCGGCCCATACCAAAGCCGGGAATTGATAAAGAGGATTTCTCCTCTTTAAATGTTCCTAATGATATCTTCAATAACAGTGGCAACTTCATTCTTGTCAGTGATGCATTTTTGCGTTGTAAAACCCGAATGCATAAAATCAGTAAAGCTTTCCACAATGCCCCTGTGTCTGATGATAATGTTTTCTGTCGTTTTATAACCGGATACTGAAGGTACGATGTAGAGCAGTTCACTGCCTATGGTATAAACGGCAAGATCAGTATTATAAAAAGGGTTTTCCTCTTTCATGAGGTACAGGGTATAGTTTGGCCACTCCTTAACAAAATCCAGAAGTTCTTTCAAAATACTGATCCGTTCACTCTTGCCGGACTGTATATCTCCATGTATCAACAGCCGCCCGGTGACCGCAAAATTCTTCAGGCCTTTGAGAGAAACAATTTCAAGGGCCTTGTTTTTTTTCAGTCTTTCTCTGAATGTTTCCACCCTTTTTATAATTGCCTGCGCCTCTTCTTTTGGGAGATACTGCTCTGATGCTTTTTTCCTGATCAGGTCAACAGGTAAGGTATAAAAACTGTTTTCAGGGCTTAATAGTACGGTGTCCGCTTTTATCATCTGTTCATATTCATACATAAAAAGTGACTGTCGTTCATAGTTTTCCAGGTTGAAAAACAGCGGCAGGCAGTCAGCACAGACCTTATTAAACTCTTCATTTAACAGCGCGATTATCTCCCGGCACCGGGAAGTATAAAGAATGCCGTTTTCGCAGTCCTCCGAAAAAATAAAAGCGGTTTTGGAATCGATGCTGATAAAATTAGGGAAAAAGGTTTCATAGGTTTCAGTTGTAAATTTCTCAGTTGAATAATATGCCCCGTATACACTCTCGAAAAATGACAGGGGGAGCAGATAGTCCAGGATTCTCAAATTGTGCAGTCGGTTTTTTTTCAGTAAATTATCCTTAAAACGAATTATGTGCCTTACAGAGAGAGCCCTTTTGGCAGTGGTTGTTTCATTTAATATTTTGGTAAGGATGCTGATAAAATCCTTCATATCCGGCTGCAAAATCAGGTTGACTGATGTAGCCTCGGAATCATCATTCTGTCTGACTGAGTCCAGCAATGACAGCACAGTATGTAATACATCTGCTTTACTTCTTACCGGGATAATACCGGTATTTTTATGCCGGGGCCGGCATTTTTCCAGGGTATATTCATAGGTTAGCCCATCCCGGCAGTTATCCAGCCTTTTGAGCATGTCTGTTATCAGTTTCCTGCCGTGTACAATTTCCCAGCCATATTGAGTGCATTCGTAACTTTCCTGCAGTTTTTTGTATTCTGATGCCCGTAAATTGAGTCTTTCGCATATTTCACTCAGCTGTTCCCGGTCCGGCAGCTGTTCACTGCTTAAGAAACGGTACAGCTGTGAGTAGTTTATGTTTATGGCAGAAGCGAAGCTTTTTTTGTCTATGCTCCTTAAGGTTAACAGTTCATTCAGGTATGCACCGAAGTTTAATATTTCATTCATAGTTAATTTATCCTCCTGCAGCTAGTCTTTGTTATTATATATAATCCGCCGGCAAACGGCAATGGTATTTCGTAAATATTTCGAAATACATATGAAAACTGTAGCATCAAAGCCACGAAAATTGTTGAAATATGAGTAAATCTACTATATAGTTGTTTTAGCAGGATTTACTAAATGTGGTGAGTGTTGTTATTAACAGAGGGCAGGAGTCTTAGTGGTGGTTAGCCATCGGATACATTAAAGGGGGAGCGGTAGTATGCAGGGTTATCAGAGAATTGCAGGGTTCATTTTAGCGTTATTGATTATGTTTACAGGTTTGGAGCTTGCGCTGGTGAAAAGCGGTGGGGAAACCAATGCCTATGCGGCGGAAAATGTTCCTTTGGCATTAAAGTATGATGATTTTTCTGCCACTGCGGGTACACTTCAGTTTAACGGTACATCCACCCTTACTTATGAAGAAACTCCTTTTGGCCCAAATCCGGACAGCACGGTTGTCCGCCTGACCTCTGATTACAGCCAGGGGGGCAGTATCTTTGCCAAAAGACTGCTCCACCTTGCAGATGACCTGTCCTTCAGTACATACTTTAAATTTATGATTACAAGCGAGTTGGGTGATATGGCGGCACCTGGTGAAGGCTTTACCTTTACACTTCAGACCGCCGGCAGTGATGCCCTTGTCAACCACGGTCCCTCAATGGGTACATTGGGTAGCGCGCCCAGTGTCAGTGTTGAATTTGATACCAGGGTCCAGGATGACCCCAGTGAGGGTACACTGCAGCATAGTGCAGTGTTTGTTAACGGAAATTATGATACACCATCGGCTGTGGCGGATTTGCCTTATCAGATAAACAATCTCCAGGTTTTTGAACCCAATTATGTATGGATTGAATATAACGGGACAGGCAAGACCCTGGAAATGCGGATAAGTAATGTTGACAGCAGGCCGCCAGACCCGACCCTGACGGCAGTTAACCTTGATTTGGGAGCGGTTTTTACCACTGCAGGGGGTGATGCCATAAGAGACATCTATGCGGGATTCACTGCCAATACCAGCGTTGATGCCAAAGAGGCACATTATATAATGCAGTGGTATTTCAAGAACGACCCCATACCAATAGATACATATAATGAAGCTTATATTGATGCATCTTCGGTTTCCCTTGTGCCGGAACCGGCAGCAGGGGAGGCTCTCAGTACCATAAATGCAGCCGTCTATGAAAAGGGTTTCTTGACCCCGGTTGCCGGTCTACCTGTCGAATTCTCCACATCTTTTGGTTCCCTGGATTCTGCTTCAGTAATCACCGATGTATATGGAACGGCGACGGCCGTGCTCAGTTCAGATACCTCCGGTATCGCTGTCGTCAGGGCTGTGGCCCAAGGCGGGGCGCTTAACACAACTACGGTGGAGCTGTATAATCCCGCAGGCGATACCTCTGCCGATTATTCATGGCTGACCGGGGACCGGCTGCTTAAAGACAACACTAACCTTGATAATGTGACCGGGGACCTGAACCTTCCCCTGGAAGGCCCCAATGGAAGCGCTATAAGCTGGGAATCCAGCGCTCCTGGCATAGTGGACATAGCAGGGTCACCGGGAATGGTGACCAGGCCTGATTATACTGCCGGAGACCGGACGGTAACACTTACGGCAGCCATATCAAAAGGGGATGTGTCAGTTACAAAGGTTTTCTCTGTTGTGGTCAAGGCCGCCTCCCAGACTGATGAGGAGTCACTGGCCAGGGATATGGATTGGCTTACCGTTTCCCGGACCCTGGGTGACAATGTTTCCCAGTACGCCGTGGTCAGTTCCCTGTCACTGCCGCCCACGGCTCCCAACGGGTCTATGGTAACATGGGAGTCCAGTGTGTCTGAAGTAATCAGCAGCAGCGGTGATGTTGTCAGGCCGGCACAGGGGGAGGCCCACCGGTCGGTAACCCTGACTGCTGTTTTAACCAAAGGAGGCCTTCAGGATACCAGGGAATTTCCTTACACTGTTCTTGCGGAAACGGATACTGTCCCTCCGGAGACCGTAAGCGCCACACCGGAAAATAACAGCACTGATGTTATTTACAGCACCCGTCAGATTACGGTAAATTTCAGTGAAGCTATAGAAAAAGGGGCAGCCTGGGATGGGATAAAAACCGGGTACCTGGAGATGGTAAGGGCCGGTAGCAATTCTTTGGTCCAGCAATTTACTGAGGTTGACAGTTTGACCAGGATTGACGGCGATAAGCTTATCCTGACCCTGACCGGTGATATGAAATCACTTATATACTATAGGTTGTTTATCCCCGCAAATGCTGTTCAGGATGCCTCCGGGAACAACATGCCGGATGATTTCACCTTAAATTTTAAAGTTGAACAAGTGCCCACAGGAACCCTGTATGCCGCCGGTTCCACTCCGGCAGACCGGGAGCTAAACGTCTCTGCCGGAATCACGGAAATATCCATAAATTACAGTGACAGCCTAGAAGGCCTTTCTCAGGGCACTGCCTTTGAGGATATATTGCTGCTTTACACAAGCTCCGGTGCAGAGGTTCCCATCTCCCGCGGCTTAACCGGAAACACGGTAATCCTTACCCTTGGTCCCGGAGCCGGACTTGAGCCCGGGCAGGCTTATGAAGTCCGGTTACCGGCAGGAGCGGTACAGGACAGGTTTAAGCGAAAAAGCAGTTCAGATACGATACAATTTAAGACCAGAGGGGAAGAAATTCCGCCCGAAATAACCGGCATATACCCTGCTGACAATGCAGACGGCATCAATATTTACCAGTCTGTTGACATCCGCTTTTCCGAGCAGGTAAAAGCTGACTGCAGCCTGATAGCCCTCTTTGACGACAAAGGGGCCGGAGTCCCGGCCAGGGTATTTGTACAAAGGGATAGACAGGGTATAACCATAGACCCGGTAAAGGCATTGCTCCCGGCAGCCCAATACACGCTTGCGGTACCCGGAAACTCTGTCTGGGATTTGTCGGATAACCCGCTGGCCGCATTTGAAGTGAATTTTACCACCGGCTCAGAATTATTAGAAATGGATATTGTCAATATATCGCCAATGGAGTATGATGTCAGCCTGGATACGCCTGTTGAGATAGGGTTTTCCGCACCGGTGACCAGGGGAACGGGGTTCGCTGACATAGAAATATCTGATTCTGGGGGTAACCTGATTACCTTCCTGGCAACCGAAGCCGGTGACAAAGCTGTTTTAGTGCCGGAGGAGAAGCTTGAGCCTGCGGAGACATACACCGTAAAAATATCGCGCGGGGCATATAAGGATTTGAGCAGCAACACCAATGATGCCCTGGAAATAAGGTTTGTCACCGCACCGGCCCTGGAAATAAGAGACACCGGATTCATAGCTAACCCTGCGGCGTATTATGCTGTAGATACCCCGGTAACCTTCAGTACAGAGGGGATTGAAGGCTCGTTTAAAAGATCGGATCGTGCCATCACCGCTTTTGAGTGGACCTTCAGTGATGGCAGTAAACAGGGCGAAAAAAAAGTCGAATATAGTTTCACAGAAACCGGTAATCAAACGGTGGTACTTAATGTTACTGATAACAAAGGGGTCACCTATGAATATACAGCGAGCCTGCCCATAGTAGAAGCAGGACCTGTTGCTGTTTCCATTTCGCCTGAAAGGCACACACATGTCATCAAAAGTGATGATAGAGAAGAAAACATTATAACTTACAGTATCCGGGTGCCGCGCGAAGCGGTCCCTGTAACGGGCAGCATGAAGGTATCCCTCTACAAAGTCTGGGCAGAGCGTTTCGGCGGGTCCAGGTATCTTCTGAAAACCTTTAATAACATCACCATTCCTGAGACCGGGATACTTGATTATGACATAAACTATGATGACCTGGGTGATGCGGGGGGAATTTATACTTATGAAGTGGTCTTTCAATATGATGAATGGGGAGAGACCAAAACAATCCGCCGGTCGTTCAGGATAGACAATTATTACAGTGCAAACCTGAGGATAGCTCTATATGATGCGTCAGCAGGGGCATACATTAACAGCACGCCTCAAATTACGGTTAAAGTAGACGGGGAGAATAAATCGTTTGACAGGGAGTGGCTTATTAACCCGACTTTGAGCGGATATTGTCTCCGGGGCGGACTGTCTGCTGAGACACATGAAGTTGAGGTGAGTTTCCCCAACTACTATACCTCCGAAAAACAGTACATATCCCTCTCAGACGGACCGGGTGACTTTACGGTTATAAAATTAGAACCCCGTAAGGATGCGGACAAGCCAAAACTGCGCTATATCAAGTCCCAGTACACGGATTCCAGCAAACCTGATATTGCGATTTTTGTCCACGCCATGCCTTATAATATAAACCTAAGCTTTACGGCTGCAGGAGACTGGAACGGTTTTGAACCCGGTTACCTGGAATTACAAACCACCTCAGGGAAGAAAATTACTTCTGTTGATATGAAGGGAACCAGCGCCGGTTTAACTGTAAAATATTTTCTGTGGTATCTCGATCCGGGGGATGGTATCAAAGCACGCATGGTTTCCAAAGATGGCACCAATTCCCCCTGGGTTGATGCCAAACTGCTGGCAGTGGAAAATCCTGAAGGAGTGTACACTACTTTCACCGGCAGTGGTTATTGGGCAAATGAGGGACTCTTGGTTGATGAGCTTCTCTCAGAAAAGATCCCGGTTTTGACAGGCATCCCTCTTTTGGAAAACACCAATAACTTCGGACTCTTTGCCCGTTGGCTGGATGTATCGGGCAGCCGCGGACTTTATGATGACACCTACGTATTTAGCGGAGGAACGGACATCAACCTGAAGTCAGCAGGCTTTATAACAGGCGGATCGTTTGCCGGGGCAGTGGGATATACATACAATCCTGATTCCAACACATGGGAGGCTGCGCAGGGTGAAGTTAAAATAATAGTCAGCGGGGAACGTGAGTGGAGAAAGGATTATGCTATTCCGGGCATTGACAAGGTCCCGGGACTTAACAAGCTGGACATCGGCGGATATGCAAAACTAATTATGCAGGCAGATGTAGGCGGGACCTTTATAATTGTATTCGAGCCTGACGGAGAGGAATACAAAGGGATTCTCTACTTTGCACCGGATGTGGAAGTTGTCGTCGGGGCCGGAAATGACGCGGTAAATGTTGAGGGCTACGGCGGAGGAAAAATTGCGGCCCAGGTCCATATCCCCACGGGATATGTCCAGGTGGACCCTTCGGCCCGTGCCGGGATAAGGGTTAAGTTCCTGCTATGGGAAGGGAATATTTACTCTGTTGAAGCCAAGACTTCATGGAATAACGGTAAGGAAAAAGTACCTGTTTACCTGGGTTATGCAGTATCTGAGCCGGTTATGGAAGCAATAGGTGCAGGTGATTTAAAGCTTACTCCGATGTCCCGGGATTACCTGGACCGGCCTTCAGAGTGGGTGGCCGGTGACCGTAATGAATCTCAGGTGACGGTCAGGGCAGCAGATGCAGTATCCCTGCTTTCCTTCGCGGAGCAGGGTATCGTAAAATCCAATATCTACCCGGATGCCGAAGTACAGCTGGTACAAAACGGTGATGAACTGTGGCTGATATGGACTGATGATAATCCCGAACGTTCCGATATGAACCGTACCCAGGTGATGTACTCGGTAGAAAAAGACGGCAGCCGGTCAGAACCCCAATGGCTGGGTGAGGACGGGACCGCTGATTTCAGCCCTGTATCGGCAGCTGCCGGGAACGGTGTCCTGATGGCCTGGCAGGATGTCAAAGAGGTAATGCCTGAAGATGCAGAGATGGATACATTTATCAGAAATATGGAAATCAGTGTTAGCGGGGATGTCTGTACAGAAGGGAATAGTGTGCAGACAGTGACTCTGACAGATGATGCCATGTATGACCATTCACCCACCCTGGCCGCAGATGGTGACAAAGCACTCCTGGTATGGACCAAATCCGACCCTGATGGGGCGGAAAACAGTGACAGCCTGGTTTTCTCCGGCTGGGACGGCAGTATCTGGAGTGAGCCTGAGGAAATTGCCGGCTCTCTTCCGGAAGTGATGAATTCCAGCCTTGCTATGCATGGTGATGAGGGACTGCTTCTTTATACCCTCAATATGGCTGAAGCCGGTGCGGCAGAGCAGGACCGGACAGTTTATGCCAGGGTTTATGACGGGAATTCATGGGGAGACGCGGTACAGATTAGTACCGGCGGCAGCAGTGTGGATGGCGGTGAGGAGTCTGCAGCCGCCAACCCCAGGGCTGTTTATGTAAATGGAGTCTGGTTCATCACATGGTATCAAAATGGAAGTATCATGTATAAGGAAGGAATGGACGGAGCAGCACAGACCGCGGAATTATTGTCTCACGTACAGCCTGACTATAAAATCACCTTAAATGAGGGGGAAAACCCACAGATAGCCCTGGTTTACCAACGCACCGGTGCAGGCAGTATACAGAACCTTGCCGCATCCTTCTATGATATTGAAAAGGGAATCTGGAGTGGTGAAGCACCGTTAACAGAGGGAGACGGATTCATCCGTTCCTTCACCCCGCTGTTTACAGAGGACGGCAAGCTAAAGGCCGCCTATACCCAGGCGGAAGTGATTACTGAAGTCATCAATGGTATTGAGTATCAAAAACCGGGTGATAAAGTGGATTTCGGCCTATTAGCCTATACTCCGGTACATGACCTGGCACTGGAGGAACAGGGTCCTGATGAAGAGGTTATTAAGCTGTCCCCTGAAAACCCGGTGCCTGGCACAGTAGAGACGGTGACAGTTACGGTCAGAAACAGCGGGGATTTTGCCGAAAACGCTGTGGTTTATCTCTATGATGGAGACCCGGAGCAGGGCGGCACCAAAATCGGGGAAGCCGTTAGTTCGGAGCCTGTCCCGGCCCGCTCTTCAGCCCAACTGGAGGCAGAGTGGTTTGTGGACCTGGCTGAGAGGGATAAATATCATATTTACGTAGTTGCAGACCCTGATGATGCCGTGTCTGAATCTGATGAAACAAACAATATCGCAAGTCGTGAGATTATAGCCGCTGATATTGAGGTTACCGGTATTGAATATGAGAAACTGGCCCGGGATGATTACCTGGTAACGGCAAAGGTTATCAATACCGGCGGCAGGTCATTGGAAGGCATAGAAGCCTACCTTCACCATGAGCAAGCCGCAGAGCCGCTGCAAACCGGGAGTCTGGAAGAGCTGAAACCGGGACAGGAAGCAGATGTGTCTTTCGCGTTATCCTTAGCTGGTCTTGTAACTGATGAAAACGGAAGAATCAATATGTCGGTGACTGCCCTGCCTGTGGATGGAACAGAGGAGTCAGACACAGACAACAATACGTACAAGTTTACCCTGAAGCCCGCACCCATTACGGTAGACAGTATGGATCCCGGAGCGGGTGAAACAGGGGTAGAAATACAAAAGCCGCTGACCTTCAGTTTTAATATGGAGGTGGCAGCGGGGGAGCAGTTTAGCGGGATTATACTGGAAGACGATAATATGAACACAGTGGCTGTTGAGAAAACACTTGACGGCAATACACTGACGGTGAAACCCCAAAGTTCCATGCAGTACAACACCCGTTACACGCTGACAATACCGGACCGGGCTCTGGCCAACTCCTATGGGCATACTATGGACAGCCCGTACCAGTTGAGCTTTGAGACCACCAAAAGCAGCCCGGAGGCAGTTTTTGCCTATCCGGGAGACGGTATGGAAAATACACCTGAAGATACAGACATCAAGATTAAATTTAACCAGAATGTTTCCGAAGAGGTTAACTTCAGCGGGATCGCACTGTACGGACCGGGTTCTGAAAAATTGGCGGCTTCGGTATCACTTGAGGGAGAATGGCTGTATATCGATCCCGCAGGTCGCCTTGAGGCAAATAAGGTCTACACGGTGCTGGTACCCGCCGGAGCGGTCAAAAATGAGAGAGGCGAAATACTGCAGGATGATTATGCACTGGAGTTTTACACTGGGCAGAGGATTGACCGGAGCTCGGGTTCCCATGACAACGATTCTTTCGATTACAGAATTACCCGCCAGACTGCGGCAGACGGGAGCAGTACGGCCACAGTTAAAGTCGATGCCCAGTCCGTATTGCGACTGGGAAATGCCGGTGAGACAGTTACCATAGATGTGACTGCTGAAGTTAAAAATGATGAAACCATAAAGATAAGCCTGGATGCAGAAGCGGTGCAACAGCTTGCGGCCCTTGGGAAGGACCTGCAGATTGTGACCGGTAAGGGTGATGTCAGGTTGCCCCGGGCCCTGATTGAAGCCATAGCTAAAAAGGGAGAAACCTCCGGGGAAAAGTCTGAAGAAACACCTGAAGAAACGCCTATGGTGATTACAATTGCTATGAGGGAGGAATCAGAAAACGACAGCAGCATGGTTTCCGGCATCATGGATATCTCCATTACTGCTGGAAATAATCCGGTGCGGGAATTTAAAGATGAAGTTACTGTGACCATTCCCCTGGATATGGCTGCGGTTGGCAATCCCAAAAGGGTTATTGCCTGTGCCTATGACGAAGAGTCCGGCAGCTGGCAGCCCATGGGCGGGGTAACAGACAGTGCGGACGGTACTCTCATCTTTAAGACAAGGCATTTTTCCACCTTTGCCGCCTTTGAAAACATTATCCGCTTTAGTGATGTCACCAGTGACTGGGCTAAGGAGGAAGTGGAAATCCTGGCATCCCGCCGCCTGATAAACGGTAAGACAGAGACGGCCTTTGCCCCTGAAGACAGCATTACCAGGGCAGAATTCACTGCAATTATGGTACGGTCCCTGTATACTGAGATTTCTGGCAGCAGAGGCACTTTCAGGGATATCCCGGAAGACGCCTGGTTCAGCGGCGCTGTGGAAACGGCATCCGGCCTGGGGCTTATCAAGGGCATCGGAGAGGCGGAGTTTGAGCCCAATGCCCGGATAAGCAGGGAGCAGATGGCAGCAATAGCGTACCGGCTCTACTGCTATAAAGCCGGCCGGGAGTCTGCAGACAGTGATGGCGCAAAGCCTGCAGGCAGTGATGATGCAGAGCCTGTGGACAGCAGTGATACTACATTTGAAGGCAGCATTGCCGGTACATATAAAGACAGCCGGGATATTGCTTCCTGGGCGGAAGAAGCCGTTGAATTTGCAGCCGGTGCCGGGATAATGAAAGGCAGTGAGGGCAGGTTCTACCCGGAGCGCAGTGCCACCAGACAGGAAGCGACTGTGGTGCTCTACAGGCTTTTGGAGCATATGGGAGAATTTTGATAAGACTAATAAGACTAATAAGACTAATAAGACTAATAAGACTGAATAAAATCCCGGGGTCTGATTAAAGCAGGCTCTGGGATTTTTGTTGTTACTGCCCGGATGCCACGGAAAACTTGGCAGGGATAGTACACAATTCTGTAACCATATATGGTTGACATTTGGGAATTAATAATTATAATTAATATATGGGCATATGCCCAAAATGTGCTGTCTATAATTGGTTCTAAAGTTTAATAAATCAGGGGGCAAGTTCAGAGATAAGGCAAAATGTTGCTAAAGCCCCCGGTATTAAGGAGGGTAAAAATGAAAAAGTTTGATGTTTTGGTTATTGGGGGAGGTCCCGGAGGAATCACTGTCACCAGGAATTTAGGCAGGAGAAAAGATATCTCCGTAGGCGTTATTCGTCCTGAGGACCACAGTATGATTTATTGCGCCATACCTTATGTTATTGAAGGACTGATAAGTATCGAAAAAACTTTTAAGAGTGACGGTCTGGTAACTGATGTGGGAGCAGAATTAATCAGAGATAAAGCGGTAAAAGTGGATTTCGACAACAAACAGGTAGCAGTTGAAAAAGGGGATATTTACGGCTATGACAAACTGGTTATAGCAACCGGTTCCGAACCGGCGTTTCCCAATATACCCGGAATTTCATTAAGTGGCGTTTTTGCAGTAAAAACGGAAAATGACCTTAAGATAACAATTGAATTAAAAGAAAAGGGATTGAAAAAAGCGGTTGTGGTAGGAGCCGGTGCTATAGGTGTGGAATTGGCTCAGGCCTTAAGAGGCGTGGGGGTATCAGTAGATTTGATAGATATTGCTGACCAAATATTGAGAAGTATGGCAGATGGCGATATGACCGCTGAAGTTCAGGGAAGAATTATCGATAACGGCATTAGAATGTTTTTGAATACTCAGGTTACACAGCTAAAGGGAGACAAAACGGTTCAGGAGGTTGTCCTGAACAATGGAGAGGTGATTAAGTTCGCCGGCAAAGAAGGCGAACCGGTTAAAGGAGCGGTATTTTTCGCTATAACCATGAAGCCCGTTATTGATATCTTTAGGGAAACGGCATTAGATATCGAAAAAGGAGGAATTGTTGTCAATGGCAGGATGGAAACAAATATCCCCAATATTTATGCTGTTGGCGACTGTGTTCAATTTGTATCCGGTATTACCGGAGCGGTAATTTCGGGTAAGCTGGCTACAAATGCTGTGCCAATGGGTAAAGTGGCAGCCAGGAACATCATGGGTATTGACAGCGAATACCGGGGATATTTTAACGGAGCTGCCACCAAAGTTTACGATTTGTTTATCGGAGGAACCGGTTTAACAGAAAAAATGGCATTACAGAGTGGTTATGATGTTATAGCAGGTTATGGGGCAACAACAACTATTTTCCCAATATTACCCGGCGCCAAAAAAGTCAAGGTGAAGTTGATAGCTGACCGGAAAACCCACCGCTTACTGGGGGGGCAGATATTAAGTGAAGAGCCGGTTGGTGCTAAAATTGACCTTTTGACTTTTGCCCTGCAGAAAGAGACCCTGCTGGAAGAATTATCAATGTTGAGTTATTCCGCCCAGCCCTACCAATCATTCTATCCCGCCCAAAATGCTGTTGTAATGGCAGCAGATGAGATTCTGGCAGCATTAAAATGAAATAAGTTGTACAATTTTGGCTCGGCAAAAATGGGCCTTAACCTTGATATATAAGGATAACCATAACAGTAAACTGAAATTTGTAGTATAATAAAAGAAAAACAGAATGGAGATACCATGAAGCCGGCTGCACAAAAAGGTGAAAAAATAAGTAATTATATGGACGGCAGGCAAAACAATATTATGGAGTCGTTTCAAACGCTCATTGGAAAAGAAGAACTCCTCGCCAAAGTGATCGAGTTCTTCCCCTACCCGATTCAGGTTTATGCTCCGGACGGGACATCGGTCCTGGTGAATGAGGCTATGCTGAACGAATACCATGCTTCCGGCCCGGATACGGTTGTCGGAAAATACAATGTCTTAAAAGACCCTGCCGTTATCGCAACAGGCCAGCTCCATGTGTTAAAGCGGGCCTTTCAGGGAGAAACCGTCTTTTTCCCGGATGTTAAAGTACCTTTGGAAGAAATTGCGGAGCGATACGGCATACAGGACTTTGATGTGGAGGCCGTATATCAGGACATTACGGTTTTCCCTATTCTGGATGATAGGAAACGGGTAATATATGTTGTGGCATTTTTGATCAACAGGAGGGTTTATCGTGGCAAGGATGAGATTGAAAAGGCGAAGGAATATATAGAAAACCACTGGTTGGACAAGTTTGACGCCAAAGAAACGGCAAAGGCGGCGTGTCTCAGCAAGGCACATTTCACAAAGCTGTTTAAGAAGCATACCGGCGTAACCCCCCATGAGTATTATATCAATTATAAAATCAGCAAATTGAAGGAGAAGCTGCTGGATACCAACCTCTCCATCGCCCAGGCATTTGCCGCCTGCAATATGGACTATAATGGCCATTCCGCCAGGGTATTTAGAGACAAGGTTGGCATTACTCCGTCAGTATATCGGAAAATGTCAGAGTAAAAAGAAATGAGGGTCAATCCATGAAAGATCAGGTTAAGGGTGTACAAAGGAGCCTGGATAAATCATTCCAGCCGCTTTTTGAGGAACAAGAACTGCTTGCGAAAGTAATCGAGTTCTTCCCCTATCCGATTCAGATTTTCTCTCTTGATGGGACAGCGAGGCTGATTAACAAAGCAACGCTGGAAATGATTGGTATCAGAAGCGTTGAATCCCATGTGGGCAAATACAATGTTTTTGAGGATCCTATCGTGCGTAAGCTTGGTGTTGTGGACCAGGTCAGGCAGGTGTTGACAGGTAAAACCGTATATCTTACCGATTTCAATGCGCCCTATCAGGATATGATCCGGTATTTTAATGTGGAAGACAGAGATATACAGACTATAAGCTCAGACATTACATGTTTCCCTTTGGTAAAATCTGATGGTGTGACAGAATACTTTGCGGCCGTTTTTATCTTTAAAAAAATATACCGGGGGAAAGAAGAAATTGGGCGGGGCAAACGATACATAGAAACGCATTGGCAGGAGCCGTTTGACGCCAAAGAAACGGCAAAGGCGGCGTGCCTCAGCAAGGCACATTTCACAAAACTGTTCAAGAAGCATACCGGTGTAACCCCCCATGAGTATTATATCAATTATAAAATCAGCAAATTGAAGGAGAAGTTGCTGGATACCAACCTTTCCATCGCCCAGGCGTTTGCTGCCTGCAACATGGACTATAATGGCCATTCCGCCAGGGTATTTAGAGAGAAGGTTGGCGTTACCCCGTCAGCATATCGGAAAATGTCAGAGTAAATAAATTGTCGGATTAACAGAGTTATTATCGTCAGGTGGAGTTTGGACTCCATCTGACGCTTAGAAATCGTTATCCAGGAGCTTAGCGCCGCTTATCTCCTGCCTTAAGAGGTGGGAGTCTTAGCGGCGGTTAGCTATCGGATAAAGTAATAAGAGGAAGCCGGGCTTTGGTTTAGTGAGAAAAAGCCCGGCTTCTTTTTAATTTGAAAAAAACATTTTTCGTACTGATTATAAGCATATTCAATCTGTCTTTACAGCCGGCCGGTTAATAAAATATTAAACAGCAGTAATGAAAATATCAGCAAGAAGCAAAGCGCGCCGCAGCCTGACCGTTTCAATAAGGCCGTTGTTTTTCTGTGTATCGAAGTGGTTGAAAAATGAAAGAAAGTGAGGATATTTTATGAAAACAGTGTTTAGGAAAATGTTATCTATAATGCTGGCATTATGCCTTTGTACGGCGCTGATGCCTTTTTCCGTCCTGGCGGCGGAAGGGGATGTTTGTGAAATCGTAGAAACCGGAGTTGGATACCCCACACTGGATGGTGCTCTGGGCGCGGTCCAGAGCGGGGAAACCATCCGGCTGTCAGAGAATATTAATTATAATGGCGGTTTTGTGATTGAGGAAAAGAGAATTACCTTTGACTTGAACGGATGTACGCTTAATGTGGTTAACCCCGCAGACACCGGCACAGCGAAGGACACGAGCGGTCTTTATGTCAAAGGGGATGCCGCCGTTGCTTTGAGCGGTGCAGGTGAATTCAATGTTACCGGCGCCTGGTACGGAGTATATGCGGCGAGTACCGATGATGAAACCGACTCAGTCACTAATAATAACACCTCAGTTACTGTTACCAACGCTTTAGGTCATGAGTATGCGGGTGTAATGGCTAATAATGCAAAGGTCACGGTAAAAGGGAACGCGGCTTCAGACGCAGGAGGGTATGGCGTAAGCGCCAATTTTCAGTATGCGGAGGTCACCGTAGAGGGCAATGTTACAGCCGACGGCAATGGGTGTGTCGGCGTTCTGCCTAATTCTTCTGCAAAAATTACAGTAAAGGGCAGCGTGACCGTAAGCGGCGATTACAGCATTGGCACAAAGGCCTACGATGAAGGAGAGGTTACTGTAGAAAAGAATGTTACTGCAAGCGGCGCTGAGAGTGTCGGTATATATGCTCCGGGTTCTTATGTTACTGTTGGCGGAAATGTCACGGGCGAATATGGCGGCGTGGAAGCTTTAGCATCCGGCGTTTATATTACCGGAGATGTCCGGTCCCTTGGTGTTGATGAAAACAGCTATGGCGTGAAAGCCATGGATAACTGCGAAATCGATGTCGGAGGAGATGTCCTGTCTAATGGTACCGGTGTATATATATGGTCAGAAGGAGGGGAGGCTTCTTCAGAGATCACTATTGACGGGGTAATAGAAGCGCCGGAGTACATACGAATCGGCAGCGAAACATTTGCTTTTGCAGATGGCTCCCTTGATCCTGAAATGATAGCAGGCTACCGAATCTATACCGACCCGTCCCTGGGCGCCGTATTAGTGGCGGAATTCGCCGGCGGCAGCGGCAGTGAGGAGGATCCTTACCTTATTGCCCATGCCGACCAGTTGTACAATGTGCGTAATCACCTTGATAAATGCTTCAGACTAATCGAAGATATCGATCTGGACGGTTTCAGCTCCGGCGAGGGCTGGGAACCTATCGGCGATAACAGTACTCCTTTCACCGGTGTCTTTGACGGTGGTGCGGAAAGGCATACCATCAGCGGTCTCGTTATCAACCGCAGTATTAGCGACTATGAAGGCTTGTTCGGTTATACAGGAGAAGCGGCGATAATTCGCAATCTTGGGCTGGTAGAGGTAAATGTAACCGGCCGTGACTATGTCGGCGGTGTGGCAGGCTGGAATAACGGCCTGGTTACCAACTCATATGTCACCGGTGATGTGACAGGTGACTCTGATGTCGGCGGCTTAGCGGGCCAAAATGAAGGCGTCATCATCGATTCTTACTTCACAGGAACTGTGACAGCCGATTATTATTATACAGGCGGGCTGGTTGGCGACAACAATGGCACGATTACCAACTGCCACACGGAGGCAACAGTGACGAGTTCAGATGATTATATCGGTGGTTTGGCGGGCGGCAGCTTCGGGCCAATTACTGGCTCTTATGCCGCAGGTAATGTGAAGGGTGACGATTATGTCGGCGGTCTGGTGGGGTGGAACTATAGTGGCGATGGCAATAACGGCGAAATCACTGCTTCTTATTCCACATGTACGGTGGAAGGGACATGGGATGTCGGCGGCCTGGTGGGTGATAATAGTGGGTTAATCGCCAACTCTTTTGCCACCGGCATGGTAACGGGTGAAATTGATATTGGCGGTCTGGCGGGGAGTAATTATTCTTCAATCACCAACTCATATGCGACAGGCGGTGTTGTAGGTGATGCTGCTGTCGGGGGCCTGGTTGGTTATAATACTGCTTCAATCAACAACTGTTATGCCATAGGCGCTGTAGAAGGTGGCGATGATGTTGGCGGCCTGGTGGGTGATAACGGAAGCAGCGATAGCGGAACTGCTGCCAACAGCTACTGGGATACCGAAACATCAGGCTTAGATATATCAGACGGCGGCGCAGGCAAGACCACAGCAGAGATGAAGCAGCAGGAAACATATAATGGCTGGGACTTTGAAGATGAAGAGATTTGGGGTATTAATGAGAGCAATAATAATGGATACCCATTCCTAAAATGGCAGGGATTCGATCATGGGCAGACCGATGTACCGCCGGTATTAAGTGAAACCGGGGCCAGTTCCATAACTGCTGCAACAGCAACATTGGACTTTACCTCCGATAAAGCCGGGACCTATTACTACCTGGTCTATGCAGCAACAGAAGCCGCTCCTGATGCAGCTGCTATTAAAGCCCAGGGAGAAGCAGCGGCCAAAGGGACAGGTATAGCAGCGGCAGCAGCAAATGCTGTTGAGGCAACCGGTTTAACAGCGTCGACAGCATATAAGGCATATGTCATCATAGAAGATGCGGAAGAAAATATTTCAAACGTGGCAGTGATCGGCTTTACCACAACAGCCGAAGCTGTACAGACCTATGCGCTGACCATTACGGCGGGGACAGGGGGCAGCATTACAACCGGCAGCAGCGGCAATTATGCGGCAGGTACGGTCATCACCATTGCCGCGGCACCTTCTTCCGGATACAGCTTCGATAAATGGTCATCCGCCGGCGGCGGAAGTTTCGGCAGCACGACCAGTGCCGGCACCACCTTTACCATGCCTGCCAACGCTGTCACAATCACAGCCGGCTTTACGTATAACGGCTCCGGTGGAGGCTCTCATACCTCAACGACGTCATATAAGGCAGATGTTACGGAAACCGGCATAGCTAAAACCACCCTGCCGGTCAATGTTAACACGAATACCGGAAGCGCAACGACAGATCTGGGTAACCTGGCGGGAGACATCTTCACTGGCGAAGCAGCTGCGGTAATCACCGTACCTTCCATTCCCAGAGTGGATACTTATATCCTTGGTATTTCCGCATCGTCCCTGTCCGGCACTCAAGGGGAAGGCTCCCTGACCTTCGCAACAGGCATAGGCAGCATCAACATACCGGATAACATGCTTTCCGGAATTCCGGGAAGTGAAGGGGAAAAAGCAGGGATCACCATCGGACAGGGTGACAAGTCCGCTCTTCCCGATGAGGTAAAGGCTGCCGTCGGCGACCGGCCTCTGGTGCAGCTCACCCTGACGTTGGACGGAACACAGACAGATTGGAACAACCCTGAAGCTCCGGTTACCGTATCTATCCCTTACAGCCCGACGGCGAACGAACTGGCTGACCCCGAGCATATCGTCGTCTGGTACATCGACGGAGCCGGAAACGCGGTATCGGTATACAACGGGTGGTATGACCCGGCAACCGGCGCCGTGACCTTTTTCACCACCCATTTCAGTTATTATGCCATAGCCTATGTGCAAAAGACCTTCGGCGACCTGGAAAGCGTAATCTGGGCCAAGGAACCCATTGAGGCGCTGGCATCCAAAGGTATCCTGGAAGGCACATCGGAAACAGAGTACTCCCCTCAGGAAAACATCACCAGGGCGGATTTCCTGTGCTTCCTGGTACGGACCCTGGGAGTTGACGCCGTGGTTGACGGAAACTTCGATGATATAAGCAGTGATGCTTATTACTACAAAGAGATAGGCATAGCCAAAAAGCTCGGGCTCAGCAATGGTACCGGAAATAACAAATTCAGCCCGGATGCAAGCATTACAAGGCAGGATATGATGGTACTGACCGGGAGAGCCTTAAGAATGCTGAAAAAACTTGAAGTGCAGGGTTCGGATGCGGACCTTGACAGGTTTGCCGACAAATCCCTGGTAGCGGCCTATGCCGTAAACAGTGTTGCTGCCGTTGTAAAGGAAGGACTGATCACCGGGAGCGGCGATAAGCTCAATCCCCTGGGCAACACCACAAGGGCGGAGGCAGCCGTGTTCCTGTACAGGGTATATAACAAGTAAACCAAAATACTGAAAAAGATTGGTGGATGGGGAGATTATCTAAATCAACAGAGTTCTAAGCGTCAGGTGGAGTTTGAACTCCATCTGACGCTTAAATTTGCACAGGAGCTTAGCGGCGGTCAGGGATTAGTTTCTCGATAAATATAGACAGGAAGTAGCAGAATAACTTATAATATTCATAGCTGGGAAATTTAAACATTGCGTATGGGGATCGGGGGGACAACCGCAAACTGTTAAGGTTGCCCTTTTTTGTTATGAATATGGTTCTGCTAGTGTCTAGCAAATTATCCGAAGTTAGGCGCAAAAAAGCTCAAACCCGAATCAGAGT